>NZ_NIJF01000020.1 GCF_003316765.1 Bacillus sp. P14.5 | reverse complement strand
TTCGTCAGACCGGAATCAGGTGAGGTGCGGCTAGGCGGCCATCGCCTCGACGACGTGACGCAAGCGTCCGTCTGGCAACAAGCCAGTGTCGTTCTTCAAGAGAACCATTTCTTCTTTGGGACGGTTCGAGAGAATCTAGCGCTCGCTGGGGACTTCTCGGACACCGAGATGGAGGCGGCGCTCGCTAGTGTCCGTCTCGGTTTCGCACTCGATGAGCCCGTCCTTGAGAAAGGGGCGAACTTATCGGGAGGGGAACGGACAACGTCTCGCCATCGCCCGTGCCCTGTTGAAGAACGGAGTGCTCTGGATTCTTGACGAGGCGACGTCGGCGCTTGATGCGCGGACCGAGGCGGACGTGTTCGCTGAGATTTTCCGTCAAGCCGACGAAGCGACGCTCGTCATGGTCAGCCATCGTCTGACCGGGCTCGAACGCTTCGACCACATCATCGTCATGGAAGCAGGACGCATCGTCGAGACCGGGTCCTATGATGAACTGATGCAGGCCGGGGGCGTGTTCTATGGATTGAAACAAATCGAACAGGATATCTTCGCATGAAAAAAACGAGCGGCTCCGTCGGAGAGCCGCTCGTTTTTTGGATGGCAAATTTGGGTGCAACAAATGGGGGTTGTCGCATTGCTTTCAAAAAGAGTGTCGTGGAGGGGAATCCACGTGACGTAATGGTTTGGGGAACGTTTACGTCAAGCTTTGGGAGCTACAACTAGAGTATAAGTGATAACGATTCTCATTGTCAATTAGTAAATTGCACAAAAAACCGCAAACGGTTCGGTTTGCGGAAAGGGCGTCAGCTCGACGGCACGCCTTTTCGGAGTGTGAAGCGAATCAAGCTGAACAAATAACGGATATAGAAGAGCGCGAACGCATAAAATACCGCGATGGCTGAAGTACCGAGTTCAACCCCTGGAATGTTCAGCAAGAACTCGAGAATGAGAATTGACAGCAGGAAGATGTAGAGGCCGGCATCGAGATAGAGCGGCATCAGTTTTCCGCGTTGGTGCCAAAATGTGCGGACGAGCGGCGCAACAATCATTCCGATGATCCGCTCGGCGAAACCGATGCTGAGCACGGGAAATCATGAACGCGGCGACCGTCTCAAACGACACGAGTTCTGAAAAGGCGAACATGGAGATGAGTAGGAGCGGTCCGATAAAAAATCATCATCGAGAGGGACGTGCGTAGAAAGATAAACAAGTTCCGTTTCATCGTGTCGACTCCCCCGAAGAGCGATTGTCGGAACGTCTTGCCGCGTTGATAGTCGAGGATGAACGATCCCACAAACATCAAACCGAATAGTGATAACAATACTGTCATGAAATGTGTT
>NZ_NIJF01000023.1 GCF_003316765.1 Bacillus sp. P14.5 | reverse complement strand
CGTCTGCATACCTTACAATGTAGCATTCTTTTAGGTTAGACCGTTTTTTCAGTGCTTGATATTTACTGCCAATGAACTTATATTTAAAATCACTTTCAAATGTTTCCCATTGATTACTTACCCACCAATCTAGTTCATTAAGGACAATGTTTGATAAAAGTGGAGATAAAATGCCGCCTTGAGGAACGCCTCGTGATGGCACACCTTCACCCTCGATTTCAGCTTTTAAAAGTCTTGAAATGATGGCTAATAACTTCTTATCTTTTATTCCCAATGACCAAACTTGTTTAAGCAATTTTCCATGATGAACATTGTCAAAGAAACCTTTTATATCAACATCAATACAGTGGAAGAGTCCTGTTTGGTTGATTAGAAATTCGAATCTAGCTTTCGCATCATGCGTGCTTCGATTCTGTCTAAATCCATAGCTGTGATTGTGAAATTTTGCTTCGCAAATCGGTTCAAGAACTTGTAGGATGCATTGTTGAAGGATTCTATCCCAAATCGTCGGAATTCCTAATGGTCTTACTTTGCCATTTACCTTCGGTATAAACACACGCCTTACTTTTTGTGGCTTATACATTTCAAACATACCTTGAACTTTTCCAATCACTTCTTCAACCGTCAGGTTCTTTACATTATTAATTGTTAATTTATCTGTGCCCTTTGTTTTACTCCCTGTATTTCCTTTAATGTTTCGATAAGCAAGACGTATATTTTCATTGGAACATATTAGATCCATTAAGTCATAGAAATTTTGACCATTAACACTTTGAGCATACAAGTTATCAAAGTATCTTTGCATATCATAATACTCATTGTGTCTCAGTTTCTTCCGTTTCAACAAGTCGGTGACTCCCTTAGGAGTTGAACCTCTTTTAGTCTTACAAGAACCTTATTATTCGATAAAGAACTGTCTTACATGGTTGAATGATTCTTCATTAGTCTAGTGGCTATCCCTCCAGGTTGATTAGACCGTTCATTGGTACTGTGCCACCACTTTCACTGATATAAAGAGAAGTTATACAACAACTATTATCATTATTGCTTTCCTTATCACCGTTTCATTAGGAGTAAGCCCTCCACGTTATCAGCTTACAACGTTGAATTATATCTATTATAGATTGAACTTAGGTGCTTCCTGTAAGCCTGTTAGCATTCATACGCCTGTAACGTATCATGGATTTTAATATTAATTAATCTTACTCACCCATATCTAACCTCACAATTTGGTGATATACACATTTCTATGTATCGCAGGTATAGACCCGTACATCCAGAAGTTTGTCAGCTTAACCTTTTCTTTAGGTCTATTTAAGCATTCTCACCATATTCAATCAA
>NZ_NIJF01000098.1 GCF_003316765.1 Bacillus sp. P14.5 | reverse complement strand
CTCCGACTCAGCTTTCAAACCTCTGAAACCATTCAGGGAGATGGAACTTGATGAGAAAATCACGTATCTTTCCCGTTATATTAACGGAAAAGCACCGTTCCCTTGTGAATTTATTACCGAAGAAGAAAGGTATAAGGGAATCTTGCTCAGTGCTGAAGGAGATACGCTTGTCCTAAAAACGTTCCAGGGAGATGAAATAGACGTAAAAGCGGAAATCACTACGAGCCATCAAGATCATTGGTTTATGATGAATGTAGTCTAAAAGGAAAAAGACCAGCCGGATGTTTTCTCCGGCAGGCTTCTAAGAATTATTCACAATAAATCAGGTCAACATCCGCGATACATTGAATCGCACAGAAGCAGTTCAGGTCAACAGTGATACAGTTGTTTGTTCTGAACCATTCGTCCACATGGCAGATTGCGCCATAATCCAATTTGCCATAGTCGTTGATAATATCTTTGTTAGGTCTTAAAGCTCTCAACGTTGCACAGCAGTTATCGAAAATTTCTTCCACACGGAAATAAATCGTTACACAGTTTGCATCACATTGGCCATCTTTTTGTTTGAACAATGCTTTAAATAGTTCACCGTTTTTATTTGTCAGTGTGAACACACGAGTATCTGCACGACGTCTCATAGCAGGGCTGTTCAAATCGCCAAGCGGCTCAAGGAAACAGCTGGTAGTACAATCCAGACAATCATCAGCTACCGCAGCATCCTGGATGTCTTTAATTGCACGTACTACTTCACACACACAGTTATCTGTACGGATTCCACCTACATCATCTCTTTTTCCACAACCCATATTAGAAAATCCTCCTTTTAATTGTTTATCGCTACACTAATAACATATTGTAGCCAAGGAGTTTAAGTTACGGATAATAGCCCTTTTTCGTCAAAATAGGCGGTGTGTCACATTTGATTCTGAAATTGTAAAACCCGCCTCTTAACTGTGTTATCCGCATCGAGCTTCACCCTCAGCCTCTCTGGGTTAAAAACCCAAAGAGAATAAAAGGAAAGAGCGCTTTTCTTTAAGGGACATTTGCCGGT
>NZ_NIJF01000025.1 GCF_003316765.1 Bacillus sp. P14.5 | reverse complement strand
AAATTTACACAATCACAGCTATGGATTTAGACAGAATCGAAGCACGCATGATGCGAAAGCTAGATTCGAATTTCTAATCAACCAAACAGGACTCTTCCACTGTATTGATGTTGATATAAAAGGTTTCTTTGACAATGTTCATCATGGAAAATTGCTTAAACAAGTTTGGTCATTGGGAATAAAAGATAAGAAGTTATTAGCCATCATTTCAAGACTTTTAAAAGCTGAAATCGAGGGTGAAGGTGTGCCATCACGAGGCGTTCCTCAAGGCGGCATTTTATCTCCACTTTTATCAAACATTGTCCTTAATGAACTAGATTGGTGGGTAAGTAATCAATGGGAAACATTTGAAAGTGATTTTAAATATAAGTTCATTGGCAGTAAATATCAAGCACTGAAAAAACGGTCTAACCTAAAAGAATGCTACATTGTAAGGTATGCAGACGACTTTAAAGTCGTCTGCCGTACTCGGACACAAGCCATTAAAATGAATTACGCTATCAAAGACTTTCTTAAAAAAAGATTACACCTTGAGACGAGCGATGAAAAGTCAAAAGTGGTGAACTTAAAAAAGAATTCGTCAGAATTCCTGGGGTTTTCTATGAAAGTTCAACGGAAAAAGAAAGCAAGGTTTGGGTACGTTGCGAAGTCCAATATGACGAGGAAAGCGAAATCGCAATCATTCTCTAAAATTAAAGATGCAATTAAGACTGTTCAAAAGAACCCTTGTGCCGAAACCGTCTGGCACTTTAATAAGGTTGTCATGGGAATCCAAAACTACTACGCTCCTGCAACCAACATCACAAATAATCTAAGTGAGTTAACCTCTCTGTTAAACAAGACTTTATACAATCGATTAAAGAATCTAAGAAAAGAAGCAAAATTCTCTGATATGACAAGTACACTACAACAACGCTATAAAGGGTATAAACCAAAATATTATAAGATTCAACAAATGGTTTTTGTCCCCATTTATGCCCAACGGCATAAAACAAATCTATGTTTCTCTCAAGAAATCTGCAATTATACAGCAGAAGGAAGAGATAAAATACACCATAACTTAAAAGCGATTGACAAAAGCGTACTTAGTTACATCATGAAAAACTTCATTCCTAATCGTACAATTGAGTACAACGATAACCGCATAAGTAAGTTCATTGCCCAATATGGAAAATGTGCCGTTACAGGTAGTGAACTAGGCAAACATGATTGGCACTGTCATCATAAAGTCCCGTATCATCTCTCCAGAGATGACACGTACTCAAATTTGATTGTGCTGCATGAAATCGTCCACCGCCTGGTTCATTTAAAGGATATTGAAAAGATGAAAGATTTAATGAAAACTCTAGAGTTAAATAAAAAACAAATCCAAAAGGTAAATGAACTCCGAAAACATTGCGGAAACGACTCAATCATAAATTGGAATCAAAGTGCTTCTATTAATTACATAGAAATGAATGAATTGGATTAGTTGGGGCGCCGTATGCGGTGAAAGCCGCACGTACGGTGCTAGCAGGGGGAAAAGGGAGCGATAACTTCAAACCCTTACCTATCTGTCATGAATAAGAAGGTCGGCAATAAAGTTTTAATTTGTTACTGCAAGGAGGTGTATTCTATGAACTATCTTTTATTCATTTTAGTGATTTTCGTTTTGTTGTTCGCCTTGAGAAAAGTCTCTATGATTAAATATTCCAAAAGGCATTCTGCTTTAATAGATGTTCAGCAAAATGCAAAATCATTATTATGGGGAGTTTTAGTAATTTCTGCAATTATATTTATTCCTTATCAAGTTTGGGTTTTAACTGGAAAATCTCATTACTTTGATGCAGTATACATCATCGGCGGAACGGCTCTTTTAACCATAGCTCTAAGTTTTATTTATTATTATAAAAGTGCAGTGAAATATAACTAACGGTTTCGTTTGCCGAACAAGCAGTCGCCCCTGCATTGTTCAATTATTGGGCAGAATAATTGAATATGAAAAAATAATTTGGTTTTAAAAAAAGAGGTGTCTTAAAATGAGCAAGAGAAGTAGGATGTCAAAGTGGAAAAAAGTTAGAGAAAAAGGGAAAAAACATTATATTCTTTTCTATGGAATTTTAGGTTGGGGAATATCAACTGGAGTTCTATTTTTTCTTCTAGGACAAGCTTATGAGCATAAGGTAAACTTTTCGGAATACTTTAGTGGAGATTGGATGGTAACACTCATTATTAATCTAGTGAGCTTTATGCTTGGTGGAACTTTATTTGGTATTTTCTCTTGGGGTGCTAATGAAAATTACTACCACGATAAATATATTAACACTTAGAAAGGTATCTTCCGTTATAGGGGGCGTTTGCTGGATAAAGCAAATGCCCCCGTTTATAGCAAATGTAAGAGAATGTTAGTCCAATGATTATCATATACCTCTTTAATAAGAGGTGATAAAAATGTTAACAAGCAAACAAAATTCTTTAAATATTTTATTCCTGTCTTATTTCTTATTATTGATGATAGTGAGCTTTTTGGGGATTGATATAAATAATTTGAGAACCCCCCTAATCGGAGTAGAAAGTAATCTTGTTCCATTTAAGACTTTAAGTGGTTTTGTCTCCAATTTTGAACACTATAATCTTGATACCTGGCTTTATAATACATTCGGGCCTATTCTTATATTTTTGCCATTAGGATTTTTACTACCAAGAGTCTCCCTAATTCTGAAATTAAGAGGGTAATTTGTTTTTCGTTCTTCCTAAGTATCTGTATCGAGTTTTTGCAGTTTGTAACCAAGTTAGGGGTATTAGATGTAGATGACATAATACTAAATTTAGGTGGGGTAGCATTAGGGTACTTTGTTTCTAGGGCGGTTTTCAAGAAGTGAGAAGGGTTGTTCAATTAAACCAGCTAATAGTTTGTCAACATTTTTCAATAAAAACTTAAAATAACTCATGTTATACTGAAAATACGCATGCCAAATAACCTTCCACTGACTTATGTTTGGAAGGTTTTGTCTTATTTAGCTGGAAATCTTAATTAGGCTATATCTTGGAAAGTGGTTCTGTTTTTTAATATGGCATAGATCCAATGTAAAAGCTTATTAACACAAGCAATGACGGCTACTTTATATAGTTTACCTTCCTCACGCTTCTTATCGTAAAAGGCTCTTAATCTCTTGTTTCTAGGGATGATTTCATCTGTGGTTTTCTGTTTACGACAATCACGAATACCAGAGCGAACAGCCATATATAAGGCATGCCTAAGCCTGCTTGAACCACGTTTAGTAATTCGAACGAGAGTAGCTTTAAACTTACCTGATTCAAACACTTCTGGATCAACCCCAGCGAATGCTACAAGTTTTTTCGGGTGATTAAACCGGTCTATCTCTCCTATTTCAGAAATGATCGTGGCGGCGATCTTTTCTCCGATACCAGGGATAGATTGGATAATCTTATATTCTTCAACTTCTTTTGCGAGAGTGTCTATCTCTGACTCCATTCTGGATAGATGCTCTTTGTATTGAAGAAGCATATCAATATACATACTTAGACTCAGTAAATGACTCTGATAAAGCGTCTTTTTAAATGGATTCCGTGCTGCAGCTTGCTTAAGATCCCGAGCTTTTTCTTCTGCCCATCTTTTAGAGCGACTCTTACAGAATTCCTTGATTTTATCGGCCAACACATCTTCACTCGCAGCCAGAATATCTTCTGATGCGGGAAATTCCTTTAAAAGAAGCAAGGACACAACGGAATATAAATCTCCAAATACACCTCTATACTCAGGGAAGATTTGATCTAACACTGCTTGGAATTGAAGCTTAGTTTGAACGTATATCCCAGTAATATTTTCATGCTGTCTTGTGAGATTTCGCAGGTTCAAAAGCTGAATACCGCGTCTTTCGTAGGGTTCTAAATCCTCTTTGTAATAAAGCTCACAGAGACGATAGGCATCGATGGCATCCGTTTTAACTTTTCGTAAACTAGAGCTTTTAGCTCTGTGAGAAATCAACGGATTTACGATGATTAATAAATAGTTATGCTGCTCTAGAAACTGAACCACAGGTGCGTGGTAATGGCCAGTTGCTTCTAGTACAACCGAAGATTGAATGCCGGTTTTATCTTTTACGCTTTCCAAAAACTCAAGTAATGACTCTAGCCCTTCAAGATCATGCTTGATGCTAAAACTTTTACCGTAAGGTTTTCCTTTATCTAAAAAGGCCTGTACCTCACTTTCTCCTTTCGATACATCCAGACCAACGACTGGATTCATTCTCAATCTCCTCCTCATATTCATCTTGCCAGTAACCCCTAATCCTCCTAGTAGTATCATAGCTTCGCTTGTTATACGAGATCTTTGTCCCAACCAGCCTCAAACATGTTTCTACCAGTAGGGGGTGAACGGTTTAACTGACGGGATCTAAAGTCCCACGGGGGCGGACGTTCTACCCTGGCTACTGTTATAATAAGACCATATAAAAAATGGTCAACCAGAAAAATCTAACATTCTGGTTAACCTTATAATACGAGGGTTGTTCAATTATAGGGGGCGTATATTGAAGAACACGTCCTTTTCTTGAACGGGGACAGTAGAAAGTCGTCTTCATTGCCCAAGATTTTTAGAAATTGGAGTTGAAATTTTAATATGGTTCAAAAGAAAAAAGTTCAATCAAATATGGTTTACCTTTATGCCCTAATTCTATTCTGGATATTTGATACTATTGATACCTTTTTCATAGAAGAAAAATGGTTTGATTACATATTCTATTCATTAACTATGGTTGCAATAGCTGGTTTTACAATTATTAGTTTAAAAGAACGTAATAAATTTGTGACGGTTATATTATGTCTTTTATTTATTGCGTATTTATATGAGGTAATTTGAGAGTCCTAATTCAATAAACGGGGGCTTATCCAGAACAGGGTAGGCTTCTTTTTCATTGAAAGTTTTCCTTGAGTAAGTAGCTGGATTTTGAAATAATTGGTATTAAGTTAAAGGGCAGTTTAACTTAATAAGAAATAAAAGGAATATTTGTTGAATATATACAGTTTTTCGATTAAGCTAATTATGTGATTTATTTCACATAGTTATAAGAAGGGGATGAGTTGAATGAGGTTTTTAGTATTACTTACACCATCAGTAAATTGGAGAGACGATGTACATTTCCATAACCAACCTTTTATGCCAGAACACGCTGTATACGTTCAAAAACATTATAATAAAGGTGCAGTTGTGCTGGCTGGACCTTTTGAGGATTTAACAGGCGGGGCTATTGTAGTTGATGTAGAGAACGAAGATGAAGTAATGAACTTTGTTGAAAACGACCCCACAGTAATAAATGGAGTCTTTACTTATGAAGTAAAGAGATGGGGCGAGGGAATGAGTAAGTTTGAAAATAAGAACCCTAATTTCGGGCAGGATTATTTAGATTTTAAACATAAAAGACAAAGAGAGTTAGGGATTATATAAAATCTTATTCCTGAATGTATCTTCCGTTAACGGGGGCTTTAATGAAATAAAGTTTGTAACACTAAACCGTTATAAAGCGGTTTAGTGATGGTAGGTCTCTGCGGTAGTTTGTGCACCACATTGTGCACGAACTTCTTTTATTTCGTTTAATTACATTAACGTATTTAATAGCCAAATTAATTACTACCTTGATATACCTGTACTTCTTGATACGTTATTAACTTATTTTTCTCTGTTCATCAGATAAGATAAATCTGGCAGCCAAGAGGTCAGCGGTTCGAGCCCGCTATGATCCTTACCCTAATAAACGGCCGGTCAATTTTTAAAGTAACCGGCCGTTTTTATTATAGAATTGCGAAATTAAAAAGAGCAGAGGTCAATTTTTTTTACTGGCCACTACTCTTTTTTAAAGTTATACATTGTGTGAGTCCCTGCCAATAAGGGTGATCAGCTTATCGAAAGAGGAAAGTAATTTTTCATTCATCCCCTTGATTACATTCTGTTTAAACTTTATATTTTGCATCAGTAAGTGTTCGATGAATAATAAAGGTACTTTCATTAATACGGTACCTTTTCCCGGTTTGATTACCAGCGTCTCTGTAGCAGATTCTAGGGTACTTAATGACTCCCCTATATTTACTGACTGTATTTTAATGGTGGGGTGTTTGGGATTTTCATAGTAAAGTGCCAATTCACCAGTGAGTACGATAAACAGTTCTTCTTCAGTTAGAATCTCTTTCATTTGTTCTGGTGTTTGGACTTCAATCAGCGTTGATGCAGCCACTATCTTTTTCAATACTTGATTATCGAGGCCTTGAAATATTGGCAGACTTTTCAAGTAAAGCATATATTGGGATTTCACCACTATTCTTCCTCCAGATATTTGTAATTTCCGTAGTAGACGAGAGATCAGTATGTTTTACAAAATGAAAGAAAGAGTCGAGCAGCATGCGTATCAAATAGTCAGTTGCCTTAACTCTTTCGACAACGCTCCACCTTCAACTGTTGGTTTGGAATTGACTTTCAAGAAATGGCACGTGGAAACAGGATATTGTTCTCCAGGTGAATATGTTCGAATAGATCGCTCTCCAAAGCTTCCAACCGTTGGTATACCAGTCTGTAAGTGCCGCATGCTTCTTCAGGCGGTGTAAAATCATTCGTGACTTCACGAAGTTCTTTCAATTTATTGCCTGCAGAACTATGTTCGGTTTCGAGTTCACTAATGATATGCTGCAGTTTTTCCTTGTTTTCAGCTGTAGGATTTTCCTCATAAGCCAAAATTAATGGAAAATCTTCCGTTTCTTCTTTGACCGTATGCTGGATCAATTCCGATTTAATATCATAAAACAGCTTATGGACCCTGCCTAAGTGAGAGTGGCGCTCACCATGGACACGGTACACCTTGGTAACGTAAGGGCTTAATAAAGGCAGTTCTTCGTTTAAGTAGCTGTGATGCTTATCGATGATATAATCAATCAATTTTGAAGAGGAGCTTTTCTCCCAATCAATTGATTTTTCATTTAAATCTTTGGACTTTTTATATAGGTTATTCAGTTCTGATAGTACCTCATTTAAAGAAAGCTTTCTTTCTTCTAGTGCTTCGATCAATGGGCGGTTTCCTCCACAGCAGAAATCAATACGATAGGATTTAAATAGGTCACTGGCTTTCGGGAATTTTTTTACGATGTCACTTATTAAAGCTTCTCCTGTAAATGTTTGTTCCATTGTAATCCCTCCAATTATTCTTTCTGACTCTAAGATATCAAAAGAAAATGTAATGTTTTGTGATGCATATCACATAATCCAGAAAAATTATGATACTTCAGATTCAAGGAGGTTGCAGTCGATGACGAGACACCCATTTTCATCAATTTCCAAGAGCCCTTTTTTTCGAAGGTAGTTAAGGTTTCGGCTGACGGTTTCTCTGGTGGTTCCGATCATGTTAGCTAGTTCCCTGTTGGTGAACTGGGTGGTGATTTTCCATTTATCACCATGTGAGCATCCGTTTGACCTGGCTAATCGAATTAACAGCATGATGATCTGTTCAAAAGTGTTGTGGAGGATCTGTTCTTCCAGCCGGTTGTGCAGATCTACAATTTTTTCTCCTAGGACCTTGAATATCTTTATACATAGTTCCGGGTTATTGAGCAGGACTTTTTCAAATTCGGCAATCGGAATGACGATCAGTTGGGCATTCTCGATTATTTCTGCATTCGCAGGAAAGGATCCTTTTCGGAAGAAACCGGCATGGGGGAACATATCCCCGGCTTCCAGTACCGAAACAATTTGTTCCCTGCCCGATAAGTCCATTTTGTGGATTTTCACCTTGCCGGAGTAGATAAAAAATACGCGATCGAGTTTGTCTTCCTGCATAAAGACAACTGAACGCCTATTATAGGTTCTGCAAGATGAAATATTAATAAAAGGCTTGAGTTCTTCCTCTGAGAGATCTTTAAATAAAGATACTGCTTTCAAATGGTTTTCAATCTCATTCCTCTTCATGAAGAACCTCCTTTTTTTTAGCGCTCAGCCTGTTTCTTAGCCCGCATACTTTTCGGTATATAAACACATGCCGGTTCACTTTCCAAATAATCTCCGGTGAGTGCATATGCCCTTGAACGTGAGCCCCCGCATACATATTTGAACTCACATTGTCCGCATTTCCCTTTATAGGAATCGGGATCTCTCAGCTCTTTAAAAATAGGGGAGTGCCGGTAAATCTCTGGCAGTGGTTTCACCCGGACATTCCCTGCTTTAACAGGAAGTAGCCCGCTCGGATAGACATCTCCGATATGGGAAATGAATACAAAGCCATTTCCATCGTTAACCCCTCGAGGAGCCCTCCCGAGACCATCGAAACTTCCTGTCTTTCCTGCTTGAAGAGCATCTTGATATTGGATGGACCTGGTTTCATCCCTGTTACGCTGCATTTTATCCGTTATGACCACCCTGCGGTAATGCTGTGCGGCCGTGGTTTTAATATCAAAACGCACCTTTTTACTTAAATCATTTAGCCAGCGGAAAACTTTTTCATGCTGAACAGGCGTAATCATATCCCTTTCTTTTCCTCTCCCGATCGGTACGAGGAAAAATACACTCCAAAGGACACAGTCCAACTTTTCAACCAGTTCGGCCATTTCATCCAAAACATCCACATTATATCTTGAGATGACCGTATTGATCTGAAGGGGGAGCTCCAGCTCATGGATATAGTCAATGGCTTTCATCGTCAAATCAAATGAGCCGCTGGTTCCCCGGAAATGATCATGGATTTCTGCTGTCGGACCATCCAAACTGAATGCCCATCTGGATAAGCCCACTTCCTTGGCTTTTTTAATGGCTTCTTTTGTTACATTCGGAGTTGCGCTGGGTGTCATGGAAACCCGCAGTCCTTTTTGGATGGCATAAGAAGCAATATCATATACATCCGGACGCATCAGTGGATCTCCTCCGGTAAAGACGAGCATAGGATTATCCATCTCATAGATGGAGTCAACCAACTTCTTTCCTTCTTCAAAATCAAGTTCCAGGGGATGACGGTGATGCTGTGCTTCCGCCCTGCAGTGAAGGCAGTGGAGTTCACAGGCCCTCGTCAGCTCCCAAATGACGATGAAGGGATTTTCATTAAAGTCCCGATCAAACATTGAAACTCCTCCATTCCTTAATTTACTTCAATGGTAAGGAAAACAAGGCGGTATGTAAGTGAAGTACATCACATGGTTAAAAGAAAATATTCATTATAATGAGATCGAATGAGAGAAAAAGGGGGAGAGTAAGTTGAAACCATTATTGCCAAAACAGCATGGAGCCTGGGCAATGCTATTGGTTCCTTTTATATTGGGCATATCGGAAAGTTCTTTTGAATTACCGCATATCCCATTGTTGATAGGCTGGTTGTTTCTCTACCTGGCTACCTATCCAATGTTGATGCTGGTCAAAGGAAAGAAAAAAAGTGAGTATGTAAAATGGTCGGCCATTTATTTGGGGATCAGCATGTTCATGTTGGTCACTGTACTTCTGTTTGACTGGAGGATGTTGTATTTTGGTGTTGCCATGATCCCGTTCTTTCTGGTCAATATATATTTTGCTAAAAAGAAAAAAGAGAGAGCATTTACGAACGATGTTATAGCAATTATTGAATTTTGTATCGGCGGCCTGGCAAGTTTTTACTTGGGATCTGGAGAGATTGATATAGAGGGATGGTCGCTGCTCTTTTATTCATTCTTGTTCTTTCTGGGAAGCACCTTTTTTGTGAAAACGATGATAAGAGAGAAGAAGAATAAGACTTTCCGATTGTATTCATGGGGTTATCATCTATCACTGTTGGCCATGATGCCAATATTCAGTCCGGCTTACCTGATGGTCATCCCGTTCATCCCGAGCGTTGTAAGGGCATTTGTGTTATATGGACGGAAGTTGAGCATCATGCAGTTGGGAATCAGTGAGATTATCAATTCAGCTTTTTTCTTGGTTAGTATGATCATTCTTTTATAAATACTGTTTAGAATCAAGGTTGTTAAACAAATAAAAGAAAGGTTGATTTCCCCTACAGGTGCGTGACTCCGCGGGGCGAGCGGTGATTTTAAAAGCGGAAGCGTCCGGTCAGCGACATATAGATTGGAGGACTCTTTGCATTAGATGAAGGAATCACGAAAGCTTATCCCGCAGGAGATCACGCACCTCCGCTCCAATCAACGCTGAATAAGCAAGTGAAAACAAGAATAGCACAATAACAGTAAACTATATAAACAAAAAGGAATTACCCTCACACAGGTAATTCCTTTTTTACTATTAAATTGTCTTTTTCTCAATAAGAGAAGCCAGGTTTTCATAGTGTTCGAATAGAAGGGAGCCTTCTTCGTAGATAGCTTGTGTCTCAGAATCTGTGTCCGGTTCCTGGATTGGCAGTTGAGCCAACAGGTCGGCTCTAAGGGTTTCGGCCAGAATCTCTCCGCCGCCTGTTCCAAATAAATGATACTTCGTCTGGCTGTCCATTGGTTGGAAGTAGGACATATTCTCGACTACGCCAAGAATGTCGTGTTTTGCCTTGAGTGCCATTGTACCTGCCCTCTCTGCAACAAGGGCAGCAGTTTGGTGAGGCGTGGTCACGATGATTTCCTTGCTTTGCGGAATGTGATGATGCATATCCAGGGCGATGTCACCGGTTCCCGGAGGCATGTCGAGAATGCAATAATCAAGCTCACCCCACATGACATCTTTACTGAAATGCTCCACCATCTTTCCGAGCATCGGTCCTCTCCAAACGACCGGTTCATTATTTTTTATTAAAAATCCCATGGACATGATCTTCACTCCGTGTGATTCCACAGGAATGATTTTTCCATTGAACGTTTTAGGACGGTCTGTAAGATTCATTATTTTAGGAATGCTGAAACCGTAAATATCAAGGTCAATCAATGCGACATTCTTGCCTCTTCGTGCCAGGGATATGGCCAGGTTTGTTGAAACCGTTGATTTTCCGACTCCGCCTTTTCCGCTTGTCACCGCAATAACATGTTTTGCTAACATATTTAAACACCTCATAAAATTTATTTGATGAATTTCCTTTCCTGTGATGAACTTCACAGTGCAATATATCTTCTTTCATTACAATAAAGGAAATTGCTGCATCAGTAACTTAATTCAACCCTAACAAAAATTGAGTTCCTTAGATGTAAAAAAAGTCACATGGGGGGTTTGGAATGGTGAAGTCATTAGAACGTTCATTTTATTCTAAAACAAGCAAATTCGCTTTCTTCATTATTTTGTTTCTGTTGTTTACGGTCTGGGTCGGGACTGAAAAGTTTCTCCATTTTGATATGGCACTGATGGGATATCTCATATCTTCCTTAATTTTCGCCATCGGTTTAACTGTAAGAATGTGTTCATGGCTGCTCAGACCTGCCACTAAGCAGGTGGTTAAAAGAAGTTTTCAAAATTTAAGAACGAAGAAAAGGCAAAAAAGAAATGTAAGGGCGATACTCAAGACTGCCTTTGAAAATATCATATTGCAAAAGTTCATTTTTAAAAGAGGAATTTACAGAGGAGTACAGCATGTTCTTATTGCCTGGGGCTGCATAGGGTCATTTGCCATCACATTCGGATTGACTTTCGGCTGGATGCATTTTGAACTGGTCGATCCGGAGACCTACGTAATCGTCGTGATGGGTGTCGATACGATTACGATGGCTGCTCACGGACTGTTTGCCGAAATGGTGTACAACGGATTGAATATCACGGCCACCATGGTCTTGATAGGAGTGAGCATGGCATTAGCCAGAAGGATTGTCAGCCAGGATGTGAAGGTGACACAAAGGGCCGAATTTGACCTCTTCCCACTGATATTGCTGTTAGCAGTTACGGTCACAGGATTGGTGTTGACGGTTTCTTACGCTCTTTTAGACGGCTGGATGCATCACTATCTGACACTTATTCATCAAATTACGGTCGTTGTCCTTCTTATATACTTCCCATTCGGAAAACTGTTCCATCTGCCGATCAGGCCGCTTGCAACGGCTGTCCCAATGAACTATCAGGAAGAGTGGAAGGTTGATACAAAGCTTTGTCGAAGCTGTGGAACGGCCTACAGCTCCAACGATCAAATCATTGATGTCCAGGAAATTCTTCATGTGCAGAGTTTTGACTTGCAGCTTGCGGACGGTAGCTACCTATCAGATTATTGCCCGGCATGCCGAAGACGGATCAGGGTCATGAAGCAAATGAATATGGAACAACAAGTGCAAGAAAAAGAAAAACCTATTTTAACCAATAATGGAATTCACCTGTCAGGCTTTAGTAAAACAAGACAGAATGATTATTATAAGTTTCCTGAACATGTCCAGAAAGAATTGGAAAAACACCAAAAGGGAGGAAGTAAATGATGAGCCAGTTTTTAGCAAAAGAAGGAGTTAAGAACCTTCATAAGCCAGGTGAGAAACTCATCACCACCCATTGCTGTTACTGCGGGATGCAGTGCGGAATGCACATAAGGGTAAATGAAAAAACAATAAAGTAGTCGGAGTGGAACCCCGTTATGACTGGCCTGTGACGAACGGTAAAATGTGTCCAAAAGGGGTAACTGCTTATCAGACTGTTGATCATAAAGATAGAATCCTGAAGCCCTTGATTAAAAAGAACGGTGAATTTGTAGAGTCTTCTTGGAAAGAAGCACTGGACGTAATAGAAGAAAATTTTAAAAGAATCCAAAGGGAAAGCGGCAAGGATGCTCTGTCTGTATTCGGCGGCGTATCCATGACAAATGAAAAATGTTATTTGGTCGGAAAATATGCAAGGGTCGGGCTTGGAACAAGATTCATCGATTATAATGGACGCTTCTGTATGAGTTCTGCTGCCGGTGGATTTTTGAAGACACTTGGTATCGACCGAGGATCTACGCTTCCTTGGCCAGAGTTAGAACACACAGATTGTTTCTTTATTGCAGGATCCAATACAGCAGAATGCCATCCGACAAGTATTCAGTGGCTGTGGAGAGCGAAGGACAAAGGGGCCAAGCTAATTGTAGCGGACCCAAGGGAAACACCAACAGCCCGGGTAGCGGATGTCCATCTTGACTTAAAACCGGGTACAGATTCGGCCTTAGCGAATGGCATGCTCCATATCTTAATCAAAGAGGGGTATGTGAATCACGAGTATGTGGAGAAGCGCTGCAATAACTTTGAAGAATTAAAAGCAAACGTTGCAAAATTCACACCTGAATATACTTCAGAAATTACAGGGATTTCAATTGATAAAATCATCAAAGCTGCTCACATCTATGGCATGTCTCCACGCTCAGTTGTGATGTTTGCCAGAGGGGTTGAGCAGCAAAGAAAGGGTGTTGATAATGTATCTTTATATACATCAATGGCTCTTTTGAGAGGTCAGATTGGAAAATTTGCGTCAGGTGTAGCAACCTTTACAGGCCAGGGAAATGGACAGGGGGGAAGGGAGCACGGCCAAAAAGCCGATTTGCTGCCAGGTTACCGGAAATTGACTGATCCAGAAGCAGTGAAATATGTCTCAAAAGTATGGGGAATTGACCCGAGTGAAATGCCAAAGCCGGGTGTGTCAGCCTATGAGATGTTTGATGAGATGTTAAATGGAACCATCCGCGGAATGCACGTCATCTGCAGTAATCCTGCAGTATCCGCCCCTAATCTTGAGCATGTCTGGAAAGGATTCAGGGCATTGGATTTTCTGGTGGTCAGTGATTTCTTCCTATCCGAAACCGCCAAATTTGCCGATGTAGTCCTGCCTGCAACGACATGGGCAGAAGACGAGGGTACGACCACTAACCTTGAAGGCAGGGTCATCCATATCCGCAAGGTAACAGAACCGCTTGGTGAATCCCAGCCTGATTGGAAAATCATAGGGATGATTGCAGAAAGAATGGGAAGAGGAAAGTATTTCCCTTATAAAGAGGCGAGTGAAATATTCGATGAATTCCGTCTTGCAACCAAGGGAGGCAAAGCGGACTACTACGGTATTACATGGGAACGCATAGATAAAGAAGATGGTGTATTCTGGCCCTGCCCTTCAGAAGATCATCCAGGAACGCCAACGATGTTCCAGGAATCATTTGGAACACCGGACGGAAAAGCCAACCTGGCTGTCATCAGATGGAAAAACGCGGGAGAAATACCTACCAGTGAGTTTCCACTGTTCCTTACAACTGGAAGGGTTGTCTTCCACTATCTCACAGGAAACCAGACACGGAGAGTGGATTTCCTTATGCAGCAGTGTCCTGAGCCGTATGCTGAAATGCATCCAGCGCTGGCAAGCAAATACGGCCTGGCAGATGGGGACATGGTGAAGCTGACTACTCCGAGATCACATATGACCATCAAAACACGTATTACAAAAGCTATCAGAAAAGATACCGTTTTTGTTCCATATCATTGGGGAGAAGAACTGGCTGTAAACCAATTGACAAGTGACTGTCTGGACCCAATTTCAAGGATGCCGGAATTCAAAGTCTGCTCATTGAGAATGGAAAAAGCGTAATAGAATAACCATGGGAAGGAGCCAGAATAATGAACAAAATAATGTATTTGGAATTTGAACGATGTATCGGCTGCCGGGCATGTCAAGCTGCCTGCCGTGAATGCGGGGACCACGATGCGAAAGAACGAAATTATGTTGAATATGTAGACTTTACGGAAAGCCGCCAAACCTATCCAATGTTATGTATGCAATGTAAAGACCCTGCCTGTGCCAGGGTCTGCCCGGCCAATGCCATCCAAATTACGGAAGAGGGCGTTGTACTTTCTGCGATGGAGGAGAAATGTATCGGCTGCCGAAACTGTACATTCGGTTGTCCGTTCGGTATTCCGAAATTCGATTTTGAAGAAAACAAAATGTACAAATGTGATATGTGTTATGACCGTTCAAAACATGATATCGCTCCGATGTGTGCATCCGTCTGCCCAAGTGATGCGATCCGCTTCATCGAGTTTGAGGAAATGCAGCAGTTGCGCAGAAAACGTTCCCAGATGAATCTTGTTGAGGGGAAAAAACCTCAAGAGGGCAATAAGTGGGATTATGTACCGGAATTCTTTGGCGTCTATACGGATTAACCGAGAGAGGAGAGCTCTAATATGAATAACAAACAAAAGAGAAACAGCAAAGACACACAGGATGACATGATCAATCTGGTAGATAACCTGAACAGAGATGAAGACCTGAAATTTAATCGCAGAGCGTTTTTGAAATCGGCAGTTGGAGCTTCCATTACATTGGGACTGGCGACATTGCCATTCTCTGTGTTGGCTTTAAATGAAAAGGAAGAAGATAAAAACAGAAAATTGATCGGAAAACTTTCTGATATACCAAAAGATAGCTCCATGAATTTTAACTACCCTACTGAGGCTGAGCCGGCTATCATAGTCCACACGAAGGAAGGGAAATTGAAGGCCTATAATAATAAATGTACTCATCTCCAATGTCCTGTGTTTTACGAAAAAGAAGAATCCGTATTACTTTGCCCGTGCCATAGAGGATTTTTCAGTGTAGACAATGGCCATCCGCTTGCCGGTCCTCCGCAAAGAGAACTGCCATTAATCGAGCTCGAAGTAAAAGACGGATATGTTTATGCAGTCGGAAGGAAAGTCCGCCATGGCGAATAAAAAGTACTGGATCGGCATTTTTATTACTATGGCATTGAACGTCATCATGCTGCAGTGGACGATAGAAGCCTATTTCGGACAGGAACATGAACATGTTTGGACGTATTCTTCCATCGCTTTTGTTTCTTCCATCATTTGTTTTGTGATTTATTTACGATGGAGAAAACAGGAGTACACGAAGTGAGAACGGAAAAGAGAGAACCATTGGGGTGGTTCTCTCTTTTTTATGGTATTGTTACTGCCTTTGCTTCATGTGTTTTTACTTTGCGCGATACCTAAGCTTGTTCATTAACATTTCTCATTAGAATAAAAACCAAAAAAGATCAGGAGCATCCTATGCCTGATCTTTGGTTCACCACTCATTAGTAGGTTCAATTTTTAAAGCCTCACCTTTATACGATCTTTCGCCAAATAATGTAATGACAGTGCACTTTATAATTTTATTTGTTATCTCATCTTTCTTGCATTCAACATAAAGGCCTGAAGCCAGTTCCTGATCAGTTTCGTTTAATACCCTGACTTTTTTCCCTTCCAGTGACTTCAATTTTGCATCTTGAAGAAATTCGTGCCATTGAGACCAGTTGGTCAGTATATATGCACCTTCTCCATTTTTTAAATAGCCAAGGAGACTGTTGGTATCATCAAACTTGAGCTCACCATCATTAATAATTTTATTCAATAAACGGTGGATTGTGGTATATCCCTCCAAATTTAACCCTGGTGAGAATTCAAAAAGAAAACTGCTGCTCTCGGTAACATATTCCCCTCTTAGAAGTTCCCGATTGTTTTCCTTATATATATATGAACCGGTTTTATTTGAAAATCCCTGTTTTAATAATGGCAGATGCAGCTCTTCCTTGTTTTGTATATCTACTTTTACAGATAGCATTCATTTTCCTCCTTACCATGTGAAATACATCACTGCGTTTTTCTCTCTTCACTATTAGTATAGGTTATAGACAGCGTTATCGCTGTGACATTTATTACTCTTAACATATAGTCAGTACTTTATATTTATAGATTGAAAGGGAGACATTACATTGGATGACCGTTATTCAAGACAGATCCTGTTTAATCCCATTGGGGAAAGCGGACAAAACAAAATCAGGAATAAGCACGTCCTAGTCGTTGGTTGTGGTGCATTGGGGACTTCCAATGCGGAGTCTCTCGTCCGAGCGGGCATAGGCAGACTGACTCTTGTTGACCGTGATTATGTAGAGTGGAGCAACCTGCAAAGGCAGCAGTTATTTGATGAAGAAGATGCGAAGTTACAATTTCCAAAGGCAATAGCCGCAAAAAAGGCATTAAACAGAATCAATTCAGAAACGAAGATCGAAGTTCATGTCATAGATGCAAATGCTCGATCGCTGCCGCCTTTACTTGAAAATGTCGATCTTATCATGGATGCTACCGACAACTTTGACATCCGTATGGTCATAAATGATTTATCGCAAAAATTTAATATTCCCTGGATCTACGGATCATGTGTGGGAAGCACTGGAATGTCTTACACGATTATTCCGGAAGAAACGCCATGTCTGAACTGCCTGATGCAGGGAATCCCGCTCGCCGGTGCTACCTGTGATACCGCAGGAATCATTTCTCCCGCTGTGGGGATGGTGACAGCCCTTCAAACTACGGAAGCATTAAAAATTCTTGTTGAAGATTATAAAGCTTTGAGGAAGGGGCTTCATACATTTGACCTCTGGAATAATCAGTTCTACACGATGGATGTAACAAAATCAAAGAGGGACAATTGCCCGGCTTGCGGCAGCAGCCCTAAATATACCTTTTTAAAATATGAAAATATGACGAAGGCAGCCGTACTTTGCGGCAGAAACACTGTCCAAATTCGGCCGGGCAGTAAAGAGGTTGATTTGGATCAACTTGATAAGCAATTGTCTCACTTGAAGAAACTTAACAGTAATTCTTATTTGATATCCTATGAATATGACTCTTACCGTCTTGTATTCTTCGCAGATGGAAGAACGCTGATACACGGAACTGCAGATATAGAAAAGGCAAAAAGTATTTATTATAGATTAGTAGGCTAGAAAGGAATGGAACGGATGCTCACGAAAAGAACTCCGATAAAAGTAACGGAAGCTGTGGAAAAGGTAATGGAACTGGCTTTTGCTGGAGACAGTGAAATAGTGGATATAACAAAAGCACACGGACGGTATTTAGGCGGGGATTTAGTGGCAGACCACGACGTTCCCTCGTTCAATCGATCTCCTTATGATGGTTTTGCCATCAGGGCTGAAGATACAGAAAACGCCAGCCGGGAACTTCCTGCCAAGCTTGAGGTGGTTGGAGAAATCGGTGCAGGCAGTGTCTTTTCTGGCAGGGTTGAGAGCGGCCAGGCTGTACGGATTATGACGGGGGCACAAATCCCCGAAGGCTGCAGTGCGGTCGTCATGCTGGAATTGACGAAATCATCTATTGAAAATGATGTCAGCTATGTAGAGATCAACCGAAAATACCAAGTGGGTGACAACATTTCATTCAAGGGAGAAGAGACAAGGAAAGGCGCCATTCTTGTCCAGAAAGGAACGTTTATTAATCCGGGTGTCACGGCTCTTTTGGCAACTTTCGGATACCGGGACGTAACGGTCATTCGGAAACCAAGGGTGGGCGTCATTGCGACTGGCAGTGAACTGCTTGAGGTGAACGAGGCACTTGAGCCAGGAAAAATCAGGAACAGCAATACGTATATGATTCTCTCTCAAATTGAAAGAGCTGGCGGAGTAGGCATTTATTTCGGACAATTCCAAGATGATCTTGAAGAATGTTTCCGGCAAGTAACGACAGCGATGGAAGAAGTCGACATCTTTATCACAACAGGAGGAGTATCTGTCGGTGACTATGATTATCTCCCGGAGATTTATGAAAAAATGGGGGCGAATGTCCTTTTTAATAAAATCGGAATGAGGCCTGGAAGTGTTACGACTGTAGCTGAAAAAGACGGAAAGCTGCTCTTTGGTTTATCCGGAAACCCTTCAGCCTGCTATGTCGGGTTTGAACTATTGACCCGTCCGGTAATCCAAACGTATCTGCATGTGAAAGAACCACACTTAAAAAAAGTCGAAGGAATCCTGGGTGCCGACTTCAAGAAGCCGAATCCGTTTACGCGTTTTGTAAGGGCGTCTGTGTTTTTTGAAGACGGCAGGTTGACGGCAATCCCGTCAGGTCTTGATAAATCAAGTGTAGTCTCCTCGCTTGCATCCGCTAATGCGTTCATAGAACTGCCCGGCGGAACAAGAGGATTTGAAAAAGGGATGGAAATCGAAATTGTTCTTTTGGAAGAAAGGTAGACTTATATATACAAGGAGAATGAAAAATGAATAGATTTGAAATCGTGACAGAGCCGATTTTGACAGACGAAGTCATAGCCAAGGTTGAAAGAAGAGATGCAGGGGCCATCACCACCTTTATAGGTACGGTAAGAGAGTGGACAAAAGGGAAGCGGACTCTTTACCTTGAATATCAGGCGTATATCCCGATGGCTGTAAAAATGCTGGAGAAGATTTCAATAGAAGCGGAAGAAAAATGGCCGGGTGTCCAAATGGCAATAACTCACAGGATCGGCCGGTTGGATATTTCCGACATAGCTGTCGTCATAGCGGTTTCTTCCCCACACAGAAAAGTTGCATATGAAGCAAACGAGTATGCGATTGAGAGAATTAAAGAGATTGTTCCGATCTGGAAAAAGGAACATTGGGAAGACGGAGAAACATGGATTGGCGATCAGCGTGAAACGAAGGCGTATCCATCAGGGAAACCTGACTTAGAGGGAGATGAAGAGAAATGATAAAAGTATTATTATTTGCCCACCTGCAGGAAGAAGCAGGTAGGGCGCAGCTTGAAATTGCTAAGGGAGAATTAACAGTGGGGGATTTAAAAAAACTCTTAACGGATCAGTACCACTTATCCAAGATGGAAAATGTCATGGCTGCAGTGAATGAAAAATTTGCTGTTTCGGAAGACTTAGTGAAATCTGGTGATACGGTTGCGATGATCCCGCCTGTCAGCGGAGGTTGATTAGAAAATAAAAAGCTCATTTAAGGAGATTGCCTCTCATGAGCTTTTTGTTTTGTTAAATTTTGTCGGCCGGTCGATAAATCTTGAAATTCGCTGATAAAATTTGAGAATCGCCGATAAATGACCGGAAGGAATCTTTGATGAGATTCCAAAATAGCCGATAAAGCCATGAATTGCTCTGGTATCCAGCTGGAGATTCATATCGGAATTGAAAAAAGACATCGAATTATCACAGTAGTCGATAGGTTCTCTGCATTACCTTAAGACGCACTCGCTACATGCCTCCAAAGATCTTCTTTTTGTTCATCAGTCAGCACGTTCTCTGCCATAGGAAAGAGAACCTGCTCTTCTTTCATGAAATGGGAAGACAGCACATGATAGGCTTCAATAATCAGCCGGCAATTTTCTATCGCCGCAGTGGTATCCCGGCCATCCTCGGATTGTTCAGTATTAACGAGGAACTGATTGATGAGGCGTTTCGCTTCCTCATGCTCAAATTCCATGACAGCCAGCGGGCCGGAGTGCCGATCCATATGGACTGCCATCATATTGAAAAGGTATTCTTCTTCCTTTTCCGAGTGAATATGAAGTTCCTTGAAGAAAATCTGTACATTATCTCTTAAATCAATGAGTGCCTCTACTTTATATATACCTTTTGAAATAGATGATATTAAACTGCGTGATTGATCATAGATAGTCTGTTTTTGGTCGTTCAAGGCAACATGTTCATTCTTCAACATTTGAAGGCTGGGGGAAAGAGGCAGTCCCTCAATGAATTGACCATTACGATGACATGACAACATAACTTTTACTCCTCCTTTTGGATAATCCTTTCACTATCCATTCTACAAGTTTAGATAAGACACAGCCGTGATAGTCATCACAAACAAAGTGATTTTTTAACTTTTTTACTGTTCGTTCCTTTTTTACGAAAGGCGATTAGCCGGGAGTGATTTTTTTCACAAGGCAAGGAAGCCACTGATGATAAAATTTAAGCAGAACTAAAAAAGAATGGAGTGCAGACAATGGCTCATAACCATATACCAAACAACGAAACCCAAGTGTGTTGCAAAATAATAACGGTGAGTGATACCAGGAACTGGGAGACTGATAAAAGCGGGAGCTTGATGAAAGAGAGGCTGTTGCTGGAAGGGCATATCGTAAGTGATTATGAGATAGTAAAAGATGAGAAAGAAGATATTACTACGGCTGTACAATCAGGACTGCATAATAGTGATATAGATGCGGTTCTGCTGAACGGGGGTACAGGGATTGCGATGAGGGATGTCACGATTGAATCAATCCAGCCGCTTCTTCAAAAGGAACTTCCCGGTTTCGGTGAATTGTTCCGCTATTTAAGTTATACAGAAGACATCGGTTCGTCTGCCATTTTATCCCGTGCAATTGCAGGTATAAGTAAAGGGAAAGTTATCTTTTCTGTACCGGGGTCAACCGGTGCGGTCAGATTGGCGATGGAGAAGCTTATTTTGCCTGAACTGCGCCATATCACAGCTGAGTTAAATAAAGATAAAAGGTGAGGGCGGACTGTTGAATAAATCAATTTTTATTTTACTATTGGCCTGTATTCTTTTATTGTCAGCCTGCACAAGTACTGATTCAGAAAAAGTCGAACTTACCATCTCCGCAGCTGCAAGCTTGAAGGACAGCCTTAAAGAGGTGAAGGACCAATTTGAAACTGAATATCCAGAGATCAAACTCTCTTATAACTTTGGTTCAAGCGGATCTCTCCGTAAACAGATTGATCAAGGGGCTCCGATAGATATCTTTTTATCAGCTTCAGAAAAAGATTATCAGGCTTTAGCAGACAGTGGAGCCGTATCAGCAGGAGACAGATTGTTTTCAAACAGTCTTGTGCTGGTTGTCAGGCAGGATAGCCAGGTTTCAGGACTGAACGATGTAATAGAAAGGAATTTTAAATTGTCAATCGGTACACCTGAAACAGTACCCGCGGGGTTCTATGCCAAGCAGGCCCTTGAGAATATGGGCGTTTGGAAAGAAGCTTTACCCAGAACGGTTTATGCGAAAGATGTCCGTCATGTCATGACTCTTCTTGACCACGGGGCAGCTGATGCCGGGATTGTCTATGAAAGCGACGCTATGGCCGTTCAGGACAGTAGGGTCATCCGCAGGTTTGATGCCGCTACTCACTCACCCATCCTGTATTGGGGCGGATTGGTAGAAGCTGGTGAACACAAAGAAGAATCCATGCTTTTTCTGGAGTTTTTAGAAGGACAAAGAGCTTTAAAGATATTTGAGAGATACGGTTTTGAGACAGAAACAAATGAATTTCAGTAGGTGTAAAAGATGTCCGGATTTTGGTTTCCCATACAATTATCGATACTAGTAGCTGCTTCAGCAACAGTGATTACATTCATTGTCGGTGTATATTCAGCCTATAAATTAAGAGCCTCCAACAAGAGATCAACGAATGTTCTTGAAACTATTTTTCTATTGCCGTTGGTTTTACCTCCTTCAGTTATTGGTTTTTATTATTGATTGTTTTTGGAATCAACAGTCCGGTTGGAGAATTCATTGAGTTATTATTCGGACAAACAATCCTTTTTACTAAAACAGCTGCAGTAATAGCGTCAGTCGTGGTAGCATTTCCACTGATGTACCAGGCAGCTAAAACTGGGTTTTCCGGTGTCAATCAAGATATAGAAGAGGCGGCCAGGGTCGATGGTGCGGGCGAGCGGAAGGTGTTTTACTATGTGTCGATCCCGCTCGCTGTTAAATCACTGATGATGGGTATTGTCCTCAGCTTTACAAGAGCACTCGGGGAATTTGGGGCAACCCTGATGTTTGCGGGGAACATTCCCGGAAAAACACAAACTATCTCGACTGCCATCTATCTTGCGCTGGAGTCCGGGGAAAACCGTCTTGCCTGGCAGTATGTTTTTGTAAGCATTTCACTCTCATTCTTATTGCTGCTGCTCATCAGGGGAATGGAAAAAAGATCATAAATGTCTATCAGTTCTGTTCAAACTTCTTATAAAAGTCCATGAAAAAATCCCCTTGGTCATTCACGCCGAGGGGATTTTATTCATGATTTTCGTTTATAGTCGCCATTTTTCCCGCCTGTTTTTTCAAGAAGGAATGTTTCGCCTATTACCATGCCTTTGTCAGCAGCTTTACACATGTCATAAACGGTAAGTGCAGTGATGGATGCGGCAGTCAATGCTTCCATTTCAACACCGGTGCTTCCTTTAGTTTTTACCTCTGTATTGATGATCAGCTCATGCATATCATTCTCAATTGTCCAATCAAAGCGGATATCGACACCGCTGATGGGAATCGGGTGGCACATGGGAATGACGGAGGAAGTCTGTTTGGACGCCATAATGCCGGCCACTTGTGCAACCGCCAGTACATCCCCTTTGCTGAAATGATTGCCAACAATTTTTTCATAGATTTCTTTATTTACCTTGATGCTGGATCGGGCTGCTGCTGTACGGGTTGTATCGTTCTTGTCTGAGATATCGACCATCTTGGCCCTGCCTTGCTGATTAAAATGCGTTAATTCTGACATCGTAGTCACCTCTTGAAAATATTTTTGATCATGCGGGCTGTATTGATAGGAATGTATTCTTCCTTTATACTAACCCATGAAAGATAAACAATAAATTGGGGCTGAAATAAGTGAACATCATTCAGGTTGTCGGATATAAGAAGAGCGGGAAAACCACTCTATCTTCAAAATTAATAAAAATCTCATCCGAGAAAGGATATCAGGTTGGTTCCTGCAAGCATCATGGACACGGTACACCCGATGTTCTGCCTGGAACGGACAGCGCGAGACACCAAAAAGCAGGAGCTCTGATTTCCGGTGTGGAGGGCGGTGGCACTCTTAATCTGTCTATCCTTAACAAGAAATGGACGCTTGAAAAAATCCTTGAATTTTATCGGCTGATAGAGTTGGATTTGATTATCGTAGAAGGCTTCAAGCAGGAAACCTTCCCTAAGATTGTCCTGGTCAGAAGAGATGAAGATCTTCATCTGACAGCCGATCTTGAGAATGTCATTGCGGTTGTGGGTGAAAACATTTCTAAGCTGAAGACTGAAAAAGGGGTGCGGAACTTCCAATCCTTTCATCAGGAGGATTTTGAAACTTGGTTTATAGATTACTTAAATTTAATAAAAAGATGAAAAGCTGTCCACTATATCTTGATTGGACAGCTTTTTGCTTTTAGTTGACTTTCCTTTTCTCAGTGGTGATATCACTGAATTGGCCTACATAGTATTTCACTTCCCCAGCATCGTTGCATACTTCACTGATGGTCAGCCATTCCAGATAGATTTCGCCGTTTTTCCGCTTGTTCCATATCTCACCTTGCCAGAAACCTTTCTCCCGGACCTGATTCCAAAGTTGAGCATAGAATGATTTTGTGTGTTTTCCAGACTGAAGGACATTTGGTCTCATGCCAATCACTTCATCCTGTTCATATCCTGTCAGTTTTGTAAAAGCAGGGTTGATCTTTTGAATCACGCCACTTGAATCCGTAATGAGCATGCCTTGAGCAGTGCTTTTTATAATTTTACTTTCAACGCTCAACTTTTCCTGGAAGAACATCCACAGCACGATAATCAAGCTGGCTAAAGCAAATTCAGATAAGGCCATGAAACCAATCGCATAATGTCCGGTGGCTCCGAAAACAGTCGTGAGTACCAAAGGAGGGAAGAAGCCTCCAAGGCCCCCGATCGCTGATACAATCCCATTCACAATACCAGCTTGTTTAGAAAAGTACATCGGGACAAGTTTAAAGACGGTTCCGTTGCCGATACCTGCGCAGAAGGCAACGGTCAGTACGCCAATGGTATAGAGCAGCAAAGTAGGTGAAAATGAAAGCAATATCCCTGAAAAAGTTAATCCGGCGAATACAAAGATCAAAATCGCGAATGGATTGAATTTATCGGACAAGTAGCCTCCAATCGGGCGCATTAACGTAGCCAGGGCAATAAATCCTGCTGTGCGGAGTCCGGCATCCACCGGTGTCATCCCGAAATGGTTCACTAGGAAGTTTGGCAGGTATACGGTAAAAGCCACAAATGCACCAAACGTAATGAAATAAAACAGACTTAAACTCCATAAAGTCGTATTTTTATAAACTTCTTTTACTTGTTTCATGATTGGGAGATTCACTTTTTTCTCTTGTTTATCACCCAAGATCAGATTGAGGAGACCGAACACAATCAATAAAACGAGATAAAGTCTTACCGTCATCTGCCAGCCAATTGAACCGGCTATTACCGGTGCGGCAAAAGCGGTGATGGCTGTTCCGATATTGCCTGCTCCATAGATTCCGTTAACCAGACCATGTTTGCCAGGGTCAAAGTATTTAGGCAGAGATGTAACCCCGATTGAAAAGGTAGCGCCACCGATACCGATTAATAGCCCGCCAATGATCAAATCCATTAACGAATCAGCAATACTGATATAGAACACAGGTATCATTAATAGAAAGAAACTTAAGGTAAAGATGATTCTCGCGCCAAATCGGTTTGTATAAAAACCTAATGGCACCCTCAGGAGTGAACCGAGTATGACCGGTATGGCCGTCACAAGCGCTGCCTCTTGGCTGCTCAGCTCAATATCCTGCTTAATATTTGGCATTAAAGATGATATGATGACCCAGATCATGAAGCCTGCTACTAAACTTGATGTTTGAAGAGAAAGTTGGATTTTTGGACTCTTCATTGCTAATTGCTCCTTTCAAGGACGATAGGATATTCTTGATAAGGGTATCGTAGCAAATGAGATTCTTGAGAGTTGTGAAGAACATCACAGCAGGCTAACAAAAACAAAATAAAAAAGCTACCTTTTATTTAAGATAGCTTGGGAAATATCAATTGAATTTATTAAAGCATTAATCTATATTGCAAATGCTGATCGGGCAGTCTTCGCAGCCAATTTCATCTCTAAGGTACTGTAGGTCTTTCACAATGATTCTTCCATCGGATGTCATGCCAATGGCTCCTCTTTTTTTCAGCTCACTTAGCATACGATTGACACTCTCACGGGTTGCGGCACAAAATTTGGCAAACTCCTGATTGGTCAGATGGATATCAATCAAGATTCCTTCGTCGGTGTCGACTCCGTAACTGTTGGTGAAGCGGATTAAAGTAGAATAAAGAGCGCCTTTCTTTCCGTGCATCACGAGATCCCTGATTTTAGACTGGTTTTTTCTTAGGTGGGTGCTGATCCATTTCATGAATTCAAATGTCAAAACAGCATTCTTTACTAATTCTGCTTCCAGGACCTCTTTTTTTATAACAAGTACTTCACTGTCAGAAAGTGACAGGGCACTGAGCATATATTTTGCATCTGTTGTGAATAAGGTCAACTCACCAATAATATCGTTGGCTTTGCAGATCCTCATATTTAGTTCTCTGCCTTCCATTGTCAGTTTGCTGATCTGGAAGAGACCTGATTTAATTAAATATAATTCGGAGGCATCTTCGCCTTCCTGAAACAAAAAGGTATGACCCTTGATTTTTCTTGTGGTACTGATAGACATCAGTACATTTTTCAGCTCTTCGGAAATTAACTCTGTGTCACTTACCCTGAATGAATTTATTGCCATAACCAATCACTCCACCCTATTGAAAGTATTGTTCCATTGACCGTGTAACATTGAGTGTTTTTTATAGAGGGATTAACATATCAGTTAGTGACTGTAACATATATCACACTAACATCTAAGTTATCATGTTATTATTTAATATACAATAGACCATCAGGAAGAAAGTTGGGTATTTTATGACTATGAACAGGACAATCGGTGTTGTCATGGCAGGGGGGTATTCAAAAAGGTTCGGGAGTAACAAAGCACTGGCGGATTATAAAGGAAAGCCTTTATATAGATATTCCATTGAAGCATTGAAAATTGTGGCAGAAGATACCATCCTTGTGACAAATGAAGATTTCTATTCATTCTATAAAAAACAGCTGGACTTGCAGGTAGTGATGGATGAGGAGATATTCAAGGGGGCTGGCCCTTTAGCGGGACTTTATACAGCGATGAAAGTCTGCAAAGCTGAATGGTATTTGGTTACCCCCGTCGATGTACCGATGATTAGTGCCAGCATTCTAACAAAACTCCTTACCTACAGAAACGAAAAGTATCAGGCCGTGATTCCCGTCATAAATGGAAAAAAGCAGCCGTTGATAGGACTTTACCATCGTTCTGTCTTGGAAAGGGTCAGCCAACTCCTCATGGATAAACAATTAAAGATGCACTCCCTGCTTTCCGATATATCCACCTTATATATAGAAGAAGGTTTTATTGGAGAAGAAGCGTCTTTCCATAATATTAACACCAGACAGGATTATGAAAGTTATTTGATCTGAGTGTGATGTATGTCATACCTGTTTGCGAACTAGGATGGTAAGATGACCAACATCAGAAAGAAAAAAGGAGAGAGTCAGGAAATGCTTACGACCGATACTTTATCCCGTCCATTACGGGATTTGAGAATCTCCGTTACTGACAGATGTAATTTTCGCTGCAGCTACTGCATGCCTAAGGAAATATTCGGACCCGATTATCCGTTTATGAATAACGATGAAATACTATCATTTGAAGAAATTGTCCGCACAGCTGAAATTTTCGCTGAAATAGGAGTGGAAAAAATTAGGCTGACCGGCGGGGAACCTTTGCTGAGAAGAGATTTGCCTGTATTAATCAAACAACTTTCGGCAATCAAGGGAATTAAATATCTTACTCTGACAACCAATGGTGTGTTCCTGGCTAAATATGCCCAGGCATTAAAGGATGCAGGTATCTGCAGAGTGAATGTAAGCCTCGATACGCTGGATGATGATGTTTTTAAATCAATCAATAATATGAATACTGGTGTGTCACCAGTATTGAAAGGAATCTTTGAAGCAAGAGAGATTGGGTTGGAAGTAAAGGTCAACATGGTGGTAAAAAAAGGGCTGAATGATGACCAGGTCATGCCAATGGCTGAATTCTTCATGAAAGAGGTAATCATGCTACGTTTTATCGAGTTCATGGATGTTGGCTCTACGAACGGCTGGAATTTAAAAGATGTCGTCACCAAGAAAGAGCTATATGAAATGATCCATAGTAAATTTCCGCTTGAGCCAGTCAGCAAGGATTATTTTGGCGAAGTGGCCAAAAGATACAAGTATAAAGGTTCCAAATCAGAAGTTGGTTTTATTTCCTCTGTTTCAGAAACTTTTTGCGGTTCATGTACAAGGGCGCGGCTTTCCACAGACGGAAAACTTTATACTTGTCTGTTCGCATCCTCAGGCTTTGACCTCAGGACAATGCTGAGGGAAGGATTCACTGATACGCAAATCCTTAAAAAGGTACAAGACATCTGGGTAAGACGGGATGACCGTTACTCAGAAATTAGGACGGAAGCTGGCAAGAAAAGAGAAAAAATTGAGATGTCTTATATTGGAGGGTAAAAGGGAGGCCGGGAAAGGCACTTCCTTTTTTGTCTGTTGAAAAAAGTCAAAAAGAAATTTTGATAATGTGATACCAATCACTTTTTGGTTAAATGGATGCTGATATAGTAAAGACAGAAAAATGAAAGGAGCCGATTGAAATGAAAAAAGGATTATGGTTATTACCGCTTCTACTCATCAGCATCTTGACGATGGCTGCTTGCGGATCGGAGGATGCCAGCAGCAATGAAGGAAACACTGTGACAGTGGAGGCTTCGAACTGGGAGTTTGATAAGCAGGAGTACACAGTACCTGCAGGAAATGTAACAATCAACTTGAAAAATGCCGATGGTTACCATGGCATAACAATCGATGGTACTGATATAAATATTGACGGAGAAGGGAAAGCAACGGCCAATCTGAAAGCGGGAGAATACACAATAAAATGTAACATCCCTTGCGGGGAAGGTCATCAGGAAATGACAGCACTGCTGGTAGTCGAATAGAAGATATTTTATAAAGAGCTGCTCTAAAAATATGGAGCAGCTTTTTTGTGTTTTTTTAGACACATAAGTTGTGATATGAATCACAAAAATGATAATCATTATCAATTATGATGATGATAAGAACCTAATAAGGGAGGGGATTTCATGAAAACGGCGAGAGAAAAGGGCGCTGATCGGCAAGAATCCAAAATTGGCACATGGATCTCGGTTGGAGTTGTGGGACTGGTCATTCTTTTAACTTACTTTCTTTTGTTTGGAATCTACATGGATCGAGTATAGGGAGGGGTTTGAAAATGCATTTGGATGAGAAAATCTGGCTTACACTTAGTTTTGGACTGATTATGGGTTTTATGATCATTACCGGTTATCAGGCATATGCCTTCGGGATGGGGCCGCCTAGTCATCAGGAAACAATTGATCCACAAAAAGTAGACGAGACAGCACCTTTCGATAAACCCGGTATAAGGCAGATCGGTGAAAATGAGTATGAAGTGGTAATGACCCTGCAGTTATTCACCTTCACGCCTTCAGAAATTGAGGTTCCAGCAGGAGCAACTGTCCACTTCGTTTTGACATCAAAAGACGTAGTGCATGGATTCCAAATTGCCAATACCAATGTGAATGCCATGGTCATGCCCGGCCAAATCCAAAAAATTAAACAGACATTTGATGAGCCTGGCAGTTATCTTGCTCTTTGCAATGAATACTGCGGAGCCGGTCATCAAGCGATGAGCACAACTATAACGGTGAAATAAAGGAGGGACGCAGCATGGAAGCCGTACAAATCCACTCATTTAACGAAAAAACGAAGAAAGTGTTGGGAATCAGCATTGAAGATTCACGTTTAACGAAATCATATATATCTGTTGCTTTTGCAGCATTGCTGCTGGGAGGAGTCCTGGGATTATTGCAAGGGTTGAACCGCGCCGGAGTATTGGAATTACCTTCATGGGCTAATTACTATCAAATACTGACAGCCCATGGACTACTCCTGGTTGTCGTCCTTTCAGCCTTTTTTACCATTGGTTATTTCTATGCGGCATTATCCCATACTTTAGGAGGAATTGTTCCCCTCACAAGGAAGATGGCCTGGACTGGATTTTGGATGAAGATCATTGGGTTTGTCATGGCCGTAATTCCTATTCTCCAGAACAAAGCATCTGTTATGTACACTTTTTATCCGCCTATGGCTGCCTCTCCGTACTTCTACATTGGATTGGTTTTTATTGTACTTGGTGTCTGGATGGCAGCGTTTGGGGCATTCATCAATGTTGCCGGCTGGAGAAAGGCGAATAAAGGAAAGCATTTGCCAATTCTGACCTATTTCGCCACAGGCGTTTTTGTCCTCCTGTTTTTCGGAAGCCTGCCAGTCACTGTTGAAGTGTTAATGATTATTCCATGGGCATTTGGCTGGGTTGAAACCATCAATGTCATGGTAGCCCGGACCTTGTTTTGGGCGTTTGGTCACACACTGGTAAATATTTGGTATCTAACCGCCATATCTGCATGGTATGTAATTGTCCCGAAAATTATTGGCGGACGACGTTTCAGCGACACATTGACCCGGGTTGTGATCATTGGGCTGGTCGTGATGAATATCACCGGCGGATTTCACCATCAGATAATCGATCCTGGAATTTCAGAGTCTATTAAATTCATGCATGTATTCATGAGCCTAGCCATCGGATTTCCTTCCTTGATGACTGCTTATGCCATGTTCCGAGTATTTGAACGGACGGCAAGGAAGCAGGGAGGAAAGGGATTTGTAGGCTGGTATAAGAAGATGCCATGGGGAGACGTAAGATTCCTTGCCCCGTTTGTTGCCATGGCTGCTTTCATTCCCGGAGGAGCGGGAGGCATCGTGCAAAGCACGAACCAGTTGGATCAGGTCGTTCACAATACAATGTGGATCGTCGGGCACTTCCATTTGACACTAGGGACCACCGCAATTCTTACTTTCTTTGGCATTAGCTACTGGCTCGTCCCGTTTATTTCAGGCCGGATTTTAACATCTGCTATCAATAGGCTGGGTGTCATCCAGACCATCATCTGGGCTGTCGGAATGTTGTTTATGTCTGGAGCAATGCACTATGTTGGTTTGCTCGGGTCACCAAGAAGGACCTCTTATACAACGTATGGAGATCATGCGACAGCACTGAGCTGGGATCCTTACTTGTTCCTGCTGGCTATAGGAGGAACGCTATTGATGGTGGGCGTGATCATCCAGGTTTATGCGGTTTTCCATCTAATGTTCCGTGCGCCAAAAGGTGAGACGGAGTTTCCCATCGCAGAGGAAGAGGGCCATGCCAGCAGAACGCCCTATTGGACTGAACGATGGGGTGTATGGATCATTATCATGCTGGTCCTGGTAGCCATGGCTTATGTGCTGCCGGTAGTCGATATGGTCATAAATGCGCCTCCAGGCTCGCCTCCTTTTAAGACCTGGTAATCTATTAAACAAGGTTGAGGAATTGAGCGGCATCCAAGGCAGTGGTGCCGCTTGGAGCACAGGAAAGGGATGCTCACCTCTCTTGGGAGCGGGCATCCTTCTGCCTTGCATCCGGCCGGTACACTCTCAGTTGAAGTTGCAGAATTAGTGCGAACCCAAAAGGAAGTGATCCAATGAAAAAGCCTGCTCCAACTGTATTAGCTTGTCTTTTTGTCTTCTTGTTCGGGATAGGAATATTCTATATTGGAACAGACGGCTTTAAAGCGTATACCGCAGAAACGGCCAGAGTGAACCGGCTTGTTGATCATCAGCCGGCATTCCCTGCTGTATTATTGGAAGATAGTTCAGGCAGGAAATACAGTATCGATGAGTTTAAGGACAAATACGTTTTTATCACATTTTTTTATACTGCCTGTACAACGGTATGTCCGCAGTTGGAATATAATATGTCCCAGGTTTATGAAAGACTTCCTGCAAAAGATTTAGGGGAGGAAATTGTGTTTTTGAGCATAAGTTTTGATTCGGAGAGGGACCATCCGGATACATTGGATAGGTACAAAGACTATTTTTATAGTGACGGAGAAACCTGGAGAATGGCACGGGTTCCCGATCAAAAGGAGCTGACTTGGCTACTGGAATATTTTGGAGTAATTGTCATTCCCGACGGTGATGGAAACTTCGCCCATAACTCTGCATTCTATCTGGTTGATAAAAAAGGTAAGTTAATCAATATCATGGATTACACAAAGGTGGAAGAAGCTGCTACTGAATTGAAGGCTGTCCTGAAATAGGGAGAGGGAGGTTGATATATGAACAGTCAGTTTCTATTAGGATTGTTCCTGCTCATTGCACTGGCACTTCCACCTGTGGCCAACTTGATGGAATCCATTATGCTGGTGCACATGCATATGCAGATGCCGATGGTTGTTGCAGCAGGATTTTTAATGGGGAAATACTTACAATGCAAATTCCCTAGATTTTTTAACAAGTGGAATGAGAATGGAGTTCCGGGGATTCTGTTGTTTTCGATCATAATGGTATATTGGATGCTCCCGCGAACAATGGATGAAGCATTAACGGTTATGTCAGTAGAAATATTTAAATTTATCAGCCTGCCTTTCCTGGCAGGACTCCCTCTGCGCAACAGTTGGAAAAAGCTCAATACTGCCGGTAAAAATATAGTGGTCATCATTTTTACCATCTTGTTTATTGCAGGGGGCTGGTTATACATTAAAACTCCAGAACCTTTATGTAACAATTACCTGGTCACTGACCAAATCATCCTGGGTTGGGGCTTTCTTGTCACGGCTGTTTGTATGGTCATTTACCTGGCATACTCCTTCTTTATTGATCCTTCTCAATATGAGTAATCGAGTAGGGGGCTAATCATTAATTGATTAGCCGACCTCTCTCACCACCGTAGTACGGTTCCGTATACTGCTGTTCTATAACTTAAGTATCAACGCTTTTATAGAAATTGTGGTCTTTAAGACCCCATTTGTTGAGCGTTTTTATTTTAATTGCTTTCTGTAACGCTTCACTTCTGGAAATCCTCCAATATCCCTTACGGGAATTAGCTACTTTCCAGGCTTCCTCGTTTCTGATGCCCAACCTTCTTAGTTGATGGTATTAACAGCAGGATCCTTCCTTAAATGTTTGTTATCAATTTTATGATTTAAGGATTTTCTTGATAATAAAGTGTTTTGCCCCGTTCTATATTAAGGACGGGGTTTTACTCATCCTCGAATAACAAATACCCATTTAAATTGAGATAGCAGAAAGTAGAAATAGTGATGATTGACACAAAAGTCGTGGCAATACTGTATTTTACATTTACCAATCAGGGCTATTGTGTCTTTTTTTGAGAAAAATGTAGTGCCTCCCCTGTTAAATGACACAAAGGGATTAACAATATTGAAAAATCCATAATATACCCTTGTTTTGTTAAAGGGCCAGTAAATTAAATGATAGCATTGCTATAATATAGATGTTTTGAAATAATTGGTATTTGTATATTGTTGTACTAGAGAATGAGAAGGATTCCTTGCTACTCTTAAAAAGAACAACCAATAACTGCAAAAATAATCTTTAGTGAACCATTTAATCCATAACAACTAATCTTGACAAGTGTCAGTGAATTCTTTGTCTTTTAGGATGGTAAAGTATGAAAAATGACCTTTTATATCAGGTTTTTTATAAGAATCTGAGTGAAGAAAAAGCATTGAAGATTTTCGATAAGACTGTTGATGAGTTTCATGAAGGCTTACTTGAGGATGACATTGCAAGTGAACTTAAATTAAGTAATGAGGAATAAACAGCTTTAGCAGGATGGTCCATTGACCTTACGGATTTGGCTAATTTCCGCTATTTCGGTTGGCCGAGTAAATGTGCTAATTGCTCTAAGAAAATAAACATTAATGAGTACTACTGGAAAATTGATGACAAAAATAACTTAATTTGTGTAACGTGTAAATAATTATTAATTTTTATTCTCATATGGACAACCATTACTATTTCAAAGTCCAAGTATTGCCCTTCTTCAATTATTGGAGCAGGATTCTTGGAATAAACTGAAACTTAGGTATTCGTATAATTTATAATAGAGGATGTGGAATAAGCATTCCCTCAGGAAATCCTTGAGAAAGTTACCCAGTAGGAGTGAGTATTAAATATAACTGGTAGGAGGATGAAAACGTGGTTATAAACAAAATGGAGTTTTTCTACCCAAGGATAAAAAGTCCTGAAATAGACCCTTTGTTAAGTAAATTGCCAAAAGGATATACATTTGCAGCGAAAATATTCTTTCCTTTTATCAAGATTCCAGATGACTGGGAATCTGATAAAAGTGACAGCCCACACCAGTATTATCCTATTAAAGGTGACATTCTTACATATGGTACTCCTCTATCTTGGGATACATTAAGAATGAGGTTTGTTTTATAAGTTTAGGTGAAATGTCTAAGGCTGTAATTGCAAGTTTATTTAGCGGTGCAGCTAGAGAAATTTATCGAAGAAATGATCTGTCTATACGCCTGGAAAGCGTATTAGATAACCAGACATATTATCCTATGGAAGATGAATTTTCTGTATTAATAATAGACGACATTATAACAATACTAGCCTGCAAAGGAGCCAATCACCTGTACTATTTGACATTACACGGTGAAAAAGAAACTTATGCACTAAGTGAAATAGACACTGACATCAAAATAAGACTATCTTCCTCCTCTGGGCCAGTAACTATCACAGACGAGAACGGCGACTTTGTGTTTACCTGCTACTTTGATGAGGTTTCCGGCCTTTTCTTTGCAAAGGAAGACGCTACTGATTTATTAGCTAAAACAAAGCTTGAAGGGATTATATTCGATAAATTTACCCCGCTTATTTGGGAAGATAGTTCTTGTCAACTATTTAAGTAAAGGAGGCAATGCTAAACAAGCAGCCACCTCCCTTCGTTTACGTCAACAGATTTAACCATCTTGGGCTAACGGGCAGATTAACAGAAGAGGGAATTTATGGTCGTTAAGTGAAAATGAGGTCCATAAGCTCAGAAAATAATAAAATTTTTATAAAATAACATTATCAGGTGGGTATTAAATGTGAAGAAAAATAACATTAAATCAAATGTCGGATACACTTTATTCAAATCAACAGGTGTAACTCACAATTTTCCTGTGGTTGATTTGGCAAAAAAACAAGTGACAGGGACCGTTTCATACAATGATAAAACCTATATGACTGTTCTGGTAGATTTGAACTTAGATACAGTTAGTGTTGAAGGTAGCGTTGATGAGTTAGTAGAGATTGCTATGGACAAAGAGTCCTACATAAATATGTTTAAGAGCCAGGCGGAGTTTTTTGTTGCAAATAATATTGTTAACCCAAAGAAATATTATGATGAGTTCTAATGCTTCTTTTATCAAGTAATGGTGGCGTTGGCTGAATAAGCAGTCGCCCTTTGTTCCAGTAACGGGCAGGTTAACTGAATAAGTTGAACCTAAAATTATTGGGATTTCGTCTAATCAAAAGAAGAATTGAAAAAGTGTTTTACGGGGGGATGGGAATTGCAATTAAAAAAGCTGACTGCTGCTAATCACCAAGATGTTATTAAATTATTTGGTGAGGATGTTGTTCATTATCATTTTTTAATTGATGGTATGAAAAAGAATAATTATGAGGGTAATTTTAAAATATTTGGTGAATATCAAGATAACTTGTTAGTATCTATACTTATCAATAACTATAACAACATTTCTTATTTTTCTCAGTGGGATAGAGACATCAGTATTTACAAGGAACTGCTAAGGGATTTAGATTATACAAAGTTAAGTGGACCTAGCTCCCTAATGAAAAAATTCTTGCCTTATGTTGATGCAAAAGCTGATACATTATCCTATTTAGGTGTAGTGAAAAATATTTCTACACCAAGAAAACTTAAAAATCCGTTAAAAGTTATCCAAACGGAAGATGAAATAGGTATGCAGTATGACTTATTGCTATCTACCAATGAATTTACGCAAAGCCTTCCTAAAGAAAAGGAAGACTATGTTCAAATTGAATATAAGAGGTTAAAAGAGAGTAGTGACAGAACAGTGTATTTAGATATTAATGGTGAAATGGTCTCCTCTTGTGCAACAATTGCGGAAGACATAAATAGTGCCATTATTATTGGAGTGGTTACAAATCCACATTTTAGAAACAAGGGTTACGGTACAGAGGTTTTAATAGGGTTATTTCAAATGTTACTAGAAGAAGGTAAATATCCATATCTATTTTATAATAATCCCGCAGCCAGAAGTGTATATAAGAAAATTGGTATGACAGAAGTTTGTGAATGGCGAGTGATTAATCTTTAGTCCATCTTCAACAAACGGGGGCTTTAATTGAATAACACATCAAAAAGAGGCACTGCGATTAATATCCGCAGCGCCTTTTTTTGAGTGATTAATTTCGCATTCGTATTACACTTCAAAACCGCTTGCAAAAGGGAGTGCATTTTCACCTGCAAATGCGGTTATAAATATACATTTTCTCCCTATGATCAAACGGATTATTCTGTGTAGCAGATCAAATGACTTTAAGGTGAATTGACAGGTTATGTTTAGTGCGGTTGAAAGTAACTGAATAAGGGGATTGCTCAATATTAAGATATTTGAAATAATTGGCAGTGTAAGATGGTTGTTAGTTATATAGAGAGAGGGAAATAGAGGTGGAATTATATGCCTAAAATTGACAATATGTTAGCGATTATATGGATGCTTCGTTCAGGTGAAAAAGTTACTGCACAACAAATTTCAGAAAAGTTAGAGATGAATATTAGGACTGTGTATCGTTATATTGATACCATTTCAACAAGTGGTGTACCGATTATTTCAGAACCGGGTCATAACGGTGGATACAGTTTATTGAACAATTTTATTGAGGCGCCTCTTTTTTTTGATTCTGAGGAGCAAACTTCACTTTATCATGCTGCTGTTTTTGCGGAAGAAGCCGGATATTATGGAGGAGAAGCATTAAATAGGGCTATTTCAAAGCTAAGCAAACATTCAAATCAAGAGCAGGAAACAAAGATAAACCAACATTTAACCAGCCTTGAAGTAATAAGTCGAGTAAGTTCACTCTCTATAGAACCTTTTTTGAAGGAGTTGGAGCAGGCCGTAGCTGAAGGGTTCTCAGTAAAGATTTTTTATCAAAAAAGTGGCGAAAAGCAATTAAATGATAGATTGGTCGATCCGTACAGAATCATCTATTGGAATAATAAGTGGTATGTGATTGGATTTTGTCATCTTAGGAATGATATCCGCAGTTTTAGAGTAGATCGAATTGAACGTCTAATGCTGACCGAAGATAAGTTTAACCGGCCGGAAAATTTTTCAGCACGTGACTTTTTTACGAAAAATCTTCTTCCAACTATAGAAGATAAGGAAGGGATTATTTCCTTGGTTATTCATGGGGATAAAAGTGTATTGGCTGATATTTGCCAACATTGGTTTTTAGGACATTATCTTCAAGAACAGACTTCAACTCAAGCAGTATTCCTTCTCGATAAAGACGTGATACATACATATGTACCTTATTTACTTTTACCATTCAACAAATCTATTAAAGTGATTGAGCCAGTAAGTCTTAAGAAAAGACTTATTGAAGTTCTGTCCGAATTAATCGAATTTCATCAAGTATGATAACTTCCCTGACGCTAACTGTCAGGGAAGTTGTTTTATACTAGCTATATAAATGGTGAATGGAGTGTTAATGGATGCAGACAAAAAAAGCTTTTCTCTATGTTTTTAATACAATGTCGGACTGGGAATATGGATATTTAATTGCTGAACTAAACTCAGGAAGATATTTCAAAAAAGATTTAGCACCTTTAAAAGTAATTACAGTAGGAGCTGCTAAAGAAATTATAACGACTATGGGAGGACTGAGCATAAAACCAGATATTTCTCTTGATGAATGTACTCTTGAGAGTGAAGATCTTTTAATTTTACCGGGAGGGACTACTTGGAGTGAAGAAATTCATCAACCTGTCTTGGAAAAAACAGGCGGTGCTTTAAAACATGGCACGCTTGTGGCTGCAATTTGCGGTGCAGTTGATGCCCTTGCGAATATGGGATACTTAGACACCAGAAAGCATACAAGTAATAACTTAGAATACACTAAGATGATATGTCCTAACTATAAAGGAGAAAAGTTCTATGAGGTGGCATCTGCTGTATCTCATGAGAATTTAGTTACTGCATCAGGAATAGCTCCTCTGGAACTTGCGATGGAAGTACTGAAAAAATTAGATGTATTTGCACCAGAAGCATTAGATTCATGGTATAACCTAAACAAGTCTCATAAACCTGAGTACTTCTTCCAGTTGATGAATTCATTAAATAAGTGAAGTAACTGAAAAGCTCAATTTCTCTTATTTGATTTGTAGAGAAGCTGGGCTTTTTAATTTGAAATTCCTTATCGTCCCTGACGCTGCCCCATAATAGGGTAAGCCCTATTAATATGAATATTTTTCTTGAGTGGACCGCTTGAACTTGTGAATAATTAGATACTCTATTTAAAGGTTGTTTTCGCATATATTGTATAGGAAAAATCCCAGGAGCCGGATTTTCCCCCGGATACTAAGGGATTTCTCTCTAATCGTGAAAAGCAGCTCTTTTCAAGATTACCAGGTTATTAAGGTGATATATAGTTGGTTTTTTCGGAATCAGTATCAATAGCAACGTTACGAAAAGTGCCAATTTAAAAAAGGGAGGGGGATATATGCGAACATGCACAAAATGCCAAAAAGGCTGATCACTAACGATAATAAAGAAAAACCAAATAATATGCCAGAATTGCAGTGCTGTAATTTCAACAAATACTACGCCCCTTATTTGGCCGCAGTCAAGGCAAGCGCCTGTCCCTCTGTTCTACCGGAAACTCTCCTGCATACAATTTATCCTTTTTAGCAATGCGAGAAAGTGCCTCGATCCATCTTGTACATATTTTATAAGACAACTGAAAAATGGGGCTTTGGATGAAGGTGAAAACAAATGTGAAAATGAAGACGGGTCCGCCGAGCAAAAGAGCGACGAGGAGGGCTGTGCTCTCGACAACTATGCGGACCTTGCTTATGGAGTATCCAAGCTTATCTGAAATGGAAAGCATGAAACCGTCCCTTGGCCCCGCGCCTATCCGCGAAGAATTATACATTCCTCCGCCAATCCCCATAATGACAATCCCGGTAATCAGTGTCAGAATATCCAACGGCAGGTTAGAGGGCTGGGGAAGAATATCCAACCATAGAAACATATCTACCATCGGACCGACCATCAGAGCGTTAAAAAAAGTACCGACATTGATGTACCGGCGGTCAATCACCAATGAAACCAGAACAAGAGCAAGGCCGACCAGGACACTCCAAGTACCAATGGTGAGACCCCATCTTTCAAAGAGTGCCAGATTCAGCACATCCCAGGGGTGGACGCCCAGATATTGAACTTTGATGGCCACGGCTATCCCATAACTAAACAAAATTAGGCCAAAAAGAAAAAGGGGACTTGTATACGCAGGCTCATATCATCACGGCTTTCCTGGAATTATTTCTCATTAGTTTAACGTATTACGCGAGGAGAGGAAAGATGTTTTTTAGGTAAAGGATGAGCGTTGAAATCGGGAAAATAGATGTGAAGCTTTTATAGATTCAGAGTTGCTGGAGTTTAGTTGGGAAGGTTCTCTTAGAGTAACAGTAGTCAGGCACTTTGAGTAGGGCTGCGCTGTTCTGTTTTAACGTTTTTTGGGGGGATGAACCTGGCTTTCTATTTTATCCAGGATTTTCTGGTTTGAAAAAAGAATGGACTATCATAAAACAGGAAATGGGAGCATGGCTGTGTATTATTACACTGAAAGCGCTGTCAATATAACCATATCGTTGTATGGCACTTGATATCGTGTTTTATCGAAATTTACTAACAATTCAATCTATAGTACTATATTTATATAACTTATGGCAGCTTGGTATTACGGAGGCACCTCATAATCCCTTCCAATTCCCTCTAAGGAACATACCAACATTTCAATTTCATTTTGTTTATTGAACGAGTACCAAGGTTATTATACTTATAAAAAAAGGAGTGGTTGGTTGGACACCGATAATATTAAAACACCATCTTTCATGTACGCAATGTTCATGTTGATCTCAGCGATTGCGATCATTTCGGTCGGAATCCTTGTTTTCGATGCACCTATTCAAATTCTGATGTTTATTAGTATGCTTGTGCTGATTCCTTTTATGATGAAATTGGGATTCAGTTATAAACAAGTGGAAAAATCGATGATAAGGTCGATGAGCAGGGCTTTGCAGCCGGGCTTGATTCTATTGACCGTCGGGATTTTAATAGGTGCATGGATTGCTTCGGGAACCGTGCCTACCTTGATTTATTATGGAATTGAATCCGTTTCGCCTAAATACTTTTTAGTGACGACACTGCTTTTCTGTTCTCTTGTGGCATTGGCCACAGGTACTTCCTGGGGAACAATCGGAACGGCGGGGATTGCCATGATGGGGGTTGGAGCTAGTCTGGGCGTACCCGCCGGCTTAACGGCAGGGGCCATCATCAGTGGAGCCTACTTTGGGGATAAAATGTCTCCTCTTTCCGATTCGACCAATTTGGCTCCGACCGTGACAGGAGGAGAATTATTCTCCCATATTAAACATATGCTGTGGACGACGGTGCCCGCTTATGTGATCTCAGCCATCATATTCACCGTAATTGGTTTGCAGTACAATGCCGGTTCTGCGGAGGAACAAAGTGTAGCTGCACTGACTTCTTATTTAGCTGAAACGTTTAACCTTGGTTTGGTTCCAATGGTTCCGATTGCCGTTCTAGTGACATTATTGATGTTAAAAAAACCTGCAATCCCTTCTATCTTCCTTGCTTCAGCGGCCGGGGGCCTGGTTGCGGTTTTGTACCAGGGGTTTGGATTTGGAGAGACGATTGGAATTTTCTATAACGGCTATGCTGTGGAATCCGGGATTGAAGTCGTGGATAGTTTACTGCAGCGCGGAGGATTGACAAGTATGCTGGCCCTTGTTGCATTATTCCTGTTTGCCCTTGGGCTTGGAGGTATGCTTGCTGATTCCAAAGTGCTGGAAGCATTGATTGCTTCGTTTGCTGACAAAATTCAGCATACGGGAGTTCTTGTGTTTGTTACAATTATTGTAAGTTATTTCACCCTTGCCATTGGGGGCGCGATTTACTTTTCAACAGTGATGGGCGGTACATTAATGAAACCGATTTTCGAGAGGCTGAATTTAAAGCCTGAAAATCTCTCAAGGATATTGGAGGATACCGGAACACAGGGTGGTGCCCTTGTTCCATGGACGGGAAGCGGTATTTACACAGCCGGCGTCCTTGGAGTCGCAACCCTGACGTACCTTCCGTTCTGTTTCCTTGCACTCATCACACCGCTGGTTTCTCTTTTCTACGGTATCACCGGGTGGACGATGACAGAGTATGAAAAGCCGAGGAAAGAGAGAAGGAATTCAAGTAAATTTGAGACGGTGGGAGCTTAAAATTTAATATTGGAGTAAACCCCTGAAGTGCTGCTCTTATTGGACAGCTGCACTTCAGGGGTTTTTTGTGAGGTTAACCAGGGAGAGAGTCCGGCTGCTGGAACTTTTTCGGTAGCAGCAATTTATGCGAAACAGCTTTATAATAAAGGAAAATCAGCTCTAGTTTCTTAGAGCAGCCTTTGTACTGATACTAGATCGGATCGTCCACTTCAATTTTGTGAATCAATAGGTGAATGTGAACCAGGCAAAAATCTCAGCCTTCATACGCTTCGATGCAGTTTTAAAAGCTGAAGGGTTGTTTTTCCTTGTCAGTCTCATGAAGAAACTCATGCACAATTCTGCCTTCCTTCATGAAATAAATGATGTCTCCAACCTCAGCTGCGACATCCATCATGTGGGTAGACAGAATGATGGTTGTTCCTGATTTTTTTACTTCATTAACGATATTTATGAATTCATTGATCCAATAAGGATCCAGGCCATTTGTCGGCTCATCCATTAATAATAAAAGGGGATTACCCAAGAGAGCTTGGCCGAACAAGAGCCGCTGGCGCATACCTTTAGAAAGATTTTTAATCAATTCATCTTTTTTTCAATGAGTCCTATGCGTGACAAAATCTCTTCCACTTGTGTCTTGGAAGCATCAGGACGGTAAGAGGCGTAAAAGTGAAGCATTTCCCCAACAGACATCAGCTGTTGTGCAGGGAAACTGTCAGGCATATAGCCAATTCGGTTCACATAGTTCCCCCGGCTTTTCTCCATTTCGATCCCGTCCAGAACCACATGGCCGGCAGTTGGCTTTGACAGGGCAGCCAGTATTTGTATTAATGTACTTTTTCCAGCTCCGTTTCCCCCGCACAACACCACACACTGTCCTGGTTCTGCTGTAAAGGATAGAGGAAGAAGAGCTTCTTTATTTTGATAGACCTTTGACACTTCTGCTACTTTCAATAGACTCAATTCATCTTCCTCCTTTCGAGTTTCCATCCGGCTGCTCCAAGCACTGCGGCTATAAACAAAAAGGAATAGGTACCAAGCAGCGGAAAGGAAACAGGCAGTTCTAATAATGAGATCACCGTATCGAATTCCTGGCCAAAAACTGCTCCGCCGCCGAATTGAACAACGAAAAAGACACGCAGAAGCTCGGCGGGGTTAAGAAGTAATGAAAGTGCCAATATATTCGGTATCAGCGGGTAAGGGATAAATTGCAGAATAGCTATTAACAGGCTTGCCCACATCATAATGAGAATGAACCAGACGGTCACCGACCCCATCAAAGCCTGCCAGCGCGTAGAAGCGAAAGAGCCCAATAATATTCCCAACCCGAGAAAGAAGCTTTGCAGAAATATAGAAAATAGATAAATAAGGATGATCCATTTCAAAGAGACAGAGAACTGCAAAACTGTGCTTATTAAAATGCTGATTCCGAAGCTTAAGGTGAATATGGCAATCTGAGCCACAAGCTGGCCGAGAAATTTTCCGCTGATATAACGAATGGCTGATATTGGGTAAGTACTGATGATGGCCCATTGTCCGCTTTCCACTTCATTTGTAATAGAAAGAGAGCCAATGATCAGCATGAATAAAGGTAAAAGATATAATAGGAGATTAATGATCGTGCCTAACATATTGGTATAGCCTTCGAATTGCGGCAAGCCTCTATTTAACAAAAACAGCAGACTTATGACCGACGTCCACAAAATAACAAAGGTATAGGAAGAGGGCTGTCTTAATGTCGTCCGCCACTCTGTTAAAAATGCTGTTTTCATCCTAAGCCCCCTTACAAAAATTTAATAGGACGGTGTATTGATTGGGTATACAGCCGTCCCTTGATTATTATTAAGGTGTTTCTAACATCCATCCTGGAGGAAAACTTTAACTAAGTTATCCACGTCGAGCTTCAGCCTCCGAGGTTCGTACCCACCGAATCGAACTCAGCCCATGGGAGTCAAATGTCCCAAGAGAATAAACTCGGGAAGGGTCGGGGCACTTGCGCTTTTGTTCCTAACATTAATGGTCTGAGCTATCATGGTCGCCATTTTCGGAATGGTCCATTTCTTCTTCAGTATCATCGTGATTATGTCCATCGTCACCCTCAGTTTCTTCATGATCATGTCCGTGATGATGGTCCTTCATTTCTCTATTCATTTTCCATTCATGAGTCTGCAGGTCATCATAGGTCAAAAGGTCGCCATTGTTTTCTTCGACAAATTGTTCTGCGTCCTCTTTTTCCTGGAAAGAGATAATATTATAACTCATAGGTGTTTTGACGGATTCGTTGTATACATACGTTGCTTGTTCTCCCTCAATCCAGTCATCAGTATGGAAATCTCTTACGAAGTGGGCAGCCATATCTTCTGTTCCATTCTCATCCATCCAGTCATACATACATCCAACATCATCAAACTTAAGTGCTTTGTCATTAGTCAAAATGATTTCAGTGGCAAACTGGCTGTTCATTACTTGCATATTGCAAACCGCACATGTATCCGTTGACTCATCGATCGCAACAGGGTCGATCGCATTGTTTCCGCAGCCTGCTATGAACATAGCCGCTGCTAATAAAACGATGATTTTCTTCATTTATATTTCCTCCTAGTGTTAAATAACTTAATGCCTATTATGGTAAAACCGAGCCCGATGAATACTTTTAGGATGAAAGGTAACAAGTTGAAACCATCTCCATCAGGTTGGACAGGCGGAGTCATTAATGGGTTTTCGTCCTGCATCACATTCTCTGCCGGCACTTTGAATAACGCCTTTAATACTGTGATGCCGGGTGAATCGAAGAATAACTGATAAGCAGGGGTGTCCTCGGTTAACAGTAAGTAAAGCGGTTCCGCAGCGTAAGGAAATATGCTGGTTCCTTCATTTCCTTGTTGAAGTTTCATTGAGGCATCCCAATAATTATGGTCTACGTTGTTCTTGATACTATCAACAGCTTGAAGTTCGTTCACATTTCCAATGAAGCTGTTATTCGTGACGGTATTTAGATTGGTTTTGTTGAATTGAACTCCAATGAAATTGCTTGTAATAAGGTTGTCCATTACTTCATTGCCTTCTGCAGATTCCATGAAGATACCCACTCGATTTTGAGTAATGGTATTGTTCCGTACAATCGTGTCATCAGCATCAAATAATAGAAGGCCCTGGGAATGGACATTGGAATTGTTGAAACTGAAAGTGTTATCGATTACTTGGGCGTTATTGGTCGTCATAACCATTGCTCCAGTGAAGTTTAGATGAGAAAGATTAGACTGAACGACCACTTCATCGGAATACATCAGATGAAGCCCATACCTAGCTGACTGGATATTGTTTTGCAGAATCTTGTTCTTGCTCCCTCGTTCCATGTAGATACCGTCCAGCACATGATTGATTTCTACGCCTTGGATGACATTTTCTGTCGAATCCCAGACATCAATCGCATGACCCGCTCCATTTGTGGTGATCTTACCACCTTTAATAACAGAATTGGTGACGCCGTCCAGCCTAATGCCAGTGCTTCTGCTGTTAATCTGAATATTATCCAGAGTGATGTTACTGCCCGACAGGTATATGGAGGGCCCTCCAATTTCAGTCTCTTCCTGCTCATGGTTGTCATGTTCATGGCCGGCACCGGATTGACCCTGCGGTCCTATTGTTGAATTATCGTCCTTGCAATGTTCAAGTTGGATGTTTTGTAATTTAACATCATCAGCTTGGACTTGTAGCAGAGGCTGATTAGAGCAGGAGCGAATTACCGTATACTCCGATCCTATTAATGTTATGGGCTTTGTGATAATGATTTCATCCTCGTAGGTATGGTCTAATAATGTAACTGCACTCCCAGCAGAGGCTTGATCAATCAAAGCCTGCAATTGACCTTCACTTGTAGCGCTGTCAGGTTTGGTCAAGAAAAGGATAAATAAGAGAGAAAGAGCCGAAATACCAATATATTTATTCCTATTCACTTTGAGGTATCATCTCCCATGTAAGCGTTAAATAATATGAGCAATAAAATGCTGATCTCAGACTACCCAAGAATAATCTTAAATTGTATATGTGAAATTACAATGAAGTTTCTGGGTATTTTAAATGAACTAACGGTGTGTCAGGCGTAAAAACACTAGTTAAGAATCAACGCTGAATGTGCTGCCGAATTCAACAGTATTATCAAGTATGCCAAAGATAATTACTTTCAATCATTGTCTATTGAAGTACAGTAAAAATATGAATAGGAATAAAAGGGTGAATTGGATTAACAGGCGCATTACAGATAACGGCTGTAAAGGAAATTTGCAAGATTTTTAGAATGCTTAATGGATATAGCTGCAGTACAATGAGTCCCTTGCCTTCATTGAAAGAGGCTCAGATTAAGTGTAACGATTTTCAATCCTTCAAGTTGGCAGGTCATATTATTTAAATAAAAATAGTAGTGGACCCACGTCTGTATTTGAATGGTTTAATATGAATTTCGTAAGATAACGCCAACATTCACTTAAAATAGTCTGTTAAGCAAAAAAGGAAAGACCTGATCCCTCCGATTAGAGAGAGATATCCGAGAGCAAAAATATTTGCAAAAACAGCCATTTGAATTAAGAACATGGCAACCCATGTTTGCTGCCGATGCCACCCTGAAAATTGGGAGAGTTCACTAGCAGGAAATCTCAATTGAGGGGGAAGATATATAATTTTTCCTCAGAACAATCAGTAAATTTTAAATATTCACAGTTGACAATTTATATATCGGGGATTATAGTAAGGCTAATAACTTAATAGCAACCAATTTTTTCTTATCCAGAGAGGTGGAGGGACTGGCCCTTTGATACCTCGGCAGCGGACTTTCAATAGTACTGTGCCAATTCCAGTAGCGTAATGCTAGCAGATAAGAAGAGAAGGTCTTTTAAATTCGTTTATTGCCCCCTCTTCTTATTTTTGAGAAGAGGGGGTTTTTGTGTTACATAACAGCACCGGCTGAGATGATGGAAAACCGGATGTACCGGAAAAAATGAAAAGGATGGGATTTATATGACAAAAACATTGATTAGAGCACCATTCAGAGCCGATCACGTAGGGAGCCTGCTGCGCCCGGACAGGATTCACCGCGCGAGGAGGGAGTTTCAAGACGGAACTCTTTCTGCTGAAGAACTTCACGCTATTGAAACAGAAGAGATCAAAAGAATTGTAGATAAGCAGATTGAAGTGGGCTTGAAAGCCGTAACAGACGGGGAGTTCCGCCGCAGGTTCTGGCACACTGATTTCCTTGAGCATCTGAACGGAGTGGAGGGATATGTTCCCGAGCATGGCTTCCAGTTTAAAGGCGAGGAAACGGAAAGATACGACGTTCGTGTCACCGGAAAAATTTCTTTTAACGGGGATCACCCGCATATAAAGGATTTTGTTGAATTCAAGGAAATCGTCGGAGACCGGGCAGTTGCCAAGCAGACGATCCCGAGTCCGAACCAGTTGTTCAATGCCGGCATCCGTAATCTTGACATTTATCCGGATATTGAAGAATATACGAAAGATGTGATCCAGACATACCGTGATGCCGTCCAAGCCTTTTATGCTGCAGGCTGCCGCTATTTGCAGTTTGACGATGTTTATATTGCGGGCCTGAATGCTCCTGAAATTCCATTCAATGACAGCGGCCATTCCCGTGAGGAGCTGATCGATTTAGCGCTGCATGTGGTGAACAGCGTATTGGAGGATAAACCGGAAGACCTGACAATCACCACCCATCTCTGCAGGGGCAATTACCGCTCTAAATGGGCGTTCGAAGGCAGCTACGCTAAAATCGCTCCTACCCTGTTCGCAAAAGAAAAAGTGAACGGATTCTTCTTGGAATATGACGATGACCGTTCCGGAGATTTCCAGCCGCTGGAGCATATCCCGAATGGCGGCCCTCAGGTTGTGCTGGGCGTATTCACTTCCAAGCATGGTACCTTGGAAGATAAGGAAAATATCAAGGCGCGAGTGGAAGAAGCCACCCAATTTGTGCCGTTGGAACAGTTATGTATAAGCCCGCAATGCGGCTTTGCTTCCACGCATCATGGAAATATTTTGACTGAGGAAGAGCAGTGGGCGAAGCTGAAGTATATTGTGGATGTTTCTAAAGAAATTTGGAGGTGAGGGTTTTCGGGTTTTTAAGGAAGCCGGCTTTTAAAAGGCAGGGACAAGGGGAAGCCATCTTGTTCCTGTCTTTTGTTTTGGGCGTGAGATATAGTTCCTCCGTTCCTAAAAGGGGTTTAAACGGCATCAACGGTAGAGGTTTGTAGGTTTGATGGTGTATAACCGGGGTTTAAGCAGCATCAAGTATAGGGGGGGTGTGGATTTGATGCTGTATAAATGAGGTTTAAACGGCATCAACTGTAGTGATTTGTGAACTTGATGCTGTATAAGTGAGGTTTAAATGGCATCAATGGTAGGGGTTTGTGGGTTTGATGCTGTATAAGTAAGGTTTAAACAGCATCAAGTATAGGGGTTTGTGGATTTGATGCAGTATAAATGAGGTTTAAACAGCATCAAAGGTAGAGGTTTGTAGGTTTGATGCTGT
>NZ_NIJF01000103.1 GCF_003316765.1 Bacillus sp. P14.5 | reverse complement strand
TGATTTAATTCTGAAGAAACCATACCCGGCAGACTTCTCATCATTTATGATGATTCGCTCGCTGTTTGTAACGTTTAGGCGGGGATATTATTTTCGCCTTGCAACTCAACCTCAGCCTTAAGGATTAGAGGTACCATTATCTCTAATCCTTACTCAGTAAATGCCCGTATATATACTCCATGAATAGCAGCCGCTGAAAATTCTATAAATTAAAAGGAGAAATACTTTTATTTATTGTAAGTTTCTCTATTAAGGAAACTAACTCACTCATATTTCACACTCTCCAATAATTTCTTCATACCTGGGATTTTCTATGCGGGCTGTTCTTCCTTGACCTTTTTGCTCCACCCCATCCTCGCTCCTACGTACTTTGGGGGATCTCCCCCTTTTCTTTGGAATACAAAAARAGCACCACTCCGGGTACTCTCTGATTGCCTGGCGACGTCCTATTCTCACAGGGGGAGTCCCCAACTACCATCGGCGCTGAAGGCGAGGACGGCGATGAGCGGCGAATCTCTTCGTCCGCTTCGCTCGTTCGCATCCTCATGGGCAGAGCCCCATTCCGGTTGCTCTCTCCCTCTCTTCCTCGACCTTCTTGCTCCTCCCCTTCCTCGCTCCTGCGTCMTATTGAGTTGCGGAAAGGAAGAGGATCTCCTCTATTTTCTTTTCAATACAAAAGAGCACCACTTCGGGTACTCTTTGAATTGCCTGGCGACGTCCTACTCTCACAGGGGGAGGCCCCAACTACCATCGGCACTGAAGGCGAGGACGGCGATGAGCTGCGAATCTCTTCGTCCGCTTCGCTCGTTCGCATCCTCATGGGCAGAGCCCACTCCGGTGTTCTCTCCCTCTCGTCCTCGACCTTCTTGCTCCTCCCCATCCTCGCTCCTGCGTCTTATCAATTTGCGAAAGGGAAGAGCAGTCTCTCCTTTTCTTTTGTAACACAAAAAAGAGCACCCCTCGGGTACTCTTTGGTTTGCCTGGCGACGTCCTACTCTCACAGGGGGAGATCCCCCAACTACCATCGGCGCTGAAGAGCTTAACTTCCGTGTTCGGCATGGGAACGGGTGTGACCTCTTCGCCTTAATCACCAGACATATTTAATTGAAAGAACATCGTTCTCTCAAAACTAGATAAAGTATTAGAAGAAAGAAGAAAGTATTCCGAGTTTCGCT
>NZ_NIJF01000072.1 GCF_003316765.1 Bacillus sp. P14.5 | reverse complement strand
ATATCCGACATGAACAATGATGCTGTCTGGAGAATCTTTTCTAATTTTTCGAAAATAGCTCTTCATACTCATGAGCATTCGTTGAGGTCGTGGAAGGTATYYTTTTTGTGCGCCCATAATAGTCATAGATCTCCTGGACCGGTAAAGTACCGTCATAAATAATCCTTCCCGTCCATAATGATGTGCATGGGAACTACCTGCACATTGTACTTTTGAGCTAAATCCTCCGGTAAGTCGGCACCGCTTTCGGTCGTTAAAATAATCCTTCGCATCCTATTTCCCCCTTGGTAATATTGTTCGCACGTTTACTCTCCTGATGTTTGATTTCATGCTTTAACTATACATGATGATGCGGGATTTATATTGTTTTGCCGCGCTTTGTACTAATTATTGCTGCGGGCCTTTCTCGATGAGGGGGCAATCAAAGAGTTTTGTGTTTCTATCAACGAAAATCGCGGTACTATCGACGACTTTTATGGTTCTATCAACGAGTTTCGCGCGTCCGTATCAACGACTTCCCCTTTTCGAGGCACATTTCAAAACAACAAACTTGGTTTGTCCCCAGCCTTGGCTGGGCTTCTGGCTGTTTCCCCCATGTCATGTGTGTGCATCGATATTTTCACCTATCAACGAGTTTAGTGTTTCTATCAACGAAAATCACAGTTCTATCGACGACTTTTATGTTTCTATCAACGAGTTTGGTACTCCTATCAACGACCTTCCCCTTTCTATCAACGAATTCCATTTTCGGGTACTTTCCAAAAGAACAAACTCCGGTTTGTCCCCAGCTTTGGCTGGGCTTCTGGCTGTTTCCCCCATGTCATGTGTGTGCATGGTGTTTTCTTCTATCAACGAGTTTAGTGTCTCTATCAACGATAATTGCGGTGCTATCGACAAGTTTTATGGTTCTATCAACGAGTTTCGCGTTCCTATCAACTACTTTCCCTTTTCTATCAACGACTTCCCTTTTCGAGGCACATTTCAAAAGAACAAACTCCGGTTTGTCTCCCAGCCGAGGCTGGGGCTTCTGGTCAATACTCCCTGACATGTAAAGAATGTCTAAATTCTATACAAAAG
>NZ_NIJF01000075.1 GCF_003316765.1 Bacillus sp. P14.5 | reverse complement strand
TGAAAGATGAAGCGAAACTGAAAGAGCTCGGGGCGAGCCGTGTCTTTTCGTATCGATCCGAGACGCTCGCCGCCGAGATTATCGAAGCGAACGGGGGACCGGTCGATGCCGTGCTCGACGTCGTCGGTGACGCTTTGTTCGCGACGTCGCTCGAGGTATTGAAAAATGGCGGCAAGTTTTGCATTTCCGGTTCGGCCGGCGGACAACAGACACAGCTTGATTTCCGGACGATGTATTTGAAACACATCACCATGTATGGATCGGTACTCGGCACACGGGCCGAGTTCCAATCGATGCTCGAGGCGATTAAAGCGGGACAGATTCGACCAATCGTCGACCGGACGTTCCCGCTCATTGAAGCACGTGACGCGCAGACGTATTTTAAACAACGCGGCAAATTCGGGAAAATCGTGCTCATCCCATAACGAAAAGAGAGGAGACCGGACGCAGACATCCGGTTTCCTCTCTTTTATTATGCCGGGTCGACTTTGGACCGGTCGATGACCGAGACGAGCCGACGGAACTGTTCGAGCCAAAACTGGAAGAACGGGCCGATTAAGAAGATGGACAGCACCGTGCCAAAGAAGACCGGTCCACCGAGCACCCAGCCGATGAGACATGCTGACAGTTCCATCCACGTCCGCATCATGCGGACCGAGGTGTTGAACCGGTAGGCCAAGGCGAGCGTCAGTCCGTCCCGTGGGCCTGCCCCGTAGCCGATGGCGACGTACAGCCCGGCACCCATCCCCGATGACGAAGATGCCGAGCACGAGCCAGGCGACATTGAGCGCGATACCGTCAAGCTGCGGTAACCAGTGATGCTCGAGAATCAAGTTCATGAACACGCCGACGAAGACAGCGTTGACGAGCGTCCCGAACTGGGGGCGAATCCGGTCCAATATGTACTTGCAGAAGACGAGCAAGAGACCGACGAGCAAGATGATCGTCCCGACGGAGATCGGAGTATGGCGGGCGAGACCGAGATGGAGCACGTCCCACGTTGACACGCCGAGGTCGGCCGTGATCATCATCGACGATCCAAGGGCGAGCAGGAACAGACCGCTCATGAACAACGCCCATTTCAAGCTGATTCGTAAAGATTGTACCCATACCGCGTGCATGATGGTCGCCTCGATTCCCTAAAATGTTCCATCATCATATCATATTTGGTTTTGGGACAGAAAAAACGCATCGGACTTCGTCCGAGGCGCTTGGCTCACTTTTTAGGTGTCGATGCTTTTTTGCTTTGTTCTTTTATAGTAATCGTAGACGAACGGTGCGACCGCCGTCGCGACTTTGATGAGTGTACCGAATTTACCTTTTCTAGCCATGTTGCTGCACCCCTTTCTGTTTCTAATGATGTATATTCCACCCGTAGCCGAATTGAAAACATGTTTTGGACAGGTTCATCGTGGGCTAGATGATTG
>NZ_NIJF01000110.1 GCF_003316765.1 Bacillus sp. P14.5 | reverse complement strand
TCTACTACTAATTTAGAGCCCCGGTTGGAGCGGGAGCAAAAGCATCGCCCCGTAGAAAAATACAGTGAAAAATCAACACCGGTCGAAAGAACCGTGATGGTTTTGGCGAGTCGCCCCTGCCATAAAGCTCGCCGTCGTCACGACGAACAAGTAAATCCCGACATACATAAAGATGAGTTGCGGGATGACCTGCCAAACCTGAGCATCGTTCGATGAGTTGAACCAGGCGACGAATACGAGGGCGTACAGGATGAACGCGACAATACCGACACCGACACCGATGAGCGGTGAGACGCGGTCAAACCAATTGTCCTCACGTTGGAACCGCTGAAACAGAGCCACACTGATGAAGACAAACAACGCGAATACGAGAAGCGACAACACGAGTGGCTCAAGCGGGACGAAACTCGCGACAATCGCGACAATAAGCATCAATAACCAAATTATTTTTCCATTTGAACACCTCGTTTGTCAGTATAACAAACAGACGTCTCATTTGGAAAACAAATTCCACATGCAGCCAATCATTAGTTTAAAACGATAAAACACTCAATATAGAAGTTAAAGATAGATATTTTGTAATAAAAATTCTCCAAAGCAATGTTTTCTGTCGAACGAATTCATAGTATATTCTTTTAAATTAAAGGGTAAATTCTTAAAAAGAGTTATAATTTATATGTGATTATTAACTATTTTTAGGAGGCGTTTTAGAATGAAATTTTATGAAAAGACATGGTTTACCGTTCTTACGTTACTCTTATTTTTCCCACTAGGGCTATTCCTAATGTGGAGGTATCAAAAGTTCAATAAAGCAGCACGTATTATTATTAGCATTTTCTTTGGATTCCTGATTGTCAGTAACCTCTTCGGCGAATCAGACACTAATCAATCCAGAACGACTGTTATAAGTGAAGATGAGGTTGTAGATGTGGAAGCTGATACTGAAGATCCCACTGCCGAAGAAGTAGCGGAAGCCGAACAAGCAGAAAGAGAAGAACAAGAAAAAGCTGATGCTGAGGCCGCCAAGAAGGCGAAAGAGGAGGAAGCAGCTCGTAAAGCTGCTGAAAGAAAAACGAAAAGAAGAACTATCTCTTAGCGGATCAGGGCAACAGGCTACTAACAAATTCACTTTGGAAGATGGCTTTGTAATTATCGAGTCTACCCATAATGGGTCACGAAACTTCATTATGCAACTGCTCGATGAAAATGGAAATCAGGTCGAATTGATTACCAATACAATTGGAACTTATAATGGATCACAAGTTTACCCCATTTCCGCTGGTACTTATCAATACAATGTAAATGCTGATGGTGCTTGGACAATCGAAATGAGTCAATCAATTCCA
>NZ_NIJF01000064.1 GCF_003316765.1 Bacillus sp. P14.5 | reverse complement strand
CCTAGTGTACCGATTCACTAGTTGAAAGTAAAGCGGGAAAACTGCGGAAAAATGTAAACTTTTGCGAACGTGAAGCGCTTTATGACGCCAAGATGAATCGATTTCGTCCGGATTCCTTAGCGTGATATAACGCTTCGTCGGCATGTTTCAAAACGCTGTCGACTTCGATGTCGTTCGAATGGCAGGCCCCAAGCGAAACAGTGATGTGGAGTGTACCCGCGCTCGTCTCGAACGGGAACGTTGAGACTTTTTCTCGTATAGATTCAGCGAGTCGGGTCACTTCATCCCGATTGGCGTTCGGCATGATGATTAAAAATTCTTCTCCGCCGAAGCGGCCGACGAGATGACGTTCGTCGCTCTCAGTGACGAGCAGCATGCCGAGTTCCCGCAACACGTCGTCCCCGACGTCATGGCCGTACGTGTCGTTCACACGTTTGAAGTGGTCGATGTCGACGAGAATCAAGGCGTATTCTTTTGCTTCGACGTTCAAGTTGGCCATCGCCTCATTTAACAAGCGTCGATTGGCGATACCCGTCAAGGCATCCGTCCGGGCAAGCTGTTGCTGGTGTTGGACGTTCTCGAAATGGCGTCGCAATTCCTGGAGCAGACGATAGGCGGCACAGGCACCGCCATACGCCATGACGACATAGGCGAGAATGACGGGATAGAACAGTTCGAGCGGAAGTGCGTAATAAATGGCCGCGCCGAAGACGACGACACTGATCGTCGTGAAGATGAGTAGTGTGTTGCGGGTGTTGTCGAGCTTCAGCCGCAATAGACTGATGGGAAGGACGAGTCCGATCATCGTCAAGACGGCCAAATAAAAGCCGATGTATGCCCCGTCAGTGACCATCAAAAACCGAGCCGTCAAAAAAATGACGGCGGCGACCGTCCCGCTCACCCAGCCACCGAACAAGACGGCGAGCGAAATGGGGATGGAGCGTAAGTCGATCAAGATCCCTTCGAGCGGCAGCGCGTTCGCAAGCAAAATCAAGGCGGCGACACCAGTCTGGACACCGAGCAGGATTCGACCTTTTAAAGGCGATTTTGGAGTTAGACGCGGACGATTGCGGAATGGAAGAAATGAAATCGTGAATAGTGTGAATAGGATACATAGGTTCAGAAAGAATGAGTTGATGA
>NZ_NIJF01000056.1 GCF_003316765.1 Bacillus sp. P14.5 | reverse complement strand
AGAAATGTCCACTAACATGCTTAAAGGAACTTCATATCTCCTTGAACATAAGTGAAAGCGCCGACAGACAAATAGACCAATAAGAAAAAGACGCCTCTTCCTTTTATTCTCTTCGGGTTATTTGACCCCGGGCGGCTATGTCTGTTCCAATGGATACCAAACATAGGGGCTGAGACTCGACTTAGGTATTATAGTTAAATTTATCCAAAACCCATTCTATAATTCCCTGAAAAAAAACAGATGACCCTTTCTCCGGGCCACCTGCCTCTATCAGGAACTTCTCTTCCATCCCTGAAATCTTCTATATAGTTTTCCATTGTAATAAAAAAACTTTGTCACCCAGCCTGAAGCATTCAGAAATTCTTTTGAAAAAGAGTGCACCTTTTGCTGTTTCCAGGCTTTTTCATCCGATAGATAAACACCGATTAAGCCTTTATTGATCAAACGGTGAAAATCAGCATGCGGAAGCTGGCTCGTATTTTCATCTGCTTTTTTTAGAAAGTGGAGCAAGCGATGTTTTAACACTTCTTCATTCTCATAATAGAAACAAAAGTTCAGGTCCCCGCCTTCGATATCTTCCTCTTGGTCTATAAAGTAGTCGAGGAGTATATGCAGCCCTTGAATATAAGGGAAATATCCATTGCGGATAGAATCTGCCTGGACGCTTTCATAATCTTCCCTGAGAGCGTAGGATACCAGACAGAAAATTCCCAGGGTGGACCCTGAGCAAGCAGAAAATTCATACCAGTCCATTTCCGGCAATGTATCTTTATATTGATAAAACCAGCTCTTGAGCCTGTCCGTTCTTTCTTCTTTCTTCACATGCTTATGTATTTGCAAATCACAGTAGTAATCGCAGAGCTCATGCAGATAGGGCTTGATGGAAGAGTAACCAGGCACCTCTTTTAAAACAGATTGGCATGTTTGGACAAGGCCGGCCAGGTATCCTCCATCATCCTGGTCCTCCCTGAAGCGGTAATAGTGCCTAAGGGGTGCCTCTATCGTCAATGCATCTTTCATGGATTCATGGAGAGCCGCAAAGTCTTGGGGATCCAGGGATGTACTGCGGTCGCACAGATTATCAAGATAATCACTGATGGTCTGGTAGGCCACTATGAATTTGATAG
>NZ_NIJF01000119.1 GCF_003316765.1 Bacillus sp. P14.5 | reverse complement strand
AGGCATTGACAACTGTTTCAGAGTGAATCTCAAATGTTTCTCCTGAGAGCACATCCTTGGCTTGAATTCCTTACCTTTTATCCTCGTAAATGAAATGCTCAGCTTTCACATAATTCAAAGCAGCTGCTCCATGCTCAACCGCCTTCTTCATCGTTTCGATTGTCAGCCTGGCATCATCCGTCCGGTATTCAACATAATAGCCTCCACCTTTAAGTCCTTCCCGCTTGACAAGAGGCTCCTTTTCCAGCGTTTCAGATGAAGAAAGCATTTTTCTTCGTTCAAGCTTCTTTACACCGGCAAGATAATCATATACCCGTAATCCTATGGAGGTGCTGAATCTTCCGAAGGTCCCGCCCTTATGGATCGGCAGCAGCATCCATTCGGGCGTTGTAACATGAGGAGCGTTTTCGTACACGATCTCTCTTTCCTTTCCAACCTCGGCAACCATTTTCACTTCATATTGCTTTAAATACCGTAAACCTCCGTGAACCAGCTTGGTCGAACGGCTGGAAGTTCCGGCAGCATAGTCCTGCATTTCCACGAGTGCGACCTTCATGCCGCGATTCGCTGCATCCAAAGCGATTCCGGCTCCTGTAATGCCTCCCCCAATGATCGTGATGTCAAAATGGTCGTTCTTTAACTTTTCTTTGTATTTGGCTTCTTTGCAAGCTACGAAAAACTCATCTGTCATTCCTCCGCTTCTGTTGTATGCAATAAAAAAGAGACCGTGAACAAACATTATGAAAGCAGCATAATGTTGTCAGGTCTCTCTAGATTCTCTAACCGTTTATTAACTTGTGTTTATAATACCATAACCTTCAGATTTTAAAAATGTTATGTCTTGGTTTATTTAAAGGCTGTTTTCGGATATCCCCGGGTACTAAGAGTTTTATCTCTTATCGGGAGGAGTAGCTCTTTCTTTTCGATATTACCGTATTTTTCCTTCTTGAGATTGATATTTTCGGTATTAATAACAAATAGCAACAAAGTTTACGGAAAGAACCTATTTAAAAGCCATTGCCGCCTTCACTGCCTTTTGCCAACCGCCGTAATGCTTTTCTATATCTTCCGCTTGCATGGCAGGATCAAATTTCCGGTCAAGGTTCCACTGCGCTGTAATCTCACTGGTATCATTCCAATACCCGACAGCAAGTCCTGCAAGGTAGGCTGCTCCTAACGCCGTCGTTTCATTTACCTCAGGCCGCTCTACAGCTGTATCGAGAATATCAGCTTGAAACTGACATTAAAAAGTCWWTTTTAACCGCTCCTCCATCCACTCGCAG
>NZ_NIJF01000031.1 GCF_003316765.1 Bacillus sp. P14.5 | reverse complement strand
GCATCGACGTCATCGGCTATGACCCGCATTTATCGGTGGACGCCGCATGGAACATCTCGCAACAAGTGAAGCGAGCCAAGCAGTTGAGCGAATTGCTCGCCGACGTCGATCTCCTATCGATTCATATAGCCACTCACCGATGACACGCGTCATATGATTGACGCGACGTGGTTCAAACAGATGAAACCGGGCGCCAACCATCTTGAACTTTGCTCGCGGGGAGCTCGTGAACGACTCGGATTTGCTCGCGGCGCTAGAGGAGAACGTCGCGACGTATATTACCGACTTCCCGAAACAGGCACTGCTCGGTCATCCTCAAGTCGTCGCCTTCCCGCATCTCGGGGCATCGACGCACGAGTCCGAGGTGAACTGTGCGATCCAAGCCGTCGATACGCTCAAACTGTACTTAGAGACCGGGAACATCCGTAACTCGGCCAACTTCCCAAACGCAGAACTCCCATATGTCGGGAAGCGGCGTTTGGCGGTGCTCCACTTGAACGTTCCGAACATGGTCGGTCAAATCGCGAGCCGGCTTGCCGAAAACGGCATCAATATCGATAACATGGTCAACCGGAGCCGTAACGACGTGGCCTATACATTGATTGACATCGACAACCATAAACATGAGACGTTATCCGTACACGCTTTATATGACATCGAAGGCGTCATGCGTGTCCGCGAATTTTAAGGAGGAATGACCATGGTCGTATTTAAACCGTTTGCCCCGTATATGCCGAAACACCCCGAGGCGGTCGCTGCCGACCCGTACGATATCGTTAGCGTCGAGCAGGCGCGCCAGGACGTCGAACAGCGTCCCGATTCATTTCTGGCGGTCGATAAACCCGAACTGTTCAAGGCGGATATGTCGCTCGAGGCGTGGGGGCACCGGGCCCGTCATGAGATTGAACGGCTGTATGAATCAGAATTGACCGAGCGGGCACATGGCTTCTACGTCTATCGGCTCACCGACCACGGACGCGTCCAGACGGGACTCGTCGCCACGTTCGCGGTCGCTGATTATGAGGCAGGACGAATCAAA
>NZ_NIJF01000034.1 GCF_003316765.1 Bacillus sp. P14.5 | reverse complement strand
GTGCCTTGACCCCACCGATCAGCAATGAGGAGATTGACGTGCAGGCCTTGTATTTGCCGTCTAAAAAACTGGCCGGGGACATGTATGCCTGGTTCCAGGTCGCGCCTGACCGCTACGGTGTCATCATTTTCGATGTGATGGGGCACGGTGTGTCGTCCGCCTTGATCACGATGGGGATTCGTTCGATTTTACCGGGTCTCGTCGGTAACGTACAATATCCGGTTGATGTCATGACCGAGCTGAATCGTCAGATGACGTTCTTGTTCTCAGGCGACGACATGCAGAGCTATTTCACGGCCGTATACTGCTATATCGATACGACGAAGCGTCAAATCGAGTACGTCAACGCCGGACACCCTCCGGTCATCGTGACGTCTGATACAGGTGTGACGCGCCTCGAGACGACCGGAGTGCCGGTCGGCATGTTCGAGGAGCCGAACTATGAGTCGAACGTGATCGACATCGAGCCGGGCATGACGATGCATATGTATACGGACGGACTGATGGAGTGTTACAGCAAAGACATCGATGACGGCATCCGTTGGCTCGAGAAGGACGTTGCGTCCTACGGTCTCGACTATGCGCGTCACGTCGCTGAACAGCTCGTTCCGAAGATCGAGATTGATGATGACCTCTGTCTCGTCACGGTCAAATTGATGTAAAAAAGATGGTGTCGCCGGAATGGGCAACACCATCTTTTTACTTTAAAAATAACGTTTCCGCCATAAAATATAAAAAGCGAGGCTTGAGAAGCCGACCATCATCGCGAGCGCGAACACGAAACCGATCGATTGTCCTTCCCATGGCACTTGGACATTCATCCCGAATATCCCGGAAATCATCGTCGGGATACTGAGTACGATCGTGATGGAGGCCAAGAACTTCATGACGAAGTTGACGTTGTTCGAGATGATCGAACCGAAGGCGTCCATTTTGATGCTGATGATGTCGTTATAAATCGACGCCATCTCCATCGCCTGACGGTGCTCGACGAACACGTCTTCGAGCAACTCCTCGTCCTCTTCGTGCTTCTCGAGGCTCGGTGTCTTGACGATGCGGTCGAGGACGCTGTCGTTCGCTTTGAGCGATGTCATGAAGTAGACGAGCGACTTCTGTAAGTTCATCAATTGAAAGATTTCCTGATTTCGCATCGAACGTTGCAACTCTTGCTCGAGCTCATCCATGCGCCGGTCGATTTGGCGAAGGAAACGCAAGTACGTCATGCTGACTCGGTGCAAAATCTGGAAGACGAACCGGCTCCGATAGTTCGTTCGGAACAGCCTTGCTTTTCCGTTGGCGAACAAATTGAGCACGTCGAGGTCACGTGAGCAGACGGTGATGAAATGTCGTCCGGTGACGATAATCCCGAGTGGAATCGTGTTATAGGCGCGTCCCGTGTCGTCTTCTTCGACGTATGGGACGTCGATGATCATGAGGAGCCCCTCATCATCTTTTTCAAATCGTGGTTTTTCTTCAATATCAAGCGGGTCG
>NZ_NIJF01000048.1 GCF_003316765.1 Bacillus sp. P14.5 | reverse complement strand
TCATGTCGCGAATGACCGGCTCGATATCGAGCTGTTCCCGATCGTACATCTGGCTGCCCGCTTCCATCCGTTGCACATCGAGGAAGTCGTTGACGAGATGCGTCAACCGCTCCGTCTCGGCGTGAATCGTCTGCAAGTACTTCGCCTGTTTCTCGTTTGGCAATTGCTTCTTGACCATGAGTTCAGTGAACCCATAAATTGACGAGAGCGGTGTCCGCAACTCGTGAGAGATCGTCGAGATGAATTCGCTCTTCAAGCGTTCCGCCTCGGTCTCGCTCGTGATATCACGGAAGACGAGCAACGTCCCTTTTGACAGCCCACCGACGACGATGCGTTCCGCGTACATCTGCAGGTTCATCTCACCTTTACGGATTGAGAAGCTGACACTGTCATGCGGGAAATCGTCGGTGAAGAGACGGTCTGTATATTTCAAGAAATCGTCTTCTTGGTCGACCGTAGTCGAAATCGTCTCGCGCCATTCATTCCACGATAGTTCCTCAAGTTCTCTCGACGTGATTTCATCGAGCTCAGGGAACATCTCATAGAGCGGTCGGTTGACGAAGACGTCATCGGTCGCATGCTCGACGTAAATGACCGCCTCGCGAATCGAATCGAGTATCCGTTCCGTCTTCCCTTTCTCACGCGTCATCTCTTCAAACAGACGCATGCGAAGAAGGGAGAGTGACAACTGACGGGCGAACGACATGATGTCCCCCATCTGCGTCTGCGTAAAGCGATCTTTATAGCGGACGAGATAGATGAACGCGATGATCGAGTCATCCGTCGGGTCATGGACCGGTACGGCCGTCTCATACATGTAGTATGGGTACGGGAGCGGATGGTCGCTTGCGACTTGTTTCGACGAATGGACTGTCGTTCGGAGTGTCATCGCCCGCGTCAAGACAGAATTCTCGCTATCGAGCAACTGACGGGTAAGCGTCTCGTTCAAGCCATGGCTTGTGATCGAGAATGAGCCCGTCGCATCGACGAAGACGAGAGCGCCGACTTCGGAGTCAGTGATAGCGACCAATTTCTCGATGATCTCTGGATAAGCCGTCAACGAGTCGCGGGCCGCGAGCGTTTCGGTCAATTCGTTGCGGTAAGCCAAATGCTGCTCGTTCTGTTGCGTCTGCTCCAAAATTTCTTCAAGCTCTTGCTGTTGCGCTTGGAGTTCTTCTTGTTGCGCAATCAATTCTTCTTGTTGCGCCTGAAGTTCATGGTTCTTCTCGATCAAGTGACGTTCGTTATCA
>NZ_NIJF01000106.1 GCF_003316765.1 Bacillus sp. P14.5 | reverse complement strand
GTATGTTGCTTCCGCATATGCTCATTGATCATGATCATGAACTCGCGGACAAATTCAGGATTCGACGATAAAATCATCGTCTCGATTCGCTCGATTTTGACCGCATAAATTTCACTGTCCTCTAACGCTTTCGCGTTAAATAAATATTTTGGTTCGATTGCGAACAACGTCAACTCTCCGCAACAAGCCTCAGCGCTTAAACAACGTAACGTCAATTCTTTTCCATTTTCCGTCAATTTTGAAATTTGGATCAGTCCACTTTTTACAATATAAAATTCAGCTGCGTCTTCTTGTTCTCGAAACAGAAAACCGCCTTTCGGGACATGAATGATGCGATGTGCCAATTTTTTCGTTTCCTCGAGCACCATCGCTTTACTTGAATGAGCCATTTCCACCGACCTTCCTTAAAACACGTTGCGCCATATCAAAGCTTGACTTCATTCTAAACACAAACCCCCTCGAAACGCAATCAACATTTGGAAGCGTTTCAAGGGGAAGACTATTCTTTCGTACGGTATTCAATTTTTTCCAATATCGATATAATAACCCGATCAATCCGACATTGATGACGGCGATGATCATGTATAGTCGCATCGAAGCATGGTCGTACACCATATAGCTTTCAATCGTGTATTGCAAGAGCACCATGTTCGTCGCGAGCAAGACGACCAATCCGATTAAACTCCAACCGTTACGCCCCATGATGAATCTCTCTCCCGACCGCAAAGATTTTCCCGTTCTCGATCTCGAGCAAGATTTTAGGCAATTCTCGCTGCGGTGGTCCCGACTGAGGTTGGCCGTCGACACCAAAGTAACCGCGGTGGCATGGACAGAGGAGCACGTCCTCTTCTTCCACATAAAAAACAGGACATTGGAGATGCGTGCATTTGTTGTTATAGGCGACAAACTCGCCCGTCTTTAAATGAACGAGTAACGATGGTTCCGTGCCCGGATATTCAAATTCAAGTGACTTCCCCCGTTCGAGCGCCTCGACCGTCGTGATGAACTGACGGTCGGTTCTCGGCTCGCTACGAACAAAGGCCGCGATATTAAACGGGACCGTCGCGAGACCGAGCGCGATGCCGGCGCCAAACGTTGATTTGATGAACGCCCG
>NZ_NIJF01000027.1 GCF_003316765.1 Bacillus sp. P14.5 | reverse complement strand
TTTACGGTTCTCGGTATCGGAATCGACGCCTTATTGATTGCCGTGCTCTACGGAATCGGGATTTACTATATCGGTAAACGCCCGCAACAACCAGCGGCCAAACGTGAAGTCGAACAAGAAGTCGTCGTCAGCGTCACTGATTCGATTTCCGTCAAGCGTGCGGTCATCGGTTTCATCATCGCCGCCCTCGTCATCATGGCCGCTGGGACGGCACTGTCGATGTTAGGTGATCAAATCGCTGTCGTGACAGGGCTCGGCTCGAGCTTTGTCGGTAGTTTCTTGATTGCCGCGACGACGTCGCTCCCGGAAGCGGTGGCCGTATTCGTCGCCTTGAAGCTTGGGAACGTCAACTTGGCGTTCGGCTCGATTTTAGGGAGTAATATCTTCAACATGCTCATCATTGCAATGTCGGACGTCTTCTATCGAAACGGATCGATTTTGGCTGACGTGGCGGCGTCTCACTTAGTGACGGCGATCGGAATCACGATTTTGTCGATCTTGGTCATGTATAGTGTTCTGCGCAAAGATGTCACGTCGAAATTCCGATACGTCTTGCCGTCGGTGCTCGTCGTTCTCGTCTATTTCGCGTCGTCTTACTTCATCTTTATCGGTTGATTGACCACACGGTGTCCTAGGACATCGTGTTTTTTGTTTGAACTGGTTCGAGGAATCACTTTTCGTTGTGATGGGTATAGAAGGAGGGAAGGAGGGGTGGCGATGCAAATGCATTCCGTGGAACGTCTTGATGATTACGTGATACTAATCCCAGCGTATAACCCCGATCAAGCGCTCGTCACACTTGTCCGGGAGTTGAAAGAAGAAGGATTCGTCCATCTGTTCGTCGTGAACGACGGGAGTGCCGAGACGTCCCGTCCCATCTTCGACGAGGTCGGGAAATGGGGTGACGGTGCTCGAGCATGAACGAAATCAAGGGAAAGGCGCGGCGTTAAAGACCGGAATCGCACACGCAGTTGAACGTTTCCCCGACACGAACGGCATCATCACGGTCGACGCCGACGGACAACATCTCCCGGAAGATGTTCGAAAAGCTATATGAGGAAGGTGTGCGCTGGCCCCATCATTTGATCATGGGCTGTCGCGACTTTTCAGGGGCCGAGATCCCGTTCCGGAGCCGGTTCGGCAATCAAGTGACGCGTGGTGTCATGCTGCTCGGGAGCGGTCTTCGTCTCAAGGACACGCAGACGGGTCTTCGGGCGATCCCGCTCCGGTATGCGGAACAATTGCTCGATGTGCCCGGGAACCGCTACGAGTTCGAGATGAACATGTTGACGTTCACGAAACGGCTGCAAGTCCCGATCCATCAGACACCGATTCAAACCGTGTATGTGGCAGAGAACGCCTCGTCCCATTTTCGACCTGTAATCGACTCGATTTTGATTTACCGTATGTTTCTGGCCTATTCGTTATCTTCGATCGCGTCATTCCTGATGGATGTCGGCGTATACGCCTTGTTCATCTACTTGTTGAATCCGTGGTTCGAGACGACGCACGTATTGATCGCGACGGTCGTGGCACGCGTCGTATCATCGCTATTCAATTATTTCGTAAATCGAAGAGTCGTGTTCCATTCGAAGGCGAAGCGGGCGATGCCGAAATATTTCGGCCTTGTCGGTTTGCAAATGGCGTTGTCGGCCGGTCTCGTCTACGCGCTGTTTCTCGTCTTTAGAGACGGAGAGGTGTGGATCAAAGTGTTCGTCGACAGTCTCTTGTTCGTCGTCAGTTATTATGTACAGAAAAAATGGATCTTTAAACGCTAACAGGCCAAGACGTRTGTCTTGGCCTGTTAGTGATGAAGCGGTCGTGAATCTCGATGATCAGTCGCTCAATACGCGAGCTTGCCGAGCTTGACCGATGTATAGCGAT
>NZ_NIJF01000060.1 GCF_003316765.1 Bacillus sp. P14.5 | reverse complement strand
TCAACTAAAGGGCAGGTTAGTTGAAGACTCAGATTCGAGACATTTGTCTTTATAATTAAGATTTTTATTATTTTTGGTAATAAATAAAATTCGATTGTGGTATTTTCAATTGACTGAAGAGATAAAGTTTAAGTTGCGTACAAAATCATAAATTTGGAGGAGACCAACTTATGGAGATAATTATTGGAATAGCAGTAATAATAACGGTTTTCTCAATCGAGCTTCAATTGAGGAAAATGAATAAAACTAACGAACAAATTCTGGCGTTGCTAAAAGAGATGAGAGAAAAAGAATAAATAATTGTCCGTAAATTTAAAAGTTCAAAAGTTTTTTGACTTCGAGAGTTTTACAAATGGTAGCATTCGTTAAAGTTTTCCTGAAAGATACCTCGAAAAAGAGTCTTCTGTTAAAGGGGGCTTTAGTTGAATAAGACATTAAAAAACAGAACTTCCATAAATATGGGAGTTCCATTTTTTATTTAAAAGCCATTTAAAAAAAGAGCTACTATCAACAGCCAAATAAGCGGAGAAACTTCCCTTATTTGCTTAAAAGAGGTAAAAATAGTTCTTTTTTCTGCGCTTAAGCGGAAAAATTCCGGTTATTTACCATAAATCAGCACCTCTTCCTAGGCTTAACCGGAAAAATTCCGCTTATTTTAGATGAGATTGTTCATGTCCTTCCCAGCGCATCCAGGGATCAGTAAACCTGTATAAAAAAATCAAGAAAAAGGGAACGCCCTCGAAGGACGCTCCCATTTGAAAAGCTTAAGAAGCCAATTTCAACCCCATCACAGCACTTATAATGACACCTATGAATAAGATCCGCTTCCAATCTTTTGGCTCTCCATAAAAAACATCCCAACCAGCACGCCTCCGACAGTGCCTATTCCTGTCCATATGGCATACGACATCCCCATTGGAAGAGTTCTCATTGCCAGACTCAGAAAACCAAAACTAAATAGGAATCCCAGGAATAAAACGAGATACGACTGCCATCTTTTCTCTTTAACGATCAGATTAATTCCAGTAACCCCGACGACTTCAAAAGCTCCAGCTAAAATAAGATAAGTCCACGCCATTAAACTGCACCTTCTTTCTCATCGGATGGAGGCGTTACTAATTTCAAGCCTATTACACCTGATAGCAGGAGGAAAATAAAGAATAATTTGGTCCCGCTGAAAGGTTCTCCAAATATCAGGATCTCAACCACTACTGTCCCTGCTGTTCCGATCCCCGTAAAAACGGCATAAGCAGTGGCAACCGGTAATTTCTGAGTAGCTTTAATCAAAACCACAAAAGAAAAATATATCAGCAGAATGGTGGCACTCCATGACAAGAAATCATTCGAATGCTTCAACCCTATCGCCCATAAAACCTCTATGATACCCGCAATAATAACGAGAAACCAACTTCGATTCACACTAACCACACTCCATTCAATTATTCATTCATAAGCCCATTCCAGTAGAGATACCAGGAGGCATCCAATCTTTTTTGTAAACGAACAGGCCCGCCGTAGAGCATTTCAACAATAACCGCGTCCATAACACCTAAGAACGCAGCAGTTGCTTTTGAAACATCTATGCTGGATCTGATTTCTCCTCTGTCAGCCGCAGTTTCTAGAATAGGAAGAAACAGAGCTTCTAACTCGTCCAAGTAGTGATAAACTTCTTCAAGCACTTCAGAACTGAGATGGGCTGGCGGGAAAAAAGATATCCTGATCATGAATTTGGCAGAATCCAGTTTCTCATACCTTTCGATACAGTGAATCAGGAAGCTATATAGCACTTCCTTTACAGGTTGTTCACTGTTTTTAATTAAAAATTCTTTTATGCTGATGATCTCATGATCAAAAACATCACTGCATAATTGCAGGAAAAGTTCATCTTTTCCTTTGAAATGAGTATAAATGGATTGTTTTTTATCCCTACATCAGTAGCGATATGAGATAAAGAGGCACCCTCATACCCATTTTGAGCAAAATATTTCAAAGCAGATTTCTTTATCTGATCTGAAGTCATTCATCATCATCCTTCCGAACGGTCGTAAGGTTAGTTTAACATGTTTCTTCTTTTAGGTAAAGCATACGATTAGGCAGATCCTTTGTCGAAAAAGGGGATAGCAGATATACAATTAAGGGTAAATAGAGACACGGGGACAGGTTCCATGTTCCACTTTAAATTCCGGAATCACAACAATTTTTACAAATGAGATGTAGTTAACATACCAGCAGGATTAAACTTCTAAGGAGTGATGAAGATATGCAGGAGGAACTCATACAGAAGCATTACCATTTGGTTTCAAAAAGTTTCAAATCAATTTGGGAAGAAGTCTATTTGGCCGTAGTCACTCTTTTGGGTGATCCTGGGCCAATGCTCATTGCGAATCACACTGGAGCCGGTCTCTATTTTTTGAAAGAAAAGGTTGATAAAGGATGAAAAACACAACGCCTGCCGTTCAGAGAAAATTAACCCCTGATCTCGCACGCGGGTTCATGTTGCTGTTCATTGCTCTCGCCCATGCTAATCAATTTTTGTTCTCCTCAGATCGAGAAATCACGATGACCGACCAGATTACTGTATTTTTGAGGCAGCTGTTCATAGACAGCCGCGCTTTCCCATTATTTGCAATTCTCTTTGGTTATGGACTTCATAAGCTATATACCAGGCAGGAGATGAAAGGGGCACCTTGGAGGGAAACGAAAAAATATTGAAGCGCAGAGGGGGCTGGATGCTGATCATCGGCTTTATTCATGCGGCACTATTTTTCGAGGATATCATTGGTGTCTATGGTTTTATTCTGCTTGTTTTTGCTCCATGGCTGCTTCATTTGTCCACTAGAAGGATGATAGTGTTGACTACATTCCTGCTGATAGTGGTAGGTATCATTGCCCCCTTCATGCCAAGAGGCTACGAGACGCTGGATATGGCTGCTGCCGGGACGGCTGTTATGGTAAACCCTTTGGAGGCCTCGCTGATTCGAATGTATGAGTGGATTTTTTATACCCCTTCCTTAAGTTATCAATACATTCCCGGTATGCTTATTGGAATTCTGCTCGGACGGTTTGGGTTCCTGGACAATCCTGAAAATCATAAAAAGACACTGACCAAAGTTGCCTTGATTTGTCTGCCTCTATCGATAGCCGGAGCCCTTCCAATTGCCCTGAGATCCGCTCTGTTTTGGAGTGGTAATGGAGAAGTAGCGGAAGCAGCCTCAAAAATCTTTCATATTACAACAGGGTATGCGGGAGGAGCAGGCTGGACTGCGCTTATAGGGCTGACAGTGGTTAGAATTGGAGGTAATCAAGGAAGCATCGTTCGAGCCATTGCAGCTCTGGGACAGCGCTCCTTGAGCTTCTACCTTTTTCAGTCTGTTATGTTTGTCCTTATCCTGGCTCCATTTGCGGGAGGTCTTGGCGGGCACCTGGGCCAATTGGGAAGTGATTTGATTGCGCTGTTTGTCTGGATTCTTTCCGTTCTACTTGCAGCCTTATTGGCCGGTAAATCCATGAGAGGGCCGTTCGAGTCGTTTTTGAGAAGGAAGTCAACGGTTTCATAGTTGAAGGTAACAGTTTCTTGGGAAATTATAAATGCCTGACGTATGGATTCAGGCATTGTTCCTTTTTAATAAAACATATAGCTGAAACTGATAAGAAAATGACTGCAGTCCATCCTTGCATTAAGGTGTGAAGGGATGTGGTATGTCTTTTGGGAGATGGAACTCCGGAAAAAGATGCAGGATTTCTTGTGAAATATGAAGCTTACAAAAAGAGCCATTAAAATAATACATTATGATATGCATCGTTCAAAAGATAGTAGTACTGCACAAATATGATAATTGCAGCTGCAATCGTTACTCCATTCAAGAAAAGCGTCCAGTAAAGAAATTTTTTTCTCTTCCCTTCATTATCTCTCCATTTTTCATTGAACAGAAGCCAATAGGTTGCATTGAAGAGGGCAGCAAACAGTATGCCGACATAGATCAACTTGTTGAACTCCCACATAAGCTGTTCCAACACTTTGAGACTGTCATGATCAATGGTCACATCTTGATTCGTCACCGTCATGGTGTTTCCAAATCCCTCATTGATCACGAGTTGATCTTTTTCGTTCCATTCGTAACTAAGCAATTCAAAATCCTGTATACCGTATAGAGCAAGTAGGACACCGAGGCTTATTAAGAAAGCAATTCCCCACGTAAGCTTTTTTGACACTTTTTTCATCTCCCTTCCCCTTGTGTTTAATTCTATTATCCCAAAAAGTAAGAATATGTAAATTGTATTAACCTAATTTAAAATGAAACCAGGCAGGGGTTTGATCAGTAATCTTAGTAAGAATCAAAAAATTCCACCGCCTAAATTAAAGAAAATAAATTTTTAACCAAAGGACGAATGACTATGCGCAGTTATTTAGAATTCACAGTGAATCTGAAACCCTTTGACACCGTTTCACTTATCTTAAGTGACCCTGACTACAAACAAGAACTGGCTTTTCAAGATTATAAGGTAGCCAATGGGAAAGATGAAGAACCCAACACGATTGCGATTATAGTTTTTGAAAAATATTTTTTTAGAAATAACAGTACGGCTACTTTGACCGTTACCGTCAGCGATTTTGAAGGGGATACCACAGTCAAATGCATCTCTACCGGAAATGGAGACGGAGTTTTTGACATAGGCTGGTGGGCAGGAAAGAGCTTTATCAAACCTTTGCGAAAAATATTGGATCCATACATTCTTGAGGTGAAAGAGGAACTTAGATAGAAGCTGCCCAAATGTATGTGTACGATTGGCGGGTTTCTTTAATTCCTTAACAGGATGAATCAGCTGAAACGCCTGTAAAAATTCCAGTAATAGCCACTGAAGGGGACCAAAATACTACTTATTTAAAAAGTGGTCATCTACCTATTGGTTCATTTTAGAAGATTTACAATATTATAACACTACTCTCTTTTTTATTATTGTAGGCTTGATACGTACTACAACAATAAAGGAGGAATTAGAATGAAATCATTTTCTGGAAAGTTAACAAGTGCTGTAGCTGTGGCAGTAATATTTTTAATCAGCTTCAGCTCTATGCACCTGGAGCACTTCAGTGCAGCAGGAAACGGCACATGGGACTCCCCTTTTACAGTAAGTCAGGCTAACTCAATGCAAAATGGCTCGACGTATTCGGTTGATGGATATGTAGTAGGGCAGCCGACCTCACACTCCTCTGTGGTAACCAGCGGCTTTCCAAACAACTATGCTCTTGCGCTGGCTGATTCTCCAACAGAAACGGACACATCAAACATGATTTATGTACAGATTCCATCATCCTTTCGTTCAGCTTACGGGCTGCAAAGTAACCCAGGGCTGATGGGTGAAAAGTTGAAAGTCACAGGCTCTCTGGATGGGTACTTTTCTCATTTTGGTGTGAAATCCTCTTCAGCGTTTCAAGTGATGCAGGATGATTCGACTGAACCTTCTGAACCGCCTGTGTACGAAGAATACTATGAATCTGCCGAGGGGAAAACAGGTGCTGCATTAAAGACGGCATTACATAACATAATCGACGACCATACCACGCTTTCCTACAGCGGGGTTTGGGAAGCTCTTCGCTATACTGATGAAGATCCTGCTAATTCAAATAATGTTGTTCTTCTGTATTCAGGACGTTCACAATCTAAGTACACAAATGGCGGGGGAGTCAATGACTGGAACCGTGAACATGTATGGGCTAAATCCCATGGTGACTTTGGTACTGCACAAGGACCGGGAACAGACCTGCACCATCTGCGTCCAACAGATGTGACTGTGAATTCATCAAGAGGGAATTTGGATTTTGACAATGGCGGCAGCCAGCACAGTGAAGCACCGGGAAACTATTATGACGGAGATTCATGGGAGCCACGCGATGAGGTAAAAGGTGATGTAGCACGAATGCTCTTCTACATGGCCGTGCGCTATGAAGGAGACAGCGGAGAATTAGACCTTGAACTGAATAACTACGTCAACAACGGCAGCTCTCCTTTGCATGGAAAGATCGAGGTACTATTAGACTGGCATAAACAAGATCCGGTTGATGCATTTGAAATTAATAGAAATGACATCATTTTTGAACAGTATCAAGGAAATAGAAATCCATTCATTGATCATCCTGAATTGGCAGAGATGATTTGGTAGGTAGTCCAGGCCTGGGGAGGTGATTCTCTCCAGGCTTTATTTATGGCAAGCTCCGGTATGTGAAGGCAGGTCAGTGTAAAAAAACGGCTGAAAAAAGAGATAAAGAATTAGGAAGCTCATTAAATGAGGTCGTAGTATGAAGGTGATTTTTAAAGCGGTCTCCCCCAAACTTCTGATACAGGTTTGCCCCTCCCGCCCACGATGAATCTTTCACTATAGTAGTGTTTTCATATAAAGGAAGCTTATTTTACTCAGCTGCTATAGGTAATGATAAAATGGTATATAGGCATTCAATAGTGGCAAATTTTATTTGCAGGTGATAAGTCCATGATAGGAATAAGTATAGCAACGAAATGGGAATTTGAAGCGACATTGAAATATTTCTGCATAGAAGATAATGAACGGTTCGGTTATCCTTATGGCGAGTATTTTATGAGAACAATTAATGGTACCAAACTTGTTTTTTATAGTACCGGTGTACGAAAAGTAAATGGTGTTGGCGCTAATCAGTATATGATTTCAGAATTTAATTTAACTAAAGTAATCGTTGCGGGAACCTGTGCAGGAATAGATGATAGGTTCAGTAATCTGGATATTTTTGTACCCGATAAAGCCGTTCAATATGACTGCACAGTAAAAGAAATTGAGCCTTTTATTAAGCAATCCTTCGCAGTCGATATTGATCTCTCGAAATATGGAAATGATTTTAATACCGGAATAATTGGTACCGCAGATAAAGCAGTCGTTATGTGGAAGGACTACTTAGAACTTAAAGAAAACAAAATATTTATAGCCGATACAGAAGCGGGTGCGATTGCGTATATTTGTAAGAAAAATGATGTTGAGTGCATTATTGTAAAAGGGATATCTGACTTTCCATCAGAAGAAAGTAACTCTCAGAAATTTGAGTCAAACCTTGAGCAGATTAATATTTATATAGAAAACACACCTAAAGTTATGAATAAAATATTTGATGAATATTTGAATAGGTTTATATAAATAGGATATTTTGTACCAATTGAGGTATTTGCAGGCCTTAGCTGATGAAAAGAAGAATCGTGATGATACTGGGTACAAGTATAAAATACTTAAGAAATAATGTACTTGCCAGATGGCGCACTTAGTTAAAGAAGGAAGAGCATTTTCCGTTAAGGAATTTGCTCTTTTTTTGTTGAAACTTGAAATTCTAAGTGATATTTAATATTATATACTTAAATTTAACTATTGAGGAGTGATTGAATTGTATCGTTTGATCATATTGGGCTTGATGAATGAGAAACCGAGGCACGGGTATGAAATACAGCAGATTCTTCATTCAAGCCATATTGATTTATGGACGAATATACAGACCAATTCCATCTATCATGCATTTCGTCAGATGGCAAAAGAAGAATTGATTGAGAAGCTGGGCACTGAAACAGCCGGGAATAGAGTGAGGGTAGTATACAAAATAACAGAGAATGGCAGGAAAGAATTTGCTGACCTACTGAAGGAAGCCATCGGGAAGCCTACACTTAATTTTCCATCTAATTTGTATGCAGGCCTGTCTTTTCTAGAGGATCTTCCACCAACAGCCTGTATCGACCTAATCAATGAGCATATTCAATCTTTAGAGGAAAAAATAATGGATTGGGAGCAGGGGAAGAATTCCAGCATGTTTGCTGATAGTCCAGACTTAAAAGCATCTCTTTATAAGTTAACACTGCAAAATGGAATACAGCATATTAAGTTGGATATCGAATACCTGAACAGTATAAAAACAGTTTTAAAGGAGAGGAAAGGATGAGGAATGCAGCTGTCCTGGATATTCTCTTTTATTTTGTATTTCCTGTGATGGTCTGGAATTATACCAAGGAGCCTCTTGGCGATTATTATGCCATGCTGTTATCAGCGGTTCCTGGGATCCTTTACACCCTTTACCGATTTATCAAGTTTAAAAGAATTAACGTGTTCGGTATTTTCATTATTTCAACTTTAATTGTAAGTACAACAGTGGATTTGTTGTCAGGATCGGGCATCAATCTTTTGTGGAACAATGTCTATTTTCACGTGGGTTTAGGAGGGTTTTTCTTCATAACATTACTGTTGAATAAACCGATTGTTCTATATTTTTCCTTGGACTTTGCTGAGTTACAAGGCTACGACCGAACATCCATGAAGACAAGATTTTATCAAAAAGATGTCATTAATATTTTCCGGTTAATTACCATCGGATTTGGGCTGAGGAGCTTTATACTTGCCGGATTGAAAGTATGGTTGATAAAGGAATATGGCGTGAATGCCTTTGATAAAGGTCTTCTCGCAGAAAATATAATCAGCTGGGGGATGACAGGTTTGTGTTTCTATGGGTTGATCGTGATCAATAAACGATTGCAACACCCAAAGAAAGAGGCTTCTTCAAAAATCAGTTAATGGCACCTTTTGAAAGCAGACTCATTAAAATATTGAAAGAGAAGAGGGACACTTCCTTTTGATACTCTTAAATGATAAACGAGGCAGAGGAGTTTTCCGTAAAAGGAATCTGCGTGAAGCCTTGATGAATTTAAAAGTCAGATAATCGATATTCAGGAACATTAAATAGTTTTATATTCCTAAGTCAGGGAAGAATGATGGTAGGAAGTTGTTTTTAAGCATGCAAAGATTGGAGGGTAACCAAATGGAACTTAAAGTTGGTGATAAAGCTCCCGATTTTAAACTTTCTTCTACCAGAAAAGAGAAGATATCCTTATCGGACTATGAGGGAAAGAAAAATGTTCTTCTTGCCTTTTATCCGCTTAATTTTACTCCTGGCTGAATTACGGAACTATCTTCTTGGAAAGAGGATTACGAGGAAATTAAGAATACAGATACAGAGATTCTCGCAATAGGCGTCGACCACATTTTTTCCCATAATGTGTTCGAAGCAAGCCTTGGGACCCTGCCGTACCCGTTATTATCGGACTGGCATAAAGAAACCGTCAAGAAATATGGTGTCTTTCATGAAAAGGATGAAGTGGCGGTCCGCTCATGTTTCTTGATTGATAAGAACGGTGAAATCGTTTATAAAGATATTGATTTCAACCCTCGTGAACGAGTGGTGTATGAGGGCTTGTTGAAGGAATGCGGCAAGTTATCGAAAAAGTAGAGTTACTGTCCCAGATCTTACGCATAATAAAAACGAGCTGAAGGCCGTACATTGGTCTTCAGCTCGTTTTTGTAATAATATGTTAAGTTAAGCTCACTCATCAAACAATACTGAGTATTCGAGTATCAGGGAGTTTAATGAAATAAGAAGACAATATACTCTAAATAAACCAGATCTAAATTAATCTGGTTTAAAATTATAAAATATCGTGATACTTACACTTCTATTTCTGCACCTATTGATCGTGATTGATGGTTTGATCTTCCGGACTGTTTTGTGTCTATCGTTATTGAATTAATGCCGGTGACATAAAGCTCCATTCGATCAAACATTATAGAAATGTATTTTATCTTTGCTCACTTTTTCCCTGATCAGCACTTTTAATCTTTCCATCTCGTTTGGCGAATTGAAAAACGTCTTTGGAATCAATATGGCTTTATTTTTGATATGTACAGTCGGAACATATCCTGATGTTCATGGGCAGAGAGGATATCGCTCCATTGCAGGTGATTGACAGACCTTCTTACTTTTTGCTGAATTTCCTCTGAAGTGATGGTCAATTGCATTTCATTCTGTATGAGCTGGTCACTCTTGTACTCTCTTGCCGCCCTTAACCTGATTATCCACTTCGCCCATACCAATAGAAGTAAGGACAAAACAATCGCTATAAACATGAAGATAATCAACATAAATATCCGGAAACCTATACTTTCGTCGATTGTCCAAGTGTAAAAAGAGAATATGGCTGTAAAGACTAAAAACATGATGCCCATGAATCTGCGGTTATAGTTTTTGAAGTGATAGCTATTATGATTAACAAAATCTTTTTTCGTAATGGTTCCGTTAAGATGCAGTGCCTCATTGTTTAACTTTGGATCCTCCGATGACATGCTGGGTCCTCCTATTCAAGTCAATTTCCTTACAAGAATACTATACTAAGGTCCCGCTTACCATTCTAAAGTCTATATTTTAGGCAGTAGTCTTTGATTTGTTCTTGAACTTGAAGGCAGGATTATCAAAATGACTGAAGAATGCTTAAGGAGAAGAGGGGGAAGAAAGGAGTAAATAATTTGACAAAAATTGATGAACTGAAAACGCATGAAGAATATTATGAACAGATATATGAAAAAGTGAAAAATGATCCGTATGCTCAATCATTAGGGATTGAATTAACCAAGTTTGGTCCCGGGATCGCGGAAGCCGAGCTGGAAGTACAGCCGCATATGGTCAATGCTCATGGCTCCGTACATGGGGCTGTCTTGTATGCATTGGCCGATCATGTGTTTTCTGTCGCCTGCAATGCCTATGGAAAGACATCAGTGGGACTCTCAACAAACATTCAATTCATAGCGGCAGCGATGCCGGGAGATAGAATCAGTGCAAGGGCAATCGAAACAAAACGAAACTTTCGAACAGGCTTTTACCGGATCGAGGTTTTTCATGAAGACAATCAGCTTGCAGTAATGGATGCAGTGGCATACCGTAAAGATCAATACTTTTTTGAAGGGTAGAAAAAGTAGGAGAGTACACTTATTTCCAGTAGCTTCAAGAGGCTGAAAACCCAAAAGAGGCTGGGACAAAACCTTATAAAAAGCTCTTTTCAAAAGAATGTGTCTGAGTATAAAGAAAGGATTTCCGCTCCAGGTGCACGACTCCGCGGGGCGGGCGCTGAGCCTCCTCGGCTTTGCCTGCGGGGTCTCACCTGTCCCGCTAGTCCCGCAGGAGGTCGCACACCTTCCGCTCCAATCCGCCTACGATCAGGAACTGGCGGATAACCAATCTAAAAAATAACATCTTTAAGGTAAGAGCCTAATAACAAAAATGGACCGCATGAGATCAAGGTTATAACCTTGATCTCATGCGGTTTTATTTTCGATGATTTCTACTTGCATCAATTAGTTTTCTACTTTTGTCCCAGCCTCTTTTCTATTTATAAAAATAAAATTAGTTGATAGGCAAATCGGTCTTTGATAGTTAAATTAACTTATCAATACAATTTCTGGTAATAACTAGTGAATAACTGGAATAGATTCTTGAGGCTTTATTTTAAATATGGCCCAGTTTAAAACTAAGGTTAAAAACCCACTATGTAAATAGGCTGTAATTTGTTTTACATTACTGATATAGGGGAAACAGATAATAAGAAATTTACTCGTAAAGCTCAATAATCAGGAGGACAGCTTATGCAAATTAACGGGATAGTCAGAAGCTACATGCAGCAGGTGATGAGCAGTGAAGATTTCTTGAAATACGTCGCTGGCATAATGGAGAACCAGCTGCATGAGTGGGATGTAAACTATGAAGTGTTCGTGATGAAATGGTCGGATTATGAAATCGTTGTTAAAAATGGGGAGGAATACCATCACGCAGATCTCCCGCTTCAAGACCTCGAAGTTCTGCACATCAAAGGACTGTTCGACCTTGATAAGAGAATTTGGACAGACTTGATGGAAGAAGGGCTTCCCCTTGGAGAGGATTACGGGAACTATTTGAATACCGTTTTCCATGGCACACACAAAGCATAGGTCATCTAATAAAAGCCATCCATTGCAGATGGCTTTTTCTAATGGAAAAAGTGTTAGTAAATAGGAGAAGGCTTATAAAGATAAGCGGTAAGGAAAGACAATGGAGTAAATGTATTTTAAATAGGGTGCTTCTTGGTGAGCTGGAACTTTGATTGCTTCATGAAGCAAGAAGAACTTGAAGGGGCATACTAGTTACATTTTAAGAAGAATTAGGCTTTATTTTTGCTTTTTAGAATAAAAACTTCCTTCTCCAGCTTATTCACTTTAGCTGTAACAAAGTCAACGTCTTCTGATCTTAATGCATTCGTTTGTTCAAACTGGTAACCTATTCCATCCAGCTTAGCATCCATTTTTTCTAGATGGCGGTCTACACTATCGAGACGGCGGTCTACACCATCAAAACGCTGATCCACTTCTTTTTTAAAGCTAATCATCTCACCCTTAAAGCTTATAAACTCTTTCTTGAACCCTTTCATCTCCTGGTTCATTTCAGTTAGAAGATTCATTATTTTCTCTTCCATTTTCTCACCTCCTATTAGAGTATACTAAATTTTGGTGGGATGAGGGAAGTGAATTGGGTGTGGAAAACTAGAGACATGAAAGCAATTGTGAGAGAGGAAACTCTAATAGCACCTCAATGAATATTTTGGTAACATAATGAGTGTAATTGTTTAAATATTCTTAAAAGTAACTGAGTGTTTCCTATCTCGGTTCCAGCAAAAATATGAAATTACTAGGGAGATTATATTGAACAGCAATGAAAAGAACTATCTCAATATAAAAGAACTTTTATCAATACCTTACCTTTCAGGCGTAAACATTAGTGAAGACGGCAACAACGCGGCCTTCGTCAAAACGACAGCTGACTGGAAAGACAATCAGTATAGAAATCACATATGGCTTTATGAAAAAAGTAAGGGTGATTACTATGCATTAACATCCAGCAGTATAGAAGGTACATCCCCGATATGGTCTCCGGATTCCAGACACATAGCTTACCTAAGTTCGGTTGGTGAGAAAAATCAAATCTTCGTCCAGTCCATAGATGATAATAGCAGGATGCAAATCACGGAGGAAGAAGAAGGTGTAAGTAAATTTAAATGGAAGCCGGATGGGAAGGGGTTTTATTATACCTCACAATCAAAGGAATCTCAGGAAATTAAGAAACGACGAGAAATTTATGGAGATTTCCATCATATAGGCAAGGAATACCAGAATCATTGTTTATCCTTCATTAAAAGAAAAGATTTCAGCATAAACAGCACAGCCCATCAATTGACGGACGCCAATGATTTTCATGTCCAGGAATTTGACATATCTAATGATGGGAAAAAGATAGTATTCATAGCCTCACCAACCCCGGCTGCACAGGATGATCAGCACAGGGAACTTTACATATTAGAACTTGGATCTGGTGAAATACAGAAATTAAGCAGTACTAAGCTGTTGGGAGGTAGCGTTTGCTTTTCTCCAGATGCGAGCAAGATATGCTATACAGCTAGTTTAAAAGAGAAGGAGCACTATCAGACCAATATACAGGACAGTACACTGGAAATATATGATTTAACTAGCGGAGAGCAGTTTCAGCCCTTAATTGATTTTGATAGTACGGTTACTCCCATCCGATGGACAGCTAAAGGAATCCTAATCAGATGGCAGCATAAAACGAATTACCATATCGGGCTTTTATCAGAAAAAGGCAGTGTGAAAAAGCTTAATACAGATGGCTTTATAATGGATGCTTCTATAACCAAGGATGGGAATCATATAGCCTGCTGTAAGGCCGAAAGAAATGAAACATTTGAAATCTACTTTAACGATAAGAAGATAACCAACGAAAACAGCATTTTCAAAGGAAAGCTTAGAAGTAACAGGGAGATCGTCTCGTGGAAAAACATTGATGATGTTGAAATTGAAGGAGTTTTAACAACTCCGGCCGACTTCGATGCCTCTAAAAACTATCCTTTGCTGGTACTCATCCACGGAGGTCCCGGATGGGCATCCTTTCCCATCCATTCCGGCAGTTTCAATGATAAGTACCCGGTTGAGCAGTTTGTTGAAAAGGGCTTTATCGTTCTGGAACCCAATTACAGAGGAAGTACGGGATATGGAAATGACTTTTTAAAAGCCAACTATCGTAATTTAGCTATCGGTGACTATGACGATGTTATTTCCGGAGTGGATTCGCTGGTAGGCAAGGGGATTGCCGATAGAGATCGAGTAGGAGTGATGGGCTGGAGCCAGGGTGGATTTATCTCCGCATTCTGTTCTATCTACAGCAGTCGATTCAAGGCTGCTTCGGTCGGAGGCGCTATCACGAATTTGAGAAATCATTATGTTAATACAGATATCCCTTACTTTTTTAGGATGTATTTAGGAAGTACTCCTTGGGATGATCCAGAGATATACAGCAAAACCTCGCCTATGACTTATATAAAATCAGCAAGCACCCCGACGTTGATCCAGCATGGTGAAAAGGATGCAAGAGTGCCGATTACCAATGCCTATGATGTATATCGAGGGCTGCGGGATATGGAAGTGGAAACAGAACTAGTTGTATTTAAAGGAATGGCCTATAGCTCCAACCAGCCGGGAATCCATGCAGCGATTATGAAGCAGAATCTGATGTGGTTTTCGCATTATATTCTTGGAGAGAGTTTGAAGGGGTTTAGGGGTGTGTGATTCATGATATAAGACAGAGGGACAGGAAATTTCGTTCAACTTTTTGTGCAGAAACATATAAAATAACGGACTAATTAGCAGATTGATAAGTTGAAAATTGAATTAGATTAAGGAGAATTTTCAAAATAGAAATAGAGGAATTCTTAAGGTGAGCCAATTAACACAAAGAGGTGTTTTAAATGGGGAAATTATTCTTTTTTAGTGACCAAATAATTGAGTCTTCTGGCAATCAAAGGTTGGATAATATCCTTTTGGATGGTTTGGATGTTACAAATGCCAAAATAGGTTATATCCCTTCTACGGAAGATAGAGAAAGAACTTATTTTAATAAAAAAGTCCAATACTATCGTGATTACGGAATTCAAGACATTATGTTTTTTGACCTGTATAGTGATTTTGATTCATCAAAGATTGATGAATTACTAAATTGTGATATTATTCACCTTTCTGCGGGAAATCCAATTGAATTCAGGAATGCTATCAAACATCGTAATATGGATAAAGTTCTATATGATTATTTTAATCAGGGAGGAACTCTTGCAGGGGTAAGTGGTGGAGCAGTACAGCTCGGTAAGTCCATAAAATTATTTCAGATGTTTATAGGAAATTCTGAAGAAGAGCTAGAAGGGTTGCAACTTGTTGAATTTGAATTTTTACCTCACTACAATCGTTGGAATGATGAATATAAAAATGATGTTCATACTTACGCTAAAACGACCGGAACAACAGTTTATGCAGCGAATGATGGAGACGGAATTATTGTAGAAGATGCTAAAATTCAAATGATTGGTGATATTGTTGTTATTAACGGTTAGCCATAGGTTGACTGAAATTAAAAAACGCTTGGATGTGTTAAATCCAAGCGTTTTTTTGATACCTATTTGAAATTTTTATTGAAAATAGCATCACTATTTCGTGCCAAAAAAAATTTATAAGACAACCAGTCAAAACTTAAACAGTCATTAATTATCAGAAAAGTTTGACAAAAGATATTGAAGCGTCATATATTGGTATTACCAGTCATAAAATTGGTATTACCACAAAAAATGGAGAGTGATGGAAACTTGAGAGCGCGTTCTTCCGATCTAATCGAGAAAAGGATCATTACAAAAATTTTGCGCGGAGAATATCCCGCGAATACCTCCTTGCTGCCAGAAAGAGAACTGGCTGAGGCATATAATGCGGGAAGGCCAACGATACGGGAAGTGCTGCAGCGATTAGAGAGGGATGGCTGGATCACCATGCGGCCAGGAATGCCCCCTACGATCAATGACTACTGGAAGAACGGGAACTTAATGACGATCGTTAAGATACTAGAATCGTATGATGATATCCCTGATGTCTTTATCAAAAATTTGCTGGAATTAAGAATCTCTCTAGCCCCTTCATACATAGCAGATGCTATGTCCCGGCAGCCTGTTAAAGTAATCTCGCTATTTTCTAACATCGATGACTTACATGACGATGCGAGGTCTTTCGCCAACTTTGACTGGAATCTCCAAAAAAGCTTGGCGGGTATGTCGGAGAATCCAATTTACTTATTGATTCTCAATAGTTTTAAAGACGTGTATTTGAAGGCGGGGGAGAAATACTTCAGTGATGAGAACCATCGGCAGGTATCAAGAAAATTTTATGATGACTTTTTAGAATCTCTGCTGAAAAGGGACCTTCAGGAAACTGAACTTTTGGTAAAGGATGTTATGAAAAAGAGTCTTGAGTTATGGAAAGAGAAAAATGGGGAGGGTGAAACTCTTGAAAAATAAAGGTCAATTTCGGGATTTCTTTTTTCATATGGATATTTTACTTATGATGACCATCTTGATTATAATGGCTGCTGCCACAATGTTCATGGTTCCTGGTCTACCTGAATTATTGTTTTTGGGGTTGGGGCTGGTAGTTTTTATGTTTAGTGAATATCTCACACATCGCTTTCTCTTTCACCTGAAAGCTCCCGAGAATCCATTGTTTTTGAAGTTTTTAAAGCGCATACATTATGACCACCACAAATATCCTAATGATTTAAAGCTGTTATTTTTGCCGGTATGGTACAGCATCCCTAACTTTGCGGCTCTTTCAGCGATTTTTTACTTAATTTTCAGATCTGTAGAAGGTACTGTCTCATTTGGCATTGGATTGATTCTGATGCTGCTGGTCTATGAGTGGAGACATTTTATCGCTCACCGTCCAATCAAGCCGAAGACAAGGTTTGGCAAATGGGTAAAAAAGACACACACACTTCACCACTTCAAAAATGAAAATTTTTGGTATGGCGTTTCAACACCGTTCGTTGACGCTCTCTTTGGCACCCTGAAGGAGCAGACAGATGTGGAAACGAGCGAGACCGTCAAGGATTTGGAGAAGAGGGCGAAATGAAGATTGGACTTCCTATAGGATCTCCTTGAATATTCTTACGGGGTGCCGCCACCCAAGGTACATATAAAAACGCATGGTAATTCTCTAAAGAATTCACATGCGTTTTTATTTATCAGCATTTTTTGCGGTTTAATTACTTAGTACTTGGAATAAATCCCCCTGAACCTTAATGGATTGATGAACTTTTAAAAATAAGGGGAAAATTTCCCGTTAAGCTGCGGAAAAGTGCTTTATTAGGGTAGAATAAGGGGAATTTTTCCCCTTATTCATGGATAAATGAACAATTTTCCTGTTTTTTTAGGAAATAGAGGGAATTTTTACCGCTATTTTAGTAGTTTTTTGTGATTTTCTCATAATAAGGGGAATTTTTCCCCTTATTTCTCTTATACTTACGGCTATTCTATTGAATCATTTTTCACTGAAAAGAAAGTTTATTTGTTTTGTTAGTTGACTTGGTCTGTGTTTTATCTCTTTGAACCTTAGCGGCTGACCGTTCTTCAGAGGGAAACTGTCAGCAGTGCTGCAATTTCATGCCACCCACTTCTATTAAAGATTATCCGTAATAATCCTGGGATACTCCTGCTGAAGATTTGCCGCTGCCCGTGCATTCTCATTGTGCCGGTCATTTTTATTCCCCTTGTTTAATGCCCCTAATTCTTCCAAGTCTTTGGGAGTATTCTTATTGTCAGCCACCATAACACCTCCTACTGTTAATATGCTCCATATTCACTTCGGAAAATACACTTTTGAGGCAATGGCGCAGATTTTCAGCTATTGCCTTTTCATGTTCAGTTATACTAAAAGGGTGATGGATAAAAAATGATAACCGCCGGGACACGTAACCTGTCCCTCCGTCTCATCACTTTGTCTAACTAATTTTTTTTCCCACAACCATAAATCTTTTTGAAAACTTATCTCGTCTTACATATTGAGGTGATGCAACGTGTCGGAAGATCGGCAGCTGATTCAGGAAATCCTTCGCGGAAGTCAAGCGGCGATGGAAGTACTGACGCGTAAATACTACAAAGATATTTTTGCTTTTGTTTATCGAAAAACCGGAAATAGAGACTTGGCATACGATCTGACTCAGGAGATATTTATCAAGGTGATGAAGAAAATCAGGTCATATTCAAACAGCGGCAGCTTCAAGAGCTGGGTATTCACCATTGCGGTTAATCATTGTCGTGATTACTGGAGAAGTGCCGAACATAATCGAAGCCTGGAGCAGTCCGAACTGCCGGAATACCTGACGAATGAAAAAACCAATGTGTCCTACATATTTGCTCAAAAAGAAACCAGGGAGAGAGTGAAGGCCGCTGTCGGCGAACTGCCGGAGTATCAGCGTGATGCCATCATCCTGAAGTATTTTCATCAAATGAAGATTAGTGAAATTGCCAGGGTGACAGAGGCGAATGAATCGACAGTGAAGTCCAGGCTGAAACAGGGCTTAAGTAAATTAGCCGCAATTTTAGGGAGAGGTGAGGATTATGGACAACAGCAGAAGAAGTGACTCCCCGTTTGACTTAGAGTTGGAAGAGCTGGAAAAGGAGTACGGCTTGAAGCTGGAAGACTATGATGTCGAGTATCCCAGCGAGGAAGAAATGATGAGAACAATCGAAGCCATCAGACCCTATGTGCCTGTGAAAGAAAACAGATGGAGAAGCTTTGCTGAGAATAGCAGTACTCTATTGAAGAACTCTTATCAGGAAATCTTTTATTTCAGCCGTTTATTCTGGATATTGAATGTTTTGTTTCTGGTTCTTGGTACACTTGCTGTGTTTGCGGCCGAACAAGATCCGTATGTGACAATGCTGCTTCTCGCGCCTCTGCCGACCATTACCGGCTTATTCGAAATTATGAAAAGCAAATTGACGGGAATGGCGGAACTTGAACTATCCTTCAAATACAGTCTGCAGGAAATCATCCTGTCCAGAATGATCATTATCGGCGGGTTCAATGTCATAATCAATTTAATTGCCACAGTGGCGCTGTCTATTTTAGCCCAAGATGTATGGGCCGGAAAGCTGCTGCTCTATTGGATGATTCCATTTACCGTCATTACGGCAATTTCCCTGCTGATAGCCAATCGGCTGCGGCACATGCATACCGTCACTGCCTCACTTGTAGTATGGCTGGGGGCAGGTGTGGTATTAAGCAACTCAGAAGTCATTGAAAAAATTGAATCAGTTCCAGCGGGAGTGTATGTGATGTTCATTATAGCAGCCTCCATACTCATCATCTTCCAGGCTGGCCGTTTGTATAAAAGGGGCATGAATTATGAATTTAACCATTGATGGTGTTTCAAAAATTTTTAAAGAAAAAGGTTCAGAAAAAAAGGCGCTGGATCACCTCAGCCTGGAATTCACAAAGGGAGTCTATGGAATCCTCGGTGCCAACGGGTCCGGAAAAACGACGCTCATGCGAATCCTTGCCAGCGTGATGAAGCCAACAGAGGGGACGATTTACCTGGATGGCAGAGATGTCCTCAGCATGGAACACGAATACCGTGACTTAATCGGCTACCTTCCTCAGCAAGTGGGGCTTTATAAAAATTTTTCAGCAGAAAAGTTATTGCATTATATCGCTGCCTTGAAGGGCCTTTCTAAAACCGAGGCGAAAGATAAGGTGGAAGAAACACTTGTATTAGTCGGTCTTTATGGCGAGCGGAAAAAGAAAGTTGGGAAATTTTCTGGAGGGATGAAAAGGAGAATCGGGATTGCCCAGGCTCTATTGAATGATCCGAAAATCCTGATAGTTGATGAACCAACAGCAGGACTTGACCCGAAAGAACGAATCCGGTTCCGAAACCTTCTATCAAAAATATCCGGGGACCGGATTGTCCTCTTATCGACCCATATCGTATCGGATATTGAATTCATCGCAAAAGAAGTCCTGATTTTAAAAGAAGGAAAGCTCATCAAAAAAGAATCACCGGACACACTGCTCGCAGGAATCGGCGAGAGAGTCTGGTCCCTGACGGCAAGTGAAGAAGAACTCGAAAAGTATCAAATACAATACAGGGTAGGAAACATATCACGTATTCAAGATGGATTTCGGTTGAGGATCATCAGCGAGGGGAAACCCCATCCTAAAGCCATCAGGGAGGAACCCAACTTGGAAGATTTGTATTTGTTTTACTTCGATGAAGAGGAGGGCATGGAATGAGGCTGCTTAGATTTGAGCTGTATAAGATTTTTAGTCAGAAAATGATTTATGTCACCTTTATTGTCCTCTTTTGTTTGTCCTCAAGCTACATATTAAACATTGATAAAACAGATGATCAGGTAAAAGAATTTTATAAAGAATGGGAAGGGACTTTAACTTCAGAAAAAATAAAAAAGGCCCAAACCTCGCATGACCAATTAATGGTCAAAACAGAAGAACGGCTCAAGGAAATGACCGATAACGGTACGGAGGGGAATGTATTCTCTGAAACTGACAGTATTAAAGCAGACATCTATGAGAATATTGCCTTTATACAGGAAGTTCAGAAAAACTTAGATGAAAGACTGGAGGGACTGAAGAGTTCAAGCCAATATAATGCAGAGCTTGAAAGGGAACTGATACAAGATGTGGATCTCTCCTATTTTTCCTTTTATAGAGGTCCCGCTGAAATCATCGACTACACCAGTACGTTAGCGTTTGTCATCACCGGGGCAATGCTGCTAATCGGGCTTTCTACGATTTATACAAAAGAGTACAGCTCGGGTGTCGACAATTATATATTGAGTTCTAAAAAGGGAAGAACTGTTTTGACCTGGGCCAAGCTTGGTGCCGCGTCAATTTATGTGATAGCAGTTGTTGCGGCATGGGAAGCTGTAAACGTCATCAGCAAGCTCTATATTCTTGGGAACCTTGGTTGGAACACACCACTTCAATTCGTGTTTAAGTATTATTCGTCGCCATATGGACTGACGATGCTGGAATACCATCTCATTCAAATAGGAATCCATTTAGCTGCGGCATTTGGTTTTGCCATCCTGATTCTCTTTATTTCGTCGGTCAGCAGGAATTCACTTCTCTCATTTTTTATATCAGGAGCGATATTTTCCCTTCCGTTCATGATAGTAGAAATGATGGCCCTAAAACCGTGGGCAGTGGATGCCATCAAATTCTCCTATCTATATATTATGAGAGTTGAATTCCTATTCGAATATTTCAAAACCATCAACTTCTTCGGTTATCCGGTCTTATACCCGATTGCGGCTGTTCTATGGATGATCGTGCTCTCAGCGGTTATCGCCATGGTTACATTCAGAGTGATGAAAAATAAAGAGGTAAGTATATAGAAATCTAACATTTTTCCAGGAACCGATGATTAGTCTAATTCCTCGTTACTTAAGGGATTAGACTTTTCTTTATGGTACTGAATACCCTTTTCCCTATCACTTCTTCTCATTCAAGCAGGAGGTTTACCTGTGAAGGACATGAATAATTAAAAATAAGCGGAGTTTTTCCGGCTATGCTGCCAAAATGCATTCGAAATGGGGTATTTAAGCGGAATTTTTCCGCTTAAACACAGCTAAATGGACCATTTTCAAGTTTTTTTAGCATATAAGCGGAAATTCTCCGCTTAATTCAGCTGTTTCTGGTGCTATTTTTAAAATAAGCGGAAATTCTCCCCTTATTTTTTATAATTTTTTATTGAATTAATTTCTCAATCAGTGGGCCACTTAGGCTTGGCTAGCAGGGTTAAGTAACAAGTCTGTCCATCCTAAGGTTTGATAACTTGTAAAAGACAAACCATAGAAAAAATGATTAAAATTCACTCATTTTTAAAGTATCTTTACATGAAGCTGTTATAATAGGACTAGATTCAAAAGGAGAGGAGGGAAGAGCTGTGGAAAATATTTTAAAACAAATTCTGGGTGAACTGCAAGGAATAAAAACAGATGTTGGAGACTTAAAGACAGATGTAGGTTCATTAAAAACGGATGTTGGAGACTTAAAGACAGATGTAGGTTCATTAAAAATGGATGTTGGAGAATTGAAGACGGATGTAGGTTCATTAAAAACAGATGTTGGAGACTTAAAGACAGATGTAGGCTCATTAAAAACAGATGTGTTGGAATTGAAAACCGGACAAGCCAGGCTAGAGAATGGACTGAAGAAACTACAAAAAAATTTAATAGAAAGTCTTGGTGAGTATACTGAGAAAATAACTGATCACGTTGATGATAGAACGGAAGTGTTGAATAAAAGAGTTTATCATGTGGAATCAGATATTGAGCGATTAAGCAGACAGCAAAGTTAAGTCCATATCCATTCTCTTAAAAACATTCAGTATCAATGACCTCGCATGCATCAGCATCATTTCAAAGAAAACCACCCCTCATTCACTGAAAACTATCTCTAATGGTTGAAATCTTCTAAAAATAAAATCCTTTACTTATCACAAGCCTGCAAGCGTAAAATTACAATCTCATGGCTGGGACGCGGGGCACTGCGTCCCGAATGTTTTTCATCAGAATAACTCGCACTGCCTGAGACAAGGTCAGAAATCCCCTTACCTAAACAGAAGGAGATAAATCCTTCCCAAATATAATATATTCATAGGGAACATTAGGGAAGAACCCATCACTGACTTCCGTCCATCTCATTTTTCTGTAAAAATGAACCCCGGCTGAATTATCTTTTCTCGTTGTCAGCAATGCTTTTGATTCTGTTCTGTTTTTCAGCAAGGCTTCCACTAACTCCTTGGCAATTCCTCGTCTCCGGTATTGGGGGTGGACACCTAACTCCGCCAGTTCCATACAGTTTTCCGTCCAGTTACGATCTCCGTTCAAATGCTTCGAAAGTAACTCATGATAATATTGTCCTTTGCATGAAGAATATCCATATATGAATCCCGCGAGTCTCTTGTCTATGACAGCAAAGTATCCTTCAAAATTGGGGTATTGAAAATGACGCTGGAATTGCTGTTGCATCTCTAACGGGTCGGCGCCATAGAGGAGCGTATACAGGTTGAGCATGTTAATGAAATACTTGCTTCTGATTGTCATAGGGATCAGTTCCATGGTTGCACTCCTTTCTAAGGGGGAGCTATACGATTCAGAAAAAAATCATCATTCTATCTTATGAATGGTATGTCTGTATGAACACATGATTTCCTTTGGTTTTCCTCATTAATAATTCATACAAGCAGCTGAAGGTTCATACTGGAACCTCAGCTTTTTTGTGCATTGGGGTCTTCAATACCATTCGTGCAGGTAGTAGGGAAATAGGAGAGTATTCAAGTTCAATGACCGCAAGCCGTATAATCACAGGCTTTTTCTTTTGGTGGTATAATAGGTATACTTTAAAAAATGCGAGATGTAGCGGGATGACTTTATGAATGTTTTTTTCCCTCTTAACACTTTTACATAGGAGGATTGGAGTGGAAGGCGACCGATCTCCTACGGGACCAGCGGGCAGGTGAGACCCCGCAGGCAAAGCCGAGGGAGGCTCACCGCACGCCCCGCGGAGTCGTTCGCCTGGAGCGGAAATCCCTTACTTTTGATGCAGCAACCACCTTTGCGAAAAGAGCGTTTTAAAATGGCTGCCTCGATAAAAGTCGATTTTAAAGAAGGCAAAAAGGGAGCAAAGATAGAGGATAATAGTCTTAAGCTTGAAAAATAATCCTCCCGATAATGCCGGTAATACATTCTTGATACAGTTTGGGGATCATTCCCTTAGAATAGAAAGGTAGATTACTTTGTTTAAAGATATGAAGATTGATGAGCTGTTACAAAACGATAAAAAAGACTGGACGTTAGTGGATGTTCGTTCTCCATCTGAATTCGAAGACATGACAATGCCGGGGAGTATCAATATTCCGGTATTTGATGATGAAGAAAGAGCCGAAGTGGGTACGCTTTATAAGCAGGTTAACCCTGAAATTGCGAAGGATAGAGGGCTGGAGATTTTCTCCGCCAAGCTGCCAGGATTTATAAAAAGGTTTAAACAAATAGATGGAGAGATAGTCGTCTTTTGCTGGCGTGGAGGGATGCGTAGTAAAACGGCCGCAACCATGCTTGATTTAATGGGGATAAAAGTGCTGCGTCTTCAAGGGGGAGTACGCACCTACCGCCAGTGGGTTTTGGAAAAAATGGCGGAGCTGCACATTGATGCGGATGCCTACGTTTTGAACGGTGGTACCGGAATAGGGAAAACGACCATACTGAAACGGCTGCAGGAGAAAGGGAAACCCGTCCTTGACCTGGAAGGCCTGGCTGGTCACAGAGGCTCTGTTTTTGGACACATTGGTACGAATCCGAACAACCAGAAAAAGTTCGATTCTTTGCTTTTACAAGAATTCTCCCGTTTGAAATCTTCGCCGTTCATTTTATTTGAAGCGGAAAGCAAGCGGATTGGCAAGGTAACGGTGCCTGATACCCTGCTTAAGAAAAAGAGCAGGGAACTCATATTTTTATAGAAATGCCTATGGAACAAAGAGTGCTTCATATTCTGGAAGAGTATAAAATCGTTGAACATCCTGAGGAACTTCACGCTGCTTTTCAAAAAATTAAAAGCCGTATTCACACCCCAATCGCTGCGGAAATTCAATCCCATTTGGATCAGGGTGAGTATAAGCCGTTCCTGTCATTGCTGCTGGAGTATTATTACGACCCCAAGTATAAGCATGCCGCCATGCAGTATCCAGAAGATCAAAAAATAACGCTCAAAGTGAATACCATTGAAGAAGCCGTAGAAAAGATCATGGGGCTTCTGCCTGTAACAACGGAAAAATATTCAGTGTAAAGATTAAAGTGTGCCTGACAGTGCCTTGAAATATTGAATCATCCAACGATGAAGACATGACAGTTGCTTTCTTTAAAAGGGCCTCTTCCCAACAGTAAGAATAGATTGAAATGCCATACAGAGTGCTGAAGGCCGGGCTTGAGGTCTTCAGCTTTTTATTTGTTTGGGCCAGCTTGGTTTATAAGAATTCAAAACCGTCTCAACATAATACAGGGATGATATAAATTTTGCAGAAATGCTGTCCGGATAAGCTTTCTCATTCCTTGCATCACGCCTAATTCATGTTTCTGTTAATCCCGACTCTTCCAAGTAGTGCTTTCCTGAGGAATGCGATACTATATAAAGTGGAATCTCTATCATACTGGGTGGCTTAATCAAAAAGGAAACCCTTCAGAAAGTATGGCCGAATGCGGTTTCATATTAAACTACATAATTGAAACTACTAAAAAGGAGCATGAAGACTACATATGTTCATTCTTGTTTTTATCATCACACTGCTGCTTTACGGCGGCCTCGTTTACTATATCGGCTGGAGGGGGCTGCGCTGGCTGCGGCCGCAATCATCCAGCAAACGTTTCAAGATCCTTTACAGCCTGGTTATTGTACTTGCAGCAAGCTCGTTTATCGTTGGCCGCATGACAGGACTAACGTTTATCAATATTATCGGAGCATACTGGATGGCATGTTTTTATCTGCTTCTGCTGCTTGTTCCTCTTGCTCACGTCACAGTCATCCTCCTGCGGCTCACCCGGCTGCCGAGGCATGGGACACAGAAGTGGGCAGGATTCATTACCCTGGGGCTGCTGATCTTCTTTATGGCATACGGCAGCTATAACGCATTCAGCCCCGTTGTCCGCGACTATGAAATACAGGTCGATAAAGGAACGTCCACACTCGACGAACTTCATATCGTGATGGCGGCCGACATGCACTTTGGCCTGCTGTCTGGGAAGGATCATGCAGAGCGCTTTGTAAAAGAAACAAATGCACTCAACCCTGATATGATCCTGATACCCGGCGATCTCTTCGACGATGACGTGCAGCCTTTCCTTGACCAGGAGATTGATAAAATTCTTTCGAAACTTCAGGCACCACTTGGAGTCTATGCCTCACTTGGCAATCATGACAGACACGATGGCACTATGAAGGAACTGATAGAATCATTGGAGCGAGGCGGGATAACAGTCCTTTATGACAAGACAGTAGAGGTAGATGAACAATTTACACTGATTGGCCGAAAAGACCGGATCGACGATGAAAGACTGCCATTAGACTCACTAATGAATGACGTCGACCAAACTAAACCAAAAATCTTACTGGATCACCAGCCATATGATCTGGACATCGCCCAGCAGGAAGGCGTTGACCTCATGGTGTCCGGTCATACTCACCGCGGTCAGATTTTCCCCGGCAGCCTGCTGACTGATCGAATCTATGAAAATGATTGGGGACATCTGCAAAAGGAACAGATGCACTCGATCGTAACATCAGGTTTTGGTTTTTGGGGACCGCCTATTCGGCTGGGTACGCGGGCTGAGGTTGCTAGTATTCTCGTTAAGTTTGAATAAGGACAATGGTTCTATGTTTAGGTGCAGAGTGGATTAGGAACTCACCAATTAGTCAAATAGCGAGATGAATTGATAAAAATATAGGAATGAAGAGCTGTCTTTCAGATGGCTCTTTTTCATATAACTATGACTCCTAAAGAAATCGGGTTCATCGATTTTATGCTTCAATTCAGGCCAACAAAGGAAATATTCATCATCCGCACTTGATTAAAGTCTTAAAAACCTGGATAGCGAAGGGTGGACAATTGTGTTATCCTTGAGTTATTATTTTTGTTTATAAAGAAGTCTATAAAACATATTTCAGTAAATGGAAAGGACTGAACTTAAAAAAATGATTCTTTATTCAGTTACCTTATTGAAATTAAATATTTTCAGTTTTTAAGGTAGAGGATTAGCCTGATTATTTTTATAAGTCAGTTTCTCTTTATGTGCCAAATCATATGGTATAGCAGAGGCTTTTGTATATGAAATTTATTTTTAATCCTTCCGAGAATGGAAAGGATTTTTATTTTTTCTAATGATTTCATAAATCTATATTCTAATGAAAAGGGGAGATACTATGTCTTTAGAGTTGGATGTTACACATGTATTACTCCGTATAAGTCGTTATACTCCATCAGACTTGTACGGAGTGAAGTAGGCGAGATGGATATACCGACTTTGTATTAAAAGAAATGCCTAAAATACAAAGGAGGAATTTTTATGTCAATGATACAAGTTCAGAATTTAACTTTCTCTTATCCGAGCAGTTTTGATCCTATTTTTGAAAATGTAAACTTTCAGATCGATACAGATTGGAAGTTGGGATTCATAGGCAGAAATGGACGAGGGAAAACAACCTTTTTTAATTTACTGCTAGGAAAATTTGATTACAGTGGAAAAATTTTATCTACCGTCGATTATAACTATTTCCCTTTTCCGATAAATGATAAAAGTAAGTATACTCATGAAATTCTGGAAGAAATATGTCCGCAGGCAGAAGATTGGGAGTTCCTTCGGGAAATTGCTTATTTGGATGTCGATGCCGAGGCAATGTACCGCCCCTTTGAAACACTTTCAAACGGTGAACAAACAAAAGTACTGCTTGCTGCTCTATTTTTAAACGAAGGGCAATTCCTGTTAATCGATGAACCAACGAACCATTTAGACACTGAAGCACGGAAGGTGGTTTCGAATTACCTGAGAAAGAAGAAGGGATTCATTCTAATTTCTCATGATCGAAACTTTTTAGATGGCTGCGTAGATCATATTTTGTCTATAAACAGAGAAAATATAGAAGTTCAAAGTGGAAATTATTCTTCTTGGAAATTGAACTTTGACCGCCAGCAGGAACATGAAGAAGCAGCAAATGAACGCTTAGAGAAAGATATTGGAAGGCTGAAACAATCTTCAAGACGTTCAGCAGGCTGGTCTAACCAAGTCGAAGCTACTAAAAATGGAACCACGAATTCTGGTTCTAAATTGGACAAAGGTTTTGTAGGTCATAAAGCATCAAAAATGATGAAACGCTCAAAGAACCTGGAGGCCAGACAGCAAAAAGCAATAGAAGAAAAATCGAACCTATTAAAAAATGTTGAAAAAATGGAATCCCTGCAGATCCAACCCTTAAAATATAAATCCAAGGAAACCATTCAAATTACAGATATGTCTGTAACGTATGATGGTCAAATTGTTAACAATCCTGTCAGCTTCACTATTGAGCAAGGAGACAGAATTGTATTGGACGGAAAGAATGGCAGTGGAAAAAGCAGCATTTTAAAATCAATCATAGGATATCCAATTCAGCATACAGGTGTGATGAATAAGGGATCTAATCTCATAGTTTCTTATGTTCAGCAGGATACCTCCCATTTAAAAGGATCCCTGGCTGATTTTATCGAGGAAAATCAGATTGATGAGACTTTATTTAAGTCGATTTTGAGGAAAATGGATTTTGATCGAATCCAGTTTGAAAAAGATATTTCCTTTTATTCAGGTGGACAGAAGAAAAAGCTGCTTATTGCTAAGAGTTTGTGTGATAAGGCTCACCTGTATATTTGGGATGAACCATTAAATTTTATTGATGTTTACTCTCGTGTGCAAATCGAAGAGCTGATCCAAACGTTTGCACCCACAATGATTTTTGTAGAACATGACCATACTTTCCAGAAGACTATTGCAACAAAAAGGGTAGTCGTGAATAGGGCATAGTGTGGATATTAGGGCCTGACGCCTAGTCCGCTAATTTATGCACCTTTATAGACCAATTAAATAGATGTATTTTTGTTTCAATTAGCTGAAAATCCATGACCGGATTTTCAGCTTTTTTATACTTCTGACTCTCTACAAGGGGCACCCATCAAGAGAAGGCAGACAGAACTGTCGATTATTACATCTAAAGAAAGGTGAATAAATGACTATTTTTGTAAACAATAGAGTTCAAAATAGAACGGTGGAGTTAAACGGTGGTACTATATATGTAAATTGGGATTTTATAGGCGGTATTTGAAAGTGCACCTCAGATGATTATAGGATAAAAGAAAAAATGTTGAGAATGTTTGGATTGCGAAAAAGGATTTTACATTTCAAATAGCCACCAATACATTGAGGTAAAAATTATTGAAATCATGAAATTGATTCTTAAGGAAAGGAAAGTGGAAAATGGTCCTTGAAATCAAGATACATTCTAAAGAGACTGACAGTGCCCTGACTACACTTCGTCAGACGGTGGATGCCTGGAATACCTCCTATCCCAGGCAGGTAGGCGGGGAGAATGCTTTGGAGGTCATCAACAAGCTGAATGATTTGAATGAGCAATGCCAGAGCATGCTGGAGAGCTACAAGCAGCTTCTCTTAGAAAATCAAGCTGCAGCACAGCAATCCGTAGAAACCATGGAAGAGACCGACCGATCCCTTTCTTCCATGATCACCTCGGGCCGGTAAGGAGGCACTCTATGAAAATACTGGATGTGGAAGACTTTCATAGTGGATTGAGAGAGATAGAGGCAACCTTGTCCTCGCAGAAAGATCAGGTTGATCAGATTGAAAAAGCTGTCACCGACGTGGTCAATCTGGATGATTCATTAAAGGGGGAAGGAGGAGATGCGATCCGCGATTTTTACCGGGGCAATCATCTTCCCATGCTGGAAAAGTACCAGCTGTTTCTATCAGACTACCAATCAGTCCTAAGGCAGATGAAAGAAGCACTATATTCCCTTGAGCCTTCACCAGCAGGGTTCATCAGACAGAGCTTCCTGGAAAGCGATGTCGAGCAAGGGGTGCATCGTGCCAGTCAATCAACAATTGACCTGACAAGTGAGGCAAATGCCACAGTAAGAAGCGTATCGGACATCATCTCGCTGCCAAGGCTACAGGATGCTTCGTTCTTACAGCAGGCGAGCATCGCCCAGCGCGAAAAAGAACGAAGCATCGAAAAGCTCTTCGAATTCGACCATGTGCAGACAGCTTCCCTCTCATCTTTAGAAAAACAAGTCCACTCCATGACGCAGGAAATTGCACAGCTTCATACTGTTTTTCAAGAAGGAAAGCTTGGTATAATAGAGAAGAATAAAAAAATAAGTCTCGATGAATCATCGTTTCTATCAAAATTATCAGAGTATGCCTCTGTAAAGCTCTCTCAGAAATTCTCCCAGCTTCTCGGTACACTCGAAGGCAGTATTTTTGCGGTTGTCGATATCGTGACCGGACTCGCCGACTCACTCATCGCCCTGTTCACGGATCCCATAGGATTCTTCAAAGGCATCATCAATACCGTCCTGCATCCCATCGACACGGCCAAATACATTTGGAAAGACCTCAAGCAATCCTTTGAAGAGGACGTCGTCAATGGTGATGTCCGAAGCAGAGCCAGGTATTTTTCTTATACAGGAACCTACATCGCCGCATCCATTTTCGGAACCAAGGGCATAGACAAAGTGGGCAAACTGGGCAAAGCCGGCAATTCCAAACCGGACCTTCCCTACAATGTCATAACTACAGCTAAAATAAAGAGTTTCATCCAGAACGGTGTCAAAAGCACCTTCGGAAAAGTGGAAGACACCGTTCATAACCTGCTTTCTTCCCGAAGTGGAAAACGAGCTATGGAGCTGAACAGACTTTCCTCGCACCTCGGAGACCTATTCAGGAAAACCAAAAACGTCCTGAACCCGGACAAAATCAAAGCCGCCTTCGATAAGACCTATCAGAAAGTGGCAGCTGGACCGATTTCCAAGGTTGCTCAGGCTGATGTCTTTTCCAGGATGGGCAGGGTTTTGTTCAATGAGAATGGGCATGTGGTGGTTTCTGGGAAAGGGAAGGTTTCTCAGGGTGAGAGGGTTGATGGTGGAACTGAGGGTAAGAGTGTCCTTAATAAGGATTTAGCAAAAACTTATCTGAGGGATATAGAGGCTAAAACTGGACGAAATATTAATAAGGAACAAATTCATCTTATAAAAGAAGCTTTGAGAAACAAAAAATATGAAAAATTAACACCAATAGAGACAGCTAAGCATAGAAGCAAATTTACATCGAGCTTGAAAGATAAATTAATTGCAGAGTGGGAAGAAAAAACTAAACAAAAGTGGCCAAGATATACAGAAGAAGTACTTGATAAGAATGGAGAGGTTGCTCGGAGTATTGGCCAACCATTCGATGCCCATCATATCATAGAGAACAACTTTGGTGGCCCTCATGAGTGGTGGAATGTTCATCCAGCAAAATATCCTGACGAACACCAAGCAGGAATACATGGAAAGGGAGCTCCATCAGGTAAACTATTTCCAAGGAGGTAAATAGCCCATGGCTGATTTTGAGTTTATTAATAAGCTGGAAAACAAAATTTATAAGGTATCTGAAGATGATATTTTAAAAGCTGAACAAAGAATGGATATCAATTTTCCAAAGGATTTAAAACAGTTATATTTAGAGGTTGGTTATGGTTTTATTAAAGGTCAAAGTTCTAGTGCAATAAATAGAATATTGGGGCCAGGGGCTGTAGCAGATATTAGATTAAGAGAAGGTGTCTTTGAATTTGACCCAGATTTAGATGAACTTTTTGATGAAGAAGATAAACTTATTTTTTTTGAAGTAAACGAAGGTATTTATATTTCTATAGATTTACAATTAGTTAATAATCCAATATATTACTTCGATATTCAAATAGCTGAATCGTTAGATGATTTTTTTAAAAAGTTTCTCAACAATAATGAATATTTTATTGATTTAATTGAGGATTAGGCATATTAGAAGAAGTAAATATTAATTGACCTTGATTGGCTATGAACTGCCTTTCAAGGTTTTTCACTTTATTTGAAGCAACTATAGTTAAATGATAAAAATAAAATTTATTGAAAATAAAGAACTCATGAAGGTTTTACCATCATGGAGTATCTAAGGCTCTCGCAGAAATTCTCCCAGATTCTCGGTACACTGGAAGGAAGTATCTTTGCGATCGTCGATATTGTGACCGGCCTCGCCGACTCACTCATCGCCCTGTTTACAGATCCCATCGGATTCTTCAAAGGCATCATCCATACCGTCCTGCATCCCATAGACACGGCCAAATATATTTGGAAAGACCTCAAGCAATCCTTTGAAGAAGATGTCGTCAACGGAGATGTCCGAAGCAGAGCTCGGTATTTTTCCTATGCGGGCACCTACATCGCCGCATCCATTTTCGGAACCAAGGGCATAGACAAAGTGGGCAAACTAAGCAAAGCCGGCAACTCCAAACCGGATGTTCCCTACAATGTCATGACCACTGCTAAAATTAAGACTTTTATCCAGAACGGAGTCAAAAGCACTTTCGGAAAAGGGGAAGACACCGTTCATAACCTGCTTTCTTCCCGAAGCGGGAAACGAGCAATGGAACTAAACAGACTTTCCTCGCATCTCGGAGACCTATTCAGGAAAACCAAGAACGTGCTTAACCCGGACAAAGTCAAAGCCGCCATTGACAAGACCTATCAGAAAGTGGCAGCTGGACCGATTTCCAAGGTTGCTCAATCGGATCTCTTTTCCAGGATGGGCAAGGTTTTGTTGAATGAGAATGGGCATGTGGTATTTTCCGGGAAGGGTGATAAGACTCCGGTAGTAAAGACTGAGGTAACGAAAAGTAACTCTTCACCTGCATTTAAACAAACTGAATTTGCTAGTTCGTATGAAAGTAGACTTAATCAGACACCATCACATCTCAACACGAAGGTTAGATTTAACGGAATTAGAGGTGAGTCATTCTGTACACTAAAACCTCCACCAGATCCAGATTTAAAAAATTAATTGGATGAAGCTGGTGTTGAAGGTATCCATTATAAGAATGGAGTTCCAGATTTCTCATCAATAGCCAAAGCTCAAGTAGAAATTAGTTATATGCTGGGTGGAAAGAGTATTTATGGAGGAAAAGCAAGAAGAGCAATTTCACACAATCAGATCGAAAATTAGCTGAACAGCTTAATAATTCTCCTGAATTTGCTAAGAAGTTTGAAATGGAACCAGGCAAAATACAGTCCAAAGATATAAAGAAATACCGCGAAGTAAACAATTATACTTGGCATGAATTAAATGACGTTAAAACAATGCAATTAGTTCCAACCAAAATTAATAGCGAATTTGGGCACCTGGGTGGTGTTGGAGAGATAAATTCAGGAGCGTTTGAGCCTGGAGGCTTTGCAAAAAAGCAGAGAGAGGAGAATTTATATGACAATAAATGATACAGTATTTGGAGAAATTGAATACGATTTTGGATGGACAAGAGTTATTATTCTGGATTTCTTTGGAAAGCCAACTGAAATAGATTTAATTATAGATGGTGAAGAGGATGGTCAGTTTGAGGAAGATCAATATTTAGCCTATCAATCATTTATAAAAAATTGGCATAGCTTACAACACGAAATATTAAATTCTATCAAATCTTATTACCTACAGAAGAGAAAGGATTTAGGGTTCGACACAGAATTAAAGAAAGAATATCCTGTAGTTGACTCATCTAAACAAATACTCAATATGGTAAGTTTAGATGCAGTAGTTGTTCCTTATGCAGATATTTTTGAAGACCGACATATAGGAATTACGTTCAACTGTACCTGGGACACAGAAAATGGGCTGGGGATTCGTTTGCTTAATGAAAAAGTAACAGAAGTTGGTTATCAGGATGTGGCAATATAACAGAATTGTGCATTATGAGACTGCATGTAAGGAAAAATTTTTATTTCTCTAAATATTACGAAGTAACTAGTCTCCTTTGCTTAGATAGATTCTTACAATAAAAATAGATATTACCTAGTTCACTAATTTAAGTTATTAGAAACTATCTAAGTGCATGCAGGATTATATACTAAAATCAAATTTATGAAAAACAAGGTGTATTATGGCATTTGATATTTACAAAGAAAAATATTGGTTGTGGTTATAAGCGTTAGAAGTATAAGTATTTATTTGAGGGATTAGAAAAGGGTGGCTTACAGGTAATGTGGGCTCACCCTTTTTTTGTATCAATTTGTAAAAAGCTTCTAATTGGTCAATCAGGGTAGCCCTGAAAGGATTAGAGGGTGGAGTTTCGTCTTTACCACAAGGTCTAAGATTAAAGTAGGAGGGTACTATAATGGAAAAACAAGGATGGGTTTCAATTTGGTTAGGGAATATTAACGATGAGGACTCAATAGGAGAGTATGTTGATTTAACGTATGATGAGGATGGCGAATCTGTCCCATCCCAATTCTTTATCGATTTTAATATTGATATGGATGAAACAGATGAGGATACTATAGAAAAAGCGGTCTATAAGAATATTAGTAGTGATATTTCAGTATTATTAGATGGGTGTTCTTATGAAGAAATTGTCATCCCAAAAATCCAGAAAAGAATAAACCTAAAAAAATCATATAATGCAGTAATTTTATTATATAATTTCGAATATAAAAATGAAATTAGTTCAACAGGTGCTTTTGATTTTATTGCTGCTACGAATTATGAGTAAGAAATCTTTAAGGTATGGAGTATTGTTTTAGATGGTTAACTCAAAGACTACTAATCTGGTAGGGTTGCTTTATAATACTAATAAAGATTATGTAGTAAGCCAGTTAAAGAATTTAGACAACTCTTTATTACTCCATTGCTTTGCTGCAAATTATTATTGGAATAGTGGGTTTTGATATACCAACGGCAATCTTACAAAATTAAGTTATGATGTAGTTTATTTTAAACCCTTGATTGGCAAAGTGCATTTAACGGATTCTTTTTGTGAGGGCTACCTAGTGTCGAATATACCACTTATTAAGTCCAAGGTGGAGATTAGCCTTGAAAGCCCTAATGATTTAACAAGTTATTAAGTGCGTGCAAAAATAGAAAGTGTAAATGCTGAGTAAAAATATGATTGAATTCAACCCCTACTAACATTAAAACGGTCGATCGTGTTACCTATGAGTGGTTTGAAGAGGTAAAATGATTTTAAAAAGTACTTGATTGTCAAAAGACTACAAGTGCTTTTTTGCACTACTATATATACAGTAACACCAAATGAGCATTTTAAAGGTTGCAATGGTGGTTACTGGAAAAATAGCCTGTCGGGTCGACCGAATAGTCTTAGTGAGGAGGTATTTAAATGGCCAGAATGAATGTTCGAATAGAAAAAGATACTAATGAGGTTAAGTACATCTCTATTTTAAGAAAAACTACTAATAAGAGTATATCTGAAGTCAAAGAATTAATTAATAATAATGATTTCATTTTATCGTATAATCTATTAGAAACTGATGAATTGTTAGAAATGAGAAAAATAATAGGTTTATTATTAGAGGCTGGTGCTAATGTTCAGATATATTAAGATAACAGAGAGGTTAGTATTGAATTTTTAGATAATCTCATAGAATCATATTTAGATACAGAAAGATATTTAGAAGAAGTGGATGAGCAAATGTTAAATGAAGATTAAATCGGTTATTTTGATAGATTCCTTAAGCAAGAAAGTGCTTACTTGAAAAACAATATAAAATGATAAAGAAATTGTGCAGTGCTCGAGGAACTAACGTATTAGCTATTTTTTAAGTTACTAGAAAAGCCTTAAAATTGTATACTAAAGGTGCATATTCTCTTAATTACTGTATTAAGGGGACCAATTCAGTAGGCAGTTCTTAATTAAATTTTAAACACTTGATAGTCTTCTTTTAGGCATCAAGTGTTTTATTTTGATTAAGATATCATCAGAAAAAAATGTATTTAGCGAAATCAAAACCCAAACATTTGGAAAGACCTCAAGCAATCCTTTGAAGAAGATGTCGTCAACGGAGATGTCAGAAGCAGAGCCAGGTATTTTTCTTATACAGGAACCTACATCGCCGCATCCATTTTCGGAACCAAGGGCATAGACAAAGTGGGCAAACTGGGCAAAGCCGGCAATTCCAAACCGGACGTTCCCTACAATGTCATAACTACAGCTAAAATAAAGAGTTTCATCCAGAACGGTGTCAAAAGCACCTTCGGAAAAGTGGAAGACACCGTTCATAACCTGCTTTCTTCCCGAAGTGGAAAACGAGCTATGGAGCTGAACAGACTTTCCTCGCACCTCGGAGACCTATTCAGGAAAACCAAAAACGTCCTGAACCCGGACAAAATCAAAGCCGCCTTCGATAAGACCTATCAGAAAGTGGCAGCTGGACCGATTTCCAAGGTTGCTCAGGCTGATGTCTTTTCCAGGATGGGCAGGGTTTTGATTAATGAGAATGGGCATGTGGTTTTTTCTGGGAAGGGGAAGGTTTCGCAGGGTGAGAGGGTTGATGTTGGGAGTAAGGGTACGGAAAAGGATATACAGATTCCTTCAGTTAGAAATAAAGAATTTAATAAGTGGTTTGATAATTTATCAGTTAATAAATTTGAGGAAATGTGGATTGATCCACACTTAAGAAGTAAGATTGAAGATAGGATAAGACGTCCAGGAGGATACCATGAATGGCACCTTGTAGCAAGAACACCCAAATTTAAGCAGTGGGGTGTAAGCATGGATGATATAAAAGAAATGAGGACCCTAACTAAAGATGTTGAATTTGTAAATCCTCCCGGGCGACATGGGAGACGTGGCTCTACTAAAGCACATAATGAAATTCTGAAAATTATTGATTCTGCTCCTGATTATGAAAGTTTTGTTAGAGAGCTAAATGAATGAGCTAGTAAAAGAATGAAAAATGGAGTTCTGGATTTACCAGAAGGTCTAAGGAGGTAAAAACATTGAAAAATGATGTTTCTTTGTGGTTAGGAGACTTCAGCAATTTTGATGAAGTCGAAAAATACACTGAAATTATTTATGATGAAGATGGAGATAGTATTCCTTCTGTATTTGAGAGAGAATTTAAAATAGGTTATTATGACAGGGACTTAATTGAAAAGGATTGGATATCAGATACTGAAGATGATATAAAAGAGCTTCTAGTGGATTTTTCCTATGATGATCAGTTAATAAAGCAGTTTAACAATGTTAAGTTAAACGCTAAATATAATACCATTATTTTAATTTATAATTATAACTATGATAAAGATGGAAGACCAGTATCTTCAGTAAGTGAAAATGGATACAAAATAGATTTTATCGGTACAGCAGAGTATATAGACTAAATTAATACAGTGTAGAGTAGGGCACTTGATTGTCGAAAAAAGACAACAGGTGCTTTTGTTGTTGGATAATAATCTATGTATGGATGACATTGATGATGCTTAAGGGAAATTCATAACTCATTAAGGGTGCACTATCATGAAGTATTGTTTAGACACTTTTAGGAGAGATGATATTTTACAAGGTAGAGATAGTTTCTATGTATAGAATGGCTTTCAAAACTAACAAGTTTGATATTCTCGTGGCGATAAACAATGGATAAAAAATCAGGAGGTTGATAATATGAGCTTTGAAATTGAACTAAATGAATTATATAAACAGATAGCTCAACAAGTGAACGATTTGATCCCAGTTGAATGGAGCGACATATATTTCAATGGAGAAGTGATGAATAAAGAAGGGGGTGTGTTCTTCTTTTTTACCCCTATTGATAGTAGTGAACTAGTTTATTCTCATGACTTCCCAGATATTTATTCAATAGATGAGAGTGTTTATGATAAAGAGCTTCATGAATTGTTTGAACTAACAGTTAAAATGCAACAGGTTTTTATTGACAATGACCAAGAACCTTGGTTTTTAGTAACATTACTTCTAAATGAATCAGGAACACTTAATTTGCATTTTGATTATACAAATTGGCATGATAGTGAATTTGGTCCTGCAGCTAGAATTGATTATTTTGAATATAAATATATTAGTCAAAATAAAGAACAATTTGATTTAGCCTTAATAGAGAGAATGAAAAAATACGAAGATATGTAGTTGATAAACACCTGTTTTGCATTATGCAATAGGTGCTTTTTTGATGACTTTGTTGTTTGATAATTTATAGTTTTAACATACTATTCTTGCGGGTTATCCGATCACTAAGTTGTAAAAATCACTTAAAAGGTAAGTCAATTAATTGGCTTCAATACTAAATATAATTGCATAGGTTAGGGGGGCGGTCGAAGCTAAGAAAGGAATTTACAGTACGTTGTAAAAGATGCATAAGTAAGTACGAAAGCAACACATATCATAGTCCTTAGATCGCTTTCTTCCTGACGTGGAACATCGTAAAATATTGCAGGAATTGGTGGAGAATGGTGGAAGTATTAGAAATGATCATGTTTTAAGAAATCAGTATGACAACTTTAGGAGTGAAAATTGGAGAGGGAGAGATAAGCAAATAGATATAAGTGACTAGTAAAAGGAGGAACCTTGAATGGATAAAGAGGAATTAATAAACTATATTAATGAACATAAGGAATCAGATGACTTTACAGGTGGAATAGATGAAAGTCAAATTGAATCTATTCAAAATGATCTTCGGGTTGATCTACCAGAAAGTTATAAATGGTTTTTGTCTACCTATGGTTCAGGGGGATTATTTGGAGTTGATATCTTAGGCGTCGCAAAATCTAATAGAGCTCCAGTTGTAGTTACTACAATAAGACATAGAGATTTAGGAATGGACAAGGACTTAGTAGTTATCGAAGATTTTGGAGAATATGCTTATTGTCTTAATATCAGTGAAATGGAGAAAAATGAGTGTCCGGTAATCGCGTGGAATAATCCAGGGGGACTTGATGACTACAATACAGCAAAGAATTTTTATGAGTTTTTATCACAAAGGTTATTGGATGCAAAAGAAGCATGGGAAGAAGATTTTTAGGATGTTTTTTCGAGATAATTATTCTTGCCCTTTACAATAAATATATTTTATACGCTGCTAACATTAGAGGGGTTTTTAATTAATGGCTAAAGTATTTGAAGATTATTTTTCTGAATTGCAAACAGATATGGTAGCTATTTGTCTGGAATATGTTGAAAGTAGAGCTGAGGATGTTTATATCTATTGTTCTTATGAACCAGACATGTATGTTTTTGACGTGTTTTACAAAATAAATGGAAAATTTGTTTTTAAACATAATTTAAATGATGCAATAATAGCCAGTGATCGAATAGGTGAAAGAGCGTTTTCTTATGATACCTCTGAGCAAAGACAGGAAGCGGTATTAGAAATTGGGCTTGAAGATTTAGAAAAAATTCACGAAAAATGTAAAGAATATAATAAAGAAATGCCTACGGAAATGAAATTACATTATAACGTTGCGACAAACAGTCTAAAAGCAAACTATAACTACGAACTGGTTTATTCAAATGATGATGAATTATTACCAGACGATATTTTTAAAAGATGGGTTGAAGAACTAAAAGAAAATAATATGTAATATAGACCTTGATTGGCTAAGTGCCTTTCAAGGTTTTTATATTTAAAAAATGATTCTTTGTTATTCAATATTTCAAAAGATATGAAGCAGCAAGTCATGCTATCAAATAAAATAAACTTAAACATTTAATATAATATAAAACGGCATGGAAGGTTTTTATGAAGAAGTCCGCAGCGAAAAGGACTACACGCTAAATCAAGAATCAAGGCCTGATTCCCAGTACACTAACATATTAATATACGGGAATAAGAACCATGTAAGAATTAGATATACTTTGTTCTGGTAAACAAATAGTTTGATAAAACGGTGTCTCTTTCCCAAACAATTCTCTATATAAAAGGTGAAAACGATATATAGGGAGGAACTAATAATGACAGGATGGATCAAATTCAACCGAAGCACGATCGAAAGCCCGATTTGGGGGAGCCCGTTTACTTTGAGGCTTCTATTATTGCTGAGCTGCAGGGCACTGCAGAAGGAGTTCATGTATGTGGAAGAAGTAAAGGTACATAGAGGACAGTATTTACGGTCGTATTCTCGCCTAGCTGAGGATCTGCAGTATGTGGAGAATGGCAATTTAAGAATCCCGTCAAAGAACACGATCAAATTGAGTGTGGATCGGTTGAGGAAATATGGTCTCATCTCTACGGAGGAAACGAAAATCGGCACCTTATTCACATTAATCGATAGTGACGGTGATTTTTCTGCGCTCGAAAACGGGAGAACGGATGATGAAGCACAGCAAGACAAAGCGAATATAAAGGCTGCACTAAAAGAAGAATGTAAGAAAGGTAGAGAAGAGAAAGAAAAAGAGAGCGTGCGCGCGAGAGAGGACCTGCCTTCCAAACAAGATGTGCAGAGGAGAGTGGAGAAAGTCACGGAAAAATTCCTGAAGCTGCGGAATTCAGGATTCTGTATTTCGCCTAAGGAGAAGTGTGCTATTGAAAAAATAGCTGAGAGTGATATCGAAGAGGAGACGCTGCTGTGCTGGATGGAGGAGCTCCAGTCTGCCTATCGAAAGCGGAATGCGGACCACACCATCAATTCGTTTGCCTACTACGAGAAGGCTTTGATGCGGAAAATCAGGAAATCAAGGAGTACGTCTAAGCCCCCTAGCTCTTCTGCCAACCCTCTAAAAGAATCAAATGACTTTCTTGCCAAGCTGGAGAGGTGGAAAAGAGAGGGGGAGGCCCGTATTGCAAATGGATCTAAGCGAATTAAACCAGCGTTTGTGCCTGTATGGGCTCGTTGAACTGGCGGCTCGGGAGCAACATGCTGGTAAGCCCGAGCCTGCGGGCATTAGCGACGTCCTGCAGAAACCTGAACATTTTTCTCAGAACCGCGACAGGTTGATATGCGTCACTAAGACATTACCCTTTCCCGGCAGCTTGCTTACTGATAGGTTTTACCAAATGGCTAATGTCATTTGTAAAAGAAGCAGATGCAGTTGGTTGTGTCAGCAGGTTTTATTGTTTGAGGACCGCCAATTAGGCTGCAGGCTTGGGTTCAGTTTGATTAGGGAGAATCCTGATATTCTAAGTGGAAGAATTACAGGGTGAGATGAATTGTTCCGCTTGTAAAAATAAGATTAGGGTGCAAAGTCAAAAAGCTGCTTAACGACGGGCAGTATGGTGTTGAATAAGCTTGTGGTGTAAGGGAGCAGTCCGACTACTTGTTTATAAGTGCTTAAAGTAGATCCGCTTTTTTAAATCAAATAGACAGGGACACACCCACAGGATGCAAGTGAAGGATAAAAACACCTCCCTCACGAATAGTATTAAGAGAGAATGGAGGGAAGCTTGTGAATGGAAAAATCGTGGTTGAGAAGTTGACGAAGACGTTTAAAAAAGGCAATGTCGAGGCTGTTAAAGGCGTATCCTTTCAAGTCGAGGAAGGAGAGTTCTTCGCCTTCTTAGGACCGAATGGAGCGGGGAAATCCACCACAGTACAGATTTTGACGACGTTGATCAGTGCTTCTGCAGGGAAAGTGGAGGTTGCCGGGTATGACGTGATGGACCAGCCTGAACATGTCCGCCGTCATATTGGCGTTGCTCTTCAGGAGACTGGTGTTGATTCTGATCTCACTGGCCGAGAAATGCTGGAACTGCAGGCATACATATTCGGATTCAATAAGGAGGAGGGAAAAAAGCGGGCGCAGGAGCTGCTTGAAATTGTAGATCTGACAGAGGCGTCTGGAAGGCGTATCGGCGGTTATTCAGGAGGGATGAGACGAAGGCTTGATCTCGCGCTGACCCTCGTGAATGAGCCGAAAATTCTCTTCCTGGATGAACCGACGACAGGGCTTGACCCTTCAAGCAGGGCAGCCATCTGGCAGGAGCTCCGCAGATTGAATAAGGAAAATGGAACAACGATATTTCTGACGACTCAATACTTGGAAGAAGCGGATTCCCTGGCGGACCGGATTGGTATCATCAACAAAGGAGAGATTGTAGCGATGGGGTCGCCTAAGGAGCTTAAAGCGGAAATCGGCGATGATCTTATCACCATTACATTGAAGGATGACAGTCAAATTGATGGAGCGATATCTTTGACAAAAGATCGGCTGGCAGGTGTGGATGTCATCCGTCAAGAAGAGAAGATCTTGATATATGTCGGTGAAGGAACAAAACAGCTGCTGGAGGTTGTCAGGCTTTTCGATGTGGAGGATATCGCCATCTCGGATATCCAGCTTTCGTCTCCTACCCTTGATGAGATCTTCCTGAAGCTGACGCGTGAATCGAAGGAAGGGGTGAAGAGCAATGGGTAATAATGTGCTGAAAGATACCTGGCTAATGACAGTAAGGAATATCAAGACCACACTAAGAAATCCATTTTCCTTCATACCCAATCTGATCATTTCGGCATTTTTCCTGTTGGTTTATGAAGGCGGTTTGAGCGGAATTTCCGAATTACCTACGTTTGAAGGGGCGGATTACCTTGCCTTCATCCTGCCCGTTTCCATTGTTTCTGCAGCAATAGGGGGTGCGGGAGGAGCTGGACAAAGCATCGTCAAGGATATCGAAACCGGATTTTTCTCCAGGCTATTGCTGACTCCTGCCTCCAGGCTTGCCATTGTACTCGGCCCGATTATTGCCGGCATGCTGCAGCTTTTGGTACAGACACTCCTTATCATAGGAATGGCATTTTTGCTGGGGTTGAATGTCAAAACCGGAATCGGCGGCATTCTGTTTGTCATCTTGATCGCTGTCGGATGGGGACTTGCCTTTGCCGGCTATTCAGTCGGGATTGCACTCAGGACTAGAAATGCCCAGGCTGCCCAGGCAGGCACATTCATCTTCTTTCCGCTGATCTTTCTCAGTACGACATTCGTGCCCTATGAGATGATTGAAGCTCAATGGCTGAAGATCGCAACAATCATCAATCCAACCACCTATATCTTTGAAAGCATGAGGACTGCATTAATTGATGGCTGGGTATTCTGGGACTTAATGCAGGGTGTGATCGCGATTGTGATCGTCTGCTCCATTACGATTACCTTTGCGGCTGTTTCAGCCAAGGGAGCTGTGTCGCGGGGGTAAGCGAGAAGTGACGACAAAGGATAACTTAGAACTCCTGGCACAGTAACAAAAAATTAGACGAACCTTATTAATCAGGGGCTGGTTATACACGAAGAGAACTGCACCTACTTGAACACATTTACAATGAGATGGATATAAATGAAGAGCTGTCTGACGGATAGCTCTTTTTTCTATGTTTTGGTAAGATGAAATGGAAGAAGATTTACATTTCATAGTTCGTTTGGAGGAATACCGATGCCTGTATACAACAAACTGGTCCGTGATAGAATCCCGGAAATCATTGAGTCGAATGGAAAGAGATTTTCAACAAGAATCCTTTCTGAAGAAGAATACATAACAGAATTGAAGAATAAGAGCTTTGAAGAATTAGAAGAGTATCGTGATGCAGCAACTAGGGAAGATGCACTGGAAGAGCTGGCAGATTTAATGGAGATCGTGCATTCATTTGCCAAGTTTCATGGTGCTACCCTTGAAGAATTGGAAGAGATCCGGCATAAAAAAGCGGAAAAACGCGGGGCTTTTGATGAAAAAATATACTTAATTGAAGTAGAAGAATAATAAATAGGGCAGAAATAATTACTCCTGAATGTATTAATAATATTGAACCAATATTTAATTGGAAAACATTTTACATAATGAATTTCTAAGAATAAGTGAAAAAAAGGAAATTCTATATTACAATAAGGAGACAAATATATTAATGGTAGATTTCGTAGTAAACATATAGGAGGGTAAACCTTGAAGGGGAATTCATTTGTCTATTATTTAGACCAATTTAACGTTCTGTCGCCTAATCATGCAAAGATTTACGATGAGTATACAATAGATCCAGATACTAAAAATTCTTATACATTTAAAATTGATACGAAAATTGAAAGTACACTAGTAAATCTTTTTGAAAATGATCCACAAAGTATTATTCTTACGGGTAATGCAGGTGATGGGAAAACGAGACTATGTAGGATAGTTTATGATTACTTTAATGATGATAATTTAGAAAACTGGCCAGAAGATGGAATTGTAGAATTTTCTTTTAGTAAGGGAAAAATAAGAATTGTTAAAGACCTATCTGAACTGAAAGAGGATATTATTGAAAAAGAGTTATCACATCTTCAACAACTTGTTTCTTCTGGAAATTCAGATAACGTTTATTACCTCATTGCAGCTAATGAGGGGAAATTGACTAAATTCCTTTCGCAACATCCTCAACTAGACCAATTACAGGATGAGGTAACTTCAAGGTTTAAAACACATAAGAATAACTCAAATGATTTCAGTATCTTTAACCTGTTAGATGTTACTTCATCTGTCTATGTAGAGAAGGTTTTAACAGAATGGAATAAACCCGAAAATTGGGAAGAGTGTCAGGACTGCCCTTTTAAAAATCGTTGCATTATTCATATGAATCATGAGAGAACTTCTCAATCACACATTCAGGATAAGATTGTTGAACAATATAAGCTTCTTGATTATTTAGATACCCATATAACAATGAGAGAAATGTTAATTCATATAAGTTATATGCTTACTGGCGGATTTACTTGTAATGACATTAGAAATGCCAACTATAAAGAGATAGAAAACCAAACCAAAAAACCTTATTATCAGAATATTTATGGACATGGATTGGATGAAAATGCCTTCTCTGAAATGAAGGCTCTTAAGGTATTTAAAGCTTTAGATCCAGGTGTGTATTCCCATTCTTCTATAGATGACTTTATTATTAACGGAGACATAAATGGAGATATAGAATCCGAAAGCGCGCATAGTTTGTTAATCGGTAATTCATTGGATCTTCAGTTAGGTTATTTTAAAAAGAAATTAACTCTATACCGTGATTACGATGTAGATAAGGACCACTCGATTGTAAATGAGTGGATACCTAAACTGAGAAGGAAGTATTTCTATGAATCAGAAAGTGGTGATTCAAACCAGCTTCTTCCTTTTGAATATGTTGATGAATATATTAAGTTATTCGCAAATCCAAAGGCTAAAACTTTAATAAAGAAAGAAATTATCAATGGTCTTAATAGGATCTTTTCCGGAAGGTTAACAGAAACTAACAATAAGCATTTATTCGCAACCAATAAGAATCTAATGATTTATGAGCAATTTAGATCAAAAGATGTTGATATTGAACAAGAAAAGGAACGAGAGGATTTAGATAGAATTCCATCAAATTTTAAAATATTGGTAAGGGATGAAGTTTGTTTAAATATGAATTTAGCCGTATTCGAATATCTGATGAGGGCAAGTGGAGGTGGCACTCATAATGTTCTACAGCAAGAAGCAGAAATACTGATTGATACATTTAAAAACGAATTGATTAGAATAAGTGAACCCGAAGACTATGAATTAAACATCTTGAGGTATGATAACAAAACAGGACTCTTTATAGATGACGAAATAAGTTTGTTATAAAGGAGATATTTTTTATGGTGTCAAAAAAACAAAGTGTTGAAGAGTTCTCCACGCAATTATCTGCGCAAATTTGGGGGCATCGTTTTAAAGATGGACAAAAAGGTCCGGAATATGTACTTGAATTCTTAAATGTTTTAAAGGGTACAAATTATGACTTTAGTGCAAATGCATACTCCCGTGTCCGTTCTACAGGACTTAGACAATTTATCTTTGAAGGAGATAAAGAGGGAGCTAAAATGGGTGTCGTTAGTTTAACTACAGAACAAAAAGATTCTCTCTACGGAATTGTAGAAAATAAAGATGAAATCCATGTTATTAGAGACTTTTTCCGCAATTTAGAAATACCCTTGACCGATGGTACAGGAAAGCCTGCAAATCGTTCGTGGTTTGCTAAAACGTTATATCCTTTGCACGAGTCTCTATTATTCTTTGAACTGAGAACACACCATAATAAAAATGCTGGTACAAAATCTTATAGTTATGAAAGAAATTTCTTCGCTCGAGGTGGAGAGCTCTATTTTTTGATGCTTTCTTATGGTACTGATAACAATCTTGAATTAAGAAGTAATATTGAAAATAGGCTTAAAACGCTTTTAAATAAAAACAAAACGATAGAAAACGTAGTATATAAGATATCTTCGTGCCTTAATGAACTAGAGAAAGATGAATCACTGGCACCTTTAAAACAAGATAATAGCAATAAAGAATACCCAACATTACCTACCACGGATGATCCGATTTTTGAAGAGTTTGCCCAGGAATTCTTTAGACTCATCAGTTTAAATATTGATATTTATGAGATGTTTGAATTATTGACGAGTCTCATTACCTTCCAATTAGGTAGGTATATGTTAAAAAGAGCTAAATTAAATAATGAAGATCTGGTAACATTCTTCTTTGATTGTTTAGATGCACAAGTAGGACCTGTACAAAAATTGTCAGCAAAATCGTTCAGTGACAATGAATTGCTTATAAAAAACAAATTTGAAAATTACTTTATTCAAACTTTTAATGAAAAAATACCTTCAGAAGATTTTGTTATGGAAAACTTAGAAAGCTGGCATGCTGACCCCGAAATGCTAATTGAATTACTAGGACTGAATCGCCTTTCAAAGGTAAGAAAAAATAAGGTCTATAAAGTCATTCAGAAATGTGATTCTTATGACAAAGTGATGAACCACTTATTCAATGTGGTTAAGGAAATCGTTTCAGACCAATTGAAGAAACATCAATTGAATATTGTACGTGGCCTTACTAGAGATGGTGGTTATGGAGGCTACAGAAGAGGCAGCAAGTATCGCTATTTCATGTCTGATACATTCATTCAGGCTCTAGTATATGCAAACCTTCAACCAGGGAAACAAATGGAATTCCACAGTTTCCTAGAGAAAGTCTATCGGAAATACGGCTTTATCATAGGAGAAGTGCAAGCTAAAGAAAATGGAATCTATGAAAAATCAAAATTAAATGTTAGTTACTTCCAACGGAACGAGTATGCGTTAAGAGAAAAATTGAGACACAATGGACTTCTCATTGAATTTTCAGATGCAACAGCAATGATTAGAAATCCTTATGAGCAAGCAGGGCAGGTGAAAGCATGATTACGTACAATGATCTTTTAGGTAAGTGGGTTTTTAATATCTTATTGGAGCACTTTAAGGAACACAGTCAAGATGGGACAAATAAGCTATTTATTAAGGTGAATGGTTTAACTGACGAAAATGTTCATTCCTTGCTAAATGAATTAGACGAGAAGGGGTCTAAACTAGAGAAATATTATACTCCTATGATTCGTACGATTAAATCAGTAAATGAATTTGACCAGTATAAGTTGAAAGAAATTGAAACGAGTACGTGGTTGAGAAACTATACTTTCTCAGGTAATGCTCTGGTCATTATTATTAACGAACTGACTCCAGAAGCTCAAAGTTTAGAAAACTTGTTTGCGATCGATGAAGCCTACTTACTTTCTGAATTTGGGCTAGAAAACCTGTTTGCTTTATTATCTGAAGAATTTCAACTCGCAGCTGAAGAAATTGAAACGATTAAAGAATTCTTTAGTATGTATAGTAGCTTAACCGAACCACAACTTAGATTTATTCTAAAATTTGTCGAGAAAATCTTGAACCAGGAATCACCGTCTATTGTAGAAAAAATTCAGACCAATTTACCTGAATTGAACTTATTCAGGGACCAAAGCTTGGTAATTGGTCCTAAAGGAAGAAAAAGGCTGAGAGCTAACTTTTTGTTGGCAAATCTCCAAAAACCAAATGGTGATTTAGATACTGAAAAGTTACAAAATAACCTTTACACTTTTATTGAATCCGAGGAAAAAATAATTTTTCTGACGAACTCTGGAATGGTATTAACCCTTCAGAGTTTGAAGAAAAAGTTATAGAATTCTTAAATCAAAAGAACTTGGATTTACTTTCATATGAGTTCAATGTTGTTGAAACAGTATTAAACTTCAAAACCAAAGTTGGCTTGTCTGATAAGATTAAGGATGCACTTATTTACAATGGAAATCCTACAAAGGAAGAAATTGAACAAATAGAAGACGGCATCTCTGAGATTGAAAAAAATCAAAATCCTGATGCAATGCAAGAGTTTTTAGAGGAATACGAGGAACAGTTATCTCAAGCAAATAAGCTGGATAAGGTTATCTCTAGAAGAATCGAAAAGCTCCGTCACCCGAAGGACTATCACGATTTAATTAATGCACTTCAATATGAATCCTTTTCATTGCTTGAGGAAAATGCTGAGAAAGTCTCTCAAAACTCCTCCTTTGAATTATCAGTACATGCATCTAAGATCACTCAACAAAATTCCGAAATATTGAAGATGTATTTAGAAGGCATTTCAAATGTTGTCCCTCATATTACCTATAAGCAAGGCCCATTAAATGGGATTACTATCGACGAGAGTGCCAATGATGTGTTGACATTAAAACTGCATTTATTAAATGATAGTGAGGTACTGGGGACTGAAACCTTTAAAGTTAAAGGTTTTGAACAATTACAGCTCCTTACTTTTAAAGATGCTATTGAAGAAGGGAAGGTCCCTCATCTTAAGAGTTACCAGGAAGAAGAGGTTCAACTTTTAGATGTAAAAGAAATGGTATATGAGAGAGTTGATGGATATCTTTCAATTAATCAAACCGGCTTTGAAGAACATTTTAATCGTTTCTCAGGTTTCTTAGAAGAATACTCACTGACCTTGAGAGAAGTTTTAAAATCTGGTTTATTTAGTATTAATATTAACAAATTCAAAAATCACCTTGAAGAGCTATTCTCTGGTGTTTCTACTTCAGTCGATATTGCGAGTCACATTTATAAGTTTATCAACTATATCGGGACTATAGATACACTTGATGTTAAATTAGGTCAGACTGGTTTTTGTCACGAACGAATTGTGACAATATTTAATCCGATACGTTTGGTTAGTTATGTATCTAGATATCAAAAACTTGAAGATCAAATCTCAGAGTGGATTCATAGAACCGTCAATAATGACTTAGAGGTCAATAATCTTGAGGATTATCTGGAGTATGTTACAGAGAAGACTTTAAATTTAGCTCCTAGATATTTTTCTAGTGATGGCGACGATTCCTTCCTAATAGAAGTAAATGAAGTTTTAGGGGAAGGCCAATTTATCTTAAACTCAAGACGTTCAGAAAATATGGATTATCTTTCATCTGAACTATCAGATGAATTAGTAAAAAGTGTGAAAAGTTATTTTGAGGTTTATCCTTATGCTAAAGATGGTTTGGATATCTTATTCCTGTATTGTCAAAGTGCAGATATTATCACTAAATCAATTGATGCTCTATTTAATAAGCATAAATCCTTAAATAAATTAAAAATCACTGTTCACTCTACACAAGCTGCTAGTATACATCAGAAGATTAATCAATGGATCAAGCAAAAAGAAGAATATACTAATCCTGACAAATATAGCAAGTTTCCCACTGTAGAAGTCAATGTTATTTCCGGGAACACTATCAATGAGATATCAAATCAAATTAATGCACACATGATTGATGCAGATCTTGTTGTATTAGCGGATTACTTTGGTCAGAGTAATCAAGTGAAATATGAATTTGATAAGGTAGAAGTCAAACATTCGAATGATTGGTTTAACCTTGTTTACAAAGAGCCTCTGCTAGATACTGAAAGTTTGAAAAGGATATCGTATGTCAGTGAACACTTACCTGATACACTTAAATCCTTTTATCAGTTACAATACATTTTTCAGAAAAAAGAGATGCTTGAGGAGAACGAGTTATATGTTCTAAAGAATAAGATTTCTTTGTCAAACTTCTCCGATAATGCTCTAATTGATTATATGCATGAGAATTTTAACTGGATTATGTTTATGGATCGTTACCTTGATAAGTCTTTATTGGAGAAGGCCTCATCAAAGGCTCAAATTATTCAATACAAGTCAAAGGCTGGGGCGAACAAAAACTTTAAATTGATTGTTTCCTCTTCAGAATATATCAAAAAGCTGAATTCAAATAAGCAGGATTATGAATATTATGATCGGTTGACCAAAAAGCTGTCTCTTATCCTTAAAAATGATAATATCCAAAGGGACAGTGTTAAAAAGGCAGTTAATCAAGTGAAATCTATTTCTGGTGCCCTAGTCTTGAAAGCGATTGGACCAGGGAAGTTTTCTCATGAACTTGTAGCCACATACCTAAGTGTGGAACGCCGTTCAAAATTAGAGAACAATCTACAGGTATGGTCAGTCTGTGATGAGTTACCTTGGTTTAGAAAGAACAATAGGCGTCCAGATTTAGTCATTACCACTGTGAAAGAAAGTGATGGTAAGATCACTTTAGATTTTGAGCTTCTTGAATTGAAATTTGTTAATCATGCTATTTTTGAAAGAGAAAGATATGATGCTATCAAACAAATTCAGTCAGGACAAAATTTATACGAAAACTTATTTGATTTCACCCAAGATAACGCAGACTCTAAATATTGGAGGAATGAGTTAGTCCATTATTTCATTGAAAAAGGAACATACTCACCTGAAGAGGCTTATCTACTCAAAAGACTCCAGCATGCTCAAATTGGCGAAATACAAGTAAATATCCATTCTTCTATTGATGCTTATTGCTACACTTCCAATCTATATCAAAATAACTTTGTACGAATAGAAGAGGATGTATATGAAGATATAATCGAAGGTGAATTCAAGAACTATATTTTCAATCGTGCTTATATCTTGAAGTCACTGGGAGCTCGAAATATTGATGAGCCAGAGTATGCTGAACTTGAAAATACTACAGAGACTTTCTCGGAAAGTCTTGTATTGGAAGAAGAAAAAAAGGGTTAGATAATGATGAAGAAGACCCTAACGTAGACAATTCAGATATTGCTTATAGAAAAGACGAATTAGAAGAAGAATATGAAGAACCTGTTCAGCCAGATGACACAGATAACGAAGATACAATCAACGATGGTAATGACAAGGAAGACCCAATTAAAAAGGATGATGATAAAGGTGACGATGATATTGTAGTTACTCCACCAGCAATCGACCCACCTCAATTCTACTATCCTGAAGTAGAAGCTTTAAAAGATATTGAAACTAAACGAGCTGATATAGCTGCAGATCATTCAGAACTTCAGAGGAAGTATGTCTCAACGTTAGAGACTCATTTTAATCGGAATGGGCTTAATGTTAAAGTAAATGAAGTAATAGTAGGGTCAAGTGTCATTCGATTGACCTTAACATTACCTTCCTCTCTAGGCATTGACAAAGTATTGAAAAAAAGGAAAGATATACAGATTTGGTTGGGTCTTGACCAGGAACCACATCTGTTTATAGACAAGAATGGATTAAATATAGATATTGTTAGAGAAGAACCAGATACAATTTATTTTGAAGAGTTCATGGCGATCGCAAGACAGCAGCTAGGAAACAAGATAAAGAAAACCAATTTAGTTGCTCCTATGGGATTTGACCCTCTAAATGATGTTATTAGTATTGATCTTTCCGATCCGTCCACTCCTCATCTACTTACAGGAGGGACTACAGGAAGTGGTAAAAGTGTAACATTAAATTCAATAATCCTAGGTACTATGTGTTTCTATGAACCATCACAGTTGCAGTTTGTTTTCATAGATCCTAAACAAGTGGAATTTTCGATATATGAAGATCTTCCACATACAGAGTCAGTTGTGACTGAAATAGGAGAAGCGGTTAATAAGCTTAATCTAATGGTTGAAGAAATGGAAAGAAGATACAGTATGTTCAAAAAAGAGTTCGCTAGTAATCTTGATGAATATACAGAAATGTCACAAGAAGTACTTCCAAGAATAGTTATTGTTTTCGATGAATTTGCTGATTTCATGAGTCAAGAGAAGGAAGTCGCAAGCCAGGTAGAAAATGCAATTTTAAGATTGGGCCAAAAAGCTAGAGCTGCAGGAATTCATTTAATCATCTGCACACAGAACCCGAAATCTGATATTATTAATACGAACATTAGAAATAATTTAGGAGCAAGATTAGCTTTAAGAGCTACCGATTCTACAGCTTCCTCTGTCATCCTAGGTGAAAGCGGGGCAGAGAACCTAGGGGGAAAAGGAGACTTTTTAGCTAAAACAGCTAGTCAAAAAGTGATAAGAGGAAAGAGTCCATTTTTGACTCCTGAGGTGAAGAGAGCATTACTGAAATATTTTATGTCAGAGAGTAAATAAAAATAATGCATCTAGATATTTTATCTAGATGCATTATTATCGCTTAAATTGACTTCTGGAAGAATGTCTCCAGAAGAAATATATGTATTCGGAAGGCTGATAATTATGGCATATGGTCAACATCAAAGCTTTTATTTAAGAGATCGATGGTTAAATAAGGCTATTAAACACTTAAAAGAAGATAACAGATTCTTTTATGATAAAGAGGCGTTTGAAAAAATTGGTTTAGGAAAAAACATGGTGCAATCCTTAAGGTTCTGGGTTGTCGCTACAGGTGTTGTGGAAGAAAAGTTCAATGAAAATCGAAAGAAAGTTCACCTTTTAACACCACTAGGTGAGTTGATATATAAATATGATAAGTTTATACAGTTTAGAGATACAGCTGCAATTATACATTATAACTTGTCAAAAGACATAGAGCCTGCGACTACTTGGTTTTGGTTCTTTAATGAGTTTAGTGAAACAGCTATCGCTAAAGATGATCTTAACGCAGCTCTTAATGACTGGGTATCAATCCATGAAGATAAAAAGATTTCCCATAGATCTCTTAAAAGAGATATTGACTGTTTGGTGAAATTGTATACGGCTGGTCAAAGTATCTTAGACCCAGAAGAGGTTATACAGAGTCCAATTAATAAAATCAATATTTTAAGAGAATCTAAAGGAACTATAATTAAAAAGGTTCCATCCATTTCCGATGTGGGCTTAACTGCCTTGTTCTTTACTCTACTTAAGTATGCGGAAGAACAGGGAATTGATAATGTCAGTGTAGATGAAATTGTAACTAGACACGGACTCTGGGGGAATATCTTCAACATGAATAGGGCTGTTATTGTTAATGCCCTTGAATTGTTAACTGCTCATCCTAAATATCCAATAAAGTTTACCAGAACGAACAACTTAGATACAGTCAGACTGCCAGATATTTCTCCATTGAAGTATTTGGAGTTTGAATACAAGCGAAAGGTTGAGACACTAGTATGAAAACTAAAAGAAGAGAATTTAAATCTAGTGTAAATATAAAATTTGATTTAGGGAAACAAGAGTTTTTTAGAAACTACTTACCGACCCCATCACATGCTGAGTCTTTACAAAAGATTATTGCCGGTTTTAATGATTCCGAAGGTAAACACTCTCATATAGTTATCGGACCTTATGGTACGGGGAAGTCGTTACTAGGTACTCTTATAGCTGGTATGGCTTCAAGAACAGTTAGTGATTCTTCCTTTGAATTTCTAAAGAAGAAGTTTACAAACGTAGACGATGAAATATATGGTCAACTTAGTGAATTTCAACTTAAGGATAAAAAATATTTACCGGTAATCCTTAATGGTAATGAGGGCAGCTTCAGACAATCAATAATCTCTGCGATTATGAAGACGATAGAAGAGAACAATCTAGAAATTATTATTCCAGGTATCATAAATAAGATTTTAAAGACAGTTGAAAAATGGGAAGAAGAGTTCCCAAAAACATATAAAGAGTTCAAAAAACAATTGAGAGATTCTGAAAGAAGCATTGATGTATGGAGAGTAAATATACTTAACTATGAAAAAGAAGAAATTGCATGGTTTAAAAATATTTTTCCTTCTTTATCTTCTGGAGCAGAGTTCATTGTTGACTTTAAAGAAGATTTTACAGAACAAATTAAGTTTGTAATTGATCAGCTTGATAAGCAAAACCTAGGTTTATTTATTGTCTATGATGAATTTGGTCGTTTCCTTCAAAGCTTACAACCTAATATGATTCATGAAACGATGCAGGACTTGCAAGACTTGGCTGAGCTAAGTGATCATCATGCTAAACATTTACATCTATTATTCATTACACACAAAAATCTTCGACACTATTTCTTAAAATTAAGTGAAGAGTATCAAAATGAGTTTCAACGAATCGAAAAAAGGTTTCAGTTATATCATATTGATAGTGATAGGTCCACGTTTATCAGGATAACCGAGTCATTACTTTCTAAAATGGAACAGAAAAGGGAGATTCCTAATTTAACCGAAACAGATGTTAAAAATGAGTTAAGAAAGTATCCTCTCTTTTCACACTTGAATCAGGTAGAAATAGAAAAGCTGGTAATTAAGGGAGCATACCCTATACATCCTGTTGCAATTTTTATGCTTCCTCATTTATCTAGTTACTTTGCCCAAAATGAACGTACTCTATTTACATTCTTACAGAGCAAGGAAAAAGGTGGGCTGGTAAACCATATTAAACATAATACTGGTTATTATCTCACATATAAATTATTTGACTTTTTCTTCCCTGAAATTGATCAGGAGGAATACGTTGAAAACAAAGGCTTAGAAATTTATAAGAAACTTGTACCGAGGATTCCGATTGATAAAAATGAATTAAAAAATCTCTTTAAATTCCTTTCTTTATGGTCAATTACAAACTTATCCTCAAAACAAAAGTTGACTTCTGATTTCATTAGTTTTGCTATGAGTCTGGAAAAGGAGTTGGTAGAGAACCAGCTTTTACAGTTATCCAAGTTGAAGGTTATAAGATTTAATAGAATTCAAGGTAGCTGGGAGCTTTTTGAGGGTAGTTCAATAGATCTTGATCATGAAATTCTATTAAGAAAAGAAACCTCTACCATCACTTCTAATCAGAAAAAAGGAATACTTGAGAAAACACTAAATAGAAAGTATTTCCTTTCAAATGATTACAATGATCAAAAGAGCATGACACGTTTTGCATCTGTGAATATAATTTTGAGCTCAGAAATATTAGATGCTAATTTTGACAGTTCTAAAATCAGATTTGAAATGAACTCCGATGCTATAGTGAATTACGTTCTTATAGAAGATACTCAAGAATACGAAATTGTCATAGAAAAGTTAGCGAGTATAAATGATAAATATTCATATTTTTGTATTCCGTTTAAGTCCATACAAGAAGTCAAAGAAGAACTATTTCAGTATCATATTTTGACAACTTTGAAGCAAGATGCCGATTTTATGAAAAATGATAAAGACCTATTAAATGAGGTTACCATAAAGTTAGAAGATGTGTTCTATACATTAACTAATTTTATGAAAACTTATACTGAATTTTCTGGTGAACTTCAATGGTATTTAAATGGGAAAAAACTTCAAATCAAAAATGAAATTATATTTGAAAAAATCCTTTCTAATCGCATGTTTGAGATATTTCCTTTAACACCAGAGGTAAGAAATGATTCCTTTGTAAGAAGGAAAATTAATTCTGTTCAACGAAAAGCTGGTTTTAAAGTAGTCGATCATATTATTGAGGATTACAATGAGGGTGGGTTAGCTATTGAAGGTAACGGCCCTGACTACCTTATTTATGCCACCATATTTAAAAATAATAATCTTGACTTATCAAACCTGAATGAAATTGAATCCATTGAGTTTAACAGTTTAAGAAACGATTTGGTATCTGAGTTACTTAGAAAAGATCAAGGCAAATTAAGCGATCTAACTCAAATTCTTAAATTAGAACCATACGGGATCAGGGCTCCTCTCATTCCAATCATTTTAATTAGCCTTTTAAGAGACAAATGGGATCAATTAATGTTTTACAGAAATGAGATGTACGTTCCAGCTATAACAGGTGAAAAATTATATCAAATGGTAGAAGAGGATACAGAGTATGAATTTGCCTTTTACAATTTTGATGAAAAATATAAGCCTTTATTCAATTTTCTTAAAGAAACGTTTGGTGAGTATGTTTCAGAGACAGCATTAAGAAGCGCTACACCTATTGTCCTCAGCAGCGGATTGTTAAACTGGTTAAGATCTCTGCCAAGGTTCACTCAAGTGACAAATAATATGAATAAAGAGCTTGTTGAATTCAGGGATCTTATTAAAAGAAGTGAAATAGACCCGCGCTCAACCATTGAATTATTTTATTTAAATTATGCTTCTAATCTATCAGCAATAAATAGGAATAAGGAGAGTCTAGAAAGTCATTTGCTTGATTATAAAAAAGTTCTGAAAAACAGGGTCTTGAACTTGATAGGTTGTAATGAATTTATAGAGTTATTCCAGTGGGCAAACAAGAAAAATCCAGTAATCAAGAAAAATAACTCTTTGGTAAATGGAATTATAAACGCTGATAGGGATAATTGGATTGATTCCATTATTTTAACAATAGTAGGGGTAAGGCTGGAAGAATGGTCGGATACCACAGATCATATGTTTGAACAATTACTTCTAAAGGACTATAATTCTATTGAAAGTGATATACCACAAGGAGAATATCTGACTATAAGTTTAAATGGATCAGAAAAATCTATTACCAAGTTAGAGATGTCTACTAAGACACAAACGATCTATAAGAATGTTCATCGGATGATAAAAAATGCGGGCAGGAATGTTCCTAAAGATGAAATCGAGTATATGGTCTATCACTTGGTAAAAGAGTTTGTCGAATAGGGGATGATCGAATGGAAAGAAAACCAGTCCATGTAGCTATGTTCAGCGGAGGTGCAGCAAGCTCCTACGTTGCTTACAAAATGGTACAAGCACATGGTAAAGAAAATAGCATTTTGTTCTTCACGAATACCTTATGGGAAGATGAAGATAACTATAGATTTATGGATGAAGTCGCAGACTATATAGGTATAGAGATAACTGAAAAAATAGACGGTAGAACACCTGAGGAAGTTTTCTATGATTATCGGTTTTTAGGTAACTCGCGACTGGCAAAATGTTCGGAAGAGCTAAAAGTATATCAAACTGTTGTTTTCCTTGAAGAATTACGAGATAACCATAACCTTGAGCCTATCCTTTATTTTGGAATAGGACCTCATGAATCTCATCGTGCAGATAATTTAAGAGAGTTCTATGAGCATAATCCAATAGAACCTATTGAAACAAGATTCCCAATGATTGAAACATTCAGGGAGGATACAGATGCTAAATCTATTATTCAAAATGAATGGGGCATAAAACTTCCCCGTATGTATGAAATGGGCTTTTCTCATGCAAACTGCGGTGGACGTTGTGTAAGAGGTGGTTTTGGACATTACGCATTACTATATAAAAGTTGGCCAGACCGCTATAAAGAGCAAGAAGAAATGGAAGAAAATTTCCGTAAACACTTTGAAAAGAATGTTTCCATTCTTAAGAAAAATGGAGGTCCATTTACTCTAAAAGAATATCGTGAACAAATGGAAAGAGAAGGAGTAGACAGTTTCGTAAATATTAAAGATGAAACTGTACCTTGTGTTTGTTCTTTCTCATAATAAATTAATTAAGTCCGACGGATATTCACCGTCGGACTTTTTCTATTTTTTGGCTAATGTCGACTATTGTCGAAGTAGTTCAAAAATTAGTAGAAATGTAGTAGGATATTAGTAAGTAAGCAATAATTTTCCATCTATGGAGAGATGTTAATGTTAGACGTAAAGCGTATTATTAGCAGAGCAGATGAATTCACCATCCAAAAAATTTTAGATCCACAAGTGATTAAGATTACCCAATTGATGGATTCTAATTTTAGTAAAACAAGTGAAATGAAAAAGCTGATTTTCACAACTATCGAGGAAAGAGAATTCCTAGATGATAAAACTTTAAGAAGTGTGCTCATTGATTTATTAAGAGAAGATGAAGTGAGGATGATAGCAGAAACACTAGGCTTTTTAAACTCTAACATCACTAATCATTATGAGTTCTTAAAGAAGAAAAAAATGAAAAGGCATTCAGACGATGAATTAATATTCTATAACTTTTTTAATCTTAGCCCCCCTATGATGGAAAAAAATTCGAAAGCAGGTGTACTAAATTCTTCACTTTCACCTCTTCTCAGTAATTATCAGTTATTTATACACCAAAGAAAAGCTGTGGAAGATATAAAAGAAAAATTATCACGTTACCCACACCGCGTTTTATTACATATGCCTACAGGTTCCGGAAAAACTAGAACTTCCATGTCTCTAATATGTGACTATTTGAGGGAGAATGATCCTTTTTTAATAGTATGGCTGGCATCAACTGAGGAACTTTGTTCACAAGCTTACAATGAATTTCAAAAAGCATGGAGTAATTTAGGTAATCGGGAAATTGGTATTGGAAAACTTTGGGGTGATAGTAATATTGCGAATCTATATGAAGTTAAAGACGGATTAATAGTCGCTGGCTTTCAAAAACTTACCTATCTGCTTAATACTTCTGAAGGGCTCAGAAGGTTATCCAATATTGCTAAAAACGTCTCTTTTGTTGTAGTTGATGAAGCACATCAGTCAATAGCAGAAAGGTACCAAAGCGTAATTGAAATTCTTTTCAACTCCAATGTAAAAACTAGATTACTAGGTTTGAGTGCAACCCCAGGAAGAACTTGGAACGATGTAGATGAAGACCAAAAATTAGCTGATTACTTTAATGGTCAGAAAGTAACTTTACAAGTTGATGGGTATGAAAACCCTGTGGAGTATCTCATTGATAATGAATACATAGCAACTGTAGAATATCGAAATCTTGAATATGAAAACAGCGCTGATCTAACTGAGTACTTTAATGAAAAAAGTCTGGAAAATACAAAAGATTTTTCTAAAGAAGTCCTTTCTTTACTAGGACAGGATTCAAATAGAAACCTAAAAATCATTAGAGAAATCACCCGACTTAGTAAGGTTCACAAAAGGATTCTTGTTTTTGCTCCCTCAGTTGAAAGTTCAGAAATAATATCACGAATTCTTCAAATAGAGGGATTCAAGATTAACTCCATTACAAGTGGAACGGAATCAGAATTTCGTAAACAAGTAATTAACGATTTTAGGGAAAATGATAATGAAGTTAAGGTCATATGTAATTATGGGGTTTTAACGACAGGGTTTGATGCCCCTAGTACTAGTGCTGCGTTGATTGCTCGACCAACTTTATCATTGGTGTTATACAGTCAGATGGTTGGAAGGGCGATAAGAGGCAGAAAAGCTGGCGGGAATTTAACAGCTGAGATCGTTACGGTAGTTGACACTGAACTACCTGGTTTTAGAAGCGTGGCAGATGCATTTTATAATTGGGAGGATGTTTGGAATGTATAAAGTAGAAAATACATATGTACCCGCTCATTTAGCTATCGAAGCGATGAGAGATAATGGATATAAAAATACAGCTTATGCTGTTTGCGAATTGATCGATAACTCAATTCAAGCTAACGCCACACATGTGCAATTACTTTGTGGAGAGGCAGAAAGGCATTTAACAAACCGTAGAACTACACGTTTAGACCAAATAGCTGTTTTGGATAATGGGCAAGGAATGTCGCCTGAAGTTCTCGCAATGTCACTACAATTTGGTAATGGAACGAGACTGCATAAAGACCAAAGGACGGGAATTGGACGATTTGGTATGGGCCTACCTGCTTCTTCGATATCTCAATGCAAAAGGGTCGATGTATATAGTTGGCAAAATGGCATTGAAAATACATACCATGTTTCTCTTGATGTAGATACGATAAAGCGTGATAAAAGCAGTGCAATGCCTGAACCAATACATTCCTCAATTCCATACGGATACACTAATGTGGTAAAAGAATTTGGTACTTCTGGGACACTAGTTATTTGGTCCAAACTTGATCGATTGATGTGGAGTAAAGGTGAAACTTTAGTAAGACACTCAGAAGCATTAATAGGAAGAATCTATAGAAAATACATTCACAACAAAGAAGTAAAGATTCAAAAAACTGTCTTTGATATTGATAATCCATTTAATGTTTCAATTAATCGATTAGCCAAGCCTAATGATCCTTTATATTTAATGGATAAAACTAGTTGTCCTGAGCCTTTTAATAATCAGCCCATGTTCGAACGCCATGGCGGTGATAATTATGAAAGGGAATTTTTCGTCAATTACAAAGAGGAAGAGCACAAAATTACCGTTAGAAGTTCTGTGGCTTCAATAGAAGCAAGAACAGGTGATAATGCCGGAAGTACACCTCATGGCAAACATGCCAAAGAAAATACAGGTATTTCAATCGTCCGTGCAGGTAGGGAACTTGAACTTGATCAAACCTTAGTATCTTCTAGTGATCCAACTGAGAGATGGTGGGGAATCGAGATTGACTTTCCACCTAGCTTAGACGAGTTAATGGGTGTCACTAACAACAAGCAAACGGCAAGAAACTTTTCTGACATATTAAGCATGATCCAAGAAATTACTGAAGCACAAAAAAAGGTAAGGATATTGATATTATTCAAGAAGAACTAGAAGAAGAGGGAGACCCAAGAGCACCACTTATTATCGTTGCTGATTATATTTATAAACAGATCTCAATCATGAGAAAGTTAATAAAAGAGCAAACAAAAGGAATGCGCAGCAAAGCCAAACGTTATCAAGAAAGTGACATAGAGAAGAAGGCAACTACTTACACTGAAGAAAGAAAGCAACAAGGATATGTTGGTGGAAGTGACAAAGACGAATCTCTTTCTCCTGAAGAAAGAAGAGAACGAATTACTACAGGCCTAGTGACATCAGGAGTAGAAATAGAGGAGGCAAACGAAGTAGCAGCATACACAGTTACTAATAATCTCAAGTATTCTTTTACTGAAGCTTCGTTTGAAAGTGATGCATTCTTTACTGTACAACCTACTGGCGGTGCATTAAATATCCTCATTAACAGAAGTCATCCCGCTTATGAAAATTTAATTGAGGCATTAGACGGTGAAACTGATAATGAAAAAAATCTAAAAGAGCGAATTGACAAAGCTTCTCAAGGATTAAGATTGCTTCTCGCTGCATGGGCTAGGTTTGAAGATGAAATCCCAGATGGAGATCGTAAGGATGATATTCAGGATGCTCGAAAAGATTGGGGCAGGATTGCTAAGAAGTTTTTAAGGGATTAACTGCAAATAATCTAGAAAAGAGAAGACATCGCATAGCGACCTTCTCTTTTCTTTAAACAACTAGAATTGGGAGAGATAATCTAGATGAATAAATGGTTAAAAGATATTATACCAGCTATGAAAAATCTAGGTGGAGAAGCGGAGCTGGAATGTATTTATGAGGAGTTCTCTAAAATAACTGATATTAATTTAAGCTCTTATATAGATTGAAATCACAAGTAAGGAAGAATATTTACCTTCATTCAAGTGATTGTGAGATTTTTAAAGGAGAAGATGGTGACGATACCGATCTCTTTTTTTCTATTGATGGAAAAGGTAAAGGTAGATGGGGTATAAGAAAAGAAAAAGGTTATAAAGATGGAAAGGTGCTAATTATGAAAAAACAAGATTATTATTATCAATTTCTTGCACAGATTTCAACAGATTTAGCTGTACTTGCTCGTGACTTGGAATATAGCGTTTTCACAAGCCCCCGAATGATGCTGACTCACGCTCGAGCATTTGTAGAAGAAATCATCAATCGCATAATCAGAACAGAAGGAATTACAGACATGGAACGTTCAGGTCTAAATGAACGTATCTACCTCCTTAAAACACAAGGTTTATTAACTAAGGATGTAATGGATGCTGTGCATAATATACGAAAATTAGGTAATGATGCAGCACATAATACAAAAGCCTTTCGTTTTTCAGAAGCTCTTTCCAGTTGGGAAAGCTTGTATGAATTAGTGAAGTGGTATATGGAGGTATATGGTCAAGTTACATTTGAAATGCCTGCCTATCAAGAGCCTTCTATAGATAATGCTAATAAATATGATGTCCAGGAATTAGACATGAGGTTGAGCCAATGGCAAGAATCGGTTCTGAAAAAAGTTTCCAAAATAGCTGAACGATTAGATAATAATGTTTCAGTACTCGATCAACAATTTACGGAAGAAAAGGTGATTACTCCAGGAAATACAGAGATAAGAATAATAGAATATAAGGGGGAGAGAGTCAGTATTCCTTATTTCTTACGCGACGCATTCTTGTTACCTCAGCGTTTTGAAAACTCAGAACGATTTATGATTGCTCTTGGAGGAGAACAACAGGCAAGAATTATCAGTGAACTGCCGCAAAATTTAGAAGGCATCTCATCTTTAGTAAAACGTTATAAGGAAGAGAATGAAGCACTGCTCTTTAAAGATCTAAAGATTTTTATAGATGTAGAACGTAAACGCATAAAGATTATGCAAGAAAGACCCGGTGAATTATTTTTATTCTTTAGATCAGAGTTTGTTATTATGACAGAAGACTTATCTCGTTCAATATTAAGTGAAGAATATTTTAAGGGGTTTCCAAACTTCTTAAGACAATTACAGCATGATGGAATTAAAACAGTTGGTCAATTGCCTCAGGAGCTATTAATTTTAGCCAAATATGAGAGGGTTGGTATTGGACCTGTTGAAAAATTATTTAAACAAATTAAGGAGTTACAGAAAGAATATCAAAAGAGTAACTTAGTTACACTTTAAACCTCTGTTACTAATAGATTATTTTTATGCGGAGAGAGGGACAGGTAACGACTTATTGGTACAAGAAACCTGTCCTTCTGTCTTACTGCTCTTGGGTGTGGGGAGCATGCGACTAAATGGAATTAGGCTGTGGTGCTTACTTATATAGAGGACGGGCAGCGACAAGGAATCTGTATCTCCGTCTCTTTATTTCACCAAATTTAGCGATTTTTTACATTATAATTCTGGCCCTCCTCCATAAAATGCTAATCTAGTGGTCTCACCATTTCCCTTTTGCCTCTTAGTGTATTTGTCTTTTTTAAATGGTATAATTTTTATATAATAAAATTTTTATCTATTTAGTATAAACAATCATTAGTCAATGATAAGGTGGTAATATGATGGGGAATCTTATTGAAATAGTAGTAACGGATAAAGCTACTAATACTCAAAAGGGTAAACTTTTAGAGCAATTGGGAAAAGAACTGTTATCCATTCTACAGTATGAAGTAGTAGATGAAGTAAGAATAACTGCAATGGAAGTAGATTTGCTAGCAAAAAATCGTGTTAACGGTGAAACAATATTTGTAGAATGTAAAGCCCATCAAAATACTTTATCCGCAGACGTGTTTACCAAATTATTAGGGAACGTATTGTTTAAAGGTGTTTCTTCAGGATGGTTATTTACAACTGGCCCATTAGGTAAAGATGCAAAAGGATTTCAAGAAGAATGGTCACATAAAGTTCCAGAAGAAAGAAGAAAGTTAAACATTTATACGTCTGATAAATTAGTAGAAATGCTAATTGATTCAGGGAAAATTTGTAATCCTCTTGGATTGGCTAAAGATTTAAAAAATACATATGCGGAAGAAAATACTTTATTAATAACTGAATTTGGAAGGTTCTGGGCGGTTAAGGTTCTACATGTTTCTGCAGGTGTACCTTTTGGTGTCATATTGTATGATGCGGAAAATTCAAAATTGATTACCGATAAGGAAGTTATTAATTCGGTTTCAAAGTTACACTCTTCATTAAGCGATTTGGAATTTATAACTAGCGAATTAAATGAGGAAAGTAAAATAATTACAGAAGAGATTACAGAAGAACTTAGCAATATTGCAACAGTGACAGGCGGAGATCAATGGGCAGATTATAGACCATCGAGACCTAAAGATTTTGTAGGAAGAGAAGATCTACTCCGTGATATGTTTAAGTTTTGTAGTGCTGTTGTAGAAAATGAGACTAGTACTCGACTTTTAGCTATCAAAGCCCCTTCTGGTTGGGGCAAGAGTTCTGCATTACTTAAACTAGTATCAAAGTCAAAGAGTAGAAGAAATAAAACTAAATACTTTGTTCATGCTGTAGATGTTCGCGCTGCAACTTCACGAAGATATGGAGAATTGTCGTTGCTATCTTGCTTTCATTCGGCAATTAACGAAGGATTTATTAGAAAGCCATTAAAAGAAGTAGTTATAAATAGTGTAACCAATCCTTTGTCGAGTGAAGGTGTGGTAGAACTTTTGCAAACCTTAAGAGAAGAGAATAAGGTGCTTGTTTTATGTTTTGATCAATTTGAAGAAATATTTTCCAAGAATGAATTGGCAGATCTATTTGAAAGCATAAGAAAGTTATCTTTAGCAATTGATTCAGCAAAAGAAAATATTGTCCTCGGGTTTGCCTGGAAAACAGATGGGACTACACCGACAGACCATCCGGCGTATTATATGTGGCAAAGCTTATCTGATAGGAGAAGAGAATTTCAACTTTCTACTTTTACACCTAAGGAAATGAATAGGGCTTTAAGTATTTTCTCAAAAGAGTTGGGACAGCCTCTAAATCCTAATTTAAAAAAGTACCTTATCGATCATTGTCAAGGGTATCCATGGTTACTAAAGAAACTGTGTATCCATGTTCATTCTCTTATTAAAAATGGGATTGAACAAAATGAAATCATGGGGAAGGGACTTGATATTGAATCTTTATTTGAAAGAGACTTAAGTGAGTTGTCTTCTTCAGAGTTAGCATGTTTGAAGAGAATTGCTACTGAATCACCTGCAGATTTCTTTAAAATTGACCAAGATTTCGGTAGTGAGACGGTACATGCCTTATTGAATAGAAGGTTGATAATACGAAAAGCACATAAGTTAATTTTATACTGGGATATCTTTAAAGATTATGTATTAACAGGTTCAGTTCCTCATATAACTATAACTTATATACCTCAAGGTAATTTAAGTAAATTCAATGATCTTTTACAGCTGTTGCTAAATGAAAGTGAAATGTCTTTATCTGACATAGCAAGAAACTTAAAGATTAGTATTAAAGCAACTGAGAATCTTGTTCGGGACATGGTTATGTTTGGAAATGTTACTAGACAAGATGAAAAAATAACCCTCTTACAGGAGACAGAAATAGAGGCAATCAATAAAGTACATTCATTTTTCAGTAGTCATATCTTATTAAAGACATTATCTGACCAATATGGAGAAGGCTTTGGAATAACATTTAAAGAATTCGAAAATACATTCATTTCTTTATACAAAGAATCTCAATTTACAGAAAAAACATTCGGTGTTTATATCAATAGGGTAATAAATTGGTTTATGGGGTTAAATATCATTAGATTTAGTCATGGGAAAGTTACCTATTTATCGGAAAAATCTCCTCTTCCAAAACAACTCTTAATTCCTAATGGTAGGATTTCGGCGAATGTGAGAATTAATCCATTTTTAGGGGCTGCTCCAGCAGAAAGAGTATTAGAATTAATAAAGCAAATTAGAAATGGAGTAAATAATGAAAAAGAATTAAAAAAGTTAGGCTTAAGGAATGCTATATCAGTGTTAAAGTCTCTGGGATTAGCAATAAAGCATGCTGACATTTTATCTTTAGTAAACGTTTATGATGATTATGAAATAGTCGTTGCTAGAAAGGTTCTTGAGACTGAAACAATACAATTAATCGAAAGGTACATCAAAGAAAATGATATAGTCCCAAATGCAAAAGAAGTAGGTACAATAGTATCTGGAATCCTAAATAAAGAATGGAAAGATGCTTCCAAGACTCGGACTGGACTATCCTTATTAAAATGGCATAAATGGGCTACGGAAACCATTAAGAAAAATTGACCAATATTCCATACGAATTTAGGATGAGGTAAACCGGTAAACCAAGAAAACTATCTCATACAATTAAGGCAGGGAGCAAATAGCTTCCTGCTTTTCGTAAAATTTCTGTCACTGTGCCCCACCGGTTAGTACTCAATTACAGGACTAATGGAATTCTTACACTTGTATTTGGAAAAGCAAGATCAGGCATACTTCTAATGGTTAATATGTTGAGTGGTAAAAAAAGATGCCAAGGGTGGTAAGATCTCTTGGCTGTATTCACCAGTCAATGCGGAGAAAAGAGCCACCCTTTGCGTAATGCAGGCCCACTATAATTAGAATAAAGGAAAGCCTCCCGTATAATAACCATGCATGCTAGCAGCATGACATTATTATAACAGGAGGCTTTATTATGATTAAAAAGAAGTCAGTCAAAGAACGATTAGCCAAAGAATTACAGACTGTTTACCATGATGGGAATTATTTGATGAATTTCACTTAAAGCAACACCTGTTAGTTCATTTTAGAAAAGTTTGCTGATATGATAAAGGTTGATTTCAAAACATTATCATGTACTTTTTAAAAGAAATAGAGGTGGAATTCAATGAGCTGGAATATAAAAAAATTCGATGAGCTAACAAATACTGAATTATATAATCTTTTAAGAGAAAGAACTATAGTTTTTGTGGTGGAACAAAATTGTCCCTACCTCGAAGTTGATGGTAAAGATCCTTCTTCATATCATCTTTTTAAAGAAGACGATGGAGAAATCATTGCGTATTTAAGGATTTTGCCAGCAGGTGTTTCTTATCAAGAAGTTTCTATAGGAAGAGTTTTTGTTAAGAAAGAATACAGGGGTCAAGGGCTTGCAGATGAACTTTTAAGTAAAGGGCTGGAGTTTATCGAGAAAGAGTTAAATGAAACCACTGTAAAAATTCAAGCACAGGATTATTTGAGAAAATTCTATGGTTCTTTTGGTTTTCAGCCTATATCTGAAACCAATTTAGAGGATAATATCCCTCACGTCGATATGCTGCTACAATAATAAGACAACTATTCATAATCAACAGGACTGGTCGTACGGATTGTTTTTTGAAAATTCGTTAATTTGATATGATGTAATTTGTAAGCAGAAAAATAAAAGTATACAGAGGGAGTGCTTAAAAATATGGAATACATAACACTTAATAATGGGTTGAAAATGCCGATTATTGGTACAGGTACAAATACGTATGGAAAAGAAAATAGGGATTATAATGGGGCGATAACAAATGACATTCCTGAACTTCTATCAGCACTTGAGCTGGGTTACCGTTCAATAGATGCAGCCATCATGTATCGAAACGAAGAACTTGTCGGAAGGGTTTTATCAGAAAGTACAGTGCCTCGTGAAGAGTTATTTATTACGACAAAAGTTCCTGCCGAAGAAGAATATATTGCTTCAAAGGAGGCAACTCGGGCAGCGATCGATAACAGTCTTAAAAACTTTCAAACAGACTATCTTGATCTGCTTCTTATTCACTTTCCTATCGAAGACAAAGGACAACTTCAAAACACATGGGAAGTCTTTGAAGAATATTACGAAGCGGGCAAACTGAAAGCAATCGGCGTTTCAAACTTTCGAAAAGAACATTTGGAAGAATTGAAAGAATTCGCTAAAGTGAAGCCAGCCGTTAATCAAATACAAATTAACCTGAAAGAACCGAACAAAGATCTCCTTGCTGTAGTAAAGGAAGAGGATATAACACCTGTAGCATGGGGACCTATGAAAGCCGAGGCACATCAGAAAGAAGTATTGAATGAAATCGGTGAAGCCTACAAAAAGTCTGGCGCCCAAGTACTACTAAAATACCAAATCCAACGTGGTGTGGTCGTTATTCCTAAATCTCACAACCGTGAAAATCAAGCAGCTAATCTAGATCTTTTCGATTTCGTGTTATCCGATGAAGATATGAAAAAAATTGAAAGCTTATAATCCTTAGTCCTTCATCCTAGTGGTATAGATATAGTATCGCTAGGATTTTGATTTTACTCCTCTGGCATAACCCTGGAGGAAGTCATTGGTTCAAGCAGAATTTGGGGAGGCTACTTTGTGGCAGTAGATGATGACCATAAATATGCATAAACTAGAGAGTGGTATAGGAGTGGAACTTTTCCAACATGGTTGAGTTAATAATTATTAAATGAAGATATTTTAAAAAGGAATTCCCCCTCATATGTCGAATTAAGTAGATAAATAGGGGAGGTGTTATTATGTTTTTCGTTAAATGTTTCAACGTAGACACCAGTGAGCAATTAGATGCAGATCTCAATTTTTCCACCCTAGAAGAAGCAGAAGATTTTATACACAGCAATGAGGAATGGGTTTTTTCAAGGTATGATTCTGATTTAAAAGCATTTCTTGACTATGTTTATGATTATCATGTACCGATGTTTTCAAAAGATGCAAAGGGTTATCACTTATACTTCAAGGTTGAGCGTTCATCTATTGAAGTGAATTTTATTGAATAGTGAGCAATAAACCATCCTGGTTACTACATAACAAAAAGGCAGAAGTTTTCTGCCTTTTTTTGATTCTATTCAAATCTACATTGCCATCAGACGCTTGGACTGTCACAGTGGTATAAATTAATTTCTTTCCGTTGTCTGATGCATAAGCAGGGTGTTCATTTCTCTCCTGGCTTCCTTCAAAACTATACTTCTATCGTATCCCCTGAATATATGGATCGTTTTTGTTTTACTCCTGATATGCACTTCCCCATATCCACCCGGTTCTTGAAAGCCAATCAAGGTATAGATGAAGACTTTTTTGTCCTGTATGTACCAAAGTTCTTTTTTCATAGAGCCTCTCCTTATGGGAAATAATTTAAGGAGGAGGGTTTCTCCTCCGATATGTAAGATTAATATAAGGGCTTTATCGGCAGAGGGTAAAATTTCTCCTTGGATTCCATCGATAAAAGGTGGGGGTCTGGCAGGTTAAGTCCAGTCGCAATTTTGGCAACTGTTACGATTCCGGGGTGAGCTTTGCCTCTTTCGATTTTACCTATGTGAGTGGGGTCTATTCCTGATGCTTCAGACAACTGGGCAATAGTCATATTCAGCCGTTGCCGGTGGCCGCGTATGTGCTTTCCTATCTGTTTTACATACTCTTTTTCTATTTCGTCCATCTCTTTATCATCCTTTTAACTCTATTATTCAAAGAGATGAAAGAGGGTTAAACTGTCTATAGGCAATAAATTGGGTATATATGGAATACCTACTGAAAAAATTTTTGAAGTAGAAAAAAGAGAGAGGATGTCTTTGAACTTCAAAAATATGCTAGTCTAAGAAAAGATTGAATTTCTATTAAAGAGAGTTAGGGAGGTACTAATACATGAACCTGGGAAAAACCATTCAAATTTACATGCCTGATGGTTCACCAACCAGCATTAAAATAGCTGAAGTAACGACTCGTATCGTTCAACTTATATTAATTCCGCGTAATAAATTGACAGAGATGAACCTTAGAGAGGAAGTAAAGAGTGTAGGGGTTTATTTTCTGTTTGGAAAGTCAGACACTGATGGAAAGCCGAGTGTGTATATTGGAGAAGCGGAAAACTGTTTCGATCGCTTAAGGCAGCACAATAGAGACGTAAATAAAGACTTTTGGAATGTTGCTGTCGTGGCCGTTTCCAAAACCAGCAGTTTTACAAAGTCTCATGTTAAATACCTGGAATCCTTTTTCTATAAAGAAGCCATGAAGATCGGTCGGTATAAATTAGTAAATGGGAATATTCCTACACAATCTTCCTTGCCTGAGCCAATGGTGGCTGACTTAATGGATAACTTTGAAACTATGAAAACCTTGTTATCTGCTTTAGGGTATCCTATCTTTGAAAAGCTGATTAGTGATGAAGCGAAGGAGATCTATTACTGTAAAGGAAAAGATGCACATGCCAAAGGTGAATATACGAACGAAGGTTTTGTGGTATTAAAAGACTCGGTATGCAATCTGGTCGAATCCGCCACCGCGGGTAATTGGATAGAAAACATGCGAAGAGAGCTAAAGGAAAACGGCGTATTGGTCGAAGAGGGGAATGTTCTAAAGTTTGTTGAGGACCACATCTTTAGTTCACCAAGTGCGGCCGCCGGTACTGTTTTGGCAAGACGAGCAAATGGGTGGACGGAGTGGAGAGATGTTGCTGGAAATACGCTGGATCAGTTGAAAAGGCAAGGGGAATAAATTAAAGATTAGGTATAGCTTAGGAACTGAATAACGGTGCCTCAATCCCAGTAAGCAGGTGTGAACTTAAATGGTGGATTCAAAAGACGATTACTTGGCAAAGAAGCGTATGCAATTATGGGGATGATACGTTTATGTAGACAATCCTATTTTTTAATAAACCTTAAAATTATAATGACTAAAACCACAAATACAATCGGTACAACCCCAATTAGAAAACTATAACCGAAAAAAATTGACGAGGTACCTGCGTCTATAGAAAAGATATGTGTATCTTCTCCCTGTGCCATTCGAGAGGTTAAATCTTCTAGGTTTAATTTTTTCCCTCGATTTACAAGCATATTGCCAAAAACGAATATTAAAAATGGATACACTAAAAGTAATAAGGAGTAAAAATAATGAATTTTTTTCAATACTAACTTATATACCAAAATAGTAGGTACAGTCAGGAGAATTACCACACTGATAGCAATAATTAGATACATTCCTAATATTAGAATAGCCCACAAAGCTAAATCACCTCAATTTCAACCTTATCATAGGATTAAAAATTAGAAATACGCAATAAATCCTTTCCGTTTCAATCACTAAATTGAGCCTTTGATGAGCTCAATTTTTTTTTGGGTCAGATAGGCTTTTTTCTATAATAACATGTCTGCAACTTTCCTAAGTGATATTGGTTCTGACCTATTAAATGATAGTAATGTGTTTTTGGGTTGATTATGTGTCCTACACAAAATAATTAAAAATTATTTGATAACAGCCCCTGAATATGTAACACCTTTAACGTGAGATTTACCATTTGTAAAAAGAATGGTACCAGAGAATATCAGTCTGCTTATGTATTACGGAGTAAACGGATACTACGCAACTGCTAGGTTAATTGATAAGTCTAAACAAAATATAATTAGCATGTAAAATGTTGACCCTTATCTTTAAGAAAAGTTTCAGAAAAACGTAGTATAATATTATTAATCGAGAATTTTACATTTATTGTTTTTTCAAATGTTGAATGTTGGGTTTTATAAAGAAGAATGTCCGGAACTTAGGAGGTATATGCAGCAAATGGAAGATGAGAAGAAAAGGACTGTAAATAACCAGAAGAACGCATTTCAAAAGTCTTGGTTTCCTATTACCATTTTTTCATCAATGCTAATATCTGGTTTAATCGGATATACTGCAAGTCAAATAGTTGGTAACAATAGTGCTGGTGACCCAGAAGAAATTTATTCTAATGAAGAGGCTAATACCACAACAGAATATATGGCATTGAAAAACCAAGTCAATGAGGCTAAAAATAATTCGCTAAAAGTGATAGATCAAGAACTGCCAAAAATAATAAGTGACTTAGAAAAATACAATGAGGATATAAATATATTAGTTAAAAATGTTGAGTGGCTAAACGATAATTTAGATCTTATAAGGGATTCCATTGGCAAAATCGAATCAGCATTTACTCTCGTTAAAGGAGTCAAAACAATTGTTGATATTCCTATTGTAGGAAACATAGGTGATAACTTAAGTACTAAAATAAGTACTAATTTAGCTTTAACAAAGATTCAACTTGATGAAATTAATAGTATATTACTTGATTTGGAGAACCTAACAGTTATAAAAAAGAAATGAGTGACTCTCATAAAAAGTTAGATACTTTATTTGAAAAATATCAAAAAGAAAAAGCATTGATCAGTTACTTCAAATTGAACAAGATCTTAACGCTAACTTAATTTTTCAAATTGATGAATTAAGAAATTCTACTATAGAAGCTCGTAAAGCCTTTGATCTATCTTCAAGTGTTTTAATTACAGTAGATAAAACTGGATCACTTTTTAATTCAATACAGGAGATGGGGAAAAATACACTAGAGGCAATTCAGTTTTGGAAAGAAAATGAAATTCAAACAGATACAAACAAAAGTTTAGAAAGAGATTTAGTTGCTTCTATGAAAAAAATTCAAGAGTTACCTGATGAATTGGCTGCGCGATCTAAGAGCAGCATTTCATCAATTAGCACTGTTCAAAGGGAACTGCAGACTATAAAGATAGCACAAATGATCATTACTGAGTGAAGGGGGAAACTTTTCTTTTACAATCAAGGCTGTATTAAACTTAAGACTTAAGGCGGGAGTTAAGTGATTTTATCCACACTAATATGCGGCTATATAGGGATAACTCTATTTATACTAGTAGCCGTATTTTTCCAAAAGCTTAACCAAAACGAGGAGTATGGGTTTCTCCATCTATTGATGGCTTTGATGTATGCCATATGGCTTCCTATTCCAATAGCAATCTATAAAATAACAGAAAATGAGTTACTGATCATCGGGTCGGTTTTTGGAATCGTTTATTTATCCATGCTGGTGATCACGATGATGATTCAGACAGGACACTTGGTCCATTCCGTGAAAGAAGGACGGAAATCAGGCTCCTGGGAAGAGCGGGATACGTGGATGTTCGCAGCATTTGGAGGTCCTTATGAGGTATTTGCGAATGTATTAAAGGGCATCTGGGCTCTGTTTTTAGCCATAGCATTCTGGCAATCTGGTGAATTTCTTATGGCCAGTCTGATGAGCCTGTTTAGTTTACTTTCAATTTATTATTTACTGCTGCTTGTCAAAACCAGCATGGTCAATCCGATTACATACCTCGCTGAGATTAAAGCGAACCCTTATTTCATTAATTTGGAGACGATTGCATTTTTTATAGTTTTGGTTGCATATATAGGAATAAATATATAAACGGGAGGAACAAGTATCCTTCCCTTTATCCTTCAAGATTATTTTATCTTGGCATCTGAATAGAAGGAGATGAATTACAATGCCAATTGAACTACTCTTTATAATAATACTCATCAGTCTTATTGTCTCTCTACTTTTCGCGTTGATTTATAGAAATAAAGAAAAGAAGGATAAAGGATTTGTATATGCCTATTACAGACTGAGTTATAGAAGAAGAATGATTCGTGCTTTATGGAATATTCCTATAGTGGTTTTATTACTCATTGGTATATCAGTTTGGGGTGAATTTAATTTCAATGAAACTCTGCTAATATCCGTTTTTTTCTTTGTTCTCTTAATCGTGGAACTCCTCTATAACTACTTGAAGTGGAAAAAGCATGAAAAGCAGGATAGATGAATGTGACATAGGGAGGGGTACCCTATTTCCACCAAGTTTTCATAATCAGGTAAGAAAAGCTTACATTCAGGTTAATAAAACTGCGAAGACCCTATAGCATGTGAATATTTTTTATGAGACCTCTTAACCGTCCAAGTATAAAAGATTAATGCAATTGAAACAGAGACATAAGCCTGAAGCGGAAACTTATTTGTTTTCATCTTTGGTATTAATTCAAAAAGAAATATTTTTGAAAAGATTAAGGTATATGTCATAAAAGGAGGTTTCAGAGTGCTTAATTCAGAGATTAGAAGGCCAAGTGGCAGGGATATAAAAGAGTTGCATCATTTTTTCAAAACTGTCATAACGGATGTATTTAATAAAGAGGGTATAGCGGATAAGGTTAAGGATATGGAAGACGAAATTGAAAGTAAGAAAGCTTATTTACAAAGTGATTTAGAAAGCAATGGTGAACAGCGATTTTTCCTCATTGCTGTAGATGGAGATAGAATCATCGGTACAATTGAATATGGTGAAGCAAGCGAACTAATAAGAAATTTGACAGATGGGTCATTAAAGGATCTTATCGAAGTGGGTACAGTTTTTGTGCATCCTGACTATCGTAGGAAGGGAGTAGCAAATTTATTATTAAATAAGATGTATTCAACCCTGCATTTAAAAGGTATAGAGGAATTTTGTTTAGATAGCGGCTATGTTAGTTCTCAAAGTATTTGGAAAAAGAAGTTTGGAGATCCACATTATTTTTTTCAGGATTATTGGGGAGAAGGGAATCACCATATGATATGGAGGCTTGAAGTTGGTGATTTGTTTAAATAATGGAGTTTAGAATAGAGCACTTAGTTAAGATGAAAAAGCTTAAAACTAAAATTTAAATATAAATTTTTGCTGTTGACAGAAATCTGCCCCTGTATCCTGTAGTTGTTTATTTTTAGCGTGGGTTGATTACAGCTGGGAAGGCTCTTGATAAGTTGATAAGGAAAGAGGAATAAAGAAAAAGAACTTCTGCCTTAGTGGCCAGAAGTCCTTTTTCGTTAGATGGGATAATGTGCTTTGTTAAGTTGAACGGTATTTTTAATCCTGAACATTTTTCAATGGTATTTTAACCTTCACCTTTTTTGCAAAGGAGGATTGGAGCGGAAGGCGAACGACCTCCTGCGGGAATAGCGGGACAGGTGAGACCCGGGTTCCGTACCCACTGGAACGGAACCTTCCTCTCGAGGAGGCTCAACGCCCGCCCCGCGGAGTCGTGCGCCTGGAGCGGAAATCCTTTACTCTTATACCGCCACGATCAAATAGAGCTTTAGAAAAGACCATCTCTTACTGGATGATCAACCACATCAAAAATCATAATCATCAATATTATCCTTCGTAAACACCACACGCTCCGGCAGCAGGATAATCCCACTGTCCTCTGCTTCATAGTCATACCCTTGAATACTATTCGGTTCGATTTTCACTTTTCCAACCTCAGGAACATCAAATTCATCGCCGACTTTAAGGTCTTTTCCTTCAACAGTCATGAGGTACGCTACATAAGCGGCAAGTGCTCCTTGTTTCTTAACATCCCATAGGCCGAATTGTTTAACGGTGTCGCGTTTAACATAGTCGCGCATGACGTTTGGTGTCGAGAAGCCGGTAACGACGACTTCACCTGCTTTTTCCAAGTTTTCTGCTGCCTGAGCCATGGCAGGGAGGGCGGTGGCGTCCGGGCAGATGACGGCGTCGATATCAGGGTATGTCTTCAGAATGCTTTCTCCGACGGTAAGGGATTTCTGTGCGTCATTTTCACCGTATTGGGTGGTGACGATTTCCCAGTTCGGGTATTTTTCGGCGATGATTTCTTTGGCTTTTGTAACCCATTGGTTCTGGTCTGTCACGGTAGGGCTGGAGTAGAAGAAGGCTACTTTTCCGGAATCGCCGATTTGGTCTGATGTCATCTGGATCAGCAGCTGTGCCAATTGATCGGGAGTTCCTTGATTGATATAGAAGGAACGGTCTTCAGGTTTAACATCAGAGTCCCAAGTCAGGATCTTGACGCCTTTTTCCTTGGCACGCTGCAAGGATTGACTCAACCCGTCTACGGATACGGAGGAGATCATCAATGCGTCATATCCTTGATTGACAAAGTTATTGATGTATTTCACCTGGCCGGATACAGATGCTTCTGACGGTCCGTCGTACTTTAAATCGACTCCGAGTGAATCGGCCATTTCTTTTGCACCCTCACCGCCGGATGTGAAGAAGCCGACACCTGTCAGTTTGGGGATGAAGGCAAGCTTCGCATCTTTCTTGCCGCTGTCACCATTTGATTTTCCACATGCCATCAAGGACCCGATAATCAGTACCATACTAAGAAGTAAAGCAAGCGGTTTGATGTGTTTCACTTTATATTCCTCCTTTTTTATGACTCACATTAGATGCATAGTGAAAAAGTTTTTTGACACTCTGCCAATCTGTGTTCCGGAACAAAACCGAGAAAATCAACATGAGACCGATAACGACGCTGGTTTGCTGGCTGGTCATGCTGGCCATTTGAAGGCCGTACTGCATGATGCCGATGATCAAGCTGGCAATAGCCGTTCCATAGATGCTGCCTTTTCCTCCGAAGATGCTTGTGCCGCCGAGCACCACTGCGGTGATGACGGGCAGGACGGCGTCCCCACCAAGGTCTGACCGTGCCGAGCTGAAGTAGGATGTGAGGATGATGCCGCTGATACCACCTCCAAGCCCCGAGAGCATATAGGTGCTCATGAGGGTCCATTTTGTCGATATGCCGCTGTATCTTGCCGCCTTTATATTAATTCCAACTAAGTAGACGTTACGTCCGTAACGCGTTAGATGGAGAAGGGCACCGAATAGAAGAATGGTCGAAATCAGAAGCCAGATTGAGTTCGGGATACCGAGCAGCTGGCCGTTTGCCAATTCCACGAAACCGTTCGGAAAGCCGCTGATCCCTTCATAGCCGGAAGCGCTTGAGCCGCCGGAAAGGACAAGGGCGATTCCTGCGAATAAAAACATTCCGCCAAGGGTTACGACAAGGGGCTGAACGTCAGTCGTGGCGACAATGATGCCATTGACAAAGCCGGCAGCCGCGGATATAAGCAGGGTCACTATCAAAGCGAGCCAGATATCCATGCCATTCATCCATAGAACACCGAGTGTGATGGAAGAGAGACCCATGATCGATCCCACTGACACATCAATTCCGCCTGTAATGATCACAAAGGTCATCGGAATCGCAGCCAGTGCGATATAAGCGAAGTCATTGATGCTGTAGAGAAGATTGCTCATATCGAGAAATCCGGGAATCATCAGTCCAAAGGAGAGCAGGATGAAGACGAAGAAGAAGGTGAGAAAGGTCTCCCAGATTAGAAAGAGCTTAAGTTTTTGTAACATCTTCAACACCTCCTTGGCGGGACTGAAGCTTCATCAGTTGATGTTCCCGCTGTTTGTACGTTTTCTCTTTCAAGTATTTTTGAAGCTTCGAATCTCCGACGACGATCAGAAGTAGGAGCAGTCCCGAGATGGCAGAGTTATAGTAGGACGGAATTTTTAAGAAGATCAGTGAGTTGTTGATGATGGTGAAGAAAACAGCGCCGATCCCGGCTCCGAACACACTTCCCAAACCACCGGAAAGGCTGACACCCCCAAGTACGGCGGCTGCGATGACTTGCAGCTCCATCCCGCTTCCCGTCTGATTGGGAACAAAGCCGATATTCATGACGAAAAACATTCCCGCGATGGACGCGGACATACCGGATATGACAAAGGCAGCAAGGGTCATTTTCCTGACCGGGATCCCAACCAGCCTGGCTCCTTCGACATTGTCGCCGACGGCATAGAAGTATTGGCCGATCTTCGTTTTCTTCAAAAGAAGATGGGTTGCCACCAAAAGAACGATTGCGATCCATACAGGGAGCGTGATTCCAACCATTTTGAGAGAGGACAGCTTTTTAAAATAATTCGGGATGTCCTCGATCCACATTCCTTCTGTATAGAGAAGCATGCTTCCTCTTACAACACCGAGCATCCCAAGGGTCATTATTATAGAAGGAATGCGGAAAAAGGAGACCCCGATGCCGTTCAGAAAGCCGATAACTCCACCAACGAAGAGGACGATCGGAACCATGAGCCAGGGAGATAAACCGGAAGTCAAGAGGGTGCCGCAGATGGCAGCGGAAAACCCCATGATCGATCCCACTGAAACATCAATATTGGAAGTAAGAAGGACGAAGGATTGACCAATGGCCATGACTATCAGAATGACACTGGCTTTGACGAGCAAGGAAAGTGAGTCACCGGCAAGAAAATCCGGATTGACCGCACCGACCAGGAGAATATACGCAACCATTAATAGAACAATGGATAATTCACGGGTTTTAAGGAATCGGATCATTTATCACACCACCTCATTTTTGGCACCGAAGGCATGGGTCGCAATGGCGTCTTTGGTGATCTCCTCATGGGACAGGACCTTCACCGTACTTCCTTGATGCATGACCAGAACCCGGTCACTGAGTTTCTCGATTTCTTCCATGTCGGAGGATATCAGGAGGACGGCGAGACCTGTGGCTCTAAGGTCTTTGATGATTCTGTAGATATCATTGCGGGCACTCGCATCAATTCCTCTCGTCGGTTCATCAAGAATCATCACTTTTGGATCGGCAGCAAGATATTTGGACAGCACGACTTTCTGCTGATTCCCACCTGATAAATCACTGAGAAGCTGTTTTTCGCTTGTGGCTCTAATTCTCAGATTTTTCAAATAAGTATGGGCCGTGCTCCTTTCCCTGCCGAATGGAAGCAAGAAGCCTTTCCAGCGGTGAAGGAGTGTGGAAGATATATTGCTTTGAATGGAGGTAATGGAAAAGACTCCGTGAAGCTTTCGGTCTTCGGGAACATACACCAACCCTTTATGGATTCGCTGCTTCACCGATAAAGGATTCATATTTTCATTGCAGAAGGAAATGGTGCCTGACGTGACTTTGGTGAGTCCGAAGATGGCTTCTGCCAATTCGGTCCGGCCGGCTCCGACCACTCCGGCGATTCCAAGTATTTCACCTTTTTTCAACTGGAATGAAATATCATGAAATCGGCTGCCGGATAAATTTTCAACCGAGAGGACCGTTTGGGCGTCCACATTCTCTGCAGAAAACTCCATCGCTGGATTCTCCAGGTTCTGGTTTTTCGTATTGGCAGGAATCAATCCCTGAAGCAGTGAGTCGTACGTAAAGGCTGCGGTCGGTCCTTGAACTGACACCAGTCCATCACGCAGGATAGAGACCGTATTGGAAAGCATGAAGATCTCCGGAAAGCGGTGGGTGATATAGAAAACGCCAAGTCCTTCACTGGTAAGTGTTTTGATTGCTTTGAATAGAGAATCGATTTCTCCAAAGGTCAATGTGGAAGTGGGTTCATCGAGAATCAATATTTTCGCTTCACGTGTTAATCCTCGCAGAATTTCAACAAGCTGCTGCTCCGCAATGGAAAGGGATGCGGCACTTCTTTGAAGATCGATTCTCCAGTGAAGCTGACTGATGGTTTCCTCAATTTTTTTATCAAAGCCTTTTTTTTCCCTGGCACTCCAATCAGGATGTTTTCCTGGACGGTCATGTTCGGGAAAATGAGCGGTTCTTGCGGGACAAGATATATTCCGTGTGTATGGGCATCTGCCGGAGAGGAGAAGGAAACTTCTTTTCCTGAAACCTCGAGTGTGCCTTCATCGAGCTTATATAACCCTGTTATGATCTTCATTAAAGTGGATTTCCCTGCTCCATTGCCTCCTACGAGCGCGTGAACTTCTCCCTCATGTAAATTCAGTGATATTCCCTTTAATACCGAGTTTCCGGAAAAAGATTTATGAATGTTGACGGCACGGAAAAGAGGAGCGGCCGTTTCTTTCACTGTAATCTCACCACCTGTAGTTAATAGTAAACGCTTACATTTGAACAAAAAGAACCGTTCTGAAATTATGTTCAATCCTTTTTAGGCGCTTTTTACTTATTTACACAGTTGGTTTCGAATTTATTACAAGTACTTTCATCAGGAAGACACTTTTTCTTTTTGGGGTTCTGAAATTTCCAAGGGCTCCATATACTCTGCGTAAGACTGAACAAAAAATTTTCGAACGAACATTTGTACAGAGGGTGAGAGATCAATGACAGAAGATGTGTATGCCGAAAATATGATGATCCGGGTTGCCTGGTATTACTACAAAGACAACCTGACGCAGAATGAAATTGCCAATCTATTGGATATATCAAGAGCAAGGGTGGTCCGTCTTCTGGAAAAAGCAAGAGGCGAAGGTATCGTACAGTTTCATATAAAAGGACATGACAGGAATTGTCTTGAGATCGAAGAGGAGTTCAAGAGTGTTTTTGCCGTAAAGGATGCCTTCATTATTCCCACTCCCCATAAAGAGAAAGAAATCAGCAGCTCTTTATCGAGGGCGGCATCACAATATTTACAGAACAAGCTGCAGGAAAATGACATCATCGGCCTGGGATGGGGAAGGGCCATCAGCAAGACTGTTGATTTTCTTTCCATGGAACCGAGCCGGAATATCTCCGTCGTGACCCTGACAGGAGGAGTCAACTACTACTTGCAAAGCCGGCGGTCACAGGATGGAGGGATGGAGAACTTTCAAGAAATCCATGTCATCCCGGCTCCGTTCCTGGCTTCATCAGAGGAAATGGCCGACAGCTTTCTCCTGGAACCTTCCATTAAAGACATTCTTGATCTTGCCAATCTCTCAAAATTCAATGTAGTCGGTATCGGCGGCGTCTACCCGGATGCCACCATCATTCAGGAAGAAAAGATGACCGTGAATGAGCTGACCTACATTAAGCAGCAGCAGGCAGTCGGTGATATCCTGGGACAATTTTACGACAAAAACGGGGCGGTGCTAGATCTGCCTCATCATAAAAGGCTGATCGGAACTCCTCTATCCAGGTTAAAAGAATCGCAAAATGTCATTGCTGTCGCAGGGGGACGGAAGAAGGTAGAAGCTATTTACGGTGCGTTAAAAGGAGAGTATGTGCACGTCTTGATTACAGATGAGGAGACGGCCAGATCTTTATTGGAAATGGAGGTTAGGATAAAAAGTGGATTACATTCTCGCATTTGATGCAGGAACCGGAAGTCTTCGTGCTGTTTTGTTCGATTCTGAAGGAAATCAGATTGGCTGCTCGCAGGAGGAGTGGATACACCTTTCTGATGAAAGATATCCAGGCTCAATGGGATTTGACTATGAAGCGAACTGGTCCTTACTTGTAGGCTGTGTCCGGAACTTGCTGAAGGAGACTGGCGTAGATCCGAAGAGGATTAAAGGGATCAGTGCCACAAGCATGAGAGAGGGAATCGTCCTCTATGATAGTAATGGCAAGGAAGTGTGGGCGTGTGCGAACGTCGATTCCAGGGCTTCAGAAGAAGTTTCTTATTTAAAAGAGAACCATGAGGAGCTGGAAGCAAAGCTGTATGAATTATCTGGACAGACGTTTGCCCTCGGTGCCATTCCAAGAATTCTTTGGCTGAAAAATCACCTTCCTGAGGTGTACGAGAGGGTATCCGCCATTACCATGCTGAATGACTGGATTCTCTATAAATTATCCGGCACGCTCCAGGTCGATCCTTCCAATGGATGTACAACAGGAATCTTTGACTTGAATAAAAGAGATTGGGCATCAGGCTATTTAAAGGAATGCGGTTTGAAGGATTCGATTTTTACTCCTGTGAACGAGGCAGGAACCGTGATTGGCGAAGTGGGAGCTGAAATTGCCGGTCTCACCGGGCTTGCGCAAGGAACGAAGGTCGTGGCCGGCGGCGGAGATGCCCAAATGGCTTCGGTCGGGGCAGGAGCCATCGGTGACGGTCAAACGGTGGTGTCAGGAGGTTCTTTCTGGCAGCAGGAAGTGAACACGAAAAGGCCTTTCATTGATAAAGAAGGGAGAATCCGGGTGAACTGCCATGCCGTTCAGGACTTATGGCAGATTGAAACCATCGCCTTTTTTCCAGGTCTCGTTATGAGGTGGTTCCGGGATGCTTTTTGTCAGGAAGAGGTAGCGAACGGAAAGATCTGCGGCCGCGATCCTTATGAATTACTGGAAGAGGCCGCGAAGGATGTTCCTGTCGGTTCGAATGGCATCATCCCGATTTTCTCAGATACTATGAATTACTCCTCTTGGAGGCATGCGGCGCCTTCCTTCATTAATTTGACTCTGGACCCCAATGTGACAGGGAAGAAGGAAATGTTCCGATCGCTGCAGGAAAATGCCGCCCTTATTACTCTTGGAAACTTAAAATTGATAGAAGAAGTGACTAACTTTTATCCAGAAGAGGTGATATTCGTAGGCGGAGCTTCAAAAGGGAAGCTGTGGAGCCAGACGCTTGCAGATGTACTGGGCGTCAGGGTGAAAGTACCTGTCGTCAAAGAATCAGCCGCCCTTGGAACAGCACTGTATGCAGGGGTGGGGGCTGGCATTTACTCGACCATTGAAGAAGGTGCCGAGAAGGTCGTGAAATTGGACCGGATTCACGAACCTGTGAAATCCAACCACTTTACCTATCTGGAAATCTATGAAAAGTGGAGAATTGTATACGAACGGCAGCTTAGGCTCGCAGATGAAGGGGCGACCACTCACATGTGGAAAGCGCCAGGATTTCAACCAGATTGAAAGGAGGTGAAAAGATGAAGAAAGTGAACGAGTCAGATTTTGAATACCGATTCGGAGACAATGGCCCGAAGTACTTAACAAAAGGCCCCAATGTTGATATCGGTGTTGTTGTACTGAAGCCAGGTCAGGACTTTCCCAATCATTATCACACAACCTGCGAAGAAATCTTTTACATCCTGGAAGGTGAAATCGATTTTTATATAAATAACAGCCGTGTCCCGGCAAAGCCCGGTGATATGATTCAATGCAGGCCTCATGATTCCCACTATCTTATCAATACATCCAATCATAACTTCAAGGCCGTCTTCGTCAAGTCACCCCATATCGGGGAGAACGATTCGATCGTCATAGATAAACCAACAATCAATTAAAGGAGTGTTTGCTTATGAGCTGGGGTTTTCAAAACCGTTTGAATAAAATTTTACCGAACAAAAGGGCTGTCATGCTCGCCATCGATCATGGCTATTTCCTTGGACCTGTCCATGGACTTGAGAAACCGGGAGAAACCGTCAAGGACCTGCTTCCATACACAGACTCCCTATACTTAACAAGAGGCACGCTTGCTGCCTGTATCCCGGAAGATACGGAAACACCGATGGTCCTGCGGGTATCAGGTGGGCCGACTGTTTTAAAAGACCTTTCCAACGAAACAATTGTGACTTCTGTAAAAGAAGCACTGCGCCACAATGTCATTGGAGTCGGGGTGTCCGTATTCATCGGTTCGGAAAATGAAACGAAAACGGTAAACAATCTAGCGCAGACCGTAACGGATGCACATGATTACGGCCTGCCCGTCCTCGGGATTACGGCTGTAGGAAAGGAACTCGAAAAGAGAGATGCCAGATACTTAGCGCTTGCATCCAGAGTACTGGCAGAAATGGGAACGGATATCGTAAAAACTTATTACTGTGAAGACTTCGAGCAGGTGACAAGCAAGTGCCCGGTTCCGATCGTCATCGCGGGCGGGCCAAAATTCGATACGATCCAGGAAGCTCTAGACATTACCTATAACGCGATGGCTCAGGGAGCGGCAGGCGTTGATATGGGACGCAATATCTGGCAGTCGGACCACCCATTAGCCATGATGAAGGCCATTCATTCGATTGTGCATGAGAATTACTCGGTGAAGGAAGCGGTTGAGGTTTTTGAGGATTGTGCTGAGGTGAAGGCTTAAGGAATGGAGAATCCCCTTATTCTGTTGGATAGGGGGATTTTGTGCTTCGAATAAATGGATAAAGTGGATATAAATTGGTGCTTATCAAACGGGCAATGTCAATTGAATATCTCAGAAGGATAAGAGCTGCCACTTATTTCTTTAACTGAAGACTATTTTGTTTTTTGTTTAAGTTTTTAATATTCAAGGTGAATGAAAAAAGTCCTTTTCTTTTTTAGACCTTCACCCAAAAGAGCCAGATAAGCAGTGATATTTTCCGCTTACGTGGCTCTTTTTTTTAGAACAGCTACCTAAACAATCCGTGTGACCACAAGTGATGGATTGATGTACTGAACGGTAGGGGGAGCTGAAACAGCTTTGATCGATACCGTGTCTCCCTCATTCAGCAATATCTGAATGTTTTTTGAAATATTGTCAATCTCCAAGGGCTCATCTGTTCTGAAGAACATCCGGCTGTTGATTTCTTCCTCTTCATTAATATAGATACTGAACACTGAATCTTCAGGATTTGGAAATAACGATCTGGCACCGAAGCTCACTGCGATTGTGTAAACGCCAGAATGGCCGATTTCTATTTCATTATTGATTGTATTAGGTGTCATTCCAGAGTATGGTCCAATTTTGCTGAAAATCAACTTTTCTCCTGCTGAGACAGATAATGAATATTCCGGGGAGCCATATAGGGATCCATACGCAAGGGCATCCGTTATGCTGGTTTGGATACTTTCAAGTTCATCTGATACTAGACGGTAAGAGGCGATGATTTGTCCACCTGCATTCTTTCCCCAAAAAGAAATTCGGGTATTTTCTGCTGCTGCACCTTCTATAGTAAAGGTAAACAGATATCCATTGAAGTTTGCATAATAATCCTTGGTAAAAACCTGATTAGGAGAGAGAGTAATGGTCTCTAACACATACTGTGTCCTCGAGCCATTCAAGTAATATCCCTGAACCAGAACGGTAGAAGAATTTACTGGATTCTCATTAATGAATTTGGCGGTCACTTGTTGGGTGGGTCTCACTCCACTGGAAAGGCGATTTTCAATCGGTCCGGTTGATAATTTTCCCATTTAGATATGATTCCTCCTTTTACTGTATGGTAATATGTCTACATATTCCTATCATATGCGCAGATCTTCACAGAGGATTGGACAGACATCCCCCCTTAGAAGGGTCAGGAGAGGTTACCTATACTTTCTAAACAATGTAAAGGAAGTACTAGTTGAATATTTTCTAAGAGGTAGAGGGACAGTTGCATCTTCCTTCCTTTTTTACCAAATATCAAATTATTGTCATAATATCTTAGAAAGAGAATGTAAGTAGAGAGAAATAATTCGATTACATTTAGAAACAAGTTCGCTTTTCAGTGAAAAAACTAAAGCCTGATTTCTCAATTTTCACACTGAGGAATCAGGCTTTTAAATTTTATATTGTATGGGACTCTATTCTATAAAATTGTTGCTTGTGATAAAAAATTTTATTATAGAATCAATTAAAGTTGAAGCAGATTACAGTCAATCTTTTGTTGTAATCTTTATAAGGTCCTCAAACGTTTTCTCTTTTCATTCTTTTCTGGTCCATGATTTGCTTTCAACAGTATAAGGTGATTTTCTAGATGACTTCCTGCGAACTTCTTATTGCATAATATAATGTGCTTCGAAAATATAAAACTTTTTGAAAAAGGGGCGATCGACCTGTCAGAGATCATTGAAAAAAGGTGAAGTAAGTATCATAGCCAAAACTTCTGTGTTATAAAGCTTTTAAGCAACCGACATTTTTGTTGCTTTATTTTTATATAATACGCTAACTGCATTATAAATATAATAATAATGCATTTCACTAATTAATCGAAGCCCTTTAAAATGAAATTAGGCGAGTACTTCCTTTATTACTATCAGAATCACTAACTGAAAGAACACAAGCAATGAGTTAAACAATATCTTATTTTTATTACTAAAACGCTAATCTACTTAACTTACCGCAGTGGAGAGGAGGGGAGATAACATGTCCAATGAAGCGTTGAAGAAAAGTTATACTGAATCACCTGATGCAAAGAGAAGATTATATAAGCGGACGTTAATTATCGTAAGTATATCTCAACTATTTGGAGGGGCAGGACTGGCCGCGGGGATTACTGTCGGAGCACTTCTTGCAAAGCAAATGTTGGGGACAGAAGCCTATGCAGGATTGCCTGCAGCTCTATTTACTCTTGGATCAGCTGCTGCAGCATATATCGTAGGCAGGCTTTCTCAGCGATATGGCCGGCGCACCGGTTTAACCACTGGTTTCATTACAGGGGGCATAGGAGCAATTGGCGTAGTGATTGCGGCTATAGTTAACAGTGTGTTGCTTTTATTATTATCCTTGCTCATTTATGGAGCAGGAACAGCAACAAATTTGCAGACACGTTATGCAGGAACAGATTTAGCCAAGAAAAACCAGCGAGCTACGGCTGTAAGTATTGCAATGGTTTCAACGACTTTCGGTGCATTTGCCGGCCCGAATTTAGTGGGTGTAATGGGAGACTTTGCTGATTCTTTAGGAATTCCCGCCTTGGCTGGACCTTTTATTTTGTCAGCGGCGGCATTCATTATCGCTGGTATGGTCATATTTATCTTTCTCCGTCCCGATCCCTTTTTATTACTGAAATCAATGACTCCGCTTGAAGCCAGAAGTTATCTGGCAGCTGATGATGAATCTTTAATAACCCACCGAGAAGAGAAACGGAATAAAAGAGGCATTACCGTTGGTGCTGTTGTTATGATTCTTACACAAATGGTCATGATAGCTATTATGACGATGACACCTGTTCATATGGAACATCATGGCCATGGTCTGGGTGCAATAGGTTTTGTCATTGGTGTTCATATTGGTTCCATGTATCTTCCTTCACTCATTACTGGGATTCTGGTTGATAAAGCAGGTAGGACTCCTATGGCAATTGCGTCCGGTGCAACCCTTCTATTGTCGGGTGTGCTGGCTGCCGTTGCACCTGGGGATTCAATGGTTTTCATGCTTATTGCTTTGTCTTTATTAGGGATTGGCTGGAACTTTGGATTGATTAGCGGTACAGCTAAAATTGTTGATTCAACAGATCCATCAACCAGGGCGAAAACTCAAGGAACAATAGATGTATTTATTGCTTTAGCTGGAGCCTCTGGTGGTGCTTTGTCCGGAATGGTAGTAGCAAACTCAAGCTTTTCTATGTTGTCTTTGGCTGGAGGACTTTTATCTCTTATACTGATTCCGGTAGTAATATGGTCTCGTCTGAAATGACTGCAAAGGGACCTGTCCCTTGAAAAAACTTTTAAATTAAGGAGTTTGTCCAATCACCTACCATTTTTTAACATAGTATGAAAATGTAATATAAATTCTTAAGAGGTGATACTTGTGGGTAATTGCAGTGCTTGTTGTCCTGATCAAACTGTTATTGGTGATATAGTCAACGATAGTTTTTGTGGTAACTTTGCTATTCCGTGTAATAGTGATAATGTTGATGTTAATACTCTTTGGAGATTAGGGGATGGGTTTTTCGATGCTGGAGCTCAAACGGCTGCCACAGTAAGTGTTTATTATGATTCAGGTTGTGATAGAGCAGTAACAATAAATGTAAGGAAAAGAAATAACACGGTGGAGTCTTTTACTGTATATCCATCAAATACTCGTTCACTTACCGTTCTTAATCCTGTTGATGTTACGATTCAATGTAGAGCCGATGGTGGAGTTCAAAATGTATGCCGTGGTAAATATTGTATCGATCTTCATTATGATGTTCTTGAACCTCAAGACTTCGGTTGATTTGATATACCCGCCTCTTCTTTATTTAATAAGGAGGTCATGTAATGGAGCATTCTAATACAGGGTGCTGTTGTCCAGATCAGGATCGTAAAGCGTATATCTGTGACTGCTGTGTTGGCCCCATGGAAAATGTGCTGCGGCAGCTGGTGGGAAGAACAGTCAGTATAGGTACAATCGATAATACTAACGGACAATACAATAATGCTGTCATTAATAGTGTAAATGATTTCATTGTTACGTTCAGACAAGGAAGCGCTGTAATTGCGCTTCCTATCTGTCTCGTCGTTGGTGTACAAGCACCTGAAGTGCAAACTGCAACTTTGATGCCAGCTCCGGTCGGTGGACGCGGAGGAGAATGTGACTGCTGCGAAAGGCCGGTCCGGGAGTTTTTTGACGAGATTACGGAAGCGGATGTTGATGTTTTGGGACCGGCCTTTAATAATTTGCAAAATACGATTATTTTGGAGACAGGAGAAGGAATTATCAAAGTTAGAGATAATAATCGTTTTATAGCACTCTCCTTATGTAAGGTTTCTGAGATAAAGAATTTTTCATAGAAGAGAACAAGGCAGGACCAGTTCTGCCTTGTTCTCTTATTACTTCAACAACCTTTGGGATAGTGAACGTTAATACAGTAACTTCCAGTGCATATCTGTGACTCTCCACCGCTGCAGCTTATCTCTAAAGAAGAAAATGCACCAAGGCTGGCCGACTTCGTTTGTCCGCTCCGTTCAATAGTAAAAAGGGTCGTTAAATTCCCTCCTCCTGTTCGGGCCCTGACAGTAATGATGCATCCACTTCTATTAAAAACACTGATCGAACCTGAGACCATTTCGTCCACTAACATGGCTTTCCAGTACTCAACAGGTACACCATCGCAAAGTTGATTGATATTTCCGCAAATTTCATCAGAGACCATAGTGGCCGGGGGCGGAGTTGGAGTTGGAGGGGGGTAAACGCCGGTACAACTTTCCGGTGGCAGTTCCAGTTCACAATAAAAACCTTGATTATAGTTCTTCATTTAAAAAACCTCCTTTCGAACGCTTCTATATTTTATGAAATCCAAACGAAGTTTGTCCCGGAAAGCCTTTCCGCTATTTTATTATTTTTCAGATTTAAACGGCTATATAGGGACACAGGGACAGGTTCATTGTCCCACCAAATTTTTACAATTTTAATTTAGAATTATGCCCAATAAAGACATTCAATTGGAAGCTTGACATGGCTCCCCAGGAAGTGCTCGATTAGGTAGTCGTTCATGAAATGTGCCACATGTTTCACCTTAATTATGACCGGTCCTTCTGGCGTCTTCTCGGAAAAATTGTGCCGGACTATAAAGAGCAAGAAAAATGACTGGCAGCTTCAAGTTGGAAGATGACGGTGCAGGAGATTAGAGTAGAAGGTTTATTTCATTTAGGGGAATGATCCGTTGGGAAAAGACCTATCCTTCCCGGAACTCTATGACCTGTGCATTAAAAAGAACAGCAGTGAAATCACTCCTGTTCTTTTTATATTTGTAATGTAAAATGCTCGGTGAATTGTACCAATCATAATTATTGTAGTGGAAACAGAATATCGATCTTACTTACCTTGATAGTCATTCATCATTTCACCGTCATTTTCTCTTTCTTCTTCATCAACTTGTGTTAGTGATGAATTGTTCTGCTCATTATTCGATTCTGTATCATTGATTTCTGTATTATTAGCGGCATTGTTGTCTTCCTCATTATTTTCATTTGAAGCAGCATCTTGGGCATCATCGTGGGCAATGCCCCAAAGGGTGTCTCCCTCTTTAATCACAATTTACTCCTCACTGGCTGTTCTAGTTGAGCCTGACATAAAACCTGACGCAAGAGTTATAGCTGGTAGTTTCTTGTGTTCTTCATCCTAATTCCTGCTTCAATAAACTATTAGTGTTCAATTATTTTTCTTAACAATACGTTTTTTAAACATTTCACACAAGGTTACATCAATTTAGGGGGGGATTATTTGGCGTTAGAGCTTTCATTTATCTCTTCATCGGTCTCCTGTTATAGTAATTATGTAGTGATTGCCTAAGCTGGTGTTTTGTAAAAAAACATACATATGGCAGGCCCTCCTTAAAAGAAGGCCTGCCATATTATTCTCCACCATATACAGCTGAATACGTTTTCCAGCCTCCATCAAGGTTAAAAACATCAAAATCATTACCTGCAAGAATCCGGGTTGCAAGATATCCGCGCAATCCAACCTGGCAGGATACATACACCGGCTTATCTTTCGGAAACTCTGTAAGACGGTCGCGAAGCTCACTAAGGGGGATGTTAATGGATCCAGATATGAAGCCATTTTTTCTTTCATTTGGTTCCCGAACATCAATCAAGAGACCGCCCGCTTCTACTATTGAATTAATTTCGTGCCATTGAATTGTCTGAATACCTTCATCCAACATATTAGCAGCCACATATCCCGCCATATTAACAGGATCCTTAGCAGATGAGAAAGGAGGGGCATAAGCCAGTTCGATTTCAGTGAGATCATAAATCGTCAAGTTACCTTTGATTGCCGTAGCAATAACATCAATTCGCTTGTCGACTCCATCTTCCCCAATTGCCTGTGCTCCAAGGATTGTTCCGTTTTCAGGATCAAAGAGCACCTTTAGTGCTATGGGATGTGACCCTGGGTAATACCCAGCATGGGAAGCAGGATGGATATGAACTGCTTTATATTCTTTCCCTAACCGTTTCAATGTTTTTTCATTGTTTCCTGTTGTGGCAACAGTTAAATCAAATACCTTCGCAATTCCTGTTCCTAATGTTCCTTTATAAGGTTCTTTTTTGCCATAAATATTATTTGCGACTATTCGTCCTTGGCGGTTGGCCGGCCCTGCAAGAGGAATCATTGCAGCACTGCCGCTAATATAATCTTTTACCTCAACAGCATCTCCAAGTGCGAAGATACTTTCATCATTCGTTTGCATATATTCATTAACAAGAATTCCTCCGCGCTCACCGACTGAAAGACCAGCATTTACAGCAAGACTGCTTTCCGGTTTCACACCAATAGAAAGTATGACCATGTCTGTTGAGATGTCTTTTCCGCTGTTCAAAATGACCTTCTTACCATTGTTTTCAAAAGAATTCACTCCATCTTCAAGGATCAAAGTAACACCTTTATCGCGAAGATGCTTGTGGACAATAGCTGCCATCTCATAATCAGCAGGGGCCATGACCTGATTGGCCATTTCAACAAGCGTCACATTTACTCCACGATGAGCAAGATTTTCCGCCATTTCAAGTCCGATAAAACCGCCGCCAACTACTACTGCTTTGTCTGGGTTCTGGTCATCTACATAGCTTTTGATTCTGTCGGTATCCGGAATGTTTCTAAGTGTAAAAATATTATCCGCTTCTTTCAGGCCGGGAATTGGGGGGATGATTGGTTTAGCACCCGGTGAAAGCACAAGCACATCATAATCTTCCTTATAGACATTGTTTGTTTTTAAATCTTTTACGGTTACTTTTTTTTCATTCCGGTTGATGCTGGTCACTTCGCTTAAGTTACGAATGTCCAGGTTGAACTTCTTGCTCATGCCCTCAACCGTTTGGACAAGCAGCTTTTCACGTTCTAGAATAGTTTCTCCGATATAATATGGCAATCCGCAATTAGCAAAGGAAATGTGTTCTCCTCTTTCAAACATAACGATAGTGGATGTTTCATCTAATCTGCGTAAACGGGCAGCCGCTGAAGCTCCGCCGGCAACTCCGCCAATAATAACGATTTTTTTATTCATATTATCCGCTCCTTTTAAGTTTTTGCAATACCCCCACCCCTATATTAAAAGAATATGAAGTAAAAAGATGTGATAAATATCACACTTGAAAAAGGGGGACAAAGGTTCAACGTCCCACCAATTTTCAAAATTTATACCCAATCGGTTAATTACTTAAAAGGGAAGTATGACCAGGCACAATTGGTGATCAGGAAATATGATCCTTTTCATGTGTTTACCTTCCAGGGGTTGAGCTAGGAACACTTACTATAAAAGGTAAGCGTACAAACGCTTTTACTATTCTATGAATAAAATAAAAGAGAAGATTACTAGTTGGTATTTTCATTCCATTTGAATACAATCCCTTAAGGAGTGAGACGAATGAAGGATAAAAAAATCAATTCAATATTAAATGGATTGCTCGAAAATAAAAATCAATCGATACAAAAACAAGAACATCAGAATTCTCCAACTTTCAACGATATCGAGTATCTGACTGTCATTGGAAATCCTGTGATTAATATTAATATAAATGGATCTCATGATAGAAACCAGGACAATAAGTCCGCTTTTAGAGCTCTCAAAAATACAGAAACCCTCATACCGAACAGTCTTATGAATTACGAAGTTTCCTTTAATGATAAACTGTTTGATTTAAACAACGAATATGATGAGGCTGCATCCACCTTCGTGGCAAAGAAGAAAGGTGTGTATTTATTTACTTCAACTCTTCTCTTTTTACCTGATGAATCTGAGAGTGAATATGAATTTGTCATGCAATTAAGAGTGAACGGAGTCGCAGTGGATTTTGAAGTGGATTTTACTGGAGCCAATGCAAGAATTGCGGGTATTACCGACCTTTGTGAAATTGTCTCCTTGGAGGAAGGGGACGAAGTAGATATTATTGCGCTCAGTACCGTTCCAGGAGTAATATTTCCCAACATGCGTACTAGTTTTGCAGGAGTCAAGTTGATTTGAGGGACAAAGGGGTCTGACCCCATTATTTCCTTAAGATTAAAGAAAAACCCTCTATTCAGCTGGATAAGGGGCATATTTAAATCTTTTTAATGTGAAACAGGTTATGTTGAAAAAAAATATTTCATTCTTGTTGTCTTATAGAAAGATGCAGGTGAACTCATCCATATCCCCTGAGCTTGTTTGCTGCGCTTCATGCATAAAAATCATCTCAGCAAAAAATAATAGAAAGTGGACATTGATAACTACAAAGAAGGTTGGAGGACAACTGATGTTAGCTGTGCAAGTTACTGGATATGGCGGTCTTGATAAGTTAGAAATTGTTAATGTACCTATACCACAGCCTAAAGAAAATGAAGTGCTGATTAAAGTAAAAGCATGTGCGATAAATAACACTGAAATCTGGATGAGGGAAGGTGCTTACGGAAAGGGTTCCAAGTCTGGCTGGCGGCCTGAAGGAGTTCAATTTCCACGTACTCCCGGCTCTGATATTACCGGAACGATCATAGGGACAGGGAAAGATGTAGCTGAAGGGATGATAGGAAAAGACGTGGTTCTTTTCCCGTTCACCTCAAGCGGAGACCCTGGGACTGAACATATTTCAGAAGATATGTCTTTCATAGGGTCGGAATATGATGGCGGATATGCAGAATATGTTGTGTGGCCTGCTAAGCTTTGTTTTGACATGCCTCTCTCAGATTTTATTGAAAGTGCAGTCTTTTCAGTCAGTGGTTTAACCGCTTGGCATATGGTAGAACAAGTGAACGTACGGCCTGGGGAGACTGTCATGGTTACTGGGGCAAATGGCGGTGTCGGCTCATTGAATGTTCAAATCGCTTCGAAGGTCTTTGGTGCAAAGGTCATTGCGATTGTGGGAGATTTAGCGCTGGCGGAAAAGATGAAAGACCTTGGAGCGTCTCATGTTGTGTCCTATAAGTCAGCAGACCTTGCCCAAGAAATCCTGGAGGTGAATGGCGGTCCCATTGATTCGGTAGTAGATGTTGTGGGCGATGCTTTGTTCTCCACTTCCCTGGAGGTTTTGAAAAAAGGCGGGAAATTCTGTACTTCCGGGTCTGCCGGCGGTCAGAAGACTGAGCTTGATTTCCGAACTCTATACTTAAAGCATATTACTCTTTATGGCTCAGTGTTAGGGACAAGAGAAGAGTTTCAACGGATGCTGGGGGCTATTTCTGATGGGAAAATCAAACCAGTGATCGATCGTACCTTTCCATTGCAGCAGGCACGGGAAGCTCAAGAGTATTTTAAAAAAGCCGGGAAATTAGGGAAGGTTGTTTTGCTTCCTTAAGGGTAGGGAGGGGTTTATGTGACAAGGGGACAGAGGGGGGTGTAGTGGAGGGATAATATCTCCCATTAGCAGGCATGATTGCTCCTCTCCATCCTCACTCCTGCACTTTATCTTGGAAAGCACAAAAAAAGCCGTAGTTCGAATAATAGAATTGATATGGATAAGCACTTAATATTTTTTTAACAGTTTGTTTCTATAGTGGCACGAGATTAACGTCCCTTTATATTTATTACATTCAGTAGCTGGTGTATAATAGGGCTAAATAAATTAAAGTAGGTGATGTTAATGGAACCAATCAGAATTGAGCAAGATGACATAAAAAAAGCGATTCAGTCAGGTCACTCATACATTCAAGTAGGGAAACGAAAATTTTTACTTATGGAAGTAGAAAATGTAGACAATGGAGATTGCTATGAAGTGACAGATCCTGAAGAACAAAAGCGATTAAGCGCTGCTTTGAATAGTGAAGACAACCCTGTGCTTTCAGATAAGGAAATCAAAAGGATTTTAAAAAGCTGAAGAATGAAAATTGCATGGAGAAAATCAGCGATCCTTTCATTGTTAGAATTAGATGATTGAAGAGACAATATTGAATTAGCCCGGAATTGCACCGTACTTAAAAGCCGCCATTTAACCGTTTACCCGTAGACCTGCGAATAGTATTGATTTCTATTGGTAAATCAGATCCCTACAAGGTTTTTTATAGAATCACTACAAATCAAATAGAGATATATTTAATTCGTCACCCTCATCAAAAATCCTTATCATGACACAGATTACAGTCTGATGTTCTAATTAATATATGGTCATTAAACACTTCCTTCTGTTATCATCATCGTAAATTGATACTTCAGTATATAATCTTCTATTGCTTTTCACCATTTCTGTTTCTTTTTTTGGAATTTAGATTTTTTCCTGCTTGAATACACTTAGGGATTTTTAACACCTAAAATCGTCAAAAAGAACAATTTAAATTGCAAATATTCTGTAGGGCAAAGAAGCTGATTTTTTCTATAATCAAAAAGACGTTAAGAAGAGTGGTACAGATCCCTTTGAAGTCAAGCACTAATCCATAGTTGAATGGGGGATAACATGTTGAAAGAAAAACAAAGAAAGAACCCGTTTGTTTTGGACAACCCTTCAGGAGCAGTACCTAAACGCAGCCTTAAAGGCAATCAATTACTAATTTTAAATAACAAAATGAAAGAACAATTGAATAAATTAAAGCAGGGCAGATGAGATCATCATCTGTCCATTTTTGTAGTTACAGACTTCTGAACATAGGGATTTCTCATAAAGTGGGTTTCGGTCGGGAGCATGCTAAATTGGTGGAAGATATGTATAAAGCGATGCATACTTCGGTCGGAAGTGAGTTGAATTAGTGAGAGCTATTTACGAAGTTGGGGGTACTTCGGTCAGGAGTAAAATAAAAGACCTCTGCCCAAAAATATATATATGAGAATAGTTTCGAAATTTTCAAAAAAGGGAACTATATTCCAAAAACTTCAAAAGAATTTATTTTAGAAATCAGGGCTTATGAAATTCTTTAATGCTTTGAAGGTCTTAGGCCCTTATGTCTAAATGAAATTCTTATGTATGGGGAGGAAGCCATGAAAAATTATTATGGAATAAGAATAGTGCTTCTTTTGGTGATTACTTCACTGTGGGGATGCTCTGCAAGGGCTGTTGAAGGGGGACAAGGGGATGGCCCCGTCATTATGCGGCTTGCTCATAATCAAGGGGAGAATCATCCAATACATACGTCATTGTCTGAGTTTGCACGATTGGTAGAGGAAAAGACAGAAGGAAGTATTGATATGAAGTTGTATCCGGGCGGCCAGCTTGGTTCAGAACGGGAAGCGATAGAGTTAACGCAGACCGGTGCTATTGATTTTGCAAAGGTTAGTGCGAGTACGTTGGAAAATTTCTCTGAAGAATATTCCGTTTTGAGTCTGCCTTATCTATTTGATGATAAGGACCATTTTTATAAGGTGATGAACAGCGGCATTGCTGAGGAACTATATGATGCTACAAGGGATATCGGGTTTAAAGGCCTGACATTTTACGACTCAGGCACACGAAATTTTTATACGAAAGATACACCTATCTTGCACCCCGATGATTTGCAAGGTATGAAAGTAAGAGTGCAGCCCACTCCGACTACGATCGAGATGATCGAACTGATGGGCGGTGCCCCGACTCCGATGCCTTTCGGGGAGGTTTATACATCACTTCAGCAGGGAGTCATCGATGGGACTGAAAATAATGAAACGGCGTTAACGGATGCCAATCACGGAGAGGTTGCGAAGGAATACAGCTTTAGCGGGCATGCCATAGTGCCTGATATCCTCATTATTAATGAAAAGAAATGGAATCAGCTGACAGAAGAGCAGAGAGAATTGATTCAGGAAGCAGCAGATGAATCTACTGTTTTTCATAAAGAGGTATGGAAAGAAGCGGTTGAATCAGCCATCGAAAAAAGCAAGGAAAATGGAGTCACCTTCCATGAGGTTGATTTGGAGCCATTTATCCAGGCAGTCCAGCCTCTTCATGAAGAGTTTGCCACTAAAGAATCTACCACAGACTATTATAAGGAAATCCGAGAATTGTCAGTCGATGGGAATAAAGAGGGGGAGTAAAGATGGAGAAGATTAAAAAGTGGATGGATCAAGGAATCGCCGTTATAACCTGCACGGTGCTTGCCATTATGGTTCTGATGGCAATCTGGCAGGTTTTTTCAAGATATGTTTTAAATGCGCCGAGTACCATATCGGAGGAATTTCTCCGTTTTGCACTCATATGGGTTTCGATGCTGGGAGCTGCTTACGCTTTCGGAAATAAGAAACACTTAGCTATTGAACTGTTCATTCATAAAGTATCTAAGAACAACGCCCTAAAGGTAAGTATTCTAATAGAAATAATTATTTTATTGTTTGCCAGCCTTGTCATGATCGTCGGCGGTTTGCAAACGATCGGCATTTCGACAGGACAGTCTTCGCCGGCATTGGGCATTCCGATGGCTGCCATTTACTTATCTCTGCCTGTTTCCGGAATATTGATCATTTGTTATTCATTGATTTCTATTTATGAGTCAGCAGTAAAGAGGAGGGCGGATTTCTATTCAGAAGATATGGAAACAGAATTGCCTGCCACTCCTTTGGATGCAGAAGGGAGGAACTTGTAATGACCATAACTGCAGGCCTGATTTTGTTTTTTGCCTTCTTCTTTCTCCTGTTCCTGGGAGTGCCGATAGCGGTCAGTATTGCAGGGGCTTCCATCACCACCATGCTAATTTTGTTTCCGTTTGATATCGCAGTCTTCACATCAGCACAAAAATTGGTAACGGGATTGGACAGTTTTTCACTCCTGGCAATTCCTTTTTTATTCTGTCCGGAGTCATTATGAATCGGGGCGGCATTGCCATCCGCTTGATTAACTTGGCAAAGGTACTGTCAGGCAGGATGCCGGGATCACTGGCTCACACTAATGTTGTTGGAAATATGTTATTCGGCTCCATTTCCGGTTCGTCTGTTGCAGCTGCGGCGGCCATCGGCGGAGTTATGTCACCCTTGCAGGAAAAAGAGGGATATGAAAAAACCTATTCTACGGCAGTTAATATAGCATCTGCCCCAGCCGGCTTACTTATCCCGCCGAGCGGACTGCTGATCATCTACTCCTTAGTCAGCGGAGGGACTTCAGTGGCAGCCCTCTTTATCGCCGGATACATCCCGGGAATCCTTTGGGGCCTCGCCGCGATAGTAGTTGCTTACGTTATTGCCAAGAAAAAGAATTATCCGGTTTCACCGAAGATTACTTTGAAGCAGGGATTTAAGGTATTTCTGGAAAGCCTGCCAAGTTTGATGTTGATCGTTATTGTAATAGGTGGAATCGTTGCGGGAATCTTTACTGCAACAGAGGGGGCTGCAATTGCCGTTGCATATTCTGTCATTCTTTCGATTGTCTACCGTAGTTTTAAAATGAAAGACTTACCGAAAATGCTGCTGGAAACCGTCGAGATGACTGCGATCATCATGCTGCTGATTGCAACGTCTTCAATTCTGTCATTAGTTATGTCTTTCACAGGGATTCCTGATGCGATCAGTAATGGAATGCTTTCACTGTCAGATAACCCGATCATCATTCTTTTATTGATGAATATCATTCTATTAATAATAGGAACCTTCATGGATATAACTCCTGCGGTTCTGATCTTCACTCCGATCTTCCTGCCGATCACTGCTGAGTTTGGGATGGACCCGGTCCATTTCGGAATCATAATGTGCCTCAACTTGTGTATTGGAAGCATAACCCCTCCTGTCGGGAGCGCACTGTTTGTCGGTGCAAGTGTCGGAGGAGTCAAGATAGAACAGGTCACAAAACCACTATTGCCGTTTTATGCAGCGATTTTTGTCGTGTTGCTGGCCGTGACCTATATTCCACAAATCAGTCTCCTGCTGCCAGGGTTGCTTGGGCTGTAAAAGGTGGATCATGAGAAGATGATCTATTAATAGGTTAGTATTCTTTACGAAGGTATGAAAAATAAGTATTTGTATTAGATTCAATAAATACCTGGGGATAGTGGGAGTTAATCTTATTATCCTTTTTTATTTAGACTTTGGGAAACGCGGTAATTGTCTTTTCGTTTCACTTAGAGAAGAATCATCACTTTCATTGTTCGTTTTAAAGTAACTGAAGGATAAGTAAAAAAAATTGGACAATACCCAATCATAATAAGAAAGGCATGAATACGATAGAAGCAATGAAAACAATGGAAGGACTTCTATTGTAAGGAGGAAAGAATTTCATGGCCATACTTTCAACAGGTCCTATACTGAACACACCATCGAATGGGGAACGGCTCACCAAAAAGGTAACTGTAAAGATTGACAACCGGAGTTCCAGCATTCCTGCCACCATTCTCATTCAAGGCTATTATCTTCATGGCTCTCGCAAATTGTATGTTTCGGAAACGCATAATCTTTTGCCAAACGCAGTAATTACCAGGAATTTTTATGCAGACTTTGATGGATTTGAGTATGTATTTACAATCCAGGGAGCCTCTGAGGAAGAAGTGCAAATTTCGATATGGGGAAAAGGTGCCAGTGATCAAATAGTGGCTGCACATCGTCTGGTATCTGATGAATTATTGGGAACTGACAAAGGAGCAACTGGACCACAGGGACCTCAGGGGGCGACCGGACCTCAAGGAGCGAAAGGGGCGACAGGAACACAAGGGGCAACAGGACTTCAAGGAATGACGGGAACTCGAGGTGCCACAGGCCTACAAGGAGCTGCGGGACCTCAAGGGGAGACCGGGCCTCAAGGAGCAACAGGTATTCAAGGAGCCAGGGGGCCTCGAGGAGCCACGGGACTCCAAGGGGAGACCGGGCTACAAGGGGCAACAGGTGTTCAAGGATCGGTTGGCCCTCGAGGTGCAACTGGACTTCAAGGGGCGACTGGACCAAAAGGGGAGCGAGGAGAAAGGGGTTTCCCAGGCATTACAGGATTAGGTACAGCTCAAGACGCTACCGTGCTCTTCGAGGCTATATCACCTGAAGAAAGAGCTTACTTTCCGCTTACGTCCTCATCCGTAACTATTACGTCTCCTTCCCGAGTTTTACTAATAGGTGATTATCATTTCACATATGAAGTTGAAGTTGGGGGAACAGGACCATTTTCTTACCTAATTGGATGGGAAATACAGATCTTCCGAAATTCAACCCCAATATATAATACCTATAGTAACGAAGATTGGGTGAGGGATATAAATCCCTCCGCCTCTATAACACTCCATAAACCTGTCAGCATCAGTATAGTGGATACACCGCCAACTGGGACTTATACGTATACCATTCGAATTTATGTATATGATATTGGAGCAGCTGGAACGTCATACTTGAAGGCAAATCATCGCTCTATTCATGCGCTTGTTTTACCCATTTAGTTCATTATAGCGGTGGACAGAGGCAAGGACAGAGGGACAGGTGCATTGTCCCTCCATATTTTTACAACATAAAATTGTGGTGTAATCTAAGTACTAAGTCATTAATGAGGAAGCAGGGCAGATGAGATCATCATCTGTTCTTATTTATGTAGTAACATATAACGTAACTTAAGGGAATTTCACCTGCGACCTTTCCACATGAGTAACCTGACCATTGATTTAATATCAAGTAATTGTCGGTCAGGAGCAAGGTAAATTGGTGGAAGATTTGTATAAACCGAGGCGCACTTCGGTCGGGAGTGAGTTGATTTAGTAAGAGATGTGTACGAAGTAGGCTGTACTTCGGTCAGGAGCAAGCCAATTTGGTGGGAGATATGTATGAAGAGGTTGGCTTTTCGGTCAGGAACGAGTCAATTAGAAAAGGGATGTGGCCATGGAGCGGGCTCTCTCTCCCCTAAAGTTGTATAATTTAAAATGGAAAAAAGGAACATAATTGTTGATTTCCTAATTAAATGATGAAAAAATAGATTATGAATATTCAAGAGTGAATATTCAAGTTATTTAGAGGAGCTGAGTTTAGAGATGAGTAAAAACAGTTTAGTTGAGAATGGGTTATTTGGTGAGTTTGGAGGCAGCTATCTTCCGCCAGACTTACAAGAGGTATTATCGAACCTTGCAGAACAATTTTATAAGTATAAGGATGATGATGAATTCAATGAAGAGTTCAAATTCTATCTGAAAGAGTTTGTAGGCCGGGAAAACCCATTGACCTTTGCGAAAAACCTTACTGAAAAGACAGGTGGAGCAAAGATTTATTTGAAACGCGAGGACCTCAATCATACAGGTGCTCACAAAATTAATAATGTGATCGGTCAAATATTGCTGGCTAAACGTATGGGTGCCACACGAATTATAGCTGAAACGGGTGCCGGCCAGCACGGTGTAGCAACCGCTACCGCTTGTGCCATGTTTGGGATGGAATGCATTATCTACATGGGGAAACTGGATACTGTCCGTCAATCTCTGAATGTATTTCGAATGGAGCTTTTAGGAGCAAAGGTTATTCCGGTAGATAAAGGGCAGGGCAGGTTAAAGGATGCAGTAGATGAAGCCTTGAATGATCTTGTTGAAAATTATGAGAATACCTTTTACCTGTTGGGCTCGGCAGTAGGGCCGCATCCATTCCCGACGATGGTCAAGCATTTTCAATCTGTCATAAGTGAAGAATCCAAGAGACAGATTCTTGAAAAAGAAGGAAAACTCCCAACAGCAGTGGTTGCTTGTGCAGGCGGCGGCAGTAATGCCATCGGAGCATTTGCTCACTATATAGAGGAGGAAGAGGTTCGGTTGGTGGGAGTCGAACCAGCTGAAGCACCTACACTCACAAAAGGTGTTCCCGCGGTGTTACACGGATTTAAGTGTTTAACCCTGTTAGATGAAGAAGGAAATCCGCAGCCGACTTATTCCATTGCGGCCGGACTGGATTATCCTGGTGTCGGACCGGAACACAGCCATCTGAAAACGATTGGCAGGGCAGAGTATGTCACTGTAACCGGACAGGAAGCACTAGAATCCTTCCAGGAGTTATCGAAGATTGAAGGAATCATTCCTGCATTGGAAAGTTCCCATGCAGTCGCGCATGCTGTAAAGCTTGCCAAAACCTTATCAAAAGAAGATATCATCATAGTTAACCTTTCTGGCAGAGGTGACAAGGATGTTGAGCAGGTATTTGAAATGTTGAATAAGAAGTAGAATAGTAGGAAAACTGGTTATCCGTAAAGGGTAGCCAGTTTTTTGTTTTAATTGGACAAAGGGAAGGATTTACTGTCCAGGTCCTGATTTGAAAAGACAATTTTCACAAAAAAATAGAAGGATGGATCTTTCGTTGCATAACGAGAGATCCATCCTTCTGTACTGAATAAATTCTATTGATAATTAACAAAAGCAGGTGCAGGGTCTAATTCCAAAACATCCTTAGGTGTCATTAATGGTTCATCTTTTTTGTAAAACACTTTGAATCCTCCGTATTGAATAGGCTGCTTCTGCACATGTTCATTATACCCGGCTCTTTTTATACCAGCGATTCCATGGCCGTCAAAATTCAGGACGACTTCCACGTTTTCTGTAGGTTGGATGGCGTCCTTGTTGATAAGAACTTTTTCTGCAAATTGGTGGACAATGACAACCTTGTCAGGAAGACCATTATCTTCCGCCAAATTGGAAACATAATCAATCGCTTCTTGAATTTCTTCTCCATCGACCGTGCCTAAGTCGATTCCGGGAACTTGTCCTTCTTTGACTTGAAATTCCGTATCAATGGCTAAATGGACGTGAGGCATTTTTAAATATTTTTCCAGCGATTTAACCTGATTCATGACGGTATCACGTGCCAGCTGCACATCCAGGATCAATAGGGCATTATGTTCTTTAGCCAATTGGGCATATTCTTCAATCTGATCATCTGATGTCGGAACGATATAGTCACCATCTTCGCCGGGACTCCGCTGGGCGACAGTTGAGATCAGTTCAATCGCAGGGATGGCCGGCCTTTCAGGGTCCAGCTCAGAGTAAGCCTTAGTTTGCTCCACTAATTTATCCATGAAAACTTCAGGGCTGTGCTCTCCCAGTATCCCCATGTTAACCGAACTTGGGTGCCCATAATAGGAAACGATTCTATGATCCTTAAGCGGGCCGTCTGATAGATCTTCTGCTCCTTTTGTCAAGGTCTGACCTAATGGAACACTTCTTGTTGTGTCGCCTCCATGAGCCTGAGTTCGAGGCATTTCCGCCAGTTGTTGATCTGTGTAGTTGGTTTTCAGCGGTTGAGCACTTTCCGAAGGCTCGATTGCTTGATAGGGCAAGCCATTTGTGAATCTTGGAGAGTTTGCGGCCTTCGCCAAAGCATAATGCTGCTCACTAAGAGTCAGTTGTGATTTTTGATGAAGCATGGATTCTTCGTTTGTTAAGGTTACGCTTTCCGAACATCCTGCTAATAGTAAAGTCGGGAGGGCTGCAAAGCAAGCCCCCGTTGTAAATATCTTTTTCACGTTATCCCACCTGTTTCTTTGATATATGTAAAAACATCTGAGTTGAAAGCGGCTATCGCCACTTACAGAATATCAATCTATTAATGCTTAATAAATTGAAATGAAGAACTTTAACTACACTACCCTGATGCTTGTTTGAATAAACCATTACTGCATGCGGGTGGGTCTAGGTATTCCTGTTATTCTGCAGCAGGCAGGTCGTTTGTGGTGATATTTCCTCATACTAAAAATCCCCGAATTAAAAGAATGAAAGAGTCATTTGCTGAATAGAGTATCCAGCGGTAAAAAATAAGGGGAGAAATTCCCGTTAAATGAAGATAAGTGCTTGTTTTGTGGGTGAATAAGGGTAGATTTTCCCCTTATTTAGAGCAGAAGCATCTATTTTAGAGGTTTTACAGACAAATAAGGGGAGTTTCTTCCGCTAATTTTGTTATTTTCAATGTTATTTAGCTAATAAGGGGAGTTTTTCCCTCTATTTTCAGGTGTAGTCCAAAGCCTTTTTCACTCTAAATTATTTAAGTTGCATACATGTCCTCATTTTTACAACTAGTTGAGAATTTCTCATCCTGAAGGAGACATTAGGCATTAACCTCATTTACTTATGAAAAGGGTATCCGGTACTGCATCTAAATGATCTCTAGCAAAAATAAGTGTTATGGACCTATCCCTTAAAGAGGGGTAAAATTGTTAAAAATTGGTGGGACCAGGGACCTGTCCCCATCCAATCAAAGGGTAAGGCGACTCCTCCATCGTTGATGATAATTGTTTTAAAAGGAAGGAATGGGTTGGAATAAACGATCACTAATGAAGCTCCTTCAAGAAGCGTCTCATCACCTCCTGGCTCGACTTGCACTGTATTGCTTCTTCTCAAATCATAGTTTGTAACATCTGCCCTGAAATAATGGGTGACTTCACGGTTCCAGCAAAGATCTCTTGAAGTGGCAATTAAAGCGCCTTCAACCGGAGAACCATTCAGGAATCCAGTATCGCTAAAGGTTTCTTCATTCTCCTGTACCATCCAGTAAAGATAAGCATTGGTTATAGTAGAAGAGGGGGGAAGGGAAATATTAATGCTGCCAGTGTTTTCCTCTCTAAGACTAACCCCGGCGGCTGTGTAATCTCCCTTTTGATAAATCCTGTATAATTCCGTCAGCGGGGAATCGGCCGTGTTTTGTTCAGCAGAATTATTCCCACTGAGTTTACCATTAATTCTTCCATTAATATCACTCTTTCTATTTTTTTATGCCTCTTGTAAAAGACTGTTTTCGTATAGATTGTTGCTTTCGGAAAACCCCAAGTGCCGGATTTTCCCCCTGAATACTAATGTTTTTCTCTCTTAACGGGGCGAGCAGCTCTTTTCTGTCTTGCTTACCAGGTTATTAAAGATGAATTCTGGTATTGTTATTCGAGATTCATATTAAATAGCAACAAAGTTTTCGAAAAGAGCCTTGTAAAAAAGGGTCATTGAAACACAGTGGTTGTTGTATATCCTATGCCGTTCAGGTGAGGAAGGCTTGTACTCATGTAATGGATTTGTGAATTACTATTTTGCTCAGTTGTTTCCTTTCATTTCTTTTATTTTCATTGTCAGGAAAGGTACCTATAAATGCTGAAAGTTTCTATTATGCTTCAGGGAGTTGGGGCAAAGGTAAGTTACTTATGAAGTGACCAATTTTTTTGATACCCATTCACCAGCTATAAGGAGAAAACCTGTTGATCTTAAACAGAGGTAATAGGTGCTACCCATTTTAATATTTTGGGGAGCACTATAACGTTGTTGATTCCAGCTATCAAAATAAAAGGCTGTTTTCGCATACATTGTTGCTTTCGAAAAAATCCCAAGAGCCGGATTTTTCCCAGGATACTAAGGGTATTCATTCTGATCGGGGATTGCAGCTCTTTTCTTTTCTTGTTAACTAGGTTATTCCGGAGAATTAAGGTTGTATTTTCGGGAATTAAGATTAATTAGCCACAAAGTTTTCGAAAAGAGCCAAATAAAAACAGCTCAATCCTTTTGAAGGGAAATTGAGCTGTTCATAATTTTTCTTTTAATAAACTGAAGGAAGTTGATTTATTTATCTTTGTAATCCCTATTTACGTTTCTTAAGGTACTCCAAAGATTTCAGCAGGGTACCTAAATTCTCTTCATTCCCTAGTTCCCACCAATGGTCAGCGGGGGACTGATGGTCATGACAGCTGTCATCCTGATCATCTGGATCCTCACCTAACTCGCAAAACCGAAAGATTTTATTAACATTCATGTTACCGGTACATGTTGCTCCGGGATCTCCCTGACATCTTATTGATACCCTTTGAACGTCATCTTCCAGAAAAGCAATGTTTGTATTTGGAAGGAGAACGCGTTCTACGGTATTGCCGTTAAAAGCTTCCACTATTAGTGTCATGTTGCACGAAACGGAAGTGTTCGAAATGGCTATTTGGAAAGACCCAGGGGCTGAGGTGTAATCATCGAAATAGACTTGTGCGACATTATTACAAGGCTGTGAAATAGGGATCGTGACCGTGCGGCTAAGAGGGCCGCTGCAGTTATAGTTGAAGTTATAGTTTTGATTGAATTCTCTTACGTGCTTCCTTGTCATTTCATCAATCCTTTCTTGATTTGGCATAATTTTGTTCTTTGTCCAAGATTGGACCGTTGCAGAATCTGAACGTTTTATTGATGTTGAGAATCCCTGTACAAGTGCTTTCTGGATTCTCTGCACAGCGTACAGAAATCTTTTCCAAATCATCTATATAGAAGGCCCACCTGAATGGAACAGTCCGCTCAATCGTAGTCCCGTTCGCTGTTTCAATCGTGACAATCAACGGACATGCGATGTTTCCATTTGTTACGAGAACGCTGTAGAACCCAGGTTCTGAAAAATCTTCATAGTAAATTCGGGAAATCCCATCACATGGTTGATTGATATTAGGAGCTGTTGATCTTGTGAACGGATCAGAACAGGTCACATTATAATTCTCTTGAATGGTTACGTTTTCTCTTTTTATCAACTAGAATCACATCCTTACTTTTTTAAAATATGAATTTGTTTTCCTGCCAACTTGGCGGGCAGAGTCCTTTGTTGTTTCTGTGAGTGAATTTCCCTCTGCTGCAGCCTAAAGGCATGAAGAAGAGACAACTCTACTATTTTGAGAGTTGTACCATATACTATGCCGGCAACTGAACAACGTGTGGACGAAATGCTAGATTGAAAAATGAATGATAGAGACCGATAAGCCCCGAAATCCACGCATTCTTATCTAGCAGGAATACTCTAGTAGGAAATAGTAGAAAGGGGAGAGTGAAGTTGACCATTAATAAAGAGGATTCTGCTGCTGAAGAAATACTGTTGGCAGATGGAGATTTATCCAGAGAACAACTGGAAGCTTTAAAGTCGTTCACCATTGCTTCAGATGAGATTCTGACTCCAGTTGACCTCTCGTCAAAACCGTGCCTGCCTGAAGCGGGACCTGCCGGCATAGATCCCGGTGCCATCGAACCATGTCTGTTCCGCTACACCTACATCTGGCTTGAAAATGGACATCAGTTCTGGTTTTATCCTGTATTCCTTGGTAAAAGGTCCATCGCCGGTTACAGGTGGGATGGTAGCAGATGGGTGTTCTACGGAGTCACTTTGAGGCAGATTGAATCGTTTGTGTGTTACTAGAGGGAGAAAGGGGCAGGGTTCTGTCCCTTTTTTGAATGATGAGTCTTTTACTTAAATGAGTGTAATACTTTCTTCAATGAAGTTCTAAATCTGTGATTCTACATAACCTATATATTCATTTCATTGCAGATACCCAAGCATCCTTTACAAGAGATGAATAGTATAAAAACAACCATGTATATGTAAGTGCAACTATTCCCTATTTACATTTATATGAAAAAATAGAAAGGAGGCCTGAAGAATATGTCTATACTTTCAACAGGTCCAATAGCCAACAACCCCTCAAACGGGCAAAGGCTGACCAGACAGGTAACTGTAAAGATTGATAATCGAAGTCCAAGCAATCCCGCCACTGTTCTCATAAGAGGATATTATCTTGATGGTTCTCGTATCCTGTATGTTTTGGATACGCAGAATGTTTTGCCTAATGCCGTGATCACCAGGAATTTTTATGCGGACTTTGATGGATTTGAGTTTGTATTTACAATCCAGGGAGCTACTGAAGAAGAAGTGCAGATTTCGGTATGGGGAAAAAATGAGACTGGTCAAATTGTAGCCGCTCATCGTCTCTTGTCTTCTGAATTATTAGGTGCTGATTTGGGACCGACTGGACTACCGGGACCTCAGGGGGCAACCGGACCACAAGGTGGACAAGGAGCGACTGGGATCCAAGGGGCAACCGGTCCACAAGGAGTGACAGGTGAACAAGGAGCAACTGGCCCCAGAGGAGCAACAGGAATTCAAGGAGTGACCGGGCCTAAAGGAGCCACAGGGCTTCAAGGAGCGACTGGACCAGTAGGCCCTCCCACCCCAATTTCGGTTAATCGCATATATGTAGCAAACGCAGATAGTAATAATGTTTCTGTCATCAACGGCTTTACTAATAGCGTTACCGCTACCGTTGGAGTGGGAAGCCGCCCTGGGGCAGTAGCCGTAAATCCTACCACAAACCGTATTTATGTAGCAAACTTTGACAGTGACAATGTTTCTGTTATCGACGGCTTTTTCAATAGTGTCACCGCTACCGTTTCAGTCGGTAGAGCCCCTAATGCAGTAGCCGTAAATCCAATAACGAACACTATTTATGTTACAAACGAGGGTAGCGATGTATCCGTCATCGATGGCTTTACCAATAGCGTCATCGCTACCGTTTCAGAGGGAGATGCCCTTCAAGGAGTAGGCGTAAATCCTACAACAAACCGAATTTATGTGACAAGCGCTGGCAATACCTATATATCCGTCATTGAAGGCTTTCTCAATAGTGTTATCGCTACAGTACCAGTAATGGGTGTACCTTTGGGAGTAGCCATAAACACAATAACAAACCGAATTTATGCGACAAACTTAATTAGTAACACAGTTTCCATTATTGATGGACTTTCCAATAGCGTCTCCGATATGGTACCAGCGGCGGGTACTAACCCTCATGGGGTAGATGTAAACCCTACCACGAATAGGATTTATGTGGCAAACCAAGGCAGTAACACTGTTTCCATCATCGACGGAATTGACGATAGCGTCATCGCTACGGTACCTGTGGGTAGTTTCCCTATTGGAGTAGGTGTGAATCCTTTAACAAACGGAATCTATGTAGCCAATTCTGGCAATAACACCATTTCCGTTATTAGCGGTAACACAAATACTGTCATTGCTACCATCCCAGTGGGGGATAATCCTGTTGCAATAGGAGTGAATCCTTAATTAATAAAGAAAAACCGGGACTACTACTTATTCGGAAGTTCCGGATTTAAGATAGAAGGTTTATTAATTTAAAGCCTTCTTTTTTACATCCATAAGTTTTCAAACTGCTGGCCAATTGTTGCCTGCACTCTGTTTAAATAATGCTCAACACTGAAATAGCAGATGGCAGCTGAATAAGAGTATCTGTACATTTATCCTAAATCTGTAATTCTCTTAATACCATAAATCCTCTTTTCGTTGCATATACCCAAGCATTCCTTTGGGACTCGAATAGTATAGATACAGCTAGTAATATGGGAGCATCTTTTTAATTGAATTATTACATTGTATACCTTCCATATAAATTGAATTTTTTAGATAAGGAGGAAATTAGAGTATGGCTATACTTTCAACAGGCCCAATAGCGAACAACCCATCAAGTGGACAAAGGCATACCAGACAGGTAACTGTAAAAATAGATAACCGAAGTTCCAGTAATTCAGCCACTGTTCTTATTCGTGGCTATTATCTTGATGGTTCTCGTAAATTATATGTTTTGGAGACGCAGAATGTTTTGCCCAATGCCGTGATCACCAGAAATTTTTATGCGAACTTTGATGGATTTGAGTTTGTGTTTGAGATTCAGGGAGCTGCTGAGGAAGATGTGCAAATTTCAGTATGGGGTAAAAATGCGGCTGGCCAAGTCGTTGCCGCTCATCGTCTCTTGTCGTCTGAGTTATTAGGTGCTGATTTGGGGCCGACTGGACCAGCGGGACCTCAGGGTGCAACCGGGCCTCAAGGTGAGCAAGGAGTGGCAGGAGCTCGTGGTGCTACGGGACCTCAAGGAGCCACAGGACCAGGGGGGGTGACTGGACCTCGAGGGTCCACGGGGCCACAAGGACCGACTGGGCCTCGGGGAGCAACCGGGCCTCAAGGGGCAACTGGACCTGCAGGTTCATCCATCCCAATTTCCCTTAATCGAATTTATGTTGCAAACGGGGGGAGTAATACTGTATCGGTTATAGATGGATTTTCTAATAATGTCATTACTACAGTTCCAGTGGGTGATTCCCCTATTGGAGTAGGTGTGAATCCTCCCACGAACAGCATTTATGTAGCAAACTTTGACAGTGGAACAGTATCGGTCATAAACGGATTTTCTAATAGTATTGCCACTACCATTCCAGTAGGTATTAACCCTTATGGAGTAGGAGTGAATCCTGTCACGAACTCTATTTATGTAACTAACCTTGGCGATGACACTGTATCCGTAATAAACGGACTTTCCAATAGCGTTATCGCTACCGTTCCAGTAGGTGGTACTCCTCAAGGAGTAGCAGTAAATCCTCTCATGAACCGAACTTATGTGGTAAACAGTGGCACTGTCTCGGTCATAGACGGTTTTTCCAATAGTGTAATCGCTGAAATTTCAGTTGGTAATAACCCTGAAGAAGTAGGTGTGAATCCTGCCACCAACCGAATTTATGTAACAAACCGGAACAGTGGAGATGTATCGGTCATAGACGGATTTTCCAATAGTGTTATCGCAACTGTTCCCGTTCGGATTTTCCCTGCTGGAGTAGGAGTAAATCCTGCCACGAACCGCATTTATGTAGCAAACTTTGGCAGTGGCACTGTATCCGTCATAGACGGATTTACTAATAGTGTCATCGCCACTGTTTCAGCGGGTATTAACCCGGAAGGAGTAGGAGTGAATGCTTTAACAAATGGAATTTATATAGCCAACTATTTCAGTGGCAATATTTCCGTTATAAGCGGAAATTCAAATGCCGTCATTGCTACCTTTCCTGTAGGTGATTTTCCACGTGGTGTTAGCGTAAATCCTTAACGATTTTATTTGATTTTTCATGCCAACTCTCCTTAACCATCTACCTGTAGTTGTATTATCCTCCTCTTGTTAATCAAGAGAAGGATACATACTTTATCATTCATTTTAAAAGAGTTTCTTTTAGTAAGATAGTGTCAGTTTTGATCCCTTCCTTGAGTTGGAATATGAACTAAGTCTTTAACCTTTTTCCTGATAACGGATGATCCCGGTCCTCCTTTTTAAGCGCTAAATATAGAGCGGCAAACCATCCAATCAAAATCCAGCCTAGGAAGATATTAATAAAGTAAATGAGGATTTTGTTATGCTTGTTTCTATGTTTAGCAACAAAACTTGGGATGAAATACACACAAACTAACAAAAGAAATGGAATTATCGCGAACGTATCCAACGTCGTTTTACCTCCTTATATGTTCTTCTCTCTATTATAGGGTGATTGCTAATAGTACAAAGGATTATAAAAGAAACACCCTTTGACAACGCTGGGTTTGCTGCTTAATTGCCTGGTATAAATTGGAGCCCATTCTACGATCGGTGTTTATGTCGGACCAAAAGAAGAATGAATTCTTCCGTAGTGATTTTACCATAATATAACATAAAACTCCTTTTATTAACTCTTATTATTACTATTAAAAATACATAACTCTGTTTTAAGGAGGTTGAAAAATAACCTTAAGGTATGTTTCGTTTTCCATTCAGTTCATACTATGTAACAACGTCAATAAAGTGATAAGCTAGTAATTCAGAGTCCCAGATACTTAATAAGGGGATATGCAAAAATATAGGAGGTCGAACAATGAATATAGATAATAACGATATATTAATTCGCTTACGATATGCACTGGATTTAAAAAATACAGAAATGGTGGAAATCTTCAAGCTTGGCGGCGTAGATTTAACTAAAGAAGAAGTGATGAAGGTGCTGACAAAATCAGATGACGATCTTGCTGTAACGGAAAACCATATAGCATGCGATGATGAAATGTTCGAGTCTTTCTTAAACGGTTTTATTACATATAAAAGAGGAAAGCAGGAGCCGAAGCCAGGTCAGCCTGAACGACCGGCCTTAACTCATGAGCACGTAAATAACCTTCTGCTCAAGAAAGTGAAAATTGCGCTCTCTCTCACAAGTGAAGACATGATCGAGATATTGGATGATGCAGGAGTGACGGTTACCAAAGGTGAAATGAGTGCCATTTTACGGAGAGAAGGCCACAAGAATTACCAGATCTGCGGTGATCGGTATGCCAGGAATTTCTTAAAAGGATTAACGGTCAGATACAGGGGATAAATCATGAATCATACTTTCTCAGGTGAGACGATTCATTTTGATATCAAATATAAGAACCGGAAATCCATCGGCATTTACCTTGATGGTTATGGAAATATTGAGGTGCATGCGCCTAAAGGCACGCCAGATGACTCTATAATTGAACTAATTGAGGATAAATGGGATGTAATTTTGCAAAACTCAAAAGAAAGAAAAGACCGCTTGAATGGGCCGCAGGAAAAAGGCTATGTGCAAGGTGAACAATTTCTATATTTAGGAAAAGTATATCCCATAGAAGTCCACTTGGATTCAACTATCGAGAAGGATTTTATAGAGTTTGATGAAAAGGTTTTGCATATCTATGTAAAACAACTTGAGGAAGACCGGATTAAACAGGCTTTGAAACGTTTTTATTATGGACAGTGTAAAACGTTAGTAGAAAAGAGTATCTCTTTACACCAACAACACTTTAAATCAAAACCGCATTCAATTCGTATTACTGACAGCAAAACAAAATGGGGCACTTGCGATTCTAAAAGGCAGCTGACCTTCAATTGGAAGCTCGCCATGGCTCCCCGGGAAGTGATCGATTATGTAGTCGTCCATGAAATGAGCCACATGGTCCATCTCAACCATGACAGATCCTTCTGGCGCCTGGTAGGGAAAATTGTGCCGGATTATAAAGAGAAAGAAAATTGGCTGGCAGCATCAAGCTGGAAGATGACAGTGTAGGGAGATAGGGTCATAAGTATAAATTTGTGATGGTGAGGCTATGGGAGATTAGATATGAGTTAACTTTCATAGACTAGAGCGAATCTTTGAACCGACGATTGATTTTTTCAATTCATAATCAATTTGTTCTACTATAGGTTCGATGGCTGTGTACCTGTCCTTCCGCCTATTAGTAATATTTATCCCCCGGAATCATTCGAACTCGAGGGGGGATTTTTTTTGATATTATTCAAACCGTTTTCTTTATCAGTTGTTCGGGTATTCTTTAAACGTTCCCTTTACTCACTAGTATCCAGAATAAAGAGGCAAATATCATTTGTCGTCATCCATCATTTTCAATATTTCTGCATGAACTTTTTGCTGTAATAAATTGATTTAAGTAACAGTGCCGACCTGGTTATTGACAGGGGCAGGTCTGTTGCACCAGGTAGAAGGAGACCGCTTTTTTGTGGGTTAATTCGAGCTAACCACAAATCAAGACTTAAAAATAATATATATAGGGATGGGGAATCACCGGCCCATTTTAGATGGAAAAAGAGTTACTGTTTTAGTTAATTTTTACTTCCGAAAGAATTCGTTTTTTCAATTTCAAGGTAACGGTATAGAGTAGACTTGCTAATTCCTGTCTTGTTTTTTATTTCAGACAGTGTATACTCTCTTGACTGATACATGGTTATTGCCAGTTTTATATTTTCATCGGGTATCTTTGGTCTGCCAGCTGAAATTCCTCTTAGTTTTGCTTCTTTTAGTCCCTCCCTGGTTTTTGAGCTGATGGTATCACGATTGAATTTTAGAATGTGTATTAAATGGTTCTTGAAAGAAGAATGGTTGTCTTTCTCTGTATCGATTTCTTCTTGTATTGCTACCAAAAAAGCGCCTTTTTCCTCAAAGACATTTAAAAGTTCAAGGAGATGCGGAAGAGAGTCTGCTAAATTCGAAAGATTTGCAACCACGAGCTTGTCATTTGGTTTAAGGTCACTCAGCAGTTGTTCCAGTGCATGTCTATTTTTTGAGGAAGAGTGAGATTCCTCTATCATTTTGCCGCAGTTCATTTTATATAGAAGCGTATGCTGCTGTTCGCAGTTTGGATCGATAGTGGAGGGTCTTGAATACCCAATTTGCATTATGAACACTCCTTATTTGATTTTCATATAAGTATAATACCATTATGGTTCCTTTTTGGGACGTAATATGTTAAGATTTTGTTAAACAATTACGAGAAGTATTTATTGGAGAGGGAGTGGAGTCGTGAAAATTCCAATAAATAACAAGCATTCGACTATCTTTGCAAACGAATTTACAATCTTCTTCATGATAGCAGTTGTATTACTCTGGTTAAAAACTTACATTGTCCAATTAACTCAATTTAATTTAGGAATCGAAAGTTTCATCCAACACATATTACTATTGGTGAATCCATTAGGTTCGTCGTTATTGTTTCTAGGTTTGGCCTTGTTTTTTAAGGGCAGAAAGAAATTTATCATCCTCATGGTGATTTATTTTATAATGTCCATACTATTATTTGCAAATGCCTTGTACTATCGATTTTTCAATGATTTCATAACGATTCCAACTTTAATGCAGACCCAGAACTTTGGGAATGTCAGCAGCAGTGCAGGAAGTCTTCTGCAGCCTGTCGACCTGTTGTTTTTTGCTGATATGATTTTTCTTATTGGTTACCTTGTATTGAAGTTTAATAGATTAGATATCAATACAGTGGCAGGTATAAAGGTAAAAAGAATGTTAGTAATCGCTTTAGTGATATCTGGGGTAAACCTGGCAATTTCGGAAATAGACCGTCCCCAATTATTGAAAAGAGGCTTTGACCGGAATTACATTGTTAAGTATTTGGGAGTATATAATTATACGATTTATGACGCTTATCAAAGTACAAAAGCCAGTGCGCAGCGGACCTTTGCAAGCAGTGATGATGCGACTGAAATATTAAACTATACAAGGTCCAACCATGCGGACCCTAATCCAGACTATTTTGGAAAAGGGGAAGGGATGAATGTGATCTATGTTCACATGGAATCTATTCAAAATTTCCTTATTGACTATGAACTGCATGGTGAAGAAGTTACTCCGTTCTTGAATTCTTTGACTAATGAAGAAAGCACCTTCTACTTTGATAATTTCTTTCATCAGACAGCTCAAGGCAAAACGGCTGATGCAGAGTATATGGTAGCCAACTCGCTGTATGGGCTGCCTCAAGGTTCAGCTTTTACAACAAAAGGGCTGAACACCTACCATTCTGCTCCTGCCATTTTAGAACAGCAGCAAGACTACACCTCTGCTGTATTCCATGGCAATACTGGGAGCTTCTGGAACAGGGATGAGGTTTATAAATCCTTTGGCTATGATTATTTCTACGACGATCAGTATTTTGATATCCAACAGGAGGATCTAGCTGATTACGGGTTAATGGATAAGCCTTTCTTCGAGCAGTCTATTCCTTATTTAGAGTCGCTTCCTGAACCGTTCTACGCGAACTTCATTAGTGTTACCCATCATTTTCCTTTCGCTATGGATCAAGACGAAGCAACAATCGGGAAGCATACAACGGGTGATAAGACGGTAGACAATTATTTTCAGACTGCCCGATATGCCGATGAAGCTTTGGAGGAATTCTTCCATTACCTGAAGGAGTCGGGTTTATACGATGAATCTATCATCGTGATGTATGGAGATCATTACGGTATATCTAATAATCACAATGCTGCAATGAAGGAGGTTATCGGAAAAGAAGTTACACCATATGAAAGTGCCGGCCTGCAGCGGACACCGCTTTTCATCAGGGTCCCTGGCATGGAAGGGGAAGTAAATCACGAATTTGCTGGACAAATTGATCTGCTGCCCACTCTCCTCCATTTGCTCGGAATCGAGTCTGATGAGTATCTGCACTTTGGAACTGACATCTTTTCTGCTGAACATGATGATATCATCCCATTCAGAAATGGTGATTTTGTGAGTAGAGATATCACCGCAGCTGAAGGAAAATTCTACGATACTTCTACGGGAGAGTTGCTGCCAAGTGACCAAAAAGAAAAAGCCATAGAAATGCAAAAAATAGCGGAACAAAAGTTACATCTTTCAGATAAAGTTGTCAATGGCGATTTATTACGATTCTATACACCAAGAGGCTTTACAGAAGTAGATCGTAATCAATATGATTATGATGAGGCTTTAGAGTAATGCACATCCGAAGAATTTAAGAACATTTATTCGCTGACTCCCTGCTTATTCAGAGAGTCAGTTTTTTTCTGAGACAATAAATGGACAAAGGCTGTCACATTAAAGTTTCGGTAGTTATTGGTATATTGGAAAGTGAATTTATCACTAAAACAGCCTCTAACATCGTTCAACTTTGTCGTTGATTATCCGCAAAGACAAGTCATGTACCGAAGAGTGAAAGGCTATGGCCATTGGCACCTTTAGTGAAGTAGAGTCTTCTAATATGGTTGATTGTGTGGAAAAATGAAATTTAATAAAGATATAAAGAAACTTACTGGGAAAGAAGCTGGTAGAAATGGCAGGAGAGATAATATTTGTGTATAACGCCAAAAGCAGCATTTGGAATGGACTTCTTGATAGCCTGCATAAAGTTTCATCACCAGAAACCTATTCATGTGAGCTGTGTCAGCTAACTTATGGGCTGACTTACATGAATCGGAAGTGGAAAGCCTTTCTTTAGACTCTTCCTTATAAAATTACATTTCTCCATATGGATGAGCTATGGAGTGACCTTCCGAAAGCTGAATTCCCTGTTGCATTTTTTAAGGGAACAGAAGGATACGACATCCTCATTAGTAAAGAGGAAATGAGAAGCTGTAAAGAAATTCAAGATCTAATAGTACTTATGAAACATAAATTAGATGAGTCGTAAAATTTTTAATTAAAAGAGAGATATAATATTCTGCCCTATTTAAAGGGTAATTGCCTTTATGGTAACGGCTGTTAAGCAATCCTTGTCGCAAAAGCTCTAATTTATCTCTTCATTTCCTGAGTGTTCTGGAACGAAGTACTTTTCTTCCCAGTAATAGTATAGAGAAGGATATTTCCTTACATCAACATCCCTTTAAAACAAAACCTCTTTCCAAGAGTATTAAAGACAGAGTAAAACCATGAGGAATCTGTGAAGCAAAGAGGAAGGTAACCTTGAAAGCTTGCTATGGTTCCCCGGGAAGTAATCGATTATGCTGCCGTTCAAGAAATATGCCACATGCCCCCTCTCATTTATGACCGGTCCTTCTGGCGTCTAGTAGGAAAGATGGTCCAGGATTATAAAAAGAAAACTGGCTGACTTCAGCAAGTTATTAGATGACAGAGTGGTGAAACTGAATACAAAATATTAGCCCAGCTTGGTACTAAGAAGAGAGCAGCAAATTTTCACTCCCATCAATTAATAACTTTTTTTGTTCTCTAAGTCACCCGAGACCTCCTCGAAAATCTTTCAGCTGCCATTCAATCCTAAAAAAAGGTTTAACCAATAGACAAAGAAGGAATGGAAAGTATAGTAATATAATAAAGAATTTTTCAGGAGGGTTATAAGTGAGTGAATTAGATAAACAGACATTGCTGGAAGATGGGCTTACTCCTCAGACACAAGCTAAGCAGCCAGGAGTGGAGACGGAAATGAATCCTGTTCCGGTATATGAATTAGAGAGCCATGTTGGTTCCGGTAAATTGAAAGGAAAAGTGGCGTTGATAACAGGTGGTGACAGTGGAATCGGAAAAGCTGTTGCGATTGGTTATGCCAAAGAAGGCGCGGATATTGCCATTGCCTATTTGGATGAACATGAAGACGCTGAAAATACGAAAAAACGCATCGAGCAGGAAGGTGTCAAATGTACTCTGCATGCAGGGGATATCGCTGATGAAGAATTTTGCTTTAAGTTGGTAGAGGAAGTCATCTCACACCACAGCAAACTGAACATCCTTGTCAATAATGCGGCGCGCCAGGAAGTTAAAGAAAGTGTGCTGGACATCAGCGCAGAACAGTTGAAGCGTACTTTCGATGTGAACTTCTTCTCGATGGTGCACTTGACGAAAGCCGCGATCCCTCATCTTTCAGAGGGCGACAGCTTGATCTATTCTGCATCCATCAATGCCTATGTCGGTAATAAAGCCCTGATTGACTATACTTCTACAAAAGGAGCGATTGTCTCGTTCACTCGTTCAATCGCACAGGAGCTGGCCCCTAAAGCGATCCGGGTAAATGGCGTAGCGCCAGGTCCAATCTGGACACCGCTGATTCCGGCAACTATGCCTAAAGACATGCAGGAATCGTTCGGAGTTTCTACACCTCTTGGCCGTCCAGGCCAGCCTGCGGATTTGGTGGAACCTTATATCCTGCTGGCATCTGAGGGATCCGCTTATATGACCGGGCAGTTTCTCCATGTAAATGGCGGCGGGTTTATGTCTACTTAAATTTAATTATCGTGATTAGAGAGCTGGATAGGCATATGCGCTTATCCAGTTTTTTTCTGTTGTGCTCTTTTCGTGAATTTTGTTGCTATTAGCTATAAATTCCGAAAAAAACCATTATACACCGGAATAATCTATAGATAATGAAAAGAAAAAAGAGCTGCTATCCCCGATTCGAGAAAATCCTCAATATACGGGGAAAAATCCGGCTCTTGGTATTTTTCCGAAAGCACCAATATATGCGTAAACAGCCTTCTGTTAAAAGGTAATCATGTCCATGTATGATAAACCGCAGTACCCATTTTGCAGAGGCTGCTCAGCCCGTTAGGATATTGCCATCATACATAGTAGATTAAACACTTTAGCAATCTATGCAACTCCTCAATACTACTTTGCCTATCATACTGCTTCTCTGTTCTTCATCGTATATGAACGAATATACTAATCCGCAAAGCCTCTGCAGAAAACCATCTTATTTAAATGAATTTCTGCTTTCTTCGCAAATAGGATTTCAATTTAGGTTGTTAGAAATAATTTCTTTCTCCGGCAGAGGCAAAGCAAAGATGCCATTCTTTCCATGGAACGGACTTAATACAAGCACTTTACCTGGAGACTTTTCGTCAGTCCACAGAGTTCGGGGGATACCTGCGGTGAGCAGTTACTAACAGTCTAAACTGATTGTTTTTCCTAACCAAACTATTAAATTTTCTACTGTAATGCCCCTCTGATCTTCATAATCCGAAAACTGGTTTCTTAAAAAAATTCCAGCATAGGATACATGATTCAAACCCACACTTTTTTCTTAAAAAAACATAGTCTATAGGAAACTAGTAAGTAGAATTTATTGAGGTGATAGAAATGGAATGGGATTCTTTGTTTTTAAAAGGGCTTACCGGTGAAGTGGTGACTATGAAGGACCCGGATTATGATGAAGCCCGACAGGAGTGGAATCGAGCGATAGATAAATTTCCGCTGGTGATTGTGTACTGCGAAAATAAACAGGATGTGGTGAATGGCATCCTATGGGCAAGGAAGCGTCGTGTAGGGATTCGGATCAGGTCGGGTGGCCATCATTATGAAGGATATTCAATCGGGCACCTCATCCTGGTTATAGATATCAGCCGGTTGAATACTTTGAAATTGGACAAGGACCGAGATGTCCTGCATATGGAAGCAGGCGCTAAAAATACAGAAGTTTATGATTTGATTGGGTCAAATGGATATGTTTTTCCTGGAGGAACCTGCCCGACTGTCGGCGTAACAGGCTTTACACTCGGTGGAGGCTGGGGCTTTTCCAGCAGGCTACTAGGGTTGGGATGTGACAGCTTGCTGGAGGTGGAACTTGTAAACTTTCAGGGCAGGCTCATTAAGGCGAACCGCAGTGTAAACTCTGATCTCTTTTGGGCTTGCCAGGGTGCAGGCGGCGGAAACTTTGGTGTCGTTGTCAGTTTGACTTTCCAGCTTCCAAAGCCAACTAACAGCTGTGTTACGCTTGTCAGGTTCTTTTATGTCGGTACAACCAAAGCGAAGCAGGCACAAGTGATGGATATTTGGCAAAAATGGCTGCCTGATTTGGATAAGCGGATGACACTGGTTTCGAGCTTTTACAACGCCGAAGGAGAAGGGCTGGGGATCTTCGCGACTGGATTTTTCTACGGCTCACCAGAAGCTGCGCGCGAAATCTTGCAGCCTTTTGCCGAAGTAGAGGGGTTCCGGGCAGAGTTGGAGGAATCATCATTCTTTGAAGCTGTGAAAAAAGTGGAAGCCACATATCCTCCTTTTGAAAAATTCAAATCTACCGGACGATTTGTACAACGAAGCTATTCAGCAGAAGAACTTGAGAAAGTCGCGGAGCTTGTGCAAAACCCTCCAGAAGGGTCACAATATGCTGCAGTATCCTTTTATGCATTAGGAGGGGAGATTGGCCGAGTCGGGAAAAAAGAAACGGCTTTTTTCTATAGAAATGCCAGATATATCATGGGTATTCAGTCGGTTTGGTCTGAAGATGAATTTGCTGAAAAAAACCGTGAGTGGGTTCGGGAGAGGTTCCACTACATTAAAAGCATCACAGAGGGTTCGTTCGTAAACTTTCCGATCAGCAAGCTGAAGAATTATGAACGCGAGTATTTTGGCGGCAATGCAGATAGGTTGGTAAAGGTGAACAGAAAATATGATCCTTTCAATGTGTTTAGCTTTCCGCAAGGATTGACCTAGAAGGCAATCATCGCTTGTATAGCTGCGAATCAAAACCAAAAAGATCGCTGAATGATTCTTCACAGGCAATAGATTCTCTGAGTTTAAGCAGTGTTTACTGACGTTCGTCTGGGAGAAGGCACCTGTTGATTTTTCCTATATTCCCTTCAATACAAATGATATATATATTAATCTCTATTCTGTCGTTGTTTAAACCCAATCATTATCTAAATGACTTGAATAGTATATTAACAACTATTAATATGGAGGAACCATTTCATACTTTCAAATTCCATATTAATAGGATTCTATATTAAAGGGAGGTAAGAAGTCTGTGTCCATACTATCAACAGGACCTATAGCGAACACACCTGCCAGCGGAGGAAGGCTTACACGACAAGTAACAGTGAAGATTGACAATAAAAGTTCCAGCAGTTCCGCTACTGTTCTTATACAAGGCTATTATCTTAATGGTTCTAGAAATTTGTATGTTCTTGAAACGCTGAGTGTTTTGCCAAATGCAGTATTTACTAGAAATTATTATGCGAACTTTGATGGACTTGAGTACGTTTTTACTATCGAAGGAGAGGCTGAGGAAGAAATACAAGTTTCGGTGTGGGGCAAAGGTGCTAATGGCCAAATAGTTGCCGCGCATCGTCTGGTGTCGGACGAGCTGCTTGGTGCAGATGTTGGCCCGCCTGGACCACAAGGGGCAACAGGACCTCAAGGAGCGACCGGACCTCAGGGAGCCACGGGTCTTCAAGGGGCGACGGGGCCACAAGGAGCCACCGGACCTCAAGGTGCAACAGGACCTCAAGGAGCGACCGGACCACAAGGAGCGACAGGACCACAAGGAGTGACAGGACCACAAGGAGTGACGGGACCTCAAGGAGTGACGGGACCTCAAGGAGCCACGGGATTACAAGGGGCGACGGGCCCACAAGGAGTGACGGGACCTCAAGGAGTGACGGGACCTCAAGGAGCCACGGGATTACAAGGGGCGACGGGCCCACAAGGAGCAACCGGGCCATCGGGTACACCCGTACTAACAGGAGTGGGATCACCTACATGTGATATCGGTGAGGAAGGAGATCTTTATATAGATATCTCCACAGGGGATACTTTTTATAAAGAACAACAACCAGTTCCTCCTCCAGCAAGAACGGTACCTGCTCCAACAGGTAATACCCTGCTTGTCGGACCAGCTCAACCATTTACAACGATTGCTGCTGCTTTAACTGCCGCAGTAAACGGTGATCGAATATTACTTGACCCTGGAACTTTTACGATTACTGCCAACTTGGATGTTAACAAATCAGTTACGATAGAAGGGCAAGGAAAAGGAGTAACAACAGTATTTACCTTAACTCCTGATGCAGTGACAATGTTTAACGTGACTGTTTCGAATGTGGTTATCAAAAACATGTCAATCATTCAAGCAATTCCAGGAGCAAGTTCTATTGCTAGTGCAATAGGAGTAAGTAATTTTGCCACCGGAATATATGTCGATAATTGTGAGATTTCCGTTTCTGAGTTCGGTATATCTCTGATTGCAACAGAATTTCAAATCACAAACTGCGACTTTACCTATGCGCTTCCAGTTTTGGATACCAACAGGTATAGATATATCAGTATTGCTTCTACTTCAGGTCAAAGTATCATTGAATCTAATACTTTTGTTTCTGATGAAGGTCCTACAAGAAACAGCTTCATTATTATCACAAATATAGCTTCTAGTCCTGGAAGAACCCTAAGGGGAGATCTGGTCATCAGAAATAATACTCAGTTGACCTCGCCATTTACTTTGCGGCATCTTCTACTCATGGAGGAGTTTATTGGTGAGAATTTTGGTTTATATATTATCGACAATACCACCATTCTTGAAGGAAATGTCCCTGTCCTATTGAACAACGCCAACCTCAACATCTTCAAATTCATCGCTTTCTATGGAAATACCGTACAGAATACTGCCGGAAAGGGACTTGCCGGTATCGATGCTTCGTACTTGGGCAGCACAGATATTTTCGATGTTGATAATACAATTGTAAATGAATCCTTCACTGATGGATGGGCTTCTGCAACAGAGCCGGAGAGTTTTATCGTCGGTTATCACTCAGCCATTATTCCTGTAGACCCTAATTTACCGTTAAATAATCCTTGTTATTGGTTATTGTTGAGTGAATTTATCTAAGGGTTTCTTAGCACATAAAAGGGACTGCTTTGGGTCCCTTTTTTACATAATCTTTTTTATTCAATAATTATGAAACAGAATCTCCAGAAAACGGTTTGAGTCATTTTAAGGGACTTCAGCAGGTATCTGATAAAATTAATAGAAGATATAGTGTAACGAGATTATGAGGAGGAGATAGTATGAAGTTGGGAGCATTCTCTGTCAGTTTAAATGTAAAAGACATCCATCTATCAAAAGCATTCTATGAAAAACTGGGATTTGAAACCTTAGGAGGGGACATAGAGAGTAAGTGGCTGATCATGAAAAATGAAGGAACTGTGATCGGACTGTTTCAAGGAATGTTTGAAAAAAACATGCTGACCTTTAATCCTGGATGGAATAGCAATGCTGAAAATATTGACGGCTTTACAGACGTCCGGGAATTGCAAAAGAAGTTAAAGGAAAATGGAGTGGATCTCATTAAAGAGGCTGATGATACAAAAGAAGGGCCAGCCTTTATTACATTGGAGGACCCAGATGGAAACCCGATCTTAATTGATCAGCATCGATAATGGTAATTCAGAATGTGCAGGCACGGTCTGATGATTTCATCAGGGCTGCTGCCTGTTTTGCTTTGAGGAGAGCTTGTTTGGAACAGAACAAACACAAAGGACCTAGTTTTGGAGAAAGGAAGATAGAGATGATCACAGAACTGAAGGAGTCTGAATTTCACAGGTGTAAGAAATTATTAAATCCAGAAGGGCACTTGGAAGTAAAGGCTGTATTTGAAGAGAACCATTCCGATCGTATTTTTGTTGACGATCGACTTTCTCCTGCATCAGGTTTCATCTGGCTTGGCAGCAATAACGGCATTATTTTTATTGGAGACGCGGAAAATGAGCCATTTAACAATGAATTAAAGAATTTTTTCACTTCAGCCATCAAGCCGGAAGCCCATAAGGCTGGATTAACAGGTTTTGAAGCGATAGGAAACCATGCTGCTTGGGACACTACGATAAAAAAAGTATTCGGTGAAAATATAACCGGTTACAAGCAAAGGGTTTATGAATTACACAAAGATGATTACATAGAAGACAAGGAACCAGTCATTGAGCAAGGGTATGAAGTAAAGAAGATCACAAAAGATATCTTGGGAAATAGGGACGATACTACATATAAGAATATAGGTTTCCTGCAGACGAAAATCCTGGAATTCTGGACGACATATGAGAAATTTTTAACGGAGGGAATTGGATATGCTGTTGTTAATAAAAATGAAATAGCGAGCATATGTTTTTCAGGCGTGGCAGCAGGAAACATTCACGGAGTAGATATTGAGACGGTTGAATTTTATCAAGGAAAAAAACTTGCACAAAAAGCGGCTCATTTCTTTGTAAGAGACTGTCTGGAAAATAATATTATTCCGTACTGGGATTGCATGGAGATCAATACACCTTCCGTTACTGTAGCAGAGAGCCTTGGTTTTAGAATAAAATTTACTTATTTTTGGTATAGAGTTTCTTTTGAAGACATCCAGTAATGAAGAGTCCTTTATCTATGGGCAGCTGGGGGAGCGCTGGGTGCCTTTTTTATGCAGATTCCGCTGAAAAGAGGCAGCCATGCCGTGCTCTATTTGCTATCTTCTGTTATCTCCCTATCCCTGTTAAATTCAAGCATGGCTTTTTTTAAATCATTATCCTGATAATAAGTATTCCGCATTCCTGCATCGAAAAGCATAATCCATTTATCCATCGACTCGTCATAATTTGTATGGAAGCTTTCCTCTCTATGGATAACTTGAATTAGAGAACTTTTCCTTTTATCACTCAAATTATTCCAATGCTTTACAAGCAGCTCTTCATCTGGTAAATCTTTAATTGTTTCTTCATTTGAAATGGAGCAGCCCAAAATGATGGATAGTAAAAGCAGGAATAAGAGTGTAATTACTTTCTTCATTTTTCCCTCCTGGATATAAGTATTTCTTCACATGATCTTTGTTAAAAAAAGATACCTCATTGATTCTTAATAACGCACTGTTCAGATAACCACTCAATAGTTAGACGAAGCTATAACAAAATTGTTTCGCATTATTGCATTAAATTCTGGTTAATTGAATCGTGGCATATATCTCTTTGTAAAGTCCATGGAAATATTTATTACTCGCTTGTTTGATATGCAACCTTCTAGTTGCTTATGGTTGAAATGCAACCTGGAAGTTGCATATAATCGACCTATGAAATGGGATAAAGACGCTATATTCAAAGCACTTAGTGATTCGACTCGTAGGATTATTTTGGACGAGCTATCTGAACGAAACGAGCTGACTTTGTATGAACTTACGACAAAGCTCGTTATGAAACACAACCTGGCTATTTCAAGACAAGCGATAGCGAAACATCTTTCTGCTCTGGAGGCAGCAGGGCTTGTCAATTCAAAACGAAAAGGAAAATTTCGAGTGCTGCATTTTAACAAGGAGCCGCTTCTAAATCTGCTGAAAGGATGGATAGATTAAGGATTTCAGTGAAAATTACCATTATCCAAGGAGGTCAATGAATGTTAAATATCATTGTTACTAGTATATTTGTAGAAGACCAGGACAAGGCATTAAAATTTTATTCCGATACGCTGGGTTTTGTTAAAAAGCATGACGTTCCTACAGGGGAACATCGATGGATAACGCTTGTTTCTCCAGATAAACAAGATGGAACCGAGCTTCTGCTGGAACCGAATGAGCACCCAGCCGCTAAAGAGTACCAACAGAAGTTATTTGCTGATAGGATACCTGTTACCATGTTTGGGGTTGCTGATATCCAAATGGAGTATGAGCGATTAGTGGAAAAAGGGGTCCAGTTTACTATGGAGCCAACGGAAATGGGCGGAATCACTATAGCTGTCTTCGATGATACGTGCGGAAATCTTATTCAGTTAATACAGCAGTAAAGCTAAAGAAGCAGCTGAGTGGCCCTGACGTCCCTAGGAGGTGTAGTAGTGGATAGTGAAATAAAATTAGAATTTGAAAAATCTAAATCAGGCGATAAAGAGGAGCGTTACGAAGCTTTTCACAAAATCTTAAATATAACTGACCAAAAAGTTGATTGGGCGTATGAAGTGTGGAATCAATTATTAGAGGACTTAACTCATAAAGATAACCATCAACGATCACGGGCGGCCCAATATTTAGCGAATCAGGCTATAAGCGATCCAGAGTTGAGAATCATGAAAGACTTTCCTAGATTGTGGGAGGTAACCAATGATGAAAAGTTTGTAACAGCCAGACACAGCCTCCAGTCCATCTGGAAGGTTGGAATTGCTGGTACGCCTCAAAAAGAAATGGTCATGGAGTATATGACAGAACGTTTTAAAAATGGAAAAGATGAAAAAAATTTCACCTTAATTCGGAATGATATACAGCAAAATATGAGGAATTTATATGATCATTATAATGACGGTACTATTAAACGAGCAGCGTTAGACTTGATAGATACGGTGGACGACCCAAAGTACAAAAAGAAGTATATGGCTATATGGAAGTAGTTCCAGAATGTCCAGGTTAAAGGAAAATAGAAGCAGGAAGTCAGTATTAGGCTCATAGCCCGAACACTGTTAAGAACTTAATTCTCCAGATAAACAGGAGGATTAGGTTTTTTTAGTCCAATTTACTAGGGAATACCACTTAAAAGGAGGGAGATCATCAACTGATCTCCCTCTAACTCTACTTTTTCTATAAAGCACCCATACCGCCATCTACCCGGTACTGGCTGCCTGTGATGAAGGCACTGTCGTCAGAAGCCAGGAATAAAACAAGATTGGCAATATCTTCAGACTCCCCGTAACGCGCTAAAGGAATGGATTTCGCTAGTGTTGCTTCATCCACTCCCATGCCAGCTTCCAGTGATCGCATCATTCTGGTGTTGACCGGAGACGGATGGACCGAGTTCACCCGGACATTAAAGCCTGCTGATTCTAATGCAGTTGCTTTTGTTAACCCCACGACAGCGTGTTTTGATGCAATATAAGGTGTGACACCGGGGCTTCCGCTAAGACCGGCCACTGATGAAGTATTAATGACACTTCCATAGCCTTGTTCCTGCATGACCCTCAACACATGTTTTAAACCTAAGAATACCCCGCGAACATTTACAGAGAGAACTTTATCCAGGTCATCAACTTCCTGTTCTGTTATGGGTGCGACTTTCCCTTCAATACCGGCATTGTTGAAGAAAATATCAATTCTACCGAACTTATCTACCGTCTCTTTGACGTAATTCTTAACTTCTTCTTCTTTCGTTACATCACCTTGGATGGTTACAACTTCTCCTAAGTCTTTTAGTTCTTCTTTGGCTTCAATCAAAGATTCTTCGAACAAGTCAACCAGAACAACCTTCGCACCTTCTTTTAGAAACTTTTTGGCTGTTACTTTCCCAATGCCGCCTGAGCCGCCAGTAATAATCGCCACTTTGTTATCTAACTTAGACAAAAAGAACTCCTCCTTCAGGGTAATAAACTACTTACAAGTCAATGGTATAATAGTAACGATTCTTTCACTAGTAATAGGTCTTAGAATTACTGAATATGTTAATACATTTTTTAAAATTGCCAAAATAAGAGAGTGAGGCACTGCTAATCTTATTTTTCTTTGCCGTTTAATCAATGAGGTGACTCTTTGTTTTTTTGAGAAGGCATCCTTATTGTTTTGAGAATAGCAGCAGCGAGGTATACCTTTGTAATCGGAACACTTTGTGTTCTTACCCCTGGCATTGCAGGGAGGTCCAGCAAGCTTATAGCGAGGTATATAAAATCTCTATTGATGAGGGGATTAGCAGGTTACCTTACTCTTCTTACCATTCGAGCAGGATGTTAACCTGTGAAGGACAGGAGAAATTTAAAATAAGCGGAATTTTTCCGGCTATGCTGCGAGATTGCCTTCGATATTGGGTATATAAGCGGAAATTTTCCGCTTAAGCAGAGATAAATGAACTATTTTCTTTTCACATCTTTTTAGCAAATAAGCGGAATTTCTCCGCTTATTTGGGCTGCTTCTGGTGCTTTTTTGGTAATAAGCGGAATATCTTCTCCTATTTCTAAAATATTTATCATAGAGGGCAATTGGCTGATGAGATTAATCAGTGGGACTTTTAGGCAGTGGCCGCTAAGAGAGGCTTTAAGCCGCAAAGAAAATCACCAGTTCTCACTTGTGGTTGATTTTTAAGATTGGCGCAGGAAGTTTCGCCAAAATAGAGAATCTAGTTATTGATAGAGTTGTTTGAATTTAATCATTCAGGAGGAGATCAAGATGATGCGAAGAGATACCCTTTTACACTTGCTTGACACAACTTATGATAAAGAAAACTGGTATGCTCCTTTTAAGTTTGCAATAGAAGGGCTGACTGCGGAACAGGCAGAATGGCAGCCTGTTGGCGAGGCGACCAAAACCATCTGGGAAAACGTCAATCATCTTATTTATTACAAAGAGAGGCTGACTGCTGAAGTGGAAGGTCGTGAGTGGACAAATAACCTGGACGGCGATGAGACTTTTTCACTTACCGATTCCAACACCAGTGAGTGGGTGGAAGTAGTGGAGCGTGCTGAAAGTGCCCATCTTAACCTTCGAAGAGCACTTTCGTCAGTTTCCGATTCCGACCCTGATCAAGATGCTTTTGAAGAGAAATTGTTGGACATCATGATGCATGATGCTTATCACACAGGACAGATCATTCAACTGAGAAAATTGCAGGGGTCTTGGCCGGCACAACGCTGATAAACGATTATTCGTCCAGAGGAGATCAATCTCTGGACTTTTTTCTTCGGATTATTATTCGGGGCTCTTTTCATAAACTTGCGACTATTAAATATTGAGATAGGAAAACAACAACATTTCCAGGTATACAGGAAAGATAAGAGCTGCTCAACTTACGCAAAGAATCATGCAGGTCATACATAAATAAAGGCAGGTTATGCAGAAATAACCAATTGAATTGAAGATTGTTGCTATAGTAAGGATAAGGAGAGGAGGTAAGGAATGAAGGTCAATATTGAAATCCATGATAAGTACGACGAAACCCTCATAACGATTCATGCGAAGGAGTGGTCAAAAGAACTGGAAGAGCTTGTGAAAAAGTTAGAAACAAAAACACCCAATCGAATTGTGGGATCGGAAGGAGAACAATCCATCCTGCTTTCACCAGATGAAATCGATTATGTCTTCGCTGTAAACCGTAAAGTATATGCTTCCATTCACAAACAATCCGTTGAACTCAATATGAAACTATACGAAGCAGAAGAACTCCTGGAGAGCTGCGGTTTCAGCCGCTTATCAAAATCGGCGATTGGCAACCTAAATAGAATCAAGCGGTTCGAGTTAGCGTTTAATGGCAGTCTCTGCGTCCATTTTTACTCGGGCAGTAAAGAATACGTTTCACGGAAATATGTTCAAGAAATAAAACAAAAATTAATACTGGGAGTTGATACAAGATGATTGATCTCTTGAGAAGAAGCTTGATTGGATTAGGCTTTACCGCGATATTCACCTTCACAGCCCTCACTATTCTAAAACTGATGAATGTGGACGCCGCCGTGTCAGATATCTGGCTCAGTATGCTGGGGAGCATGGTGATGGGGATTTACTTCGGCGCATCCTCAAAACTGTTTGAAGTGGATCAGTGGAGTCCGTTGAAGCAAACGTCGATTCACTTTCTCCTATCTATTTTCTTGTGGTTCCCGCTCGCCTTATATATTGGCTGGCTTCCGTTTAACTTCATTCCAATTGTATTGGGTGTAGCCGGGTTTATCGTTGTCTATTTGATTTTCTGGTTTGCTTTTTATTCATATTTTAAAAAGCTTGCGAGTGAGATGAATAATACGGTTAAAAGGTGAATTCAATAAACTATGAGCGGCTCCTTTTTGGGGACGCTTTTTTGTGGGAAAGAGAGACACTGGTTCTTCTATTTTGGATTGTTAAGAAATCTTCAAAAAGATATGGTAATGTGGTTAGATGAAGATATTGATTTTTTGATTGAAAAGTAGATTCTTAGAAGCAGTTTGTTAGGAGGATATGATGGAAAGACAAATCAGGAAGATATCCGGGATCGATTATGAGAAGTTTTGTAAATTGGCCAATTCAGCATTTCAAGGATTGAACGCTGATAAATGGCTGATGAACCATATTGAAGAAACAAGCAAAGAACATTTATATGGTGTGTTCAAAGGTGATGAATTAGTTGCAGGAATGAGGACGCTTGATTTTGAAGTGAACTATTCTTCTACTCCGATCAAAGCTGGGGGAGTAGGAATGGTGGCTGTTGATATGATGCATAAAAGAGAAAGAAATGCCTATCAACTGCTTCAGTACTTCCTTCAGTTGAATGAAGAGGCAAATTCCAATGTTGTCATGTTGCATCCTTTTAAAGTGAGTTTTTATAAAAAAATGGGTTTCGGGATCGGCACTAAGAATTATCAATTTTACATAAGCACAAGAGAATTTCCTGATTATAATGAAAAGGGGCACTTGGCAGAGTTGGGTCTTAAAGATAGAGAAGGGGTTCTTGAATGTTACAACAGGGTCTATTCGAGAACTCACGGAATGACGAAAAGGTTTCCTTTTGAAAGGGAATTGAATCGGCCATTTTCGTTTGGGAAGGTAATCGGTTTTGTCGACGAAGGAGAAGTGAAAGGGTATTTTGTGTACAGCATAGAAGAAAAAGATTTGTATATTCACGAACTTTTCTTTGAGTCGCCACAGGTGCTAAGGGAAATTTCAACGTTTCTGCACAGACAATCTGACCAAATCAATCGTGTGGTAATGAACTCTAATTCGGATGAACTTTTGCATTTTGTTAACTCTCCTGAAAGCGGGCAAACGACCATGGTGGATTTCCCTTCCGCTACTGACAACAAACACACTGCAAATGCAGGAATCGGGGTCATGTACAGAATTGTCAATTGTATTAACTTCTTTAAAGACCTTCAAGAGAAGAGTCATCAGTTCAATCCCGGCGTTACACTAGCAGTTAAATTTTCCATTTTTGATAGTTTCTATCCATCGAATTCCTTGCCATTTATAGTAGCTTTTGAAAATGGAAAAATTGTAAAGATAGAAGAAAAAGGATCATATGAAGTTGAAATTAAAATGGACATTGCCGAGTTCTCTTCATGGGTTATGGGAGTGAAAAATGCACATTTCTTTTTAAGATGGGGACTGATGGAAATCTCCGATGAACGTTATAGCAGCGTGATAAATTGTCTTTTTCAAACCGATCGAAAGCCTGTCGTTGCTAAGGGATTTTGATGATGGATTTACCTTCAGTCTGATTTGTACAGAAATGAAACTGAAACCTTTAGTATTTGTTTTCGTATGAAAGGAAAGGGGGGAGTTTCATGACAGGTGATACGATTTATTTTCTTTTAGGTGCATTTCTCTTATTAATTCTTATTCCTTTTTTTATCCTGAGAGATATGAAAAGCGGGAAGAAACTGGCGGATATATTCACTTCCAATATCATGTTGTTCGTGTTGTTTCTGGTATCAATAGGAGAGGTATTAAGGTCGATTCTTTCGAGCGAGGAGATGAATTATTTTAATCAAACCCTATTTCTGTTCATCATTATCTTTGTAGTTTCTCCGGCATTATTCATTCTGTTCTATCACTTGAGAAGTGATATGAAGAAGTGGGGTAATCCAGAGGAGTATAAGTACTACTGGGTCTACAAATTCAGATACATATTCATTACGGTGCTAACCCTTATGTTTGCGGGCGCAATGTACCGGTTTTATCTTATTTATGAAATCGTATTCGGATGAAACTCTCTCATAGGAGCGAAGATGTTGAGGTGATGAAGCGGTATACGGAGGGAATATATATCAGGCTGGTTCCTGATAGGGGTTCTGATTGTCGTCCTTATTTTTGCCGTTGTCAGTTATAGGCGGGGCAGCGGCAAGGTGGATTTGAAAGCGCGGTTCTCTGATTGACGGCAGCGAGGGAGAAATGCCACTACTGTTGATCGCTTCCATTGTTGAAGCTTTAAAGCTATAAAGGCCATGAATATGATATAACTATTGAGTAGGGAGTGATCCTATTGAAGACAGGCTGGGAGAGAAGCAAACCGCTAATTATTCCGGAAGATCAAACAATAACTAGTATGCTGCAGGATTTTCTAAATGGTAGAAAAATCGAAAAGATAGAGATACTTAGCGGCGGGCTCAGTAATTCTAATTTAAAGATCATCCTCGAAAATAAAGTGACGGTTGTTCTGCGTATATACAATGATCCCGGATCAAAAGCGCAAATTGAAATGAAGGTATTGGAACTAGTTGAAAACATTTTGCCAGTACCCCAAGTCCTTTACCATGATTTTTCGCTTTCTCATATCGACTATCCATTTTTACTATTGAGTTGGGTGGAGGGTTTTCAGCTATCACAATTGTTTTTAACTGGAGAGGAGGCAGCACTATCAAATGCCGGACATGAAGCAGGTAAATATTTAGCCAGGATGCATTCCATCCAATTCAGCTCACCAGGTTTCTTCGATAAGCAGCTCAACATCCAAAAGTTTGAGTTATCTGGCTCCGAGGCGTTCAAGGATCTTATCGATGAAATGATCAACGGAGGGCCGGTGACAGATAATTTAGGGCCAGAGTTAACTCGTAACATATTGAAGTTTACCACCGACAAAGCTCATCTATTGGATGATATAGGAAATCAATCTTCTTTGGTACATAGCGATTTTAATCCTCTGAATATACTTATTCTAACAGAAGGAAACAGCGTGAATATAACCGGGATTCTGGACTGGGAGTTTTCGTTCAGTAATTCGCCGTTGATTGATATAGGAAATATGCTTCGGTATGAAAATTTACAAGAATCTTCGTTTATAAAACCCTTCATAATAAGCTATCATAATAATGGAGGAGTCTTACCCCAAAAATGGCTGCAAAAAGCCAAATTATTAGACACCATAGCATTATTAGATCTGGAAAATAAAGGTGTTTGTGGAGAGGTTCGTCTAAGTGATATTAAAGAACTCCTGAACAAGACGATGATGGAGTGGGAATTATATTCTAGAGTTCAAGAAACGATTAAATAGTTTAAGTCATTCAACAAGCAGGCAGAATAGTTTTTTTGTCTAGCCTAAAAGATTTCACTATTCCAAGGAAAAGCCAGATTGTTAATAGATGAACGAATATCACGTTGTGCAGGGACATCCTAAAAGAAATTGCACTGTGGACTTCCAATAAAGAAGCAACAGAGGAAAATCAACAACAATTAGCTAAATCATTAATGTAAGGGGTGGGTTTTCCCGTCCCTTATTTTAAAGGAGGATGCCAAATGAGTATACTTGTGACAGGTTTTACAGGAAAGGTCGGTTTTCAAGTAGCACAGGCATTGAAAGATAGTGAACCCGATTTCATTTGTGGTGTTAGAAATGTTGAGAGAGTGAAGGAAAGGAATGGGAACACCTATGAATTTGTTACGCTGGATTTTGGCAGCCCCGAGACATTTCCTGAATCCTTAAACAATATCGACCGCATCTTCCTCATGTACCCGCCTGGAGAGAATCTGCAGTTTGAGGAATTTATTTCTCAGGCAAAAGCAGCAGGTGTAAAGCATATTGTTTACCTGTCTGTTAAGGACGTTCAGTTCATGCCCTTCATTCACCATTATAGAATGGAAAAACTGATCAAGAAGAGCGAAATCTCTTATACCTTTATCCGCGCAGGTTATTTCATGCAGAACCTGAATGACTTTCTCTGTAAGGAAATTAGGGAGAGAAAGCGGATCTTTGTACCTGCCGGAAAAGGAAAGACCAGCTTTGTCGATACAAGGGATATTGCGGAAGTCGCAGCGTTATCACTGACGAATCCGGCAGAGCATCAGAACAAGAAGTATGTTATTACAGGTGACCAATCATTGGATTTCTATGAAGTAGCTGATATTATGACAGAAGGACTCGGTGTGAAGATAGAATACACAAACCCATCTGTTAAGGAATTTAAGGAGTTCATGAAAAAGTCAGGGGAAGATGAAAGCATGACCAATGTTGTCGTTGGTGTCCACTTTCCAACCAAGCTGGGACTCGCAAAAGGAATCAAGCATGATTTTGAAAAAGTTACAGGCAAGAAGCCTCGACATATCGCTCAGTATATAGAAGATTTTAAGGGGAGCTGGGTATAGCAGGGGAGCAATCACACTCAAAAAGGTTTAGGGAGGCAAGAATCTCTAAGTCTTTTTTTGGGGATTGAAAAGTGCCTCTCTCAGCCCAAACATTGTTATGTTCCTGGAAGAATTAAGAAGAGCTGCGAAATAAGAAAGTTTGAAAATAAGGGAAGAAAGTTCCCTTATTTCGTCAAAATTATGAAAAACAGCTGAAATAAGGGAACTTTTTTCCCCTATTCACTTAAAAAACGGTAAATAAGATGATTTTTATTGGGTTAAGGGAAAAATATTCCCTTATTTATTAAGAATCTAGATTGAAATTGCATTTAAGGGAAGAAAGTTCCCTTATTTGCGTCTTGCATTGCTTTAATGAACTCGCTCTGGATTGGTCGATCCGTGTTTCTCTTGCCAATTTGGAAGAGTGGAAGGAAAAAGTGCAGGATGTCTATAATATTATTATGTAAACTATTTTCCTTTAAAAAGATAGTCAAGCAAGTTTTCCAAAATGAAAAATTAATAAATGAAATCCAGGACAGATGATATTTTCATCTGTCCTTTTACTATTAATACCATTTGAATAGGTTTTAGGGAAGAATTCAAGGGAAATACCGTTAATACCTTTTCTTAAAATACTAGATAATACCTGGTGAAAGTTACTAAAGGTTTCAATACATGAAATAAAAGGTGCGAGCCATTTTATATTTAGGAGGAAGACAATGAAATTTGCAGGTGCAGGCTTAGTGATATTAGCAGCTATTTGCTGGGGAATTAGTGGGGGCATTGCCAGTATTTTAATGGGGAAAGGCTGGGACCCTATTGTGATTTCCTTTTACCGTGGTGCTGTTGGATTTATTTGTTTTTTCGTATGGTTTCTCTTTCGCTTTAAGCAGAATTTGATTTCCTCGAGGAAATTCTTTTTATGGTCAGTTTTGGCTGGAGTTGGTGTAGCAGGAAATTTCACTTTTTATTTCTTGAGCATTGAAGCAGCGAGCATTCCTATTGCTTCTACTTTAATGTATACGGCGCCTGTCTTTGTTCTATTAATCTCGTTTTTATTAGGTAAAGAACGTTCAACCTGGTTTAAGTGGGGATGCATTGCAGGGGTTCTTGCCGGAATCATCCTCCTTACAGGCGCGTACAATCTCGAAACCATTTCAATAAGTTTTCTAGGGATTGCGGCTGGTTTGGCAGCTGGTCTCTCCTATGTTCTGTTTATATTCGGGTTTAAGAATGCGTCAGAGATTGGGAAGCCGCAGACGACGCTTACTACCGCCTTTTTTACCTTTTGTCTTATCCTTTTTCTGTTTTCAAACAAGGGTGAAGCCGCCAGTGTGCTGTCTTCAAGTGATATAGGCTGGTTTCTTCTGCTGGGAATTCTCGGTGCAGGAATCTCCTTCATATTGTATGACTTTGGTATTCAAAAGACAGCTCCGACAACAGCATCGATGGTTGCTATGGTAGAGCCTGTGACTGCTTCATTATTTGGACTTTTGATTCTGGGAGATCACTTGAACATGATTCAGTTTTTGGGGATGGTAATCATCCTGGCTACAATTACTTTGCTTAGTGTGAAGCAGTCTGACTAATTGTCAAATGGAATGGACAATTGAACTGTCTCATGTATTAAGGATAACTAGTAATAGAGAACTTAAAGTGAATTTCGAGAGGAAAGGGCAGCTAAACGGTTGTTTTTCATCTGATAAATAATATAAGACAAATCCTAAAATATTATTCTTCGAGAACTGAGACACCTTGAACCAAACCACCTGAAACCTGTCCTTTCAAAATAATCGGTAAAAGGAAGAAGAACCTAAAAAAGAAATTTAAGCTGACTTTTCGAAAGGAGAGCTCAGCATTTTTTATGTGTTATACCGAGGAGTCCTCTTAATAAAAAACCCCTATACTGGATGAAGAATAGAATAGGAAAGATTTACATGAACTGAGTGATTTCATCGAACATATATTGTAAGAGAATTATAATTACTGAAAATTAATAACCTCTAAAAGAAAAGCTATTGCAGTCAGGCTGATGAGCAGGGCCGTTTTTTTGAGTAAAGACAAATTCATAAAGATTATTTCCTTTCAGAAGCTTTTTTAGGGAAAAGGCACGATATGTTCCCACATTCTGAGCAGTCAGAAAGAGAAATAACTACTCAGACCTGCCGCGTTTCTTTTTTCGATCGAGGTAATCCTCATATAACAATTTATAACATACCTCTGCAGCTTCGATTGGATCTTTACCCAGAACCAGTACCTCTCGATATTCAGCAATATACCCATCTTCTATTTTCTTCACCAAAACACTAATATTCGGACTCTTGTCTTTGCCTGGCACCAGGTAAAGTGCAAACTGTTTCATTCAATACACTCCTTTCCTGTTATTTTACCATTTTTTTCTTGTTTGGGTTTTCTTTTTTAAAAAATTTCACTCTGAATTACTAAAAGAACTTTGAAGCATCAAATGAATGCTGATATCTATGATACACTCAATCTGGAAAACTTTTCATATAGTAAAAAACCAACATTGGAGGACGTATGACAACACTAAATGAAAAACTCGATCAGATAAGTAGGTATATAAATGAAACCTTAAATGAGCAGCAGGGGGTTGGTGTGGCTGTTTCTATAGTACAAGGTTCAGACATCATTTATTCTAATGGCTTCGGCCACTCTCAGGGACAACCGGTAAATAAATTCCTTAATGAAGAGACCTTGATGAGTATTCAAAGTGTTTCAAAGAATTTCATGGCACTTTCCATTATGCAGCTCGTTGAAGACAATAAGGTTTCCTTGGATCATCCTGTTGTCCATTACCTGCCTTATTTCAGAACGAAAGATAAGCAGCAAAGTGATACGATCACGATTCGACAAATCTTATCACATACAGCTGGTCTTCCCGCAGATTTAGGCATTGCCAATATGACAGCTCCCAATGTAAGAGAAATCTTTTCTGACACTCCGACGGAATTCCACGAAGCATTGGACCATTACAACCTTTCAGAAGAAGAACTGAACAGCATTAACAACCGGGAAGATGTCACAAGATGGTTTGAAAAAGTGGAATTAGAGTATGAGGTGGGGAAGGGCTGGAACTATTGCACAGATGCCTATGTGATTCTCGCTGACTTATTTGAAAAAGTAACCGGTGGGAAATGGGAGACACATCTGAGGGATAATGTTCTTTTGCCTTTAAAGATGGAGAGAACCACATGGGAACCCGATATGGTCGAAAATGATGAAAACAGCGCTAGATATTACTTAGGCAAGGAAAAAGTAGAAACTCCATTTCCGAAGCATCCACTTTCTGCTCCTATTGGTTACTTATATTCCAGTGCCAACGATTTGGCACGATACTTACTCTTCCATCTAAATGGTGAATCAACAATTCTGGATTCTGATTTAATCAAAGAAATGCAAGAACCAGTCAGCCTCGTTAGTGAAGAGTGGAGATTCGGAAGCGAAGCCAGAAGCTATGGACTTGCATGGTTCACTGATATTTATAAAGGTTTCAGGGTAGTTGAACATGGCGGGGGTCAAATGGCAGTAAGATCCTTAATAAGCATGGTTCCTGAACTAGACCTCGGAGTAGTTGTCTTACTCAACTTTGACGGAACCCTTCACCATGATATCTGTGACAAGATCATAGACACCTTCATAGATGGCTGAGGTAATTAACCCTTTAAAGCACGAAAAGGGACATTCCCTCTTCGTGCTTTTAACGTACTAAAGGGAATTGCTTGGTCATCATTTTTGGATAGAAGAATCGGAATGATATCACCGTTTATTTCTTATATATAGAGTATAAGAAATATAAGAGGTGAGGATAATGTGAACTTCAATATGTCTTCTGCGAAATTGCTGGCCTTGAACTTGCAGGGATTATTAGATTTGGTTAATCGAACGTATCAACAGCATTCATTTATAGTATTGGATCAGGAAATTCTTTACCGACTGAAGCTGCTAGTGGAGGAATACAGGCTGCAGGCTTTAACCGATGAGCTTTTTCGACTGACGAAGTATGACGAGGAAGAAAAGCAAACTTTGATGAACATTGAGAAAGTCCATGAAAAGGTAATCGTACTGGATGAGTTTATCCATAACAATTATGATGATTTGTTTCTTTTTTCCGGCAGGGTGCATAGTATTCTTTCGATCATAGAAGCGATTAATAATAAGCGGTGACAAGTGTATTTCCCAGTATCCTAATCTAAAAAAGAACAAGCGCGAGGACAATCTCCTCACGCTTGTTCTTTTAGTTGCAGGTGTTTGAGGATGGCTGCCACATCATTGGTAATTTCACTGATATGATCATAAGCCTTTTCAGTTCGAAGCATTCTTCTGATCAGTTTCCTTGTAGCTTCCGTGATGTTCAATTCCTCTTCCCAGGTCCGTTCTTGCTTGGAGTCAGGCTGGAAGCTGGAATAGAGTAAGAAGAGAAGAAAGTGGCCAAGTGCATAATAATCGCTTTTAAAAGAGTGTTCCCTGAATAAAGACTTCTCTGATGTATCACCATGCGATAAAGAATGGGATTCCATTTCCCCAAAAACGGCAAGTCCAAAGTCAATTACATGTATGCCTTGTTCATTCTTAATAATATTCGGAAGGCGAAGGTCACGGTGTATACACTCGTGTTCATGCAAATATGCAACGGTCGAGAGGACTTCCTGCAAAATAAACAGGCTTTCTTTTTCAGAATAAATGAGACCGTCATTTAAAATAAGATCCTCAAAATTTTGCCCCTCAATATGTTCCATCACAAGGCACAATGATTTTCCTTCCTGAAACAAATCGATTTTTTCGGAATTGAGGGGTGGTCGAGCATGGAGAGAGTCTCCGCTTCTACACGCAGCATGCCTTCGCAGTCCTTTCCTTTACGCTTTCTATTCCGCTTGATCACCACAAGCCGGCTCCTGTTTTGATCCAAGGCCAAATAGACCTGTCCGTAACTTCCTTGCCCGATGAAGCGCAGCACCTTGTATTTTTCATTGAGGATTGTCCCTTCCTTATAAGGAAGAGACAAAAGGTTTTTGAGAGAAAGAATCATTTGTTATCAGCTGCTGCTGTAGGATTTGAAAAAGCCGCTGGATTTATGTTTGCGCTTGTAATGCGAATGGCCGTATTTTGAAGGATGGTGTCCGGAATATCTTTTTCTTGAATAACGGCTGCTGCTTGAGTATCTGCGGTGAGACTTACTGTTGAGAAGACTTTTTAATAATTTCTTTAACACGTAAATTCCCCATTTCAAACAATTTTTTATATAAAAAACACTCTGCCGAAAAATGGTAAAGTGTTTGTGTGAAAAGGGGCTTTACCAATCATGGCAAAGGTCTCGCTAACAGCAGATGCTGCCAATCAGGCCGAGGATGCACTCCCGTAATGACGACCTAAATGTAAAAGCTACTCCCCTTTGGAGTATTTAATTATATCTTTACTTTAGCAGGTGGTAACAGAATAATCAATAAATATCTAATAGAGGATGAGGGAGGGGGATTTAAGGGATACATCTGGTGAAAAATGATGTCCAAGTCGCTTTGAGCTCCTGTAAAGAACACTTCAACATGTAAAATCGGTCGAAGTGTCCAAATAGAGAGCTTTTAAAGAACACTTCAACATGAAAAATCGGCCGAAGTGTCAAATAGAGAGCTTCTAAAGAACACTTCAACATGAAAAATCGGTCGAAGTGTCAAATAGAGAGCTTCTAAAGAACACTTCAACATGTAAAATCGGCCGAAGTGTCAAATAGAAAGCTTCTAAAGAACACTTCAACATGAAAAATCGGCCGAAGTGTCGCATAGAAAGCTTCTAAAGAACACTTCAACATGAAAAATCGGCCGAAGTGTCGCATAGAAAGCTTCTAAAGAACACTTCAACATGTAAAATCGGTCGAAGTGTCAAATAGAGAAGCTTCTAAAGAACACTTCAACATGTAAAATCGGCCGAAGTGTCGCATAGAAAGCTTCTAAAGAACACTTCAGCTCAAATATCCAGCCGAAGTGTCTCTTAAAAAAAAGATTATTTCCTTCATGCCTCTCCATCAAATAGAACAAGCTGCTTCCCTGATGATCTCTAATTTACTGCGTCAATCAAACTCTTCATCATATTTTCATCCATAGGTCCTATAATTTTCTTAGCGATCTTGCCTTCGGTATCGATGACATAGCTTGTCGGGATGGTGAAAGCTTGATACTGCATACCGATGTCACCTTCTTCATCAAGTGGGACGGGGAAGGTAAGCTCGTAATCTTGCACGAACTCTTCAATAGCGGGTTTTCCTTCATCCATATTCGTTAAATTGACAGCTACAATTTCAATTCCGTTATCCTTATTTTCTTCATAAAATTTCTGCATATGTGGCATTTCAGCTTTGCAGGGGGGACACCAGGTAGCCCAGAAGTTCAAAATGACTTTTTGGCCTTTGTAGTCAGACAACGAAACCGATTTGCCATCAATTGTTGCGAGAGTAAAATCGGGGGCCAATTCTCCTTCCTTTACTTCCGAGAGGTCCGCACCGGGTATGCTTTTATCTTCTTCAAGCTTCTCTGCAGTCGTAACAGTTTCGGGTGATTCACTTACTGGTTTGTCAAAATAAGTATTCCATACGTTTACAATTACAATAGCTGCCGCCACGATTATAATTCCAAAGGAAATGGTCTTTTGTATCAATGGGTATGGCCTCCTTTAATTTTAGTGCCGGACTGAAGAATTCACAACGCAATTACTATCGAATATCATACTGAGAATCCTTACTCTTTATTAAATCTACTAGAGCGAGAAGTGCCAACCAGATCAACGTAAGCGTTTCTAATGTGAGCAGAGTTTTAAACACACTTAAAATCAGCAATTCGCAAAGCACAAGGAATAATATAATTCGAATAGACATTCCTCCCGGCTGCCCGCCTATTTTTCTAAAGAGAGAAAGAAACAGAGCTAGCAGGAAGAAGTGAAATATAAGTTCAATATAGTTCCTCTCCAACCCATTCACTATGACCTCATAACTAAGGAAGAAGAGGGGGAGAAGCAAGCCGGGTCCACCCTGAACTACCCTTCGTTTCATGAACAGAAAAACGGATATGGCAGCCAATCCTGCAATATGCCCTGCTTTTCCGCCATTGAAGTAAAGGACGGACAAGGGCATGTCGAGAAAGAGAGCAGGGTGGAGAAAAATATAGCTCAGCTTCCAGGCTACAACGTACAGGAAAAAACTGTTCCAGTACCAATCTCCCGTTTTCATCCCGTTTTTCAGCCGGTATAACAAGGCTGCTGCGATAAGCGCAAGTATAGCAGCAAGCCAAGTGGAAGGGATGGTCAGGCTGCCAATATGAAAATAGGCCATCTGATCAGCACTCCTTATTTAGAAGAAATCACCTTGAAGGTTAGATCGATGCTATGTATCACCGACTGAATCATGCCGCAGTTTTTTATCACCAGCTGTGCAATCTTTTCTTCTTCATTTGTCGAATACGGAGCTGCTGTCATTACATGTGCGGTAATGCTAAGCTGCTCAATTTTATTAGCAAGTGACGGATTCCTCTCAGCCGAAATAACCGTTTCTATCTTTTCGAAGGGAAGCCTTTTATTAACTAAAATTGATCTGAGTAACATTCCGCTGCATCCTGCTAAAGATGAAACGAACAATTCGAATGGGCGGTAACCCTGGGAATCATCAGGAGAAATACTGAGCTCTCCATAATGAAAAGTGCTTGTAATCCTGTTCTCTTCAACAATAAATTTCATGATTTCTCTCCTTTCATTCTCATTATCAGTTCTTATTGTTAAGAACAGGTTAAGAAAGAAGGATTAATCCCGGATAAGTGGGATTTTTATCAAAAAAGAATGTGTGGTTCCGTCTGTAATTATGTCTAGGCTCCCTTGATGGGCAGAGATGATGCTGGAGGCTATTGCTAATCCAAGCCCTGCTCCGTCCGATTTAGTCGTCCTCGATTCATCCACTCTGTAGAAGCGTTCGAAAATCATATCTTTTTTTATAGGATCTATAAACTTTCCTTTATGAGTGAAGCCTATGATCACTAGCTCAGTACCTTTCTCAGCCGATACAGATAGAGAGTCACCAGTATTGTAGTCAGAGATGTTTTGGAGGATATTGGTGAATACTTGCTTTAGGCCATCTTTATCACCGGAAATTTCTGCTTCCTCAAGCTCAATAGATATATTGGTAAACTGTTTTGTGAGCTTAAGGTCGAAGGCGGTAATAATTTCGTCCAATAATTTTTTGATAGATATCGCTTGAAAACGATCCTGGTGAAACTGTTCGATCTCATTCCAGTTATTGAGATCTGTGATATGCTCAACAATCCTGGTGATTCTGCTTGATTCTTCATGAAGAGATCCAAAGAGGGCGGGGCTTCCATCTATGACTTCATTCTTTAAACCTTCCAGGTAACCATTCATATTGGTTAGAGGCGTGCGCAGTTCATGGGCAATGTCCTTCATCATTTCATCCCTTTTCATTGCTGATATCCGAAGGGACTCTGACATTGAATTGAAGCTTTCAACCAGTTCCTTCAATTCACCAGAAGTCGATATCTTCAGTTTCTCAGGTGACTTACCCCGCTGAATTTCCCGTGCTGCATCAGACAATTCTTTCAAAGGGCCAATCATTTTTTTGCAGTTATGTAATGAACGATTCCCACAATGACGAACGCAAGAATACTGACCTTGAGAAGAAACCAGTTTAGTGTTTCAACAAGGGAGGAGCCTGTCACGTTTTCTGTATTGACGATGTAACAGGTGTAGTCCTTTAAGGTCAGGCCAGCCAGCAAGATCACCAGGAGGATGACCAGGCTGTTCAGCGCTACCAGCCTGGTTAGAAGGTTTGTTTTGAACTTATTGCGCAACAAACTTATACCCCATTCCTCTGACTGTCTGGATGTAATCCTTAGGTGTCCGTTCTTTGATCTTTTCACGCAGATGCTTGATATGAACATCGATGGTTCTATCGGAAACAGCCTTCTCGTTTTTCTCATAAATGGAATTGAGGATCTGTTCTCTGGTTAAAACCTGATCAGGATGGCTCATGAACATATGCAGGAGTTTAAATTCAAAATGAGTAAGCTCCAGCTGATCTCCATGAATCCATGCTTCTCCTTTAGCAGGTTTGATTGTGAAGCCGGTAAAGCTCAATTTGCCGCATCTGCTGGCTGTACGCCTAAGAACCGCCTCAATCCTTACCATTAATTCGGCAGGACTGAACGGCTTTACTACATAGTCATCCGCTCCAAGTTTGAAGCCCTGGATGCGGCTTTTTTCATCGACTTTAGCTGTCAGCATGATAATGGGCATCAAGCTTTTTAAATCCTCTCTGATCCAGCGGCAGACTTCCTCGCCGCTCGTTCCCGGAAGCATTAAATCCAGAATGACAATGCAGGGATCATAGGTTTCAATCTTTTGTTTAGCCTCGCATCCATCACTTGCCTCAAGAACTTCATATCCTTCTTTGGTTAAGTAGATTTTCACTAACTGCCGAATTTTTTCATCGTCTTCCACGACCATAACCGATTTTCCGATTAGTGCAGGATTTACCAAATTTATCACCTTTTTTCTAAAATTAAAATAAACTGTAGGCTGATAACCAAGCGCTTATTTTTTGCATTTGTCCGCTCAGAACTAGGAACCCAAGCAGGATCATGACCACTCCGTTAATAAATGCCAGCTTTGATAGATATCTATTTATTTTTCTCATCGTGTTTAAAGAATACGAAATGATGACCGAGATAATGAAGAAGGGAATCGCCATACCCAATGAATAAGCTCCGAGAAGAAAAACTCCCTGCATAAGTGTATCAGAAGAACTTGCAAGCAATAATATTGAGGAAAGAGCAAGTCCGACACACGGAGACCAGCCAGTGGCAAAGGCCATTCCCAGCAAGATGGACCCTCCCATGTTCTTGGTCTTTTCTTCTTTATGAAATCGTTTTTCTTTCATCAGAAATTTAAAGTTTATCAACCCGGCCATCTGCAGGCCGAAAATAATGATGAGAATCCCTGCTATCTGCATGATCAACAGCCTGTAATTCATAAGCACCTGGCCAATATAACTTGCAGATGCTCCTAATGCTATAAAAACTACACTAAACCCGAAAATAAAGCCAATTGACCTGCTATATAGTTTCCTGCGGCTTACCTGCAGCTGACTCCCTTCAATTTTTCCGCTTGTTAAATGAGTAACGTATGCAGGCAGAAGAGGGAACACGCAAGGTGAAAAAAATGACAGAAGTCCCCCTGCCAAAGCAAATAAAATACCAATTTCATTCATTATAACTCACTCCTTTTCAGTTCAATTATGGTGAGGGTTTATTAAGGATTGATTAAGAAACTAGTAAATAAATTTCGGAAACAATTTGGATTTCTTATAGTCACAAGTCTTTTCGGGAAAACATACCCTTGAAATATTTTTCAACATCCTGCTCAAAAAGGTTGTGTTAATAGAAAGTCTGTGTATATAATGTGTATATCGTATATATACACTATGCGAAATACAAAAGAGTACGCCGCACTGAACGATTTTTCTTCAGAGTTCTCAGGGGCCATTCAGGCTAAAAATAGACGTCAAAGCGCTCTATCCCTAAATCAGTTCTGCCAGCAATTAATACTGCAGCAAGTACCCATAAAATGATAGAAAAGGGGTTTCCATGAAAATTATCATAGCCAATAGTTCAAAGGAGCCGATTTATGAACAAATCACCAGCCAAATAAAATCGTCCATATTAGCAGGTGAGCTGGAGGAGGGAGCGCCGATTCCTTCTATGCGGAAACTAGCCAAGGATTTAAAAATCAGTGTGATTACAACGAAACGGGCTTTTGAAGAGCTGGAAAAAGAGGGTTTTATTTATTCCATTGTCGGAAAAGGCTCGTTTGTCGCTGAACAAAATTTAGAAATGATAAAAGAGAAGAAACAGAAGGTCATCGAGGAACAATTAAGTGCCGTTATCGCCAACAGCAGAGAAATTGGCTTGTCTCTGGACGATCTTCAGGAATTGATGAAAATCTTATATGAGGAGTGAGCGAATTGGAAAATGTGGTTGAATTTAAAAATGTCACCAAGGAATTCAAAGAGTTTTCCGTGAAAAATATTGATTTGCAAGTGAAGCAGGGCTTTGTAACAGGGTTCATTGGGGGAAATGGAGCCGGTAAGTCGACGACAATCAAACTGATGATGAATCTTCTTAAACCAGATAGGGGTGAAGTGAAGGTCTTCGGGTTGGATTATAGAACACATGAAAAGGAAATCAAGGAGCGCATCGGATTTGTGTATGATGCTAATGTCTTTTTTGAAGGATTGAATTTAAAAGATATTAAGAGAATAGTAGGCTCCTCATACAAGAAGTGGGATGATACTTTATTTTACCAATACGCAGAGCAATTCGGACTTCCTCTTAATAAGGCGATCAAGACCTTTTCCAAGGGGATGCAGATGAAGGCGTCACTGGCAATCGCCCTGTCACATCATGCAGAATTGATTATTATGGATGAGCCGACTGCTGGGCTGGATCCGATTTTCAGGCGTGAGCTCCTGGATCTATTACAGGAATTGATGGTGGATGGAAGCCGTACCATATTCTTTTCGACACATATTACCACTGATTTAGATCGAATCGCTGATTACATAGCTCTAATAAAGGATGGTGAATTGGTTTTTCATCAATCCATTCACGAGGTGGGTGACAATTACGCCCTTGTAAAAGGAGGACTTGATCTCCTGGACCGGGATACAGAAAAGGCACTGCTTCAAATAAATCGAGCTGCAACGGGATTTGAGGCACTGACCGATGATATTGCTGGCGCCGAAAAAACCTTTGGAGAATCAGTTATCATTGAACCCGCCTCTTTGGAAGACATCATGTACTATATGAAAGGGGAGAGACAGCATGATTAATCTGATCAGAAGAGATGTCATCCTGCAAAAATGGGGGCTCCTATTCTTTATCCCTATCATTCTATTCTTCATCATTATGGACTCTCATCCAGTCGTGACTTTTCTGGTAGCAAGTCTTTTCATTCCTTTGAACGCCTATGCTTACGATGAAAAAGCCGAAACGAATATCCTGCTGAATTCTCTGCCATATACAAGGACAGAAATCATCGCCTCCCGGTATCTTGGTGCGATCATGTATATGCTTATTTCAGCAGGGATCACCAGTCTGGCTTTCATACTGCTGAATAAACCATTTTCCATCAGAGATATTGCGGTCAGCAGCAGTTTGTTCCTATTGTTTGCATCGTTCACTTTTCCAATGTTTTATATTTTTAAATCAGGATATATTTTTCCAGTCATTTTAATAAGCTTTTTAGCATTAGCAGGTATCGGGCCATCCGTCGTTATGTATCTGGCTCAGTACCTGACAGCTGTCACAGATATGATCGCCAGCTTGGCGCAGCCGGTTTTATATACAGGAGCCGCCATTGGTGTAATAGCTGTCTATGCTGGTTCTTGGGGATTCAGCCACGTCATTTATCAGCGGAAAGCGTTTTGATGAAGGACTTTTTACACAAGGCTCTTTTCGTAAACTTTGTTGCTATTTGATACTTATTCCGAATAAGTAACCCTATTATGAAGGTAAAATATGGAGAAACCGAAAAGAAAAGAGCTACTCTCCCCCGATAGGAGATGAGACTCTTAGTATCCGGGGAAAAATCCGGATCTTGGGATTTTTCTGAAAGTAAACATATATGCGAAAACATCCTTACACAAAAAAACAAAAAATACATTATACTACAAGTAGAAGTGAAAATTTAACAGCAAGGGGAAATAGTTATGGATTTAGTTTGGGGATATATCCTGGTATTTTTGTTAGCAGCAGCGCCATTTTTTGAAGCGTATGGTGTGATTCCTTTAGCAATGATTGCCGGTCTATCACCGCTGCCTGTAATCATTTTAGGACTTACAGGAAATATCGCAACGGTCTTATTGGTGATTGTCTTCATAAATAAAATTAAAGAGTGGAGACAGAAGAAGAAGGAAGGGAAAGAAAAGGCAGAGAGTAAACGGGGACTGCGTGCCCAAAAGCTCTGGAAAAAATATGGCCTGCCTGGTCTGGCCATCATTGGTCCGCTGCTGGTTGGAAGTCATCTGACAGCTATAATGTGCTTAACTTTTGGCGGATCCAAAAAGAACACGGCCTATTGGATGATTGGCAGTATAGTGCTGTGGAGTCTGACATTCGCAACTTTAGTTCATTTCGGAATTGATTTAGTAGGATATGAAGAAAAGAATTACTTTGAATAATAGACTCTATTCGCTTTTACCTTCTGTGTTTATCAGATTAGCAGTTTAGCAATTTCATTCAATTGTAGAAGCTGGTGAACTTCGCTGGCTCACCAGCAGGGAAGGTATTATAAATAGTTGTTATAAGGGTGCTACAGTGAAAAGAATCATCAGGTATAGCATCACACTTAAAATACCCTCTGGACTCCCGGAGGGTATTTATTAATTAAATATTGAATGCAACCTGCTAGTTTTTAATTATTTTAGAGATAATAATGAAATCAGCTAAAATAGAGGAAAAAGGTTTTGTTATTTAGTTTAAAAAAGATATAATAGTTCACTTTTCTTTACATAAGGGAACCTATTTCCGTTATTTGTACAGAATACAGTGTAATTTCCAAATTAACGGAAAAAGGTTCCCTTATTTATGAATGAACTGGGTGGTTTTATCCGTTAAGAATTGGGCATCTTGCTAAATCACGGTCCTTACCTCTTAGCCAACCCGTTACAGTATTATTACGAAAAATAACCCTAACCTGATTGAAAATTCAGGGTTCGTCCAAATCAACAAATGCCAGTGATTAATTACCTGGAGATAGAATAGTAAAGGCTTGGTTGTTTTCGGGATGAGGGGCAATATTTAATATCGCCCAGAAAGCACCGTAGGGCTCATCAAATAACTCTGCGCTATTTCCCACAGTATGAAATTTTTCACAAAGGAAAATGTCCCAATTACTATCAAAATCCTTCGGTTCCCAACCCGATTTATGCTCCTGCCATTTACCGCCGTTTAATCCCCATGCATCTTTTCCATCAGGATGCTGCTGAGGCAGGAATCCGAGTGGCGTGAAGAGGATCACCTGTACTCTGGCGACTCTTTTAGCCTGTTGAATCAATCTTTTTCCCTCTTTTTTTCTAAGTGCTCAATAACATCTGTGAATAGTATTGTGTCTGCTGAATTGGATGGCAGCTGATTCAATATGTCCCATGTAGAGTTAATCATGACGTATGTCCGGTCGGGGTTCTTCAAAATATTTTCAAGATGTTTGATATATTCAGCATAAGGCTCAATGCAAACTTGTACCTTAGGTTTAATGAGTTGTTGAGGTCTGATGCCGCAGCCGATGTCTATCACATAATCCGTTTGCTTTATATGTTTCATTACTTCAGGCTGCAAATCTTTCCTATTCTCGATTTTTATGATGGGCAAAGCAGTCAACTCCTTTCCTCCTACAGTTTATTCAGAATACTAGTGTTTTGTTCTCAGAAAACTATGTGTTTCTCTGCTTCTGAATTAAATAGGCTTTCTTGATAGTGATAGAGATGACAAAGTGTCAGGCAGTTTGAGGGTTTTTGCATTTAGTGGTGAATGTGGATACTGAAGAGATAAAATGCTGCATCGCAATGCAGGCTGGAGCTTCTGTAAATCCTTTCTGGGGAGGGGGATGATCCCATACCAGGCAGTTGAATCTTCGTCCGGTGAGCCTATTACCTCTTATCGAAAAAAAGACACTGAGATTACAAGAATCCAGTGTCTTTTTGACTCATATAAATCAGCATCAATTCATGTTTTCTAGAAATTCTGTTTTGAAAATATCCAACAGATATTCAAGAGTGATGGGGTCACTATATGTTATGGCTTTTGTATCCAGTTCTATGATTCTATTATTTTTAACGGCGGGGATGTTTTTCCATGTTTGAGTTTCCAGGAATGATCCGTCACCATCCTGATTTTTGCTGAGGACGATGTAATCTCCTGCAAACTCGGGAAGAAGTTCTGCGCTTAATGTGTAATATCCCGGCCCCAGTGCATTTTCTTTAACCTTTTCCGGCATTTCCAGTTTCATCGTTTGGTATAATAATTCAGTTCCTCTTGCCCAGTTATCTCCAAATACGTAAGCTGACTTTGCATCATATTCAAAGACAGAAACTGTTGCATTTTCACCGATTTTATTTTTGATAGCTGTGCCGGTTTCCTCAGCACGGGCTGTGAAATCTTCCACCCAGTCTTTTGCTTCCTGCTCCTTATTTAGGAGCTTGCCAATTTCGACTTGCTGCGTTAAGTAATCCAGTTTCCCCCATGTGAAGGCAACAGTAGGGGCAATTTCGCTCATCTTATCTATGTTTTTCGAATGAGAACCAACAATGATAAGGTCAGGCTCGAGTTCCACAATTTTTTCAATACTCTCATCTGAAACTACTTCAATTCCATCCAATTTCTCTTGAAACAGCGGGTTGGTATTTGTCCATTCGTCAACACCGACAATTTGGCCATCAAGTGCCAGCACATTTGGAGCGCTTGAGAGGGCAATGATCCGTTTAGGATTTGCCGGAACTTCAACAGGTCCTGTTTCAGATTCATATGTAATTGTTTCTGCTGTATCTTCCTCAACAGCTGATTCGTTTTCCGATGCTGCTGAATTATTGACACTGGATGTTTCGGCATTTCCGCAGGCATTCAAGAAGAACACCGACAGCAGAATGATTGAGATGACTATTTTCTTCAACTTATAATTCCTCTTTTCTAAATAATATTGATAATCATTATCACCAACGATCATCCTTTATAATATACTAATAATGATAATCATTGTCAATTAGATTAAAAAGTTGTGGAACTATTTTAAAAAACTTCCATAGGCAGGGCAGCAGCCTGTTGAAATAAAAAAGGGCAAGAATTTTGTCATCCTTGAGCCCTAGCCTCATACTTCGTAATTTTGATAATTAGAAATCGAATTCCTGTTCCGAGAAGAATGTAATAAACGAAAGAATAGAAGTAGTGCCAATTCACATAATGAACGAGGGATAGCCACTCACAAAATGGCTCGCCAATAAACGCGTAGGAAGCCGCCATAATAACAAGTGCTGCGCCGAACGATTTCCCCGTTTTAAAATATTGACACATAAGCATATAAGGGACGGGTACCATGGATATATCAAATGGGAAGGCTCTTGGAATCACTGGTACAAATTCAATTGGGTATTCCCAGAGCCTGAATTGCAAACCCACAGTATCCAATAGAAGGGTAATCAGCATCACAATAACCCCAAACAGGATAGATTCCACCAAAAGTCTTCTTTTCTTCAAGAAAAACCAGATAATCCAGGGTACTGTAAAAAAACCCAGCAGCAGGAACCATTCGGGTGTTAAAAATTCATAGCGGAACCAGCCCTTAGCATCCAAGGCAAATAAATGGTCTTCAATCAGCCTGACATCCAACAGATGATCACGTTGTACTTTCATAAGTCTCACCCTTACAGAAGGAATATACTTAATATGTCCGGCGGCGTTCGGTTTATCCATTAGGCTCTTTTCGTAAACTTTGTGGCTATTTGATATTAATTGCGAAAGATAGAACCGTAATTAACCCGGAAAATCCTTTTAAATAAGAGAGAAAAGAGCTTCTCTCTTCGTTTAGAGCGAAAAGGCCTAGTATCCAGGGAAAAATCCGGCTTTTGGGATTTTTCCGAATGCAACAATGTATGCGAAATTAGCCATCCATTAAGGGAGGTTAGTTCAACTTGTCCGGTCACCAGCCATTCCTGTCACATTACATTGAAACAAACATATACATACAGTAACCATCCAAGGATTGGGGGAGAAAATCATGCCTGTTTGTGTCGTGTTTAATCAGATTAATGTGCTGAGCATGTCCTCAAATTCCATCGTGGCTTCAGGACAGAACAGCCAGCCAGATTGGAACTCGCAAGGAAAAATGAATGCCGGGATCGGAAATTATGTGAATTCAGTTGTCTTCGGCTGTTCCAGTGTGATTAATGATCCAGATTTTGTGGATACACCTATTGCTCAGCCTGAAGGAATAAACCTGCAGCCGACCTCTCAAATATAAGAAAAGAAGTGTAACCACATGAAAGCCATCAATATACAATTCAGTAATATTACAATCTCTTCTGTTTCTTCTAATTCCGGTATTTTTACCGGTGAAAATACTCAGACCAATTGGCAGGTGAACAGGAAAAATAATTTTGGATTCGGCAAAATCGCCGGATATCAAAATACTTCCTCCAATATTGTCACCGTCATAAACGATAATGATCTTATTGATTCTGATTTTACACAGTACCAGGAAGCTGCGAACCAACCCGTCAGTCAAAGTTAAGAACAAAAGCGGAAGCGCCTTGGTCAACCCCGACAGGCAAATGTTACAAAGAGAAAAAAGGCGGTCTTTCCTTTTATTCTCTTTGGGTTATTTGACCCCGAGGGGCTAGGCGCTGCAGCTGGACGAAACAAAAGCGGAAGCGCTTTGGTCAGCCCCGACAGGCAAGCTTTCCAAAGACAACCACAGCTGTCCTGCTCCAGTTTTTTTGGAGTAGGATTATTTTATTTCCAGATTTCCTTTCTCTTTGAGTGGAAAGGGCATACTTCTTTAAAAATGAAATATCTATAACATAAAGGACAGAAGTATCGAGGGGGATGCAAAATGGCTAAAATCCGTTTTGAGAGGCTGAAGATTGACAGAGTCATCAATGGATCGGGCGTTTTTTATGGAGAAAACCTTCAATACAAATGGATTAAAAGCTCAGGGAAAGCGGAAGGGTTAGGGAATGTTAAGGGAAACGGCAACACATTGTCCAGTAATAGCTCACTCGTATTCAAGGAAGAAAATCAAACCGGCCACTCTACTTAAGATTTACTTTATTATTTCCATCTTCTTTTAGGACAAGGTATGCACTCGAAGAATGATCATTCTTTCTACCATAAATGCCGCCAAAACCGGAACGGCTTATTTCAACTGAACGCCAATTCAGATGCCGGTTTCTTCCGATGAAGATTCCTGAGTTATTCTCAATCGTACGAACATCGAGGGAGTCAAAGTGAATGGCTGGACTGTTTGAAAATACGTTCATATCTGCCTCCTTAAACAATAAAGTGAATTCCCCTTATAGTATGCAGGAGGGGGTGGCGAGTGCAAATTCATATAAAGGATGAAACGTATGACTTCTAAAGAGGATGCAATTTTATCATCATTGCAGGACCTTCACAAGAGGCTGGATCGTTTAGAAAAAGCCATTGAGAGTAATAAAAAAACGGTCCATTTGGAGATTGAAAGAATTGAAACACTGAACTTGGAAAAAATGATCTACCAGCTGGATACAATCGATATCAAAGAGTTGAGCGGATCATTAAATATTGGTAATACGTTTGAACAGAAACCTGAACCTATAGGGACGAACCGCATCAAATCCCCCAAGGATACAGCCAGCGTCCATCCAAAAGAGGACATCCTCATCAAAATCAATGGCAAAGAGATCCCGTATTTTCTTGAAGGAGAAAAATCCATAGAACCATCAACAAACACTGTTCCTCCGCCAACAGATTTTACTTTTAGAGACATTCACATCGGCACAATTGAAGATGCCTCTGCTGTCAATTTCGGCTACAATTTCCCCACTAATTTCAGAAGCAATAAAAAACACAACCAGGGCCTTGGGAATATCATCGGAAACAACAATGATATCCATGATTTAAAATCGTACATGAAAGAGAAGAATGCCAGGGAAATCTACAATGAAAATCAGGACGATCAGCAGCCAGCATGGGTTGATGCTCTTGAAAAGAAGGAAAACGGTTTTGATCAGGAAAGTGACGATTCCTATGAAAGCAACGAGTAGATTTTTATTTATCTATGGCATGGTGAATCCAACTAAGCTAAAGAAAAAAGCCCTAAATTGAAACCAATTTTAACTTTCACTCGTAGAAAGAAATTATAGGTATAGAAAGGAGTGTTATCATGTCTGATCCAGTTGCTGGGGGAGACATCATGTTCCAAATTGTCCCTGTATTTATTGGGATCATTTTTGTTGTAACTATTGGCGGTATCTTATTTACGGCTATCAAAGGAATTGGTCAGTGGAATAAAAATGAACAGTCACCCAGACTAAACGTGCAGGCTGTTGTGAAATCGAAACGTACCGATGTTACCAGAAGATCCAGTGTTCATTCTAACCAGGATGTTCATCACCATCATTCCTCCAGTTCTCATACTAAATATTTTGTAACTTTTGAGTTTGAAAGCGGTGACCGGAGCGAGTTCAACGTATCGGGAAAAGAATACGGCCAGCTGTCTGAAGAAGATTATGGGAAGCTGACCTTTCAAGGCACCCGTTATTTAGGGTTTGAGACGGATAGAGGGATGAAAGGTCATGGTGGAGGTTTTTAATAAAATTTAATTGAGTATTTGCGAACTACTCTACATATGAATGCTTGCTATGAGGTTTACTCTTTAACTAGGGTAAACCTTTTATGTTTTGTGAAATTGTTTCCATGAAAAATTCTATGAAGCAATTCAATAGATCAGCAGAGCCGGGCAGTGCTGATCTGAATTATAGAATAGCCTGTTTATGCGGATTTTTTGAGGTTATTCATAGGTATTCCTGTGAATGTAAAAGGATTAATGAAAAAAGTACAGAATTAGTTAAGAACCTGGCGAACAAACTTGGATCACATTGAGGGGGAATAAGAGTGTACAAAAAAATCTTACTCGCATCGGATGGCTCAGAGCATTCAAAACGCGCTGCGGAAAACGCCGTACACATTGCCAAATGCAGTGAGGGGTCAACGGTAGAAGTGGTATATGTCGTGGACCACGACCGGGCAAAGTCAGATGTTCTTTCTAATTGGAATACAAGCAATATTGGTGATACCCGGATTGAACGCATGAGGGATGTGGAAAAGCTTGCGAAAGAGAAGGGAGTCTCCTATACACTGACCATCCTGCACGGAGAACCTGGTCCGGAAATTGTGGATTATATCAATAATAATGGAATTGACATTGCGATTATTGGGAGCCGCGGGTTGAACGGACTGCAGGAATTTGTATTGGGAAGTGTCAGCCATAAGGTTGCCAAACGAGCAGAATGTCCGGTATTGATTGTGAAATAAGGAAGTGGCTGTTCCGCGAATGAGGGAGCAGCCTTTTGGCTTACTGGGACATGTATTATTTTTCAGGAGAAATGAAACCTTTTAAAGAACTATCCGTAAAACTGGTATAGGATAAGAGTGCACCTTAATGCTAAGTATAGTGTTTCATACTTTGAGAAGCATTACTGAGAAAGGATAGAAAAATTCACAGTATTAAGGAGTTTTTGCTAATGAATAGAACCACTTTTTCAGTAGTCATCATCATTTTATTATTCAATGCGGCTAGATACTCTTCATATCTGTTAGGTGGAAGCAGTTCGATTTATTATTTATCGATGTTTTTACTTAACATTGCGGGACTGATCACCATTGTTTTAAGTAGGCGTTTTACCTTTGAAGGACATGAATAATCTAAAATCAGCGGAATTTCTCCGCTGATTTCTTGAAATTTTTCAAAGTGGATTAATTGCTGATGAAATCAATCAGTGAGCCTTTTATACCGAGGCCGGTAAGAGAGGTTTCGAGCAGCAAGTCAACCACCAGTGGGTGATTTTGATTGTAAACTGCGGTATTGAGTAAGCCATTGCTCATAGTACCCTTTTTGAATAATTGGTAGTAAGAACGCGATAAATGAAAGTAGAGGGCTGACCATGTCAATTACATATAGAAAATACCAAGATATCAATGACTTTCAAAGAATCTTAACTTTTTTGGAGGGGACTTATGAAACTTATGGAACAAGATTTGATAATAATATAACCTTATTTGAATTTCAAACTGCCCTTTCAAGGGGCTTGGCAGAACCGGTGAAAAGTATAGACGAAGCATTGAAGGATGTTCTGCTGTGGTTTAATGGGGAACAGTTAGTAGGCTTGCTCGAGGAAGATGCCTTTTGTCTTGCGCCTGGGTACAGGTATATTTTTAAAGATATGGTTGTAGCAGGGGAACAGCAATCTATCGATGGCTGCGGTTATAGAGTATGGGAAGTGTATGAGAATGATAGTGATTTTGAGGAATTTCTAGTGAACATGGAGTATGTGAAATCGGAGGAGTACTGGATAAGAAGAGATTTTGAATTTTCTGGTACAGTTACTCCGGAGATTCCTCTGCCTTCGGATTTTTTTATCAGATCTGTTCCGGAGTTGAACAATCCTATACAGGTCTATAAAGCTTATAAACTTTGCTATGGCTTAGAGTTCAATGAGGAGATATTTAATAGAATGTATGAAACATCCACATATCGCCCCAGCTGGATTTAGTTGTCATTGGGCCCCGTGAAAAAGTAGCAGCTCTCTGCAGCGGACGGTACGATGAGAAAAACAAATTAGCTACCATAGAGGCCGTCTCCTGTTTTCATGAGTTCAGGAAAAAAGGCATCAGTAAAGCGCTATTAGTTTCTTTCTTAAAGGCGGCAAAAGATTTAGGAGCTAATAAAGCAACTGTTTACACAGCCATGGCGGAAAATCACCCTGCTCCCAATAGACTGTACGAATCCGCCGGTTTTCGCTTAGTGGGAAGAAGATTTGTTTGGAAGAAGGCTAAAGAATAGGCTGATTTTATGAAGATGTGTGCTCATAATGCCGCTGCACCAGAACAATAATGAACATAAGGAGAGTGGAGTAAATGACAGCATGGTATATCTTTATAACCTTGTTAGTTGCAGGTGCAATCGTTGAAATAACTGGGATCAGGTTCATTAAGAATGACCGAAGCAAGTCGAAGTTTTCAATTCTTGTTTGGTCTTCCATAATGTTGATTTTTCTTATGCTGTGGGTTGCGGGGTATTAAACTGCTAATTATTTGAATGAAGAGTATTTATAACAGAGAGAAAAAAAATTAGAAACAAGCGAAAACCGGGAAAGAGGAAGTGTTCCGGTTTTTTGGGGTTTCACTTGAATTTGACGTTCTGTCCTTTCTGTTACAATTGTGAAATTCGTCGAAACTTCTTGCTGTTCTTCTTCGTCTAATAAAGTAGAAGTAAATAAATGACTTCTAAGTGTTCATCTATTAAGGAGATTAATGCTATCATGGAAAACCGCAATTATAAGAATATTGATTTGGATTTGCTGTTTTTAATCATGCTTTTTATGATTATCAGTTGTGCGTCTATATACAGTTCGCAAAAATATCTTCCCTACGGAGACAATTTTGCAATCAAACAAGCAATCTGGTTTTTTGCTGGACTAATAGTTACCTCCATAGTCTACCTGTTTGATTTTGAACAGCTTCGGAAGCTTTCTCCATACTTGTACTTTTTAGGAGTTCTTTCCTTGTTTGTCCTCATGATTTCGCCGGAAACCATTGCTCCTGAAATCAAAGGGACTAAAGCCTGGTTCTCCATTCCCGGATTTTCACTTCAGCCGTCCGAGTTTATGAAAGTGTTCCTGATCTTATTTCTAGCCTCCGTCATCAGCAGGCATAATGAAAATCGAGACATGAGAACGTTAAAATCGGATTTTCTCCTGATTCTAAAGACGTTTGGCATCACACTGGTCCCGCTGGCCTTAATCCTGATACAGCCGGATGCCGGAACAGGCATGGTCGTCATGTGTATTGCAGCTGGGATGCTGTTCCTTTCGGGGATAGACTGGAAGCTGGTTACCCTGCTGATTGCGGTCACTGTTCTGATGCTTTCCGGATTGGTTTATATCTACATCTATAATTCAGATTTCTTATTACAGGTCCTCGATGACTATCAGATGAATAGAATCCATTCCTGGCTGGACCCATTTGGGTTCGGGCATGGAATTGGCTATCAGCTGAAACAATCAATCCTTGCAACAGGGTCGGGCACCTTCTTTGGAAAAGGGTTTAATGAAGGGCAGGTCATTGTACCGGAAGCCCACTCTGACTTCATCTTCACCGTAATTGGAGAAGAATTTGGATTCATTGGGGGATCCGTCGTTCTGAGCCTGTATTTCCTGCTCATCTTTAAGATTGTCTCGGTAGCTCTGAGGAATAAAGGAGAGTTCGAAAGCCTGATTGTTTCCGGAGTGGTTGCCATGCTGACCTTCCATATCTTTGAGAATGTTGGAATGGTCATTGGGCTGGTGCCAATTACGGGAATACCTCTGCCACTGCTCAGCTATGGGGGAAGCTCCGTTCTCGGAACCTTGCTCGCCCTCAGCCTGGTGAATAATATTTCAGCAAAAACGAAAGAATATATGTTCAGCAGCCGGGAGGGATAGGGAAAAGACGGAATTCAATACTCTGGTAAAATAAGATGCTTGAGTACTTCCGGCCGATGAAACAAACAATCCTATGTTAGGAAAATAAAAATTTTAGTAAGCAGGTATGTAAAGATATCTTTACACACCTGCTTATTTCTTTTATACTATATGTAAAGATATCTTTACTTCCTATTGGAGGGCTAAGCATGAAAGTGATCAACCATATAAAAGAAATTCGGTTGAAGAAGGGGGTAACGCAGGTTAAAATGGCCGAGGATTTACAAATCACCCGGCAAACGGTAAATGCGATTGAAAAGAATAAATATAATCCAAGTCTGGAATTGGCGCTGAAATTAATACAGTACTTTAATGTACCCATTGAGGAAATGTTTTATCTTGAGGAAACAAGGGGGAAGAAGGATGAAAAATAAAAAGGCATTAATACTGGCCTGGATTTTTATAATGATGTGTATTATGGCTGGCGGCTTTTTAGGGATATTTATAATTGGTAAACAAACAGGAGAGTATGATTACTCTCTGGCTTATTCAGTCGTTGGAGGAACAGCGGGCGGCTTTCTAATCTTTTTGCTATATACCAAGTTAATGAAAAAGCACAGACGAAACGTTCCTAGTTTTGATGAAAGAAGTTTAATTCTGATGCAGCGGTACTTAATGGTTGTACTTTATGCTCTCCTTATCGGAAGCGGTGCAGTGCTTATATTACTCTATTCGATGGGCGTTCAAATGATTGAAACGGGCATGTTGATTGTTTGTTTAATGGGCGTCTATATAGTGATTGGTGTGGGGGCGTTCATCACTAAACGCTTGTAAGTGTTTTGAAAAGCTGTTTTCGCATATTTTGTTGCTTTCGGAAAAATCCCAAGAGCCGGATTTTTCCCAGGATACTAAATTTTCTCTCTTTCAACAGAGGGAGTAGCTCTTTTCTTCCTTGCTTAATGGGATGCTGCCGGCAAATAATGGCCTCACCCTAAGGAATTTTTATCAAAAAGCTTCAAAGTTTACGAAAAGAGCCTTTGAAAATGACAGAACCTGATGCAGGGGGCAGGGTGAGTGGCCCTTTATCAGGTTCTGTCATCCAGGTCTCCATTTTAGCGGGAATAAAGCACTTTAAATGAAATCAGATAGACAATCAGCCCTGCAATTGGGATAGATGCGGTTGTAAACATGGGATACCAGGCAAAATCAAGAAAGTAAGTCGGGATGAACATGTAGGAGCCCAGGATCAAAAACGAAAATAGTAACACAAATCCGAAAGCAAACCGTACGGCTCTCCCGGTGATTTCAACAGTTCTTTCATCAGAAGCATCATATTCCGGCAGTATATAATCCTCGACCTTGGCTTGTTTCTTTTTCTTCATGGAGAACATTTGTATTGCATTTAAGATAACCAAAATGGCCGTTAGAATCATAAAGATTTGTCCCATCAGATTATTAACGTTCGTTGAAAAACCGTCGATATAACCTCTTCCCAACAGCTCAAATTGCTGTTCGACCCATACCACATCGTACACCATTACGGCTAATGACACGAAAAGCAAAGACCTCAGTAAAACAATTAGATATAATTTCAATTTTCTTCCTCCCTTTTCGAAAAAATCACTTCTATTGGTTCATTGAAGACCTCCGCAATATTCATGGCAAGAAGCAAAGAAGGTATGTAACTCCCTTTCTCCAATGACACGATGGTTTGTCTCGTCACGCCAACTTTTTCGGCAAGCTGACCCTGAGTAAGATCAAACCGGGCTCTGAATTCTTTCACACGATTAACCAGCAATATCATCACTCCCATCTCTTCAGTGTCATTGTACAGTCTGCTTGTCATTTTGTAAAGTCAACTTGTCATATTGTCTGGTTTATTTTACAAAAAATACTTTAGAGCTACATTATTCTTTCTTTAGGGGAAGGGGATTTTAACTCGGTTATTTCGGATAGGGAGTCTTTTGTCAGATAAATGAAACTTTTTGGTGTGATTATTCGTCAATTAATAGATGGGAAGGGTATAGAAAACACCATAAAGACTGTTCATGTCTGTTTCATTAAAAAAGAAATAAGAACAATCAAGTGATTTCAAAGAACCTGTTTGGTGTCAAAAAAGTATTAAAATATCCTAATAAGAAAGAGTAGGGAACAACAGGTGCATGTTGCTTGCTTCTATTTAACTTTTTTCTTTATGGAGCTTAAAATTCTATGAACTTATGTTGAACGATACACGCCTTTTCATTAGAGGATTGGAGCGGAAGGTGTGGGATCTCCTGCGGGACTAGCGGGACAGATGAGACCCCGGAAGCGCAGCTGAGGAGGCTCAACTCCCGCTCCGCGGAGTCGTGCACCTGGAGCGGAAATCCATTCTTTTATACCAGTGTCAAACTTTATATAAACAACTTTTGTGATATCAGTCCTGTTTTTTTAGCCTACTCAAAGAAATAAGAAAAAAGAATTATCGCCAGGGTAATCTTACTTATAACCTCACCAGTATGTCTCTTGTTAACTGCCATTTCAATAAGTCCATTTGATGAGCATGGAATTGCAACACGATTTATCGGGGTATCATACACGTTCATTTACTTTCTGCACGCCCTTTACATACTGATAATGGGGTTACTAACGGATAAACTTTATTAATATCGATAAGAGAAGGGGCGCTTATCGGATTAAGGGAACTTTCCAAATGCCTTACCAGAGTGCAGAAATCCCGTCAGAAAAAGGGAATATAGAGAGGGGAGTTTGTTTTGAAAAAGGGTCATTTATTTAACGTCTTCCTGGCAGTCCTTATATGTGCGGGGTGTTCTGCCAATCTCGATTCTCCTACAATCTCCAAACATACAGATTCTGATTACGAAAAAACTTTTGATGAACTGGCAATAGGATTTGTATTTGATTTTGAGTTTCACTTACCAGAAGCAGATCAAAGGTGGGTGACACTTTGGGTGGAAAGCTATAGTAATGGAGAGAAGAATCCTGAGCCATTAACTCAATTATCATACGGAAACAGCCCTGTAGAAGTAGAAAAAGGGAATCTGGGGTTTGGGATGATCAATCCGGATGGGGAAAATGCAATGGTATTTCTTTATGGTCCAGGTGTAAAGTCAGCTCCGGAAAAAGTAGATAGAGATTTTAATCAAGGTATGATGTCATCCTGGGACTATGCGATTGGTGAAGAGGAAGTAAAGTTGCAGTTGGGAGAGACAAAGGTTCTGGCTGCCTATCGAGAGTCTTCAGGGCACTCAATGAGATCCATTGATTATCAAGATGAGGTGTCAGTTAACAGCATCATCAAAAAAGGAGAAACCGTCCTCTTGCTTAAAATTAAAGTTGAGGAAAAAGAATCGGATCTTTAATTGAATTTATGGAAGTTACCATTTATACATCGTCAATTTACAACAGAAAAGGGTGATAGACCTGAAAAGGAAAAACTTGAAAATAATTACAGACATATCATTTTGTATAGCCCTGGTTTCAATTGCCGTATTTATGCTTTCCATAATAACACCGCTTAAATTATTTGTCATCGTGCTTTATCTGACCATGTTTGGTATTCCACTCAGCATCCTTTCCTTGTTCAGCAGGGAAAAAATGATTAAGAGGCTGGTTGCGCTGGCAGGCAACCTTTTACCAGTCAGTCTTGTTGTCTATGCTTTGGTGATGGACTTCATGGACGAATTCACCAGAGGTGCTCCTTAGATTGGGTCTCGGTAATTAAAATAGGAAATTTTTAATTTAAAAAATGATAATGGGGGCTTATAACATGATCAGTCTGCTAAATGCGGGAAGCCTCATCCTCGGATGCCTAGCATGGATTCTTCCTATAGTCTATTTAATGGGTTATAAAAGTGATGATTTTAAAAAATGGGGAACAAATGCTGTTGTGAGTATCAGTGCCTGTGCAATGTCGCTGTGTTTCCAGATCATGTACCAAAATCACCTCGTAAAAATTCAGGATTGGTCTGCCATAATGGATACCAGCGGTTCATTGGTAAGTATTTCAGTTGTGCTGCTCCTAGTAACCATTGTGTTAAATCTCGCTGGATACTTTGTATACCGGATGCAAATGCGGCAGAACTGATCGGGGTCAGAAAAGGAGTGAAATTTGTTGACGGTACTGCGTTAAACTATACGTAGTATAGTGCTGATATTTGCAGCATACGGACTCCTTTACTGGAGATTACACCTATAACTCTATAAGGATACTGTTCGTAAGTCTATTAATGATAACATTAGGAATAGAGGAATATAAAAGAGATCTAAAAGTTTCCTTTTTGCTGCGGTATTTTTGTTTACTGGTTATGTATCCATTCAAGGATTTTATACTGCTTTGGGATAAGACTGAAAGAATTATTTAAAGGGAGGCGGACATCGTGGTAAAAAATAAGCTGGCACTCATAAGCTCGGCGGTCATTTTTTGTTTTTGTATGTTCTTATTTTTCCCCTTTCCTAATAACCAAATGCTCGAGGCACGCACCACTTTTATGTCCTTCCCGATCACAGAGGCAGATGGGTATAATCCCCTCGCCATAGTTGGATCTGTTTTATTCATCGTTGCTATGGTTTTACTAGTAAAGGGGCTGGAAAAATTTCGTTTTCGAGCAGTAGTAATTACCGCATTTGTTTATACAGTGATGCCGCTGCTTCTTGTTATTGTTTACCAGGAAACGTTCGCAAGGGGGATTGATGCCATCTCATACTACGGAAATGGCACCTGTGATTTTGAATCAGAGAGTGAGGAGACAATGAACGGTGAATGTAAGCTCAACTTACATAATCGCAGCGGCAGACCAGTGACCTTTGAAATAGAATTCTTAGATTCCTTTTACATGAAAAAGGATATCCGGTTGGTATCCTTGATGAATGTAAATGGGCCATATAGTATTACGCTGCAACCCAATAGTAAAGAGATAATCCAATTGGAAGAATTGCTTGATGTGTCTCATATTGAGAACCGTGTAGGTGGAGGTTCTTCGATGGACGTTCACTTTAAAATCAGCGACGGAAAAAAGACAAGGATCCTATAATTTGGAATTGAATGAAAGGAGTCGTTTCAAGTGGAGTACAATTTTATGGATTTTCTGATAGTATCAATTCTAATCTATTTGCTTGTCACAGTCATAAGGCTTGATGGCCGAGTTAGAGGGATGAAATATGTGATATACCAGCTTGCAGATAAGACAGGGGTTCCTGACAAACCAATCAATAAGGAATTGAGAGAGTTGATCAGCGAAGGCCAGGATGTGCAAGCCGTAAAAAAAGTCAGAGAAACCCTGGGTCTTTCATTAGTAGAAGCGAAACAGTATATTGACGCTTTAAAAAGCGGGGAGAAATAAAAGTGCTGTCCCGCTAATGTACCCATTGCTGCACTTACTTTGATTGTTTTTCAAGCAGCTCAATGACTCTATCTAATTTGTTATTTATATCTTCATTATAGTTATTATTCATGCTGCTGTTCACAAGCAATCTCCGAACAAAAAGGAAGAATGAGACAGCTCCGAGAATTAATAATAATAGAATGAAACCTGAAAAAATAAAATCTCCAAATAGCATCAAATCAATACATCTCCTTATCACTTTTGGATAATCATACCATAATTAATTATATTATATGAGTCTAAGAACGTAAGCTGTCTTGAAAAAAGAGCAGGGTGATACAATAAAATGCCTGCTTAAAGAGGAGGTAATTAAATTGAAGGCAATATTTTTGGTTGTTCTTGGAGTTATAACAGGATGGATTGTTTGGGGTTTGTTTACAGGTGATTTTGATCCTGTCATGGTTTTTATACTTGTACTGGGAATCTCGATAGGGTACGGGATAGGAAAAAAAGAAGGAGCTAAGTCTATGTCTTAAATCTTGGATCTATTACTAAACTTTGTTGCTATTTAATATGAATTTCGAAATTCACGGCATTATTATAAGTGAATTCACTTTTAGCAAGGAAGTTAAGAGGAATCTGAGGAATTTCTACTTACAATTGTTTATTCCTTTCTGCTGCAGTAAGAGTAAACTTATTAATGTAGATTGTAAGATAGAGAAAGAGGTGTGAATTTGAAAGAGAAAGTAAAGAAGTCTTTTAATGAGCTTGCAAGCGTATATGAAAATTCAATAGATACCCAGAGTATTTACAACAGTGAATATGAGAGACCTTCAATGTTGGCGCAAATTCCAGTCGATCTTAGAAATAGAAGGGTGCTGGATGCGGGGTGTGCTGCCGGCTGGTATACCCAGCAGTTGGTGAACCGCGGAGCAGATGTGGTTGCTGTTGACTTAAGTCCTGAAATGGCGGCTTCTGCTAAAAGGAGAGTGGGAGAAAAAGCCGAGGTACTGTGCTTGGATTTGGAAAAGCCATTGCCCTTCCCAGATGAATCCTTTGATTACATAATTAGTTCTTTAACTCTTCACTATCTTAAAGACTGGGATCATATCTTCGGTGAGGTACAAAGATTACTTAAAACAAAGGGGGGTTTCTTGTTCTCCATTCACCACCCTATGATGGACAGCACCATTCTTGAGAACACAGAATACTTTTCAACACAATTGATTATAGATATCTGGAATAAAGAGGGGAAAGATTTCGAAGTCGCATTTTACCGTAGACCGCTTCAAGAGATTGTGACGAAAACAGCCTCTTTTTTTATACTTAAAGAAATGATTGAACCCAGGCCGACGAACAATTTTAAAATTCAAGCACCTGAAAGCTATGAAAAGCTTATGAAAAGACCCAATTTCCTCATTATGAAAGCTATGAAGACTTGATAACACTCGTTAAATATCAACAAGAGGAAAGATTCCACTGTCCTTTTGCCTTTATTAACCTCTTCTCTGGACAATGGCCTCCGTCCGTATAAACCCTCATCTACAGATAGGGAAGTCACTTGATTGGACTCTATTTTTCTTCTGCTCCAGAACCTTTTTTTGTATGGTTTAGGCGGTGTCAAACCCTTATCAATTCCGGCTGCCATGCTGTTTATGGCCAGAATGGTTATCGTAAAGCAGGCTAGAGGTCCTGCTGCCAGCCACCATTGGTAATTGATCTGTTTGATATACATTCCCAGCAGGCCGGACCATTCATTGGCAATCGGCATAGGAGGGTCGCAGTAGATATCATAGCAGACGGAAGTTCCTCCAAAATAGATTTGAAAAATTCCCAAGTGTGCGATGACGAACAGCCTGGGCAGCAGGTGAGGAAGCAGGTGTTTTTTGAATATACGGAAAGGAGGAGCTCCCAGTGTTACAGCACGTTCGATAAATTCCTTTTTCATAATACCGTGTGCTTCATCTGCAATCATTAATTCTGTTGCAGTCGATTCATTCTCTTTCATTAATAGAATAAAGGATGGGATGATGTCCTTTTTTCGCTTTCTTTATCAGTTTTTTTCTAGAAAAAAACACCTTCCGGCAATTTCTTGGTCGTTTATCATTAGATAGAAAAAATGGTTAATTGGTTCAAAAAATTCAAAAAACTTTTTTCCTGTGTTAATGTTACTATGAAATTCCATAAGAATGGTATGTTATTTTATATTTATAAATTAATTAACATAAATGGAGGAGAGGAAATGAGGACCTTTATCTATATGGTCAGGCATGGAGATTCACCAAAGGAGGGTCATGAAAGGTTAAGAGGATTGACTGGAAAAGGGGAAGAAGATGTCCATAAAATAACGGAAGTATTAAAAGGAGAAGGCATACAAACAGTTGTTTCCAGTCCTTATAAACGCTCCGTTTTAACTGTTGAGCCAATTGGAAAATTAATAGAAAAAGAAGTGGTAGAATTTGAGGATCTTAAAGAAAGGGTTTTTACCGCCGATGACAAAAGGTTGGCGGACAAGGAGTTACTACCACTCTTAGAACAATCATTTTCAGAACCTGACTATGCATTGGATGGGGGAGAATCCAACGCTGACTGTCAACGAAGGGCAGTGAAGCAGTTAAGGGGGATATTGGTAACATATGCCGGACAAAGAATTGTCGTTGGTACTCATGGAGCAGTCATGACATTGATGATGGGTTATTTCAATCAAAAATTCTATAGTTTGGAATTCTTGAAAAGCACAACCAAACCGGATGTTTACCGGATGGAGTTTGATGGGGAGCGGCTGGTAGGGGTTGATCGAATGGCAGGAATACCTGATGGAGAAATACTTAAGCTCTGATAATTGGTTATATACACTATTAGAATTAATTTTTCTGTAGGGGCAAAGGTGAATAGTCAGAAATTGTCGAATGAAGAAAGGGAGAAAAATCCAACTGGAAATTTCTACATGTTAGGAAAGGTTTATTCACTTATCGAGGAAACTAGAGGTGTAACGGGAAGGTGTATAACAGCCGAAGGGAGATCACTGTGCTTAGTCACAGTGATCCGTTCAGCGGAAAAAGTAATCTGCTGCTGATGGCTAATCTCGACTTGTTGGAGTGTAAGAATAAAATAGTGATCCATATATTAAGCCTCATCGAAATTTCAGGCAAATCTATTAAAACAGACTAATAGAGTCTTTCATTTGACATAGGTCAGCTGACTTTTAAATTTAAAAGCCAAGAAAAGAGCAAGCTTTAGTTTATTGTCCTCAATCTATGAATCGTCCTCTGAAGAGAAGCGACAGTGTTTTACTGCTCATTTATCTATAGTAAACATCATTATTCTTGACTTTTCCATTCAAGAATGCCTGTTATATCTTCATAAATAGAATCTGGCGCTAACCCCAGCTTTTCTGAAGGAGCATTGCTTCTATTTATCCAAGCGGTATGAAATCCAAAATTCTTCGCACCCGAAATGTCCCACCCATTAGAGGACATGAAAAGAACTTCCTCTCTCTGAAATCCTAATTGAATCAATGCGTAATTATAGGCTGCTGCAGTTGGTTTATACTGCTTTACATCATCAATACTCAAAATCGAATGAAAAAAATGATTTATGCCTGCATTTTTGACCACTGACTGAAGCATGTGGTTTGTACCGTTTGATAATATTATAGCTTTTTTATTTTTAGTTCAGCTAATACCTTTTTAACTTCCTGATACAGAGCCAGCTCTGAATAGGCAGTAATTAGTTTATCCTCGATTTCTGCAGTCCAATCTTCATGATTTTGGGCAATAGCATACCTTAGTGCTTCTCTCGTAACCACTTCGAAGTTTTCGTACCTCCCCATTAACTGTCTTAAAAAAAGTAATTCAGCTGCTTATTTCTCCAGGATTGACTGATACTCAATCCTTTACCAGGAAAAATGTCATCGCATTTTTCTTTAACAGAATGAACATCGAAAAGTGTTCCGTATACATCGAATATAAATGCCTTAATCTCAGGCTTCAAGAGTCATCCTTCCCTTCCGCTTTATTGGTTTCAAAAGTTCTAAGAACATTTGATAACCTTCTTTCCTATTATTAAAACATTTAAGAAATGAAATAGGGGTGAAGTTAAAAGTATTTATCAACTGGTAGAAAGCATAGATAAAAATGCCTTTAAGTACCAATGTGGCAGCTAACCTAATTTAAGCACTTCTTGCACCTTATCCGCATTTACAGACCATTTCAATCCCTTTTTGATATATCCCTCCTTTTTTAAAGTGGATATCATGGCACTGGTGGTTTCCCGGGTGGATCCAACCATTCCGGCAATGTCTGCATGAGTCAATTTCATATTAATGGTTTGCCATTCATTTTTCCGTTTACCTGTTTTTTCACTGAGTTTCAAAAAGAGAAACAATATGCGGTATTTTACATCATTCAAGGCAATTTTTTCACTGAGTGTGTAAACTTCTTTTAATCGATGAGACAGAATGTTGATTAACTTCAAAGCAATTTTAGGATTGTTTTCGATAAAGTTTTCGAATTCGACAATTCCAATAACACAAAGATAAGTATCGGTCATTGCTTCAGTAAATATATCATCGTCTGTTAAAGATAAAGTAGACGTCTCACCAAAAATATTTCCACTAGTAAGAATATCAACAGTGAACTGTTTTCCTTGATGATTCATCCTGTATAGTCGCACTTGTCCTTCCTTCAAGAGGAAAAGAGCTGGTATCGGCTGGTCGGGTGAGGTAATAATAGTCCCTTTTTTTACGGGACGCATCTCACTCATTTTATCAATGACTTTCAATTCTTCCATAGGCAGTTCATCGAATAAGCTTATGTGTGATAATAAAGTTAATTTGTCCATTTTTCTATTCCTTCCATTCTGAATGTAATCTCCCTTACTGCACATATTAGTACGTCATCGTAAACTAATTAGGAAGGAGGGAGGATCAATGCTTTTATTGTACACGATAGAAGGTTGTTCACAATGTCATAAAGTAAGAGGCCGGCTAAATTCCCTTTCACTGCCTTTTATTGAACGCAATATCTTAAAGCATAAATCGCTTGCGGCAGAGCTGCAAGCCATTAACGGCGAAGTTGTCATTCCAGCATTACGAGCGGACAACAAAATATTTACTGGCTGCCAATTAAACAAGATTCTAAAAGATGAGAATGTACATGAGCTCCACTTATATGTTGATGGATGTTAGAGCATAGCCCTTCTTTCGTAAAGCAAAGTACTGTTATTTTAGCTTTGGAAATACAAAAATACAGTAACCTTTCTTACATTCCGCATGACTAAGATGCGGTAATACCTATCTAAAAGTGTAACTGCATGATGCCTGGCCAAGATCGATTGTCGGGAATGTTCATGTGATCCTATGAAACAAGGGGGATGATCTATCACCGAAACTTGATTCAGAAGTCAGAGTAATACTAACCTTTTTGAAGAATCAAAAAGACGATACTTTTGTATCCTTCTTTCTTTTTTCAATTGATAGATATACCGCCTAAGCAATTATTACAATCACTGTAAGCCTTCATACAAAACTGAATGCTGGCAGCACTGTAAGATATAAGTGAGTTAAATTCATAAAAAAGGTGATGCTTATGAAAAAAAGATGGGTTCAGATAGGGTTGGTCAGTCTATTGATTATTGTACTTATTATAATCAACAGGACTGTGCTTGATCTATCACCAGAAGCAATAAAGGCGCAGATCCTTTCTATAGGAATCTGGGCTCCTGTTTTGTTTGTAATTGTATATACATTCAGACCTTTAATATTATTTCCTGCCTCCGTTCTATCGCTTGCAGGCGGGCTGGCTTTTGGTCCGGCTTTAGGAACCGCTTTAACTGTTACAGGGGCATCTTTAGGGGCAGCTTTGGCATTTTTTGTTGCCCGAAAAATCGGGAAGGGAAAGTGGCAGTGGAAGAATGGAGGTAAAACTGCATTTATTCAAAAGAAAGTAGAGGGAAATGGTTTTACTGTAGTGCTCTTGCTTCGTTTAATTCCGCTTTTTAATTTTGACTTAATCTCATATGCAGCTGGTGCTTCTAAAGTACGCTTCTCACATTTTTTTTCGGGAACAGTAGCAGGGATCATTCCTGGAACCTTCGCTTATAACTTCCTGGGTTCCAGTGCTGCATCGCAGAACAATATGATTATTATAGCAGCCATTGCGTTTTTTATAATCTTAACTATTGTACCGGTTTTATTTAAGAATAAAATCAAAAGATACTTAGAGAATCATTAAAAAGGAAATTCTTAAATCCTTGAACAGAGTTTGCATGGCTTCATTTTTTCAAGAATGAAGATGAATATAATAATCAACATTTAGGGTATATAGCGAATTCCACTTGAAAATGTAAGCTGCGTTACAGAGGAACCGTAATAGATTGTAAGAACTTTTAAATCCATGTTAATGTTTGATTGTACCAACCGGTTGGCATTAATATTTTCCATTGATAATAGGTATTAAGAGATTCCAGAAAACCTAGTTTGCTATAAGTATTATTCACCTGCAGCAGGCTCAATTTTAAAAAAGACTATTCCTCGCTGTGGGTCATCCAGTGAAATATTAAGACAAAATGCATAAATGTTGCAACATCAAATATTTAGCTGTTGACCTTTAGTTTGTTTTGCTATTTAAAAGAATATCAAGCACCAAGAGATTTATTTGGTTGAATTTTCTTGGGTATTACTAAAAATAGTAGGAAAAGGAGATAGATGAAATGTCTAAAATGATCGAGAAAATTACCGCTTCTTCAAAGGGTATGAATACTAGAGGTTCTTCACACCAACATACAGTTGTGATTGATGAACCGCATAAAATGGGAGGGACAGACAAGGGTGCCAATCCTTTAGCAACTCTTCTAATATCATTAAGCGGTTGTGAAAATGCAATTGCAAATTTTGTTGCCAAAGAAATAAATTTTGATCTTCAAGGCATTGAATTCGAAGTTACTGGGGAGATAGACCCCCGAGGAATGATGGGAGAAGAAGGGGTTCGTCCATATTTTGAAAAAATTACAGTAAACGCTAAGGTTCAGACAAGCGAGTCAGAAGAACGAGTGCAAGAACTTCAACGCATTGTGGATACTCGTTGTCCAATTTATACAACTCTTGTTGCTGCAAACGTAGAAATGATCGCTAGCTGGAAAAAAGCATAAGCAATTATAAAGACGAGTAAGCTTTAAGCTTACTCGTCTTTAAATTGATTTTCAGCAGAAATGATGGGCCAAATTTACTTTTCTTAAGCTCACTTGAACCAATGAATAACAACGCGCAAAGCGTAGTTTAGTTCAGCTTGCTTATGTAAAATGTTCCAATTTGTTAAATATCCCTCATAATTCTTCGAGCCTCTGCAAGCCGCTGTAAGGTAGTGAATACTTCAACAAACAGAAATAACAGGGTGAATAAAGTTAAATAGTCTGCAAGCAGAATCATTAGTGAGAATAAAATGAAGCCTTCAGTCCGTTCAGCCAATCCAGCCTGATAGTAAAACGATTTAATTCCTTTTTTCTCAGAGAGAGCTCCTACTGTAAGGAAAATAGTCATTGCATATATAATAGATACACTTAGAAGCAGAAGAGCCCACATCGAATCTGGATATCGGAACGCCAGACCCAGAATTACACTGATTTCAACGAGCCTGTCAAAACTTACATCAAGGAGAGTTCCCCATGCAGAGCTCTTAGTTTTTCTGGCCATCGATCCATCAACTGCATCCAGAAAGCCTGAGAACCAAAGAACAATTATCGCGACGACTGCGAAATCAAAGTAAATAAAGAAACCTGAAGTGACTCCGATCATAAAAGAAATGGTTGTTACTTGGTTTGCATTTAATCCCCATGTTAAGAGAACATCTGCTGTTTTTCCGATAAAAGGCTGTACATATTTACGAGCATGAGTATCAAGCAATTGCATTCACCTGCTTTTTTCTTTACTTTTTGGATTATTATAGGTCAAAAGTATAGTAATGGATGTAACATCGATTACTCCTATAAATATTATTTATTGGAGACTCTGCTTGCGTGTAAGGTGTCTTACTGAAATAGCGTAAAAAGTAACTTATACTACTTTCATGTAATCAATCAGTTGAATTTTACACTTTACATTTTATAAAATCCAATATCAAGATGAAAGAGGGATTATTCATGAATAAATATGATCTAATTGTCATTGGTGCAGGTGCAGGAGGTTTAACTGTAGCTGCGGGGGCAGCCAGCCTTGGAGCCTCTGTTGCATTAATAGAAAAGAACTCAGAATTAGGAGGCGACTGTCTTCATTATGGCTGTGTGCCTTCAAAGGCTCTAATTACTGCTGCAAAGGAAGTTCATCAGGCACAGAAGGCAGCTAGAGAGTTTGGACTAACATTTGAAGGCAGTCCCTCTATTGTACAAGCAATGAATCGTGTCAGAGAATCAATTTCTGATATTCAACATCATGACAGTAAAGATCGTTTCACAAAGCTCGGAGTCAAGATTTATTCAGGAAAAGGAAGCTTTGTTGACTCTCATGTTATTCAAATAGACGAAGGAGAAAAGATCTACGGGAAACGGATTGTCATTGCTACAGGCTCCAGACCGAATATCCCCCCAACAGAAGGGCTGAAGGAAAGTGGATTTCTTACTAATGAAACGATTTTCAATGTGAAAGAAGTCCCTAAACGCCTAGTGGTAATCGGCGGAGGACCAATTGGGCTTGAGATGGCTCAATCCTTTGCCAGATTCGGATCTGAAGTAACGGTTATTGAAGCGAATGACAAAGTCTTCGGCAGGGAAGATCATGATATTCAAAAGAGGATTTATGAAGAACTGAAAAGTGAACTATCTTTCTTATTTAACAGCAAGGTAATTCATGTAGCAGTTGCAGCCGGCAAAAAGGTGGTTACAGTTGAAACAAAAGGAAAAAATATCGAGTTAGAAGCAGATGAAATTCTTCTTTCAGCTGGAAGAAAGCCTAATACAGATCTGTTGAACCTCGATAAGATTAGTGTCAAATCTAATAGAGGAAATATACAGGTTAATGAGTACTTACAAACAACAGTTCCTCACATTTATGCTATTGGAGATACCAATGGGCACTTTCCATTTACCCATAAAGCAGGTCTTGAGGGAAAACTAGTAGTCAGAAATGCGGTTTTCGGTGTAAAAGAAAAAGTTAACTATGATCATGTACCGTGGGTAACGTTTACGGAACCAGAAGTGTTTCATTTAGGATTAACAGAAACCGAAGCAAGAGAAGCACATTCAAAAGTGAAAGTGTACACTGTGTTATCAGAGGACGTAGATCGATTTGTAACCGAACGTGATTCTACAGGATTTATCAAAATCATCACAGATAAAAAAGGTTATATTCTAGGAGCACATGCAGTGGGAAAAAATGCAGGAGACTGGATGCAGGAGATTGTTTTTGCCAAAACAAATAAGCATAAAATCGGTGATATATCCAATGTCATTCATCCATACCCAACACATGGGAGCATAGTTTCACAAGCAGCCGACCAATATTGGAGAGAAAAATTGTTTTCGGGAATCGTCCCTAAATTTGCTGAAAAATACATTCAGTGGTTCCGGTAAAAAACAAGCAGACCTATTAAAGGAAGAGGTGTCATTGAATGAAAAAGATCTTGTTCATATTACTTTTATTCGCATTGGTAGTGACTGCCTGTTCTCCTGCTGAAAACAGTACGGAAGACCAACTTGATGTATTAATTTCTGAATGGGAGGAAATTGAAAATGAAGCTGAAGGACAAACCGTCAATCTCTATATGTGGGGAGGCAGCAGTGCGATCAACAGGTATTTAGATGAATGGGCTGCTCCTCGCTTGAAAGAAGAGGCTGATATTACTTTGAATCGGATTCCTATGAATGATACTAAAGACATTATCAATCAGCTTCTTAATGAAAAACAAGTAAATAAAAAAATTGGAAGTATGGATGTCATTTGGCTGAATGGTGAAAACTTCAAGCTATCAAAAGAGAACGAGCTGCTTCTCGGTGCATTTGCTGAGAAGCTTCCAAATGTTGAAAAATATGTAAACTATCAATCGCCAGAGATAAATACTGACTTTGGTGAGAGAGTGAATGGATTGGAAGCCCCTTGGGGAATTTCCCAATTTGTTTTCGTTTATGATTCAGATAAGGTAAAAAAGCCACCTCAATCCATGTCAGAACTAAAAACATGGGTAAAAGAGAATCCTGGTAAATTTACCTATCCCGCACCTCCTGATTTTACAGGAAGCGCCTTTACAAGAATGGCTCTTTACGAGTTAACCGGCGGCTACGATCAGTACAGCCAGCCTTTGGAGGATGAAAACCAGTTCATAAAATCCTCTGCCTCTGTCTGGGAGTACTTGAATGATATAGAACCCTATTTATGGAGAAAAGGGCAAACGTATCCAGAAAGCCTGGCGAAAGCCGACCAGCTCTACTCTAACGGAGAGATTTGGATGACAATGGGATACGATCCTGCCAAGGCAGCTACAGAAATCCAGAAGGGAACATTTCCAGAAACCACAAAAACATCCCTTTTCACCGGCGGGACATTGTCCAATACTCACTACTTATCTATTCCATATAATGCTCCCAATAAAGCAGGAGCAATGAGAGTGATTAACTTCCTTCTCTCTCCTGAAGCTCAAATAACGAAGCAAGACCCTGATTACTGGGGAGATATCATGGCACTGCACCCTGAAAAGCTGTCAGACAAACAAAGGGAATCAGTGAACAGCCTTTTTGATGGCGACTCGATTCTGCCAGTAGAAACTCTAGCCGGCAACCGCCTTCCAGAGCTGTCAGCACAGTATGTTGAAGCTGTAGAGAAGGGCTGGATGGAACATGTGGCGAAAGAATAAATTTCTGCACTTTATCCTGCCAGCGACTGTAACAATGGTAATCTTATTCTATGGGGGAATTTTTAATGGAATTCTGCAAAGTGCAGGATATAACCCTGCTGCAGGGCAGTACGAGTGGTCTTTACAAGCGTATAAAGCTTTGCTGTCTTCTGAGGAGTTCTGGAAATCACTAACGCTGAGTTTACGTGTTGCATTATTATCTTCAATGTTTTCAGCAGTCCTTGGGATGATGGCGGCCATTTGTCTGGTCTGGCTTTCAGGAACTATCAATACACAGCTGTTGAATCGTTTTTTTCAGCTTCCATTAACAATTCCACACCTGGTTGGAGCGTATTTAATGGTTCTTTTGTTTATGCAGAGCGGATGGCTTTCAGGAATACTTTACAAGGCAGACTTCATTGATGATCCATCTCAATTCCCCATCCTTGTGAACGAACCATTCGGTTGGGGAATGATTTTGGCTTATGTGTGGAAAGAAGCTCCTTTTATTTCCTTGATGGTCTACCCGGTCCTGAAGCGAATTAATGAATCATGGAAAGAAGTTGCTTCTGTTTATGGAGCTAATCCGTTCCAGTCTTTTCGGTACATCATGTTACCGCTTGTTCTGCCTGCATGGATTTCAGCTGCATTTATAGTTTTCGCCTTTACTTTTTCGGCTTTTGAGGTTCCATTTTTACTTGGCGTAACTTATCCTAAAATGCTATCAGTACTCTCTTATGAACATTTTTCTAACGGAGGGTTGGAAAATCGGCCGGAAGCAATGGCAATAAACCTTATCCTTGCCTTTATTACTGCCTTGCTTGGACTTATATCTTATCGGCTGAGTCGAAAATGGAGTAAGAAGGAAAGTGGTTGGAATTGATGAAAAAAATAGTTCATTCTCTGCATATTTTTATAATAATTATGATGATTATCATCATTTTAATACCCTTTATCCCCTTGGTGCTAACAAGTATGTCAAGTCAGTGGAGATGGCCGCAAATAGTCCCTGAAGTAATACAAGGAAGGGCTTGGCTGTATTTATTTTCGGAGCATTCGGGAACGTTTGACGCTTTATGGACAAGTATAATTATTGCGCTTATCGTCACTTTCATCAATCTTCTGCTGGCCATTCCAGCAGGAGATGCCCTTGGCAGGATGAATACAAGAGGAAAGTGGTTCATAGAGGCTGTTATGTATGCCCCTATTGTTATCCCTTCCTTTGTTGCAGTGATGGGAATTCATTCTATTCTTCTTCGTGTGGGACTTACAGGCACGATGACAGGAGTGGTTCTTGCCCATATTCCACCAACTCTGCCTTATATGTTGAGAGCCATGACTATCAGCTATCAAACGATCGGGCATCAGTGGGAAGAACTAGCAAGAATGCTTGGAGCTGGGCGCTTCCAGCGGTTTTGGTTCGTCGTACTTCCGCGGTTGATTCCGGGAATCATCGCAGGAGCGAGCTTAAGCATACTTATCTCTTTAAGCCAGTATTTGATTACATTTCTGATCGGCAGCGGACAGGTGATCACTCTACCGATTATCATGTTTCCCTTTATTACGGGAGGAGACCCTTCAATTGCCTCCGCTTATACGGTGGTATTTACTCTAGCCGCTATAGGGACCCTGTTATTGATGGATTTCTTGCTAAGAACCTATTTCAAACATACAAACAAAACAATGGGTATAAAAGGCAGGCTATAAGATTCTGAAAAGGAGATAGAAAATGTCAGAAATTCACCTAGATAACATTAAGAAAAGTTTTGAAGTGAAAAACGGACAAAGTGACCGCGCTCCATTTTCAATTGGTCCTGTAAACCTGTTCATTGAAAATGGCGAGTTTTTTACTATTATTGGTCCATCTGGAAGCGGAAAGTCAACCCTTCTCAGGTTGGTCGCCGGGTTGATCGAACCAAGTGAAGGAAACCTTTTCGTCAATGGAGTTGATGTCACAGGAAACCAGGCAGAAACAAGAAATTTCAGCATGGTGTTTCAAGAAGCACTGTTGTTTCCACATATGAACGTCGCTGAAAATGTCGCTTTTGGGTTGAAAATAAAAAGAATCAATAAGAAGGAACGAATGATGCGAGTGAAGAGGATATTAGAGAAAGTAGGATTAAATGGATACGAGAACAAGAATCCTGCAGAGTTGAGCGGAGGGCAGCAGCAAAGGGTTTCTTTAGCGAGAGCACTTGTTATGGATCCTCATGTATTGTTAATGGATGAACCTTTCAGTGCACTGGATTTCGAATTAAGGGAAGAGATGAGAGACCTGGTTAAAACCATTGCAGAAGATAGCAATACAACACTCATTTTTGTCACTCACGATCGTGAGGAGGCGTTTCAATTATCAGACCGCATCGCAATAATAGTGAACGGACGGGTGGTACAAGTAGGAACACCTCATCAGTTGTATACCGCACCAAGTACAATTGAATCAGCTGCATTCTTAGGAGCTAAAAATATACTGAAAGGTTTCAAGAAAGATGGGGCATTTACGTCTGTAAGCAGCACGATCTCCTTTCAAACAACAACTAAAAACTGTGAAAACGACGGTCACTGTCATCTCATATTGCGTCCAGAACTCTTTTATCCGGATGACAGGGAAGGTCAAGCTCATCAAGCAATCGATGGGGAAGGAGTTATTCGTGTATCAGGAGTCGTTACCAAATCATCATTTTACCAAGGAATTCACCACTTAAAACTAGATGAAGGCACCATGGAAATTCAAGCGAAAATTCAACTTATGTATGAATGGCATGTTCAGGAAGGAGATCATGTGACGCTGACCTATCCTATTTCGCACGCAATTATCATATGACTTCAGGTTGCTTGGTTTATAAGGGTTTAGTAACATTTTATATTTATATAAAAATTTAATAGAAGACAAAGTTTATCAATAAGAGGTTGATAAGCTATATATACAGAAAACCCATAATAAGCTCATTCTTTCAAACAAGTTATAGGAAAAAAGGCACTAAGGCACGTCATAGTTCGCAAGAGATACCCTCGTAAGCAAGAAAGAAAAGAGCAGCTCTCTCTCTGTTTAAAAAGAAAAATCTCGTTTCCAGGAAAAATCCGGCTCTAGGAATTTTCCTGGAGAAGCAATCAAGTCTTAACCCTTCTATAAATATTGCTTTAAAAACTTTTTATCAATTAGGCTTTTTATTTTCCAAGGCAGCCGGCCATGCCAATAAAAATCACCGTATAATAGCATGGCTTGCTTTCCCCCTGTTGATAAAATAGACAAGTATCTCTTCTGAGGAGAAAATTCAATTCGCGGCCTATTCGATAATATCCGCTTAATATTCTCCCATAAAACAGGACCTTGCCGGACAGCATAAACACCATTTTTAGCCAAGCGTGGATGAGATAGCAATGTTACACAATCACCTGCACCCAAAATAAACGGGTGGCTAGTACTCTGGAGAGTATCCGATACTGTCATATATCCTTCCTTCGTTGCCGTAATGCCGCTTTCTTTAAAAATTGGAAAAGAAGATGGTCCAGTAACAAATAAAACTCCTGAATGCGAAAGAGTTTGTTTATTGGTTTTAAGGACTTTTATGGAAACTTCTTCTACGTGTTCACCAGTAAATAATCGTGCACCTTTTTTTCTGCATTCCTTTTCAAGCCTCTTAGATGCGCTGGCAGATTCATTAGAAATCAGTCGGTTTGAGCTGATTAGAGTTACCGTTCCATCCATTTTCAGCTTTTTCTTTCTTTGTAATAAGGCAAGACAAAGTTCAACACCCGCAGCTCCTCCGCCTACTATTATTGGAGACGAAGCGTTTTGTAATTCCTTAATAATAGAGGGGACGCGATAATTGGGCTTGACTGTATTAATATTTACTCCACTTACCTGGTTGACCTTTGTACTTGAACCGATATCAAAGGAGGCATGAGAGAAGGACAAGGAGCAGCCGTTTCCGAGTATCAATTTCTTTTCGGATATTAAGATTTTCTCTGCTGAGTCCTGGATGAATTCAACTCCTGATTTCCTGCATAGTTCTTCCAGATTAACCCGAATTTCAGATTCAGGATAAATCCCTTCGGCAAAACCAGAAAACATCCCTGAGTAGTATTGATATTTACTTGGAGATACTAGTATAAACCGGGTATTTGAGAGAGGTTCTTTTCTGATTTGCTTTAAGCAATGGAGATGAGCATGTCCCCCTCCAACTAAAATTACTTTGTGCATATTGTATCTCCTTCCGTATCTTATAGGGATATTATACAGGTAATGAGAAGATATATACTGTAACTCTTATTACAGTATATATCTCTTGTAATAGTTGACTATTATGTTTGAGAAGCAGCTGATTTACAGCCTGATTATCAAGACGGGAAGAGAAATCTTTTCATCAAATCTACCTTTGAAATTAAACGAAAAATAGTATGAAGAGAAGCCTAATGATTTAAAAAATTTCATTATAGGATTCTACTTGTTAATATAGAAGAAGAATGGATTTAAACTAACAGTTTGCTTAAAAGGAGGATTTGCATTGCTATTGCAAAAAATAAAAGACATCCAACTTCGCGGACTTGATGGGAACATGGTCTCGTTAAAGGACTACCACGGAAAAAATACACTCATTTTCATGTGGGCTTCCTGGTGACGCTGCAGGGAGCAACTGCCTGGATGGCAGAAATTTTATCATAAATATAAATATGCTGGCTTTGATATTTTATCTGTGTCTGTCGATATTAAAGGTGCTGAAGTAGTTAGACCATTTGCAGATGAAATGCCATTCACGACCGTTGTTGATGAGGATAATAGCTTCTCCAACCAATTTGGATTTAAAATTGTTCCCAATGGAATCTTTATAGATAAAGAAGGGACAATCCGCTTGATCAAACAAGGATTTCAGGTGTCCAATGAAGAACATACAGAGGGAATAAGGAAGCTGATCTTTGAAGAAGTGGAGAAGGTTGAGCTTGATGACCAGTATTTCAATCCTTCAGAAGGTCCCACTCAACTTGAAAAGGAACTTTCTCAAACCAAGTTCAAGCTTGCTATGGAATACTCTCGCAATGGAAAGAAAGAAGAGGCGCTAACAGAATTGGATAGCGCTTTAGCACTTGATAAGGACAACTACTTGATTCGTAAGCAGCGGTGGTATTTAAGACATCCCGAAAAGTTCAACCCAATTATCGATTTGGATTGGCAGAAGAAACAATTAGAAATAGAAAAAGCTGAAGAAGCCCAATTAAAGGGTGAATTGATCTGCGGTCCTGAAGGCTGTGCAATTCCAGGTAAAAATAAAAATTATTTCAGTATAAAACAGAGGTTGACCCCTCTGTTTTATTATTGCGCAAGAACAATCTTCAAAAGCCTTTCCTGATTCTCGGTTTCAACTCTCTCAGCTAACCTCGCAGCAGCAATAATAGGCAGCCACTCAAAGATCTCAGACCTTAGTAAACCACTCTTCTGACAGTAAAGGTCTACATACTGTTCTGCCAAATCCGGGTAAAATTGAGAGTATAGCAGATAAGTTCTGCATACATCTGCGCGGATATCGCCGGCACTTGAATCGACCCAGTCAATAATATGGATTTTTTCATCTGATTTAATCAAGTTAAATAAGTGAAAGTCCCCGTGGCAGAGCCTGCTTACATAATTAATGGATTCTAACTTTTGCAGTAAACCGGACTTCTGTCTTCCATCCAATTGAGAAGCAGACTCTATTTGCCTGCGCAATTTATCATTCATGGATTCAAGAGATTTCGGTATGATGCTATGTATCTGCTGCTGGATATCAATCGACATCCTGAGATACTTTTCAGCCAGGCTTTTATCTTCAAAGAATAAATCGCCTAATGTTCTTCCTTTAACGAATTCCATGATGATTGCTTGTTTGTTGTTCACCGAAGTAACTTCAAGCACTGCAGGGACAGGAAGACAAGCCGCATGGGCCAAACTCTGCTTACTGGCCTCCTTTGCCGATTCTGTATCTGGAAGATGATCTTTAAAGATTTTAATTATCTTATTCTCGTGAAGGTATATATCTGCAGTGTTTCCCTTGGCTATTGGGGGACCCAGGTTCATTGAAGTCATGTTCTTCCTCCTGTATAAATAATATTGTTATGAGAAAATGGGAGTGAATGGTTAATGCTTAATGCTTAATCACTAAAAAGCTATATAGGTTAATGAATAGAAGTATTGATAAAATTCATTTTTAATGTACATATCGCAATAGAATAGCAGCTCGTTTCTGTTAGAGTTAAATACAAGGAGGGGAAGCGGATGAAAATCCTGCGGCTGATAATGGATTTGGTTGGACTGCTGTTTCTTGGTGCGGCCCTTTATCACTTATTTATTGATTCAGAATTTTTTTCTTCATTAATTTTCATGATTCTTGGTGTGCTGCTATTTTTGTTCAGGGGCTTTGAAATGGTCACTGATAGAAAAGCAAGGCGGTAATACATTTAGATTTTGCACAGAAGGAAGAGTGCTTAAAGTAATTAAGCACTCTAATGGGCTTATCTTCAATCCTTCTGGTTCATTCTTTTAACAGAGTCTAAATCCAAGGTAAAAAACTCCGAATAATCCTCTAGATGAAAGTCTGCTATATCGCTGTGTGCTTGGAAAAGGCAGGTCGGGATTCCCAGTTCCTTCGCCGGCAGTAAATCTAATTCGCGGTCTCCAATGGCCAAGTCGATTCTATGCTTCTCATGCAAGTAAATATAGGATTCAGGATGCGGTTTCGGGCAAATCCATCATCAATTGTTACAATATCCTCGAAATAGTTCTCCCAGCCATAATGCTTCAAGATAGCTGAAACACCAGCTCTGTCTTTGTGAGTCATGATGACGTTTTTGTCAGCATATTTTAGTATTTCCTCCACATGATCAAAGGGCTTCATTTCGCTTGGATGGAGGTCTATCCTTAATGCTGTCATTTCATCCTGTTTTTCATTAGATACCTGATAGTGTTCCATAGCATGCGAATAGGAAACCTTCAGCTTTTTATAAATTTCATTCTTATCATATTCATCCCCAAGTACTGTATGAAGCACTTTTGTATAAGCAGGGTAGGTATCAAATAATGTTCCATCGAAGTCCCATAGTATGTTCATGCAATCACCCTTTTTAGTATTATAGTAGAATAAATTCGCCAATTGGAGGCTGAGTCCTTCTTTTTATTAAGAAACGGGTAAGGTAAGTATTATTCCATGACACTAATTTTTTACAGTAAAAAAGGTAAATTATGCTAAAGTAAAGCGAGGGAGGTTGGTTCACCATGATTGATTGGATTGTTGCAGCTGCTTTTGCTGTTGCCATTATATATAAAATAAATAAAAATAGAGATCTCCTAAAGACGTTTACTAAGACTCAGATATTCTGTGTAGCTGTATCTTATATAGCAGCAACCATAGCAGCCTTTGTCTGTATCTATTTTTTCGGTAATTGGATTGCCAGTTTTGTTCAAAATAGCTTTATAAGATTCATCATTTTCTTCGCTGTTATCATAACAACGATGTTTGTATGTATCTCTATTTTAAATAGGGCCCTGAAAAAGATAACCAACGGCGTTCTGCCCGGAAAGTAATTTGCGGATGCTGATGAGAACTATTATACTCTCGGTTTTATTAAGTGCTGTACCTTACACTTTGTATGTGAATCTATACAACAAAGAAGAATTCCGAAAAGTTCAGGTTGATGACCAAGTTCCTGATTTCACCTTCCTAGTGAAGGAAAGGCTCTGCTTATAAACTTCTGGGGAAGCTGGTGCAGCCCCTGCAAAAAGGAAATGCCTGCAATCCAGGAGGCATTTACTCAATATAAGGATCAAGGTTTTGAGTTCGTTACCAATCATATTCGAGAGTCGGAATATGTTGTAAATAAATTCTTGGAGAGCAACCATCTTTCCCTTCCGGTTGTAATGGGCAAGGAAGGAGAGGTATATGATGCTTACGGCACCAAAAATCTTCCCGCTTCTTTTTTTGTTACGCCTGAAGGAAAAGTGAAAAGAATCTATCAAGGAGAAATGACCAAAGAAGATATTGATATGTGGGTGAAAGAGATTCTGCCTAAGGGATGAGCTGTGTGATTCTGACTCAACTGTCGTTATCTAGGAGAATGGTGATCACACCGGCCTGCAAAATGTGAATACGGGCCGTTATCCAAGGCAAATTGCTTTTTCACCGGCCTGTAAAGTACAGCTGCAGGCCATTATCTCGGGCAAATTGCTTTTTCGATGGCCCGCAAAGTGAAGATACGGGCCAATATCTTGTGTAGATCTCTTTTTCAACGGCCCGCAAAGTCAAGATACGGACCATTATCTCGTGTAGACCTCTTTTTCAACGGCCCGCAAAGTCAAAATACGGACCATTATCTTGTGTAGATCTCTTTTCAACGGCCCGAAAATTGAATACAGCCTGTTATCCGGTGCAAGTCGCCAAATTAACGAACCTACCAGGTTAATTCCACGCTTTTATCAAAGGGCCTGCCGATTTATTTTCTCAGTTGGTAACGGAGCAGGTTAGCCGCCAAGCATGTAAGTGATCATGATCGGCTTACTAAAAGCGGAACCTACGTGATTAAGCGATTCTTAGATTTAAAAGGACAATTCAATAGCTAATTCCAATGTATATTATTATTGTAGTATGCGTTTACCATTAATGATCATCCAATGAGTATTCTGATTAATCCCTCGCGATCTCATTACGATCAGGGGCAAGTGGTGGCTGCTCCAGCCATTTATTCTTGGTCATCAAATTGAACCATTTTTTAGTTACAGTTAGATTTTTCAGGATTATTTTCTCATAGGTCATGACAAGATCTGTTCTCATAGCGGAGGCAAGTCCCGTTCCGTGATAAGCTTGTGCAGTTTGCAATAGGAAACCAATGTGATAAAGCATTAATTTATCTGAGAATGGAGATTCTTGAGACTCAGTGATCTCTGATTCCCATGACATAGGAATAGGCAAATTATCTTGATGTAGTATTTGGCCCAGAGATTGTATTTGGTCATCAGACGTTTTTTGTGATGATTTCATAAAATTCCTGACCTCTGCAGACTGAGTCACTTGGCTGAATCCAATGGAAATAGCTTTTCCTAGAATTTTCTTTTTAAGATTTAGAGATATAGCAATGATTTCTGTAGCTGCCAGGGGGCGTTTATCGCCGAAGCCATCAAGGAAATCTGTTCCGGTAACAAACGTTGGTCTGTCTTCCGGGTAAAAATAAGGATCCCTTTGAAAGTGGCCCAACTCGAGCAATAATTCCGTTGTTTGATGATACATTTTTTTAGCATCATTATTGCATTGATCATAAAATAGACGTAAATCCCTGCGCACAGCTGAACTCAGAGCCGTTGTATGTCCCATCAACCCATGAAGCGTCATAATATGCAGGTAGTGCAGACAGAATATGTCCGAGAATAATCGTTTTGATCCCTGATTTAAATCTGACTCAGAAAAACCAATAGGGATAGGAAAACCGTCTTTTTCAAAAAAAATTTAATCTGCTTTTTTTGATTATTGAACAATTGCAGAGCCTCTTCAAATAAGGATTTTATTCTGTCATCTTCAATTATAGATAACATATACTTATTTACAATATCTACAGCTGTTCCGTTGATATACTCTCCCCATAAGGTCCCTATTTCCGCTGAAGTTAGCCTTAAATCCTGTTTGTCCATATCATCACCTCTCCCATTATTTTCTCCGGAAACTTAGAAATTATTGAAGATTCCTTTAAACAGTAGAAGAATATTTTGCAGAACCAAAAAGGTGCGGAAAATTATGAATCCTTATTCAGTATTGATACGTATGTATTTAGTTGAAGGAGAGAAAAAAACATGAAAAGGATCTTTTTTGCAGGTTTCTTATCCGCCTTCCTGTTCTTCTTGGCAGGTTGGTTAACTGGGGAAGAAGTACTTACATTCATTTGTGGGGGTGTTGGTTTCGCAGCTCTTTTCATTTCAGGACTATTTTCCGGAGCCTTCATCAGCGGTAGTCAATTCAGGGCGAATACTTCCACCGAAACGAAAGAGGAGAGGAAGAAGAGAACCAGGTTGATGAGTGCTTTTGCGTTGGCGGGGGCACCTCACTTCGCTGCTGCGATTATTTTGACGATGTTTTTTAAGAGATCAGGTAAGAGTTTGACAATAGGGAAGAAAATTATCAATTTATACAGATTTAAAATCTGGAGAAGCCTATTTCACAAAAAAAAATGCCCGTTTCATACTCCAGAGAGCAGCTGACAGGCAGTTAAAATTTATAATCCTAAACATGCTTTTGAGCTAGTTCTTTAATGGCCACGACTAATTCATCAGTATTTCCTTCGAACAAGTGGAAATTTAAAGATGCTTTCAACTGGTCATCTTGAAAATTCAGATCATCATGTTTATTGAATTCTGCAGACCAATGGATTGCGGGAATGGATACAATGAATCGTTTATCAGGCGTCAGGTGAAGGTAGACTTCAGCTGTCTTATTTCCGGAAATATTAATCTTTTCGTAAGAAGTTATCATTCTATATCACTCATTTCGAAATTATGTATGGGTTTAGTATATCAAATTCTTTTCTAAAAAAGAATTTTTAATCTCAGTTAAATATGCTCTCAATCAAGAGAATAATTACCATCCAGCACTTGAGTCAAGCACTTATAAAAAAACAGTCACCGTGTAAATAATGATCGCTTTTTAAGAAAAGCAGTGAATCAATTTGTATGGGAGTTTAATATTTCACTATTAGGACAGATTTTTTTGGAGTCAGGGCATTTTTCAGCTCATTAGAAAGGGAATATTTGTGGAAAAACAGGATGGTAACAGGGAGGATAAAATGAAAAAGACCTACAATTTTCTCTCCATAATAATTCTTCTTCTTACTGCATTTTGTATGGGGGCTTGTTCTGCGGGTGAAGAAGTTGTGGATATTGAAGATAAAAGTTTTGCTGAAATGCTCTTCGTACAAAAGGTGGAGAATGATCTAACCGATGAAACATTAACCAAAAGTATTACTGATCAATCTAAGATAGAGGAGACCTTAGAACTGGTCAGCGGATTAACGATTAAAGAGCTCAGCACCAATGAGTTTTTCACAGAGTTGAAATCGCAAAATAGTTATATGTTCTCTTTTTTTGAAACAGAATACTTTACTTCGGGGGAAATCCCCTACTCCTTTTACATATTAGAAGACGGTACAATTCTGTTTACATATGACGGAGTAGATTCGTTAAGAGAGAAACCTTTAATTTCTGTTAAGGCAGAAAAGGAAATTTTTGATGAAATCAAGCACCATCTTGAGATAGACTTTTAGGCAAGTAAAAAGTTTTCAGCCAATGTCTCCGAGTTTAAAGGAGTGACAAGGAATAGAAAAACCCTTCCTAATACAAAGAGGTTCAGTTGATGGAGGGGAAAATATAAATTATGAAAATAATCGGGAACACACAATTCACAATGAATCGTTGTTCCCTTCTTGTTGGTTTTATCCTCTTAATAATGAATTCAACACAAATTATAGCACTCAAATGAATAACAACACTTAACAAAAACGTTTCCAAATGGATTCTGATAAATTACTATAAAAGAATACAGTCTATGAGCAACTTGAGGGGGAAATGAAAAGGGTATGAAAAAGAGGATGCTATTCATCAGTATAGCTATTTTGTTAGTTTTCTTTTTATTTGGCACTTATAAATTGATGAATTCAAGAACATTTCAATTATTCGGAGGTCTAACAAATATGGTAGAAACCAATCAGAAAGTGGTTGCCTTGACCTTTGATGATGGTCCAACTAAAAAAGTTGATTCTATTCTCGCCATGTTAAACAAGTACGATGTAAAAGCAACATTTTTCCTGATTGGTAATGAAATTGAAAAGAACCAAGAAGAAGCAATAAAGATTGTAGAAGCAGGTCACCAGGTTGGTAATCACACTTATTCCCACCAACGAATGGTTTTTAAATCGCCTTCTTTTATTAAAGAGGAAATAGAAAAAACAGACGATATAATCAAAAGTATTGGTTACGAAGGAGAAATAGACTTCCGCCCACCTAATGGCAAAAAGTTAGCAGCTTTACCTTATTATTTAGATAAAAACAAAAAGAAACTATTACTTGGAATATTGAACCTGATACTGCTGATGATAAAGTAGATTATGTGAAGCGAAACCTAGAGAATGGGTCGATTATTCTTCTCCACCCTATGTATGATCAATCCGGGGAACAGCTCAAGTTGCTCGAAAGAATAATTAAGCTATTGGCAGAAGAAGGCTATGAGTTCGTCACAGTGAATGAACTTCAGGATTTAAAATAGTAATAGAGAAACTTACTATACCAATGAAGAAATGTTGCTGAATAAACACGCACAGATGTCTGTGTGTGTTTGTTTATCTTATAATGTGCATGTACAATCTTACAATTGTGCTATGGATATTGCTTTTACCCGTGTTTTCCGCGTCAACCTATCTCTGTCTTAAAATATGTTTATATTTATTCCAACTGCTCCAGCTTACTGCACTCATCCCAATAAACATTAAGAGAAATTGAAAGGCATCTCTGTTCAATTCTAAAATGAGGGCTAGGCCGGCAGAAACCGGAATTAATGCAATCGTCAAAATGGCGATGCATTTATAAACATAGGGGTTTTCTTTTTTACGATTCATGCTTTATGACCTCCTGCCTAACTAACTTTTTTCTGAATAGAGACCTAAACAGCTCATTCGCACCAAAAGGCTTTTTAATAATTCTCCTCTTACAAGTACGAGTTCAGTTACTGAAAGTTTCAAAGAAAAGCTGCATGCTTGTCTGAGAAGGGTAAGAACAGTGAATGAAAAAGAGATATAGGGTGAGAAGTATCAGGTAATAAAAAAAAAATCTCTAGTAGATTTCAAAGGCGTTCAAGTATGTAGAAGGATTATATAAGAAGAACTAAAACAGAGCAAATAGAGATGCTGCAAAGTTAGTAACTAATTATTAGATACATAGATGTTGTTCCCGGGAAGTTTTTTAATTACATTCCACGCTGCAATCGCTTCATCACGGCTTCTGCCTTGGTTTTTCGGGTCAGCGAAAAAGTCACGAATGAATTGATTGTATTCAAATTGGGGTGCAATGTTTTTCTGGTACGAGGGATCTTTCTTTCGTTTCTCTTCCTGAACCCAAGCATTTACAACATCACGATATGGTTTTCCAACATTGCTCTTAAAATAGTTTTGAATGTAGGTGGAGAAATGAAATTTCGGGACAACTGTCGTGAACTACTCCCACCAATTACCACCCTTACGGGTCGCTTGAAGTGGGGGCTTCTTGGGTAATCGCCACTTTTATTAGCTAACGAAATTGACCAAGCTAACCCTCTTGTTCCAAAAGTTTATTTTTTATTAGGCGCTTGCTATTAAGCGAATGCCTTCTTTTTTGATATTGAGTGCTGAATTGTAATCTCTATCGAGATTTAGACCACAAGTGCATTGAAAAGTACGCTCTGATAGTTTGATTTCTCTTACCGAACCACATTTCGAGCAAGTTTTTGTGGATGGGAACCATTTATCTATTTTGATAAGTTGTTTCCCTTGTTCCTTTAGTTTGTATTGTAAGAAAGAGGTGAACATTCCCCAACCATTATCAGCAACACTTTTTCCGAATTTTAATGCTTGCGACATAGCTTTCATATCCAAATCTTCAATCACAACAGCGTCAAAATTAGTCACTATTACATTGGATTTATGGTGAAGAAAGTTTTTGCGTTGATTGGCGACTTTCTCTTGGATTTTGGCAACTCTTATGCGTTGCTTGTTCCAATTCGAAGAGCCTTTCTTTTTTCGAGAAAGTTTTCGTTGTTCTTTTGCTAATTTATCAAGCACTTGTCGATAAAATTTAGGGTAATTGGCTTTCTCACCCTCACTATCAACAAACAACCCATCCATTGCAAAGTCTAATCCAACTACTTCTTTGATTTTTTTGGTTTCTATTTCCTTCTCATACTCTGTCAGAATAGAAATATAGTATTTACCTGATGCAGTCATAGAAAGGGTGGAAGATTTGATTTTGTGAAATAAAGGTATTTCACGATGTTGTTTGATTTTGACCTTTTTTAGTTTAGGTAACTTGATATGACCATCCAATAACTTAATATTACCGTTTACGACATTTGTTGTGTAGCTTTGTTTCTGTCGCTTGCTTTTAAATTTCGGAAACTTGGCATTCCCTTTGAAGAAGGCTTTATATGCCTTCTCTAAATTTAATTGTGCGTTCGCCAACGCTAGTGAGTCTACTTCCTTTAGCCATTCATACTCTTTTTTGTACTTGGCAGGGGTGGGGTGTTTTGTTGATTTCAATGCTTCTTTATCATCTTTTAGGTTTTCATAGGTTTCTTTTCGTTCAGCTAACATTTTGTTGTAGACAAAGCGAACACAACCAAAGGTTTTACGGATAATCAAAGACTGTTCATCTGTTGGATATATTCTGAATTTGTATGCTTTATTCTGTTTAGCCATATCAAATCACCTCACTTTATCCCTTGATTTTCGATGTATTTTTTAACCACCTCAATAGGCGAACCACCAGTGGTCAACAAACAAAAACTTCTTGACCAAAACATTTCTTTCCATAGTTTCTTTCGCACAAAAGGAAAATCTTTTTTGATAAGTCTTGAACTGGCACTTTTGTATGCGTTGATGAACTTTGAAAGTTCGGTATTAGGATGGGCTTTGAACAGAATATGAACGTGGTCAATATCGTGGTTCCATTCGACCAATGTGATGTTGTATTTCTCACCCAAGGATACAAACTTTTCTTTCGAATAATCTGAAATGTTGTCATCAATGACTTTCCTTCTATATTTCACAACCAAAACCAAATGGTAATACATCAAGAACACTGAATGATTATTACTATCTAAATTCATTGTTATATCAGCCCTTATACGTAATAAGACTGATTATACCACATTGAGATAAAAGACAGAAACTTTTGGGCTACCGCCCAACCGAAATTCATCTCCCCCTTACCGTTGGACTACGCCCTTCACACGCTTGAAGAGGGAGACTTCTTTCGGAAGTTCGTTAAATTTGGTCTCATTATAAACCCACACCTCCATATTACCTTCATTATAGAACAAACGTTCCTGTTATTCAAAATATTAACATATTCAAAAGCAAAAAAGTTTACGAAGTTAGTCTTGAATAATACAACACCCCTTGTGTCCTGCACGGATATTCAGGTTACATAGATCACAAATTCTTGAAGAATAATCTCAAGAAGATCCCTGCGTAACTATATTAAGCTCTATTCTTCAATAAGGACCAGCTTAATTTTGTTATTTCTGACATGAGGACAGGCTGTTTTCAATACACTATTTCTGAGGTGAAAAATATGCCAAGAGTGAAGTATAGAGATTCTGACATTGCCTTAATGGCTAGGATGATGCGGGCTGAAGCTGAAGGTGAAGGAAAGCAGGGCATGCTGTATGTCGGAAATGTCATAGTTAACCGAGCTGTAGCGGATTGTTTAGACTTTAAAGATGTGAGAACCATTAATGATGTAATATACCAAGTACAGGGAGGGAATTACTCCTTCGAGGCTGTCCAAAAAGGAAATCTTTTTTATAACAGAGCCAGGTCTGTAGAAAAAAGGCTGGCCAAACAGAATTTAGATTACTGGCGCCAGCACCCTGCAAAATACGCTTTATGGTATTTCAATCCCTATGCACCCTGTCCGCCAACCTGGTACGGCCAGCCTTTTGCCGGTCAATTTAAAAATCATTGTTATTATGAACCAGAAGGCGGGACGTGTGACAGTGTTTATTGATATGAGCTATAGAATAGACTTTCCATTAAAGAAGGAACCTCCTGTGATAGGGGGTTCCTCATTTTCATTATCCAGGGTATTCACACAGATTGAACAATTGAGACGTCTAAAGACTACATTATTTGAAAGGTGTTATTACTTATCGTTCGATGATAAAATATAGAAAAATATCTCTGAAGGAGGAGCATGTCATTGAAGATTAATCTGATACTATTTGTTTCTTCTGTGAAGGAGAAAAGCCCGATGGCAACACTTATGAAAACTTTCGAGTCGAATATCAGACCATGCAAAGAAGATATTATTGCCGATCCAGGGTTTGATGCTGATTTTCATAATGGATATGAAGTGGCGAAAGTAACGATAGATTATCATGCGGATGAGTGCTGGGTTTCTTTGTCGCCTCTTGCCATTGAAAAGGAGGAAATAACATGCACAGCATACATAGAAAAACTGAAAAACAATGGATGGAAAGTGTTAACTAAAGAAATGCTATCCCCTCGAAGAGAAGGAACCGGTAGATTTTAATATACTGTGAAAATTTTTTAGAAAAAATTTCGGAATGAAAGGAGATACCATTATGAAAGTTTCAGCTGAAAATCGCAGCAGTTTAGTCATTATTTCTTTTAAAATTTTCTTTCTTCTTCTGACCCTCATTCTGTCAGTGACCTTATTAATCACCTAAAATATTGGATTGCTTGGATACAGCAGCATGGCATCCGGATTGTTCTTTGTTGTCATCAGTGTTGAAGAACTTCAAAGAGGAAGAAAGAGAAGTGCTATTTTTGTTTTCGGGGGTTCCCTTCTCATCCTTCTTGTTTCATCATTTATCTTTCTTCTGTAAGTGGATGGACTAAGAAAAGATTTCTGTTATTCTTACATATTTTAAAAGATTTTCCTCATAACCTGAACCCCGACAGAAACTCAAGAAACTCCTTCTGTTCTTTATGACGATACTTGAGGATCGAGTATATGTTTGCCTCTGGCAAATCGAAAGTATCCGTCCTTATTTCCAGCATTCGTCCTTCTAGCAATTCCCTTCTGACCGTAGATGAAGGGAGGTAGGAAACCCCAAGTCCTTCGACGATAAACCGTTTGGTTATATGAATCTGGGAAACTTCCATCATTCGCGCAGCAGGATAAAACCTCTTCACCGTGGTGCATAGATCGTCCCAGTAGTCCGGATGATTATGGGTGAGTAAATAATTGGATTCCAGGAGTTCTTCTTCCTCCAGGGGATAGGCGGATTCAAAATCCCTGCCGTCATGGGGAGCCACCAGGATGACCTTGTCTGAATACAGCTTCGTGCTTTCAATTTGCGGGTGGTAGCTGTGCAAACACGATAAGCCTATATCAACTTTTTCCTCCAGCACAGCTTTCTCAATCTCCTGTGATTCAATGATTTTGACTGATATCTCGACCTCTGGATGTCTTTTAAGATACTGCTTAAGAACATAGGGCAGAACATTATCAGCAATTAATGGAGAAATTGCAATTGTCAATTTAGCGGTATACCCCTGGCTGTAAGATTGCAGGTCTGTAATTCCTTCTTCGTAAATTCTGATTAATTCCTTTGCATGGTTTAAATATAACCTTCCGGCTTCCGTAAGTTTTAAGCTTTTCCCTTTTCGATCGAAAAGAGATACTCCAAGCTCTCTTTCCAACTGCTTAATATGTACGGTTACCGAGGGCTGGGAGATAAAAAGCTGTTCTGAAGCTTTCCGGAAATTATTAAATTGAGCGGCCGTAATAAATGTTCTTAACCAGCTGAGTTCCATGAAATCCTCCTTATTAATATTTTTAACCATTACCTTTAAATATATTTAATTTTCTTAATTATACAGCCATTATACAATAAAGGTAATTCATTGAAAAAGGGGATGAGTATTCATGTTTCAACAAGGATTAAAAGGAATTATCGCAGCGCAGACGAAGATCAGCCATATAGACGGCGAAAAAGGGATTCTGATTTACCGCGGCAGGGAGATTCGCGAAATAGCAGAGAAACTTTCATTTGAAGAAGGAGCTTTCCTGCTGTGGAAGGGATATCTTCCTTCAAAGGATGAGTTGCGAGATATGGATAGGCAGCTTAAGCAAAATAGAAATTTATCACCTGCTATGAAGGACGTTATCAGCAGCCTTCCGCATGACATGGATATGATGAGTGTTCTGAGGACCGCTGTTTCAGCTGAAGGTTCTTTACAATACTCCTGGAAACCATCAACCGACCAGGCAATCAGGCTGACAGCTGTCATCCCAACCATCATAGCCTATAGAAACTGCCTGATTGCCAAGACACCATTTAAAGAACCGAACAAAGAGTTGGGCCATGTTGCAAATTATTTATATATGCTTACAGGTGACACCCCTTCCAACGCAGTGGTTACTGCACTGGAAACTTACATGATTCTAACAATGGAACATGGAATGAACGCCTCTGCTTTTTCTGCGAGAGTAACTGCTTCCACTGAATCTGATATGGTATCTGCCATCACTTCAGCTATTGGGACAATGAAGGGACCGCTTCACGGTGGTGCACCGTCTGGAGTCATTGACTTGTTGGAAGAGATAGGAACACCTGAACGAGCCGAAATGGTTATTAGAGAAAAACTGGAAAAAGGAGAAAAGCTGATGGGGTTTGGACACAGAGTGTACAAGACACATGATCCCAGAGCCATCGCCCTAAGGAATAAACTTCTGGAGTCATGCGGTGCTGACAACTCACTCGACCTGGCTCTGCATGTTGAAGAAACAGCCATAGAAGTGCTGCAAGAAGTAAAACCGGGCCGTGCTCTCTACACGAACGTAGAATTTTACGCAGCGGCCATCATGAAATCCATCAACCTGGAAGCAGAACTTTTCACTCCAACCTTCACGGCGAGCCGGATTGTCGGCTGGACAGCACATGTCTTGGAGCAGGCTGAAAATAATGTCATCTTCCGTCCGCAGTCTGAATATGTTGGGGAGGTTCATACTGGGAGTTAGAGGATAAATCATTTGTGGTGCTTTCATTTGAAAAAATGCTGAAGAGCATGAACTTACTTTAATTGAGATTGGATAAGCGTCCTGTAATTTCATACAGGTCGCTTCTTTTTGTCTGAAAATAATGAAACCTCCCGCTATTTCATCCGTAGACTATAAAAAGAGCTCTTTTTAAACTACTTATGTAAATCCAAGTGAGGAGGGGAAGGCAACAGGTTAAAGAAAGGAGAGAAAATCTGGTGTTAACTTCATCGAAGAGGCCAAAAATTAAAATTCCGAAAACCAAAAGCGAGTGGATTTGGGATATCGCGGGTTATTCCATATATATAGGTTCAATCATCTTTTTGCTCTTTAATTGGAGCAGCATCCCTGATAAAGTACCCGCTCATTATAATGCATTGGGGGAAATTGACCGATGGGGATCCAAAACGGAACTATTCATTTTGCCGGTTGTGGGTGTGTTCCTCATTATATTCATGCAGTTATTTGAAAAATTCCCTGAGTCTCACAACTATCCCCAGCGATTCAATGAGCATAATGCGAAACAATTTTATTTGCTCAGCAGGAAAATGATGAATAGATTAAAAAATATCTCTTTGATCATTTTTGCTGTAATTCTATATGAATCTGTTTCTATTTCTTTAGGATGGGGTGAGGGACTGGGTGTATGGTTTTTGCCATTGACCCTATTGAGTGCTATTTACCCAATTGTTGCTGGCTTGATTCAACAGAGGAAGATTAAATAAGATGCCGGAAATTTATTGTTTAGGTTGGTGCTTACACTGTAAAGGATAATCTTAAAGTCCCGTAAAATTAAAGTGCGGACCGCCATCCTAAAAATTTCTCATCTCATTGGCCCGCAAGATGGATTTAAGGACCAACATCCAGCGATTTTCTTCATCTCATTGGCCCGCAAGACTGATTTACGGGCCAACATCCAAGGGATTTCCTCTTTTCATTGGCCCGCAAGATGGATTTACGGGCTAACATCCAGCGGTTTTCTTCATCTCATTGGCCCGCAAGACTGCTTTATGGGCCAACATCCAGCGAATTTTTCATCTCATTGACTCCGCAAGATGGATTTACGGGCCAACATCCGAGGGCTTTCCTCTTCTCATTGGCCCGCAAGATGGATTTACGGGCCAACATCCGAGGGCTTTCCTCTTCTCATTGGCCCGCAAGATGAATTTACGGGCCAACATCGAGGGGGTTTCCTCATCTCACTGGCCTGCAAGATTGATTAACGGGCCAATATCGAGAGGTTTTCTTCATCTCACTGGCCTGCAAGCTCAATTTACGTGCAGGTACCCCCGTTCTTTTCCTCATACAGTTAATACCAATCAGCCGCAATCCATCTATATAACATCTAACCTTCCACTTATGTCTTTTTTTGAAACTTTCTGGGAATTCAACCGTAATAATATTTATTACATAGTTTAGTTGAAGGGAGAAAACGATGAAAAAATTTTGGACGATCATTATTACGAATGCGATTTGTATGCTGCTTGCCAGCTGCTCCCATAGTGAAGGACAAACTGAAGAGAATGTTCAAACTGAAAAAAGTGAGCCATCGGTACAAAGCTCAACCACGAATTTATCATCATCAGGGACAAGTGCGGATATTACTGTAGGGGACCAAACCTTTCATGTTATTTCTTTACATGAGGATATCATGGAATATGCCGCTGCCGTAGAAAAAAATGCCTCCGTTGACAAAAAGGAGGTTTATAGAGAGAAGGTTGTCCGGCCGCTTAGGAAGCAGGTAGCAGAGACGGATGCTCACATCTACGATAACTACTATTCTTTTCTTTCTCCAAATACGAATATCACAAAGCTAAAGGATAATGCACAGAAATTAGCAGATGATGAAGACCGTATTCTTCGATTGGTCGAGGAAGCAGTAATTGATTCAGCAGAGCAAATGCCAGGTATAGACAAAACCATCATAATTCTTCCGGTAAACCCTGATGAATATTTTATCATCGACAAAATGGGCGGTGTTGCCGGAGTTGCTTTGAGTCAGGATACCTTCGTGGCCAGAATCGACCCTTCTTTTACCGATGAAGGATTGAAACACTTGATTGCTCATGAGTATCACCATACATTGCAGACTGAAAAAAGAGCCGAGGCAGCTTCTACTCTCATGGAGGCATTCGTGATGGAAGGGAAAGCTGATGCTTTTGCAAGTGTTGTGTATCCTGATTATTCAGCGCCATGGACTGAGCCGCTGAGTGAAAAGGCCAGTGAAAAGGTATTTGACAAACTGAGGAAAGAAGGAAATGACTTTGACTATAAACTCTACATGGAATTTCTAAGCGGGAATTCAAGCAGCGGGATCACCCATTGGACAAATTATAGATTAGGGTATCAGATCACTCAAAGCTATCTTCAGAACAATCCGGAAGTTTCCGTTGAGGAGTGGACAGGGATAGTTCCTAAAGAGATTATTCTTGGCAGCGAGTTCAAGGGGGTATTCGAAGAGTTGGAGAGCAGTAAGGATTGAAGCAGGATGTATTTCTATAATAAATATCCACATATAGAGAGTAAACAATAATTGAGTTAAGGAGGTGGGGGCGAAATGAAATATGCATTGCTTTCGGCAGGAACAGCTTTGAGTATCATTTTTGGAGGAGGCTTTCTCATCCGCTTGCTTAGGGATGGTGACTTTTTCATAGCAGAATTCTCCGGTGGAGTTTTAGGTATCTTGTTAATTGTCCTAACTATCTTTATAGATGATAACAATCAAAAAGAATCTTCAAAAAGAGGGAACGCGTAGTCGAAGAGCGGGACATTAAAAAGAGAAACAGGCAAGATGATGTACCGCGCAGTCCGAGCGAGGGACATCAAAAAGAGAGTTAAGCAAGATGATGCCCCGTGTACCCGAGCGTGGGAAAATAGAAAAGAAAAAAGCAAAATAATATCCCACGCTGCCAAAGCGAGGGACATCTAAAATAAATATCAAAAAAAATTGCCCCGGCAATTCATCATGCCATTCAAAAAGTCCACTCCATCAAACCCTCGGCCGAACCCACAACTTAGAAAAGTCTACATACCCAAAGTGCTTGATTTTGATATTCATGATATCCGATGAAAAGGGAATGAACCTCTTTTCATAGTAGAGGGGTATCATGATGGATTGTTCAATCAGCTTCTTTTCCAGCTCCCTATTAAGGGTATCCCATGCTTCAAAAGGAGTATGAGGGTACTTCTTCAACAAGGGATTTAACTCCTGATTTTCCCTGACAATCTGGTGAAGAGGCGAGTAACCATTTTTCATAAAGTAATAGAAAGAGAAATCCTGGTTCGATTCAAAGATCTCTCCATGGATGAAAAGGTCTACATCCAAGGTGGTTTGCTCTCTGTTTAATGTATCGGCGAAAGAGTGCCACTGAACTTCAACAGGAATATTTTCTTTTTGAAAAATATCGGCAAGCCACCGAGTTGTTTCAGCCGTGTAATTGACTCCCCGGATGACAATCGGTTCAGTAAAATCAGGACGCTCGACCTCCCTAGGAGTAATTTTATGATTTTTCCCAGCCATCACACTTTTGTTGTTCGGGGAGAGCCTTGGACTGCATTCCACAATGGTGTCTATGTTTTTATAGATGATCCAATGCAGGTATTGACGAACTTCCATCTTTCTAATATCGCTTTGGCGGCAGGTGTTCATCACTACAATACCGAATCCTGAATCGCTTTCCACTTCAAAGGAAGCAGATTGCTGGTGCTCCACAGGTGAGTGATAGATTCCCCGGAATTCGTGCGGAACTTGAATGAACTCTACCTTATCAAGAAGCGGCCTTTCTTGAAAGTACTCTTTAAATGCCGCAAGAGTAGTCTTTTCGGGTCTATTTTCTTCTAATTTAAAGCAGCCTGTTCCCAAGATTCCTTCTCGTGTTTCTCTATATACGCTGGCACACATCATGCTAAGAAGGGGAAGGATATAGCTGAAGCCGCCCGGATGATGAATATCCAGAATAAGCGGAGTTTTTACATCGATTCTTTCTACAGGCTCCCAAATTTCCTTGTATCGATGGTGATGACGGAGCTTATCAAGACATTCCGCTGCGTCCTTCGCTGTAAAAATGGAACCGTCATGAAATTTAATATCCTTTTTCAAATAGAGCCGCAGCATGGAAGGTGAAGCATCCCAGCTATGAGCAAGCTCCGGGAGTACTTCGCCATCTTCTGTTAACGAGACCAGTCTATTAAAGACGCTCGCTACTAAATGGGCGCTCATTACGTCCGCTGCTTCAAGAGGATGAGACGAGAAGAAGGGATATCGTTTGGGGACAATTAATTTGTCCTGAGATTCTTGCACGAATCCCAGCTTTGTCTGGAATTTATTCATCAGACGCATTTTACTGTCGGTCGACCAGTCATACATCAAGTACCGGCTGCTCCGTTCAACTGGATCCTGCTCAATTCGTTTCAGCGCTTTAGCTTCATAAATTTCTTCTACATTTTTTATCCATTGAAGATTAGAGACTTTTCCCCTGCCTCGGCCAGGTGTAAAAGCGAGCCAGCCTTCTTCAGTCCACCTTTTCAGATAACGGGCTGACTGTTTTGCGCTGAGTTGAAGGGTTTCAGAGATTTCATCGGTCTTGATATCTCCACTCGGAAAATGTCTCCAGAGAGTGAGTAATTTATCATCCATTTTTTCTTCCTCCTAAAAGGGGACATCGTTTATTAAACTGTCTATTTTTAAAACTAGTAGTCTAGTTTAATATACAGTATACAAGGGGAGGGGAACAACATGAAATGGAAGGAACTACCTAGAAATATTAAAGTGCGGATGATTACATCATTTTTCAACAGAGCTGTTTCCTCAGCGGTCATGCCGTTCATGGCACTATTTTTTGCTGGGGAATTAGGAAAGGTATGGGCAGGCGCATTCTTGATCATTACGGTAGTGGTCGGGTTTCTCATAAACTTGGTGGGAGGATATATCTCTGACCGGTTTCCGAGAAAGAGAGTCCTGCTTGCCACTTCATGGCTGAATGCGCTATTTTTCCTCGTCATGACAATCAGTTTGTTTCCGGATGATAAATTCATCGTACTGTTTGCCATAGCGTACATAGGTTTTATCATTACAAGCAGCCTCGGGCGTCCGGCGATGCATGCCATTATAATAGATTCGACCACTCCTGAAAACAGGAAAGCGGTCTATGCTTTGGACTACTGGCTGATTAACCTTTCCATGGCAATCGGCGCTGCGCTTGGCGGACTTCTATATTTGAATCACCAGATAGAACTCTTTATGATGCTGACATTCACGTCAACCACCATCCCTATTGCTTACGGTATATGGCTGCAGGATCAATTTGTGGATCAGCTGAAAAAGCAGCATCAGAATGTGTTCATCGATCTGATAAACAATTACCGAATAGCCTTTAAGGATTCTGCCTTTGTAAAAGTGGTCGCCGGATCCACATTCATTTTTGCAGCGGAGTTTTCCTTGAACAGCTATATCGGCATCCGGCTTGCCGAGACGTTTAATGCTGTGAATATTGGCAGCTTTGAGATAGCCGGTGTCAGAATGCTGAGCATCTTGAATATCGAGAACATGCTACTGGTCGTATGCTTTACGTTCATCGTGAACCGCTTCACTGACAAGTTTAATAAGAAAAATGCCTTGCTTATAGGACTTATTCTATATGGAATCGGATATGTGACCGTTACATCAGCAAACACCTGGTACATGCTTATCGCCTTCAATCTCATTGCGACCCTGGGTGAATTGATTTACTCCCCGATCCGCAATGCCGAGCAGGCCAATATGATTCCGGACGATAAGAGGGGTTCCTACTCTGCGTTTTCAAATTTATCTTTTAGCGGTGCTGATCTGATTGCCAGGTCCACGATTATCATCGGGGCGTTCCTGATGCCGACGATGATGTCTGTGTATATTGGTGTCATCATCATGTTTGGGATAGTTTTAATTTACACAGGGCTGTTTGCACGGAATTGGAAACTGGGAAAGGTCATTGGGGAAGGTGTCCGGGCTGCCAAATAAAAAATATCATAAAAACACAATCCTTTTCGGGTTGTGTTTTTTAGGTTTTATTCGAAATCTCATTGCGGTAACTTGGAATTTTTGGAATAATTGGAGTCAAAAAGGTTGAAAAGAGGGTGCCTTATGCCAATGAGACCTTGCTTTTTTACTCTAGGCTGGCTGCAAGGCTGGGACTATACAAAATCCAGGCTGAACTGGAGGACCTGGCATTCCATTACCTTAACCCTCAGAGGTACAACCGCGTAAAAGAATTAAAAGCAGAATACGAAATCATGTTTGCCCGCGTTTACGGTCATTGCTCCCGTGAAATTAATGATAACTGCTCCGAATGGTTTCAAATGGAGATATTCATGAACACCGTACCGATTTATTCTTCTTATTCTATGCTTCAAGAAGGAAGCCCTCTCTCGGACATTTTCAGCATTAACGTCATTACGGATACAACGCCAAATTGTTATATGTTATTAGGCGTAATTCATACTATATTTAAGCCTTCAACAGACAGGTTCAGTGATGAAATCGCCGTTTCTAAAAATAAATTTAATAAACATCTTCAAACCACTGTCCTGGTGAATGGCCATGAGGTTACTTTTAAAATTTATAGTAAGGGAACAAGAGACCAAAATATAGTAAAATCCATACAAAGTTTGTCTCCTGTTCAACTTGAAGCATTCAGTTCAGAAATTCTTAGGAACTCCATCGGCACAATTAAAACAATATCAACGAATCCAATACAATTCTATGACTTGATTGCCACAGAATTATTGCAAAAAGATATAACCGTCCACACTCCTAAAATGGATAGTGTGTCTTTACCAGATGGTTCCACGGTCTTTGATTTCGCTTTTTATCAAGACCCTGTTTTGGCTGCAAGAATGTCGAGTGTATTTATTAACGGAGTAAAGAAGCCTCTTCATACAAGACTGAAGGAAAATGAAATTATTGAAATAATAGTGGAAGAATACGAGACAGTAAGAGAAGACTGGCTAAATTTCACTCTTACGGCAAAAGCTGCCAAGGAAATAAAGTGGAAGGATAGGTAGTTGATACTTGTTAATAAGAGATTCTTAGTTTTGATCCATTACAATTAGTTCGGACGGCAGCGACCAACTGTATATAAAAAAAATATAAGAAAGTAATTATCAAAAGAGAATTACTTCGATTTTAAAAAATTAATGGTTCTTTCATGAAAATACATTAATTAACCAAAGATTGACGAGCTAAAGTCGATTTCTGGTTTTTTTTGTATTTTTTTTTAGTACTCTGTTAGTTAATTTTGCTTATATAAGATTTATTGGACTCAAGTGCCAGCTTAAAAATGCTGGTTAATCAAACTTGTTGCTCCTATATTTTAAAGGGATTCTATAATCACATTGATTAGAATAGTTGATACGTCAAGTTTATAAAGGATTTTCAGTTCCAAAGCAAATGTTGACTGCAGTGGAAGGCGTGCGACCTCCTGCGGGAGCAGCGGGACAGGTGAGACCCCGGAGGCGAAGCTGAGGAGGCTCACCGCCCGCCCCGCGGAGTCGAACGACTGGAACGGAAGTCCACATACTCTTTAAAAACAACAGTACTATGCAATAGAGCCTTATTTTTATAGTAAAAGCCACTGTTACCAATATTCTCATTGTCAATAGAAAAGCAGCAATTTAACAAATTAGACAATTATTGGTTACTAAACTATGAACAAAGACAATAATCCTATACAAAATGCAAAGGATACCTTACATTAAGGATATAAATACCAAAGGAGATATTTGGAAATGCTGAATAATTCTGTACGCGAATTACGTGCAAGGTTCCGTCTGACTCAACAAGATCTGGCAGATAGTATTGGGGTCACGAGACAAACCATAGGGCTTATTGAAAAAGGAGATTATGCCCCTTCCATCACTCTTGCACTGAAGATTGCCCATGTGTTTGACGTACCGGTAGAGGAAATTTTTCGTTTAGAAGGAGAGAGATAGTTTTGTTAAAGAGAACGTATCAGTCACCCTTATTTAATTGTTTATTAATCTTTTGCTTTGGCCTCATTATGATTGGAGAACATTATGCAGCTGATATCCCATCCTGGTTGATTATCGACCCAATGGTATTGGGAGTCCCAATTCTGATCATCATAGCAATTATCCCTTTCTACAATAGAAGGAACCCTGAGGATAAAATCAAGCCGAGTGTGATCCCGATGGAGCTCAGGGAAGAGGATGAAGGAATGCAGTGGCTGACTTTCAAAGCGACAAGAAAGGTTTATATTTTTTATGCTTTCGCCATTCCCTTTGGTATCGCTTTAACAGCCTATTTCAACCATGTACCTTACTTTTCTATTATTCTACTTGCTGTTATGGGTATCGTTCAGTACTTGATTTATTGGCTGCAGATGAAGAAATTCCAATAAGGAAGTGTGCTTATGGATACAGAATTGATTATATCGATTGTCCTTTTAATCACATTAGCAGAAATTTTTGCGGTCATCCTTTTTGTAAAACATAGACGCGGCGATGTCCAAGGAAATCCTTTTATTACTCTCATCAAAAAAGAGTGGCTGATGATTTACTATGCCTTTTTCCGATGGAAGAGAAAAGAGTTGGATTCCCCAGACGTCCAAACCTTTTACTATCATAAAGGATCCCTGTATTTCTGGTTATTCCTGGCTCTGCTTCATGAACAGGTCATCGAAGGAATCGTCTTTCACATTTATTTGAAAGAGGTTGATCCACTTAGAGCTAACATTCTTCTCATCCTTCATGTATACAGTATTTTATATATATTAGGAGACTATAATCTCGTCAGAAATTCTCCTATTGAAATCATTAAAAATAAAGTAAGGATGAAGATTGGCGCAAGGAGGGAGTTAACCTTTCATGTAAAAGATGTGGAAGGTATCCAGCCGGCGAAGGTGCAGTACCATAAAAGCGGGGGAATGGTTCATGAAAAAAATGTCTTTCATGCTGGAGCCCTACCCAGGGTGCTCACAAGGATTTTCGGTGTGACAGATGAGTTGAAGTATGAAATTCTTTTTAAAAAACCTCTCTATGCCAGAGGGTATATCGGGCAAAAGAAAGAGGTAACAAAAGCACTGATTTATATGGACCAGGCAGATGCTTTGATAGAAACAATAAAAACCAGAATGGATTCTTACAATGATACAGATGATGAAGCTGCTTACGTTGAGGTACAGAAAAGAAAACCGTCACTGATTAATTGGAAGGTTTACTTCATCCTGCTTATTCTCAATGTGCTGGGCGCTTCAGCCATCGCTCCTTACGCCATGGCAAGGGAAAACTATCATGAAATTATGGGCCTTAGTGAATTGGCGTTCACGATGTATTATGTCGTACAGGTATTTCTAGAAGCGGGAATCCTGCTGTTCATCGCCCTTTGGCTGGCGAGAAGAACAGGAGTCAAAATCCCGATCATTGAATCAATCGTGGCCAAAAATGAATCGGTAAAAAACTTACATAAAAAAATTGCTGTTTCAGCCTTTTACGGTATATTGGCAGGTGCAGCGATTATCATTTTCAGTCTAATGGTTTCTGAACGACTGGGAGTGGATAACTCATCTCTTAACGAGCCATCATGGTGGCTGGGTGTAATTGGGTCCTTTGGAGCGGCAGTCAATGAAGAATCCATATTTCGCCTGTTTCTCATCACCTTTTTAATCTGGATGTTCATGAAATTGAAAAAGGGTAGGAGTACCTTTACGAACTGGACAGCCATCATTTTAGCTTCGCTTGTTTTTGGTTTGATGCACTACAGCGTTGCTTCGTCTGCTTATGAAATGACTTTAGGAATTTTTGTGAGCATGCTGGTCATCAACGGATTAGGCGGGATTGTGTTTGGGGCGCTGTTTGTTTATATAGGGTTGGAATTCGCGATCATTGCTCATTTTACAGCAGACATAACCCTGCACGTGATTGGACCTTTTATAGCAGAGGTCTTTTCTTTAGGGGAGTGAGAAAGTTGGAGAATAACATACCTCTAAGGTGTTCAGGTATTGCCGTGGTTCTGTTGAAAAAATCAGGATTCGGCTGCAAGGTTTTATTATTGAGGAGAAATTCAGAAGTACTTAAAGGAGCATGGTGTTACATTGGGGGCGGGATTGAACAAGGTGAAAAGGCTTGGGAAGCAGCTTTAAGGGAGATTCGTGAAGAGACCGGAGTTGAAAGTGTGGTCCTATACACCTCCAATAAGTTTGATCAGTTTTATTCACCTGCTGAAAATTATATTTATATGGCTCCGGTCTTTGGAGGCTTTGTAGATGAAAATCAGGAAGTTACTGTAAATGAAGAACATAGCGATTTTAAATGGCTTTCATTTGAGGAAGCAATTGAAAACGTATCATTACCTGGGAACGACGAAGTTCTGGTGTTCATTGAAAGACATTTCGTCAAAAAGAATCCGCCGGAATGTTTACGGATTTTCAATTGAATATTACATCAGAAAATAATTTCCAGCAGAACAGCTTTTGCGCTTATGGGACAGATGCCCAAGCCAAACCCAGTTTCCTACATATAAAATAGTGTAGAGATATATATAGGAAATGGAGGTAAGAATGTATGTACTACAGAGGCCCTTATCAGCCGCAAAATCAACGTTTCTTTGGATTTGGATTCGGATTGCCATTCTTAGGAGGGCTGGCAGGAGGATTGTTAGGCTCGGCGCTTATAGGTCCCAGACCGTTTTACGGGTATCCGCCGCCGCCTCCCCCGCCGCCATGGGTTGGCCCGCCTAGACCATGCTGCCCGCCTGGTTATGGCTATCAATACTGATTTTATATATAGAGGCTGGACATTATTGTCCGGCCTTTTGTTTTTTAGGTGGAAGCAGGAGAGGAATCTTGCTTTTTTGAGAATGGTAATCTTTTTACATATGTTTGATATATAATGGATATAAATGGAGAAAACATTTTATTCGAGGAGAAAGGGGAGAGAAGTGTATGTTATGGACTTTCATTCTTATGTTTGTGATTTTTGCTATCTTAGGATTGTTAGTGAGTTTATTATCTGTAAAGAAACATCGAAGTGAGAAGGTAACGCAGGAAGAGGAGAGGGCGAAGAATAATTATTGGTGGGGCGGGTAATATATAGCCTCTTTAATCAAGCAGCTTTCTATTAATAAAAAATATACATAGCCGTAAGCAGCAATAGCATCGCCGCTACGAGCACGGTCCCTTCATACTCATAATCAACAATACTGTTGAAAATCACAATCAAACCAAGAGGAAGAAAGAAGCCTAATCCCGTAATGTTTCTCAGTAATGACTTATTCTTTATCATCTTTTCATTAAAGCCGGCAAGTAACCAGGTTTGTTTTTAACTCCTGTTAGGAAAGAAACCACTAAAAGAGCAAAGCCGATCACTAATAATCCATAGTCCATAGCATAACGCCTCCTTATGGGAGATACGAATCAGAGGGAGGAAAGTTTCAATATATTTTGATAATAGGTCATGATTTTTTAGATGTTTCATGAATAGTCACGTACTGAACAACAAAAAGTATAGAGTGATTCATGAAGGGGCAGGAGGTGTTAAGATGAAATTTTCTGATGAGGAACAGTCGGTAATTGAGAGAGCATTGAGGTCAGCTGCAGAGAATACCGGGGATCAACAGGAATTACAATTATATCAAAGAGTGCTTGGAAAGGTGCAATCCGGCAAGAATACCCAAAATGCGGCCAACCAGGATGGCTTTCGGTATGATTATGATGATTCTTCTGATGTTTGAAGAGAGTCATGATTAAGTGAATTTTAAAAGGTGTGCTTTCTCTTAAATCGTACCATTAACTTAGGGTTGCTCTGACTTAATGGCATGTTTCTCTGCTAATCGTACCATTTACTTTGTGTGGCTCTGACTTAATGGTAGGTTTCCCAGCTAATCATACCATTATCTTTGGGTTGCTCTGACTTAATGGTACGTTTCCTGGCTAATCGTACCATTAACTTTTGTTTGCTCTGACTTAATGGCATGTTTCCCTGCTAATCGTACCATTATCTTTGGGTTGCTCTGACTTAATGGTACGTTTCCTGGCGAATCGTACCATTATCTTTTGGTGGCACTGACTTGATGGTACGTTTCCTGGCTAATCGTACCATTATCTTCGGGTTACTCTGACTTAATGGTATGTTTCCTGGCGAATCGTACCATCATCTTTGAGTTGCTCTGACTTAATGGTACGTTTCCTGGCTATTCGTACCATTAACTTTAGGTTCTTCTGACTTAATGGCATGTTTCCCTGCTAATCGTAACATTATCTTCGGGTTACTCTGACTTAATGGCATGTTCCCTGGCTAAACTGAACATATCTTTAAGATTCCTCTAATTTAATGTTGTGTTGAGGGTTGAGTTTACCTTAATCAATAAGAATTTTATTATAATAATTAAACATAAAAAGACACACTGGATTCTAATGTGAATCCAGTATGTTTTGTATTATCTTCCTGGCTAGAATAGCCACTTAACCAAGAGAACAATACCTTATTCTTTATACCTCATATATTCAAAATTGCTTGTCGGAACTTCTTTAATCACATTTCCATCCACATCTCGGTAAATTTCATATTCTCTATAGATCTCGACGATATAACCGTCTTCCTCAAATTTAGCGTCAAAGAGATATTCCAGGCTGGCAGGAATAAGCTCTGTCTGTGCTGTGTCAGGTTTGTTTTCTTCCTCGATAAAATTCCCCAACTCTGCAGGTAAGAGGAGGGGGTCTGCAGGTGCTTGGGCAGCCGCCTCTTCAGAGAATTCATTTACGAATGAAGAATTTACTTCTTGCACGTTTTCAACGAATCCGTTTACCAATAAGACCGTCCCCACTGTAACGATAATTGCCATTGAGATTAGGAATTGTTTCAACTTTCAACCCTCCTTTTGTAGATGTATTCTATCTATAAAATATGGTTTGTCCCCCTGGATAATGACTAAAACCTAAGAAATGGTGTCTGCTTTTATGCGTTACCACGTTGAAAGGGACAGTCCCTCTTCGCGCGTTATGCGTTACCCTGCTAAAAGGGACTGTCCCTTTTCGTGCTTTAGTGTGGTAAAGATCGTTTTGACGGAATGGAAGAGATAAAATATGATAGAGGAAAATGATTTTGGTTAGGGTGTATGTGATGAGAGTTTTGTTGGTGGAGGATGATCGGACGATTGCTGCTGGTTTAGAGTATTCTCTAAAGCAGGAGGGGTATGATACTGTTCTTTGTCATGATGTTCAGTCGGCAAGGTCTGTGATAAGTGACAGGATTCATGAGATTGATTTATGTTTGTTTGATCTCTCCCTCCCTGATGGAAGCGGGTATGATCTTTGTGAATTGGTAAAGAAGCGCGAGGACAAGCCTGTTATTTTTCTAACAGCCTTTGATGATGAGGTTAATGTGGTGATGGGACTGGATATGGGGGCAGATGATTATATAACGAAACCATTCCGGGTCCGCGAACTGCTTTCACGGATTAAATCAGTTTTGCGCCGATACCATAAGCAGCCGGAACAGGCGAAAACCTACATAGATATTGAAGATATCAGGATTAACACCCTGGAAGGCAAAGTGTTCAAAAATGGCGAAGAGGTGCTGCTGACCGCCTTGGAATACAGGCTGTTGATGATCTTTGCCAATCATATCGGCCAAGTCTTGACCAGAGCACAGCTGCTTGACCGGATTTGGGATGTGGCAGGTGATTTCGTGAACGACAATACTCTGACTGTGTATATTAAACGATTGCGGGAAAAGCTTGAAGACAACCCGCAGAGCCCTATGATCATCAGGACCGTCCGCGGTTTGGGCTACAAGGCAGGTCAATAATATGTGGCGGAACAGGGAAATCCAATTGTTTCATATACTTATGATAGTCATTGCAGCTGTCTTCAGTGGAGCGGCAGCTATCTTTCTATCTGGCGCTGCCGCATTAGTTGTTCTGGCGGCCACTGGACTGCTTATTGGCTGCAGTTTAGTTTTCACCAAATGGAGATACCGTGAAATTGAAAAGCTCTCAGGTTATTTAAGACGTATTAGCAATGGCGATTATGACTTGGATGTCCGGGACAATTACGAGGGTGAACTGAGTATTTTAAAAAGTGATATTTATAAAGTCACTTTGATGCTTTCAGAACAAAGCTCTCATCTGGAACAGGATAAAATCAAATTAACTAATGCGATTTCGGATATCTCTCATCAATTGAAAACCCCGTTAACATCCATGACAGTGATGGCCGATTTACTCAGTGATAAGGATCTGGATGAATCCAAACGAGCTGAATTCACTCAGAATATCACCGTGCAGCTGGAAAGAATCGAGTGGCTCGTATCATCTCTTTTAAAAATATCAAAAATTGACGCCGGTACCGTAGTTTTCAAGAAGAACAATGTTCCAGTCCGCGATCTCATCGCCAGGGCCGCACAACCAGTGTCCATCCCCATGGATATAAAAGAGCAGACATTTTTGATAGAAGGAGATAACGATGTAACTTTTACAGGAGACCCCCAATGGACTGCAGAGGCAATCATCAATATTCTGAAGAACTGCGTGGAGCATACACCTAATGGCGGCAAGATATCGATCTCGTACTCTGAGAATCCTCTTTTTACCGAAATAAGGGTGAAAGATAATGGGAAGGGGATACCCAAAGAAGAGCTGCCGTATATCTTCAGGCGTTTTTATAAAGGTAGAAATGCAGGTGAAGACAGCTTGGGAATCGGGCTTGCGATGGCTTACAGCATCATTACCGGCCAGCAGGGAGATATCGAAGTCAGAAGCGAATCCGGCATCGGAACCGAGTTTATAATTAAATTTTACAGAACAGAGAGGGGATAGGATCGTCCATTGAGGACACGTGCCTATCCCCTTAAGTGACTAAATTGTCACTTTGAAAGTCACTTTATAGTCATCTTAGGCAGATATACTGAGGTCAACACTTAAATTATGGAGGGTAAACAATGAGTATATTACAAATAGAAAATCTGTCTAAGGTTTACGGCAAGGGCGAAACAGCAGTAAAGGCATTGGATGATGTCTCATTTTCAGTAAAAAAAGGAGAGTTTGTCGCCATCATCGGTCCATCAGGGTCCGGTAAATCCACTTTGCTGCATTTACTCGGCGGTGTGGATAGACCAAGCTCCGGCAAGGTACTGGTCGATAACACCGATATCTATCAACTGAACGAAACACAGCTGGCGATTTTCAGGCGGAGGCAGATCGGCTTGATCTATCAATTTTATAACTTGATACCGATCCTGACAGTTGAAGAAAACATTACTCTGCCGATGCTTCTGGACGAACATAAAGTGGATCAAAAGCAGTTCAATGACATTGCTTCAACACTTGGTTTAACGAACCGTCTGAGTCACCTTCCCAACCAGCTTTCAGGGGGGCAGCAGCAGCGTGTCTCGATCGGCAGGGCCCTTATCAGCAACCCGGCAATCATACTGGCGGATGAACCGACTGGCAACCTCGATAGTAAAAACAGCAATGAAATCATGGAACTTCTGAAAATGTTCAATAAGACGTATAACCAGACACTGATCGTCATCACCCACGATGAACGGATTGCTCTGCAGGCTGACCGTGTTATTGAAATCAATGATGGAAAAGTCGCCAAGGACGAGGTGATCCGTCCATGAACATCATCAACAAACTGACTTTGAGGCACTTGAAGAAAAATAAGAGAAGGACACTCGTGACTATTATTGGTGTCATCATCTCAGTTGCCATGGTGACGGCAGTCGCTACGCTCGGTGTCTCATTTCTTGATCTGCTTCAGAGGCAGTCCATTGCAGACAATGGTGAATGGCATGTTCAATATAAAAATGTCACTAGCGAACAAGTTGAAGCGATACAAAAGGATGAGAATACTAAAGATTTGATTCTTGCTAATGACGTTGGCTACGCGAAGCTGGAAGGGGCAGAAGAAACAGACAAGCCCTATTTATTTTTTAAAGCATATAACACCCAAGGAATGGAACAGTTTCCGATTGAATTAAGCAGTGGCCGGCTTCCGCAAGCTGCAGATGAAGTAGTCATTTCTGAAGAAATAGCCTCAGACACTGAAATCGAATATAAAATCGGCGATGAAATGACCGTGAATATTGGTAATAGGCTCTTGGGAGGCGAGAGTGAACCCTTGTCACAGGATTATTCAATTCAAAGGGATGAGAACGGAATTAGCGAAACTCTGGAAGTAACCTCCACGGAAACCTTCACAGTTGTAGGAACAATCGAAATGCCAACCTGGGAGAATTCATGGTCACCAGGGTATACAGTGATTAATTATATTGACTCTGAAAATTTAGGGCAATCTTCAGAAGTTGATGCCATTGTCGTATTAGATGAAATCAACGGTGCACTATTCGAACAGGCTGAAAAACTGGCGGAGCAAATTGGTGTGGAGAAAATCGGGTTCAATGATGAGCTTTTACGTTTCTATGGTGTAACAGATAGTGGTAATCTGAGAACTACCATGTTTTCCTTGGCAGGCATTATTATTGCGGTGATCATTATTGGATCGGTATCGCTGATTTATAATGCGTTCGCGATCAGTGTTTCTGAGAGAGCAAGGCATTTAGGGATGCTTTCCAGTGTTGGGGCAACCAAGAAGCAAAAGCGAAATTCGGTCTTTTTTGAAGGGACAGTAATCGGACTCATCAGTATTCCGATTGGTGTCTTGGCTGGTGTAGGCGGTATTGCGTTGACATTCATGTTCATCAACTCTTTTTTACAAGAGGCATTAGGGACAACGGAAAAGCTTGGAGTTGTAGTAACACCGTCTTCCATTTTCGCAGCCTGCTTAATCTCGATATGCACTATTTTTATCTCTACCTACGTGCCGGCACGAAAGGCATCAAAAGTTTCTGCGATTGATGCGATCCGCCAGACACAGGATATTAAATTATCACGGAAAACAGTAAAAACATCGAAGCTCGTAAGGAAGATATTCGGCTTGGAAGCTGAAATCGGGATGAAAAATGTCAAAAGGAATAAAAAGAGATACTATGCGACTCTCTTTTCGCTTGTCATCAGTATTATTCTCTTCCTATCTGTTTCATTTTTTACAGATAATTTAAGCAGATCGGTTGAAATGTCACAAATGAATATAGACTACGATATATTGGTGGCAGGAAGCAAAGGGGATACATCCATATTAGAACCTTTAGTGGACTTGGAAGCTGTGACGGATTATAGTATTCAAAAAACAGTGCAGCTCACATCATTGGTAGAAAAGGATAAATTTCCTGAAGCCTTGAAAGATTTAATAAAGCAGGATGAGCAAATCGAACTACAGGACGGGAAGTATCAATACTATGTCAATCTGTATGGATTAAATGAAGAGAGTTTTAAAAAGTATGCCGAAAAAGTAGGGACGGACGATTCAGCTTATAGGAATCCAGAGGAGCCCAAGGCAATTGTAATAAAGGATTTAGCCTATCAGGATTATGCAACTTCCAGGTTTATAGAAACAGCCTCTATAAATGCAAATCCAGGGGATTCAATTCAACTCCTCTTTACGAATTACGAAACAAACGAAGTCACCTCATTAGGTAATGTTGAGATCGGAGCAATGACAGGAGAAATGCCTATGGGCAGCAATACAGCAAGCCTCGGCGGATTGGATATTGTGGTGCCTGTGGAGACACTGGAAAAGCTTGTAAACGAGGAGGCGCTGGATCAAGTGGATGCCAGCCTATATCTTAACAGTAGTGATGCTGATAAAACCCAGGAAGCACTTGAAGAAATCGTTCCTTCCTCGATGTATATTTACAATGTCGTACAAAATAGAGAACGTGAACAGCAGTTGATTATGTTTTTATCTGTATTCACCTACGGGTTCATCGCGTTAATTTCATTAATTTCGATAGCCAATATCTTTAACACTATTTCTACCAGCATCTCATTACGAAAAAGAGAATTTGCGATGCTGAAGTCTGTCGGCATGACGCCAAAGGGCTTCAATAAAATGATCAATTATGAAAGTATCTTTTACGGGGTAAATGCACTGCTGTATGGTTTGCCGATAAGCTTCGTTATTATGTACCTGATCCATCTCTCTGTAAGGGAAACCTTTGAGTATGGCTTCAGTGTCCCATGGCTGGATATACTGTTTGTAGTTGCAGCGATATTCACCATCGTCAGCTCGGCCATGCTGTACTCCATTTCCAAAATCAAAAAACAGAACATAATAGAAGGATTGAAGCAAGAGAATATCTAAAGGATAGACCAGGGTGAGCCGTGAATAGCGGCTCATCCTTTTTTTTGAGAAGGAGCATTGCGCTTTAATGTATCACCGCATGAAAAGGGACTGTCCCTTTTCATGCTTTACAGTGTTAAAGACACAATATCAAACTCTATCTATTATCAAAGATGGTTGTCCCACACTATTTCCTACTCTATGAATACTATATTATGTAACACTCACTAGTAAAATTAGGAGGAATTTATTCACATGGAAAATTCACTAGATATTCAATTATCACCTCCGTGGATCACATACTTTAATGAACTGAAGTTCTCGATAGGTGAGGACCCGGAAGTGACGGTCGGCCCGCTTATACCAGTCGATTCGACTTTTATAGCATTGGTGACCGTTTCTGATAACCAAAAGGCCATTGCGCTGGCAACGCTTTTGAAATCCTCAGTGGAATTTGGAAATATCACAGTAAATGTTGTGGTTGTCAATGGAGATCAAGAGATTGTCAATCCACTGCCTTGTCCTTTAAGCCCATTTACAGTAGCAGCACTGATGGAAACAGCTCTATCCGGCAACCCTTATTTTGTGGAAGTAGTGGTGAAGCCTCAAATCCCTGGAGAGCCGGATGCGGTTTATCCTGTATTCACTCCGGAAGTGATTCAATTTTTCAATGATGATATCTCAAACCTATGCAACACTTTCACCGGCGTAGCAGCAAACGTATTTGCCGATGTCATGGTGGAATCGCTCTGTGATGTGCCGATTTTGTATTCTACCAGCTGTGAAGAATAAAGATGTTTTAAAGTGGGACAAGGATTACCTTGTTCTGCTTTTTTGTAAATACATATTTATAGAAGGGCAACCCATAACTTCCAAAACCCAAATGTAGAAAGGCCTATCAAGATTCATTCATCTAAACATTGTTATTTATGGTAAAATTAGTAATGATAACTACACGAGCCAATCATAAGATAACTTCCAAGCAATTCTCAAGGATTGAGAGTTTCTAGATATTTATCTGGAAATTTCCTAGATGGATGTCTACTAAACTTGTAATTTTTGAAAGGGGGACTTACCATCAAACATAAACTTATTATCACTTCATTAGCCATACTTTTTAGCTTAGCTGGTTGCAGCCAGCCTGATCAAAACCAGGAAATCATCGTTGAAAAAGTGGAAGAAGGCACAACAGTTGAAACCGTTCGTTCCATAACAAACAAAAACGATATTGAAAGATTAGAAACGACACTCGAAAACGAAAGATGGAGCAAGATTGATCTTTATACTGGAACAGACTTGATGTTTACCCTTAACGATCAAATGGTTGATGTTCTCCTTCACACTAGAGACAACTCGATCGAAATGGTCAGACCGAGTAAAGATGGAAATGAAAGAGCGGTCATTCTTCATGAAGAAGCAGAATCATTCTATGAACTGCTGACAGGAGATTCTTTAGCAGATGTTGAAGAAGAAAGTTGATAACACCTGATATCCATGACAGTATAAAAGGGAAGGTTATCGGGAAGATACTGGTCACTGGATTGAAGGACAGAGTGACTGAGTTGCTGTAAATAGAAACGTACAATTAAAAGAAGAAAGCACAGTGTTAAGGGTACGTTAGTATGGCATCTAACAAAAAGAAAAGGGGAAAACGATGAATCAATTATTGTTAATAATCGACGCGCAACAGGAATTAATAGAAGGAAATAAAGAAGAGCAGCCTGTTTACAGGAAAGGACAACTGGTAGAAACGATCAACCTTGTCATCGGAAAAGCATTAGGTTCTGATATCCCGGTTGTTTTCGTAAGAGACACCGACGTGGGGCAAGGTGAGGGAAAAGGGTTTCAGATTCATGAGGGAATACGCGTTCCAGAAAACAGCATTATTTTTGATAAATCTGCCACAAATTCGTTCCATGGCACTGGGCTATTGAATCACCTGCAATCCCTGGAAATACAGCATGTCGCCATAATGGGTTGTGCCACTCAGCATTGTATCGATACTGCCGTCAGAACAGCAACGATCAATGGCCTGGATGTGACCTTGGTAGCCGATGGACATTCGACACCTGATAGTAAAAGTTTAAGTGCAGCACAGATAATACAGCATCACAACGAAACTCTTCATGGGCATTATAATGTAGAGAACTTTTCAATAGTAAGGAAATCCGACGAAGAGTTGTTCCAGCCGACCCATAATTCTTATAGGGAATAGAGCCACTAAATAATAATAAATAACCCATCCTTCTAACCGAAAATTTAAAGTGTTTTGATACTCAGTTCTTCTATTTGAAAAGGAATAGGGGATATAAAGTAGTGCTTTATCTGGATTTGAGCTGGGCTGGGTCCTGGGTGTGTTGATGGTTGTATTCCAGCAGTCGAGGGGAAGCCTGAAGCTATTTATGCCCTCCTCTGATAAATAATGAATAAACCGCTTGGAAATATGATCCAAGCGGTTTATTTGGCAGAGTATACATACATGCTTTATAAGATTAAATACGCAGTTATGAATTAAATCTTTTTTGCCTTTTATCTTTTTTCAAGATGATACCCTATAGAACGCAAAGCGTCACTCAGATTGGATTCAGTATGTATACGATCCAGGTCACTTCCTGATTGAACAGCTTTCAAGGCTAGTTCAGGACGCACTCCCGTTATTATCATGCGAACACCGAGCAACTTTAGTGACTGCCCGATTTTTAAGAGATTAAAAGCACTGCATTCATCAATGGTAACCAATCCTGATAGGTCAAAAATCATATACTCCAAGCCTTGTTTCAGGCTCTGGGATAATGAATGTTCCATAATTCTATTGGTACGTTCCTCATCTACATCCCCAATGACCGGCAGTATCGCCACTGTATCGGATATGGGCACAAGAGGAGCAGAGAGAGCTTGTACTTTGTGGTTCGCTCTTTCAAGATTCAAAACATTCTCAAGCAGCTTTGCCATAGCCTTGAATAAAGAAATATGTTCTTCGGTGAAATGATGAGGGCGCAAATCCATTCCGCAGAGTGTACCGAAGTTGGTTCCATCACTATAGTAGATGGGCATACCAATCAAGGAGCCGCCTCCAAGATTCTTTGTTACTTCCATATTGCTTGTTTCCTCAAACTTTAATAAATCTTCTATGATAAGTGGTTCACGACCACCTCTGACGATGAATTGTCAGTAGGAATCACGGTAAAAAGTTTTGAATCCTGCTTCCAGCACTGCGTCTTCTCGATTGAATGATTGTATGATATCAACATTTTTCTTATCGTTTTTAGCTACAAAGAACGTATTCACATCAACAAATTTACTGATCAGCTCCAATACATCCTTTGAAGCTTCCTCTATGGAAGAGTAATTGGTTGCTTGAGAAAAGCTCATAATGTTCACCCCCTTACAGATAATTACAGAACGCACATGCAAGTATACCGTAAAACTTACAGTCTTCATACTAAAAGACCTTATACTATGAGGAAAAAGGGGAAATGGCTGACAGTAAAAGCTTGTGTGATTTTTCTAGACAAGAATGACATTCACCAATGAAACCAAACAATGCACAAATTAATTGAGAAGACTTCTGTTAAAGGAGTAACCTTCGAAATCAAAATTATTTTAACCATATGGTTAAAATTACAGCAATTATTTCAGCGACTTAAATTTTTTTCAAAAAAAGCAGCAAAAAAGCACCCTGATTTACAAGCTGACAAGATCCATGGTCAAAATAGTAGTGGGTGCTTTCTGCTTTTTTATATTGTTCTGATATTCCAGTAATCATTTATAATCCAATTAAGGCGCTCAGTTCGTAACTATGAAAAGCGTATTCTTGTTTTAAGGATCACCCTGAAATCGCAGTATTTAGCTCTGCTCCGCATTTCAATGCTGCGAGAGCAGTTCTTCCTCCAATTCCATCGCTTCCTGCCTAAGCTCCTCTTTATCAGAGAGCAGCCGGAACATTCCCTTTATGATCAGTTCATCCGGTTTAGATTTTCGGCATTCTTCGGAAATACGGTCGGCCATACTTAGGTAATTCTCAGAAGCTTCACCCAAAGAATGAATTTTATCATATAGCTTTTTCCATGCCTCTTCCCGTTTTTCAAATGAAATGAAGGCCCCCTGGCGGTCCATATTCACTGAGAATGGCTGCATGATTTCGTCATCCAGAAGGGGAGAGCTGTTTCCTTTAAAGTAATCCTGAGCAAGAATCGAGATTTGCCTGACGATGTGTTCTCCCAGCTTAGAAGGCTGCAGTCCGCTGTCAGTTGAAATGAGCAGCATCATATAAGAGGAATAAATGGATTGTGCCATCCACATCAGATCCCATTTGTAGGGCAGAATCTTATCACCATACATTTGCAGGAGATTATGCTCCAGCCAGCTGAATAACCGGCCTCTCATCCTGTGTTCCATGGCCGCTAGTTTATCACTGTTTTTAGCTGTGTCGCCCCTCATATGCATTTTCATATAAGACTTATATTCCAGAATGCCTTCAAACTGCACCTGAAATTGCTTTGCAAGTCTTTCTTCATCAGGCAGATTTCCATCCAAGCCCACTACATAGGCTCTTTCAAAAACCAGCTGCTGATAGTGTTCATAAATTGAAATGATTAAATCTTCCTTGGATTGAAAGAATGAATACAGCGAACCTTTCGATATGCCGATACTGTCAGCAATCTGCTGCATCGAAGTCTGAGCATATCCATGTTCGGCGAAGAGTTCTACAGCCGTTTCCAATATCGCTTTTCGTTTATTCATCGCATTCACCATCCTTTATACATTCAGATCTATTTTTAGGTATAGGTCATATTTACTTAGCGGTTCAGAGGCCTTTCGTCAAATCACCTAATTATAGCATAACTTCCATTATCTTATATCAGCTTTCCGAAAGGTCCGTTGATTCATGTGATTCCAGAAACCCAAATGTGTTTTCTTTGTAAAAGCTGCACATTAATTCTTGACTATCTATCGAAAGGCTGTAGAATGACTAATGAGTCACCTTTATAAACACTGTTATATAAGCAATTCTCAATTTTAAATTGTTAAACATTGACCGATGGGTCGAATTACAACAAAGGAGGTTTATACATGTTAAAGGCAATATTGAACCGATCCAGAATCACACTGATTTTTGTGCTGTTATTTGTGATTGTAGGGATCTTTACATTTTTACAGCTCCCACAGAGGGAAATACCTGAAACAACCGTCAATATTGGAACCGTATCTACAGTTTACCCCGGAGCCACTGTAGAGAATGTGGAAAGAACAGTCACCAATCCTTTGGAAGACTCTATGCAGACAATAGATGGGATCAAGGAACTGAGTTCTTCTTCTGCTGCCGGCTTCTCTACTATTATTGTAGAGGTAGAAGATGGCGCAGACAAAAAAGAAGTGTTCGGGGATGTGCGGCAAGCTGTTTCGGATGCTTCCACGAGTTTCCCCGAAGAAGTTTTTGACACGGAAATCAATGAATCAACGGTAAAGATGCCGATCGTTTCCTATCAGTTGACCAGCGAGAGCCGTGAGAACCTTCTCGAACTGAAGACAGAACTCGATCGTTGGACTGACGAAGTCTCAGAACTTTCAGGTGTTGAAGGGGTGACGGTAAAAGGTCTGCCCGAGGAAGAAATTTTAATAGAACTTCAGCCTGATGACCTAAAACAAGCTGGATTGAATGTTGGCAGCGTCATGTCAGCAATCAATGATGAATTTTATCCTACACCTCTTGGAAAACAAGAAATTGATAATAAGGTTGTCCAGCTGACCGTAGAGCACTTTTCCACAATAGAAGAAATGAACGATGTATTCGTCGGGAAAAACCCTCAAGGTGAAACAGTCTTACTGGGTGATGTTGCCAGTGTGGAAACTCAGCCAAAAGAGGCAGAAGACATAATTACCTTTGAAGGAAAACCTGCTATTTCGTTTACCGCTTACGTGCAGTCTGGCGAAGATATCCCCACTGTCGATCAAAGAGTGAGCGACAAAGTGGAGGAATTAGCAGAAGGACTGCCTGAAAACGTGGAACTGGTTCCCTATTATTCTCAGGCAAATCTTGTAACTGACATATTTGATGGACTATTTTTATCATTGGCCATTTCAGTTGTAGCTGTTGTCATCACCACATCACTCGGTTTGACAGGTTCAGGTGCTTTGGTTGTCGCACTCGCTGTGCCGATTTCCGTTTTGATGGGCTTGATTCCGCTTCCTTATGCAGAAGTGGACCTTAACCAGATTTCGGTTATCGGAGCCATAATCGCACTTGGTATCCTAGTTGATGACTCCATTGTCGTCAATGATAATATCCAGAGGAGGTACAAACTTGGAGACAAGGCATTGGCGGGTGCCGTGAAAGGTGTAAAAGAAATATGGGTCAGCATCGTGACTTCATCTTTCGCAATTGTTTTCACATTCCTTCCGCTGGTATTTTTATCAGGAGGAAACGGAGCATTTATCCGCGCATTGCCAACAGTACTGATTACGACCATTATTGCTTCTACTTTGGTTGCCTTGATCTTCGTACCGGTGATGAGATATCTACTTTACAGCAAAACAAGCAAAAAAATCTCAGATTCCCCTGGTTTTCTTGGAAAGCCGCTGGATAAGCTTGCTGATTTTTATGCTGATACTGTTCTAACCAAGTTTTCAAAAAAGCCGTTCATTACAGCTTTGATTGGCTTGGTGTTCACTACAGCCATCTTTGGTTTAGTCGTTCTGACACCATTTGAGTTCTTCCCTTCAGCGGACAGAGAGGAAGTAACGGTCGATGTGACCTTGCCAATCGGAACCACATTAGATCAAACGTCAGAAACACTTGCTGAAATGGAAGAGATGTTGAAAAACGATGAAGGTGTCCACGAAACCAGTGTCTTTGCAGGTACTGGACTGCCAAACCTATTCAACAGCTCATTATCAAATGCAGGGCCTAACACAGGTCAGATTGTGGCGCGTGTAGATCGTGAAAATCAAACAGCTCAAGGATTGATTGATGAGTGGACAGAAAAGCTCAGAAGTGAATACCCTGATGCGGAAGTATTCATGGAAACGATCCAGCAGGGACCTCCAGCGGGCGCTCCTGTAACAGTCACTGTCTCAGGTCCAGAGTTAGAAAAACTGCTCCAACTAAGGGATACACTTCAGGAAGAAATCCGCTCACTCGATACCAATCTTGTGGTGGATAACGTAGGGGAGTTTGCTCCAACCATTCAATACGTTCCCGATCGGGACGCCTTAGAAGAAAGCGGCATTACTGTAAAGCAGATAAGTGAACAAATTGGATTAGCTACAGAAGGAATTCCGATGAAATCCTTTGATAATGGTGTCACCAAGCGGGATATGACCCTTGTACTTGCAGGGGAAGAAGGGGAAGTTGACTTATCGGCCCTTGAATTGCCAGCTGCCGGAGAAAATCCTGCTGGTCCACCGACACTGATCTCATTGGATGAATTGGTAACTGTAGAGAATCAAGAAGAAATTCAACAAATTCCTCACAAAGATGGAGAACGTGCGATCACCATTCGTGCTTTCCCTGAAAATGAAGAGGGATACGAAGAAGATGTACAAAGTATTGTCGACAACGTCAAGGAAGGATTGGAGAGCGATTACAGCGTGACACTTGGAGGAGAAAATGAAGCACAGCAGGATTTCTTCTCTGAAATCACCATCCTGTTCATTATTGTTATCTTCCTTGTGTATTTATTGATTGCCCTGCAATTCAACTCACTATCACTTCCTTTCCTGGTATTGGTTGCTGTTTACCTTGCTATCGCAGGCGCCATCCTTGGATTGTTTGTGACACAAACACCTATCAGCTTCCTTGCTGTTATGGGTATGGTCTCACTGACTGGTATCGTGGTACGGAACTCCATTGTCCTGATCGAGTTCATTGAGCAGGGACTGAAGGACGGCATGAAAGTGAAAGAGGCAGTGGTCGAAGCGGGACGCACCAGACTGCGCCCAATCCTGCTGACAGCATTGACATCCATTGTCGCGCTGCTGCCGGTAGCCGTAAGCGGAGACGCACTCTTTACACCGCTGGCCGTCACCATCATTTCCGGTATCTTATTCTCAGCGATATTGACACTGCTGATTGTACCGATGCTGTATCTAGTGTTTGACCGTTTCAGAAGGAAGAAGAGGGAGAAAGCAACAGCATAAAGAGTGGAGAGAGAGGGAGTAACTCCTTCTCTCTTTTTTGCTTTGATAGATGACAGGGGATTAGAAGCGTAATCCAACAGTATGGTTTGAATGTGGAAAATCAAAAAAAATTTCGAAACATGAAAGAAGACAGATGAGCAGTTCCATCTGTCTTCTCTAAACCTTATTTAAGTTTCAATTCCAGGTTCAGCCCGGAGTTTGGCTTCTTTACGTGCCTTCAGGAACTTCACCAAGTTAATGACGATAGTCTTGCTGACGGCATAAGTTGGTACTGCCAAGATCATTCCAAGAACTCCCGCGATGTTTCCTGCTGCCAATAATAGTATAACAATGGTCGCAGGGTGGGTGTCCAGTGTTTTGCCGAGTATCAGGGGAGACAGGATATTGCCTTCCACTTGCTGGGCAATGACCAGAATGAGCAGAACCAATAATGCCTTGCCGGGTGAATCGAACAGCCCAACAATTACAGCAGGTGCTCCGCCAATGAGCGGTCCGACGTAAGGAATGATATTCGTGACTGAAACCGTAATGGCCAGTACCAGAGCAAACCTTAAATCGATAATCAAATAACCGATAAATGACAGAACCCCTACGAACAGCCCGACTGTCACCTGCCCTTGGATATAGGCGGCAAGAGTGCTGCCTGTCTCTTTAAGGATGGTTAAAGCTTCCTTCCTGTACTCTTCAGGCAAGAACTTTGAAACTGCGACTGGGAATCTGTGTCCGTCCTTAAACATGTAAAAAAGAAGGAGGGGCACTGTAACCAGGATGATCGCGATGTTCGCTACCAGGCCAAGCAGATTTTGAAAGCTCCCGGTGATAACCGTAGGCAGGTTGTTCGCAAAATCAACCAGTTTCTGCTGAGCTGTATCCAAAAGCTCTGCCTGTTCATTCATGAACGTTCTTAACTCAGGCGATCTTGATAGGTTTTCAAAGTATTGAAACGCCTGCGTCGCATAAGAAGGGAGTTCATTAGCCAGGGCCGTGAACTGTCTTGAAATTGTGGGCACAAGATTTCCGATCGCCAGCACAAGAAGCCCGACAATCAATAAATAAATGATCAAGATGGCAACGATTCTTGGTACTTTATACCGCTGCAGGATTTTCACTATCGGGTTCAATAGGAAATACAGGAACAAAGTAATCAAAATCGGAAAAAACAAGGTTGTAAAAAAAATACGTGATGGGTTCGAACAGAAATGAGATTTTCGTAGATACAAATACGATGGTGACTATCAACAGAATTTGTATCAGCCAGAATTGCAAACTTTTTTTAGACACGTCATGACCTCTTTTATTAACAGTTATGTAGACTTTGATTATAACAAGAAGAGGAGAATTTAACAATGTTTGGCAGTATCTAAAAAATTTGGGCAGGAGGCAGCAACATACTGAATTTTCTGCTCGTACCATTACATACTTCGCAAGACGATTAAATAACGTTATTGTTTCCTGCCTGGTCATTTCTTATTGCTGACAATAGGGAATACAACGGTGGAATATCCCTTGTGTTCATGTGAATCTAAATCAGGAAAGTAACCATGAGAGCGTTAAATTAATTCTTTTTTCGGTTAAATAAAGTGTCTAATTTTTTTGCCTGTATGAACGCTTAGCAGACCAATATGACAATCTAAAAATAATAATGACGACATTTATTTCCATGACAACTGGCTATAATTCCTTAGTGTCTTAAAAGTCGATAATATTATTATGCAAACCTCAGGATTTATTTTACAAATTATACTTGTTCAAGCTCATAAGCGTTTAATAGGGATGAGTGGAATAAATATTGAAAACTATTCCTATTAATACCTACAGCGAACAAAGAGGATAGAAAAGTGGGTGAAGAGACAACCGAAATAGTAGAATAGTTCAAAACAATTGCGAATGTAATTGTCCTTATTTTACGCACTTTCTTATTTACCCCGCTTATGGTGAAAGCTGCCTCTATGAATACAATTTTAGAGGACGGTAAACGGGTCATTGTATTTAAAATTGGCGAACCCGAAAGATTTGATATCAAAGTATTGAGAGAACGTGAAAGAAGATTCGGATGGAACCTGTCAAATTCATTTACATTGGAAAATACAGCTGCAGGGCAAGGCAAAGTTCCTGACAGTCAGTATATGTATTAGAAAAACGGGAGGAACATATGAAAAACTACAAATACAATGAGTTTATAAAAATTGCAAAAAAGCTAAACGATTTTAGTATTATCCCTTTATTAATGGGGTCTGTCGGTTTAGAAGTTGTGACAGGAAAGTGGTGGGATGCCCAAGACCTGGATATACATGTACCAGGTGATAGAAGAGGGTGGGAAGTTCCACCCCAATTATCAATACATAACTGGAAAAACATTATGGAAATCATGGAGGGAATGGGGTAAAACCTCATCGATTTACATGAACAAGAATTCTCTAGAGAAGGGCTATCAGTCGAATTCGGAGTTATCGACACCTTACCTGATTTCGCAGGAGTAGAATTAGATGATGTAGTAGAACATCTGGCTGGAGACGCAAAGTATTATCTGCTGGATCACAAACAATATTTAAGGGTTTATGAGGCTTCTTCTAAGGACAGCTACCGTTCAGATAAAATAACAATAAAGATATTAAGAAAATAGATTACTTAAAAAGCACTATTGAAGTAACTTGATTTTACTGTTTCTTAGTAAATATTTCTATTTAAAAAGGCTCAGAGCAATAAGCTCCGAGCCTTTTCTTGCAGGTTCTCCCAATTAGAAGTCAGTTAAAGAGCCTTCTCCAAGCTATTTCGGCCTTCTGTCATATTCCCAATCTTGAGTGAGCGGTTTTGACTTTACTACGCACGCCGTTTTTTAAAGACTGCTGTACCGTTGGTTATAATCGTATGAAGCAATGCCATCCATACACTGTGACCGGGTTTGGGAGGTTGGGAATTCCCCATCCGTGCCAGCTGCTGCTCATACCAGACAATTTCCAGCATGGATGCAGACTTATCGAGCCATTTCAACCCCGTTGTCATCGGTTTCAGCTTTATGGTTTCATATGTTCCCTGGAAAATTTGATTTGGCAGGTCAGGAATCAGGGCAAGGGGCTTGGCGATCCCCACCATATCTATTTCCCCTTGAACAACAGCATCTGTCATCGCTTTTTCTGAACGAAAGCCTCCTGTTACAACCAAAGGGGTAGACACAATCTCTCGTACTTTAGCAGCAAACGCGAGGAAATAGGCTTCACGTTTTTTGGTGCTTTCTTTAACATTGGACCCTTGCATCATGGGATTCTCGTAATTACCCCCTGAAATCTCGATAAGGTCTATTCCTGCCTGGGCTAACTTACGAATAACCTCCAGAGATTCTTCTTCTGTGAAACCGCCTCGCTGAAAGTCAGCAGAATTCAACTTAATCCCAATTGGAAAATTTTCGCCTGTCTGTTTACGGATTTCATGGTAAACATGCAGCAGGAATCTCATTCGATTCTCCAAACTGCCGCCCCATTCGTCATTTCGACGGTTGTGATAAGGTGATAGGAATTGACTGATGAGGTAGCCATGAGCCCCATGAATTTGGACCCCCGTAAATCCTGCTTTTTGTGCAATCTTGGCCGCCTTTCCAAATCGGCTGATCAAGTCTTGGATTTCCTCTACTGTAAGAGCCCTCGGTTCATTAAAGAATTTTTTTAAGTTCCCTGATAGCGGGAGAGCGCTTGGGGCCACCGGCTTCTTGGAAAGCGTTCGCGGAGACTGCTTGCCGGGGTGATTTATCTGCATCCATAGATGAGTCCCATTTCTTGTTCCCGCTTTAGCCCATTGACTGAGAGAATCTAAATCTCTTTCATCTTCAATAACCACATTCCCTGATTCACCAAGTGCGTTCCTGTCCACCATGACATTGCCTGTAACCACGAGGCCTGTCCCGCCGTCCGCCCAGGTGTTATAAAGAGTTGCCAGTGCAGGGGAAGAGTTGTGATCTTCTGTTCCAAGTGCTTCACTCATCGCAGATTTAAAAAACCTGTTTTTTATCGAAACTCCAATAGGAAGAATTAAAGGTTGTGATAAAGGATGATGATGATTGTACATCTTTGATTCACCTCTGAACGTTATTTTATGTCATTATCTTATTATCAATCTTAAAGAAGTGGTAAATCAACTTTCCATGCTTGATCTAGAGTGAAGATTTTATTGTAGATAGTTTATATTTTTGAAATAATTGTTGAGCATGTGAATGAAATGGGTGAAAATAATGACAGAAGAGAAGAACTATTGGAATGATAAATATTCCGAAGTGAGCAGGTTATGGGGCTTCAAGCCAAAGGAACCCCTTGTCAATACAAAAATCTTATCCCGAAGCAGGGGAAGATACTTGATCTTGGAGTCGGTGAGGGAAGGAATGCTCTTTACTTTGCAGGCAATGGACATACCGTAGAGGGTGTCGATTTCTCCTCAAAAGCCATAGAACGCTGCCGTAAACTTGCTGATGAGGCTGGCCTGACTATTTTAACGGTTACTGAAGATCTAAGAAAGTTTCAAATTAAAGAAAACTCATACTCTCTTATTATCTTATCCAATATCTTGAACTTTTTTAATCAAGAAGAATTCAGCGGAATCGTACAAGCGGCAAAGGACGGGCTTGTTGAGCATGGACTCATTTACATTAATGCTTTCGACACTAGTGATCCTGGTTACGCGAAGAGCAAGAAGGAGTATGAGGAAATCTCACCAAATACCTTTTATCGGCCGCATTCAGATTCCTATATGCATTTTTTTACAAAGGCTCTTTTCGTAAACTTTGTTGCTATTTCGATACAATTTCGAAAATAACGCTATGTTTTTCCAGAAGTATCCTTGTAAGCAAGAAAGAAAAGAGCTGCTCTTTTTGTTCAGCGAGAGAAAAATGAGTATCCAAGGGAAAAATCCGGCCCTTGGGATTTTTCCGAAAGCAACAATTTCTGCGAAAACAGCTTTTTACAAAGACTGAGTTGGAAGGATTTTTCCCTGAATACAAAACCATCAAGGGATCACAGACATACTCTTTGGATTTAGGCCACGGTGAACCTCATTATCATGGAACAATTGAAATGTTGATGAGAAAAAATGAAGTGAAGCAGGAGGGGTGAAAATGTTTATTGTCAATGTTGAAGGAGCCATTCACTGTTATGGAAAATGGCTGTTGATATTAAGAAGTGAAAAGGAAGAACACGCTGGAGGCTTACTTTCGTTAGTCGGCGGAAAATGTGAGATTGAAGGAGTGTCATCAGATGTATTGGAGAGGACATTGCAGAGAGAAATTTTCGAAGAAGTAGGTTGTGAGGTTTCAGAAATTCAGTATATAAACAGTGCTTCGTTCGTTACTGATTCAGGCCTGCATGTTATTGATATTGTTTTTTATGTCAGCACGAATCAGGAGAACCCTACCCAAAAAGCGTGGATGAAGTTGATGAAGTCGTTTGGATGGCCACTTCTGAGATACTGGAACATCCTGAAATTCCCCCTTATTTGAAGAAAAATATATTAATGGCTGATGAAAAGCTGAAGGAGAAGGCGGGGGTATGAGCAGCGGATCAAAAATAATTGCGATATCAGGAGTGTCGGGCAGCGGAAAAACAACTGTAACCAAATCTCTAGGAGAAAGATTAATGAACTCAACTCTCCTGTTTTTTGATGGGTATTCTTGGAAGAATTCGCCTGATGACCTGGTGAAATGGGTGAATGATGGGGCAGATTATGACCTATGGGATTTGGAACCTTTGATTAATGACGTTATAAATTTTCTTGAATCCGAAGATCCTCCGGCATTCGTTTTACTTGACTACCCTTTCTCTTATAAAAATCAATCTTTGAGATATTTGATCGACCTGTCAATATACATTGATACCCCATTGGATATAGCCATGGGAAGAAGGATTTTGAGAGATTACAATAATGAACCCTCATCAGAAATACAAAAGGATTTAACATTTTACTTAGAAGAGGGGCGGGCGGCATATAAAGAAATGGAAACCACCATTAAACGTGACGCAGATCTTATTGTTGACGGGACGCTGCCCTCTGATAGAATTATTGAACTGATTTTAGACGAACTAAATTTGAGGTGGCAGGAAGCATGAAAAGAACATCTAGACCTGGATAGGGTATCACCTTGGTAAAAATCAAGATGAATGGCCAGTAAACACCATCCTACAAATTGAAAAACTACTCTAAAGCATGGTGATTAATCGCTAAACACCATGCTAAAAGTTAAAAAACCTCTCTGAAGCATGGTGATTAATCGCTAAACACATACTAAAAGTCAAAAACCGCTCAGAAGCATGGTGATTAAACCGTAAACACCATACTAAAAGTCAAAAACCGCTCTGAAGCATGGTGATTAAACCGTAAACACCATGCTAAAAGTCAAAAACCACTCTGAAGCATGGTGATTAAACCGTAAACACCATACTTAAACCCCAAAAACCACTCTGAAGCATGGTGATTCGCCGCAAAACCCCCAAAAGATAAAACAACTCTACCATTACAGCAATCGCCTCCCAAACACCCACATATCAGACACCATTCTATCAATCAACCAATCTATATTCCCCAATCCTCTTAAACAAAACCTCATATAAAAAAATATTTTAAAAAATCTCATAAATAGTAGAACTTTTTCCGCCCGGGACTCGTCTTTATTATTGAGAAGATAAAGAGGGGGAAATTTCGGGTGAAACAGTACATAGGAAAAATTTTAGCGGTTGTGCTGCTCCTTATGGGGTTGCTGCCGTGGATGGCAGCGGAGACAGCTGCACAAGGAACACTTACGATTGACACAGAACCAGGAATCAATGGAAAAGTAAAGAGTGGAAGTGCCTTTCCGGTAACAGTAACCATCACGAATGAAGGTGAGGATATCAGCGGTGACCTGGTCGTTTCTACAAGTCCGCATTACCATGCTTATGGAAATGTGGTCATACCAGTAGAAATAGCCGGCGGTACTGAACAGAAGATTCAATTCTCTGTTCCTGGTTTTAACGATTATATGGGAGGACCAATGAACCCCACTGGCAAAAAGGAAAAGCGGATCCGGTTCTATGAGGGAGGTTGGGAGGAAGACAAGCAAATCAAGCTTTCAGGCGACACCAATCTGACACCAAGCCTCGTCCCGGAAATGAAACCGGTTTTAGGGGTACTGAGTGACAATCCGGATCAAATGAATGTCTTGAAGATGACATCCTACCAAGGAGAAGCTCCAGAAGTTCTGCCTTTGGACCCGGAGACAATGCCGGAGGATAGTCTTGGCCTTAACATGTTTGATGCAGTAATCATTCATGATTATTCTATTGATAAACTAAGTGAACAGAAACAGGCTGCGCTTAAACAATGGGTAGAACTAGGCGGAAGGTTGATTATTGGAAGTTCACCTGACTTGCAGCAGAAGATGGGTGCATTGGATTCATTAATACCGATGAACGTTTCAGGAGAGGAAAAACTGAAGGACCTGTCTTTCTTGCAAGGTTTCAGTGATAAGCCTCTTCCCATGGAAGAAATGACCGTAATGACCGGTGACATTGAAGCCGGAGCAGATAGAGTAATTGAAGAGGGCGGCAAGGTTCTTGCTGTAGAAAAAGGATTCGGTACAGGAGAAGTCACTCAGTTGACCTACAGCCTTGCTGAAGAACCTCTTGCTTCATGGGAAGGAAACAGCGGCTGGTGGAACAGGATTCTAACTGCGACACTGGATACCAGTTTTAAGCATCCGATGACCTTTTATGACCAGGCAGAAAATATTCTCAGGACGACAACAGAATTGTTCGCTTCTTCGTTCCTGCCAGTCTCGGTGATTACCTTATTATTTGCCCTTTATATCATCATTATTGTACCCGTACTATATTTTATCTTGAAAAAGAAAGATAAGAGAGAGTGGGGCTGGTGGATCATTCCATCCATAGCTGTACTGACTAGTTTGGGAATTTTCCTGACGGGAGCGGCGGATCGCACCGGTGGTGAAAACCTGAATAAAGTGGCCATTGTTTCGGTTAATGAAGAAGGCATGGGATCAGGTTTTCATTTCGCTTCCATGCTCTCAAGCGGAGGCGGAGATTATACGATGGAGTTCGGCAGCGAAAGCCTGAATCCCGTTCCATTCAATCAAAGCTATGTTGAAGAAACTAACTTCAGTGACTACCCAATGATTCAGAATTCCGGGGAAGGCTCAAAGGTCACCTTCCAGGATGTAGAATTCTGGTCTGTTCGTTCGACAATGAATCAATTCACCTCACTTGAAACAGGCAGAATCGAAGGTGATTTGAAAGCCGGCAATGAGTTTCTCTCTGGTACCGTGACTAATACTATGAAGCATGACCTTCACGATGTGTTCGTGCTGGCTGGCGGAAGTGCATACAAAATCGGTTCATTGGCCAAAGGAGAAGAAAAGAAGATTGAAGTTGAAATGAAATCTTCCACTTTATTGAGTTCTCCAAACAGCATTGCAGCAGGAAGAGCTTTTCCAGGAGCGCAAAATATAATGTACGGGCCGGGTCCTGGACCTCAGACAAAGCCGGGAGATGACTGGAAGATGTTCAATCTGCTGAACTATGCTCTCGAAGAAAAAATCTACAATTATTCATTGAAGAAGCCGCTGATTATCGGCTATTCCGATGAATCTCTTATTGAAATGACCGTTAATGGAAATAGTGCAGAAGAAGAGTCTTTGAATCTTTTTCTTCAGCCTTTCGATATTGAATCGAATAATACAGGTTCCTTTAAACTGAAACAAGAGCAGATGGAACCCCATGTATCCGTTGTGGAAGGGATGATCCACCACCAGGATTTTATGGAAGGAAACTACTATATCGATGCAGCACCGGGTACCTATGATCTTTCATTCCAGCTTCCTGATTCAGTCATCGATAAAAAAGTCACCTATTCGAAAATGGTTCTTTCCTTTAGAGATATCGAGACAACAGACGGACTATCTCTTGTTAATGCAAAAACGGGTGAAACAGAGGAATTGGAATCAGGAGTACGGCAAATTAAGATTGACGAAGATGTTCAGCGATATATTGATAAAGACGGAAAATTGACTATCAGGATTGAAAAGAGAGGCCAGAATAACCCTCAGCTTCCTGTGCCGGGAGTCACGATAGAAGGGGAGTTTGTACAATGATTGAAATCATTAACTTGACTAAAAAATACGGTTCGTTTACAGCACTGGATAACTTAAATCTGTCTATCGAAAAAGGGACGGTTTTTGGCGTTGTTGGTCCCAATGGAGCCGGGAAGTCGACGACCTTCTCCATCCTTGCCACCCTCCTTGCACCCACAGAAGGAACGGCTTATGTTAACGGCTTTGATGTGACGAAGGATCCGAAAATGGTAAGAAAGCAAATTGGATATATGCCTGATTTCTTCGGTGTTTATGACCAATTTAAGGCTTCCGAATACCTTGATTTCTACGGGGCGAGCTATGGTTTGACAGCAGCAGAACGAAAGGCGCTGATTCCACAACTGCTTGAACTCGTTAATCTGTCTCACAAAAAAGATTCCTATGTCGACCTTCTCTCACGGGGCATGAAACAGCGGCTGTGCCTGGCACGCTGCCTGATTCATGATCCAGAAGTCTTGATTCTGGATGAACCAGCTTCCGGATTGGATCCGCGTGCCCGTATTGAAATGAGGGACATTTTAAAAGAACTGAAGACAATGGGAAAAACGATACTGATTTCATCACACATTCTGCCTGAGCTTGCTGAAATGTGTGATGAACTGGGAGTTATCGAAAATGGAAGACTTGTTGCTTCCGGTTCTGTATCAGTTATCCATCAGCAGCTTCAAGCAAACAAAATTCTGAATGTAACGGTTATGGCCGAAATCGAAAAAGCGATCTCCTTCTTCGAGGACGACCCTCATGTGGCTGAAGTATTACGAGATGAAAAGGAGCCGGGCACGATCCATTTTGCCTATTCAGGGACGGATCGCGAACAGGTTGATCTGTTGGGAAAAGCTATTCAGTCCGGCCTTTCAATCATGGACTTCACTCAGAAAAAGACGGACCTAGAAGACATCTTCCTGGAAATTACGAAAGGGGATGAGTAGATGAAAACACTTCTGATCAACCCGGTATTGAATAAAGAAATCAAGTTGCGCCTTCGGTCGCTGAAAAGCTTTCTGGGAATACTGTTTTACCTGGCCGCTCTGGGGATCGTGGCTATCGGCTTCATCTATATCACAATGATGAACAGCCAGGCAGGGTACATCCGGCCTGAAGAAAGCCGAATGATGTTCATGGTGCTCTCCATGGTTCAGCTGGGACTGATCCTTTTCATGACACCGGGTCTTACAGCGGGTGTCATCAGCGGAGAGAGAGAAAGGCAGACACTCAATATGCTGCTGACAACGGAACAATCATCAACAAGCATTATATTAAGTAAGCTGATTTCTTCAGTCGCCTTTTTGTTCTTGATGATTTCCGCATCACTGCCCTTATACAGCATCGTGTTTTTATATGGCGGTGTTTCACCGGGAGTGCTTCTGGGAACATTCGGAATTTATGTCATCACGATCATCACCATTGGCAGTATAGGGATCTTATTTTCGACGCTGCTCAAGAAAACGATAGTGGCAATGATCGCCACATATGGCGTGGCACTTTTCTTAACAGCTGGCACAGGATTCATCACGCTGTTTTTCATGAGCGCATTTCTCTATGGAAATACAACAAATATTGCTCCCTATTTTATAATCATGACCAATCCAGCCTTCGTGTTGCTGACGGTATTTGAACCCAACATGCAGGAAGAGTTTATTACAAGGACAGGAATCGAAGTGCCATTTTGGATTTCCTTCGGTGCATCGTTCGTCCTTATAACAGCTGTATCTCTGTGGGTCAGCATCAGTAAGCTTCGTCCTAATATGAAACCTTCCAGAAGAGGAAGAAAGAAAGATGCATGACCGCAAACTCTTTCTTTCTTTGCTTTCCTACCTTCACAAGAAGCTGGCAGTAAGGCATTTCAGCAGGCAGCTCACCTATGGACTGGCAACTGCTGCCTGTGCGGGGGCAGTACTTGCCATTGCAGGCAGACTGTTCATCATTACGTTTTTATGGGAGAAGATAGTGGCAATCACGGCACTGCTGATCATTTCTTTCGCGGTTTGGGCATTTCTTAAACGTCCAAACCGCCGGGATGCAGCACAGCATTATGATGAATATGCCGGGGAAGAAGCTGTGTCCACCGCTCTCTCCGGACTCGATAAAGAAGATGTCATGCTTCAGCTTCAGCGTAAAGATGCTTTAAGGCGGATGAAAGAATCCCGGAAGAAGTTAGAGCAAATCAAGGCACTGAACTTGCCGAGTAAGCCTCTCTATACTGCTTTGTTTCTGGTTCTCCTCACCTCATTTTCCCTGGCTTTTCCAAGCACAATGATGGAACAGGCCGAGCAGAAGGAAGAGGAGAAGAGGATCATGAAAGAAACAAGAGAAAAAGTTGAAAAGCTTGCTGAAAAGAAGAAGGACAACGGTGAAAAAGTTAATAAGGAACTCACTGAGCTTCAAAAGGAACTTGCTGAGAGCAAGACTGCTGAAGAATCCTTGAAAAAACTTTTAGAAAAAGAAAGAAAAACAGCTCAATTGAAGAAAGAAGCAGAAGAGGCAGAAAAGAAATTAAATTCCCTTTCTGAGAAAGCTGCAGGAAACAATCTGAATGAACTTTCAAAGGCGCTGCAAAACATGAATCAGAAAAAGCTGGAAGAAGCCATGAAGCAGCTTAAAGACAAGCAAAGCTTGAGCAAAGAAGAGCTTGCAGGGCTGCAAAAGCTGCAGGACTCAATGGATGGGGAAGGAAAAGAACTTAATCAGCTGACTGAGGAACAGCTTCAGGAAATGCTGGCCAACCTTGAGAAGTCACTTCAGGAAGCGATGGCTGCTGCGTCTTCTCTTTCTCAAACAGCTGCTGCCCAGCAAGACCTGCAGCAGCTTGCTAATAACCTTAACCAGCAAATGGCCGCGGCTGATTTAGGCGCAGCGCAATCTCTGGCTTTCAATAATTCCTCATCCAATCCAGCCTCTTCTGGACAAAACCCACCAGGAGGAAAAGGAAGTAATCCTTCCCAAAGCGGAAACAGCCAGGGATCAGGAAATAGTTCTTCCGGAAAGGGTTCGGGTTCGGGTTCAGGATCCGGATCTGGAACGGGATCGGGATCTGGCACTGGTTCGGGGACTGGCTCAGGAAATGGAAGTGGTCAAGGAGGCGGAAATGGAGCCGGTTCGGGACAAGGGTCAAGAGAACTCGTGACGGTTCCAGACCGCTTGGGAGGAAAGACGAATCAGTCTGTTGATAACGGCCAGCTAGGACAAGGTTCCGGTGAAAGGCAGACAACCGATGAAGGACCTGCTCTCAGAGGATCGGCAAGGCCTTACAATGAAGTCTATGGCGAGTATGAACAGGCTTACCGGGAAAGTGTCGACCGTATGGCACTGCCTTCTAATCTTGAAAATGTAGTAAAGAATTACTTCAGTGAATTGAATCCGGAAGGGGAGTAACGAATTGACAGATCTTGCAATCAAAGAACAGCAGCTGCATGAGGCAGCGGAAACCTACCGAAACATCAAGGGTGAGATCGGAAAGTTTATTGTCGGACAGGATGAAACAGTTGAACAAGTGCTTTGGGCAGTATTTTCAGGGGGGCATGCGCTTCTGGAAGGCTTGCCGGGCCTCGGTAAGACGATGCTTGTCCGTACCATTTCAGATGTGATGGACCTCCAATTTTCCCGAATCCAGTACACACCGGACTTAATGCCAACGGATATTACAGGTACCATGATGATCCAGCCGGATGAACAGGGAAGGCAGAAATTCCACTTCCATCCTGGACCGATTTTTTCAAATATTGTCCTCGCGGATGAAATCAACAGGGCGACTCCCAAGACGCAAAGCTCCTTATTAGAGGCGATGCAGGAGCAGACAGTAACGGTCCTGGGTGAAATGAAAAGACTGCCAAAGCCGTTCTTTGTCCTGGCTACCCAAAATCCGATTGAACTTGAAGGAACGTATCCTCTTCCAGAAGCTCAAATGGACAGATTCCTCTTAAAGATCAATGTAGAGGCGCCTGGAAGAGAGGAACTGAAGGAAATCGCTCTGAGAACAACTGGCGTGGAAGAGATAGTGCTGAATAAACAGGTTGATGCGGAATTCATCCTCCAAACGCAAAACCTGGCCAAAGAGATAGTTCTGGCTGAACATATGCTGGATTATGCTGTCTCTTTAATCATGGCCACTTCACCTGATCATGAATCAGCACCTGATATTGTAAAAAACAATGTTCGTTACGGATCAGGACCAAGGGGATTGCAGAGCTTGATCAAGGTTGCCAGAGTCAGGGCTTTATTTTCCGGCAGGTATCATGTTTCCGTCGGAGATCTGAAGACAGCTGCTCTGCCGGTCCTCCGCCATCGGATTTTCCTGAACTTTGAAGGTGAAGCTTCCGGCATTTCTCAGGATGCTATTATCCAGGAAGTTCTTGCTTCTGTTGATAAAGCGGGGAGCTCTAAATGATGCTGCTTTCTCCCCGGGTTCTACAACGCTCCGCAAAGCACTCTCTTGTGATGCGAAAATCAGTCAGGGGAATGCACAAAGGAGAGAGACGTTCTTCAAAGCAGGGTACATCTCTTGAATTCTCCGATTTTCGGACCTATGTCCCTGGGGATGATCCAAGACTAATAGACTGGAATGCCTTTGCCAGGACACAGAAACATTATATCAAGCGCTATCTTGATGAGCAGGAACTGTTCGTTACCATCTACCTGGACTGCTCGAATTCGATGATGATTCCCGCCGGGAAATGGGAGACGGCCAGATCCCTGGCTGCCTGCCTTGGATATATGTCCTTAGTGCATGATGACAGGGTTTCCGTCTATCCCGCGGGAAGCGGATCTCCTTCTTTTTTACATAAGAAAGGCAGAGCCTTCGCTGGAAGACTGCTAACCTATTTAGCGGAATTGAAAATCTCAACAGGCTCAGAGAAATTTTGGACAAGACTGGCAGAAATTCAGCAAAAAAGAAACGGCCTGAGTATCATTATCAGCGATCTTCTGGAACCGGTGGATGATATAAAAGAAGCTTTGAAAAGGATGCAGGCTTCCAGACAGGAAATCAGGATCATACAGGTTCTAAGCACGGATGAACTGGAGCCTTCCTATCAAGGGGACCTGAAGCTTGTCGACAGTGAATCCAAAGAGCTGAGAGAGGTTTCCATCAGCAGGAAAGTGCTGCAAGAGTACGATGAACGATTGCAGGCGCATAACGATGAATTGGAAAAATTCTGCCGTGAAAGAGGAATTGGTTATCTGCAGTGCTCATCCGGACAGTCCCTTGAGGAACTTGTTTTTCTTCTATGGCAGCAAAAGGATGGGTCATGTGAGGTGAGAATATGGGATTTTTAACGCCATCTTTTTTATGGCTGGGAGGCTTCCTGGCCATATTGATTTTATTTTATTTATTTCGTAAAGAATTCACAGAAAAAGAGGTTTCTTCTACCATTCTATGGGACCATCTCGTCCAGGAGTGGAAAGCGAATAAGTGGTGGAGAAAACTTCAGCGCCACCTTCTTCTTTTGCTGCAGATTTTAATTGTCTGCCTGTTGGTATTGGCAATGGCGCAGCCTTTTTACTCGGGATCAGGAATCAGCGGTGACCATGTGGTAGTGGTCATTGACCCTTCAGCTTCCATGGGGGCAAGGGAAGGAGAAACGACAAGATTTCAAGAGGCAAAAGAGGAAGTCCTGGATCTGGTCGATTCACTAGGAAGCGGCCAGCAGATGAGCCTGCTCTCAGCCGGGAAGGTTCCTCAGCTTCTGTTCAGTGAAGAAACAGATAAGAGCACGATGAAAAGAACGATCAACGAGTTAGTGGTGACTTCTGAGGAAGATACCATGATACAGGCCGCAGGTTATGCTTCTTCGCTGGTACCCGAAGGAGAAGGTGAAATCCACCTCTTTACAGACTCTTTGAAAAAAGAAGAACTGGAAAAGGTTCCTTCATCCCATAAATTCGTTGTTCACAATATAGGGAAACAACAAAATAATCTTTCACTCCGGGGGTTTGGCGCAGCAGAAAAGGCTGGTACCGTAACCGGTGTACTCACAATAGCCAATGAAAGCAAGAAAGACAGCAATGTATCCGTCTCAATAGAGGGGGATGGCGGCAGTGTGACCGAAGATATTATGGTAAAAGCGGAAGCAGTTGAGTTGCTTTATATAAATGACCTTGCTCCATCAGCTTTTTATACAGCGAATATTGTGACCGAGGATGATTATCAAGCCGACAACACCATATCAGCGATACTGGGTGGTTCCGCTGCAGAAGTATATTTAGCGGGAGAAACCAATCCTTTCTTGCAAAAAGTTCTGCCGCTCCTTGGGTACGACCCTGTAGTTCTATCTGAAAACGAAAAGGGAGAAATCCTTTATCCTGATGATTCTCCGGGTGTTTATATTTTAACTGGGTTAGGGCAGGAAGAATGGCCGGCAGGACCTAAATTCATATGGTCTCCTGCCCCTGGAGGTAGCTTCGAGGTCGGAGAAGAAATAAAGACAGTAGATGCCCTTACAGCTGCTGATTCCCATCCTCTTCTCAGTTATGTGGAGATGGAAGACGTTTACCTTCAATCCAGAAAACCTTATACCGCAGGCGGTCTCGACACCATTGTTCGAAGCGGAGATGAAGCGGTAATCAGCAGTGGAACCTATGAAGGCAGTCCTCTGTTGATGGCAGCATTCGATTTGGAGGATTCTGATTGGCCGCTGCAGCCGGGATTTCCAATTTTCATAAAAAACGCCCTGGATTATCTTCAGCAGGAAAGTCAAACTCTTGGGTATGCATTGCCAAATGAAGAAAGGCAGGTTTCCTTTTCTTCTGACAGTAAAACAGCGGAAATCTTCAACCCGCTAAGTAATGAAACATTAGAGAAGGTGCAAATGAATTCGGAATCGATACAAATGCCTGGCACTCCAGGAATTTACGGCCTTAAAGAAACCTCTGATTCCCAATCCAGAGAGCGGTATTTTGCCGTTTTGCTTTCTGAAAAAGAGCAGTCCATTGTACCGGAAGAATCTTTTGCCATAGGCGGCAGTCCTAATGAAGAAGATGATGACGGGACGAAAAGCGTGCATCCACTATGGAAATGGACAGCTCTGTTGGCATTGATTCTGCTGATTCTGGAATGGGAGGTATACCGCCGTGGAATTACAACTTGATCAGCCATTATGGCTATTGCTCCTTCCTGCAGCAACTGTTGGACTGTTTCTATTTTGGAAAAGCCGGACGGGGATCCCCCTTCTTGAAAAGCGGCTGATTCTTACCATACGCTCTTTGATTTTTCTTTTGATCATTCTGGCCTTAGCAGGCATGCAGATCCTGATTCCGGTCAGCGGCGTATCGACAGTTTTCATCGCGGACCAATCTGACAGTCTGAAAAATCAGGAAGAAAAAATCCGAAGTGCCATTGATGAAGCAGCGAAGGAAATGAAGATTGATGACAAATACGGAGTGGTTTCCACTGGAACCTCCTCTGTCGTTGAACGTCCCTTGAAGGAGAAAACAGAGGCCGGCATCCAGTTCCGCAGTGAATTGGATACTTTCAGTACTGATCTTTCCAGCGGGTTGAGGCTTGGGGGAAGCCTGATTCCCTCATACACAAGCGGCAGGGTTGTGCTGCTTTCTGATGGAAATGAGAATACCGGAGACGCGGTGGAGCAGGCAGCTTATCTTAAACAGCAAGGATTGACAGTTGATGTCCTGCCGGTGGAACCGGTATATGGTGAAGACACAGCCATCAGTCTTTTTGAACTCCCGGATACTCAATTTCTGGGGGAAACAGCGAAAATTGAAATCGAATTAGAGAGCAATATTACTACAGAAAGCCGGATCAGAATTTTTGAAAATGAGAAACCGGTAATTGACAGCGAAGTTTCCATAAAGCCTGGGAAAAACCGGTTTGCTTTTCAGCATAAGGCTGCTGAAGAAGGATTCCGGCAGTACAGGGCCGAAGTGATAACAGGTGGAGATACCATCAGTGAAAATAATGAAGCTTTTGCTTTTACTAATGTGGCAGGGGAACCTAAAGTACTGGTCGTGGAGAATACTGCCGGCGAAGGAAGCAATCTTATTGAAACTCTCACTGCCTCGGGTTTGAGGGTGGATGTGATTTCTACTGAAATGCTGCCTACTGTCCTATCAGGCTATGTGCAGTATCAGTCGATTGTGTTTGTCAATGTTCCTGCCACCAAAGTGACGGGACAGCAGATGGATCTCATTCACAGTGCAGTTAAGGACTTTGGAACAGGCTTTGTGATGGCGGGCGGAGAAGACAGTTTTGGTCTTGGCGGCTACTTCAAAACCCCGATTGAAAAACTGCTTCCCGTGGATATGGAACTGAAAGGAAAGAAGGAGCTTCCTTCTCTCGGAATGGTCATCGTCCTGGACAGATCCGGCAGCATGGCCGGGTACAAGCTTCAACTAGCAAAAGAAGCAGCCATCCGGTCTGCTGAACTGCTGAGGGAAAAAGATACATTGGGATTCATCGCATTCGATGACAGGCCATGGCAGATCATCGATACAAAACCCATTGGCGATAAAGACAAAGTATTAGAACAAATCAACGGGCTCACTGCTGGAGGGGGAACCAACATCTTCCCCTCACTGGAACTTGCTTATGAGCAGTTGACTCCGCTCGAATTACAGCGAAAACATATCATTCTTTTGACTGACGGACAGTCGGCAACCTCTCCAGATTATCTTTCAACGATAGGAGAGGGGAAATCAAATAATATCACTCTTTCTACCGTAGCAATAGGGGACGGGGCGGATGGAATGCTTCTCCAGGAGCTGGCTGATGAAGGCGGCGGCAGGTTCTATGATGCCGTTGACTCGTCTACCATACCAAGCATCCTCTCAAGGGAAACTGTCTTAACAACGAGAACTTATATTGAGGATGACCCTTTTTACCCTGTCCCTGTTGGAGGCAGCGGCATGGATGAATTATTTAATGCCGGAATTCCACAGATGAATACGTATGTAGCGACAACACTTAAGGGGCGCGCGGACTCAGTGCTCTTGAGCGAAAAAGAAGACCCCATTCTGGCCAGATGGCAGTACGGAATAGGGAGGACAGCCTCCTGGACATCGGACATCCCTGGGGTATGGTCAGGAGACTGGCCTCTTTGGGAAGGGTGGCCGGATATGTGGAATCAGCTTATCACCTGGACCCTGCCAAACTATCAAAACACTGCATTTGAAATCAGCCAGACTATGGATGGAAACGAAATGAATGTCTCCATAACTCAGCCGGATTTTCAAGCTGTGCCAATGGATGCCGTCCTCGTCAATAATGAAGGAGAGGAGACCACCTCATCCTTTAGAACAACTGGACCTGGAAAATATGAAATGTCCTTTGCAGCTCAACCGGGAACTTACATTCTTCAGCTGAATGAAGCAAACGGGGAAGAAGGGAAAGGATTATTCCGCACAGGAATCTCTGTTCCTTATTCTTCAGAGTACCGGCTCATGGAAACCAACCTTGCGAACCTGGAAAAGATTGCAGAGGCAGGTGGTGGCGAAGTCCTCACATTTTCAGAAAGTCTTTATAAGGATAACCTGCCGAAATCATTTACGAAGTCGAGCATTCACCAATGGTTGATACTGGCCGCTTTCCTCCTGCTATTCCTTGAAATCGCCCTGCGCCGTTTTGGATTGGCAGGCCCGGCAGCAATCTTTGCAAAGAGGAAAGAAAAAAGGACGGAAGAAAAGCAGCAAAACAAGACAATAAAAGTGGAGCATTTCAAGAAGCTTCAAAGCTCGACTGGCAAAAAGAAGGAACCACCAAAAAAGGTGGAGCCGCAGCCTGCTAAATCTCAAACAAATAAGCTGGAAAAGGAACCGCCTCCTAAAAGGGTGCAGCCTAAACCAGCTCAAGAAGCCAATCGCTCAGAAACCATGAACAGGCTTATTGAAGCGAAAAAGAAAAAGAAGAGATGATCAAAGCAGGAAACAAGCGCCGCAATGGGTTTTATCCGTTGCGGCGTTTGCATTATTTTACCAGGAGGGTGAATACAGGTTGCTGAATCTTGATGGGAATGTGTTAACAGAATCGTATGATACAAAAGGAATTTATCTAATCCAAAACGGAAAAGAACAACAGGCAGGAACGACATCAGAACAGCTGACATTCATCGAAGTGAATGGACAAAAAGCAATTGAAAGAGTGCAAATTTTGTCCTCTCACATCATCGGTCATAGAAAAGGTGTAACAATCGTGGATAGGCAGTCTTTGAAACCCATATCGTTTACTGACTTTGTTGATGGAGTTCAAAAACATAAGGCGGTTTATAAGAACGATGTTGTACATCTAACAGATGAACATAATAGAAAATCAGTTCAAGCCATCTCAAACTTTTATGATACTTTTTCCGTAGAACTGATATTGAGGGTGCTGCCTCTGGAGGAGAGTTATTCGATAGGCTTTCAAGGATTTAATCCTGTTTCTGCTTCAGCAGTTGATATCTATGTTGAGACAGCAGGACTGGAAAGGGTTAAGCGAAACTCCGCTGAATTGGTCGATGCCTGGAAGGTTAAAACCTTTTTTGGAGACACCCTTCAATACTATTGGATTGATACCTCCCATAGGGAACTGCTAAAACAATCTTCTGAAATCGGGGAAGGGATTACGATGCAGTTCCGCAGATAGAATCCATAAATTTTTTAAGGAGGAGAGAATGAAATGATTTTGAATGAAACGGTAACGAGCAGGCGGCTGGTTTTAAGAAGGTTTTTGAAGTCTGATTCTGATGAAGTTGCGAGGTTATGTAACAACTATAATATTTACAGAAATACAATGTATCTACCTTATCCCTATTCAAAACAAGATGCTTTGTCCTGGATAGAGACTCATTCACTCAATTTCAGTGATGATAAACTATATGAATTTGCAATTACTGATAAGTGTACGGGGACTCTCTACGGAGCAATTGCCCTGTCAAATAATCACCCTAACCATCATGGTGAAATCGCTTATTGGATCGGAGAAGAGCATTGGGGAAAAGGGTATGCGACCGAGGCAGCGGAAACTATGCTGAAATATGCTTTTACCCAAAAGAACTATCACAAAGTATTCGCTCGTCATTTTGGTTCTAATTCGTCTTCAGGCAGGGTTTTGGAGAAGTTGGGCATGAAAAAAGAAGGAGTCCTAAAAGAGCATATATTGAAAGAGAATCGATATGAAGATCTTGTACATTACGGTATCTTGAATTCAAACTTTACAATCGATGGATTATAAAATAGATGCAGACTTTTGGAGATACATTCAGAAGAAAGTTCCGATTAAAGGGATAAGGGATTTTCACTAAAATACACTCAGTTTCTAAGAGAGTTTCCAATTTAGTTCATCTGTTAAAATCCCAGCCCTTAATTCATAAAATGAATTGAGTGTTATGAGAAACTTTGAAATAATGAAAAAGATAAAAGGTGGTGGATTCACATGTTCAGAAAAATGATATCAAAAGGACCTCTATTTTTAGTAATATACATGTTTTTCTCCTTAATATTTTCCACATTCAATTTATTTCAGAATACAGGAGGACTCAACTTAATTTATTTTTCTCTGAATCTTGCGGGTTTAGCGGCTTCCAGCTTACTCCTTTTTATTATTCATAAAGAAAATAAAGACAAAAAGATAAGTTAAATGATTCTACAGACATCCTTTTAAGGGGAGATTCACATGGAACTCAGATTGCCAGAAAGTATAAAAGAAAACTTTTGGAAGCTATTCTTTTTTGTGATGCTGCCAGTGAGTATTCACACAATTTTTTATGAATGGGAGTTTCAGCATTATGGTTTTAATGAACCTGATGTATATGGAACCTTGTTCTTCGCTCTCATTGTCTGTGCCTGTGAAAGTGCTCTGATCACCGTGTTCCTCTTATGGGTGTACGATATGGTTGTGAAGAGAAAAGCGAAGCAACACATTTTACGGAACAAGGTGGATGAAAAATGATTGATCAAGAGGTAAACTTTTTTGTGAAAAAACTCTGTAGTCATTCCAAGTTAGGAGTTATGCATAAAAGTCCAGAACCTTTAACAGGAGGACTTCTTCATAAAATTTTCAGGGTGGAAACGGATAGGGGTAAATTCGCAGTAAAAATATTGAACCCGCAAATTATGAATCGGCCACAGGCTAGGGACAGCTATATCCATTCAGAGATGGTTGCCAGTTTTTTAGCTGAAAAACTTCCAGCTCTTCCTGCCAAGGTAATCAACGGAACACAACTCCAGAAGTTCGAGGATCAGTACTTCCTTGTTTACGATTGGATTATCGGGAAAACGAAACCACTTTCAGAACTGAATTCCAATCATGCCAGGTTGATCGGTTCACTTTTGGGAGAAATACATAACTCAGATATAGCATTGTGTAATATAAAAATGAACATACCTCAAAAGCACCCGGCTCACAAATGGAATATCTATTTGCAAAAAGGCAAAGAGAATCATTCAGCATGGACAGGCTTACTAGCTGAGAATAGTACGTCTCTCTATAAATGGAGTGCAGCTGCTGAGAAAGCAGCACCAATCCTCTCTTCAGACCTGGTAATCAGCCATAGAGATCTCGATCCCAAAAATGTTATGTGGAACGATAGCACTCCTGTCATCATTGATTGGGAGTCCGCAGGTTTTATCCATCCGATGCAGGACTTGTTGGAGACAGCTCTTTATTGGTCTGTAAATGATATAGGAGAGTTACAGGAAGACAGCTTTTCCTCTTTTCTAAAAGGTTATAAATCTAAAGGGAAAGAGTTAACAGCTGATTGGAAAAGTGTGCTTGATGCCGGCTATTCAGCAAAGCTCGACTGGCTGGAATACAACTTGAAGCGGTCGCTATGGATTGAGTGTGGAGATAAAGAAGAGCAGCAGCTGGGGACGGAGCAAGTGTATGAAACAATCGATGAATTAAAGCGTTATGAGGAACAAATTCCAGATCTATTAAAATGGTTAGATGTAAAATTCACTTGAATAAAAAAGGAGGGATTCACCATGAAGTGGTCAATACTGCAAATCCTGGCTGTATCTCTCATTATTATATTAATGTGGAGCTTGGAAATCATTAGTGAAAACATCAATTTACAGACGTCCTCAGGAGGATGGACGGCTGTTAATTCACCTTTATTAACGTTTGTAATAGTTGTCTTAGTCATGACAGCAATTTATCTTATTTTTCTTTTTGAAGCAAAGAAAGATAGTCCTGTTTTTAGACATCGCATATGGTTGCGAATGCCGGCAGTCCTGGTTGTTGCAGGAGTTTTGTCGGTGATCTTATTTATCCTGGGAGGAACAATCGGTCCTCTAATGGAATGGGTCAGTCAGTGGCGCTTCCTGCTCTATATATTTTTGATTTATTTCCTCTTGATCATTTTCTTGTTTATCTTTTCAATTGAACATAAAAGACAAAAAGGAACGCAGACAGTTGAAAAAACAGTTCATATTTCGTTTGTATGGACGCTTGTATTGCTCTTTGCGTTGTTTTTTCTGCTGTGAGTCAGTTATGGGAAAAGTACTCTTATAAAATTCAAGGAGGTACGAAATGGAGTCAAACTCTTTGAAATCTTTGGGTGGTGAACTACGGGACTTAGAGAGAACGTATAAGGAAGAGATCGAACCTTACCGTTCAGAGCTATGGCATTACTGTTATAGATTGACGAGGTCGCCGTGGGATACAGAAGATTTGGTGCAGGAAACCTTGCTGAAATCATTCTCGATGCTGACTAAATTGTATCAGCCGGTGTACACGAGAGCATATCTTTTTAAAATAGCCTCGAATCTCTGGATTGACTGGAATCGGAAAAATAAATTCAGAAATGAACCTTATAATGGGGTATTCATAAGTGACAAAGCCTCAAGCTTTGATCTGGAGTTGATAGATAATCTTGATTATCTCATAAAACATTTAACACCCAATCAATATGTTTCATTTTTGCTGACTGAAATTTTCGACTTCAAAGCGAAGGAAGCTGCGGGAATGATTGCTTCTACTGAAGGTGCCGTTTACACTAATGTCACCAGAGCCAGGGCCATTTTGAAAAAAGAAATGAACAATCCGGCTGTGAAGAGGAGAAGTAAACCAATCCAGCTTACAGCCAATGATTCAATAGAAACCCTCTTGGAAGGCTTCCGGCAGAAAGACCCTGATATGATTGCCTCCGTTTTGAATGAAGAAATTGTTACAGATATAACTCATGCAGGAATAGAAATCGGACTTTCTGAGACGAAAAAGAATTCTCTTAAGGATTGGAAACAAGTTGTCGACAGCCAATATACACTCGAAGCTCACTATGTTGAATTATGGGGCAGGCCGGTGGTTGCTGAAATGGAGAGAAAACGGGATGGACAATTATACCTCAGTAATATTCATTACTTTGAAGCTGAAGAAAACCATATCACCTACTGGAAGTTCTATTGTTTCTCCTGGGATTTAATGAAGTCAGCCGCAGACGAACTGGAAGTAAAATTGAATGCTGAATATTTTTATCATATTTTCTAAAATTCTCTGTAAGGTTTTCTACACTTTTCTCGTTATTAATAATGTAAGAAAAAAACTTGAGGAGAGTGTGTGATGAACAGTCCTATTAGAAATAGAATCAATACTATCTTTGTTCATGTCAGAGACTTAAAGGAGTCAGTCAGATGGTATGCAGAACTCATTGACCAGCCATACGACCTGAAAACTGTAAAAGATCCTGTATATAACCTGCCTATCAATCATTTCACCGGACTTACGCTGGATTCCGGTCCGGAGGGTGTAAGAAAGGATCCAAGTAGAAGTGACTACCCTTTGTTCAACTTTCATACAGAAGACATAGAGAAAGCTTTTACCTTTGTTAAGGGTAAAGACTATGAGGTGTGTTCAGATATTACTCGGTACGAGGATTTTGCTTTCTTCACTATAAAGGATTTGGATTCTAACATAATCATGATCTGCACAGGATGATCTTCGGAAGAAAGTACAATAAACATTCAGGAGGAATTATATGTTTGAAAGAATTGATACGATTTGTTTGAAGGTCAGGGACATAAAACGGGCATGTGAATGGTATAAAGAAAAACTAGATTGCAGTGTTTCATTTGCAGGTGAAGGATACCGGGTCCTGACGATTGGAAAAGAGGTGGGAATTCCTCTGACTATAGAAGAGGGGGAAAGAGTTCTATCTTCTGATCACAATTATCCTATCTTCTTCACTAAAGATATTCACATAGCGCATAGGAAGCTAATCGATAATGATGTAACTACAGAAAAGCTGCATTTTGATGGAGACAATCATTATTTTACTTTCTACGATTTAGATGGCAACAAATTGCAGGTTTGTCATTATTAAAAATTTGATGTAGTGCTATTTCTTTTTGGGAAGTTTCAGTGCAATTGAATTTGGGATTTATGTGCATAATTCACTAGCTACACGGGTAATACAGACAGGAAAAGAGCCATCCCTTTTTTGAGGTTGTTGTCTATAAGAAAGTCAGCAATGATGGAAATAAGCGGATGCTTGAAAAGTAGAAGAAGATGCGGTGCTTCAGGAAAACTCCTGTCATCTCCGCATCTTCAGGCCCTTGAAGAGAAAGTCTATCTTTCCTGCCGGCTCTCAGCTTCCAATCTTTCCAATTCTGCATGTGTCTGTGGAAATCCATTGGCCTGCCATTCAGAGCGGAAGGCGGAATCCAGTTTGGTTAATCCTTTTTCGGCATCTTCCACATCTGCATTGACACTTTCTTGAACATCGATTTTTATGCTGTCTCTCATATCTGTATCCTGGTAAACGGGGAAGTTATCTTTCTTTCTCTTTTTATACATCGCAGTGGCCAATGCGGCGCTTCCTGCTGAAACTAGCGAACCCATTATAATATTCTTTTCCATTCTATTCATCAGAATCCCTCCAGTTTTAAGAACTTTTTCTGATTAATAGTAAATACCCCTTTATCCAGTTTTTATACTGGGAGATATTACCTTATAAAAAATTTGTATTGGCTAATCCTATTTGTGTTAGCATTCCAGGGCCATCTATGGTACCATTTACCTTTACAGGAAAAGGACGTGAAAATATGATTACAATTGAACTGCCTAAAGTGGATGTTTCCATTACAGAACGACAGCAGGCTGCACAGGAAAATGAACCGGTAATCAAGTCGGTTGAAGGTTTTATCGACCTGCATGAAATCCCTAGAGACAAGGGCGGCATGATCTTGTTTTATAACATTAATGATGAGCTTCTTTTCGTTGGGAAAGCAAGAAAACTCAGACAGCGTGTGAAGAAGCATTTGGAAGACAACGTTTCTCCATTAAAGCCTCATAGAGAAGAAGTGTACCGCATTGATGTCAGCTTTGTAGAAGACGCAATGGAGCGCGAAATCTATGAGACCTACATGATCAACACATTACAGGCTAAGTATAATGTAGATAAAGTATTTTATAAGTAAGAACCAGGATCTATGTTAGGAGAATGTAAAAGGCTTAGAGATAACTTTATCTCTAAGCCTTTTCAGTTTAGCTGCTCACATGAGAAGTAAAAAAATAAATAAGGGGAGAAATTCATCTTATTTAAGATAAAACACAAAAAATATCAGAAATAGAGGGAAAAATTCCCTCTATTTGCTCAGAAAATGTGAAAATGATTCATTTTTCTTAGGATAAGGGGAAAAACTCCCCTTATTTACCCCAAATCGAGTTCCATTCATCAACTTAACGGTAAAAATTCCCCTTAAATTAAAATTACCGCATTAGTATTATTAAAGGTTCTTCAATTAAGAATTACAACCATTTGTATTTTCTGAATAATACTGTTTCTTATGTGTCTGTGGGTTTGCATCTCAGAAGTAACCGGTGCTGGCAACGCGAACCCGGTTTTGTTATGATTTTTTTAACGAAGAAAAAGGCTGTTTTCGCGTAAATTGTGGTTGTCGGAAAATCCCAAAAGCTGGATTTTCCCCCGAATACTAAATTCATATTAAAAAGCTACAAAGTTTACGAAGAGAGCCTAAAAAAAGAGGAGAGGATTGTGTGCAAACAGAAAAAGAAAAGATGCTGAACGGAGAAATGTATGATCCAGCCGATCCATTGCTGACAAAAGAACGCGAAGAAGCCAGAAAGCGTGTCAGGCTATTCAATCAAACCACTGAGACTGAGGGGGGGAAGCGGGTCACCATGCTGAAAGAACTCTTGGGTTCCACCGGGGAGGCAGTCTATATGGAACCGAATATTCGTTTCGATTATGGATACAACACTCATGTCGGAGAGAACTTCTTTGCTAATTTTGATTGCACCATCCTTGATGTGTGCGAGGTTCGTTTCGGCGATAACTGCATGCTTGCTCCGGGGGTACATATTTATACAGCGACACACCCTCTTCATCCGGAGGAACGGAATTCAGGAAGGGAATATGCCAAGCCAGTCAGCTTTGGTAATAATGTCTGGATAGGCGGCAATGCTGTTATAAATCCGGGAGTGACGGTTGGTGATAATGTGGTAATTGCCTCTGGAGCGGTTGTAACGAAGGATATTCCAAATGACGTGGTGGTTGGTGGAAATCCTGCCCGTATCATCAAGAAGCTTAACCTCTAAATGTGACCCTTAAACCCATTTCGATTTGAAATGGGTTTTCTTCATCGCGAACCCAGTCATACACCAGCAAAAATTGACAGGACGATGGAAGCGGTCTGTCTTATACTTATCTTGAAAAGTTTTCGGGTTAAAACTGAGAAGGTGGGATGAGAATGTCAAATTTCGAAGTAAAGGTACTGCAGGCCAGGGGAAGCTCTTTTCATATCGGGCTGAAAACGGCAGAACAAATACATAATCTTTCTATACTTGGCACCTTGCAATCCATTACAAAACCAGACATCAATGTCCATGAAATGAAATCCATTTATGAAAATTATGCACCTCATCTTATACAAGAGCTGGAAGGGTTAGCCGATGGCCTGTCCATCTCCTTTGAAAAAGCTGCCGCCATGTTTAGCGGTTATGACGTTCCTAAAACAGATGCAATGGGATGTTCCGCATTCATGACAGACGAATTCTATGTGCGTAATTATGATTTTGCTCCGGGTTTATATGACGGCTTATTCAGTCTTGTGCAAGGAGACAATGTTTTAGCCTCAGCCGGTTATAATCTTCAGCTCATAGGAAGACACGATGGTGTCAATGAAAAAGGCCTTGCTGCAGGTCTTCATTTCGTCAGCTATAATCTCTATAGAAAAGGAATTTCTCCATGGACAGCCATCCGCATGGTGCTGGATAAATGTTCGTCAGTGGATGAAGCTATTCTTATGCTAAATGAACTCCCTCATGCTGCCTGCTACAATTTTTCTATTGGCGATGGAAAAGGGAACCGAGCTGTGGTGGAAGCGACACCGGAAAACGTGAAAGTGCGAAAAGGGGAAGGCGTTTCTGTCTGTGTCAATCACTTTGAAGAGGAAGAGCTGCAGAACAAAAACCGACCATCATTGGAAGGTTCGCTGAGAAGACGATATCACCTGATGGACCTAAGGAAAAATAACTTAACACATGAACTGGCATTCAATCATTTCCGGAGCAAACAATCACCCATTTTCTTCAGAGACTACGATCAATTATTCGGCACTCTTCATACCTTCTCTTATGGATACCGGGATTCGCGGATTCTTTCCTCTATCGCACAGAGCAGCCAAATCCTCGATATCGACTTCCAGGAATGGGTAAAAGGGAAGGATGCTCCTATTGAGAGCATGGAAGGTTTCATTGAACAGTTATCCAGTGAGTTCTAAAATCTATCCTTTGACAAATAAAACTGTAAATTATACTATTACAGTATCGATTGAAAAGCTTAGACGCCGTTTAAGCTTTTTTACTGAATTAACTGTAACTTATTTGTTTACACTTCAGAATTGCGAATGCCGAAAGAGTACTTGGGCATATTGATAGCATGAATCTTAGAGTACTTGAATTTTTAAAAAGAAAGGATCGTTTTCATGACAAATATGAATATTCCTGTTTCCGTTTTAAATCTTGCACCAATCAGAAAAGGGCAGAACTCTAAGGATGCCATTGATTCCATGGTGGATCTTGCTCAAGAGACAGAAAAAATGGGATACACCCGTTATTGGATCGCAGAACATCATAACACAGCGACGCTGGTAAGTTCAGCGACATCCATTTTAATCAAGCATACATTGGAAAACACAAACTCCATCCGGGTTGGATCGGGCGGCGTCATGCTGCCGAACCATTCTCCATTGGTAGTTGCAGAGCAGTTCGGTACTATGGCAACTATTTATCCTGACCGAGTGGATCTCGGGCTTGGCCGCGCACCCGGTACTGACATGATGACTGCCAGCGCATTAAGAAGATCATCGTCCCAGGAAAATGTCTACACTTTTCCTGATGATATTCAGCAGCTGTTGACTTACTTCGGGCCAGCGAAGGACCAGGGTTATGTCAAAGCCTACCCGGGAGTAGGAACTAATATCCCGCTGTATATCCTTGGCTCCTCTACAGATTCCGCATACCTGGCAGCGAAGCTTGGATTGCCATACGCATTTGCAGCACATTTTGCACCTAGACATATGGAAGACGCTCTGTCGATTTACAGAAGCCGTTTCCAACCGTCAGAGTACCTGGACAAACCACATGCGATCATCTGCCTGAATGTCATTGCATCCGAAACGGACGAAGACGCTAAGCTGCAGGCGACGACCATGCAGCAGTTCTTCCTGAATGTGGTTCGCGGAACACAGAGTCCAATGAGTCCGCCTGTTGAAGATATGGATGCCATCTGGACGCCAGGCGAAAAGCAAATGGCGAAATCCATGACCAGTGTTTCGCTTATGGGCAGCAAGGAGACAGTGAAAGAACAGCTGTCCCGTTTCCAGGAAAAGTATGATGTCGATGAAATCATGGCGGTTTCATATATCTATGATCAGGAAAAACAGGTACGATCATATGAAATCTTTAAGGAAATCGTAGATGGGAGATAAGGAAAGTTGAAAGCAGCTCAATTAGTATATTGGGCTGCTTTTTTATGTCGGTTTTGACTGAAAGCGACTTTTGTGACGCTTATGAGACCATAAATTATGATGGCCTTCTTTTAAAAAATCTTTATCGACCAAATTACGGTAAACTTTTTTCCTGCAAGCTTCTAAAACCGCTTAGGATACCATATCTTCACGATTGAGAAAAATTAAATGCTCTCTAGTGCATTTCCTGCTAAGTTTTTAAAAAGTTCTATAAATTATGAAACTTTTTACACTGAAAAACAGTATAACAAGTATAAACAACTTTATTTTTATCAAGGAGGAATAACATGGGACTCATTTATACACTGTTAAGCATCTTATCATCAGCCATGTTTCTGTATTATTGGGGAAAATCGGGATATGACTGGGGAACAGACAATGAAGATCCCAAATAAGTCAGTACATAGTAACTACAATAGAGGGAGATGCAGATGAAAAAGAATTTAGTAGGTACATTAATATCAGCAGTTGTAATTGGTCTTCTTGTCTGGATAGCCACAATGGTTTTACCCATTTCTTATATGGACTGGAGCTTTTTCATCGGGCTTGCACTATCAGTGGTGCTGTTTTTCTTCAACAGCAGCGGCGGTGTTTTATCCAAAGCGGCAACTCTTGATGCGAGTACTGCAGGTTGGAAGGTACAGCAAGATAACGAACTGAAGGCGAATGTAGGTTTCGTATTTTATGGAGCCGTGTTGTATACAATTGTTAGCTTCGTTGTGATGATCATTACTTATTATTAAACCTGTATTCGCATGCATTGTGGCTTCCGGAAAAATTTTAGAGCCGGTTTTCCCTCCGATACTGAGGTTTTTCTCACAACACAGAGGAGCAGCTCTTATCTTTCTTGTTTGCCAGGATATCTTATTATGGCAGCTAAGTTGACGAAAGAACCTTTAAGAAAAAGGAAACGACTTGCCAGCTGACAAGTCGTTTTTAATGTTTGAAATTCACTATCCTAAGAAAATATGTTTTTAATGCGTTCTTACTGCTCATCCCCCAAGTAACAGCACCAAGGAGAACAGCGATGCCCAGGATTAGCCAAACAATGGACTCGCCTGTTGAACCTGCATTTAAAAAACCCCGTAAGGAATCCGATCACCACGATCGCCAATAAAGTCATTTGAAACTTCACGAAATTCCTCTTAATTAGTCTATACCACATGTAAATTGCACCCAGAACTGTTATAGACAATTGAGCGAGAGTCCGGACAGAAGACAATGCACAAGTAATTAGGTTCAAATTTCTTTTCCTTTTTCTGAAGGGCAGGGATGGTTTCATTGTTTCTTATAGAAGGAGTTCACTCTTCATCCCAGATGGTAAATCATGCTAAAATATTTGTGGAGGGGATAGAGTATGAAGTGGAAAATTTGGCTGCTGAGTCTGTTCTTCTTTCTATCGGGATGCAGTTCGATCCCTGACTTGGAAGAATATAACGGAAAATCGTTAAGAATAGGTGTTATTGGCGATCCACCCGAAGTCAGGGAGGAGAATATTACCTTTTCAGAAATTGCATTCCATGAGATAGAGAATAAGACTGCCAAAGAGCATGACGCCATCTTTGTTACAAAAGAACACCTATATCAAGCTTCGGAAGGAAAATCCTCAGAGGTCTATTTAAATTCTGCTATTCCAGTCTTTTTTATAGAGTCTTCAAGTCATATCCCATTTACAGTTGATGAAAGTGAATTCGGACAGAATTGGGAGTGGTCACCAGGTAATAACTTTGCAGTGGGAATTTTCTCTTCTACTGAAAGTGATTCCTTGAACAGCTGGGGGTATGGTCTATATAATGATGAAAAAACGAATGAACATGTAAAAGGAGTTTTTTCTAGGATTTTCACTACCATCGAGGAACTAAAATGATGAAAAGGAGAGTAGAAGAATGATAGAAGAGCTGAAACGAATTGTAAAAGACACTACAGAAGAGGAAGCTAAGTCACTGCTGCTTCGAACTCTTTATGGCATACAAATGACCGATGAAATCGCAGAATATTCCGATTTGGATTTTTCAGCGGACCTTAAAAAACCTATCAGGATTTTCTGCAGTATAAAAGAAATCAAGCCGCTGCTGAACACATTGACTATAACGCATATCATATCCTTTTTGGCGACTCGCAGGCAGGGGGGATGAAGCTGGCTCTTAAAGAAATGGGCTTAATAGAAGAAGAGAAGGTGATCGCTTTTTCAGATCTTTTTTCCATTGGACCGCTAACAAGACTGGATGAAGAAGAGGGAATTCTTCAAAGGATAGAATGGTTTGAAAATCATATCATCGTGGATGAAAACTTTTCAGAGGATTATTCAAATGCATTCAATAGAACACTTTCAGAGCTTCAAGCAATTCCTCCTGATGTCCCCGTTACCATATGGGCAGGGGAAAACGCTCATGAACAGACCGGCTTGAGGTTTGTTATGAAACTGTTGAATGAAAAATCAAATAAGATTCTACTAATCAATTCAACCGAGCTTCATAGAGAGCTGTTCAATAGTTCAGAAATACAGTATCAGCTATTACACACTGGTGAAATATCTCCTGAACAATTCATTCTTATGCACCAAAAGAGCCAGCATGCTCAGCCTTTAACTCAAGAGGAAAGGTTATCTCTGGAGAAAGAATATGCCGAGCTATCAGCAGCGAAAGAAGTACTTCGTATATGGCAGGACGGCGGGATTAAGAGTGTTGAAGAAGGGTATTTTGACGATTACATCATCCAAACCGCCAGAAGGTTGTTTATCGAAAGGGACAGCGATGAATTTATGAAATCCGCCAGATTGATCGGTGAACTCATCGGCCATCTAGAGCAATATGTCGGCGACCAGTTTCTCGAGTACCGTGTCAGGCATTTAATTCTAAATGGTGTATTTGATATCAAAGGAGTCCCTAAAGCGATGAGGTATTATAGTATACGGTTCAAGAAATAACTCAGAGGAGGAGAAACATGGAATATAATATTTCGGCAAATAAAGAAAGAGCTGTTTCTTTCTTAAATTTGATCGTATCCAACCAGGTGGCCAAAGCATTTGAAGAACATGCCGGCACCGATTTTGTTCATCATAATCCCTTTTTTCAGGGAGATGCTGTTTCACTTAAGAAGGCAATGGAAGAGAATGGTTTCGAAAACCCTGACAAGGTAATTGAGGTAAAAAGAGCGATTCAAGAAGGCGATACCGTTGTGGTACATTCCCATATCAAGCAAACTCCAGAAGATCGCGGAGCCGCTGTCGTACATATCTTCCGCTTCCAAGAAGACAGGATTGTGGAGCTTTGGGATGCAGGACAGGCCATCCCAGAAGATTCCCCTAACGAGAATGGTGTATTTTAAAATTTTGTTTAGGAACTGATTGGTGCTAAATCTGCTGCTATTTTATGATAGCAGCAGTTTTTATTAGGATTATAAAGGTTTTTACTTCTATTGAAAAGAATACATATATGAAATATAAAGCAGGGAGATGAAAAACTAATGATAAAAAAGCTTGGGCAAGTAATGTTATATGTTAAAAATCAGGATGAATCTATTCAATTCTGGACTGAAAAAGCGGGGTTCATCATTCTTTCAGAAGAAAACAACGGTCATGGTATGAGGTGGATTGAAATAGCACCACATGAAGATTCGGAAACCAGTTTGATTCTGCATAATAAAGACATTATTGCAAAAATGTCCCCTGAACTTAACTTGTGCACTCCTTCGTTAATGTTCTTTACTGATGACTTGGAGAAGCTATATTTTAAACTATCCACTAACGGAGTTACAGTGGGAGAAATTGTAAATATGCCTTCAGGGAGGGTCTTTAACTTCGCAGATGATGAAGAGAATTACTTTGCTGTAATGGAAAGAAAGTAGCTGCAGGATCTAGGCAAGAAAAGGAGGTCAATAATTGAAGCTGGACATTGTAAAACAAAACCAAGAAAGCTGGGACAAAGTTGCACATCATTTTGATGGAAAAGATGCGCTGCCAAGTTATGGACCATTTGCACTGGTAGAAGAGGAACTGAAGCTTTTCGGTGAGGTGAAGGATCAAAAGGTTCTTGATATTGGCTGCGGCAGCGGACATTCTTTACTTTATATGGCTCGAAAAGGTGCAGGTGAATTATGGGGAGTGGACCTGTCGCAAACGCAGGTTAGTACAGCCGGAGAAACGCTGAAAAATAAAGAAGTAAACTTATTCTGCGCGCCAATGGAGGAAGATATTGACCTGCCGAAGTCCTATTTCGGTATCGTATATTCCATTTACGCAATCGGATGGACATCTGACTTACCAAAGACCTTCCGTTTGATACATTCTTACTTGAAGCCGGGAGGATCCTTTATTTTCAGCTGGGATCACCCTTTATATCCACACCTGGCAAGCGAAAATGGCGAACTCCGATTGAAGGGATCCTACCAGGAGGAAGGAACTGTCACCTATCCCAACTTCAAAGGAGAAGAAGCACCAGTTGTCATTCCCACCAGAAAGATGAGCACCTATATCAATGAATTGATTGCCGCAGGATTTGTTATTGAAAAGGTTCTCGAGAGTGATGTTTCTGAAAGCTTTGACTCGGTTCAGGAGGAAGTATCCGATCGGTATTATTCTTTGTATAAAGCAAGAAGATTTCCTTCAACTATGATTATTAAAGCAAGAAAGCCTCAGTGAGAGGTTGGGGAGTGTTTCAACTATGTAGCTTTGATAAGATAGTTCGATTTTGTATAAGAGAAACTTTACAGCACTAAGTTCTTTGTTGGAAGTTTTGATGCTGTATAGGGGCCCTTTTTACATCATGAAATTCTTATTAGGAAGTTTTAATGCTGTATAAGAGCTCTCTTTACAGCACCACATTCTTATTTGAAAGTTTTGATGCTGTATAGGGGCCATTTTTACAGCATGAAATTCCTAGTTGGAAGTTTTGATGCTGTATAAGAGCCCTTTTTACATCATGAAATTCCTAATTGGAAGTTTTGATGCTGTATAAGGGCCCTTTTTACATCATGAAATTCCTAATTGGAAGTTTTGATGCTGTATAGGGGCCTTTTTTACAGCATGAAATTCTTATGTGAAAGTTTTGATGCAGTATAAGGGCACTTTTTACATCATCAATCTACTAATATTAGAGTTTTGATGCTGTATTAAAGCAGTACGGCAATAAGAAAGGTTTGGTGGTCAACGCTGAACTGCGGTAAGGAGAGTTTTAACAATGGATAAAGAACAGCTCGAAAAACTAGAGAAGAAACTTAGAGGTATTAAGGTTGAAGCGTTTATCATCAACCAGGGAGAAAAACAGGTTTTCGAGTACATAAAAAACAATAAAGTGAAGGAAAAGCCATTCAAGGTGTATTCCATCACTAAAACGATCATTTCTCTGATGGTCGGTGTTCTCGTGGACAGGGCTATGATCTCTTCCATCCATACACCGATACTCGAATACTTCCCGGAGATTAAAAATGATGAGGATCCAGAAAAAAAGAGATTACGATTCATCATCTGCTAACAATGACTTCCGGTTTGAATGTTTTCGAGCTTGAAGGATCCAAAAATTGGGTAGACACCATTTTAAGGCAGCCTCTTTTACATGAGCCAGGGACCACTTTTCAGTATAGTTCAGGAGATTCTCATTTACTGAGCGCCATTGTTCAAAAAGTTTCCGGAATGCCAGTGGCATTCTTTGCTGAAGAAGTCCTTTTTAAACCGCTTGGAATCAATGAATACAGCTGGCTGACTGACCCGCAGGGCATTCATAATGGAGGATACGGCATCAGGTTGAAACCTGCCCACTTAATGACACTGGGAAATCTTTTATTAAATTCCGGCAGACACCATGCTAATCAAATTATTTCAGAGAATTGGATTTACCATATGACAACTCCATTCAAAGAAACAAAAACAGAAGACCAGGGGACTTATGGGTACGGATATCAGATCTGGACCTATAAAAGTTCCCATCATTATCAGCCACTTGATTTCTATTGTGCAAGCGGCATCTACGGCCAGAATATTTTTATCGTTCCCAAGCTTGAGTTGGTTGCGGTGGTGAAAAGCCAGCTGCAGCTTGAAGACCATGGTCTGCCGAGAATCTATTTCAAGGAGTTTTTACGCGGATTGGAAAACAAAATGCAGACTATATAAAGAGTAGAGGGACAGGTTTTTTTCCTGTCCCGTAAAATTATTTCTTCATTTGGGCTTTCAATTTATTGTTCTCTAATTCCGCAGCGTACTCTTCTTGAGATTTCCCTTGTTTCGCTGCCTCTGATTGGATCTTCCTAAACTTATTATCGTTTAAATCCGGCATCTTTTCACCTCCTCATGAACATGGATATTATGCACTCAGACTTTGCGATTATTCGCCATGAAAAAGACAAATTCAATGTGAAAATATGATAGTCAAAACGCATGGTACAGTGTAAAATTAATTTAAAATTCTGAAGCTGCAGACTATGCACGGCAATTAATATATCAATTGCCGCGACCAGTATCAAAAGAATTCTAATTATTATGACTTTTAAAGGATAAGAGGTAGATCCAAGTTGACAATTCAAACTTCAAACACAGTCCATAAGGAACAAAGTATATTCCATCACACAGGAAATAAAATCATTACAGAAGACAGAGAGATTAATATAATCGCCAAAATGGAAGAGCCGCTTATTGTCGTTCTGGGAAATGTGCTTAGTGATGAAGAATGTGAGACACTGATTCGTTTGTCAAAGGATAAAATGAAGCGGTCGAAAATCGGTAATACCCGGGATGAAAATGATATGAGAACAAGCAGCAGCACTTTTATTGAAGAAGGCGAAAGCGAAGTCGTGACAAGAGTTGAGAAGCGGATCTCTCAAGTCATGAATGTCCCATATGAACATGGAGAAGGACTGCAAATGCTGAACTACAAGGTTGGCCAGGAATATAAAGCACATTTTGATTTTTTTAAAAATGCAAGCAACCCTCGAATAAGCACGATGGTCATGTACTTGAATGATGTGGAAGAGGGAGGAGAAACGTACTTTCCAAAGCTGAATTTTTCGGTTTCGCCTCAAAAAGGAATGGCTGTTTACTTTGAATATTTTTATGACAACCAGGACACTAATGATCTAACTTTGCATGGCGGTGCACCTGTCGTAATCGGCGATAAATGGGCTGCGACTCAATGGATGAGAAGAAAGCAAGTGAAATAATGATAAACGACTTATACACCAGCAATCTGTTATCAGAACAGATTGCTGGTGTCTTTTTTATTTAATACAACGACATATGATAATAATTTATTGATATTCAATAAATAAACTGTTAATATAAAAGGGAAATATGACCTATGAGGTGAATGAAGATGAATCGAAACTCTACACTCTATCTGAAGATTGCTCTTTCTATTATGGGCTTAATTGTGCTCACTCTTTGTATTTTCTGGCTGCCTTGGCAAGCAGGAGTATTTGCTTTCATGTATCCTGAATTCTCCTATTTGAAATATCCATTGCTAATCGGTTTATATATGACAGCAGTGCCATTCTTTTTCGCTTTATATCAAGCTTGGAAGCTGCTGAATGCTATTGATCGAAACCAAGCTTTTTCCAAGACAGCGGTAAAAAGATTAATTTCTATTAAATATTGCGCAGCAGCCATTTTTCTACTTTACCTGATAGGAGAAATATTTATCATCAGCCAGAATGCAGGCAATCCTGGGATCGTTCTAATGGGCATGATAATTATGTTTTCTTCTATAGTGATTTCGATTTTCGCAGCTCTTCTGCAAAAACTACTGAAAAATGCCCTGATGCTAAAAGAAGAAAATGAATTAACAGTCTGAGGTGTACGTAATGGCAATTATTATTAATATTGACGTCATGTTAGCAAAAAGAAAGATGAGTGTAACTGAACTTTCAGAAAAGGTTGGAATCACAATGGCAAACCTCTCTATCTTAAAAAATGGAAAGGCGAAAGCCATCCGTTTTTCTACCTTAGAAGGAATCTGCAAAGCACTGGATTGTCAGCCAGGGGATATCTTAGAATACCAAAATGAAGAAGAGGAAGGTATAAATTTATGAAAAAGGGTTTTCTGTCAGCATCGATATTAGTATCCCTGCTAATTTTATGTTCCTGTCAAAATACAACTGACAGCAGAACGGGGTACGCTGAAACGGAGCAAGGTGTCATCATACACATTAAAAATAGGCTTGATTTTGAAATAGACAATTTGCAGCTTGAGATTTCCCAGGATGGAAAAGTGATTTCATCTATTGGTACAGCTCATGCTGATGGATCTTCATTTGAAAAAGAGGAAGACCTGAAGTTCGAGCTTCGAGAAGAAGAACTGCCTTTAGATGGAATAGCGGAAATTAAAGCAATAGTCACGGACGCGGACAAAAATGCCAGTGTTAAGATAAATAACAGCGTTACTATTGAACTCGCAGAGGGCAAGCAGTATTTTTACGATCTTAAAGGAGATTCAGCTGAGAATGCTTCGTTAGAATAGGCTATTATTTATATATAACTCTTCGAAAAGAAGCAAATAATTTACCTTTATTCTCTATCTAACTCTGAAAGCTTCCATGTCAACTAAGGAATTTCTATCAATATTGGAGTGTTTAAATGAACTACTTCGTAAAACTCAATGTTATCAGCATGATCTATGCTGTAACCCTGCTCATTCCAATTCAATTGTTGTTGAACGTCTACAGAATTACACGGATAACAGAGTGGGGCATCCAAAGGGTTATCACAGTAAGCGGCATAACTTCTTTACTATCCTTTATTATTTGTAGTTTGCTTTTATTCCTTTGGACAAGGAAATGGCTGATTGGGCGTAAAGCCTGCTATTGGACCATCATCATGTGGGTCCCCTATTATTTTATGTTCACCTTCCTAATTGCTTCGACCATCCCGATCACACACAGAGGAGATGTTCCAAATCCTGCTTCCGGCTTTCTTATAGCAGGAGCTTTCCTTATTTATCCTCTGTATGTGCTGGCCATAAATTTTTTTGCCAGACTAAAAGAATAAAGGAGCGGGTGAGAGGAGCAAATCGGAGGTACTGGCTGCTTTTATTATAATTAAACTTGTAGTAAAGGAACCTCATTCTGACAGTGGATGAGGTTCGTTTTACTAAAATTAATTAATAGTATGCTAATCTTTGAAAACGCTAAGCCTTCGAACCAAATCTCTTAATAAAAATTGTATGATCCCGCACTTCACTCTTTTGAAATGCTTCCACAATCCCGATTTCTTCAATATTTCTTTTGGAAATCTTCTTATACTTTAAACACAGATGAAATTCTTTCTCAAAAGGAAATGGCTCGATGGTTACTTCATTGCGATTTAACCACCGAGGCATGAGAGGCTGATTTCTGGGATGAAGTGATTCCGTATTCTTGAATCCCTTTTGGAACCAGGGATGTTCTGCTTCTTTACTCACTCCAGGATCGTTCAAACAAAGATAGAGGGAGAGGTTATCTGAAAACTGAAGCAAATGAAAATGCTGCGGCAATAATTCTTCATTTACTTCAGTGATCATTCTTTTTATCCTGTCCTGCCGTTTCCTTTCCTTCTGCACAAAAGCAAGACAATTCCTATCAGTTGAACGGGCAAAGAAAGAACAGAAGTGCATGCTGCACAGAAGACCGGCATAAGCGCTGGATTTTTCTATCTCATCAAGACCTATTCTGTAGAAGGCCAATTTAGGTAACAGCGGATAGTCAGAAAAGTCATAGGGCTCCCCGGAACGGTCATTCCAGATGGGAGTGTCATCCAAGCCGATCCAGCCGCGGTCATGTTCATAAGCGGCCTCCTGGACATCGGCAAAAGCTTCCTGGGACAAAAGTGAATTTCTATCAAAATGCTTCACAATTTCTCCGGATAAAAAGGCGTGGTCATGCTGCAGGGTCATGTAGAACGATTGAGAGGTTTCGCGGACAATCATATATGAATTGCCTCCTTTTTTCCATTATTTTAACATGTAATTGGGATAGTACGTCTAATGACGATTCCCGGTTTGCAGGCTTTTCAATCAAAGGGTAAGGTAATAGTAGAATAATAAAAATGAAAATTCAGGAGTGTAGATTATGAAGGAATTTCTGGCAGCATTTCTGACAATTTTTCTGGTCGGGATTCTCTCTGAAAAAATCACTGATCTTATCGGGTTTCAATACAGGGTTTTTTCTGATGAATTCAACCTGTGGCTGCTTCTAGCCGATCTCGGTATCTTCGTTGCCCTGTTTATCCCGATATTTGCTTTATTCAAGAGGCTGATTGTAAGATGAATAGAAAAGGTGTTATGGATATCGTAGAATAAACAACCCTCTCATTAAAATCAGAGGGTTGTTTATTCAATCTTCTTTCTTTCCTTCTGAATTTCCAATTGCATGATCTCCAACTCAATTTTTCTCTCTTCTAATTCTAATTCTTTCTTTTTTACATCATTCTCTATTTTATGTATATATCCGTAATAAATTAGTGAAAGAGCAGTGATCAATATGACGAAAAACATAAAATCCATCTTTTCCACCTCCTAATAAATGTACGAATGAAATCTATAAAAGTTTCAAATTTCCAAGGTACATTGTTCACTATTTTGCGAATATTAAAATTGAAATTCACAAAAATAAATAAAGTTGAATATTCAAAAATATTATGAAATAATTACCATATAAAATACAGGAAGGAGTACTCTATGATAAAAATCATTTACCTCAATCCATTTGATCATTAGAGTACTGTTTTTCTGTGGAAGCCTCCCTAATTAATAGCGAAAATTCACTATTAATTATTAGAGGAGGTTCATACAATGAACAGACAATTAGTGATTTTATTAATAGGAAGAATTTTAACAAACTTCGCCGACAGTTTTTATATGATTGCTGCCATTTGGTATGTGAAAACCGTAACTGAATCACCTTTCCTGATAGGAGTGACCAGTGCAGTCGCTATTCTGCCGGTGACGATTCAATTCATATACGGACCGCTGATCGATCGATTTTCAAAAAGAAAAATTTTGGTTACTGCCATGATGGGACAGGCGCTGTTCGTCAGCTTGATCTCTATTTTGTACTTCAGCCATCTATTATGGATACCTCTGTTATTCGTTTTGCTTTTTATGGCTCTGTCTTTTTCTGAGCTGACTTATCCCACTGAAAGTGCGCTGATTGAACGATTGGCCGAAAAGGGCAAATTGACAAAGGTGAATTCCATATTTTTGTTTTCCTATCAAACTCTCGATATTCTTTGTGATGCAGTATCAGGTCTGCTTATTGCTTTCGTAGGACTGGGTATCATTTTTGTATCCAATTCTCTGATCCTGATTTTCACAGCACTGTTATTTTTGCTCTTTTTAAAGATACCCAGATCTAAAAAAGAGACAGACAAATCGACCTTGGGGTTCATTAAACAATACAAGGAAGATTTCAGAGAAGGCTTGATTGTCGTTAAACAGAAAAGAAGGCTGCTTCATTTATTATTCGGTATTATTGGAATGAACGTGATGGCGACTATGGGGTTGGCGATGCTTCCTGTAATATCGGAAACACCTGCTCAATATGGATTCTGGTTGACCGCCATGTCGGTCGGCACTCTATCGGGAACCATACTGTCGAGCAGAGTGGAGCATTTCCCGCTTAACCGGATTCTGCCGATTGCTTCGATCTGGTCAGGTGTATTCTGGCTGACGGCTTTTACCTTGACAGAAATACCAATCCTCCCTTATCTGTTATTCGGCACTTCCTGGGTGGGAATAGGAATCCTGAGCATCTATGTTCAGACAATGATCCAAGTGAATCTCCCGCGTGATCACATAGGAATCGGATTTGCATTCATCAGTTCCCTGCTCGGTTCGTTAAGCCCATTAGGATACCTGCTTGGAGGAATGATGGGGGAAATCACTTCCGGAATGCTTCTACTTAGCCTTTCAGGTCTTGGTTATCTCCTGTTCGCCATCTACTTCTTGATGAATCCATTATTAAAAAAGCTTAATGATCCGTTAAGTGTCAGTTTTGAAATAACCAGTTAAGACAAGGGCTTCCCTTAAGGGGGAGCCTTTTAAATCTACTCTTTTATAAAGGGAGATAATTATAATGAGGTACCTGTCTTATATTATCTGGATTCTGTGCTGTGTTTTCTTAATTACAGCTTGTTCCAGTGAAAACCAGGATAAAGTAAACAATAGTTTCTCTCAAGATAAAGTACTCCAGGGGACTATTATTGAGTTTTCCGAAAAGGGATTTACCTTAAAGCTGACTGGTGAATCCAAGAAAGTTGCCAAAACAATCAGAGTAGGATTGGGGGGCGAATGTTCATTGAATGGGCTTCAAGAGGGACAGCAGATCAAAGTTTGGTATGACTACATAAGAGAATCTAATCCTCCTCAGACCAGAGCTTTAAAGGTAGAGGGGGAAGCGGGAAATTAAGAACGAAGTCAGAGTGGACTATTAACATCTCTTGACGAACATCTTAGGTATTGTACTTTTGATACCTGACCAAATTGGAGGAATTTTGATGAAGCTGCTTATTCGAGTAGTCGTTCTCATTTTTATTTTTATAGCAGCCATCAATTATTTAGACTATAACAGAATAATTGAAAAAGAGACTGAAGGAAGTATTGTTACAGAGAAAAAGATCGCTGTCGATGATGAATACCACTCCATATGGATTAAAGACGAGGACACAGGCAGTAAAATTCAATTACAAGTAAAAGAGAAAGAAATATGGGACCTAATTATGACAGGGGAGAAGTATGATGTTGTTTATCGATGGTATGGTAACGAAAAACCCTATCTGAAATCCATTTCTTATTCCAAAAAATAAACCATGTAATACCTTCATTTCTACCTTGAGCACACTACTAGGATGCTCGCTTGGGAAATCGGGAGATATTTTCAGGGTTTTCTATCTGAGAAGAGTCTGCAAGAAATTGTCTTTTTTAAAGTCTCCGAGATTAGAAGAGCCGCATACACCCTAAAGAATTAGAAAGAGGTGAAAGAATGATTAGATTTGAAGGAACTCCGTTGTTAGAAACAAACCGTCTTATCTTAAGGAAGCTGGAACTGACGGATGCTGAAATAATGTTTGACCGCTGGCTTTCAGATGAAAGAGTAAGCGACAATCGTGTAAGCCCTGCACATAAATCAGTGACAGAAACCATAGAGAAGCTGAAGACGATCTGCGGGCAGTATTCAAATGAAGACTTTTGTTATTGGGGAATGGAACTTAAAGAGAGCGGAGAACTCATAGGTGAAATCGACTTATATGATTTTGATGAGCAAACTATTAATTGCGATGTCAGTTATTCGGTAGGACCTGATTGGTGGAATAATGGCTATGCCTCTGAAGCATTAAGAGAAGTTGTGCGATTTGCTTTTAACACTATGAATGTACACAAGATATCTGCGGCTCACAACACGGATAACCCCTCCTCGGGAAAAGTCATGCTGAAGGCAGGTATGAAGCAGGAAGGAATCGTAAGGGATATGATCCGGAATGCTAAAAATCAATATAAGGACTGTGCTATTTATGGGATACTTCGAAAAGACTATATAAATAAACATACACCAGATAGTGCGGAAAAATTGCTGTAGTGTCCAAAAAGAAGAGTTTACATGTACGTATTTAAAAATGACATTAGTGAAATTTTTTGATTGTATAGAGATTTCTGCTGCTAAGTGTATCGATTTTTTAATAGACAAAAAGATTGGTTCTAAACAGAAATAAAAAAAGCGGGAGGGCATGGTGCATCAGGGAAAACCACATTTGCGAACAGTCTTATGAACTCCCTTGAAAAGGAAGACTTTAATTATATTGATACAGACCCCTATATTATCGGTTCACATCTTAGGAAATACACCGAAATCCAATATGACTACATGGGAGAGAACCACCAGGGCAAAATGACAGCGTGTCACCCTGCCGCCCACAATATTTATCCTTTAGAAAGAGATATCACTATGCTTAAAGGTGGTCTTGATCTTTACACTATACGCACACCCTACACAGAAAGCAGATTACTAGCAGCAAAGAAAAAAATTCTAATAGTAGAAGGCATGACCGTCGCTTTTACAAATCCCGAGTTATATGACCTTAAAATCTATTTGTATACTGACGGAGAAACCGAGCTGACAAGAAGAAGTGTCCGGGATGTCTCTAAAAGAGGAACTCATATAGATTACCTCAGGAAATCTAACGAGGAGCGCAGAATTCAATATGAGGTGTATATGCATCCTGCGCACGAAAACTTTGATATTGTAATCAAGAATTCAAATGAGACTTATGAAATTGAGAAGTCTCTTTTCTAAATGTAATTTAGAGACCTAAATCCTGAACCGGACGGCCATTTATTCTAGGAGCATCAATAGATAATTTTTTGCAGCTGCCCGGTAAGACACCGAAAGCAAGGTAAAGGATCTCATACCGGTTTCAGTCCAATTAAATGTCCCCATGCCAGTGTTAATGGTCCGTAAGTTGGGCTTACGGACCAATGAACTGATCTAACTGCAGAGATAACGGCCCGCAAGTTGGATTTACGGGCCAATGAGATGACCTATGTACAGAGATAACGGCCCGCAAGTTTAATCTACGGGCCAATTAACTGACCTAACCGCAGAGATAACGGCCCGCAAGTTGGACTTACGGACCAATGAACTAATCTAACTATAGAGATAATGGTCTGCAAGTTGAACTTACAGACCAATAAATTCACCTAAATACAGAGATAACGGCCCGCAAATTGGATTTACGGGCCAATAAACTGACCTAACTGCAGAGATAACGGCCTGCAAGTTGGATTTACAGACCAATAAACTGACCCAAATACAGAGATAACGGCCCGCAAGTTGAACTTACGGGCCAAGGAACTGACCTAAACCCTAAAATATCGGCCCGCAAAGTATAAAGCAGGTATTACCTTCAATACCATAACCTATATAGGTTCAGACTCAGGAGTGAAGACATGAAAATCCTTAAAGAAAACAAACTGCTGATTGGATTTTTGTTATCTATTATGATTAATATCATCTTGTTTCTTCAGCTTGAAGATAAGAAAGAAGTTAGAGAAGCTCAGTTTGATAAAGTGCAAGACGGGGTTGAATACGCTATTCAGTTTGGTGAGATTCTTACGGTGAAGCATGGGGAGGTTTCGCAAGCAGAAAGAGCAGAATATTTAACAGCCATGTCATGGAGCTTGGAATTGTCCGCTCATACACTCGAAACAATTGAACCGGATGATGATTTCTATAAAAAGCTTGCAGATCTGCTATCTCTTTATGGTTCCATTCCATCTTCTGAAAACTTAAATTCACAAAAACTCAAGGACATGCCACATGAAGAATTTTTAGAAGAGCTGAATGTTTGGATAACTGATTTGGAATATATTCACGACCGAATGTATGATGCCCAGCTGGCAGAGATGAACGGGCGGGAGTTAACTGCGTTCCGGGAAATGTTGCTCGCCAATTTGAAAACAAAAGTTGAAGCCGTGGCTGAATATAAAAATTCCTTCAATATAAACAAAAACACGAGCCGGCAAATGCCGCTTCGTGTTTTTTTATTATGTGAAACGGCCTTAATGGAATACACTTTCATATCCATGCTCCTGTACCCAATATGTAAGACTTCCATCAGAATTATATACATATTTTAAATTGGATTTTTGCAGTCCTTCAATCATTTTCGGGGTTAATTGACTAAGCTTCAGGTTGCTTTCCGTAATATAGGCAGTAAGGATTTCATGCCGGTAATTGTTTGTTTGGGCAGCAGCCACTAGATATTCTGCAGCTGCCTTTTTCAAACTCAAAATTTCTAGAGAGATGTCATGCATCTCCTTGAATTCACTGGGAGGCTTTATATCCCTCAAAGCGGTATAACTGCTTTGGATTGAGACATTAGCTTCTTGAATACTGGGCATAAGAGAGGCCATGTCTGGGGAGTTTTGTTCATTCAATTGAGTCATCAGCTGGCTGAGTCCCATAGAAGCAGAACCAAAGTATTGTTCCTGCTGTTGTAGATAGTTTTTAATTTTTTGATCATGAGCTATCTGGAATTCGTAATAGATGCGGGTGGGCAAACCGCTTGCGAATAAAGCGATGATAACAAATAAAAAAATACCCCAGGACCACTTTTGTTTCTTTCCTTTGAAGGAAGTATACTTCGTGTCATACCAAGTATGTCCTTCCCGATTAAGGCTTTTCATTTCTCTTCTGAAATTTTTTTGAGCAGGCGTAGGCATATCGACCCTCCTTTTCTGAAATTACCACTAATATTCTACCAAATTAATACAATAATTTACATAATTTATTTTGACGACAGTTTTCTGATAAGTTTGAATTCTTGTTCTGACTATGCCATAATTTAGCTAAAAGTACTGGGGGAGAAGGAATTGAAGGCAGCAGCAGAAAACGGGAAAGCTTTTAATAGTGACCGCCATCTTTCCATTAATGAGTGGGAGGAAGAGGCAAAATCAGCGATGGAAAAGAAAGCCTATGATTACATAGCCAGAGGATCAGGGGAAGAATCCACTTTAAGGGCAAACCGGAGAGCGTTTTCCAAATATCAAATTTCCCATAGAGTCCTGCGTGATGTTTCTCGTATTGACACATCCATTAACCTGTTTGGAAAAAGAATTTCTTCTCCTGTTATGCTTGCACCGATTGGTGTGCAGACCATTGCACATCCAGAAGGCGAGCTGGCTGCAGCACGGGCGGCAGCTTCAATGAATATCCCTTTTGTAGTCAGCACGGTATCTTCCTTTTCAATGGAGGAGATTGGCAGTCAAATGGGGAACTCCTTGAGATGGTTCCAGCTGTATTACTCAGGCAATGAACCAGTTGCTGAAAGTATGATTAAACGAGCAGAAGCTTCAGGGTACACAGCCATTGTCCTTACGGTTGATACTCCCATTATGGGATTCAGGGAAAGTGACCATATCAATAAATATTCCCCGGTAGGCGAGGGAGCTGGTAGCGGCAACTATTTCTCCGATCCAGTCTTTTGCAGTTTGCTCGAAAAACCAATAGCAGAAGACAAGGCGGCAGCATTAAAAAAGCAGTATGAGTTATTTGAAAATCCTGCTATAACGTGGGAAGCAATTCAAAAAATCAGACAATATACCAACCTGCCTGTCCTCCTTAAAGGAGTTGTTCATCCTGAAGATGCTAAATTGGCTTTGAAATATGAGGTTGATGGACTGATAGTATCAAATCATGGGGGAAGGCAGCTTGATCATGGTGTAGCGACTTTGGATGTACTTGAAGAAATTTGCGGAGTTGTCCATAATAAAATTCCGGTTCTGCTGGACAGCGGCATACGCAGAGGAAGTGATATTTTCAAAGCGCTGGCACTCGGAGCATCTGCGGTCCTGCTGGGCAGGCCTTATATCTATGGACTTGCCAGAGAAGGAGAGGAGGGTGTCAAAATGGTAGTACAGCAAATCACCAGAGAGTTTGAAACCACAATGGCGCTTGCGGGCACAGCGAATATTGACGAAATTAATAAAACTTATTTGGTTAAAAATACAGAGGTTTAAAAATAACTTTTTTCGAATGCTTGTGTTTGCGGAAGGAATCTATATTTGGGATTTCTTCTTTTTTATGCAGTTTCCGAAATGGATGTTAAACAGGGGAGGTATAACTCTCTTCACAAAGGTAGTTTTCTTCTTTTGATGCACCTTGCTCGGAGGACGGCCCACATCAAATTCCAGTTTTTCGATTTTGATGTACCGCGCTCGGCGTCCGACCTACATCTAAGCCGCAGGTACCACTTTTAATGAACCGCGCACATCCTTCGACTTATATTAAACACAGTTTCCCTTTTTGATGAGGCAGGTCAAGCACCACTCATCAAAGAGCAAAAATCCCCTAACTGACAAAAATCTAAGCAATCCACAATCAGCTTTTTTGACAGAGTGCCAATACCCTTGTATGATATGAAAAGTAATTCCGACTAAAACTATCAGGAAAGGGTGGTTGGTAATGACTCCAACAAAAGTTCAACCAATCAATGATGCAAAGGATCCAGTCCTTCGTTCAGATACAAAGTTAAACAGCCCGCAAATGCCCTTGATTTACGGCGGACTGCTTGTAAGTGCCATTCTTATAATCTACTTAATGATGACTCAGTCCCCAGCTCAACCGTTATTGCTAGTCATCGGTTTATTACTGGGATATACCTTATTTCATGCCCGATTTGGATTCACATCGGCTTTCCGCAGATTCATGTCTGTCGGCAACGGAGAAGCCCTGCGATCACATATGTTAATGCTCGCTGTCGCGGTTACTCTATTTGCTCCAATCCTGGCATTCGGCTTGTCCTTTTTTGGGGGTCCGGTTAATGGTTATGTATCGCCGGTAGGTGTCAGCCTTGTTGTAGGAGCGTTCATGTTTGGGATTGGTATGCAGCTTGGCGGCGGTTGTGCTTCTGGTACTCTTTATGCTGTAGGAGGCGGTCGCTCCGTGATGTTCATCACATTATTGTTTTTCATCATCGGAGCGACAGTTGGAGCGGCACACCTGCCGTTCTGGACTGAAGATTTGCCATCATTCGAACCTATTTCACTGGCAACTTCCACAGGTTTAGGCTACGGAGGGGCATGGGTTCTTTCCCTTGCACTATTCGCTCTAATTGCTTGGATTTCCATTGTGGTAGAAAGAAGGAAGAAATCACCGAAAATGGCGCCAGTCCCGTCAGCTCAAGGCTGGAAAAGAATTCTTCGCGGTTCTTGGCCTTTATTTGCTGCAGCCATTGCATTAGCTGTACTGAATGCTCTTACTCTTATGACCCGCGGTGCTCCTTGGGGAATCACATCCGCTTTTGCATTATGGGGATCAAAAGCTGCGATGTTCTTTGGCATCGATACTGCCAGCTGGGGATATTGGCAGGGAGCCAATGCGGAAGTACTTCAATCTTCCATTTTTGCAGATTCTACTACAGTTTTGAACTTCGGAGTCATCTTGGGAGCATTTTTGGCTTCTGCTGCAGGCGGGCTTTTTAAATTTTCAAAAGTTACCGGCAAGAATGCAGCGGCTTCCGTCATTGGAGGCTTGCTGATGGGTTATGGAGCACGCCTCGCATTCGGTTGTAATATCGGAGCATACTTTGGAGGAATCGCTTCTTTCAGCCTTCATGGTTATATTTGGGGAATCCTTGCCATGGCTGGTACATTTATCGCTCTTTTCTTAAGACCGATGTTCGGATTTTCAGTACCCAAAATTAAAGATACATTTTGTTAGGCTCTTTTCTTAAGCTAATGCCATAACCAACCGAAATTACCCTGATAAGCTAGAAAGAAAAGAGCTGCTCTCTTCGTTTAGAGAGAAAAGCCTTAGTATCCCCGGGATAAAGCCGGCTCTTGGGATTTATCGAAAGCAACAACAATATATGCGAAAACAGCCTATTTTAACAGTCTGCTTGGTTCAGTTGAGGTATATTCTTCAACTGAACTTTTTTTATGTTTTTTCTTCAACATAAAGAGGGGTTAAGGCCATCTCCCTCGAATTTATTAATATGCTTTATATGGAAATGGAGGTAATAATTGATGGATCAAATGAAGTTTGATATGGTTGAAAGAGAGTTCCTACTAGTAGGGGAAAGCATTACCGCAAACTTCCCGGACTCATTTCCGGATGCTGCTATTAAAGTTCAGCAGAAGTTTGAAAGTAAAATGGAACAGATTCCAAATGCAGTGGATAGGAAAGTGTTGATTAGTCCCTATATGAGTAACGATATCATGGTGACTTATTTCGCTTGTTTAGAAGTGATTGATCTCACTAGCATCCCAGATGGCATGTCAGGATTCAGAATACCAAAGATGAAATATGCAAGGGGAGCCTGTACAAACAGGAGCATAGATAAAGCTTATACTTCAATATTTAACTGGATAAAAGAGAGCGGCTTACGGCAAAAACGATACGAATCTTCATTTCCTATCGAAATTTATTACCTTGCTGAAAACCCCGTTGATGAAGCAGTGGAAATTTATATACCGGTAAAGCTGTAAGAAAATCAATAAGATATTGATTTGCCAATTGAATTCTGTCGATCTCCTTTTTGTCCTGTTCATTCGCATTCTATATCAGCACATGTTAAGATAATATCTATATTTAAAAAGACTTACGATAAGAGCTGCTGCTTCTCCGGGAACTGCAGGAAATGAATATGATTATAAATCAGAATAGAGAAGTTCATTCAAGAAGGACATTTTAAATTGCTGATAAGAGTATTAATAGGTCAAATTATAAGGAGTCACACATATATGAGCAGTTTAATAAAGGAAGTTCTAGAAGAATCCAAGGGTCGGGACAATCACATCTTGTATCATTTTAATAATGAACAGACCTATATTCAAAATGTGGTTGCTTTTATAAAAACTGGAGTCCAATCTGGCAGTCCTGTATTGCTTGTTGAAAACGACAGGCATTTACTTAGCATTAAGCAGGAATTACAAAGTGTTCTCAGCGAGAAGGAAATGGCCAATGTCCACTTTTCGAATAATTATGATTTTTATTCTACTACACAAAGTTTTGACCCTGACTCAATCATTACGTATTTCAAGGAAACCGTTGAACCCCTTCTCAAACAAGGTGTACCAGTTTGGACATGGGGGCTGGTAGAATGGGGTGATCAGGAAGATATACTTGATAAAATAGTCCTTTACGAAAATCAAGTACAAGCTTTTGCTTCTGATAGAGGTATGGTTTCTGTATGCGCCTATGACAGTAATCTCACACCTGTTGGGTTAGAGGAGAAACTCATGAAGTTTCACCAAGTCACGATTACTGATGAACTCATTAAGTATCGGGTCAATCACAGCTAAACACAAATCCAGTTCACTTCATAAAAAGCTGCTTAGTTAAGAATCACTTCTCTACTGGTGGGTTTTTACATACCTAATGGGTAGTATAGATGTAAATTTTCCTACTTGCACTTCTAATCTTTGCCTGCATTGCCGAAAGGAAAGGAGGATTAATTTGAAAAAACACTTCAGCTTTACTTTGATTGCTGTGGGTTTTCTGGTATGCCTTTTATTCCTTTTGGAGCTGATAGGGGAGTTCTCTCCAAATATAGAAGGAATTTTTCTGACTTTTGGCATTCCATGGAGGTATCCCTTTCTTATAGCCTTATTAGCATTTAGCTTATCCTATTGGTTGAAAGGGAGCTTTTCCGGCCTTTCAAGAGTCGGAATGTTCATTTTCTTTGCTGGTTCTCTTATCTTCATTGCTCTCTACACTATCGCATTCTTCTCAATTGTCATTCACTAAACCTCTAAAAAGAATTTCTCACCTTGGTAATTAATACCCCTCCTATTAACTATAATCTTATAAAGGAAATGTCTTTCTTATTTATGCTTTGTAAATATTATGCTTGATTTTCGAATAATTCGCAGAAGATTAAGCAAGAAAGAAAAGAGTTCCTCTTCCCATATAGAGAGAAATATCTCAGAATTCAGGGGAAAACCGGCTATCCCGCTTTTCCCAAAAGCATAGGGAATACGCATTCTTCTACTTCTTGTAATCCCTTTTCAAAAAAAAATCGTTGAAGACAGGAGGAATTTAATAATGTGGTGGGTGCCTGTATTAATCGCCGGTATCTTATTGTTCGCCTTTTTGATAGATATGAGAAGGAAGAGGCGGGGAAACGATAATAATATCAAGGGAATCAACCCTGGGGAAAGACCGGGAGAAGATAAGAACTATAATGCTGGACCAGGATCAGGACCTGGAAATGGACCCTAACGAAAGAGAGGCTAATAAATGTTGTATAGGATGAACTAATTAACGAATACTACCATTGGAGTAAACTCATAGGAGATTGCAAGAAATTTTCAATGAGGTTACAGCTAAAAAAAGGAGGTAGTATTCATGAAGAAAAAAGGTATGATTTTGTTGGTGATCATGAGTATATTCATGACATTAGCAAACGGTGTTTTTGCAGCAGAAACTCCTGCAGTGAAAAAGGATATTATTGATACAGCTGCAGAAGCAGGAGAATTCACGACATTGGCAGCTGCTTTGAAAAAAGCCGGATTGGTTGAGACATTAAAGGGAGAAGGGCCATTCACTGTTTTCGCCCCTACAGATGCAGCCTTCGAAAAAGCATTGAAGAAATTAGGCATAACAGCAGATGAATTATTAGCAAGAGACGACTTAAAGGATATACTGCTGTATCATGTTCTATCTGGAAAGGTCTTATCAACTGACCTGAAAGAAGGAATGAAGGCAGAAACCCTGGCAAAGAAGACGGTTGATATTTCCCTTGATCCGGTTAAGGTGAATGATGCAAACGTTGTAAAAGCGGATATTGAAGCTTCCAATGGCGTGATTCATGTGATTGATGAGGTATTATTACCTTAAAGTTAATAATGAAATCAGACGCGGCTGAGATCTTAATGGATCTCAGCCGTTTTTTAGTCTGGAGTATATGTTGCAGGGAAAATAAGCAAAATAAAACAGTGGGTAAATGGAAAAGAGAGGGTGAAAAAAGTGTCTAAAAAGAAAAACAAAGAATTGCAGTATAATCCTTCAATGCCGAAGAATGATGTGGAGTTTGCACAGGATGGTCTAGAAAAGGTTGCGTTGAAAGCTCAGGAAAGCCAAAGAAAAAATAATTTACAGTGGTGTGATTTACAGTTAGAGAAAAAATGAGGAGAATCGTCTCCTCATTTTCTACTTTAAGCTAAGAGATTAGTCAATGACACCGTGCTGAGCGATTGTCACCTTGACCTGCGGCTGAAACTTAATATTTCGATACTCTTCATTCCAGTCCGTTTTTTCCAAACTTCAGGGTAAAATGCCTGAACCCTGTTTCCAATCCCCAGACCATCGCAATTCGCTTCATGCAGTTTTTCTAAGACCTTTCTTGAATCTTCCTCTAAGCGTTTCTGAAGCAATTTCGTAAGCTCATCAATAGTACTCTTCTTCATAAGTGTGTCCTCAGGAAACTCTTGAATTGACACTTCAACCTTTAGTGTAACGGGGACCTTAATCCCGTTTGAAGAGGGCACCACTTTAAGATCTGTTTTATGGGATTTTACCTTGAAGGACACAAATGTTTCTTTTTCATGGAACCTTATTTTATAAGAGAAAGGAACTGTTTTGCCAACTTTGTCTTTAAGCAATAGAAAAAGCCTGGATTCTTCTACCTCTAAGGTTTTTCCTGTAAAAGATTTATCATGGAACATGGCCATTCCGTCTACTTTAATTTCCTTTTCTGGCAGAAGAGTAAGAAAGGGGACCATGAAATCTACCCCCTCATCGAACATTTCCGCGCAAATTGTCTGGATATCTTCGACGGATACAGTAGTATTATTTTCGGCACTCTGCAGAAGATCAGTCAGGAGGTTTCCTGCTCTTAAGTTAGAATCAAGAGAATTGTTCAATACGTCTATTGCTTCTCCATCCACCACTGCAATTTTTGAACTTAAAGCACTTTTAGGATCTCTATAAAACACGTCCAATACCGAATAAATGTCCCTTTTAGCCAGCTCGGATCCAATGGTAAGGATAAGAAGCTTGGAAGCGTCCAGCTTCTGGGATGTTTTATTATCAATTTCCAGCCTGGCATCCCTCGGAGACAATCCTTCCGACATGAGTAATTCAACAGATTCCTTGCTGTTTTGAACAGAACCTGCTGTAGAGACAATCGGCGTGGTCACACCTGCCAATATTCTTTCTTCTGAAGAGCTATCAAAACTCGCAGCTAAAATGAGTCTGGTATTTTTCAAAAGAGTTTGGTCCCAGCACCCTGTTAATAACAGAATCATGAGCGGCAGCGAAAATAGTTCACATGCTCTCTTCATGCATTTTCTCCTTTCTAAGAATATTTTTTATATATGCAGCAAACAGCAGGATAAGCGGAATCACAATGACAAAAGCATAGCTGGAATTGGTAATCACCTTGCTTACTTTATCCACCAGATAGACATTATTCTCATTAATAAAATAGTTCACAGTTAGAATAAGGATCGCAAATATTAAGGGAAGCTTCCTTTGGATGCCAGATGATTTGACAAGGGGCCTGGCTGCAGACACTGCAAGAAAGTAATAGTTCACAAAAGAAGTAAAGACAGTCACAACCCAAATAGTCAGGAACAAAAGGTCAGTACGCTCAATTATTTGGAATGAGAAGGATTTTAATATATATAAAAGAGGCTGAGGAACGATCTTTAATTCTTCGGGACTGTAAAACATAAAGTTGATGATGGATAAATAACAATAGGAAAGTGTCAGCACTATGTTCGATAAGGACACGTACTTCAGCTTCTTTTTATTATTGGCATCCGTCAGAGGCAGGATCACCAGCAGGATTTCAAAACCAAGCATTGCTAATAGTGCTTCCCGGCTTCCAAGAAGAATGTTTTTCACCCCAGCCTCACCTATAGGAAGCAGGTAGAGTATCTGTGCGTCTTTCAGCGCATAAGTAATTAGTAAAAACATAATAAAAAGTATAGGTGTAACTAATACATTGAAGCGTGCCAGTATCTGTACGCTCTCTTTTCCAAGATAGTAACCAAGGAAAACCATGATGATACCTATGATCCAGTTCGGTGTTCTTGGCAGAACCCAAATATCAATAATCTCATTAAAGAGAGTGAGGATCAGGACTGCTACGCTTAAAAAGTACAGCACATACAAAATCGCAGTTAGGTAACCAAGACTTTTGCCCAGCACTTCTTCAAGGAGAGCATGAAAATGGTCCTTTTTCACCTTGATGTACAAACCCACATAGACCAGAAGCATAACCTGAATCCAGCATCCAGCAGCAATGATGGAAATCCACCCGTCTGATTCAGCTTTTTGGAAAACATCATAAGGAAGGGAAAGGATGCCGATTCCAACTTGTGACTGCAGAAGCAGGAAGAACATCTGTCCTTTTGTTAATTTATTTGCAGCCATTCGACTTTTCCCACCCTCTAACCGGTTTTTGCCTATCTGCCTTTTCAGGTCTTCCATTCTCAGGACGTTTATTCATTTTCCAAAGTGGAGCTCTAATTACTGTGTCTTTTAAATCATTAAAACGGAAGGGTGCAAACGGGGAGAAGTAAGGTTCCCCAAAAGATTCTTGTTTCACTAAAGAAATCAGGATGAAAATCAATCCAAAAACCAGGCCGATAAAACCAAATAAAGATGAGATAATCATTAATGGAAATCGTAAAAGCCTTACAGTAGAGCGCATCTCATTATTAGGCACAACAAAGGAAGAAATGGCGGTAACAGCCACCACAACTATCATTATATTAGAGATCAATCCGGCACTTACAACGGCATCGCCAATGACCAAACCTCCAACAATACCTATTGTTTGTCCTATGGGACGCGGCAGCCTGACCCCCGCTTCCCGTACCAGCTCAAAGGTGATTTCCATGATGAACGCCTCAATCAAAGGAGGAAAAGGAATTCCTTCGACTGATGCTTTCAAAGGCATGACCAATTCTGGAGGTGTCACTTCAAAGTGAAATCCAATGACTGCTATATAAAAAGAAGGGAGAGTCAAAGCAGTCAGAACGCTGAAATATCGGATAAAACGGATGAAAGTAGCTGGAATCCAGCGGCTGTTATAATCATCAGGTGACTGAAAAAATGATACGAAGGTCGAGGGAACAATCAAACAGGTAGGAGAAGCTTCCGCTAACAAGGCGATTTTACCTTCCATCAAAGCGGCCATGGTTCTATCGGGTCTTTCAGTATTAAGCATTTGAGGAAAGATGGAATATGGACTGTCTTCAATAAATTCTTCGATATATCCCGGGCTGATGACCATATCGACATCTATATAGGATAACCTTCTTTCAATTTCTGAAAGAATTTCTTTATTCGTTATTCCTTCTATATACAGGAGAGCTGTCTTAGTTTTCGTTACCTTTCCTAATTCGACAATTTTAATTCTCAACTTTTCTGATTGAATTCTTCTGCGGATGATAGATATATTGACAACAAGGTTTTCCACAAAGCCATCATGAGCACCACGGATAATCAATTCATTTTGCGGCTCTTCCACGGATCTGCTATGGGCAGTCGTGTTAGGAAGGTTGACTGCAACCATCTTTTTTTCCGCCTTTATATATATGCCAAATTTGCCTTTGATCAATGCATCTGTTACATCTGATGAACTGCACAAAAGTTCAGGGTTATAGGAGGCTAAAACATTTTCAAGGGACCGGCCGGCATAGATAGAAACATCCAGTAAATGATGATAAAGTGAATTGATATCCACCAGCGTTTCAAGATACATAATACTGATATCCTGGCCGCACACAGGTGTTTCGAATACTTTAAAGTCATCACTTTGATGAATCACTTCAGTCAGCTTCAATAAGTACTCATCACTGGTTTCCTTTCTATTTTTTTCCATGTGCTTCACCCTTTAAAGTTTTATTGCTTATTTTTCCAAAGAATAGAAAATTTATTAATAAACTTATTTACAAGCACGATGTATTCTTGTGAAAGCCGGGTAATCGCATAAATGGTGAAACTCAGAATAAGCTCAAGGATTTAAACAGCTGCAATGAAGAAATTTCTATTTTGCGCCTAACCTTTTACGCCCTACAAGCTGCCTTGTGAATGGGTGAGTGCTGAAACTCTTGCCAGATCCTTTTGTCAGGAAGAACACAGAAATCATTCTGGCTGGGCAAAAATGAGTAAAAAGGCAGAATCGATCACTACAAAGAGCGATTCTGGTTTTCCACTTCAAACTTAACGAAAAAGTGTGACTTCCGTTCCAGGCACGCGACTCCGCGGGGCGGGCGTTGAGCCTCCTCGGCTTCGCCTGCTTAAAAAGTGGAAGCGCCCTGATTAGGCCCGACAGGCAAATGTTCCAAAGAGAAAAAAAGGCGGTCTTTCCTTTTATTCTCTTTGGGTTATTTGACCCCGAGGGGCTATTGGGGGTCTCATCTGTCCCGCTAGTCCCGCAGGAGGTCGCGCACCTTCCACTCCAATCAACATTGGGGGAAGTATACTATCCGCTGATAAAGCCTTACTATATAATAGAACTATCAATATAAGTGGGTGGATCCCAATGATAAATCTACAAACAATGGTGTTCAGTAAGTATGTCGTCCTTTAGGATATCGTCGTTACTCAAGACAATATGTTACGGAGAATAAACGATTCAATCATCTTTTATTTGATTTTCGAGAGTTAAAAGATAAGTATTGTCTTGATAATGGAACGGATGCAATTGATCCTATATTGCATGTTCAAATATTTGTCTTTGAAAACCATGAGACACGGGTATTATGGGGCCAGAATCCTCTAGTTTAATTGGCATGTAATTAAAAGGTGCCGTCAAATACACAATTGTTTTATTCATAGCGATTTTTCTGCTTGCTTACCAATGTATTTCCAATGAATTAAACCACTATTACTCGACCAAAAAATTATAGCAGCAAAGTTTACAATAGGTACATATTTTATCTGAAGCAGAAAGGTTAGGCAGCCTGTAAATAAGTTCAACTATTTTTGGTGTTTGATCAAAAAGGAGGAATACCCATGGACAGGTTTTTAATCATGACGATCGGTAAAACCCACAGCGGAAAATCAACCTTTGCAAAACTGTTGGAAAAGCAGTTGAACAACTCACTTGTTATTGACCAGGATCACCACGCTGATTTTATAAATACTCACTATAAAAGACTGCTGCCTGAGAACGGCCCTAATACATTGAAGACTTCAATAACTAAATCAATTGTAGAATATGCGGTTAAGAATACTCCGTTTCACTTGATCCTTTGCAATGCGAATCTCAATCGCGAGAGCCGTCTTAAGGTTCTGGAGTATTATCATAAGAAAGGCTTCTCCAGTATTCTGGTCTATTTCAAGCTTCCGGATGAGGTGCTTGAACAGCGTATAGCCAGCAGCTCCAGAAGGACAAATATCTTTAGAAGTGCCTCCACCTTTCAAGAGGTCCTGATTCGACAAAATCAAGAAAATGACCATTCACCTTATCGAGGAGAAGCTGATTATTTGTTTGAAATAGGAGAACCGGAGCAAGCTTTTCATGTCATTGATGAAATTTTGAATAGGATGCAGAAATAACAGTTGGTATTTGATAAGGGTGTTCTATACTTGAGGTTTTCGCATAAATCGCTGCTTTCAGGAAAATTTCAAGAGCCCGATTTATACAGGATTCTGAGTTTTTTCTCTAAACAGAGGGAACAGCTCTATCTCTCCTTTCATTCCTGAATTTTAATTTTGGAGTCATCTTACGAATTCTATACAGCAGCAAAATTACCGAAAGAGCCATTTACATAAAAGGTCAGGGGGAGAAAAAGCTGAGGAAAATTATAAAGAAGATTCTGTACTTTGGATTGGTCGTTAATTTCTTTCTACTATTCTTTCATGTTATAGGGAGAGGATACGAGGCTCTTATACCATGGACTTTTAAAACAGATATGATTTTTTTGTTTTTCGTCATGCCTCTGATAGTTATATTCTCTTTCATTCTCTCCACTCTGACATTTAAATTTATCGAAGAGGCTAAATAAAGTATGAATGCATTATCTAATAAATAGGTATTATAGATTGTCGCGCAAGGTTTTCTTCTGCTATGAAGGAGGCCTTGGGCGGCTTTTTTTGCTGAATTGCCTGTAGCTAGTTGCCACATCGGGAGGAGTAGGAATGCCGGAAAGGGAAAGTATTGAAGTACTAAAGATTTAGAAGCCCCAACTATCTCTACTAAATACAATAATCATATGAAAGGGGAACACAATGGACTTCATTTTGCTAATGGGCATAGCCGTCATACCGTTTATAGTGGCCGTTTCACTATTGGTTTACTCCAGAAATACCTTGTCCGAAGCACTGGCTTTATTCCTATTGCTGATTTGCTTTTGGCAGCTTGATATCTCCTTATTATATGCTCACTCCTACATGCAGGCTGAAACCTTGGACAGGCTCTTTCGGCTATTAAGAATCGGACCAATCATGATAACCCCGGTTATGTATTATTTATCTTTCTACTTGGTCAGAAAACATAAAGAATTGAATTCCTTTAAAAGAGTATTTAATAAGAAGGGACTTATATTTATTTGGGGTTTCAGCCTGGTTGTATACATTTTTAATTTTACAGGCCTTGGGATAAGAGAATATGAACTAATTTCTCAAGACTTCCTTTCTCCTGCACATCTATTGCCTATATATGGACCTTTGAATTCTACATTTATTATGAATATTATACTGGTTTTCATCATCACACTTTTCCTATTGCTGATATCATTTAATACAAAAGATATTTATTATGGCCGTTTTTACAAAAGTGTAGTTGCCGGAGGGCTCTTATTATTTCTAAATGGAGTTATAAGCGGATTTGGAATGCTGCCTTTATATTTCTCCAGCTTAAATTCAATTTTAGTTGCCGTTATTCTTTTTATAGGATTCTATCAAATGCAGTCTCAAAAACTGAAGGATATGAATTTTAAGTTAGCTAAACAGAGCAGGCTCCTTGAAGAAGTTATGGACATTAATCCGAACTATATTGTTGTTTTGAATAAATTTAAAACCATCATTACTATCAATGATTCTATGCTGTCTTTATTATCTGCTTCAAAACATGAACTGGAGGGAAGGCATTTTTCGACTCTTCTCAAACACCCATACGAAATGGAATTAAACAGCAGGCACCTTCAGAAGCTGACAACTCCAAACGGAGATACCCGCTTTGTACAGTGGGGTTGTAAAAAGCTGAAACTCGATACTCTTGAAACCTTTACTTTATTTTACGGAATAGATTACAGCAGCCAAAAGAAGCAAGAAGAATTATTGATTGCATCTGAGAAATTCAAGGTTATAGGTGAACTGGCTGCCAGCATTGCACATGAAATACGCAATCCGTTGACTACGATACGAGGTTTCATTCAACTCTTGAATGAGAAAAATCAATTGAAAGAACTGGAAGGGGCAGTGTTAGAAGAAATAAACGGGATTGAACAAGTTCTGAAGGAATTACTGCTGCTTGCCAGACCAGAGGCACAAAATGAAGGGAAGGAGTCAGGAATTCAACCTATTAAAGTATTGGAAGAACTTAAGAAAATTAAAATGTTATTTGAGGGGATCACTTTAGAGCAGCAGAAAGAAATTGTTCTCATGGAAACACCAGGTACCCAGCTAATCACTTATATGGGATCTCAGCACTTTAAACAAATTATGGTTACGCTTCTGAAGAATGGTTTGGAAGCTCTTCCCCGGGGCGGAAAAATCAAATTGAAACTTGATGGACATACCGGCCGAATCAGAATCAGGATAATTGATAACGGAAGGGGGATTCCAAAAGAGCGTTTGTCCAGAATCGGTGAACCCTACTATACCAATCGAGAGAAGGGGTCAGGAATAGGCTTGACTATTTGTTTTAAGCTGGTCAGGGATTATGGGGGAGACATGAAAATCCAAAGTAAAGAAAAATGGGGAACGGGCGTGACGATTATGCTCTCACCGGGCGAAAAAGCAGATGTGAATATAGAAGCGTCAGATCAGATGAGAACAAAAATCTTAGTATAATCAAACTTATTAACGGCATTCTGTTATCCAAGGTGTCCTGCTTTACTCACTAGATAAGAGAGTAGGAAAATGATGAACATGGTAACAAACGAAAAGAAGTAATTCCAATTCAATAAAACGTAAATACCCATGCTGCTCAACAACGGCAAGCCGATGAACGCAATGAACGCTGACAAAATTGCCCCTCTCAGCAAAATATTAAACTTAGTAAAAAACTGAAGGGTGAACATGGTGAGGACAGGTATAAATACAAAATCCCATGGGATATAGTTGGGAGCGATTGGAAATACATCATATTGATAATCATACCATCCAAGGAAATTTCCCGATGTATCCAATAAAGCAGACAAAATAGCGGTAGTTAACCCGGCAAGCAAGAAGGTGCCGGTTTTCTTATTGTCGTGAAGATAGAGCCATAAAATTACAGGGAGGACAGTGAGAGCAACACCAAACCAAAACTGCCAGCTGTTCAGAACAAAATTCTGCCATAGCTCCAGCTTATATTCATAGATTTCCAGCAATTGATCGTTCATCTTTGACGTTAATGTCTGATATTCACCCACTTACTTCACCAGCCTTTCCCTATAAATACTGTTTATAGTATTAAACATAACGAAATTTATATACGTCTGAAAAAACCAATACTGCCTAGTTACCTAGATTGGCTTAAGGCAACTTAGTTTCTTTCTGCTTATATAGATAGAAAGAGGAAAGAACGTTGCTATAGACCCACTCCAACACTACTTGGTACTATAAAAGTGGTTAAAAGAGCGGAGGATTCATAATGGACCAACAAAAATATGCTGATCTGAAATTAGGTGAAAGAGCAGCACTTATCAGTATCATTGCTTATATCATCTTATCTATCACAAAATTGACAATAGGATTCAGAGCTGATTCAGAAGCTCTAAGGGCGGATGGATTAAACAATACAACAGATATTGCCGCTTCGATAGCTGTTTTGATTGGATTAAAATTATCCCAAAAACCCGCAGATAAGGACCACCCATACGGCCATTGGAAAGCTGAAAGCATAGCATCTCTTATTGCTTCTTTCATTATGATGGCGGTCGGGCTTCAGGTTTTGTACGGTTCGTTCCTTTCTGTCATAGAAGGGAAACAGCATGCTCCGGATATGACTGCGGCATGGACCGGCATCCTCAGTGCAACCGCCATGTATTTCGTGTACCGCTATAACAAGCAAATTGCCAATAAGATAAACAGCCACGCGGTGATGGCTGCTGCTAAGGATAACCTTTCGGACGCCTGGGTGAGTATTGGTACAGCAATTGGAATCATCGGGGCTCAGTTCAATCTAGCCTGGCTCGATCCGCTGGCTGCAGCCATAGTCGGTCTCTTGATTTGCAAAACCGCCTGGGATATCTTCCGCGAATCTTCTCATTATCTTACGGATGGATATGATGAGAAAAAGTTAAGCAATTACCAAGGAGCGGTGATGGAGGTCCCTGGAGTCAAAGGAGTCAAGGATATACGAGCAAGGGCATACGGAAACAACACAGTTGTCGACATCGTCATACTCGTCAGCTCAACCCTTGATATCAAGGATGCACATGATATCTCCTCTAAAGTAGAAGACCATTTGAAAGAGACCCACCAAATTTATGATGTCCATGTTCACGTAGAACCCAACTAACTAAATCTTACCCCCATGATGACTAATTTACTTCACAGCTTTACAGTGCGAAAAGGGACAGTCCCTATTAGTACGTTAATGCATTAAAGAATAAAAATTCTATTTCCTCCTTTCAGCTATTTTCGAATTATTATTTAGCAGCAACAAAGTATAGAACCTAAATAAAAGAACCCCTTAATGATTGTCATTAAGGAGTTCTTAATAGAGATTCCATTTCGTCTTCAGTAACGAGAGTCCAATTTATATTATTGAAAAGATCTTTGTCTGTATTTGTAAGTAATTTATCAATTTCATCGTAAGTTAATTTAGTTAGTGTTTTGTTCATGAGAATTCACCTTGCCTTTCATTACATCCTTCGATCAAAAATTGAAGGATAAGGGGGTCGAAAACAATATCTTTCTCCCAAACACTCTTATTCAAAAAGAGCAGAAGGACCATGAACAATCGCAGACAGTATTTATTAATGGCTGTTTTCGCATATATTGTTGCTTTCGAAGAAATCCCAAGAGCCGGATTATTCCCTGGATACTAAGGTTTTTCTCTTTAAAGCAGCTCTTTTCTTTCTTGCTTACCAGTATAATTCGGTGAGCCGTGGAATTAACTTACAAAGATTATATTAGATTATTTAAATAGCCACAAAGTTTACGAAACCCCCATGTCCTTTCAGACACCCCGATTGATGAAAATGGAGGTCATAAACGTTTAATCATGCATCATCCCGTTCATCCTGTTAATGCAGGTCCGAGGTCGTCTCTTTTTTGGTGGTTTTACCCCGTTTACGAAACCGATCTAGTACATTCATGAGAACCGCCGATTGTTGCCATGAGCACGTGTATAAAAATACTCGCTCAAGAATGTACGACCTAGCATTATACGAAGGATGAGATTTATGGATGCTATTTTAGAACGTGTTGCTGGCTTAGATGTTCACCAAGAGACAGTAGTGGCTTGTGTCCTTTACGGCCCCTTAGACCGAAGAGCGAAAAAAGAAACAAAAACCTTCGGAACTACCGTGAACGAATTACTTGAGCTACAAGATTGGCTAGCTAAACACAAGATCACAGACGTTGCGATGGAAAGTACCGGTGTGTTTTGGAAACCCGTTTGGAACATTCTTGAAGGTGAATTCACTTTAATTTTGGCTAATGCCCAAAGAATAAAGAATGTCCCTGGACGAAAAACAGATATTTCGGATGCAGCCTGGATCGCAAAGCTATTACGTGCTGGACTGATTGAATCTAGCTTTGTGCCCTCTATAGAATTTAGGGATTTAAGGGACTTGACACGCTACCGCCGTAAATTGATAGGTCATGCAACTTCAGAAAAAAATAGAATTCACAAGATATTACAAGACGCCAACATAAAACTGAGCACATACGTATCGGATCTATTTGGTGTTTCAGGCCGTCTATTACTAAACGCTATCCTCAATGGAGAAGTATTAGAGATAGACGAAGTGAAGGCATTGGTTAAAACTTCACTAAAGAAGAAAGCCCCTCAAATCGTGGAGGCCTTGAACGGCCGCATGCGGGCTCATCATCAAAAGATCATTCAAATGCATTATGATCACCTCGAATACATCGAGGAAAGAATTGGGGAATTAGAAACCGAGATAAGTCAGTTAGTAACTACCCATAATGAAGAAATGGATTTATTGATCACCATTCCAGGTATTCAGAAAGATGCAGCGGCGAGCGTCTTAGCGGAAATAGGAATCGATATGTCTAAATTTCCAACCGGAAAACATTTAGCCTCATGGGGTGGTTTCAGTCCTGGTAATAATGAAAGTGCTGGCAAAAAAAAAGGGTCAAAGTCCTCAAAAGGAAATAAAGGCCTTAAAACTGTAATGTGCCAAGTGGCTTGGGCCGCGATGAAAAAAAAGGATAGTAGGCTGTCATCATTTTATTATCGCTTAGTAAAACGACGAGGTCCGTACAAAGCAAACATGGCACTAGCACATTTATTATTGAGAATCATTTACCAAGTCCTGAAAGAAAGAACCCCGTATAAAGAACTCGGTTGGGACTACCTTCCGACCAAGGAAAGGAAGAAAGACTACTTTATAAAAAAACTGAAGAATATGGGCTACGAAATAGATATTCTAGATCAAAAATCAACAGCTTAACTATCATGGCCTAACGATTTTCAAAAAATAATTATTTTATTTTTGGGAGGATGCTTTTTTTTGCCAAAAACAGCATCAGACCCATTTTCGTATAAAAAGAGCCTTATTAATTCAACCCCATTTGAGTTTTCCTAATCAACTTGTTTCTTTGGAAGGAAACGCTCATGAATGAATTGGGGTTATTTCCGTCCCAAATAAATACCCCATCAACATCTCCTTCTTCTGTGGCAGCTTTGCCTTCAGAGCCGATAATCTCCTTAACTTCTTCATAACTCATTCCTTTGTGAAGCTGGTTATAGATTTCCATCGTCGCAAGAGCAGAGGTCTTCTCTTCATCTGACATTACCTCGTTTTCTTGTGATATTTCCTGATTTTCCTTAGGTATGTTTCCATTTGAACTGCCACTCTCAATCCGGCAGGCACCAAGGGTAATGGTAGCAGAGAGAAAAAGTAATATAGTCATATTCCTGTTCATATTTTTCCTCCTGGTCTTTTTAAATTTTTAATGTCTATCCATTTAACTGAAGCAGAAGTGATTTTGTTTCAAAGTAAAAAGTTTTTTGAACAAAGAGGTGGGAAGCTGAGTCGATCTCCTGTATATTGGTATTAAGAGCAAATCTTCGAAATATTCAATTGAAGATATAACTGAGGACTTAGCTGAATTTTCATACTTATCCTTTATATAAGGCTATTTTGGCCTACATTGTTGCTTTCGGAAATCCCCGAGTACTAAGGGTTTTTACTCAAATCTGAAGGATCAGCTCTTTTATTTTCATGTAACTAGGTTTTCCCGAAGAATAAAGGCTGTTTTACTCGGGAATTAGTATTATATAGCCACAAAGTTTACGAAAAGAGCCATTTACAAAGATAAGTATTAGATGCCGAAAACCTGGGCTGCAAACATTCTGCTGATTTCTGAAACCATTTACTGGTGTGTATCGTCAAATTGATAAGGAGGGAGGAAACCATGCCGCCAATACTAAAGTACAACATTCACCTTTTTGCTGTCTTCTCCTTAATCACTTATTTTACTATTGGGAGCCATTTCTACTTGCCTGAATTTTTACGGCCATTATTATTTATAGTGATGATCTTCGCTTCAATATTTTTAGTGATGATGGGCGAAACATTCAAGAAGGGGCTGCCTGAAAAGGGAGTGAACCTTTCTAGATTATCATGGACTATTATCTATGTCTTAGTGGTTCTTCTGGGGAGCTATGTTTTTGGAGTCCTTCCCGGGTACACACTTCAAGCCTTTTTGCCTCTTGCATCAATCTACCTGCTCCTGCTCATTTTGAAAATAAGCAGAAATAAGCTCAGAACAAACCAGCCTGCTTGAGCTAACTGATAATGAGAGTATTTATGTATACCCCCTGTGGAATCAGCAGGGGGTATTGGAACCTTAACTATGATTGCATATTAAAGTATGTATTATGGACGCAGTTTTAAAGCAAGCTCAAAAAATTAACAGCTGCCCTCGTATATTCCGGGCAGCTTTTTTCATTTATGGTATCCGCGCCTATGCCCCGGCCAATAACCCAAAGAGAATAAACGGTAAGACCGCCTTTTATCATTAGGTTCTGTTAGTTAATATTGTTGTTATAAAATATTTTGGGTTTTAGTGCCTGTGAGAAGGCATCATTTCAATTAAGAAAAGTTGATAAGTCCAGTTTTTTATGGATTCTCAGTCCCTCCGCACTGTTGACTGGAGTGGAAGGTGTGTGACCTCCTGCGGGACTAGCGGGACAGGTGAGACCCCGGAAGCGAAGCTGAGGAGGCTCACCGCCCGCCCCGCGGAGTCGTACACCTGGAACGGAAGTCAACATACCTTTTAGAAACAACAATACTCTTTATCAGAGCCTTTCTTTAAAATTTAGCCTGTCGGGGCAGACCAGGATGAATTTGTTTTTATGCGTCCAGCTTCAGCACATATTCGGAGGCATCATATCGCTTTTAAGGACGGAAGGCAAAGTATCATGTATATAAGCAGGGGCGGGTCGCAGTGCAGGCTTCGGCCCAAACGGCACCGGGTCTTCAACATAATTGAAAGTCCCTTCTCCATCCATGCTTGGTCCGCTTGCCCATCTTCCAGACGCACTCTTGTTTCCTCTGGAAAGATTGAATAAAGTATAAGATACTTCTCTCTTCTCCAATTCTTTTGGGAAAGTACTCGGAACTACCACGTTTTCCTTTGCTTCCAATTCCTTGATGGCGGCAATCCATTGGTTTTGATGCATTGTATCCCGGGCAATCAGCCATGACAGCATATCTTTTACCCCCCGGTCAGACGTGGATTCGTATAGCCGTACGACTTGAAGACGCCCTTGGGATTCAGCATTCAGGTTAGCTCTGAAATCAGCCAGTAAATTTCCGCTGGCAATAATGTAGTCAGCGGTCCATCTATTGCCAACGCTGTCTGCAGGCATGGCTCCCAAACCGGAGACGATCGCATGCTGAGGGTTCATGCCGCCAAGAATCGCACCTATGATGGGATCCTTCGCTGCAACTTCTAAATCCCCAACAGGTGCCCCATCCAGCAATCTGGCAATCATCGTAGCAAGCATTTCAATATGTGCAAGTTCCTCGGCGCCTGTATCCATCAATAAATCCTTATATTTTCCATTTCCTCTTACATTCCACCCTTGAAACAGATACTGAAGAGCAACGGAAATTTCACCAAACTGCCCTCCAAGCACCTCTTGCAGCTGCTTTGCAAACAAAGGGTCTGGACGATCTGGTTTTGCTTGGTACTGCAGTTCCTTTATATGATAAAACACAGGACATTTCCCCTTTATAAAAAAGTTTCTATTTATCATATTGGAACGCTTATATTGTGTGTTTGTCTAAATTTAGGGAGGAGGAAAATTGGAACATAAACCGGCAAAAGACTGGATACGGACATTGAATAGCAACGGCATCAAAGTAACGAGCATTTCCAATAACAGACCTGAACAAACAGCTCCTCTTTAGACTGATATAATGATAACCATTGTAAATAGTTGTAAAAGACCAATATCTAAGTCATGAAAGATTATCTTGGGAACGATAAAGTTAATAGGGAGGAGGTCATGTTTTTGGAGGTCAGTTATTGACTGATAACTCATAGGGAAACAGGTTAGAGGTCAAAACTATAATGGATACTTCTCCGTTAAAGAGTAATTCAAGATTTATCAAGAAAGGGATTAGGTGGGTCAAGCGAAGGTTTTGGAAGCTCTGCACTAACATAAACTATACAAGCGTTTGTAGTAAAGATTGAATGAGATAGACCGAAAGAACTAATTGAACTAAGCTTTTCCTTGAAGGTACAAGATCCAGGCTAAACTTGTTATAATAATAGAAAGTTGTTATTCCAAAATTGTTGCTATAGGAAAAATCCTTGAAGCCTGATTATTCCACTGTGTAAAGAACAGTCCTTTTTCAAAGAGAGAGCAGCTCTTTTCATACTTACAAAGTAAGAGTAGAAAAGAGACTAAAAGAAAAATTAAGGAGCATCTTCTATTGAAACCACAGATGAACAACCTTGCTGAATTCCTAGAAGAGAAGAATACAGAGATATCACAGCAGATAGTTGATTCAGTCCTTGATCTTATTTCGCTGGAAATTCCCCGAACTGAAAAGGAAAGGGCAGTCACAATGTATAAGTCCTTTTTAAATTTTCTCAGCACTTCTTTGAAGTATGAGGGAAAGACTATGCCGGCTGAACTCCTCGAATGGAGCAAACAGAATGCCTATGATCAGGTTTCAGCAAACGGAAAAATCTCTGAAATCATTCGCCGTTATCCACCTACAAGGGAAGTTTTTACAGACCTTGTCTCTGAATGGACCTCCACCTTCGGGCTTTCAACTGAAGACTATACTTTAATAGTAAAAAAGGTTAATAACATGCTCGATATCAGCCTGGAGGAAACGGTCTTTGCTTTCGAGGAGTATAACGCCAAAGTGAAAGAAGAATTTAAAGAGGAAATTGATATCATTTCTTTTCCAATCGTTCCCTTAACAGAAAAGATGGCCGTTATACCGCTTGTGGGAAAACTGAATCAGCATAGATCCAACCACTTAGTCGATTCCGTCCTGCCAAAGGTCAATGAATTAAAAATCGATTACCTGATAGTGGATTTTTCCGGAGTCTGTGAAATTGATGACATTGCCGCAGTCACTATTCAAAATGTTAGGCGTATGCTCCGGCTTTTGGGAATCCAGATGATCTCGACGGGAATTTCCCCTCAATTGGCCAAGAAGGCCATCAGTATCGGCATTGAAACGAACAGCAGCCAAAATACCTTTAAAAGTGTGAAACAAGCATTGGAAAATATGCAATGAAGAAACGTACCTATTGGTGCGTTTTTTCATATACTCATTTCTTTAAGATTATATCTTTAGAGTTCACTTTATTGATATCTTTGAGATGGAAGGGAAATCGAATACCTTTATAAAGACCGCAACCTCTGCGAAAATAGCCGGAAGAAACAGTATAGTACAATGACCTGCCAAGGGAACTGGACATAGATCATTTGGAAAGGAAGAATATAGTTGAAGATTATGCAAGCGCGGTTGAAAGATGCTATCGGTATAGCAAAAGTTCAAGTAGATACTTGGAAGACCACGTATGGAGGATTAGTTCCTGAGTCTTACCTTCAAGCAATGACTTATGAGAGCAGAGAACGCAAATGGAAGGAGATACTGAAAAAAGGGACCGTTTATATTGCAAAGAATGAACTGGATGAGATTGTCGGTTTCTCATGCGGCGGAGAAGAGAGATCTGGTAATTATCCCGACTATCATGGCGAGTTATACGCTATTTATATATTAAAAGAGTACCAGAGATCAGGTTTAGGAAAATCACTCGTCAAACCAGTCATCAGTGACTTGATTAACAGGGGAATCTTCTCCATGGTGGTGATAGTTTTGGAAAAAAATCCTTCTAAATCCTTCTATGAATCTTTGCATGGTAAAAAAATCGATACTTTAACAACAGAAATAGCGGGTAAGCCCCTTCAAGAATCTGTTTATGGCTGGAAGGATATCAATCAGCTTCTTTAATAATAATTTTCTCATTTTGCATTTCCTGGCTCGTCATTCCGTATCTATTCACTTCAGCATTCATATAGTGATGAAAAGGCACTTCAATTCATTTGAAGCAGGTGAGCAGGATGTATATTGTTTATTTTTACGAAGAACGAAATCTATTGTTGCAGCAACTGCGGAAGGGAATTCCCTTTGAAGGAGAAGAACTAAAAATTAAAGGCCGTAAAGCAAAAGTGCTAAAGATCGAAATCAATGAAAACAAAGTTCACGTCTATGTCCTTGTGGAAAAAGTGATAAAAAAGGCGGCGTCTGATACTACGAAGAAGAAAAGGAAGTGAGTAAGTAAAGCAGATCACCACTGAGAATCAGAATGATCTGCTTTTTATTATATATTTTTTTAACATTGTAAAATTTCCAATTTATGTACGTTATAAGCTCCTGGGCATATGATATGTTTGTATAACCATAGAAGGGAATGAGAAGACTTGACTCTATATCAAAACACCAATCATTTGGAAGAGCAGGAGATAGTTAATGAATTATTAACGACGATTACGCGAAATGCTGAAATCATAAACCTATACAGCAACCTGGCAAACGCAGCTCCGAATCAGGAACATCAAAGTGTATTACTGGACGCCATGAGATGCAAAGATACTTATTCAAGACCCTTCATAGATTTATTTATACAAACTACAGGACAGCAGCCTGCCTGCCAGGTTAAACAGATAGCGTTCACCAACTATCAGGATGGTTTAGAAAGAGTTTTTCAAGCTGAGTTTGACCATTCTGAAGAGTATCGGAGCAATTTCTTCGGCACTTTGAATCCCATCATGCAGAATGCATTTCTTTACGCCTTTGCAGGACAGAGAGACAATGCATTGCGTTTAAATTATTTAAGGTGGGATGCAGCCAGGAGATTACAGGATAAAGGTTCGACACCATTTGTTGTCAATATAGAAGAAGCAGCCATAGAAAATGATACTTTTCGGACAGCCCTATGGACCGGTGATCACTTGCAGGTAACCTTAATGAGTATCGATGTAGGGGATGATATCGGGTTGGAGGTGCACCCGACTACCGATCAATTCATTCGCATTGAAGAGGGGCAAGGACTTGTTGAGATGGGAGATACACAGAATAATTTGAGCTTCAGACAAAATGCATACGCAGATTATGCTGTTATGATTCCAGCAGGAATGTGGCATAACATAACCAACACCGGGGATATACCGATGAAAGTTTATGCAATTTATACTCCACCTGAACATCCTTTTGGGACGGTGCATGAAATGAAAGCTGATGCAATCGCTGCGGAGGGTTGAGAATATACCAATAAAGAGCACAGGGACATAGAGGACAGTACGGCAATAGAGTGAGAATGATATAGGTTAGTTTTGATTAAAGGCTGTTTTTGCATATGTTTTTGCTTTCGGAAAAATCCCAAGAGCCGGATTTCCCCCCTGATCCTAAGAGTTTTATCTCTTATCGGGGTAGAGCAGCTCTTTTCGTTTAGGTGTCCCCGGATTTCCCTCCTCTTATTATGGTTAATTTTTCAGAATTAGTAACAAATAGCAACAAAGTTTAGGAAAAGAGCCTAATTAAAAGAATATTAAATGATTATCTTTGCTTTAACGAAAAAAGGCTTAGAGGGAGTCCTTCCAAGCCTTTTATTGTGCATGAGAAACCTGAGCTTCTAATTATTACTCTTCTTATCACTTAGGGATTCGTGGACCACATGCCTGAAGACTTAATAAAGACTCTGCGGTTCAGTTTCAAAGTGGAAACCATCAGCTCAGCAAGATCCTCCGGCTGCATGACATTCTCTGTATCGCCAGATAAGAGGTTATTTTCCTGAGCAAGATCTGTAGCAACCGTACTCGGCGTCAGAGCCGTTACACGGATATTGTGCTTGCGAACTTCCTGCATAAGAGATTCTGTCAGTCCTAATACACCGAATTTTGATGCACTGTAAGCACTGGTTACAGGAGCTCCTTTTTGCCCCGCAGTGGATGAAACATTGATGATATCTCCACTTTTTCTATCAATCATTTCAGGCAGTACGACTCTGGTGGCATTGTACACTCCCATCAAGTTAACCCGGATGATCTTTTCCCACTCCTCTGGTTCAAGGTCAAGGAATCCGCCGAATTTCGCCATACCTGCATTGTTAATAAGGATATCGATGCTTCCTAAATCGGACCTAATGTGCCCGACTGCCTGGGTAACGGATTCAAGATCTGATACATCAGCTGCAGCAGCAGAGACGTTTACATCGTACTGAGCCAGTTCAGCAGAAACCTTTTCAAGATTCTCGCTCGTCAACCCGACCAGTCCGATATTGACACCTTCCCTTGCTAAGGCGATTGCTGCAGCACGGCCAATTCCTCGTCCACCGCCTGTTATAAGTGCTGACTTTCCTTTTAAGTCCATTTCAAAACTTCCTTTCTCCTTTGGTTTTTCTTCAATTGATTTTGGCTTGAAGCTGTTTAGAAAGCAAGAAATTTGCTTTGATTAAAATATTTTTATTAGTGTGGCGTTTTTAAGGAAGCGATATCCTTTCCCAAATGGCCTTCCTTGAAAAGGCAGTATGTATGTAGAATGAAGCTATAGGATATTCAAAAAATTTATACTTACCCACGCACCTTGGAACCCGGTACCATTGACATGTACAACTGTAAATCATATCATTACAGTAAGAAGTCTGGAGGAAGTGATTGCAGTGAATAGTGAATTTACGATTGCCGTTCACAGTTTAGTCTATTTAGCGTATTTGCCCGATCATATGGCAAGCAGCCAGTCAATTGCTCATAATGTGGCAACGAATCCGGTAAGAGTACGGAAAATCATGAGCTGCCTTCGCGAAAGTGGTTTCGTCAAAACAAAAGAAGGGACCGGCGGGGGATATACACTTACTGCCGAACCAAAGGATATTACACTGGGACAGGTATATCGTTCCGTCTCTTACGGGGCAATCAAGCCGACTTGGTGCAAAGGGGAGCGGCAGGAATCCTGTATGATCTCGACTAATATTCAAGAAGTGGTCAATGGCATATTCTCAGAAGCAGATCAATATTTCGCTGAATATCTTGATAAAACCACGATAGAGTCGGTTTTGAATCAAATCAGAAGCCATATAAAGTGAAAACTGATGATTTGACAATCTAAACTGTAAGTTATATGATTACAGTAAGAAATTTGAGGTAAATAATAAAGATAGTAAATAGAGCCTGAAGTGTCCAAAGCATTTAGGCTTTTCTTTTAGCATAACTGTAACTTATTAAATTACACTTATAGGAAGGTGAATGGCATGAACACGAAAAACTTTATCGTTGGAGATTGGGTTAAGGCCAAGTCATTTGAAGGTGAAATCGTCATCGGCTATATTGAAAGCGTGAATGATGCCAGTAAATCAGTAAAAATAAAAGCAGTACAAGCAGAACAGGATGGAGTAGCAGGAAGTTCTATCGAGACAAAAATCCATTCTGTATCAGCACTTCCAGAGTCGCTGAGAAAAACAAAAGCAGATATCATCGACTTGATTGATCTTGCTCTTCTAACACATGATAAGGAATGGTTTGAACAGCTGTCCGCTGATTTGCATGGTTTTGAAAGCGGGGCTGTCAGCGAGGAGGATATTGGAAAACAATTATCCGCTCACAGCAGATTAAATTTTCCTCATGTAAATTAACAATGATTTTATTTGAATTGGAGTGTTTGGAAATGAATGAAAAGTATAATGCGTTAATGAAATCTTTTACATTTAAAAATGGGGTACAGTTGAAGAACCGGATTGTCCTGGCTCCCATGACAAACTTCGCATCAAATCCTGATGGTACTGTTACAGACAAAGAAATTAACTACTACATCCGCAGATCTAAAGGTGTTGGCATGGCCATCACAGCCTGCACTAATGTCACTCCGGATGGAAAAGGATTCCCCGGAGAATTTGGTGCTGACAGTGACGAGATGATTCCAAGCTTGAAAAGGCTGGCGGATGCTCTTAAAGACCAGGGTACAAAAGCTATCCTGCAAATTTTTCATGGAGGAAGAGCCTGCCCTCCTGAACTAGTGCCAAATGGAGATACTGTAAGCGCAAGTGCCGTGGCAGCTGAAGGAAATGAGCACACACCAAGAGCCTTGGAAGAAAAGGAAATTAAAGAAATCATTACTGCTTTTGGTGAAACTACCCGCCGCGCAATCCAGGCAGGCTTCGATGGAGTCGAAATCCATGGTGCCAACGGGTATCTTCTGCAGCAATTCTTCTCCCCTCACTCCAATCGCCGTTGGGATAAGTGGGGAGGCAGCCTGGAAAACCGCTTGAACTTTCCACTGGCAGTTGTGGACGAAGTTAAAAAAGCAGCCGCTGAATACGGGGATGATTCTTTCATCATCGGATACCGCTTCTCGCCGGAAGAACCGGAAACACCGGGAATTACAATGGATGACACCCTTGTACTTGTCGATAAGCTAGCCGAACAGGACCTTGATTATCTTCACGTATCCCTAATGGACTTCTGGTCTGAACCAAGAAGGGGAGTAGAAGCCGGCCAAACAAGAATTGAGTACTTACTAAGAACTATAAGTGACCGCACACCGCTTATCGGAGTAGGCGGCATCCATACTCCTGAAGAAGCGGTAAAAGCGATTAATGCTGGAGTACCTCTCCTGGCGCTGGGCAGGGAACTGATCATGGAACCAGATTGGGTACAAAAAGTCGAAGAGGGCAGAGAAGATGACATCGCTGTCACGCTTTCCAAAGGTGACCAAGAGAAATTGGTTATCCCTGATTATCTCTGGAACGCCATCATCAATACACCAGGATGGTTCCCTGTAAAATAATAAAACTATGAAGCGGCCGTTTTGAGCCGCTTTAATTGTTGAATTGGAACGTTAAAAAATACCCAGCAGTTCGGTAAATCTTTCAGGCAACTTGGCAGCTTATAAAGAAATTGGCCGTGTAAAAGGCAGCTGTATCTATTTATTATTTCACCACGAACGACCTCCAGTTAATTAACGCTTACTATTAATACTCTGATCTCCGACACTCCAAAAGCAAATAAACCGATTTCACAACTTGGCACCAAAGTTGGTAGGTAAAGCTCCCGCTAAATAATCTTAGTAAATCCTTCAGTACTAACATATATAAGTAGCAGGGTATAATTTATTATTTTTTGAGGTGAAGGCATGGACATTTTTGAAGCAATCAATACACGCAGAAGTATGGGATTAGTAAAGGATGAACCGATCCCTGATGAGGTCATCAATCAAATTCTGGAGGCAGGGAGCTGGGCACCAAGCCATTTTCGGACAGAGCCTTGGCGTTTCTTTGTTTTGACAGGTGAAGGAAGAAAACCCCTTGGAAGTGTTCTGGCAGAGATTGCAATGGAGAGCATGGACGATCCCTCCAGTGAAGCGAACCAAAAGAAATTGGAGAAAACCCTTGCTAAACCTTACAGGGCACCCTTGGTAATCACAGTGGCGGTGGAACCAACGGCTGACAACCCAAAGGTAATTGATGTAGAAGAATATGGAGCGGTGTATGCAGCCATCCAGAATATGCTGCTTGCTGGGCACGGTCTGGGGCTCGGTGGATTTTGGAGAACTGGAAAACCGGCTTATCATGGGAAGATGAGAGAGCTGTTCGGTTTGTCCCATAAAGGCGACGTGCTGGGCTTTCTCTATTTTGGTTATCCAAAAAGAGAGGTACCGCCTGGAAAAAGAAAGGATGTTAATACTTGTGTAAGGTGGCTTAATGCTGAAAGTGACTATAAGAACCTATAAACTAAAATTTTTTAGATAGTAAGAAAAACAGATTATATGTTTTCCAGCTGGCTGTTTCAGCCTTCTGTACTAATGGATAGGCAGCCTAAGAAACCCTGTCACTAAGTTCCAAGCGGCAGGGTTTTTGAAATTGTCGTTTTTATTGCAGGAATAGTAAATATTTTTTGTTATAATAGGCATTTAAATTGATGAAAATGCTAAAGGTCAAGCCTTGGACTATAACACTCAACATAGAGGAGGGTGCAATAATGGGAATTGTAGTTGTGGAAATATGCGACGGCAGTTTAATTAATTCTATTAACCTGGAAGAGATACTGGAAACCAAGTATCCCGAAGTCTCTGTCCTGGAGAATACTTGTTTATCCTTTTGCGGTATGTGCGCCAAACGCCCTTATGCTATAGTGAATGGTAAACGGATCTTTGCCAAGACTGCCGAAGAATGCTTAGAAAAGATTGAAGAACATATAGAAAAAGAACTTGCGATTTATGCGTAGGATAGAATGGTGAGGGTTAGCATGAAATTGATTCAAATATATATTAATGCCTTAAAGCTGCCAAACAAAAAAGCGCGTACTTTTTTAAATAAAACAAATTTAACCTATACATTGCTTTATTTGTTTTCTCTTGTCATCATTATCAATCTTCCAGGTTTTGTGGAAGTTTACATGAACGGAAGCGGGGAGGATGCTCTTTTCCTTCTCCAATTCCTTGTTTTGAGCCCGTTCTTTGCAGCATTCGCTGTACTGGCGGGAATATCACTGATGACTGTCTTGCTCGTTGGTGTTGCAGCAGCACTTCAACGCAAATTGAAGTATCAATACTTATGGAAAATGGCTGTGTTTTCGCTGCCACTACCCATTCTGGCTGCCTATGCAGCAGATTTGATCGTTCCGCTTGAATGGCTGCCAGCCGCTGCTTTTCTTGTCATTTTTCTTACAATTCATCTGAAGCTCATACTGGACTTCCCTAAGCGTAAGCTAAATTAACGAATATTTACTAATTATATGGTAATCTAGAATTGTTAAAATAGTTAGATTGTTGGTTATAAAAGCATAAGATGTTCATTGGGAGGTAGTTTTTTATGAAGCTTGTTGGAATATCAGGTGCGTTAGCTGGATCAAAAACCGCCATTGCCGTGGAAGAAACACTAAAGACCGCTGGCAGATTGGATGAAAGCCTGGAAATAGAAATGATTGACCTAAAGGACTATGACGTAGAAATGGTAAAAGGATATCCTTTGGAAAAATACAATTCAGATACTCAGAATGTGGTTAAAACCATTCTAGGAGCTGATTTACTTGTCATCGGCACCCCGATTTATCAGGCTTCCATTTCAGGTGTGCTGAAAAATCTGTTTGACCATATACCGCAAGAAGGTTTTGACGGTAAGGTAGTCGGTATGGTGGCAACAGCCGGATCCGAAAAACATTATCTTGTTCCTGAGTATCATTTAAAGCCAATTATCGCTTTCCTTAAAGGGGTATTGCCGGCAAGGAATGTCTTTGTTCATAATTCCTGCTTTGATGGAAGCAACACCATAATTAATGAAGACGTCTTGAATAGAATGGAAACGATGAGCAAACAGATGTTAAAGCTCCATACTTCTAAATAGGAAGCTGTGGATCAAAGACAGCCTCTTTCAAAAACTAAGGTTTTTTTTGCGCGAAATTGTTCCTTCGGATATCGCCGACTACTTAGTTTTTTCTCTCTATTCGGGGTGAGCAGCTCTATACTTTCTTGCTTACCACAGGATATATAATGTGAATTAAGGCGTTATGTTAGCCCGATTCATATTTAAAGCAGCAAAGTTTACGAATAGGAGCCCAAAAAAGAAGTGGTCAGCCTTTTTAACGGGCTGCCACTTCTTTTTTGGAAAGATTGTTTATTTAAGGCCTGCCAGTTCTGCGGCTTTTGTTAAACCTTCTTTAATGATGGTTTCAGCTTGAGCAGGATATTGGTTATGGCCTTCGATGATTACACTTTGAATATCAGTCACTCCCCAGAAGCTCAGCATGGTCTGCACGTAATTCACTGACATCTCAGAGTTTTGTGCAGGTCCCTCTGAATAGACTCCTCCACGAGCATTCAGCAGCACTGCTTTCTTGTCGCCAAGCAAGCCGACAGGTCCTTCAGCTGTGTAACGAAACGTTTTGCCGGCTTGTGCCATATAGTCAAGATATGTGTGAAGAACCGCAGGTACAGAGAAGTTCCATAGCGGAAAGGCAATTACGACTTTATCAGCAGAAAGGAATTGATTTAGATATTTATTGACTGTGTCAGCGGCTTTTTGCTCATCATCAGTCAATTCCATCTCTCTTGACAGCTTGAACATCCCATTAATCATGTCATTATTATAATAAGGAAGATTTTCACGGAATAGATCCAGTTCTGTGATTTCATCCTCAGGATGTGCTTCCTTGTAAGTTTCTAAGAACGTTTGATAGAGCTTCACACTGACCGCCTGTTCAATCGGTCTGCAGTTTGCTTTAATGAATAATACTTTTTCCATGATGAATAACCTCCGTTGAATATACTCTAGTTGGTATAGCAACCATTTGGGATGAAGAGAATCTCTACCTCTCTTCAAGAACATTGACATTGATCTTGTTCAGTAACCGTTCTAATTCTGAAATTTCTTCAGGAGAAAAATTTTTACATACCAACTCGTTGAATTCTTCAGCAACTGGTAAAACCTTTTCTCCCAAGTTTTTTCCTGTCTCTGTGAGGTGAAGTTTTAAGGAGCGGCGGTCATCCTGGCAGCCAGTCCGTTTGATGAATCCTTTTTTCTCAAGGTTGGAAGCCATTCGCGCAATGTTGGTTTTGTCCTTGCCCAAATTCTCTGCAAGCTGATTTTGAGTCAGGCCATCTTTTTCCCAAAGAAGCATCATGACCAGATTCTGTTCTGGAGCCAGATTGAATTCTTCCAGCATCGATTTGATATAGCTGGTCAAATTCAGATCGGTTTTATGAATTTTGATACTGATATAGTCTTGAAATCTAATGTTCACTGGTTTCCTCCGTTAGTTAGTTGCTATAACGACCATTTACTCGAACCAGTATAATATTATGAGAAAAAGAAGTCAAATTAGAAGATTTTTTTAAGAAAACCCTTGGAATAACAGTGGGTTTTATAGCGGAAACCGTCAGAGCCGTCAGCTGCCAAATTAAGAATCCTGGGAAATATAAGGGGAGATTCTCCCGCTAATTGCAAATTTCAGTTCATAATGAAGTAAATAGAGGGAGTTTTTCCCCTTATAAGAAAAAAATCACCTATTTTCTAGTGATATAATCCATATAAGGGGAACTTTTCCCTTAGTTTAAGATATTTTTTAATGCTTTCTAGTAAATAAGAGGAATTCTTCCCTCTATTGTTTAGGCTCTGTTAGTTAATATTGTTGTTATAGATATTTTGGGTTCAAGTGCCAGTAAGAAGGCGTCATCCAATTAAGAAACTTGAAAAATGCTGTATAATCGACTTGCTTTTCCTTTTAATTCCAGCTTTAATTTATAACTAAATTTATTATGAAATGTTGATACGCCTGTTTATATTAATTTCTCATTTCCTCTGCATATGTTAACTGGAGTGGAAGGTGTACGACCTCCTGCGGGAATAGCGGGACAGGTAAGACCCCCAATCCAGTTGCAGCGCCCAGCCCCTCGGGGTCAAACACTTGGAACGGAAGTCAACGTACCCTTTTAAACAACAATACAGAGTCATTTTTAAAATACATTCAATCTTTCTTATAAGTGCCTCTGATCTCCGGTCTAAAATTCAGTTGATTTTACAATGCCCTTGGAATTACAGGGCTTCCAATGAAAAGAAGGGAATTGACCAACTATCTAGAATACCAATGGCAAGGAGGGTTCACAAGTGAATGAACAGTTAGTCTATGAGATTGAAAAAATCGTTGGCGATATAGAGGAAATTATGTTATTGGAAGAGCAGGGATGTACTTCTGAGGTCCGCAAACTAGTGACAGGCAAAGGAGCATTCATCTTAAAAAGTTCTTTTCAACCAAAGTATCAAGAATGGCTGAAGTCGGAAGCAGAGGTACTGAAGAATAACCAGCTTCTACCCATGCCCCGCTACCATGGTTATTTCGAAGAACAAGGAAGTCATCTACTGATGTCATATGAAAAAGGGATTACCTTAAGACAGGCGTTGGAAATGGCTGGCTCTCGAGAAGAGGAAATGCAACTGATCCAAAGCTTCGGAAGATTTCTTCAGGAGCTTCATGAAATGATAATTCCCAATCACCAAGAAAATTGGCTGGAAGTTCAGTTGAACAGAGCGGAACAGTATTTGAAAAAAGGGGAAGCGGATGGATCAATGGAACTGCTCGAATATCTTAAGAAAACCAAGCCATCCCCAGTAAAACAGACGCTGATTCACGGAGATTCAACGACAGATAATGTTCTTGTACGTAATGGGAAAGTGTTTTTATTTATTGATGTCGCAGGCATGACCGTTGGTGACCCCCGGTATGATGAAGCACTTGCGATTGGCAGATTGAGAGGACGAGAAGATTACCTGAAAGCATTCTACAAAGGTTATACCCGCTATAAAATTACTGATGAAGAATATCACTACTTCGATGAAGGACTTTACGAGTTTTTTTGAGTTTTTACATAGTTTTTTCCTAAGGCTCTTTTCTTTCTTGCTTACCAGGGTGATTTCGATGAGGTATGGTATTAGCTTACGAAAATTATATAAAAAGAAACAAATTTTAAGAAAAGAGCCTAATAAAAAGAGAGCCTGGAATTCAGACTCTAGGTGTTTTGATGATTGTAATAAAGTGTAGTGGCAATGAGAGACAGGCAATGAAGAATATAGATGGCAGCCATCAAGAAGAAGGCAAAAGAAATGCCATCGACAATTATAACCACTGCCCACGCAATCAATAGAACGATCAAGGTAACATTCCAAGAAAATGCCTTTGCCTGGTTTGAGATTTGCTGCTGGCGTTCATCAAAAACCCGCATCTTTCTGCCAACTTTTCTTTGTATGACCGCAGCAATAATCATGAAAATGACACCAATACCTAAACCCGATAAAGCGATTAAAATATCCTTTACTGTTTCAGTCAATGTTTTCGTCCCCCTCAAAAATAAAAAGGTCTTCAATCATGCAATCGAAAATTTGAGCCAATTTGTGTGCCAGAATCAAAGATGGTTTATACTTGCCTTTTTCCAGTGATATGACGGTTTGTCTCGAAACATTCAGCTGGCGTGAAAGTTCTTCCTGCGTCATATTTAAAAACGTCCGTTTCTCTTTAATCAGTGTTTTCATTTTACCTCCATTCACTAATGGAAAGATTCGATATGTAAAGTGTACTTTACCACAATATTAAAGTCAAGCGGACTTTACATTTCATTCAAAAAGGAGCCAAGCATGAATATACAAAGGATTACAGATAATCATAGAGAGAAAGTTAAAAGCTTTTTTACAGCCCATTGGGGAAGTCCCGAAATGGTCATTTCAAGCGGAGTATACGACTGTAGTGAACTGGATGGGTTCTGTTGCGATGACGAGAGTAAAGAAATTACCGGATTAATCACCTATAAAGTTGAAGGGGAGAAGTGTGAGATTATCTCTTTGGATAGTATAGAGGAAGGAAAAGGCATTGGTTCTGCTTTATTACATGAAACCGAAAGAGCTGCGGCTGAACTTGGTTGTACTTCTGTTCAACTTGTAACAACCAATGATAACATCGAAGCCCTGAGATTTTATCAAAAAAGAGGTTACTTCTTATCTAATCTTTTCATTAATGCTGTGGAAAAGGCTAGAAAAATCAAGCCGAAAATACCCTTAATAGGAAATGCTGGAATTCCAATAAGGGATGAGATTGAGATGAGAAAAGATCTGCTTTAAATTCATTCTTACTTTAAGTAAAAAGTTCACGTGAGTATGAACAAGACAAGTTACTGTATTTGTATTCATTGAATATGGTAGAATCTAAAAACTGATTATCTCCTAAGATTACAGGCAAGTAATAAGGGGTACGATATATGAGTAAGATGAATGGTTTTTAGAAAAGGTATGATTACACGATGAAACGAATACATAACCAGCCTATCTGGATCGGGCGTTTTCTTGCATCTGATCCAGGAAGAAAAAGATTTCAGTCTGCGGGAAAAACAACGATCAGCATCATCACTTCCGTCTTTATCATGATGCTCTTACTTACGATATATAATTATGGCACTGTCACCCCCGCTATCGTTGCAGGTATGGTGGGTTTGTTGTCCATCATGCTGGTAATGGACGATACGCTGGCAAAAAAGAAAGTCACTACCTTCCTTATCGGATTAAGCGCTGCTTTAGGGATTACGCTTGGTTCACTTTCAGCCGCTCATCCTTTTTTTCTGAACGTGTTGATGGTCCTCATAATCTTTAGTGCATTTTATTTTTCTAAGTATCAAATCCGCTATTTTTCAATGGGCATGACCGGCTTTATGACTACCTATTTTTCATCCATTTTAAGATTGGATGCTGCTCATTTGTCCTGGTTTTATATAGGGGTGGTTTGCGGAGTGCTTTTCTCATTCCTCTATAATTTTGTGATCTTCAAAGGATCCGCTCATGAGTTAAGAAGGGGAATGCGTTCTTTTCACATTCAGACAAACTTAGTTTTAACACTTTTAATTCAAATGATCGAAGAACCTGATAACAAGGACAAGGATAAGAAACTCCTGGATAAAAATGTACAAAGGTTAAACGAGTACTCCAGAATGGTAGCAGCCGATATCAATGATGAAGACTTGATGAAACTTTGGCCTGGAATTACTGCTTCCCAATTACGACTCTATATCTTTGACGCTGAGATGCTCGTTCAAACACTCAAGAGTTCAGTAGAAAAATTGAGGAATCTAGATGCCTTTGAACAAAATCATATTAAAGAATTGGTGGTTTGGATCATCCGTTCTCTAAGAGATACGAAGGTGCTTTCGCAAAGTTACTCCTCACATGCTCTTCAGGATGCAGAATCTGCTGTACAAGAGCTTCGGTTACTTCTTGCTGAAGTACTTAATTCGGAGGAAGAACCACCAAAATGGGTTTATCCTTTAAGAAGAATCGAGTCAATCGCCAACCATGTTGTCGATGCTGCCGTAACCATTCAGGAGTCTTTGACATCAGATGAACTCATTCACGACAATAAAGAAAAAAATGATGAGCCTTTAGAAGAGGATATTGATAACAAGGACAAAAAGGATGAAGAAACTAAGACATTAAAACCATCTACAAGGAAGGCGATACAATCGGTAGTCGCTGGAATCCTTGCCATTATCACGGGACATATCATCTCTCCCGTTCAGCCATATTGGGTGCTTTTGACCACTTTCATCATTCAAATTGGTACAGAATCAGTAGGGAGAACTTATGTAAAAGGCTTTCAGCGCTCATTTGGTACAGTGTTAGGAGCTATAGCCGGATTCATTGCCGCAAAGCTTGTGACCGGAAATGTGATTCTTGAAGTATTTCTGCTCTTTCTCGTCATCTTTCTGACATTTTACGTATTTACTGTTTCGTACACTTGGATGAGCTTTTTTATCACCATGCTGATTGCGTTCATGTATGATCTCTTGCTGGGAGGCATCAGCGTTGAACTGATTTCCGCCAGAGTGATCGATACCATTGCTGGAGCACTTATCGCGCTGCTGGTATCCGCATACATACTGCCGAAAAAAACGACAGATAAAGTTACCGAGTCTTTCGATGATTTTCTTGAGGAGTTAAAAGAGTATACATCTGATTATTTACAATCATTTCTAACAAAAGAACCTAAAGAGCTTACTGACCAAGCCTTCGATATAGATCAAAAGCTCCAGGTAATCAAAGATGAAGCACAGTCACTTCTCCAAAGGCCGGACTCGATGAGAAAATCCGGAATCAGCAGATGGATGCTTGTCGTAACTGCCATTAATTATTATGCCAAACACTTGCTGGCATCCTCTCATAGGAAACCAACAACTGGAGCGCTGCCTGCTGAATTGCAGGACGTGATCAAAAAAACAGAAGAAAAATTACGAAAAAACATTGATCTACTCCAAGATCTTATAAAAGAAAAAGAGAATGATTCACTGTTTTGGAGCCTGGATGAGGAAAGAGACCTGATTGAAACTCTGTCGCCAAGCAGACAGAGAGGAAAGATAGACTTGATTCATCATATGTACTATATTTGGCGGATCAACAAATCAATAGCAGCCCTTGGGAAAGAATTAGGGGCAGGGGAGCGGAAGTGATTTCCGCTCTTTTTTATTCTTTACATAAGGTTTTTTACGAATATTGTGTTGCTTTCCACATTGATATTAAAAATTTCTTTCTAATGGGGTAGTTGCTCTATTCATGCTTAAAGTAATTTTAAGAGTAATATTAAATGGGAGAAGAGTCTTTCTAAAAGTAAAACTTATCCTGCACCTGAGCATATGTTATCATAGGAATATACGTTCGCGTTGGAGGGATTAGAATGATTACAAACGAAATGGATATTCTTAATCTAATAAAAGAAGATAAGTGGATGATGGATATTCTAGAGGCTGCCAGCACATTAAATTTACCTGACTGGTGGATTTGCGCCGGGTAGATCAAAGATTTGGGATACGCTGCACGGCTTCGAAATTAGAACAGAAACCCCTGATATAGATGTAGTCTACTTTGATTCTGCACAGATTGACGAAACGATTGAAAAAAGGCTTGAGGATGAGTTGGCAGAGTTACTTCCGGGTGTCCGCTGGTCTGTGAAAAATGAAGCCAGGATGCACATCATCAATAATCTGCCCCCTTACACTTCAACAGTAGACGCCATTTCCAAATTCCCTGAAACCGCCACTGCTTTGGGAGTAAAGCTGGACGGCAGGAAAAACTTAATTCTTACTGCTCCACATGGGTTGGAAGACGTAATAAACATGGAAATCAGATCCACTCCACATTTTAAAACCTCAAGACATCTCGCATCCATTTATGAAGACCGAATCATAAAGAAGAATTGGCCATCGACTTGGAATAAGGTAAAAGTCTTTCAGTGAGTAACTGCACAAGATACAACAAGCGTTAATTCAAATTCAGACAGGGAATATTCCTACAACATCAGATTGCGATATTCATGCAGCCTTGTAACTTAGGAGTTTGAAAAACATTAGAAAGACCACCCTGAAGCTATGTGGCCACAGAAAATGGTATCTAAGTATTAATCACAAAGAAAAAGTCAACTACCCTTCCATAAATAGGAAGAACAGTTGACTTTTTTGTTTGAAAGCATTGTATATGTCTCTTCTTATCACATCAGCTTTAGCATTTGCCTGCCAGGAAAGATGCTGATTACTCAAAGAAATGTGGAGCAGTGATCGGTTGCTTATCAAGGCGGTTCAGAATTTGGGATAGTAAATAGAGGAAAAAAGTTCTCTTATTTACTAATAAACACTGAAAACAGCTAAAATAGGGGAATATATTTCCCTTAAATCGCTTCACAGGCTAGAAAAATGTGCTTTTCCATCAAATAAGAGAATAAACTTCCTTTATTTACTCCCAGAATAAGCTTGTATTTGTAATTAACGGAAAAAACTTCCCTTATTTTTAGAAATCCGACTCCTCTGGGCAGGCGCCTGATGGAGTAAACCTTATTGCGGAAGCGGCCTTTGATTCTCTTATTCAAGCACCCAGCAAGTTACCAGGAGGCAGTATTTTAATGTTATATCATTCCGATCAACCAGCCTCCAATTGCTCCCGTTAACACTACCATCCAAGGAGGAAGCTTCCAGTACACCAGCATACTGAACAGTACGGCTGCAAATGCGAAGTCAATTGGTGCAAGGATCGAGCTGGTCCAGATCGGGTGGTAAAAAGCCGAAATCAGAATTCCGATGACTGCCGCATTGACTCCCATCAAAGCACCTTTGATTTTGGGATTTCTCCGCAGAGAGTCCCAGAAGGGCAGTGTACCAAAAATTAATAGAAATGCCGGGAGGAAAATGGCAATTGTGGCAATCAAGCCTCCTTGCCATCCATTTATGACAGCACCCAGATATGCAGCAAAGGTAAACAGCGGGCCAGGCACTGCCTGAGCTGCACCGTAACCTGCCAGAAAAGTTTCTTCACTCAGCCAGCCAGAAGGGACAAATTCTTGTTCCAGTAAAGGAAGGACCACGTGGCCTCCTCCAAAAACCAATGACCCGGACCGGTAGAAACTGTCGAACATAGCAATCCAGTCGAGGGCAGTTGCTTCTCTAAGCATCGGCAGCAGAATCAGCAGCGTAAAGAACAACGTCAAGCAGATCAAGGCAAACCTCTTTGTGATAGGAACTTTTAACTCAGAATCCTTCTCGGCTGCATGATTTTTAAACAATAAGAAACCTGCTATACCCGCTATAAGAATCACAGCAACCTGTGAAACGGCGCTTTGCCATAACAGCGTTACTATTAACGCAAGCAATGCCAAGGTTTTCCGCGGCAGGTCTGGAGTGAGCTTTTCAGACATTCCTAAGATGGCATGAGCTACCACCGCCACCGCTACAATTTTCAGCCCTTGTATCCAGCCGGCGTTCATGACGTCCACTTCTGTAAGCAGTACGGCGAATAAGATAAGCGCAATAACTGAAGGGAGTGTAAAGCCGATAAAGGAGACGATCCCACCCAATGCTCCTGCGCGCATAACTCCTATTCCGATTCCGACCTGGCTGCTCGCCGGGCCGGGAAGGAATTGACAAAGCGCAACCAAATCGGCGTAGCTTTTTTCATCCATCCATTTCTTTCTCAATATATATTCATTATGAAAATACCCTAAGTGGGCGACTGGGCCGCCAAATGAGGTAAGTCCAAGCCTGGTCGAGATGATAAGTATTTCCAAAAGAGCTTTAAGGCTTGTTTTCTGTTTCATGTTTTCACCTTCTTTTCATTATTCTTTGTCACTGCTGTTAATTTCTTTAAATAATTCATACGCTTTTTTCCGGGCTTCCTCTAGAATTTCAGTACCTTTATCAGTAGTCGTGTAATACTTTCTAATCTTTCCTTCAACATTTTTATCCTCTTTGACAAGGAGTCCATCTGTCTCCATTGAGTGAAGAATTGGATAGAGCGTGCCGGCACTGATATTATAACCGTGCTCTCTCAGTTCCTCTGTCATCCATGTTCCGTATACTGGATGCTCTTTAGCGTGATGCAGGATATGAATATGAATGAAACCGAGAAACAATTTTCTCAAAACTTTATCCTCCATATCTGACTCCTCCTCGGCATTAATTTCGAAAATCAATATCGAATTCCGATATTAGTAGTATATTTAAAAAACTGTCCCTTATTCAAGGGAGAAGAGAAAGATTTACATAGATTTAATATAGAAGCATTTATAAGTAACAAATTGGAACTTTATGGTATAATAGCAGGAACTCAATAAAAGGGGAAAACAATGAGACGTATACTACTAATACTGGCTGGAAGTTTGCTGTTGGCTGCTTGTACAGATAAGACAGCCGGGACATACGAAGTAGCTGAGAAGAAAAAGGATGAAGGTATCAAAGTGGAAGATTTAACACACTCTTTCAAACACCCTGGTAATGGACAATCCTTCCATATTATTGACGCCTTTAAGCTCTACGGAAATTACATAAATGCCTTGGATATAAACAAAGACACAAATCAGAAAGACCTCTATCAAAAGGAAGTGGTCGATCCGATTTACCAGCAGTGTTTTGCGAACGGAGAGTTTTATCACATGTCTGAAATCATCACCGGTCAAGTTCCTCATTCCCTCGACAGGGTGAGGAAGCTGAATGAGAAGATTGAAAACAGCCAATATATCGAATCGATAAAAGAAGCATTAATCAAATCAGCTGACCTTCTTCCTGCAGGTAAGGAAACAAATGTCTGCATTTTCCCCAGTATCAGCAGGAACAATTCCACTGCAGTGACCGTTGGTTCCGGAAAAATCAGCATTCTTTACTCCCAATACTTTACAGAAGACTACTTAAAGGCTGTGACAGCACATGAATACCATCATAGTTTCTGGGCTGAAAAATATTTAACCAGCGGAAAGCAGCAGACGGTGCTTGATAATCTTGTGTTCGAAGGAAAAGCAGTAATGTTTGAAAAGATTGTATTTCCTGATATACAAGGAACTCCTGTCAATGAAGAATACCACAAGAAATATTGGTCGCAGATTGAAGGGGATTTAGACAGGCATAATAATAACAGATCCCTGGAGATTATTTTTGGCGGAAATGGTCTGCCGCAGCTATATGGCTATTCGGAAGGGTATAAAATGGTAAAATCTTATATAGATAGGCATCCAGAAAGTGAACCTTTGGATTGGACAAGCCTTAACGGAAAAGAAATCTTTGAAAAAGGCAATTACACAGAACATTATCAATAACTAACAGATTTCTTCTCTGAACGTTCTTTTAGTATTGTTTGCTGTTCCAGGAAAACCCTGAGTTCCTGAAATCCTGCCTTACTAGCAGGATTTCCTCTTAGAAATTGCTGAGCAGCTCTTTTCTTACATACCAGAAGATATCAAGATAGAAAAAGAATCTATCACTAACGGACGAAATCAATTGATGATTTCGTCCACTTCTTTTTACATAGTTAAATCCGAATAAGAATATTTAATAAAGCTGCGAATGCTTTTACCTTCTTTTAATGAAACTTCTTTTCCTTGCACCACAATAAAATATGTTAAAATGCTCTTAGCAAAGACCTCTCTGACGGAAGGAGAAAACCATTGAACATCAAAATGACTACCAAGATCATTACAAAAAAATGCGGCAGTGTCTCCTTCAAAAGAGGGGAAGCTTACTTTAAAAAAAATGCCGTTGAAATAACAGAAAATCATGACGCTGCCTGCAAGGCAATTGTGAAAAGTTCGGAAGATTTCCATGTAACCATCAGCCGAACCTCCAGTGGAGAAATTCATACAGCCTGCACCTGCCCTAAACTTTCCTCGTTCACCCTTGAATGCCAGCACGTTGCCGCTGTGCTCATCGCCCTAAAAGAAAGACAAAGCGGGGAACATGATCTCTCAGAAGGATTTCTAACCCTGTTCGAGAATAAAAAGAAATCCAGCGGGCATAAACGGCACTTTGAAACCAGAAGTGTGATGGACGTTGAATTCACTTTAAAACCAATTAGAACAACAGACGGGCAATACTTATTTTCTATTAAATTAATGATCAATCGCAGACGGGTCTCTGATTTTCGATCCTTTTTAAAAAGAGTTAGAGACGGGCAAACCTATCAGATATCCAGAGATTTTATGTACGACCCTCATGTTTATTGTTTTTCAAGAGAAACCAATGACGTTATCACACAACTTATAAGAGTCGTTCATGATGAAAAAGTGTACAGAGAGGAACATTCCCAAGAGCAGGAACTGAAAGAGCTTCTGCTCATCCCCCCAACGTCCTGGCAGTATCTTCAGCCACTATTACAGGGATCTGAGGATGTCATCATCAACGATGCCGGCCAACTGTTCAACGGCCTTGCGATTTCGGAAAACCTGCTTCCTCTTCAATTCACGTTTGATGATGACGAAGGGAACTACTACTTGAAGGTAAGAGGCCTTCAATGGATGGTTGTGTTCCTTTCATATAGTGCGGTGTTCTGTGAGGGAGAGCTATATCCGCTTCCACTAGAAGACTGCACAAGGCTTGCTGAGATCAAAGTTATGCTGGAGAGATCAGGAGCCAGCAAGATACGGATACCTCCAAGCCGGATAGGATACTTTCTTGAAAAAGTGGCTGTCGACTTAAAAAAACTGGGAACAGTTGAGATTAGTGGATCACTTAGAAAAAATATATGACAACCCCACTTGTGGCCAAGCTGTATCTCGATAGAGTGAAAAACAGGCTGCTCGCCGGGCTCGAATTTCAATATGAAAATATCGTCATCAACCCTCTTGAGGCAAAAGCAGTGCCAACGGGGCATATGCTGGTGAGGGACACCGAGAAGGAAAAGGAGATCTTGTCACTCATGGAGGATAGCTCCTTCGCCAAAACAGAGGGAGGGTACATTCTCCATAATGAAGAACTGGAATATGAGTTTCTGTATTACATGGTACCGAAGCTGAAAAAGCTTGCAGGAATATATGCTACCACTGCTGTCAGAAACCGACTTGCCCCTAGAAAGACAGCACCAAAAATCCGAGTTAAGGTAAAAAGGGACCGGATGAACTGGCTGGAGTTCAAGTTCGATATGGATGGGATACCTGAAAGGGAAGTACATGAGCTGCTATCCGCTTTACAGGAGCAGCGGAAATATTACCGGCTGCAGAGTGGTTCACTTCTTTCTTTGGAAACAAAGGAAATTCAAGAGATTCAGCGCTTCCTGAGAAATTCACAAGCCGATCATATCGACTTTGCCAAAGGGCTTGCCCTGCCTATGGACCAATGCCTGGATCTCCTCGATCATATAGACTCCAGCGAAGTGTTCAGAATCGAAAAATCTTTCCGTGAGTTATTAGCCAGTCTGCGGCAGCCCGGTTCTCTTTCTTTTGAGATTCCCGATAATTTGGCTGCGATTTTAAGAGATTATCAAAAAGAAGGATATCGATGGATGAAAACGCTGGCCCATTATGGATTCGGGGGTATACTGGCTGACGATATGGGTCTCGGGAAAACAATACAGAGCATTGCATTTATCCAGTCGATTCTTCCTGCAATCCGGGAGCATGACAGTCCAGCATTGATAGTTTGTCCTTCTTCATTGACATATAATTGGCTAGCTGAGTTTAGAAAATTCACCCCTTCCATTCATGCAGTAGTTCTGGACGGCAATAAAAAGCAAAGGCAGGCACTTCAGAAAGATTTCAGAGAAACAGATGTCATCATCATCTCTTATCCACTGCTTAGAAGGGATATACAATGGTTTGAAAAGAAAGCCTTCTCCGTTGTATTTTTTGATGAGGCACAAAACTTCAAGAACCCTGTTACCCAGACAGCCAGGGCTGTAAAAAAAATTGATGCTGCTCATCGATTTGCCTTGTCCGGGACACCAATCGAGAATTCCATTGAGGAATTATGGTCCATCTACCATGTAGTATTTCCCCAGCTTTTCCTGGGGTTAAAGGATTATAGTCAATTAACAAGGAAAACAATCGCCCGCCGTATAGGACCGTTCATGCTTCGAAGAGTTAAGGAAGATGTGCTGGCTGAACTTCCAGCCAAAATGGAGAGCAGAGAATCCATTGAACTCCTTCCCGAACAAAAAAGCTTTATGCTGCCTATCTGGCCAAACTGAAGCACGATACTCTAAAGCATTTGGATAAAGACACGCTCAGAAAGAACAAGATTAAAATATTGGCGGGGATAACGCGCCTTCGGCAAATCTGCTGCCATCCAAGCCTCTTTGTGGAAGGGTACAAAGGAGATTCTGCCAAACTTCAACAGCTGCTGTCGATTTTAGAAGATTCCAAGGAATCCGCCAGGAGAGTACTGATTTTTTCTCAATTCACAAGAATGCTGGACCTAATTGGAAGAGAGCTGGCAGGAAGCGGAGTGCCATTCTTTTATCTGGACGGCAACACTCCTTCCCAAGAGAGAATTCAGTTATGCAGCCGTTATAATGATGGAGAACGCGACGTGTTCCTCATTTCCCTTAAAGCCGGCGGCACAGGCCTGAATCTCCACAGTGCCGACACAGTCATCTTATATGACACCTGGTGGAATCCAGCGGTGGAGGAACAGGCAGCAGACCGGGCTCACCGCATGGGACAGAAAAATACGGTCCAGGTCATAAAACTGGTGGCAAGAGGTACCATAGAGGAAAAAATGAATGAACTTCAGGAGAAAAAAAGGCATATGGTCGAAGAATTGATTGACTCCCAGGAGAAAAAGAAACTGCCTTGACAGAAGAAGATATCAAGGAAATTTTGAATATCTAAGCGAGATGGTTCGTGAATTAGAAAAAGAACAAGCCTGAACAGAAGTTCAGGCTTGTTCTTTAGTTTATAAGATTCATTTAAAAGTAAGTGCTATTTCAGCTGATTTTGTTCAGTATACTCTTGGTATTTTCTGTGCCAATCTCTTTCATCAACTGCTGCAGTTCCTCTTTCGTGCTGCTGTCCAAACCATTATAGATCAGCAATGCTTTCGTCTCATCAGAAGTAACGATCCTTCGATAAAGTTTCGAAATTTTTTTACTCCTGTGACTTTCCATTTAACCACCTCGTGAAAAAGATTGATTTAATTATAATACTTAGTTGGATACCTTATCAATATATAAGTATTAAAATTTTATGACTATGAGTACTTATTATGAAAATATGTAAAAATTTAAATAAAGAATGAAGCTTTTTTGACTTTTCATCATTCTAATATGTAACCTTTTGAAGAGGTGAATGACATAATTTAATTGGTGTAAAAAGCAAAAAAAAAAAGAAATGACGCGCTCCATTGATGGAGACATCAATAGGAATATGAAAATAATGAATTGGGCTTCAAAGCTGACGCAAGAAATAAGCAAGGAAAGGAAGAAATGAGATGCATATTCTTTTCGAGAGGATGAAGTATGGAACCAAGAAACAGCAGCACGCTCACAATGCCATATTGGAGCTGGGAATTTTAAAGGATATGAAAGAATTTCAGCCAGTGTTATGCGGTACAGTTCCCCTTGGAATCGATACAGCAGAATCTGATTTGGACATCATTTTGGAAGTTTATGACTTGGATCTTTTCGAAAAACGAATCAATCAGCTGTACAGTAAAGAAACAGCCTTTCGTGTTAAGAGAACATCTATCAGGGGAGAAGAAACGGCTAAGACCAATTTCAAGTTTAAAGGTTATGAATTTGAGCTATTCGGCCAGGCAGTCCCTGTCTATAAGCAAAATGCCTATTTACATATGCTGATTGAGCATGGGATTCTGCAAACCACTCCTGATCTTAAATCTAAGATTATAGTCCTGAAACATAATGGTTTAAATACCGAACAAGCTTTCTGTGACCTTCTAGAAATAAAAGGAGACCCTTATGAAGGGCTCAAACTTTATGGTATTGAGTGCGGGTTATTAAGGTCTCCTCTTCCACTTAAAGAACCTGAATGAAAAGGATTCAGGTTCTTTCTGTTACTTTTCTTTATCGGGTTCGGGATTTTGTTCTTCAGCAAATTCATATGCGAAAGTTCGATTGAAGGCAGGTCTGTTTTTACGAATTTCAGAAGCGATATTTTTGATGATATAAGAATGAACAAACATTTCAGAAGATGCTATGAGAAGAGCGGATATTATACTTCCCCAAGCAACCTGAAGATAACTGTCAAACAAAATCCCCCCAAAAATCCACACAACTAAATACGTGAGGAAGAAATCTGTGATGACTGCGTTCATTTTCCCAATTCGGGGGAGCAGTATTTGATCGCCTACAAAATAAGATACGACCGTTATCAGTAAACTAAACGAGAGTATATCGATAAAGGTCGCTTCGAAAAACAAATCCAAACTAATCCAAAAGACTACCACGCTAACCGCAAACTTAATGAATAGTACATTTACATGTTTCACTTAGGATTAACTCCTTTTTATGCTTATTGTTGCGCAAATGCTCCCGACGCATACATCTTCTTAAGAAACTTTGCCTTGCGGCGCGAAGGGACCAGGAAGAAATTTTTTTATCATCATACTTGGACTGGAATAAGGAATGCTATGTAAAAGGCTCGGATATAGTTTAACTTTGTAAAGGGAGGATAATAATACTCTATAAGAAAAAGGAGATAAATACATTGAAGCAAATTATATTTCAGGAGGTGAATGTCTTACAGTGTAAGACAACCATTTGACAACTTTAAATATTTTTCTCATCATTCTTTTAATAGCATTAACTGGATTTTTTGTAGCCACAGAATTTGCCATCGTAAAAGTCAGATCATCCAAGATTGATCATATGGTAACGGAAGGAAGAAAAGGGGCTCAATCAGCCAAGAGGGTCATATCACACCTGGATGAGTACTTATCAGCCTGCCAGCTCGGCATAACAATCACTGCATTAGGGCTGGGTTGGCTCGGTGAACCGACTGTAGAAAAGTTACTGCATCCTTTATTTGATTACTTTGAACTGAATGAGTCTCTTACCCATATCCTTTCCTTCGGTATAGCGTTTGCGCTTGTTACTTTTTTACATGTAGTGGTAGGGGAGCTCGCACCTAAAACTGTCGCGATTCAAAAAGCGGAAGCAGTCACACTGCTATTTTCACCGCCGATAATTTGGTTTTACCGTATTATGTATCCATTTATCTGGTTCTTGAATGGTTCAGCAAGGCTTTTGGTTGGATTATTTGGACTTAAGCCAGCCTCTGAACATGAGCTGGCCCACTCGGAAGAAGAACTAAGAATTTTGCTTTCCCAAAGCTATAATAGTGGCGAAATCAATAAAAATGAATTAAATTATGTAAACAATATCTTTGAATTTGATGAAAGGGTAGCAAAAGAAATCATGGTCCCCCGGACAGAAATGGCAGCTATAGATAAAAATCAAACATTTGAGGATGTCTGGAAAACCATTTCGACGGAGACTTTTACCCGCTACCCGGTTGTTGATGGAGATAAAGATAATGTTATCGGGTTCCTGAATATCAAACAGCTGATCACTTCCGATATAACTGATTTAAAATCAGATAGAATCATCAAAATAGATGAATTCATAAGCCCGGTCATTCAAGTAATCGAAACCATTCCCATTCATGACCTCCTTGTTAAAATGCAGAAAGAAAGAACGCATTTGGCCATTCTATTGGATGAATACGGTGGAACTTCAGGCTTGGTGACGATTGAAGACATCATAGAAGAAATAGTTGGAGAAATAAGAGATGAATTTGATGAGAATGAAATATCCGATATCAGAAAAATCTCTGAAAACCACTATATTTTGGCAGCCAAACTGCCCCTTAGGGATGTAAATCAACTTCTTGGAACCGAGATTGGCTACGATGACATCGATACAATCGGCGGATGGTTCTTATCCGAACGATTCAAAGACGAGGAGACAAGGGATGATATCCTTACAGAGCAGGGGTATATCTTTCAAGTTCAGGAAGGCGAAGGCCATCAAATTCACTATTTAGAAGTAAAAAAGAATAAGCTGCTCAACCAGCCTTTGCAGTAAGCAGAGGCTGGTTTTTCTTGTAAATTCACTTTTTACTGCATCATCTCTTATTGTGGAAGATTTCATGCTGTATAGACTCTGCTTAAACGCCATTGATTTCAGTTTTTGAAGCAAAAACTGCTCCACTCACCGTTAGCATCTCAAATATCATAGTCAATTCTCCCCTGCAGTAGTTGAAAAGCCTTTTATTTATAGGTACATTCAATTCAAAATTAATAATTTCTTAATTAGTATTGACATTCAAAGGGGAAACACCATATAATACCGGAAAGCCTTAATTTTCGGAAAAATATTTTATCCAAAAGCATTGAAGGGAACCGAGTAGTACTTTATCTCCCTGTTTTAGAGAGCTGATGGTGGTGGGAATCAGCCATAGGTGAAGTATGAATTACAGTCCTGGAGCTTCTTTTTCGCAGCGAAAGCATTAGCGGCTTCGTGAAGGAAAAGACGGTCTGACGATCGTTAAAAACATTTTGAGTGGTGAAGATTTGTCTTCACAACATGGGTGGTACCGCGATAATTCGTCCCTGCTGATTATACAATCAGTGGGGACTTTTTGATTTTTCAGAGTACTATTTAACAATTCAATATCCGGCAATGAAAGTATCACAGTAGTGTCTTATCTCCCTGTACAGAGAGCTGATGGCAGTGTAAATCAGTCAAAGATAAGCATGAATTACAATTCTGGAGCTTCTTTTTCGTAGTGAATTAGCTGATTTCATGAAGGAAGAGACGGTTAAACGGCCGTTATCCGCATCAAAGTGGTGAACAGGTTTATTCACAATGAGGGTGGTACCGCGAGTCATTCGTCCCTGTCGTATTGTTACGGCAGGGATTTTTATTTTTTCAGGTTAAAGAAGGGCGCCTTTTTCATGGCAGCAATGCTTGAGGAGAAAAACAACAATTATTAAAAACTGGAGGAATGGAAATGAACACAACAGGCACAGGACTTATGGAACTTCGTCATAAGATTGATGATATCAATATACAGCTGCTCGACCTTCTGAATCAAAGAGCAGAAATCGTCAAAGAAATAGGCAGAAGCAAAAAAGAAGGAGTGAACCGCTTTGACCCAGTTAGAGAGAGGGAGTCGCTTGATATGCTTTTGAAGCACCACGACGGCCCTTTTGAGTCTTCCACTATCGTCCATATCTTTAAAGAAATATTCAAAGCAAGCCTTGAGCTTCAGGAAGATGACCATCGAAAAGCATTATTAGTTTCCCGGAAAGACCACCCGGAGGATACAGTTGTCAACATTAACGGAACAATAATAGGAAATGGAGTTCAGAACTTTATCATGGGACCATGCGCGGTAGAGAGTTATGAGCAAGTGAAGGAAGTGGCTATCGCTATGAAGAAGCAAGGTATTACGTTATTACGGGGTGGAGCTTTTAAACCAAGAACATCTCCATACGATTTTCAGGGTCTGGGTGTGGAAGGCTTGAAAATTTTAAAGAGGGTGGCTGATGAGGAAGGTCTTTCGGTCGTAAGCGAAATCTTAAGTCCGCAGGATGTGGAAGAGGCATTAAAATATGTGGATGTCATCCAAATCGGGGCCAGGAACATGCAGAACTTTGAATTACTCAAAACCGTTGGAAGAGTGAATAAACCTGTTATGCTGAAACGAGGATTATCGGCGACCATAGAGGAGTTCATTCATGCAGCTGAATACATCTACTCGGAAGGAAACAAGGAAATCATTCTATGTGAACGAGGCATCAGAACATTTGAAAAGGCGACGAGAAACACGCTCGATATTTCAGCTGTGCCAATTCTGAAAAAGGAAACTCATCTTCCGGTAGTGGTAGATGTTACCCATTCTACAGGCAGAAAAGACTTGCTGCTCCCGGCGGCCAGAGCCGCCTTGGCCATAGGCGCGGACGCTGTCATGGCGGAGGTTCACCCTGATCCGGCGATAGCTTTGTCAGACTCTGCACAGCAAATGAATATAGAGGAATTCAATGATTTCATTCAAAAACTGACTGAGTTTAGAAGTAGGCTCGCTTAAACGCTTTTCAGGACAAACGAATAGTTAAATTGGCTAAAAAGGAAATGAACGTCCACGATACCTGGACGTTCATTATTCTATTTCATTAACTTGTTTCGATCTTCCATGCTGGGAGGTTGTTCCAACCAGCCGTTTTTTGCCATGATCTTACCGCCATCCTGTCCGTATGTCAGAATATCTTTTGCTTTATCCGCCAGTTTTAAAGGGAGATCGCTTCTTAAACTGAAGGCAGTGCCAATTGCATTGCTTCCCAGGCCGAAATTGCAGAAAAGGCTGGTGCAGTACATCATCAGTTTATCCGAGAAAGGAGGAACCTTGGAATCAGTTGCTTTCGCTCCCCAAGTAGAGGGTGCCTGAATGTCACTCTCGATTAATACCTGAGTGAAATCACTGATAATTTTTTTGGAAAGTTCTTTTCCTTTAATAAAGTACTTCTTGACTTCAGGTTCATTCGCAACTTGTGCAAATCCGGTCATCAGCTGCATGCCAAAAATATTCGTTTCTATGGCAAAATAAAGATAGGATACTTCTACGGTATTCAAAGCTCTTTTTTCTGAGAACAGGTTAAATCCCGACATATAATTGGGACTTTCGGCGAACTCAACCACAGTGGGCATGGTCACAGATGGAGCACTTGGCAGGACATCCTGTTCCTGAAGATAATCCACACATTTGTCATAGACACTTTGCGTAAATCCCGTTAATTCTTTATAGAGAAGTATCAGATCCTTCCGGTAAGACATGCTTAGATGGAGAGTGTGAAGCCCCATGCTTATTTCTTTTAAAACTCGTAAAAACATGATATCAAAGTTATGATCAAATAATTTAGGAACTCCTTTATAAACATCCTTTTCCGTAAATCCAACGGGGATGACCGCACCTTCCTCTTTAAGGATGTTGGTGATACGGTCTAAATAACCCAGCACTTGGCTGTGAGTATCCTGAAGAATTTCTTTAGCCTGCTCATCCTCTGCAGCTTCAATGAAATATTCCAATATTCTTTGGATCATGGTTTTCTGCTGATAAGTCATCCATAAGGTTGCCAGTTCACTGGAACTGATTGCTTTCTCAGTCATTTGCATCCATCCTTTTTCATTGTTCGCACCACTTTAGCTTCCTCTTAAAGTTTGTCTATTTAAGGAAGTTTATGCATATAAAAGGGAATTTCTATAAAACCATCATTGAATTTAATATGTTTGTCAAAGTACTAATCCATTTCTGCTTCAAAAATGGTAAACTATAGTTATGTTCTTCTACGCAAAAGATGCATTATCCATACATACCTTGATACATCAACCAGCTTAAAGCTTGAATGATGGTGAGTAATCTTATATTGATTAATTGAGCACAAAGGAAGGTAACTTATGTCTATTGAAAATGAACAGAACATCACCAGGCTGCATATGGATGGAAAAGAATTCATCCTGATCGGCACAGCCCATGTTTCCAAAAAAAGCGCCGAACAGGTTAAAGAGGTCATAGAAAGAGAACAGCCGGATGCTGTGTGTGTAGAATTGGACGAACCCCGCTACCAATCGATAATGGACGGGAACAAGTGGAAAGAGATGGATATCTTCAAGGTGATCAAAGAAGGCAAGGCTTCCTTGTTATTAATGAACCTTGCGATTTCTTCCTTTCAAAAAAGAATGGCCAAACAGTTCGGCATCAATGCGGGGCAGGAAATGATACAGGGCATACAATCAGCGAAAGAAGCCGGAGCAGAACTTGTACTCGCGGACAGAAACATCCAAATTACCTTCGCCCGTATCTGGAGCGGAGTGGGGTTCATCGGAAAAGGAAAATTGATGACACAAATCATTTATAGCATCTTCTCGAATGATACCATTACCGAAGAAGAACTTGAGAAAATTAAACAGCAGGACATGCTCGACAGTATGCTGGCTGACTTCACAGAACATTTCCCTCGTTTGAAAAAGCCTTTAATTGACGAGCGGGATCAATATTTAGCTCAGAAAATTAAAGACGCACCAGGGAAGAAAATTGTCGCCGTCTTGGGTGCAGCCCATGTACCAGGCATTAAAGAAGAAATCAAAAAGGAGCATGATTTGGAGCTTTTAAATCAACGTCCTCCAAAGTCCAAAGTGCCCAAAGTCATCGGCTGGACCATACCTTTTCTCATCCTTGCTGTAATTGCTTATACTTTTATCAGCAATCCTTCTGCTGGAATTCAGCAGACAATCAGCTGGGTCCTTTGGAACGGTTCTTTCTCTGCATTAGGGACAGCGATTGGGCTGGGTCATCCGCTTGCAATACTGACAGCATTCGTGGTTGCTCCTATCACCTCTTTGAATCCGCTTCTTGCAGCAGGCTGGTTCGCCGGATTCGTCCAAGCTTACTTCCGCCGTCCGAATGTCAACGACTTTGAGACACTGCCAGAAGACGTTTTAAGTGTAAAAGGCTTTTGGAACAACAAAGTCACCAGGGTATTATTGATTGTTGTACTTGCCAACCTGGGAAGCTCACTAGGAACTTTCATCGGCGGGGCAGATGTCATAAGGGTATTTTTAGAAAACCTGTAAACTTCAACAAAAATGGACAAGAATTTCTAATGTAATCTGGTTTATTCATTGATAAGATGCCGAATTAATTGCAAACTTTTAATGCATAAGACAGACTGCATTTAAAAGAGGGGCTTCAAACAGACTCACATGTAAAGCTGCAAATCAAAAACGCCTATCATCCAAGTGAGATAGGCGTTTTCTTTTTGATTTTCTTAATTAAAACCAAGACTACGGAATATGTGCTTTTAATACTCTTCAATTTCCCACGAATGATCAAAATCAATGGCGCCTTTCAGCGTCTGTGCAACAGGACATCCTCTTTCGAAAACAGATAATGCCCGTTCGGCAGCATCACGTTTTCCTTCCGGCACTTTTAAATAATATCGGCAGTTGATTGCAGTGATTTTCAAAACTCCTTCTGGAGCTTCAATCACACCTTGAACTTTGGCAGAGACCAAGTCCGGTGACGTTGGTATTTTACGCGCCTCCAGCGCGCCTGATAAGGTCCCGACCAGTCAGCCGCCTGCTGCGGCAACAATGTGATCCAGAGTGGATGGATACTCCACTTCGGGTTCCACGCCATAAAACTTTTTGACTCCTCCGTGTACACCAAATACAACAGGTTCCTCGAACTCACCTATATAAGCTTCTCGAATCTTATTTGGTGTGTCCTTTTGAATAATAGTTATTTCAGTCAATTCTTCTGGTTTCCCCATTTGTACCACCACCTTTCTAAACAGGATAACGGTTCCAAGAAAACAGTGCAAACAAGTTGTACTGCAGCACAACAGAACATTCGATTAGTGAGGTAACTCCGAATAATTTTCGGAGGAGCTTCTTAAATTTCCGAAAAAGCGGAATAATCATTTTATTTTGTGATATAACCTTGAAAATATCCAGAAACTGAGGAGGGAGATAGGTTGGAAGATCATCTTCAACAGCTGATAAAAGCGGTCAAAGAAAATAAAAATGCAAAACGCTTCATACTTGCTATCGACGGACTGAGCAGGTCTGGCAAAACGACTTTAACCGAAAACCTTTGCCAAGAGCTGGAGAAAGAGAATATACCCCACACCGTTTTCCATATCGATGATCATATCGTCGAGAAAAAGAAAAGGTATAATACCGGTCGCGATGAGTGGTTTGAGTATTACTTTCTGCAATGGGATCTGCACTCAATCCGGCAGAATTTCTTTAAAAAACTTCATTTTTCAAAAACATTGAACCTCCACTTCTATGATGGTACCTTGGATTCACACACACAGCAATCGATTTATCTGCCTGAAGAATGTGTCATTATAGTTGAAGGAGTATTTCTTCAGCGACAGGAATGGAGGGGGTTTTTGGATTTTACGGTATTTTTGGACTGCCCTAAAGAAATAAGATTTCAAAGAGAAAGCGAGCAAACACAAAAAAATCCAGATAAATTCCGCAACAGGTATTGGAAGGCGGAAGATTTTTACTTGAAGGCTGTATCCCCTAAACAGAAGGCAGATTTAGTATTGCAATTATAGACGATTTCCTTTTTTAGTCTGTCATCATTATCATTAAGCATATTGATATTCTTCCTCATTCGCGGACACCATAGGTTAAAAGGTCTTGGAAGCAGAAGATATAGGAACAGGTGATGGAAGATTTTGCGGTTTTGTCACTATAATCAAGAGCAGGTAAATGTTCAACAAGACAGCTATCCAGTATTTGTTAAGGAGGACTTCGTTGGCAATAAAATGCTTTTTAATCAGAGCGGTAAGCTTTCCTGTGCGGATGATATTTTAAAGAAACGATGGAATCGATTTATTCGAAACATCATTGGAATGTGACCACTATCGTATTCCTCTTGAGCAAGAAGACTAGATTATAAAGGCACTGGAAGTATATTTTAAAAACCGAAAAAATTTTCCAGCTATATGCCTTCTGTGATACGAGGATACTAATCCTGGAAAGAGCCATTGGTTCTTTCCCATTCTATACGAAGAGGTGTTTCGTTTGAATAATTTGTTGTCAAGGCTTTTCAGCCGCAGGAGATCTTCCTTTATGAATTTGTTTGGCCGAAGAAAAGGTATGAACAGAAGAATGATGTGGAGCTCCATTCTCAGCCTCGGAATGAGTGCAGCTGCGTATGGCTTGAATCGCAGACGGACGAATACCCACTCATCCGGCATAGTTCAGGGAGGGCTCATGAAGAACAGGAATATGAGTATGCTCCAGCAGGCAATGGCTGAATTTGCCAATGAAATAGCACCGGACAATAAATTCAATAAACGCTGACTCTCCTATACCCGGGTGCTGCCCGGGTTTTTTATTACAAAAACTAAAGAACTTCCAGTATAAATCTCTGGAGGAAAATAGCTGTGACTGGCGAATAGAGACGGTAGGAGTAAAGTGAGGAGGAATGTATTTTGAAAAACCCGCTGACGAGAAAAATCGGGGTAATTTTCATCCCTGTAAGTGATATAGAAAAAGCACGTGATTGGTATTGTGACATTTTTGGATTTCCCGCTGATGGCGATTTAATGTTTGGACACCTTTACACCTTGCCGATGGAAGGTACAGATATTATATTGGACAGCAAAATCTATTCCAGGGAGAACACCTATAAAATTTCACCCTTTCATATTAATACGGAAAATATCGTTGAAGCCTACCAATACATGAAGGAAAAAGGTGTTAAACTGGAATCAGAAATCCAGCATGAGCATTACTTTACCTTCCAAGACCCAGATGGCAACAACTTAATGATCTGTCAGTGTTAAAAGGCCTTAGACTTTGCAGAAGAATACTTTTCAAAAGCATACCAAGTTTTACTTATAATAGGCTGCCTTTCCTGAGCAATATTTAAAGACATCCTGATAATTTATGGTAAAATAATAAAAACTTATTTTACTAGTATAAGAGGGTGTCAATAATGAAAATCGTTTGCTTTGGTGACAGCTTGACACGCGGGGTTTCCTTTGTAAAAGGCAGGCTTCGTATCTTGAAAGAAAATTACCCTAATGCCCTTCAACAATTATTTTCCGAAAACAATAAAGAAGTATCTGTCATTAATAAAGGTGTATTTAATGATAATTCCCACCATCTCTTGGAACGACTCGAAAAGGACGTAATCAATGAAAATCCTCAATATGTGATCATTGAAATCGGGGGAAATGACTGTAACTTCAAATGGAATGAAGTTGCCGAAAAGCCTTGGGAAGAACATAAAGCGATTGTACCGATGAATCAATACATAGATAATATAAAGAGCATCATCACGAATCTTAAGGAGCATGGAATTACTCCCGTGATCGCGACTCTCCCGCCTTTGGATCCTGTCAGGTATTATAAAAATATTTCAGGCAGGTACAGCCCTTCCATCAGCCACTGGATCAGTGAAGTCGGCGGCATCGACTATTGGCATGGCCTCTACAACCGGAATTTAAACAAACTGGCAGAGGAATGCAGCACTCTTAAAGTAGATGTCAGGTCTGCACTCAAAAAAGCTGGAAACCTGGTTGACTACATTAGTGACGATGGCATTCATTTAACTGCAGCCGGTTATAAAGTACTCAGCGAGGAAATCTACCGTAATATTGAGAAGTGGGCAAATGAAGAGAAGAAGCTTTCGACGTCACTATTAAGCTGAAATAGAATAATTTTCTTGTAGTCCAGAAAGCTCGAATAAACCGGGGTGGATGAATAGAAGGATTTCAATTGACTTAAATAAAGCATTTCAGCCGAGACAATCGGCTGGAATGCTTTTTTGTCAAAAGCAGAAGTTTTAAAATAATTCGTGGTTAAACATTAGGAGCGCAAAAGGAATCATCTACACTCAAGAAATGGATAAGGCCTGAAATAATGTTAGTTTTTTATATTGGACTATAGGGAAAGGATTTGTATCACGTACAAGAAGGGAAGTCTGATAATGAATATTATATCAGTCACCAGAACTATTGACGACATGGGACGGATCGTTTTCCCTGTTGATGTAAGAAAAGCTTTGAATCTTGAAGATTACTTGGTTATGAGAATTGATAATAAGAGTCACTTAATAAAGTTCGGAAGTACAGGGCGAGGCAAGAAGGTGCCCCTTGATGAAAGCGGACGCCTGGCCCTTCCTCCTGAATATTTGAAGAAACTGGAATGGGAGACCGGCACAGTAGTCGGTCTTTACCTGCAAGGGGAAGAGGGCGTTCTGCAAGGGAGTGCACCCTCCTGTGTCATATGCGGCAGCAACCAGGCACTTCTTTCAGTAAAGAAAACACTTGTTTGTGAGGACTGTATTAAAACCGGGACCAAAGCTGTATTTGAAAAGTGGTCCATAGTCCTTGATAAACTCTTTAAAAAGTACAAGGGATACTGTGAAGCAGCCATTACCTCGGCAGGTTCAGAAAACGTCCACAAAGCAAGAACGAAAGGGCGAAGACTGCGTACACTTCTTAGATTCATTGGAATGAAAAAGGAGCATCCATTAAATAAACGTTTGAAAGAAGCACACGATTTCTTAGGAGAAGTAAGAGAGGACGATGTATTCATTGAGGCATTTGAAAAAGAAGCCGAAACCGGCCAATACATGGATGTTTACAAAAACTTCGCCCAAGAAGCCATAGTAGAAAGAGAAAAACACCGCAAGAAATTGCAGCAGCAACTGCCCAAAATAATTGATGATGAATTTATACTATTGTGGGAAGCCTTTTTACGGGATGAATTAGAGGATTATATCATCAGGCTGGATACAGAGACAGCTGCCAGTCAATATGAAGAGGATTTTAATGAGCGGGTGAAAGAATATAAGGGAATTAAAGATAAAAAGTCGGATAAAGGGCTGAATGCACTTCACAGTGTCCGAAAAAAGGCGAAAAAGCTGAGATATATCTACAGTTTCCTCGATCTTATTGAGACAAAAGACTACTCAAAGAAAGCTAAGCACTATAAAAAATTCCAAAAAGAGTACGGAGATATCATTGACCTGCGAGACTGGCTGAATGAAACAAATCGATTAAGTGAGCAGGTCGATGTTAATGAAAACGAGTTTCCAAAGATAAGAAAGCAGCTCAATCAAAATTTAAAAAAGCTGGTAAAGCAAGTAAGACTATGATGTGAGCATCCCTTATTTTCATTGTGTAAGTAGGTGGAATTGGAATAGTTCTCTATCACTTATGATTGAATAGTAACTAATTGAGGAAAGCTACAGTATCAAATAAATAACGGGCATATAAGGAGGCTGCATGATGAAAGCTATCGTAATAGATCAATACGGCGGGAAAGAGGTCCTGCAAGAAAGAGAGTTGGAAGTTCCAGCTATAGGAGATGACCAGGTACTGGTGGAAATCCACGCCACATCAATTAACCCAATCGATTGGAAACTGAGAGAAGGATATTTGAAAGAAATGCTGCCCTTTAAGTTCCCCATTATTCTTGGATGGGACGCAGCAGGAATTATAGCGGAAACCGGGAAAAATGTGTCTGGTTTCAAAAAGGGAGACCGTGTTTTCGCAAGGCCCGCAACCACTAACAGAGGCACCTATGCGGAATATACAGCAGTCGATTCCCATCTTCTGGCTAAAATGCTTGAAGAGATGAGCTTCGAGGAAGCAGCGTCAATCCCGCTTGCAGGACTGACAGCTTGGCAATGCCTTGTAGATTCCGGGAAAATTCAACAGGGAGATAAAGTGCTCATTCATGCTGGAGCCGGTGGTGTAGGGATATTTGCTATCCAAATTGCAAAAAGTTTTGGAGCAGAGGTCATTACGACAGCCAGCGAAAAGAATATTGATTTTCTCACATCACTTGGCGCAGATCGTATAATCAACTATAAAGAGGAAGAGTTTAGTGAAGTTTTGTCAGACGTAGACCTTGTATTGGATTCTATTGGCGGCGAAGTCCAGTCAAACAGTTACCTGGTGCTGAAAGAAAACGGTAAACTGGTTTCCATTGTCTCACCCCCTGATGAAGAAGAAGCAAAGAAAGCGAAAGTTAATGCCGGCTTTGTCTGGCTCGATCCTAATGGGGAGTAATTACAGAAGCTGGCGGACGCTTACTCTTCAGGTAATTTAAAACCTGTAATTGGAAAAAGATTTCCTTTTAGTGCAGAGGGACTTCAGGAAGCGCATGCTTTAAGTGAAACTCATCATGCCCGTGGAAAAATAGTCATCACTGTAAAAGAATAATAAGAGGTTAAAAAGCGAAAGGCTTCTTTCGCTTTTTTTCATGTAAGGAATTAGCAGAAGAACAAAAAGAGGTGTTCTCTTCCAGAAAGCTTTTTGGTAAGGATAGCGATAATTGCCTTTACAGCAGATCAAATCTTCCACCCGCCATCTAAGGTCTACCCTTTGAAACCATATCTTTTTACACATATAATAGTGTCCATTTTTTCAATATTGCTCCATAAAGATGGTGTTTGACTGAGATATATGGCAAGGCAGCAACCTTATCATTTTAGAAGAACCGACAAGAATAGGACCCCTAACCAATACACAATATAAGCAGACTTAAACTTTTAAAAAAGAAGTGTAAATAATACCGATAGGGGTAAGGGAATATTGAAGGACTTAACAAAAGGAGGCACATTAATGACTGTAAAGAACATATCAGCTAAAGAATTAGCACATAAAGTTATAAGCAAAGAAAGAGTTTTTATCGTTGATGTTAGAGACACCGATGCTTTTGATGATTGGAAGGTAGAAGGAAGAAAGGTGGATATTATCAATGCACCTTTCTCAGAAATCAAAGAAAAAGGCATTGATCCATTCCTCGATAAGCTGCCTAAGTCTCAGGAAATTCATGTGATCTGTGCAAAGGGGAATTCCTCTGTTAAGGCAGCGAAGGAAATTGCAGATGCAGGATACACAGATGTTATCTCAATTGAAGGAGGAATGAGTGCCTGGAGCGAACATCTGGAGCCAATTAAGATCGCAGACCTGAAGGAGGGAGGAACACTACATCAGTTTGTACGGATCGGCAAAGGGTGCTTGTCGTACTTAATTCAATCCAATGGGGAAGCGGCTATCATCGATGCTGCCCGGATTACTGAACCATATAGAAAAGTGTTGAGTGAAAATGATGTCAAATTGACCCGTGTGCTTGATACCCACTTACATGCCGATCATATCTCAGGAGGGAGAGAGCTCGCTGAAAATAACAAAGCGGAGTACTATCTGCCCCAGGAAGATGCAGAAGAAGTGCAGTTTTCTTATAAGGCGGTCAAAGACGGAGACCGATATGAGGTGGGATATTCAATCATTGAAGCTTTATACTCGCCGGGGCATACCATCGGAAGTACTTCATTCATCATCGATGACCACTATTTATTGACAGGGGATATCCTTTTCATCGATTCGATCGGCCGGCCTGACTTGGCAGGAAAAGCGGAAGATTGGGTTGAAGATTTGCGTACAACCCTTTACCGCCGCTATAAAAACCTTGCTGATGATTTAATTGTTCTGCCTGCGCATTATACTGGAGTCAATGAGATGAATGACGATGGAAGCATTTCTAAAAAGCTCGGTACCCTCTATCAGGAAAACCATGGACTTAATATAGAAAGTGAGGAAGAATTCAGGAAAACGGTATCTGAAAACCTCCCGCCGCAGCCTAACTCTTATGAAGAGATCCGTAAAACCAATATGGGGAAAGAAAGTCCCGACGAAGAAAAACAGACCATTATGGAAACAGGGCCTAACCGCTGTGCAGTCAGATAAAGACTGGTCAAATTCCAATAAAGAGGAGAGAATATACATGTTTGATTATACCCTTTCAACCCAGAAAACCATCGATGAGGCAGTCCAAAGCCTTGAAACCAGCCTGAAGGAAGAACAATTCGGGGTGCTCTGGACCTTTGATATTAAGGAGAAGCTCCAGGAAAAAGGACTAGAGTTTGAAAAAGAGTTTAAAGTCCTGGAAGTCTGCAATCCAAAAGAAGCTCAAAGAGTACTGAACGAAAATACGATGGCCGGCTACTTTCTTCCATGTAAAATGGTCGTCTATGAAGAAAATGGAGAAACAAAGATTGGCATGCCTAAGCCAACTTCACTTATCTCCATGCTGAATGATGAAAAGATGAAAGAATTTGCAAAAGATATCGAAGACCGCCTAATAGGATGTATGAAAAATAGCATTTAAGAAAGAAGAAACTTATAGGATGAATCCACAGGGGTTCATCCTTTTCTATAATCCTCATCTATTCTGCAGGCACTGTTATTGGTAATGCTTATCTTGATGTGTTAATGTTGCGGCAGTGAAATAATATGATTGCTCAACGAGACGACTTAGGCATTGGAATCGAAGCATTTACCGTACTCCTGGATCATTAGTTTCCTATTACTATGCTTTACGGAGGCTCTGCCATTTAGCAGGGTGTTTTCCTCTTAATCACCTTGCTTCACAGGGTGTTATGCTATTTTAGCAGGGTGTTTTGTTTTATAATACATTTCTTCACGCAAGGCTTTCCCTTCCTAGCAGGGTGTTTACCTTTTTTAACATACTTCATAAAGGGCTTAGCTATATTAGCAAAAAGTCCATCAGTATTATCCCGAACATCCAAAGAGTGTTATGACTATGGGCAGAAACAAGGTTGACATTATACCTATAGGGGTATATAATAGGTGATGTAAACAAGATAATTCCTTATAAATTGATAAGGGTGGTAAGAAAATGTTATTATTGATTATCATAGTAATAAGCAGCATATTAATTGCACTATATAATAGATACTTTCCCGTTAAAGGAGTTCAGTGCAGTACTGAACTGCCATCAGCGGAATCGATTCTCATATTAGACGTTCGGGATTATAACCAGTCATCTGCCAGTCCTATACCACGGGCTATTAACTTACCAGTAGCATATATGGAAAGAAACTGGGACGATCTTACATCCACCCGTATTCATATCGCTGCATCCTCTTCGCTTGAAAAAAACATGAGCATCAGGATGCTTAAAAGAAAAGGGTATGAGGTAACTGGTTATACATTGACTGAAAAACAATCTCCGCCAAAACAGAATAAAGGAAAGGGGTATTGTTATGGAATATAACGATGGGGTCAAAAATCGCGTAAAGCGGATGGAAGGCCAATTAAGAGGCGTTTTGAAGATGATGGAAGAGAACAAAGACTGTAAAGAAGTCATTACTCAATTATCCGCTGTCCGTTCTGCAGTAGACAGAACAGTCGGAGTGATTGTGAGTTCCAATCTCGTTGAATGTGTTCTAGAAGCAGAGAAGCGCGGAGAGAAATCTGACGAGATGATCAAAGAGGCTGTCAACCTGCTTGTTAAAAGCAGATAAAGCATAAGGGGTTGACATCCTTTTTTTCACATAGTAATATACCCCTATGGGTAATTAAAATTAAAATATTTGGAGGAATGAAAATGAATGCAGATAAAGTATTAGATGCAAAGGGATTGGCTTGTCCGATGCCAATCGTAAAAACCAAGAAGGCTATGAATGAAATTGAAACAGGTCAAGTTCTTGAAGTTCTTACAACGGATAAAGGAGCTAAGAACGACTTAACTGCCTGGGCTAAATCAAGCGGGCACGAGATGCTGGATCATAAAGAAGAAAGTGATATCTTTACTTTTTGGATTAAAAAAGGATAAAAATTTTTCATTTCAATAATACCCCTGTGGGTAGGGGTAAATATAGAATATAACTGGAGGAGAAAAAATGTCAGACAAAAAAGAACAACCATAGTATTATTCAGTGGAGATTATGATAAAGCCATGGCTGCTTACATCATTGCAAACGGAGCTGCGGCTTATGATCATGAAGTAACCATCTTCCATACTTTCTGGGGATTGAACGCACTCCGCAAAGATGAAAATATTCAAGTGAAAAAAGGTTTCATGGAAAAGATGTTCGGTAAGATGATGCCAAGAGGCGCAGATAAGATGGGGCTTTCCAATATGAACTTTGCCGGCATGGGACCTAAGATGATTAAGGGTGTCATGAAGAAACACAATGCCATGTCACTTCCAGCTTTGATTGAAATGGCTCAAGAACAGGATGTTAAATTGGTATCTTGCACGATGACAATGGATCTTCTTGGTTTGCAAAAAGAAGAGTTATTAGATAATATCGAGTATGCTGGGGTTGCGGCATATTTAGCGGATGCAGAAGACGGAAACGTTAACCTGTTCATCTAATAAGGGGGCAATAACTTGGAGTACATGAGGTATATCCTTGTCGGTATTTTAGTCATCATCATTATTATGCGTCTTATGCCAGCCAGAGGTGTACGGCACATCACTACAGCTGATCTGGAAAATGAACTGCAGGATAAAGATAAAATGTTCATAGATGTACGTACAAAAGGTGAATTTAACAAAAGAAGTATAAAAGAATTTAAAAACATCCCTTTGTATGAACTTCCTTACAACACTAAAGAACTAACTTCTAATAAGGAAATAGTGCTGATCTGCCAAAGCGGCACAAGAAGCAACAAAGCGGCCAAGCTATTGAGAAAAAAAGGTTTCAATAAAGTTGCCAATGTAAAAGGCGGCATGAGCGCCTGGTCTAAATAATAACCTATTCGCTAGTTTCATGCTCTTTTCCCCAGCATGTGCTATAGGAAAAGAGCTAACAGGGAGGAGTTTTAATATGAGAGAAATCACACCTAAAGAACTTGAATCGATTGTAAATGAAGGTAAACCGGCCAATATCATTGATGTACGTGAAACGGATGAAGTGGCCGATGGAAAAATCCCTGGAGCTGTCAATATTCCATTAGGATTAGTTGAATTTCGAATGAGTGAGTTAGATAAATCGCAGGAGTACATCATGGTTTGCCGTTCAGGCGGAAGAAGCGGTCGCGCATGTCAATTTTTAGAAAGTCAAGGCTACAAGGTGACCAATATGAATGGCGGCATGCTGGCTTGGGAAGGCAAAACAGAATAATTTTTTTAACAAAAATAATACCCCTCGGAGTATTAAATTATAAAACTGGAGGTTTTAAAATGGAACAAATTAAAGCTAATGAAGTGTTGGATGCAAAAGGTTTAGCTTGTCCAATGCCAATCGTGAAAACAAAGAAAGCTATAAATGAACTTGAAGCCGGCCAGGTGCTGGAAGTGGCAGCTACAGATAAAGGATCGAAAGCAGATATCAAGGCCTGGGCCGAAAAAGCCGGGCATCAATATCTGGGGACCATTGAAGAAGGCGATGTGTTGAAACATTATTTGAGAAAAGCTTCAGGAGAAGAATCAATTGAAAAAAAACACCCTAACGTGGCCACAAACGAAGAGCTGGCAGCTAAATTGAATGAAGATATTTCGGTATTGGATGTCAGGGAAGCAGCAGAATATGCCTTTAAGCACATTCCAAATGCCATTTCAATTCCTTTGGGAGAGTTAGAAGAACGTATGATGGAATTGAAGAAAGAAAATGAAATTTTTGTGGTGTGCCGTACTGGAAGCAGAAGCGACCTTGCTGCCCAGAAACTTGCACAAAATGGCTTTACTAATGTTATCAATGTGATTCCTGGAATGAGTCAATGGAACGGCGTCACTGAATCAGTAGATAAGTAATAATAATTTTATATACAATAAGTTCTTTAAAATTTTTAGTAATAATAATACCTAAGGGGGTAATTAATAATGACTGTTAAAGCAATGAACTCAACCGAAATAACTAAGAAAATCTTTAATGACGAAGAACTTTTCATCCTGGATGTACGGAATGAAGAGGCTTATCAAGACTGGAAGATTGAAGGCAAGAAGTTTGAATACTTGAATGTTCCGTATTTCGATCTTCTGGATGGAGTCGAGGAAATCAAGGATAAACTTCCGGCTGACATGGATATTCTTGTTGTCTGTGCAAAAGAAGGTTCTTCTGTGATGGTGGCAGAAATGCTCTCTGAAGAAGGTTTGGATGCAGCTTATCTTGAAGGTGGTATGAAAGCATGGAGTGAACACCTGCAGCCTGTTAAAGTCGGTGACCTGAAAAACGGGGGAGAACTTTACCAATTTGTAAGGATTGGCAAGGGCTGTCTCTCATATATGGTGGTTTCAAATGGTGAAGCAGCCATCATCGATTCTACTAGAATGGCAGATGTCTATATTGAGTTTGCTTCAAGCATCAATGCGAATATCACTCATGTATTTGATACCCATCTACACGCCGATCATATTTCCGGCGGCAGGATTATTGCGGAGAAGACAGGTGCCACCTACTGGCTGCCCCCGAAAGATGCAGAGGAAGTAACTTTTGAATATGCGGCTTTGGAAAATGGAAACGAAGTTAAGATTGGAAACACAACAATCAATATTCATGCCCTTTATTCACCCGGCCACACGATCGGATCCACTTCTTTCGTCGTGGATGAGCAATATTTGATGACAGGAGACATCCTTTTCATTGACTCTATCGGAAGACCTGACCTTGCAGGGCTGGCTGATGATTGGGTCGGTGACTTAAGAGAAACCCTTTACACTCGCTACAAAGAGTTATCAGATGAGCTGGTTGTCCTTCCTGCTCACTTTATGATTATTGACGAATTGAACGAGGACGGCAGCGTTTCTGAAAAGCTTGGAGTCCTCTTTGAGAAGAACCATGGCTTAAACATTGAGGACGAAGCAGAATTCAGAGCCCTTGTAACAGAAAATCTTCCTCCTCAGCCAAATGCCTATCTAGAGATCCGGAAGACGAACATGGGCAAAATCACACCAGATAATGATGAGCAGAGAGAAATGGAAATCGGACCAAACCGATGTGCAGTACGATAAGAGTTTAAGTTTTAAGGCAGGATAAAACCTGCCGGAGTCTTTAGCGAGTTATATCTGCTCATATTAGTATTATTTATTGCTCTCACATTACACATAATCAGGTTTAATAATGAATCAACAGGAGGCTATATCAATGGAATCAACAAAAGTATTAGACGCGAAAGGGCTTGCTTGCCCAATGCCTATCGTAAGAACAAAAAAGGCAATCAATGAGCTTCAATCAGGAGACATATTGGAAATTCATGCTACAGACAAAGGAGCAAAAAGCGACCTTGCTGCATGGACTAAATCCGGCGGGCATGAACTTGTCCACCATGAAGAAGAGAACGATGTTTTCAAGTTCTGGATCAGAAAAGGTTAATATTGTAAGGGAACCGAAGACGGTTCCCTCTTTTAAGGAGGACTCCAAATGGATTTGAGTTTTATTATCGTTATATTTCTAATTGGTTTCATAGGTTCATATATTTCCGGAATGCTGGGAATCGGCGGTTCGATAATCAAATATCCAATGCTTCTATATATTCCGCCTATATTTGGCTTAGCGGCATTCAGTGCCCACGAGGTATCGGGCATCAGCGCTGTGCAGGTTTTTTTCGCCACAATCGGGGGTGTTTGGGCTTACCGTAAGGGCGGTTACCTGAACAAGACACTGATAGCCTACATGGGTGGAGCTATATTAATCGGCAGCTTCATTGGCGGTTTTGGTTCTAAAGCGATGTCGGAAGGCGGCATCAATTTAGTGTACGGCGTGTTAGCACTCATTGCAGCTGTCATGATGTTCATTCCTAAAAAAGGGATTGATGACATTCCTCTTGATAAAGTAGTGTTCAATAAGTGGCTGGCAGCTTCACTGGCTCTGATTGTTGGAGTCGGGGCAGGAATTGTCGGGGCAGCCGGTGCCTTCTTGCTAGTGCCCATCATGCTTGTCGTACTGAAAATCCCTACCCGAATGACCATTGCATCTTCACTTGCCATTACATTCATCTCTTCTATAGGAGCTACAGTCGGAAAGATCACAACGGGACAGGTGGATTATCTCCCTGCACTAGTAATGGTAGTCGCCAGCTTGATTGCCTCACCACTTGGTGCAATGGCTGGTAAGAAGGTAAACACAAAGATACTTCAATTTATACTGGCATTCCTGATTTTGGGCACAGCCATAAAGATTTGGATGGATATACTATAATAATTAGTATTTCGTTGTTATACCCTACTGTCAAAAGGGTAAAATCAAACTATACGGTATTTGACAGCACTGCTCTGGTTAAGCAATGATATTAACTGGAGAAAGATTTAGAAAAGGAGGGATACACATGGTTAAAGTGACTCAAGCAGCAATTGATGTCATTCGTTCCCAAGTGAAAGACGTTATCGAATCAGGAAAGAAACCATTTATCCGCCTTGAAATGGGCATTGGTTGAGGAGGTCCTAAACTGCGTCTGACTCTGGAGGAGTCAGCTTTAGAAAAAGATGAAGTTACTGAAATTGAAGGGATTCAATTTCTTGTTAATGAAAAGGACAAGGTTTATTTTGATGATGCCAAAATCGATTATGTAAAAACACTGCTTGGAGGCGGAGACTTTAAGGTGCTTCGTGTCTAATAACACTGACCATGAGGGACTTTATATGAAAAAACATCAAAAGTGCAGCAAGGGCACCTGAGGCATCAATACAAAGAATCCCGGAAAGTATGAGAGATCGATTCCTCCCATCTGACCTGGTGTTCTCATATGGCTCCTGGCAGGAGTCATTTTACTGCTGAATAAAATATTTTAATTAAGGTTGTATTCGATATAGTGTTGCTTTCAGGAACAATCAAGAAGCGGGCTCTCTTTGTAACGAAGAGAGCTGCTCTTTTATATACTCGGCAGGATATTTCCGGTGAATAATGGCGTTTATTTCAAAAGGCACTATTAATAGCAGCAAAGTTTACCTCAAAGACCCTGATGAAAGGACCCTGCTCAATCGAGTAAGGGGCCTTTTGTTTACCAATTATTAAAATATTTTTTTACAACAAGGGTACTTCTAAAAGAGAGGTTATAAACTGTACATAACGCGAAGGAGAGGATAGGGTTGAACAAGTGGGATGAAAGATACAAACAAGATAAATATGTCTACGGGACTGAACCAAATATATTTATGAAAAATGCAATGGCTAAATCGGATCTATCAGGTGAGGTATTGGCAATTGCAGAAGGAGAAGGAAGGAATGCTGTTTATCTTGCTTCTCAGGGAATGAATGTAACTTCATGGGACTATGCAGCTTCTGGGCTTGCAAAAACCAAAAAGCTTGCCCTCTCGAAAAAGGTGCAGGTACATACAGAATTAATTGACTTGGAAAAGGCTTCTTTCAAACAAAATCATTGGGATGGGGTAGTGTGTATCTTTGGCCACTTCCCTGAGGATCTTAGGCAAAAAACACTGCAGGGAATAAAGGAGACTGTTAAGCCTGGAGGGTATTTTGTGAGCGAAGTGTATTCTATCTTTCAAATTCCTTATAAGAGCGGCGGACCAAAGGAAGAAACCATGCTGTACCGTCCGGAAGACTTTTTGAATACCTTCCACGATTGGAAAATCATCCACTTTTTCATGGGAGAAGTCACTCGCCATGAAGGAGATTTGCATAATGGACTGTCACATGTTATCCAATTCATCGGACAAAAACAATAAAATCTGCAGGACAGGCCGCAGCAATGTACAAAGCTTAAAGGAGGGGTATCATGACAAATCGTGAAAGTCCTGACCATGATTCTAAAAGCACCATTGACTCAAAGTATATCCAGCAGCATTTGGCGAGTGAGAGGACATTTCTGGCTTGGATTCGCACAGCCATTGCCATCATAGGGGTCGGTTTTCTTGTAACGAACCTTCATTTTACAATGGCAGACAAACTGTCTCCCATCGGCGATCTTCTTGCCAACATTATTGGCTTATCGTCTGTTTGCCTTGGAATCCTGACTATCATCATGGCGCTCGCTGCCTATATTAGAAAAATAGATGCCATCAATACTCAGTCTTTCCGTACCTCAAGAGTCACTATTATCACCCTGGCCGTTTTCGTCATTATCATCGCCCTCATCTTTGGCACTTATTTTCTCATTGTTTAAACTTTAAAAAGACCCACCGCCATGTAACTTGTTAACCTTCCGACGACTAATGAGGGATAAAAGGAATATACATCAAGAGAGAACATAGTGGTGGTTTAATTTTATGAAAAGGCATTCAACAAGTCTGCGGAAATAGGTTTTTCACTTTCTGCTTCCGGCCTTACCAGCACACGTGCTGAAAATAAACCAATAATAAACCTTCTTTTTACAGAGAATAAAAAGAAGGAGGTATTTAAAAAATGAGCATACTTGAACTTACAATAAGAGTCGTCATTGCATTTGTTTCGTTATTCATAATGGCGAGGCTTTCAGGGAGAAAAGAAATCAGCCAAATGACTTTCTTTAATTTCATTTCGGCGATTGCCGTTGGGAATATCGGAGGAACAATTGTCGTCTCAGCAGAATTGAGTATTCGAAATGGTGTCCTTGCGCTTACGGGCTGGCTGATACTAACGGTTACTTTTGCTTACATAGACATTAAGTCAAAAGGCGCCCGGAAAATCATCGAGGGAGAACCAATCATTGTTGTCAAACAAGGAAAAATAATGGAGCACAGTTTAAAAAAACACAGTTGGATGTAGATGGATTATTGGCCCTGCTCAGGGAAAAACAGGTGTTTTCCATGAGTGATGTGGATTATGCAATTTTTGAAACAAACGGCAAGTTATCTGTTCTTAAGAAACAGGCACAACAAACCGTATCAAAAAATGATTTGAATATCCCATACACTAGTGGAATTCATCCTGCAGCGACAGAAGTCATTGCTGATGGAAGAGTGATTGATAACAACTTGAAGAGACTGAACCTTCAGGAAGAATGGCTTATGTCCCAGCTAAGACAAAAAGGAATTCAGTCTGTTTCAGAGGTTTTTTATGCTGAAGTTCAAAAAGACGGTTCGCTCTATGTCGACGTCAAAAGAGATAATATGACTCACTAGGTGAATTGATCACTTTAGCTCATAAAAGCTGAAAAAGGGACAGTCCCTTTTAGCGGTTTAAAGCTTTAAATCATGGAAAAAATGCAGATTAATTCTCAAGAGAATTATCTGCTTTTTTATTGTGAATTGTTGATTTTATCACAACTGTATTAAGTTTGTATTGGTTAGTCATGGTTGAATTTACAGTAGTTACCACTTATATACTTTTCAAGATGGAATAAAGACATAAATTGTCAGGCAAAAGGCAGGCAGGATATCGCAAATTGAATTATACTAATACAATGGTTAGATTGTTATTTTAGAAAAATATTGATTTGGAGTTTTGAGAATGAGCTTTATTTTAATTGTAATACCTGTCTTTATCATCCTGACTGTTGGCTTTGCAGGACAAAGGCTGCTTAACTTGGATATTAAGTCCATTTCAACGGCAGCTCTATATTTAATGCTGCCATTTTTGGCGTTTCAAACCTTTTATGAAAATGATCTGAATATGGATTATCTATATATCTTGCTGTTTTGTGTTCTTCTCCTGTTTGGGTTAATCCTTGTGTCATTCATCGCAGGAAGGATGACTAACCGTCCTCACAGTAAAACACCTGCTTTCGTATTGGCAGGAGCCTTTATGAATAGTGGAAACTATGGTGTGCCGGTAATTCTCTTTGCATTTGGGGAAACGGGTTTTCAATATGCAGTCATTATGATGGTCATTCAATCTCTATTAATGAATACGGTCGGTTTGTATTTTGCTGCAAAAGGAAGCAAAAGTGGAGGGACTTTGAAAGCGTCATTAGTTAAAATCCTGAAAATGCCGGTTCTTTATGGCTCAATTGGCGGAATCCTCATGCAGATCGCGTCAGTCTCTATACCTGATTTTATTTATAATGGGATGAATCTTATCGCATCAGCTGCAATTCCTACCATCATGCTTGTTCTGGGAATGCAATTGGCCAGCATATCAAAGAAGAATGTGAAAATGAAAGAATTATCAGGTGTGATTCTTATTAGAATGGTCATCTCTCCGGTGATCGCTTATGCCATTACGGTTCTGCTTTCCCTGGATAGTCTGCTTGCGAGTGTACTAATTGTTCTCGCAGCAATGCCTACCGCTGCCAATACAACGATGTTTGCTGTCCAATTCGATACTGAACCCGACCTGGTCTCCTTCAGCACACTGGTTACAACTTCCCTGAGCATTATAACTGTTCCAATTATGATCATGCTGTTTTCATAGATAGACTAAAGGCTAGTCAATCTAAACACTTAGCGATAAGTATTTTTAATGTTAAATCATAAATAAAATAAAATTTACTTATAAACCTCTTCGATATATAGTAATTTATGGATAGCGAAGAGGGGGGACTTCCTGATGAATAATCTTAAAAACTATATAAACCAGTTTCATCCGATCATTTGGGTTCTTTTGACGGGAACGGTTTTATCAAGAGGGGCCATGTTCATGACCATGCCTTTCCTGGCGATATACCTTTCCAGGAACATGGAAATGCACCCTTTGATGATCGGTTTGACTGTTGGAATAAGCCCGCTTATAGCAACGATCGGTGGTTTCATAGGGGGACACTTATCTGACAGATTTGGACGAAAACCAGTCCTGATGGTATCTTTAATCACAATTTCCCTGGTCTTCTACGGATTCAGTATTGCAGAACATCCATTATGGTTCATCTTACTAAATGCGTTGAATGGATTGTCAAACTCTTTTTTTGAACCAACTTCTCAGGCATTAATGGCGGATCTAACCAAGAAGGAAGAGAGGATGAAGGCTTATTCTCTCCGTTACACTGCCATAAATATCGGAGCAGCTGCTGGTCCGTTAGCTGGTGCCTATTTGGCCAACCTTTCAGCGGAATCAACCTTTGTCATAACAGGCTCAGTTTATTTATTTTATGCAGTCACACTCACAGCTTTCTTGACTAAATTCAAATTAGGCAGTTCTGCTGAAATAAAATCAAATCTTACATTTGTGGATGCTTTATCAATTGTTAAGCGGGATTCGGCTTTCCGCTATTTGATTTTAGGCATTATAATGGTCAATATCGGTTATTCACAATTGCAGTCAACTTTGCCGATGCATTTGGAAAAGGAGTTGGATGAGGGAATTTTTATATTTTCCATCCTGCTATCGATAAATGCGGTAATGGTTGTGTTTTTGCAGATGCCTGTAAGTTCCCTAGCCGAGAGGTTCAACCCTATGCAAACAATGGTAGCCGGAGCCATATTCATAAGTTTGGGGTTGACCGGTTTCGGTTTTTCTAACGGGTGGATTCTGTCTATTGTTTCAGTCGCTTTCCTAACATTAGGTGAAATCTTGATCTTTCCTGCAAACTCTGTATTGATTGACAGGCTGGCTCCTGAACATTTGAGGGGATTATATTTTGGCGCAGGACAGTTCAGGAAGATCGGTCATTTTGCAGGCCCGGTCATGGGAGGCTTTCTGTTTCATGAAGCAGGAGGTACAATCATGCTGTGGCTGGTATCACTGATTGCCCTGACCAGTTTATTCTTTTTTCTTATGGCAGCCGGTCTTTTGTTAAAGGAAAAGCAAAAAGTATAAAGATCATTTGATTCGACTATTAGAATGTTTACTGTTGAGATGATGTTAGCCAGGACGGCAGTTCATGGTGTAAGGAAACTATTACTTCACCAAACTATTGAACATAAATAGCTAAGGTATACTATGCCTTTTAATGCTTTAACATAGAAAAGAACCGGCCAATTGATGGACGGTTCTTTCTATGAATCTATCTTAATTGCCATTTAACAGCTTCAACCCTGGTCCCTTTACCGGGAGTAGATTCTAATTTAAATTCGTCCATTATGGATCTGACACCAGGAAGGCCTACACCAAGACTTCCCGAGGTTGAATACCCTTTCTGCATTGCCTTTTCGATATCTGGTATTCCGCATCCTTCGTCAGTAGATATGATTCTGATTCCTTTTTTCCGTGCCTGCTCTACTAATTCAAACTCTATATGCCCTGTGCCTGCATACCTGTATATATTTCTGGAGAGTTCCGAAACAACGGTCAATATTCTCGCCTGATTGGTTAAATCGAACTTCAATTTTTCTGCAATTTCTCTTCCTTTTTTCTCACAGCAATAATATCGGATTCCTCTTTTATATAAATTACAATTGATTTATCCATACCGTGCGACTCCTTGCAAGACCACTGGATGTTTTTGTCCTATTAATATAATGTGTTTCATATATTTCACCTCATTAATTTTTCCGTAATTACATATAAAAAAAGCCAAAAAGAAGGGTGGTGCCCCGTCTTTTTGGCTTATGACTAGTTCAGTGCCCAGTTCATTACGGCCAACTATGTAAAAGTCTATCTTTTTGGAAAGATTCTGGCTGCTATTTTTACGACTTACCCTCCAAGCCTTTTTTGGACGCCAGCTTCATATCCTTAACCCGATAGGAGGAGGTTTCATCGATTGTTCCATTATAACGTAACATTCACTAGATATATATAGATTTCGATAATTGGTAAGAAAACCCTTTATTTTTTTACAATAAAATAATTTCTGCTTAAAACACATCCTCTGTTCCCTGAACAGAGGATGCCAATGGTCATTTTAATTTTTTTTAATATCCTTCTGTGTAATCTCGCTTCGGATAGTCGCATCCTTCGCAAATTCTTCATTGAATTCCTTATTTCTTGGATATTTGTTCTTTCGTTCGCGGTTATCATTTTTATTCGTCACGGTGATCAACCTCCTTTCCTTCTTATCCTTTTCATTTTTCAGATGAATATGTACGATAGGAAAGGGCTTCACTATATATATGGGCATTTTAGATATGCTCTATAGTACATAAGTACATATGAATTTCGAAGTAAACAGTCGCAAACACTGGATAGTAAGCAAGAGAGATGCTCTCCCTTTTAGAGTGGATCCTCAGAAACCAAAGGAAAATCCAGCTGTTGGGATTTTTCCTGAAGCAACATTATTCAGATAAACATTCCGAAAAGAGCCCTTATTAAAGAATGAGGGTCAACCATTTGTTACTTCTGCTTACCATACTGTAAAATAGCTAATAGAAATGAGGGATTCTTATTGAATATATTTTTAACTGGAGCCACGGGTTTTGTAGGCAAAAAATTAGCGAAAGATTTGTTAGCTGAAGACCATAATTTATTTATTCTCTGCAGAAACGAAAAAAAAGCGCAAGTGTTTATTTCAGATGTACCGGTGCATTTCCGGGAAAAGGTAACCTGTATTACAGGGAACCTGGACGAGAGCTTACTGGGGCTGCCCCTTGATATAATAGAGGAATTGAAAGGGAATGTTGAAGCCGTCTATCATATGGCCGCCTATCTTTCATTTGATCCTGAACAAAAGAAAGAAACATTCGATGTCAACTTGGAAGGAACCAGGAGGGCATTGGAATTCTCAGAGAAGATTCAATGCGGCAGGTTTTTATATGTAAGCACTGCCTATACAATCGGAATGGAGATCGAAGGTGCAGAAGAACTATATAGCACCGATAGAAAGTTTGTGAACCATTATGAAGAATCAAAGAACCATGCAGAACATCTAGTGGATACCTTCAAGGAAAAAATGGAGGTTATCATCCTTAGACCCTCCATCATCATCGGAGATTCCAGGACAGGAGAAGCCGACACGACCTTTGGAGTGTATGGATTGCTGAAAGCAGCCGCACTGCTCAAGCGGAAAGTTTCAAAAAAGAATGGATGGACATACAATACCTATCGTTTTCTTGGAGAAAAGGAATTAAAGATGAATCTCGTTCCCGTCGATTATGTCACTAAAGTACTTAAAGAAGCATTGGTCCTAGGGGAAAATGGGAAAATATATAATATTACGGATCCATCGCCTTTCAAGCAGGAAGAAATATTTCAAGTTGTAAAAGAAGTGCTGGAATTTCCAAATCTTGAGTTAGTACCTTACTCAGAGGCAGATAAATTAAGTGAAATTGAAAAATCATTTAATGAAGCATTAAGTATTTTCAGGCACTATTTCACTCGGGAGATTCATTTCCCTTGCCAAAACACAGACACTTTGCTTGAAAGAGCCGGCAAGAAGCAATTGGAACTGACTTGTGACAACCTTAAATTTATCCTTGGCAGCTATAAAAAGTAATCTTTTTTATCGCGTTAAAGCGTAAAAAGGGTTAGTCCCTTTTCGCGCTTCATAGTAATGAAGAAATGAAAGGGGGATAGGGATGCAACCTTTACCCGATCACTTACAAAAGAATCTTGATATTGTGTTTATCGGATTCAACCCTAGTCTTAAATCCGGGGAAGTGGGCCATAACTACGCTAATCGCAGCAACCGATTCTGGAAAATCCTCCATCTTTCAGGACTGACACCAAGACATTACGCACCAGAGGAAGATTCATCTTTACTGGAGTTAGGCTATGGACTAACGAATATTGTGGAACGCCCCACGAAAGAGGCTGCAGATATAACGAAAGAGGAGTACAGCGAGGGAAGAGTCATCCTCAAGAAAAAACTGCAAGCCTATGCACCCAAGATTGCCTGCTATGTAGGCAAAGGGGTGTATCAACAATTTACACAAAAACGGAAGATTGAATGGGGAGTACAGGAGAACTCTGTCGTTGAAGGAGTAGTAGATTTTGTTGCACCTTCATCTAGCGGTCTCGTAAGGATGAAATTGGATGAAATCATCTCCGTCTACAAAGAACTGACCCTGCTCAAAGAACAAGAAACGTAACCGAAGAGAAACAACGCTTCGGTTACGCTTTTTTTAAGAGAAATCTCTATCATCTGGATAAATGTCTGGTTTTGGGGTTTTTTGGTACAACCAACCATCATTTCCACTTGATTCTGCTGGTTTTTATTAAAAATAATTATATTGAATCCAAGCTCTTCCTTGAGAACAGGGAGCACTCAGGTCTGCTGTCGTAAAAAGATATTTTGCTTTCCAAGGCTATTAATTTCAGCGTATAGTAGAAACAGGAAAACATGTCCAGATAAAGGGCGTGAGGCAGGCTTTTGCCAAGCAGGGGATACTCTTATAGAATTTCAAAAATTGTTGTTTGGATAACGAAACAGGAGTCAATTACCCTGACATTTTTAAAGAGGCAGGAGGAGTATTATCATTAACAGCGAAATTGTTCAATACTACGTTGTAAATAAAGAGTTGGATATGTCAGCGGGAAAAATAGCTGCACAAACTGCTCATGCTGCAACAATCAGTACGATCGACATGCTTTCGGATTCGTCAAAGTTTCCGGAATTTAGAGATGTCTTCATTCAATGGTATCAAACCGGAATGACAAAAATTGTTCTAAGAGGGAGACAGAAAGATTTAGAAAGGTTGGCAGAGAAAGGCTTTTACACCGTACATGACAGCGGCAGAACTGAAATTGCTTCTGGTTCCCTAACAGTCATTGCGATGCCGCCCATGCCTAAGTCAGAAGCCAAGGCAATAGTAGGAAATTTGTCTTTGTTTAAATAACTTTCTTGCTTGCAGCAGTCAAAATATTATGGAAATACAACGAGTTCCTTATACATCTTAACGCGGTTTAATGGCTATAAAAGAAGGAAATACACGTTATTGAAGAAACGAAAGGGGATATAAGAATGTTTTCGAGAATAGACACTGTTCTAGTGAATGTAATAGATTTAGAAGATGCCAGGCATTGGTATCAGGAAACACTGGAACTTGAAGAAATTTTCGATGGCGGGAACCATGTTGTTTTTAAAGTCGGGCAGGGAGAAACACCTATTACTTTAATGGAAGGTGAAACTGGATCAACCACTGTAAAAGCAATTCTTTTTTCCGATGCCATTGAAGAGACTCAGTTAAAATTAAAAGGCCTTGGGGTCGAGGTCGGGTCACTCGAACAAGATGGAACTGTCACTTTTTTACTTTTAAAGATCCATACGGCAATCCTTTTGAAGTTTGCCATTTTTAATCAGGATCTTAAATTACTGCTCTTCAATCCAAAACACGCATATTAAAAGGCTGATCGTCGATTTATAAAACAGAAGCTAGAGCTTGGCAACGCAATCATTAAAAGGGCTTCAACTTGTAATCGAAAGAAAAAGCAGAGCATAAATTGCTCTGCTTTCCATCACCAAAAGAATCTTCTAGGAAAACCTGGGTTCATCCCGAAAGAGCCAGGCATCCCTTGAGACGGACCGCCACCCATAAACGGCTGGCCGGGAACTCCTTGAGAGGGTCCAGTTTGGTACGATCCATAAGGACTGCCGGGACCATAGCCAGTATTTCCGGTTTCCTGCATGAATTGGGGAATGAAGCCGCCGCCGTTTTGCTGGCCATAGGCTTGAAAGGGACTATCTCCTCCCATTCCTCCTTGAAACTGTCCAGTACTGTTGCCCATTGTACTGCCATTCATAGGGTAGGGGTTCATAGTCATAGGTGACTGTTGAGATGAATTCATTCCTTGCTGCGTTCCGTACATATCAGCTGGGTTCATTCCTTGCTGCGTTCCGTACATATCAGCTGGGTTCATTCCTTGCTGCATTCCGTACATATCAGCTGGGTTCATTCCTTGCTGCGTCCCGTACATATCAGCTGGGTTCATTCCTTGCTGCATTCCGTACATATCAACTGGATTCATTCCTTCCATCATTCCGTACATATCAGATTGGTTCATTCCTTGCTGCGTTCCAAAGTAGTCCGAAGGGTCAATAGGTGTTAAAGAGTCTTCATCCATACCCGACATTTGCAAAGGATTTATTCTGTAAGCATCTATGCCGGTATAGTTGCCGGTTCCATATGAATAGGCATCTGTCATAAAATAGGGATTGCCGTTTATATTTCCATGGGTTGATGGTATAGAATCTGTGCTCATTCCTGACACTATATATGGGTATATATTTTTCACGAAGTAATACCTTCCTTTCAGCGTCATCATTTTCAAACTTCCTTTACATCCTATTTAGCAAGACTGAACCTGTGCCTTTCCAACCCGATATTCTATACTCTGAATGAAAGGAGCTCCCAGCTCTTGAAGCCAATAACTATAGCGAGATCTATTTCAATGTTGTTATTATTATTAATTTCACTGTCTGCCTTACCTACATACACTGGATACCCAAATGCTGCAGCTGCAGGCTTTCAAATCAGCCAAACTGTTACCTTGACTTCCGCAGATATAAATAACAGCCGTAGTACAGAGGAGGAGGAGAGGCCTTTGTTTGAAAGTATCCTTCTTTACTTGATCATTTTCATCCCTGTTATTGTCGTTACTCTGTTAGCGTGGATTTTCTCAAGGATAATAAAATTAACAAAAGAAAAGAATGAAGCATGATTTAACGGCTTCATTCTTTTTTAGTTTATGGGTTTTATGAGGGCTGCTTTATCCCGGAAATACTACTGCTCTCTCTGTTCAAGAAGCAAAGCCCCTTGTAATCCTTTAGAAAATTTTCAACAATAGGCTGAATACTATTTTTCTAGAAAGCTGCGCCCACAATAATCAACAGAATGAACAATACTACAATCAGCGCAAATCCTCCGCCATAACCTCTTCCGAATCCGCTCATTTATTTCACCTCCAGCATTCAAAAAATGCGATGATTCTTTGAAAAATATTTTGAAAGAATTCTTTCTTTCTTTATTACTATATTCGCTGCTTATCTTACTGAAACGGACAAGCACCATGGTGTAATAGTTGATTTTCTTTACCAGCTAGCCAGGGTTAAATAACTATTATTATCTTTTTCTATCAATCGTCCATTCACTCTAAATGAACAGGACATACTATAAGAGGAAGGGAGTGATAGGTGTGAATTTTAGAGAAGAGCCTATATCTGAACAAACATTGTTGAGTATGCGGAAAACATTGAAAGATCATGAGGCGATGATCTTTTCATTGCAGACGATTGTTGAAAAACAGCAAGAAATGATAGAGAGGCTGGCGGGAAGGGATTCCCGGATTAAAAAACCGTCTTTCCTGGAAACCTTAGATATGGAAAAACTAATTAAGATTGCCATTTTTACTGCGACTCTTTATAACAACGATGAGTCTGGGAATCAATCCTTATAGAGTGATAAAAAAACAGCAGCTTTTGCTATTCTATGTATTCACTTATTAAATACCTATCTAATCAATAAGGGTATAATGCAAAGTTTGCTCTCCAAAGGAACAAGCATAGTTCCTTTTGTGCATTAGTGCTTTAACCAACTAAAAGGGACAGTCCCTTTTAGTGCGGGAATGCGTTAATAGAAAAAAGAGGCTGGGACAAAAGTAGAAAACTAATTGATGCAAGTAGAAATCATCGAAAATAAAACCGCATGAGATCAAGGTTATATACTTGATCTCATGCGGTTCATTTTTGTTATTAGGCTCTTACCTTAAAGATGTTATTTTTTAGATTAGGTTATCCGCCAGTTCCTGATAGTAGGCGGATTGGAACGGAAGGTGTGCGACCTCCTGCGGGACTAGCGGTCGTCTAGTTCCAGCGCCTAGCCCCTCGGGGTCAAACAACCCTCAGAGAATAAAAGGAAAGACCGCCTTTTTTTCTCTGAGGAACATTTGCCTGTCGGGGCTGACCAAGGCGCTTCCACTATGACAGGTGAGACCAAGGTTACGTACCCACTGGAACGTAACCCCGCAGGCAAATCTAGCTCCAGCGGCCAGCACCTAGCGGATTTCGGTCTCCTTCCTTGCGATAAGTCATCATCGAATCGCTTTCGCTCTTCGTGATTCCTTTATCTCATGCAGGAGCCCTACAATCCGTACGGTGCTGAACGGCCGCTTCCGCTTTTTATGAAGCCGAGGAGGCTCAGCGCCCGCCCCGCGGAGTCGTGCACCTGGAGCGGAAATCCTTTCTTTATACTCAGACACATTCTTTTGAAAAGAGCTTTTTATAAGGTTTTGTCCCAGCCTCTTTTTGGCTTGGCCAACTTATGCGGGTAACCTTTCTATTTCTTATTTTCAGGTATTTCTGTTTCACCAAATTCTCTTGCAAGACGTTCCAGGTTAGTGGTGAGCTCATCATCTGCAAGGGGCAGCCCATGGCCAACAATTGCAACAGAAGGCTTCAAATCCGAAAGAATTTTGACCGAATTCCATGATGCCTGCCAATCCATTGTGAAATATTGAGGAGGTCCGTGGATTTCCTGCTTCTGCGTCAGTACATCATAAAGCTTTTCTTGCTCAACATTAATAAATGCGTCACCTGCAATTAAAGCCTGGTCTCTGTCCCTGAACAGTGAAATGTGTCCTGGTGTATGACCCGGCGTTTGGATATATCTCCAATCCGGAAGGACAGGAATCGTCCCATCTTCAGGGAGGATGTTCAAGTTGGAGGAAATATCAATACTATGACGCGGGAATGTCGTGGACATCTTTGCCACCAGTCCTGACTCCTCAGTATTAGGAGGCGGATAGTCGCTTTCCCCAGAGAGGTAAGGCTTTTCCATCGAATGGGCATAAACAGGGACATCCCATTTTTTCAGCAGCCCTTCAAGAGCCCCCACATGGTCAAAGTGTCCATGCGTAAGGATAATCGCATTACATACACAGTCATCTCCAAAGCGTTCCTGTGCTGCTTTGATAATCATTTCATGTGAATCCGGCATTCCGGCATCGATTAATATAAATTCATTGCTCACCCTCGGATTTCCAACAAAAGCAATATTGACGATTTGCACAGTAAAATTGTAGAGATCAGGAAGCACTTCAATCCCAATCCCGCTTGCTACAGAAGTCATTGGCATTTTTTTCATAGTCATCCTCCTAGCTTTTCTGCGGTAGTATCTGTCTAATTCAAAGTGAATATGTGGTGTTTCCGGTAATTATATACCCTGTTTTTTTAAAAAAATGGAGAGCATTCGAAAAAAAATGTTTCTATTCCCGAAATATTGATTTATTATGTAAAAGGATTCGAAAGAATAGGGGCGGGGACATCAGAATGAAATCATATTTCCTTGAATGTATGACCAACTATAGAAGTTACAATTTTAACGTCAAGATGGCAATAGCCGCTAACTTGTTAACCCAGATCGGCCTGGGGATCTTTATGACCCTTTATAATTTGTATCTCAGAGATCTTGGATACAGCGAGCTCACCAATGGAAACGTAATTGCCATGACCGCACTCGCACAAGCGATTTTCCTGGTGCCTGCCGGTTTCTTAAGTGACAAATGGGGAAGAAAAAAATGATGGTTTTAGGAGCAGCACTTGCATCTGCCACACTCCTTGGACGATCCTTCTTTGAAGGTGAAACGACTCTGGTCATATTGGCATTTGGAAGCGGGGCGTTTATGGCCTTCATTCAAGTGTCCATGATACCATGGCTTGCTGAAAACTCAACGGAAAAAGAAAGAGTGCACTTATTCAGCATGCATTTTGCTATCATGATGGCAGCAAATGTCGTCGGGAATCTTTCAGGCGGGGTATTATCCGACTCCCTGGCAGTAATCGGCTTAAACTCCCTTAACAGTCTGCGCCTTACTTTAATTTTGGGAAGTTTATTATATATGGCGGGAATCCTGCCAATTCTTAAAATGAAGGAATCGGTCCGTATTCAGCCGAAGAAGATAGCAGATAAGAGACATTGGAGAGGGGAAGGAAGTCAGTGGAAACTGGTGTTTCTATTTGTTGGTGCACAACTCATAATCGGTATAGGTTCGGGTCTGGTTGTGCCTTATCTCAATCTTTATTTTGCCGATCGATTCCAAACCTCACACTCCGCAATTGGCTTCATCCTTTCATTAGGTCAGGGAGCAACGGCCATAGCCATGATTATCGGGCCCGCTGTAGTAAACAAGATTGGTGAAGTAAAAGCTGTGGTGCTGCTGCAATTATTATCACTTCCATTCCTGATCTTAACAGGTATAACGACAAACTTGTATCTCGCGGTATTTGGGTTCTTATTCAGGCAGGCACTAATGAATGCCGGCAATCCCATCCAGATGGCTCTCATGATGCGGAAAGTCCCGGATGATAAAAAAGGCATCGCCAATTCTCTCAGCCAGATGGCCTTCTCCATGGGGTGGGCAACGATGGGACCTGTGTCAACCTACATAGTTGCAGCCTACGGATCTTATTGGGGATATTCCATTGTCTTTGCCATTACAGGCTGTATCTACTTCATTGGTGCGATATATTTTTTATTAGTATTTAAAGAAAAATCTCACTCGATCAATAAACAACCAGCAGCTGCTTCCTAAATTAATTCCATTTTTTCCTGAAAAATCCTGCGTAAAATGGTAAAATAGCGTTAACACTATATACAACTATTTTATCAGGAGGAATTACTCATGGATAACAAGCCCCTGCATTATGACGGGACAATAAGAAGTGAAGACGAGGCAGTAAATACTGCTCAAAGCGAACAGCCATTCATCTTAACTCCTGAAGCACGTAAAAATCTTGGCGGAAATCCTTATGAGGTAAATGGACAAGAATAATATCCATCTTCAAAAGCTGATTAATTCAGCTTTTTTTCATGCTTATAATTCTGCTGCTGAAAAACGAAAAGGTGCGGCTTTAACCGAGGTAAGGGAAGGGGACTGTGAACCTTCAGCAGCGAGCTTTCAGTGAAAAAACTTAGTTGTATACACTTAATATGAATCAGCGTAAAACCCTATCCTCGATCCCTTATTTAGATAGCTTCTGACTCTCAATTATTCATCAAGGCCCAGGTTATCTCCAATGATATTAGATTACCAAATTGAATTAGCATGATTACCTGCGGTCATATTGGGTAAATACTATTTGTTCATTCAATGACTTATGATTATTGAATAAACGAATACATAAAAAGTAAAACTAAAGCATCAAGTTACTTAGAAGGGAAGATCAGTATGGCAAAGTTATTATTCGTAACAGCACACCCGCATGATGACACGCAGTCTTTCAGCATGGCTGCAGGTAAGGCATTCCTGGAATCATATAAAGAATCCAACCCATCCGATGAGGTCATTCATTTAGATTTGTATACGGAGAACATCCCGCAAATTGATGTAGATGTCTTTGCTGGCTGGGGAAAACTTCAAAAAGGATCAGGTTTTGAGGAACTTTCTCAGGAAGAAAAAGCAAAAGTAGGGAGGCTCTCTGAATTAAGTGAACAATTCGTTTCAGCCGATAAATATGTTTTTGTTACTCCTCTCTGGAACTTTTCATTCCCACCTGTCATGAAAGCTTATATAGATTCAGTTGCAGTTGCAGGTAAGGCATTTAAATATACAGCCGAAGGTCCGATTGGATTGCTCACTGACAAAAAAGCATTGCATATTCAGGCACGCGGCGGCATCTATTCTGAAGGCCCCGCAGCTCAAATGGAAATGGGCCATCGATACCTGGACATCATCATGCAATTCTTTGGCGTACCTTCCTTTGAAGGGTTGTTCATCGAAGGCCACAATGCAATGCCTGATAAAGCGGAGGCAATCAAGGAAGATGGAATTGCACGCGCGAAGGATAAAGGAAAGACATTTTAATTGTTAAGGCCAGCAGACGCGAACTGCTGGCTTTTTTAGATAAGAGACTCAAATACTTTTAATATTGTAAGGTGATGGCCTCATGGTTACTTTGGAGACCTTTACTTTACAAAATATGCGCTTTAGAGGTTTCTAGGACGCTTCTAGAGACCCGAAAATTTCCAAATTGCACGGGATGGGTCTCTAGGGCGTTTCTTGAGACCCGAAAATTTCCAAAACTGCACGGGATGGGTCTCTAGGGCGTTTCTTGAGAACCGTAAAATTCTAAAACTGAACGGGATGGGTCTCTAGGGCGTTTCTTGAGACCCGTAAAATTCTAAAACTGAACGGGATGGGTCTCTAGAAGGCTTTTAAAGACCCGTAAAATTCTAAAACTACACGGGAGAGGTCTCTAGAAGGCTTTTAAAGACCCATAAAATTCTAAAACTACACGGGAGAGGTCTCTAGAAGGCTTTTAAAGACCCATAAAATTCTAAAACTGCTGGGGAGACGTCTCTAGAAGGCTTTTAAAGACCCATAAAATTCTAAAACTGCTGGGGAGAGGTCTCTAGGACGCTTCTTGAGACCCGTAAGAGTCAAAAACTCCAGGGAAGAGGTCTCTAGGACGTTTCTTGAGACCCGTAAAATCCTAAAACTACACGGGAGAGGTCTCTAGGATGCTTCAACGGAACTTCCAGGAACAAAAATACTCCATCAAATAAAAAACCGGCGAATCTTTACTCCGCCGGTCATATTACAATTTATAATTGTAGAAATTCAGGATCTTTATACGGATGGGCCACCCAGCCTTCTGACTCAATAAAGAGACGGACCGCCACTACTTGTTTATCTTCCATAAGCGTAAAGAAGTGTGGATTGCCCTCAGGTACAGAGATGACATCACCAGGTTCCAATTCAACATCAAAGTAACCCGTTTCGCCGCTTCCTTTTATAATGAAAATTCCGTGGCCTGCTGTGATGGCCCGGACTTCATCCTCGGTATGGGTATGTACCTGTTCGAATTTTTTCAGAAGATCTTCAATGCCGGGTGTTGCTTCCGATAAGGCCACCACATCCCAGCTTCCGTACCCCCGGCGTTCTGCCAAAGATTTTATTTCACTTTCATAGGTATCAAGGATCCTTTGTTTTTCATCGTCTGATATTAGGCAGCGGTCCCGCAATTCGGCTGGAAGCTTGGAAATATCCCAGTGTTCATACAACACTTCTTCTTTCGCCAAAAATTCACGGACGTTTTCTTCACCTGAAATTGTTTCATTTGTGTTTCTTACTTTAATAACAGCCATATTCTGAATCCTCCTATTAGTTAAGCGCAGCTTGGCGCAAAGTCAGTAGTTTTACATGATAATTAAATAGAAACTCGTATGCTTCTAAATGTTTTTTTGCTTCAAAGGCATTTCTTCCCCATACCGTTATACCGTGATTACGGATCAAAACGGCCCCGCTGTCTCCATGTATGTGAGGGGTTAACTCTTGAGCTAAAAGGGGGATATCTGCGTGATTTGGAATTATGGGCAGATGTAGTTCCGCATCTTCCTTCCACAACCCGAATGCTTTGATGATTTCCTTCCCTTTAAAAGTCACTTCCCCCGCATCTCCATAGAGTTCGGAAATAACATTGTTATCGACCGTATGAATGTGGAGGGAGCAGCCTGCATTTGTCCTTCCATAGATTTCCGCATGAAGCAGGGTCTCCGCTGAAGGCTTTAAAGAAGTTTGTTCTGCAGGGCAGCCATCCCGGTCCACCAATAGAAAATCTTCATCAGTTGTCTTGCGCTTATCTTTGCCGCTGGCTGTCACTAAAAAAGTGAGCGGGGAGGAGTCCACCTTGATGGAAAGGTTACCGCTTGTTCCATAGAACCAATCCCGCTCGGCCAATTCCGATTTTACATCACTTAATTCATTCCACTTTGCAAGGTAGTTCCCCATCAGCTTCAGCCTCTCTATTATTCTCGTTTACTATTGAAATCACTTCGTTGAATGTATTAAAAAACCGATAATTTAATCCTAATTCACCGCATTTGTCTGCCAGGAAGTCATCACAAGCAAGAACCAGGTCTGCAAGTTTCGCTCCTTCCAGGTCAGTGATTGAGTCACCAATCACTATTATATAATCACCTTTTTCAGAGTCGGTTCGAATGATGCTTGTTTTACAGCAGCCGCATTCATTGCTGCAATGCACGTCACAAGAATAAGGCCAAGTGATCCTGATCTTATCTCCTGAAAAATCAGAGCTATTGCAATAGATTTTTTCAAATGGAACGATTTCCTTCAAAATTGGTTCTACAAAGAAATCTATCCCGCCGCTGACAATCTTTAAATCTATATTTTTTTGATTGCTCCATTCTATGAATTCCAGGAAACCCAGCCTGAGCTGATAGGTGTCCAAAAGATAGTCTATCAGTTCTGTCCTGGAAGAAGAGGGGAGGAGAAGGAACATCTCGCCAACACCCTGTTTGATAGATTTTTTTTGTGCCAGGATATCATCCTTTATAGATGTCCATTCGGGAGGTGCAAACTTTTTCATTAAGGAAATAATATTATCCGTTGTCGTGATGGTTCCATCGAAATCGCAGTAGATCTTCAACTTTTTCATACCGTTGTCTCGCTCACTCCCCAAAGCTCGATTGCCTGTCTCAACTCAAGGTGATCAGTTGCAGCAAGTTCAAGAGGAATGTCACTGACCACTGCACGAATCGCTTGATTGAATGCTTTTCCTCCGCCTCGTGCACCAAGTGGGTGACCATGGATCCCGCCGCCTGCATTGATGACAGAGTCCATACCAAAATCTCTGTATAGAAGCGGTGTCAAACCTGGATGGATGCCGGCAGAAGGAACTGGCAGCGCCTTCTTAATACGGCTATCTTCAGACGTCAATTCTCTCGCTATTCCTAAAGCTGATTCCTTTGCGAGCGCCACACTTCCGTAAGGTGATGGGAAAAGAGATAAATCAGCCCCTGCATACCGAAGGAGCTTCCCTAATAGCAGCCCGTGGGAAAAACCATAGTAAGGGGAAGATGTTAACGCGCCGCTGACTGCAGGATGCGCCATGATCGGCAGTCCAATTTCATTGTCTTCCCGAATCGCCTGAAGCACATCCAGCCCATAGGCAAAAACATTAAAGAGGAGGAGATCAGCTCCCGATTCTTTTGCCCGCTTTGCCTTATCTTTTAAATCAAAGGTCTTTCCGGATAGGTTGACGGCATAGATGGTCCTCTTGCCGGTTTCCTGATAGACAGTGTCCAATACACCCTTTGCCTTTACTATTCTTTTAGTAAAGGGGGTAAGGGGATTATCAAACAGGATTTCATCATCTTTAACAATATCGATACCTCCGAGTGCCTGGTCTCTCAACTGAGAGGAAAAGTAATCAAGTTCTTTTCCAATGACACTTTTGAAGATGCTCATTAAAAGAGGGGTGTCGTACTTATTCAATATTCTCCTGATTCCCTCTATACCGAAAGCAGGACCTGGAAAAGCAGACTTTAACTCTTCGGAGAAGTGAAGGTCGGCTAATTTGATTTTCCCATCAAGAGACAGCTTCCCGAACACCGTAGTAAGGATGGCAGGGAGGTCAGTGCTGAAATTGGCTGCCGGATAATAAATTTTGATAAGCCCTTTTTTTCCTCGAGAGCCTCTACTGAAACGACCCTGCCTTTGTGGCGCTGAAGCTGCTTCTGCTCGAGGCGGGGAAGATCTGTCCATGATCCGACCGTGAGCCCGAGAGCAATGCCTTCAGCTTTCTTTTCCAAATTGTCAGTCGAACCATGGACAATATAAGATGCTGTTACACTTGTCATAAATGACGCTCCTTTCAAAACTTATGCAGAAACAAATAAAAAACCTCTTCCCGCTGAGGAAGAGGTTTTATTTTTTACAGTAAAAAATAAACTCTTATCTCTCAGCAATTATGCTGCAAGAATTAGCACCGTGCTCTAAAGTCGGTTGCCGGGCATCATCGGGCCAGTCCCTCCGCCTGCTCTTGATAAGAATAGGAATAGTATAAATTTTGTTTTAATTCAAAATGGATTATGACACGTGTTTGAATTGTTGTCAAACATTTTTTTGAGTTTTTCGTCAACTCAGAACCAGTAATGTGCTGGATAGATAGGTAACTGAATTGAAAGATAGTGAGCCTACTGTTTAAAAAGCCCCAGCTCATCGATCCGCCTTACAGCCTCCGCAAGAACTTCTTCATCCTGAAGGAGGCCGACCCTGACATACCCTTCGCCAAACTCACCGAATCCGGTACCGGGTGCAACCGCCACATGCGCTTCTTCCAGCAATTTTTTGAAGAAAGATTCTGAAGTGTACCCCTCAGGGACAGGGAGCCATGCAAAGAATGACCCTTTTGGGGCTTGGGCTTTCCATCCTATTTCTTGCAGTCGCTCCATCAAGAAATTACGTCTATTTTCATACAATGAGACCAGTTCTTCCACACATTCCTGCGAAGACGTCAGCGCGGTGGCAGCAGCTTCTTGAATACCTCCGAAAAGACTGCAGTGAAGGTGATCCTGCAGAAGGTTCAAGGCCGCTATAACACTCGGATTGCCAACAGCAAATCCGACTCTCCATCCTGCCATATTATAGGTCTTCGACAGAGTATAAATCTCGATGCCTATATCTTTCGCACCTTTAGACTGAAGAAAGCTCAATGGCTTCTTCCCGTCAAACCCGATTGCGCCATAAGCCAGGTCATGGACGACACAGAAATCATTTTCTTTTGCCAGTTCAACTGTTTCTGCAAAAAAGTCAGCCGTGGCAATGGCTCCGGTTGGATTGTTGGGATAGTTCAAGAACATCAGTTTAGCTTTCCTAAGTACTGCTTCATCCAGCAAGGAGTAATCAGGAAGGAATTCATTTTTTTCATGCAAAGGCATAGGGACCATTTCCGCTTTTGCCAGTGATACACCAGACCAATAATCAGGATACCCTGGGTCCGGCACAAGTGAGATGTCTCCTTCATCCAGCAGGCACTGGCTGACTTCGATCAATCCGGCTTTCCCTCCGAACAGTACTGCTACTTCTGTCTCAGGGTCAATATCTACGTTGTACTCGCGTTTATAAAACTCGGAAGCTGCTTCTTTGAAAAAAGTATAGCCTCGAAAAGGAGAATATTTATGAAACAGGGGGTTCCCGACAGCTTCCTCCGCAGATTGAACAATATGTCCGGGGGTAGGCTGATCAGGGTTTCCCTGTGCTAAATTGATTACACTATGACCCTCTGACGTCACTTTATTAACGTCTTTAACGAGTTTCGCGAAAAACTGCTGAGGAAGATTTTCCAACGTTTTAGACTGTTTAAAAGATTTCATAAGACGCTCCTTTTGAAAGATTCTTGAAATTCTAGTAGCTTATGTTATATGGTTAATGAAAAAATGTCCAGCCAATTTTTTGAATATTTCGAGGAGGGGTATTATGGGTTTAAGGATAGCATGCTTACAGATTGATATACAGTATGGAAGTCCGGAAGAGAACAGAAAAAATGTTTCCAAAGAGTTTCAAAGACTGTTTGAGAAAGAGGAAAATCTTGATGTTGTTGTCCTCCCTGAACTATGGACAACTGGGTATGATCTGACCAGGCTCGAGGAAATAGCGGATGAAGAAGGGAAACAATCCATTGAATTCCTTTCCGGTCTGGCCAAAAAATACAACACAAATATCGTCGGTGGTTCTGTCGCTAAAAAAAGCGGTGAAAATGTGACCAATACACTCTACTCGTTTGATAGAGCCGGCAATCTTCTTGGCGAATACAGCAAGGTCCATCTGTTCAAACTGATGGATGAACATCATTACCTCTCGGCGGGTAACACCAGCGGGGCGGTCACCATCGAAGGAGTTCCTTCTGCCGCATTCATTTGCTACGATATCCGTTTCCCTGAGTGGATGAGAACTCATACAGCGGGCGGAGCCGAGGTTCTGTATGTGGTAGCCGAATGGCCGTTGCCGCGCGTTAGCCACTGGCGGACACTTCTGCTTGCAAGAGCTATAGAAAATCAATGCTATGTTGTTGCCTGCAACCGGAGCGGAAGTGACCCCAATAATGAATTCGGCGGACATTCAATGATCATCGATCCGTGGGGGGAAGTGTTGGCAGAGGCTGGGAAGGATATTGAAGTCATTACTGCAGACTTGGATTTAAAGAAGGTCGAACAAGTGAGAAAACAAATCCCGATTTTCCAGGATAGAAGGCCGGAACTATATTGATGAATGGAGAAGGGGATCAACGATACTTCTCCTTAAAAAAGCCGATATAGTGTATTTTAAGCGGTTTCTAAAAGATACTTCACTTTAAAAATGGCGCTCAAGTGTCTCTTAGGGTCTTTCTATAAGACACTTCACTGGAAAATAAGAGTCCAAGTGTCTCTTTGGAGCTTTCTATAAGACACTTCGGCTGAAAAATAACGCTCTAGTGTTTCTTTGGAGCGGTCTATAAGACACTTCACCGGTAAAATGACGTCCAAGTGTCTCTTAGAAGCTTTCTATAAGACACTTCGGCTATAATAAACCACCCAAGTGACTCTTAGGAGCAGTCTATAAGACACTTCACCGGTAAATAAACCACCCAAGTGTCTCTTTAGAGCAGTCTATAAGACATTTCGGCTAAAATAAACCACCCAAGTGTCTCTTAGGAGCAGTCTATAAGACACTTCACCGGAAAATAAGCGCCCAAGTGTCCCTTATGAGCGTAATCTCGCAGAGCTTGTTGATTTTAAATAAACAACCAAGTTAGCACTTGCACACAAAAAAAACTATTGACAATTCGGTATAAACCTAGTTTAATGTTCATCAGTAATAATAAAAATGTTTAGAAAAATCAAATACTACATTCTCTTATCAAGAGTAGGCGGAGGGATTTGGCCCGATGAAGCCCAGCAACCGACTGTGACCAGTGTATACTGGAGCGTTTTCTATAAACGCTGGTTCAACCTGACAGCACGGTGCTACTTCCAACAGAAAGGAAATCTTTCTGGCAGATAAGAGGTGCGAAGCTTTTTATCGTCTTCAAGCCTCTTTCTGAATGAAAGGGGCTTTTTACTATGCTGAAAAGCCTTGTAAACAAGGAGGAATATAAATGGCCATGGTAAAACAAGCGGGTTATTACCCTTTAACTGAAAATAGTGCAAAGGTGCTGGCAAATTCACTTGGGTTCTTTTCAGAAAATGAAGAACTTGACAGCACAGAGATCGGGGACGGAAACCTGAATTATGTTTTCAGAATTGTCAGTAAGTCTTTTGGTAAATCGATTATTATTAAACAGGCGCTTCCCTATGCAAAGGTTGTCGGGGAGAGCATGCCGCTTACACTTAAGCGTGCCCAAATCGAGAGCAGCGCCCTGAAAAAATACAGCGAATTCACTCCTGAGTCGGTTCCAAAAGTATTCTATACAGATAACGAGCTTGCCTTGACCATTATGGAGGATCTATCAGATTATAAGATTCTAAGAAAAGGATTGAATGAAGGGGCAACGTATCCACTGCTGGCCAATCATGTCGGTACATACCTTGCCAAGACTTTATTCTTCACTTCAGACTTCGGATTGAACGGCAAAGAGAAAAAAGAACTCGTCGGCCAGTTCATCAATCCTGAATTATGCAAAATCACCGAGGACCTCGTGTTTACAGACCCTTTTTATGACCATGACAGCAACGATTTTGAAGATGAGCTCAGGGAAAAGGTTGAAGGTTTGTGGCAGGATCACATCCTGAAACTCGAAGTAGGGAAACTGAAAAGAAAGTTTTTAACACAGGCAGATGCTCTTCTCCATGGAGACCTTCATACTGGCAGTATCTTTGTCAAAGAGGAAGAAACCAAAATTATTGATCCTGAATTTGCTTTTTTTGGTCCAATCGGATTTGATATCGGTCAATTTTTTGCCAACATTCTGCTCAATGCTCTTTCTCGGCCGAAAGCAGACCAGCCTTCCAGAATAAGCATTATATCAGAAACTTGGAGCATTTTTAGAGCAGAGTTCACCAAACTATGGCTTGACCATAATCAAGAAACATATTCCACGATTGCCGGATACCTTGACCACATCCTGGATGAAATCTTCGAAGACTCCATCGGCTTTGCAGGCTGCGAAATCATTCGCCGGACAATAGGACTTGCTCACGTGGCCGACCTGGATGGAATACAGAATCCCGCCTTGAGGATAAAAGCCAAAACTGAGGCGCTTGATTTGGGAAGAAGACTGGTACTTCAGCGAAAGCTCATCAAAGTTCCAGAGCAAATCGCATTATATTAAGGAGGAAAAGCATGACAACCAGTACAACAACCATACGCTCAGTACAATGGATGGACGACCACATCCTTCTTTTGAATCAGCAAAAGCTTCCACATGTAACTGAATTCATTAAACTGACAACCATAGAAGAGGTATGGGATGGTATTCACTCTTTGAAAGTCCGGGGGGCACCTGCCATCGGTATCACGGCTGCATTCGGCCTGGCCTTGTGGGCACAGTCCTTTACCGAAAAAGAGAATTTCCTTGGGTTCTACTATGAGTTAGAAGCGAAGAGGAGCTATCTGGAGAGCTCCCGTCCAACAGCCGTAAACCTGTCCTGGGCCCTTGCCAGGCTCATGAAACGCTTTTCTGAAGCATCCACGGTGGAGGAAGGTCAATCTCTTCTTATCGAGGAAGCAAGGGCAATTTCCACAGAAGATGAGAGAGTCTGCCGGTCTATCGGGGAACATGCGGCAGGATTGTTTACCAATGGAGATGCGGTACTCACTCACTGCAATGCAGGCGGAATTGCAACTGCAAGATACGGGACAGCTCTGGCACCTTTTTATATTTCTAAAGAAAAAGGGATTGAATTGAAGGTCTATGCCACAGAAACCAGACCGGTCCTTCAAGGAGCAAGACTAACAGTGTGGGAGTTGATGCAGGCAGGTATAGATGTAACACTGATCACCGATAATATGGCTGCCCACACGATTGCCGAAAAGAATATTGCCGCAATCATAGTAGGTGCTGACCGGATTGCAGCCAATGGTGATACAGCCAATAAAATCGGGACCCGCGGACTGGCTATCCTGGCAAGGGCATTCAATATACCTTTCTATGTAGCCTCACCTTTATCAACAATCGATTTGGCCATAGAAACGGGAACTGAAATCCCAATTGAAGAAAGAAATCCAGAGGAAGTTTCCCATATAAACGGGATAGAAGTCGCTGCTAAAGGGGTGAAAGTATATAACCCAGCGTTTGACGTGACACCCCATGAGTATATTACTGGCATCATCACCGAAAAAGGAATCATTAGTAAAAATTACAAGGAAGTGCTTGCTTCCATTAAATAAACAACTACAGAGTTTTTCGGTACAAAGCAGCTTTATAGTACCAAGAAGCTCTGTGTTTGTTTTTGTACTAGATGCCTCTTCCTGAAGTATAATGAAAAGAAAAATCGAGGTATCACTATGGCAAAAAAGCGATATAAAAATTTAGATGATGTCAGTAACCAAAAAACTTTTAAAGAACTTATGAGGTGGATGAAGGAGCGGCGTGCAAAAACAAAAGATCTGGTTACCCAAATTTCTCATACAGATAAGAAGGAAGTGGACAAGCTTCAGTCCAATAGGGAGTTGAACTCCATTACATGGATCGGGCATTCCACGTTCCTTGTTCAATTAAATGGCTTGAACATCCTGACTGACCCCGTATGGGCAAGAAGGATGGGGACAGGAAAGAGATTAACGGACCCAGGCATTGATTTGAAGGAACTGCCGGTAATTGATGTTGTTTTGATCTCGCATGGACATTATGATCATCTGGATTTTGCCACAATCAAGAAGATAAAAGGCAGCCCATTCTTTTATGTTCCTCATGGTCTAAGGTCTGCTTTTATAAGGCGGGGTTATAAGAATGTGATTGAAGCCAATTGGTGGGATTACTTCAATGAACAGGGAGTGACACTGCACTTTGTCCCTGCTCAGCATTGGACCAAAAGGACAATTACCGACACGAACACTTCCCATTGGGGAGGATGGGTATTGAATCCTGGCAAGAGTGGAAAGTCCATTTACTTTGTCGGGGATACAGGATATTTCAGAGGGTTTAGCGAGATAGCTGAAAAACTTTCTCCCCAACTCATCTTAATGCCGATTGGAGCCTATGAACCGGAGTGGTTTATGAAGGACAGTCATATTAATCCCGAAGATGCGGTCAAAGCTTTTGCAGAAATGAATGGTGAATTGTTTATACCTATGCATTACGGGGCTTACCGCCTTGCTGATGATACAGGACCTGAAGCACGTGAAAGACTGCTTGCTGAGTGGGATAGAACCGGTATGGAAGAAAAGAGATTGAAGCTGCTGGATATCGGTGAAACTTTATGGCTTGAGAAAGCTGATTTTCAATTTTAAAATTTTCATCTTACAAAAACGACACCAACCTTTATTTAATCGCCACTATTTTACTCCTTTTGAATATAAATGTGTAGTAGGTTTTACAAAAGGAGGTATGGTTTTATATGGCGGTGGTGAAAGCACCAGAAGCGCATGTGAAACTTTTGGCAAGGTTAATGAGGGCTGAAGCGGAAGGTGACGGGCGGCTGGGTATGCTGACAGTCGGCAATGTCGGGATTAACAGAGTTATTTCCAACTGCCTGGATTTCAAAGATCTGCGGACTATTAAAGATATGGTATATCAACGTCCAGGTGGTTATGAAGCTACAGTGAAAGGGTACTTTTTTCAAAGGGCCAGAGAAAAAGATATAGGATTGGCAAGGCAGGTTATCAAGGGATGGAAGTACCATCCCGCCTCTTATGCGCTATGGTTTTACAGGCCTGAAGGGGACTGCCCTCCAACCTGGTACGACCAAAGGAACGTTGGAAGGTTCAAGTCACATTGTTTTTTTGCCCCTACACAGGAAGACTGTCCTCAGGTGTATTATTAAGAAAAACAGAAATAGAGGCTTGCGGATTTAACCGCAAGCCTTTTAAACTTTTTATTATATTACCTAATACCGGTAATAATGAAGATTTTACACCTAAGTTTACGAATTATCGCTTAGGTTATGATATAACTAATATTGAATTGAAAATAGGAGGACCTTAAATGCTGACCAAATCACTAAAAGCTTACATAGTTGAAGAAATGAGCGGTAACAAGATTAGTCTGTTTTCAGATGAGCGTATATTCGCCTCGGAGACCGGCCTTCTTTCAGAAGAAGTCACAGTCGAACCTTTGGACGATACTGTCCGTTTTCATGACTCCCTGATTGAAAGAGTCGGCAAGGAAACCGAAGAACTGATAAAGACAGAAGAAACCCCTCAGTTCCTTGAGACTCCCGTCAACTTTGTAAAGAGAAATATCAATGAGTTTCTATTCATCGACAGCAAATGGTTTGAAATCATCAGAATAGATGGATTGACTTTGGAAGTCGACGATGTCTTTGGACATTACAGCGTGCTTACCGGATTGAAGCTGCAAAAGAAAATGGCCAACGATTTGAAAGCCGCCCTTTCAGAAAAACTTCACGGGGAAGATAAAGTTCAACTGATGTGGAATGACAAAGACGGATTATTCGATTTGAATCTTTCCATTGACAAACTTGATGGCTTTAACGAGAATGAATCCCTTGGGAAAAATCTTCAGCTAATTTACCACTTCATATTTACTGTATTGAAGGAATTGGAAGGTAAATAACCATTTAAAAACCAATCTCAATAAAGGGTTAAGGGTTCAGTTATTGAGAAAAATGCAGAAACAAAGGAGGACGAAATCATATACGATTTCGTCCTCCTTTTGTTTATTGATATAGGCTCTTTTCGTAAACTTTGTTGCTATTAATTATGAATTTCGAAAGGCATCACCAGAATTCACCTTCAATATCCTGGTAAGCAAGAAAGAAAAGAGCCACTCGCCCCTTTAAGAGAGAGAAACATTAGTATTCAGGGGAAAAATCCGGCTCTTGGGATTTTTCCGAAAGCAACAATCTATACGAAAACAGCCTTGATATAAAAGCCTGACAGGAGATATAGAATCCTTCTAAGATGTCCGCTTAAGCCGTGCATGCTCCTCTTAGCGGGCGGGGAATCTCCTGTAACCCAAACTCTTTATAAAATCTGCACTAATCTGCATACACTTGTTAATCTAATTTTCACCTTCTTTTCTGTACTTAGATTGCTGCTGTTTAAATAGGATTAACTCTATCTAAGTTAATTTCATTCTGTTCAATAATATTTTATAATTTCCACCGAAACGTGAACGCCATAACCTTTTTCATAAATTCCTCAAAGGTAAAGTCAGGACCCTTTGTTTGGTTGAACCAGGTACGTACGGTTTCCATCAACCAGGACGGAACCGGCTTGCCGTTAATATACCGATAATATTGCTGATAGCCTTTCTTCAAATATTCCCATCTTTGATCATTGCCTGGAAGGACATATTCTGATACATCGATTATTTTGACCTTCCCATTCTGCAGCAGGATGTTTTTAAGATGCATATCCCGCGGGTTGAGTCCGCGATTACGGATGTGGTTCCTTGCCTCTTCGACTTCATCTATAACGGAGGGAGGGATAAAAATCCCCCGAAGTACACAGTCAAAAAGGGTCGTCCCTTCTTCAAAACTCAATACCAGAAAGTTTTCGCCGCTGCCAAGCTTCCTTGAAAAGTAGGGCGAAGAACCAAGCTGGTCGTATACATGTTCTTCAATGGACTTCTTTTCAGCTTTTTCCTGCGCATATACCTTGAAGGCCAGATGGGGAAAATGCTCTGACCGAAAAACAGCTGCGTCTGTACCCGTACCTACTAAAAGGAGACCTTCCGATTCTCCATCAATGGAAACCGGATCATTGTCAGGATTTGCTGAGATTACAAGTTTATTTAAAGCTGGAATAACGGACTGCCATTCAGCCTGCATGGATTTCACTCCTCAAATCTTTCTACTCTTATAGTATAGTATAAGTAAACAAATGAAATGAGGAAAACTATGTTTATCCCCAAAGAATTTAAAGTGGAGAATCAGGACCAGCTGCTGAAGTTCATCCAAGAGAATAGTTTTGGCATTCTTTTTTCTCAAGATGAGGAGGGACCAAAAGCAACCCACCTGCCATTCATACTTATCAAGGATGAGGAGCCTGAGCTCATCGGCCATCTTGCAAAAGCAAACCCACAGTGGAAAACCCTGAAGGGAAAGAAAGCATTGGTTGTGTTTTCAGGGCCTCATTCCTACATTTCCGCTTCCTGGTATAAAGAGAGCAGAAATGTCCCGACATGGAATTACGTTGCCGTGCATGTGGAGGGAACGGTAGAAATTCTGGAAGAAGCAGATGCACTGTTATCCATCCTCCATCAATCGGTGCAATACTATGAAAAAGATTTTGAAGAACCTTGGAAAATGGAAGATGAACCTGAAACAGTCAAACGCCTGTTGAGCGGGATCATTGGATTCAGAATTAAAATTGAGCAGCTGGAAGGAAAATGGAAGCTCAATCAAAACAAAAGCAAAGAAAACAAAGAGAAAGTGATTGAAAATCTAAGAAAACAGAAAATCTATGATTCTCACGAAATTGCAGATTTAATGGAGAGAGAATAAAAATAGAGTGAATCCTCATTATCTAAGGGCATTGACAACTAACCATATTTAAAAGGGGCTATTCGTAAACTTTGTTACTCTTAATATAAATTTGGTAAGGTCATAAATACTAGTAAGCAAGAAAGAAAAGAGCTGTTCACTCCGATTAGAGAGAAAACCTTAGTATCCAGGGAAAAATCCGGCTCTTGAAAACTCAATTTTAAGAGGCAGCCTTTAATAACCATCCTGACTCTCTCTTTTCTGATTCTTTAAGACCAGGAAAACCCTGCTTTGATTTTTTCGAAAAGCAAGGAAATGTGAAACAGACTCTTTAAAGGCTTTTTTTAAAGTAAATATTGCTTTGAAATGTGATTTCACCTTTCCCTTTGACGTAGGAGGTTTGGAGCGGAAGTCGTACGATCTCCTGCGGGACTAGCGGGACAGGGAAGACCCCGCGGAGTCGTACGGCTGGAGCGGAAATCCATTACTTCTCAATAGCCACAAAACTTGTCGATAAGAGCGTTTTTACAAGGAGAACGCTCATGTAATACAATTGCAGCAAGAAAATTTTTCCTTTATACTATTTTATAGAGATGTAAAGGAAAGGAACTAATTCAGACATGTGGACAATCTTGTAATGATCCGAAGGTTAGAATAGAATGCTTCCCCTTAGAGCTACACAGGAGAAGTATGTCTATCTATGAATCATTCACAAGGGCGGCATGGTGTTTGTAAAACCTAACACTGGTGGATACCTTGGTATCCGCTTTTTGAATTTAAGAAGGATTTACATCTCTGACACACCTCTGCTCTAACTTAGGAGGTATTTTCATGACAGGATTAAAAGGAAAGATAGCGGTTATAACCGGGGTAAGCAGGACCAGGGGAATCGGGGCAGCCATTTGCCGAAACCTTGCAGAAGCGGGAGCGGATATTTTTTTCACTCATTGGTCTCCTTTTGATGGAGAGTCAGGTAATGGAGAGGAGCCCGATTTCCCGGAGATTTTCAAGAAAGAGCTTCAAATGCTCGGAGTCCGGTCAGCTCATATGCAAGCTGATCTAAGCAGGGAAGAAACTCCTCAATTGATTATAGATAAAGCAGAGGAAGCCTTGGGAGCACCTTGTATTCTCATTAATAATGCCACCTATGAATCTCATGCAGACTTCAGAACATTAAATAGAAAAATTTTGGATAAACATTATAGCGTAAATAACAGCGGAACCATTTTGCTTTCCACGGAATTTGCCAAAAGATTTGAAGCTGCATATCCGGGGAGCAAGGACGGGAGAATCATTCATATGGTTTCTAAAGGCCCCGATCCCAATAATCTTGCTTATATAGCCACTAAAGGAATGTTAATCGGTATTACAGAACCTCTTTCCGTTTCCTTAGCTCCCGTCGGCATTACAGTGAATTCTGTTGATCCAGGACCTACTGATTCAGGCTGGATGACAGAAGAGGTTAAGAATCACCTGCTTCCTTTATTTCCTGCAGGGCGTCTTGGATTACCAGAAGATGCCGCAAAGCTAATCAGATTTCTAGCCAGCAGGGATGGCGGCTGGATAACCGGCCAGACCATTAAATCAGAAGGCGGATTTACTGGGAGATAAGTATCTTTCAGAATCAATAATAAAGAGCAGGTGTAAATATATGAATATCTATCTTGAAAGAGCAGTCATTGATGATGCAGATAGATTAACGGATATTATGAAAAGAACATTTGATGAGGAAGCAAAAAGATGGCTTTCTCATCAAGAAGGTGTTCTGGACTATAATATTCAGCCGCCAGGTTATACATCCGTCGTAATGACAAAATATATGATAAATGAATTGGAATACTTCAAAATCATGATGAATGAAGAATTAGTCGGGGGAATCATCCTGACGATTACTGGAAATTCTTACGGTAGAATAGACAGGATTTTTATTGCCCCTGAATGCCAAGGGAAAGGCGTTGGCACTGCAGCCATCCGGTTAGTAGAGGAAAAATACCACAGGATCAGGTTCTGGGATCTGGAGACATCAAGCAGACAACGGAATAATCACCATTTTTATGAGAAGATGGGCTATAAAAGAGTCTTTCAGACTGAAGAAGAATACTGCTATAAGAAAGCAGCAGTGAAAAACCGCCCTGAAGCAAATCAACACGAGAACAGAGAAATGCCAGATTCTGAATTCTATAGCGTCAATTTAAGCGGAAGCTCCTTCAGTAACAGCAATATAGAGGGAACCTCCTTCAGTAATTGTAATCTAAGCCATTCCCGTTTCCAGAATATCAATCTGCAAAACTCCCTTTATGCTGATCTGAATTTTTCTCGGAGCCGGTTTATGCTTGTCAACCTGGGTGGCGTTACTTTTCAAGATACTACTTTGGAAGGTGAAGGCAGTCAGGTACATTTCATGCGCTGTGACTTGAAAGGAACTATCATCACGAACAGTTCACTTCGGAATGCTGAAATCAACGATTGTAATTTGTCTGGCATGAAAATCAACGGGATATTGGTAGAAGAAATGCTTGAGGCATATTCCAAAGTAAATAGGATAGAATAGCGTCGTAAAAAGATCAGAGCTGAGTCTCTGATCTTTTTTAATACCCAAGACCTGTGGGACAACATAAATGATTTTTAGAATAACAAGGCTTAAAAAGTCAGAAAAATCAATACTTTGAACGTTTGTGAAAGAAAATGAATTTTTATGATTGAAAAATGTAAAGGCTTACTTTATAATGAAGGTACTTCAACGAGAAGTGGAGGATAAAAATGCTTACACCGGAAAGACGTTTTATCATTCTTTCTCTTGTGAAAGAAAAGGGAGTAGTAAAGCTTCAAGAACTTATCGAAGAAACCAACGCTTCAGAATCTACAATAAGACGCGACCTGATTCAATTGGAAGAGGAAAAGAAGCTTAAACGTGTACATGGCGGAGCTTCCTTACTGCAAGGTAAACGGACAGAACCGAGCATGTCAGAAAAAACATTCAAAAACCTTCAAGATAAAATTAATATAGCTAAAACAGCTGCTTCCTTCATCCAGGATGGGGACTCTATCTATTTGGATGCCGGAACAACAACACAGCAGATGATCTCCTTCTTGGAGCAGAAAGAATTAACGATTGTTACTAATGGAATCACCCTGGTCGAACCACTGATCGAAAAAGGAATCTCCACCTACTTGCTTGGCGGTATGGTAAAAGGCTCAACCAGGGCCATTATTGGGAGATCTGCAATTGAAACACTGAAAACGTACAGGTTTGACAAATGTTTCATTGGTACAAACGGGGTTGATCTTGATTTCGGCTATACTACACCAGATCCCGAAGAGGCGCTTGTTAAACAGATGGCCATCTCACTTTCACAGGAAGGCTATGTATTGGCAGATCAGTCGAAAATCGGAGAAGTTTCTTTCAGTAAAATAACTGACCTGCAAGAAGCCGTCTTGATTACCAACCAGGCAAATGAAAGCATACAGAATTATCAGCAGCATACTTCAATAAAGGTTGTGACAACATGATTTACACACTTACTCTTAATCCCTCTATTGATTACTTTGTAACAGTCGAAGAACTGACATTAGGGGAAACAAACCGGATGGAGCATGAGGACAAAGCTCCGGGAGGGAAAGGTATCAACGTTTCAAGAGTCTTGACGTCCTTGGGAATAAGAAACAAGGCGCTTGGCTTCTTAGGCGGTTTTACAGGCCACTATATCCTTGAAGAATTGAAAAAGGAAAACATCGACTCTGATTTTATAAGAGTCGAGACTGATACCCGGATCAATATCAAACTTCGCGGTACACAGGAAACTGAAATCAACGGAATTGGCCCGGAGATATCAACCGAAGCATTAAGTGGTCTTACTTCCCAATTGGAAGTTCTCCAAGAGGGCGATATTTTGGTCTTGGCAGGAAGCATTCCTTCTTCAATGGCATCAGACTATTATGAGCAAGTCATGAAGCAGCTCGATTCCAGAGGTGTCAAGGTTGTAGTGGACACAACAAAGGAGAAGCTGATGAACGTACTTAAGTACCGACCCTTCTTGATTAAACCGAATCATCATGAGCTTGGCGGCCTTTTTGATGTTTCTATCAACAATAAAGAGGATGCCATTCAATATGGAAAGAAGCTCGTGGAGATGGGAGCTCAGCATGTCATTGTCTCAATGGGCGGGAATGGGACTCTTTATTTGAGCGAAACTGATGCCCGCTTTGCGCCTGTACCTCCAGGAAAACTGATTAATTCAGTAGGCGCTGGTGATTCAGTTGTTGCAGGCTTTATAGCAGCTTATGTCCAGACAGGGGATGCTTTGACAAGTTTTAAATACGGAGCTTCCGCAGGAAGTGCAACCGCTTACTCTAAAGGCTTCTGCACAAAAGAATCGATAGAAAATCTTTTAGAAAAAATAGAAATAGAGCCTATTACAGGGAGGGAATAACTATGAGGATAACAGAACTGCTCCAGAAGAACACCATGATCCTTAACTTGAAAGCAGGGTCAAAAGCAGATGTCATCGATGAGCTTGTCAGAAAACTCGATGATGCAGGTAAATTGAATGACCGCCAGCTGTACAAAAAAGCAATACTGGCGAGAGAAGAACAAAGTACTACAGGGATTGGTGAAGGAATTGCGATACCCCATGCCAAAACAGATGCAGTCAAATCTCCAGCCATCGCTTTCGGTCGTTCGGCAGAAGGTATCGATTATGAAGCATTGGACGGACAGAACAGTCACTTATTCTTTATGATCGCGGCATCCGAGGGAGCCAATAATGCCCACCTGGAAACCCTTTCCCGTCTATCATCCCTTTTGATGGACGATGCGTTTAGAAAGAAGTTAATGGATGCTTCTGATGAGAAAGAGGTTCTTCGACTGATTGACGAAAAGGAAACAGAAGTACTGGCAGAAGAGGAGCCTGCTGAGTCGAGGGAAGAGCCAGTATCGGCTGATTCAGCTGGAGCGGCAGGTAAAGTACTTGCGGTAACAGCATGTCCTACAGGAATTGCCCACACCTACATGGCAGCGGACTCTCTTAAAGCTAAAGCAAAAGATAAAAATATTGACATAAAAGTGGAAACAAATGGTTCTTCCGGCGCGAAAAATGTGCTGACAAAAGAAGAGATCGAAAATGCTTTGGCAATCATTGTTGCCGCTGATACAAAAGTTGAAATGGAACGTTTTAAAGGAAAGAAAGTCATCCAGGTCCCTGTAGCAGAAGGCATTCGCAATCCTGACAAACTATTAGACCGTGCAGTAAGCGGTGACGCTCCTGTTTACGAAGGCAGCGGAAAAGCCGCGGAAGAATCAGGTGAACCAAAAGATAAACGAAGCGGATTCTATAAGCATCTGATGAACGGTGTTTCCAATATGCTTCCGTTTGTTGTCGGCGGCGGAATCTTAATCGCCATTTCTTTCATGTTCGGCATTCAATCAGCAGATCCTAACCACGAAAGCTACAGCCCTATTGCAGAGGCACTTATGACCATCGGCGGCGGAAGCGGCGCATTTGGTCTGATGATTCCTGTACTTGCAGCGTTCATTGCGATGAGTATTGCAGACAGACCTGGTTTTGCAGCTGGTATGGTCGGCGGTTTCCTTGCTGCTACTGGCGGCGGAGGATTCCTCGGCGGTTTGATTGCCGGTTTCCTTGCTGGTTATGTTGTATTGTTACTGAAGAAATTGTTTGCTAATCTACCTGATTGGCTTGAAGGATTGAAGCCGGTATTGCTTTATCCGATTTTTGGTATCTTAATTACAGGCTTGATTATGCTGTTCGTAGTAAATGAGCCCGTTTCCTTCCTCAATGAGCAATTGCAAGATTGGCTGGGAGGAATGGGAACAACCAACCTTGTACTTCTTGGACTGCTGCTTGGCGGTATGATGGCGGTCGATCTTGGCGGTCCTATCAATAAAGCTGCCTTCACTTTCGGTATCGCAATGATTGATGCCGGTAATTTCGGTCCACACGCTGCCATCATGGCAGGAGGGATGGCACCTCCGCTTGGGTTGGCTTTTGCAACAACATTCTTTAAAAATAAATTTACACCTCAAGAGCGAAAAGCTGGTTTCACTTGTTACTTCATGGGTGCTTCCTTCATTACCGAAGGAGCCATCCCATTTGCAGCAGCGGATCCCGGCCGCGTGATTCCTTCAGCAATCGTAGGTTCGGCAGTAGCTGGTGCGCTGTCCATGGCTTTCGGGATTGGACTTCCTGCACCACACGGCGGAATGTTTGTTATTCCGGTAGTAAGCGGAAATCCTTTCATGTATATTTTAGCAATCCTGATCGGTTCGCTTGTTACTGCGGTTATGGTTGGCTTGCTGAAGAAGCCTGCTCAACAATAGAAGGGAAGAAGGCTGGACTTGCTGCCAGCCTTCTTTTTTTGTCTGCTTAGTAAATTATAAAAATTTGCAATCCAGTCTCGGTTCGATAAATCGAAATAGGATGGTTACACAAAATATAAAAGACAAGAAAAAGACCTTTCCGAATAATTGGAAAGGTTTTTCTCTATTTATGCATTCTAATTTAACGCCAGTATCCAGGACGTCCATATCCCCATCCAGGTCTGCCGTAACCCCAACCCGGACGGACGTAGCCCCAGCCAGGACGGCCATACCCGTAGCCCCAGCCAGGCCTTCCATACCCCCAACCCGGACGGCCATATCCATACCCTCCGCCAAATGCCCCAACTGCACCTAAAGCAAGCAAAGGAAATAACACTCTATCATCTTGATCATATACAGGGAAATCTTCTCTATAATACATAAACATCCTCCTTAAATAACATCGAAGTCGCTTTATCTTATGGGGAAAATTAGATTTTCGCCTCCCATTTCATTAAAAACAGGCTTGCGTTACAGAGAAGAAAACCCTTTCACGCTTTAAATTACAAAAAGGGACAGTCTCTTTTCGCACTTTAAAGCATTAAAGCCAGACCACTTTCCACTTTTAAAATACGTTGTATTTTGCATTAAAAACAGAATACATATGACATTAAAATTTCCCATGTGAACTTCAAATGAACTTAGTTATTTTCGCTTATTCGGAAATGATAAGAAAAAAGAGCAGGGGTGGACTTATGCCGGAATTGCCTGAGATGGAGCACTATAAGAAAATGTTAAAGACGCACCTCCAAAATAAAAAGATAACCGATGTGGAAATCGAAAGGGAGAAGTCGATAAATGTTCCTGCAAGGGAATTTATTTCACTCGTCAGGAATCAAACAATAAAAGATGTGTCAAGAAGAGCAAAGCACTTGCTGTTTCATCTCGATAATGATGTAGTATTAATATTGCACTTAATGCTGGGAGGATGGATGTTCTTCGGCAAAGAAGAAGAAAAGCCTGAAAGGAGCATTCAGATTAAATTGTCATTCCTTAATAATCATTTATATTTTATCGGGCTGCGGCTTGGGTATTTACATTTATATAGAGGATTGGATAAAGCGGTTGAAGAACTAAAGGACCTGGGAGCGGAGCCGTTGTCCAGCGACTTAACGGAACACCGCTTTTTAGAGATGGTCTCTAAAAGAAGAGGGAGCTTGAAGACCACGCTGGTAAATCAAAGCTTTTTATCAGGAATCGGTAATTGTTATTCGGATGAATTATGTTTTCACGCCGGACTTCTTCCCCAAAGGAAATTTAACGAATTATCAATAAATGAAAGCCGCCAGCTCTATCAATCCATGCAGTATATTTTAAAGGATGCGTTGAATAGTGGAGGGTATATGGAAAATCCATTCTTTCCTGGCGACACCCTTACTGGAGGGTATATTTCCAAATGCAGGGTATATGACCGGGAAGGAGAGTCTTGCATCAGATGTGGAAGCCAGATAGTGAACAATAAAATCTCCTCTAAGAAAACGTTTTACTGCCCAGTATGTCAAAGATAATAAACAGAAAAAGAAGAGCTATAGAAAGCTCTCTAAGAAAAGGTGATACCAATGGAAAAATTGATTGAACTGCACGAGGAATCCGTTCAGGATACAAAAAGAAAAGTAAAAGAAGATGTATTCCGATTCATGGAAAAAAAGAAACGCTTCCTTCTTTCGACGATTATCTGAATGAAAGAATTCATTATATAGAGCAGCTTTGGATGAACGTCTGGTTGAATAAAGTCACAAATTTTATCAGCAGAAGTGACAAAAAATCCTTTCTCCGAGGCAGGGACTATGAGGTGGAAGGCGTCGACAAGAAATTAATCAATAAAGTCTTCCGCAATGAAATGAGAGAGTATCAACCCTTTGACGTCGTTGTCTGGCTTCAGGAACTTGCCGAGTATCAGGAACAACAATGGGAGGAACGGTATGAACTAGCCAGGGAAGGATATTTGCTGCGTCTTGAGCAGGACAAGATTGAAGAGGAACAAAAGAAGATTTCAAAAGACATCGCCAGCAGCCTTGGTGTGAAGTTCCAAGAATTGAAGCATAGGTGGTATCTTCCTGTCCGGTTTGCGGTTGCCCAGAAGCTTGCAAATGATTTTCAGGAGAAAGTCCGATACGAGCATGTGGAAACATTTATGCTGGAGGAGCAGTTGGAAGAACTGGGTCCATTTAACCCGGATGATTTTAGTACCCTTTCTAAATTCTTCAACGAATTGAATGGACTTATACACCGCACTCTTCACAGAGGACGAAGTTACTGGGAATACGAAACCTATTATTATGTTTACGAAGAGTTTGTGAAGAGCTTTACACTTAAAACATTTCCGAATTCGCTGCTCCCGCATGTATCAGATGAGCACTCACTGAAGTACCAGCAGGCTTTTGAAGACGACCTTACCTCTGATGAGATCCGAAAGTGGATGCAGCATGAATTTATTGACCAAGCCGAGATTTACATGGATCACTTGCAAGAAGAATACATCGAAGACCTCTTGGACCTTGCTAAAATTCCATATGAAGAAGAAACCCATGCAGCAATACTGAAAAGAAATGAATCACAAAGGGAAGAAAGGAAAGCTGCAGAGCAAGCAGCAATACAACGCAAAAGAGAAGAAGAAGAACGTATGATGAACGATATATTTGGTAGAGAGTACAGCGTTTCTCTTGGCGGCAATACCCGATATATCCTTCATATCGGTGAGACCAACACCGGAAAGACCCATCATGCATTGGAAAGCATGAAACGGGCAGAGAGCGGTCTTTACCTTGCTCCATTGAGGCTGCTTGCCCTCGAGGTATATGACAGGCTGAATAAAGAAGGTGTCCCATGTGGCCTGAAAACTGGCGAGGAGGAAAAAACAGCGCTTGGAGCTCGCCATTTATCCTGTACAGTCGAAATGTTTTATGAAAAAGAGGAGTATGATGTGATAGTCATTGACGAAGCCCAGATGATGGCGGATAAGGACCGCGGGTTCTCCTGGTTTAAAGCCATAACCCAAGCACGGGCCAATGAAGTTCATATCATCGGGAGCCGCAATGTCAAACCGATGCTGATCGGACTGCTTGAAAATTGCGATGTAGAAATCATCGATTATACCCGGGACATTCCTCTGGAAGTCGAACAGCGGGAATTTTCATTAAAGCACGCCAAAAGAGGGGATGCACTCGTCTGTTTTTCAAGGAGAAGAGTGCTTGAAACTGCATCGAGGCTGCAGAATAACGGACATACGGTCAGCATGATTTATGGAAGCATGCCTCCTGAAACTCGCAAGAAACAGATGCAGCGGTTTATTAAGGGAGAATCAAGGGTCATTGTTGCAACGGATGCTATCGGAATGGGGCTTAACCTGCCGATCCGCCGAATCGTTTTTTTGGAAAATGATAAATTTGACGGAACAAGAAGAAGGACCTTGACCTCACAAGAAGTTAAACAAATAGCCGGACGAGCTGGGCGAAAAGGCATTTATGACGTAGGTAAAGTCGCATTCACTAAAGACATCAAAATGATGACGAACCTGCTGCAACAGGAAGACGAACCTGTACAGTCATTTGCTATTGCACCTACAAACTCAGTTTTTGAGCGTTTTCAAAAATATCATCGTGACCTTGGCCGGTTCTTTGAGTTATGGGAAAGGTTTGAAAGTCCTTTTGGAACGCAGAAAGCTTCTCTGTACGAAGAACGGGAATTGTATGAACTGGTTAGGGGCACAGAGATAGAGGGACGTTTGTCGATGATGGACCTCTATGGCTTTCTTCATCTCCCTTTTTCAAAGAAGGAACCTGAGTTAACCTCTCAATGGCTAGAAACTATGGACGCACTTATAAGTGGAAATGATCTTCCAGAACCAAAATTCAAAAGAAAAAACCTTGAACAACAGGAGGTCGCATACAAAGCAGTTGGTCTCCACCTTCTTTTCCTATATCGTTTGGGAAGAGGAACTGAAGCGATTTATTGGGAGCGTCTCCGTCAGGACATCGCTGATGGTGTACATGAGAGTTTGAACACAGAGGTTTCAACCATTACTCAAAAATGCAAGAAATGCGGAAAGAGACTGCCTGCGGGATTCAAATTTCCAATTTGTGATAGCTGTCATTACTCCCGAGTACGAAAGAGAGGACCCAGGAAAAATAAAGGCTGAATACATGAGAAGCTCTCAGTGCAGTTTATTTATCAAGGGCAATTCAGACAAAAATTCCTGTCCAAGTGTCGTTTAAAGAGTTTCTATAGAACACTTCAGGTAAAGTTTACAGTCCCAGTGTCGTTTAGAGGGCTTCTAAAGAACACTTCACTCTTAAATTCAAGCTCAAGTGTCGCTTAGAGGGCTTCTAAACGATACTTCAAGTTTTAATTCCAGCCCAAGTGTCGCTTAGAGGGCTTCTAAACGATACTTCAGGCTTTAATTCCAGCCCAAGTGTCGCTTAGTAAGCTACTATAGAACACTTCACACTTAAATTCCAGCTCAAGTGTCGTTTAGAGAGCTTCTATAGAACACTTCAGGCTTTAATTCCAGCCCAAGTGTCGCTTAGAAAGCTCCTATAGAACACTTCGCACTTAAATTCCAGCTCAAGTGTCGCTTAGAAAGTTCCTATAGAACACTTCGCACTTAAATTCCAGCCCAAGTGTCGCTTAGTAAGCTTCTAAAGAACACTTCAGGCTTTAATTCCAGCTCAAGTGTCGCTTAGAAAGCTCCTATAGAACACTTCGCACTTAAATTCCAGCCCAAGTGTCGCTTAGTAAGCTACTATAGAACACTTCACACTTAAATTCCAGCTCAAGTGTCGCTTAGTAAGCTTCTATAGAACACTTCACACTTTAATTCCAGCCCAAGTGTCGTTTAGAGAGCTTCTATAGAACACTTCAGG
>NZ_NIJF01000012.1 GCF_003316765.1 Bacillus sp. P14.5 | reverse complement strand
CCCGCTGGACCTGTTGCWCCTGCCGGGCCGGTTGCTCCCGTTGGACCKGTTGGACCTGCCGGGCCGGTTGCTCCCGTTGGACCTGCTTCTCCYGCTGGGCCTGTTGCTCCCGTTGGACCTGTTGGACCTGCTTCTCCTGCCAGGCCGGTTGCTCCTGTTGGACCTGTTGGACCCGCTTCTCCTGCCGGGCCGGTTGCTCCCGTTGGACCTGTTGGACCTGCTTCTCCTGCTGGGCCGGTTGCTCCCGTTGGACCTGTTGGACCTGCTGGGCCGGTTGCTCCCGTTGGACCTGCTGGACCTGCTGGACCTTCATCAGCACCCAGAAGTTCCTCTGAGACTAGACGATGGGCAGGCACCAAAGCACCTGTTGCTGTTTTCCCCCAAACCGATATTTGTGTGCTATCTTCGGCATCACCGCTAGTCGTAAACACAAATTCATATGCATCAAAATTAGCGTAGTAATTACGGGTAACGACCTGGTTTGGTGACACTTCTATCTGTTCCAAGGCGTATAAAGTTCTGGTACCATTCAGATAGTAACCCTGTATTAATACTGTGGAAGAATTCACAGAGTCCCGATTATCCAATTTGACTGTAACTTGTGTACTGGGGCGCACTCCGCCTACCGGATTATTTGCTATGGGTCCGGTTGATAATACTGCCATTGCACTACCTCCTTTATAATTATTTTCCATTCCCCGGAAAAACTCTAGTAGCTTGTTAAAAGCACATCCGGTGAAAGCATGAATATATTTTCGCAGCCTCGCTTCCTCATGAAGCTTGTTTTATGAAAATCTAGCAGAACTTCTAACTGCAAATGCTATACTCTCTATATCTTATTCTCTAAATTTCTGGCTGATTGTGAGATTGTCCATAATGGTGATTTTTTTATTCTGCTCCCAAATGTTCCTCTGAGACAAGACGATGCGAAGTGTTCAGCTGGCCTGCTGCATTTCTTCCCCACATAGAAACCTGTGTATCCTCTGCAGCTGTACCACTGGTTGTAAATACAAATTCAAATGCATTGAGATTAGCAAAATAGTTCCGTGTCACCACTTGGTTTGCCCCAACATTGACTTGTTCCAGAACATAAAGGTTTCTGGTGCCATTTAAGAAATATCCCTGAATAAGCACTGTAGCAGAACTGGCTGCGCTCGTATTGATCACCTTGACCAAAACCTGAGTGGTCGGCCTGGACCCATTCACTGGATTATTTTCAATTGGACCGCTTGATAATACTGCCATACCTTGTTACCTCCTTCCCATTTTTACAAGGAGAAGACTTTTTTGATTCCTCATCAAGGAATAACGTCTGTCTGAAATAGACAAGTCTCCCTTGTTCTATATCTTATTCTCTGATTCTGTTAATGATTGAGTATAAGCCCTATCAAGCCATTAATATAAAAGCTGTATTCGTATAAATTGCTGTTGAAAAAAAGATTCATATAAAAAGAGAAGAGAAGCTGCTTCGTTGCAAGCTTCTCTTCTAACTAATAGGAGGGATGAACCCCCTACGCCCAATCGGAAGATAAGTGAGGTTATTCTCCTCCATTTTTTCCATCTGGAGACAGTTCCTTCCGTCAAAGATGACGGGTTCCTTCATTAATAATGGATAATTAGAAAGTGGATATTCGATAATTTCCTCCCATTCTGTAACAATGAATACTGCATCTGAATCCAGCAGTGCTTCTTCTATAGTGCTTGAATAAACGACCGCATTGCCCAATTCTTTTTTAGCGTTCCGCATTGCAACCGGATCGTAGGCATGTACAGTGGCTCCTTCGTGAATAAGTGCCTTTGCGAGCTTTATTGCCTGCGATTCCCGGACATCATCTGTTCCAGGCTTAAAAGCAAGCCCCAGCAGTGCTGCTTTTCTATTTCTCAAAGAACCCATATGAGTACGGGCTTTGTCCATCAGTACCTCCGCCTGCCTGTCATTCACATTCATGACAGCCTCCAAAATATCAAATTGGTAATTCACCTTTTCTGCGATATGATGTAATGCCTTTGTGTCTTTAGGAAAGCACGAGCCGCCATAACCGATCCCCGCTTTGAGAAACTGCGGGCCTATTCTCTTATCAAGCCCCATCCCGGCTGCAACCTCTTCAATATCGGCTCCAACCCTCTCGCAAATGTTCGCGATTTCATTGATAAAACTGATCTTGGCGGCCAGGAAAGCATTAGAGGCATACTTGATCATTTCCGCACTACGGATGTCGGTTCGCACTACAGAAACATTAAAGTCCTTATACATTTCTTCGATGAGGTCACCTGCCTCTTTGGAGTGTGCACCTATCACGATCCTGTCACCATGGAAAGTATCATGAATAGCAGACCCCTCTCTCAGGAATTCCGGACAAGAAACAACCTCAATCTTCAAGGCAGGATTTTTCAGTGAGTGAATCCAATAGGAGATTTTTTCATTTGTTCCAGGGGGGACCGTACTTTTCGTTACGACCGCGCAGCTTTGGTCAATATGGCACGCCATGTTATCAACAGCGGCTTTAAGAAAAGATAGATTTGGAGATCCATCATCCTCTTCCGGCGTTCCAACCGCAAGGACGATGACATCTCTCTGACCGTAAGCTTCCAAGCTGTCGGTTGTAAATCTAATTCTCCCTGCTTTGATATTTTCACCGAGCATCTCCTTCAATCCCGGTTCATATAAAGGCGGCTTCCCTGCACGAAGCTGATCAATTTTTTTGAATCAATATCAAAACATATGACTTCATGGCCCTTTTCCGCCAGACATACACCTGTCACCAAGCCGACATAACCCGTGCCCGTGATTGTCACTTTCAATCAATTCATCTCCTTTCAATTTGGCTGAATGATAGATTTTAAGTAATCCTCCAGCTCTGCTTTTAAATCAGGGCGCTTCAGGGCAAAGTCGATGGTTGCTTGAATAAAGCCCAATTTATCTCCCACGTCGTAACGCTTTCCTTTAAAGTGATACGCAAGTACGCTATCTATGGTCAAAAGTCTTTTTAATGCATCTGTCAGTTGAATTTCCCCTCCTGAACCGGGCTCCAAGTCTTGCAAAACAGAGAAAATTTCGGGCTTCAGGATATATCGCCCCATGATTGCCACAGTCGAAGGAGCCTCGCTGATAGAAGGTTTCTCTACCAAATCTTTCACAGTGAATATATTCTTTTCATGCTTGTCTGAAACGCTGACGATTCCATATTTTGAGACTTCTTCGGGAGTGACCCTCTGCACGCCGATTATAGAATGTTGATACTTTTCATAAACATCCATAAGCTGTTTCAAACAAGGTTCTGCCTCATTTTGAACAATGTCGTCACCCAGCATGACAGCAAAGGGTTCATTCCCGATGAAACTTCTCGCACAATAGATCGCATCTCCTAATCCATTGGGTTCTTTCTGGCGTATATAATGGATGTTCGCCAACTCAGAGATTTGCTGGACGTCATTCAGTAGTGACCACTTTTCTTTTTTGGCAAGAGTCTCCTCCAATTCATAAGCTTTATCGAAATGATCTTCTATCGCTCTTTTTCCTCTGCCGCTGATGATCAATATATCTTCAATCCCGGAGGCGGCAGCTTCTTCAATGATGTATTGAATGGCGGGTTTGTCGACGATCGGAAGCATTTCCTTAGGCTGTGCTTTCGTAGCGGGAAGGAACCTTGTGCCCAAACCGGCTGCCGGTATGATTGCCTTTCTGATTTTCATTTGTCTACCTCCTTTCTTGTTTCACTCTGTCTCACTGACCTGCGCTGGGGAGCTGATTGCTTCTCCCGACAGCTTGGTTACAGCAGATATAGTATTTTATGTCGGAGGTTGGATATTCGCTTTAGGTTGTTACCACGAAACTTGGTTTTGGGCGGAATGGGGCGGGGTTCAACCCTTGTTATAGGAGTGGCAAATTGAGGGGGAGAAGCAGCGTTTTCGGATTCAGATTCATGGCCCGGTGGTCGGCGGGGCTAAAAGGGGCGCTGGCTCTTCTATAAATAGAGGGAAAAATTCCCCTTATTTAATAAACAGCCTTGAAATCAGCTAAAATAGAGGGAGAAATTCCCCTTATTTAATAAACAGCCTTGAAATCAGCTAAAATAGAGGGAGAAATTCCCCTTATTTGACTTAAAACATTAGAAAATAGGCTCTTTTTCTTTATATAAGGGGAAAAATTCCCCTTATTCACCAGCAAATTAGGGTTCAATATGCAAATAAGGGGAAAATCTCCCCTTATTTTTCTCATTAGCTACTCCATTTCAAGCTGGATCACATACGCTGCCTACCCCCTGCCAAGCTTCAAGATGGCCAGAGGATCGTCGGGGCTAAAAGGGGCGCTGGCTCTTCTAAAAATAGAGGGAAAAATTCCCCTTATTTAATAAATAGCCTTGAAATTAGCTAAAATAGAGGGAGAAATTCCCCTTATTTGACTTAAAACATTAGAAAATAGGCTCTTTTCTTTATATAAGGGGAAAATTCCCCTTATTCACCAGCAAATTTGGGTTCAATATGCAAATAAGGGGAAAATCTCCCCTTATTTTCTCACTAGTTACTCCATTTCAAGGAAGTTTTCAAGTGACTCTCCTTAATTTGGGGAAGCTCGCTTAATTTCTTCAAGAATATTAACAAGAAGTTATTGTCGAATTATAAAGTGGATTTATGACAAATTTTAGAATTATATTAAACTAAAATAGTT
>NZ_NIJF01000081.1 GCF_003316765.1 Bacillus sp. P14.5 | reverse complement strand
ATACAAATAAATTCCATATGACTTCATGCGTCTCCTCCTCACACTTTCATCAATACGAGTCCGACGATGACAAGACCGATCCCGACGACGGTTTGCATCCGGATTTGCTCCTTGAAGACGAGGAAGCCAATCAATGCCGTCGCGGCCGTGCCGACCCCGCTCCAAAACGCATAGGCGAAGCTGAGTGGGATTGAGAGAAGGGCGAGCGACAATAAGTAGAATGCCGTCACGTAACCAAAAGCGACCCCAAGAATCGGCAGGCGACTCGACGTCGTCGCATTCAGTTTCAACATGCTCGAGCCGAACAGCTCGGAGACGATGGCCCCGACGAGATAGATGAAGCCCATCTTACGATCCTCCGTTTGACAGCGCGTCGCACTTTTGCCGGATGAGGCGCACGGCCCGCTCCTTGAACGTCTCGCTATAGCCGTACGTCAACGCGAACCAAAACCCGTCACAGAGCAGGCGGAGCTCGAGCACGCGATCGGCGTCAGGACCGTCGGTGGCGAACTGTTCATCCCAACGCTTGGCGGCGTCATTCCAAAGTGTTCCGCTCGCATCTTCTTGGGACGAGATGAAGACGGCGATCAAGTCGGCGTCCCCCTCGCTATAATCGAGTGTCGCGAGAGCGTAGGCGCGTGTGAACGGATAAGGACCGTCCATGCCTGCTTGATGATGGGCGATTCGATTTTCGAATTCATCGAGTGCCATCCCATTCATCTGTCGCAATAAGTTGGCTTTGCTCTCAAAGTGATATAGGACGCCACCTTTCGTGATACCGGCGCGTTTGGCCAAGTGTTCCATCGACAGTTGTTGGATGCCCTCGGTTTGAATGATGTGTGCGGCGGTCCTCAATAACAGTTGTTTTTGTCTCATATATGCCCTCCTTACTATACTAAACGGTCAGTATAGTAAATGTACCAAAATGAATCATAGTTGTCGAGGTAATGGGGAAAATGGGATAATTAGGAAAAGAAGGCGGCTAAAATGGGTTCTCATCTGATGCATCTCGTCATCGCGAACGAGGTATGGCCATATTTAGAGGGTGTTGATCAAAACGGCATTTTTGTTAGGGAATCTGGCACCTGATGCGTCAACAGCAAAGCAAAGCACACATTATTACGCGGGACGTCACGAGGATTTGACACGTCGGCTCGACATCGAACAGTACTGGACGGACAGTGCTGAAGCAGACCACTCGTATCGTCTTGGTTATTATTGTCATCTCGTCGCGGACGAGATTTGGCTGCAAGGTTTTTATAAAGGGTGGCTCAAGCAAGTCATCACGAAAAATCCGGCGAAACAAGCGATGTATTATGCCGATTTTGACGCGTACAACGCCCGTCTCGCCCAACGGCTAGATCTCTTTGATTTCGAATCATTGAGAGATCATGCGACTGATGAATTACGCGAACTCGTAGCGAAAGTCGAGCGAGAGGCACAGGCGACGGTCGAAGGGACGTATACAATATTTTTTCCGCACCAGCTCGATGGGTATGTTGACACGTGCATCCTTCGTTGTCGCGACATGGTCCGACAGAAACATGAGGTGATTGGATGAACCGACATCGCTACGCACCGCTCTACATGACGTTTTGGACTCTCTTTATTGACAGTGTTGGCATTGTTCACGTTGAACGGTCGTGTCTTTCCGAATCTGGACTTGATGACGGCCATCTGGGTCTACCTTGCCTTGGACCTCGCACTGATCGCCACACTCATCTGGGGACTATTCTCGAAAGAGAAGATGGTGCGCATGTTCAGTCTCCTTGGAAATATCGGGTTGATCGTGCCGTTATCGATTTGGATCTTTTGTTATTGCTCGCTAACGGGATTTCAGAAGCCTAGGAGATGAGGAAGTCCATGAAAGAAATCAAACCTAAATTACCGTTTCTAATGCGACCGATCCCATTTTATTTGTTCGCCTTATGCGGGCCGCTCGCGCTCATCCTCGTCTTGCTCTACTGGC
>NZ_NIJF01000061.1 GCF_003316765.1 Bacillus sp. P14.5 | reverse complement strand
AACGGGGGCGCGACGGTCACGTCGTCAAACGCCCATGACATCGTCCGCTGGGCGTTAGAAGCGGGCGAACGAATTTTGTTCTTACCGGACCAGCATCTCGGACGCAACACGGCGTTTGATTTAGGTGTGCCGCTCGAAGCGATGGCCGTCTGGGACCCGCTCCGGGAACGGCTCGTCTACGAAGGGGACATCGAGGACGTCCGGGTCATTCTGTGGAAAGGGCATTGTTCGGTCCACGAGAAGTTCAACGTCGCCCAAATCGAGGCGCTTCGGAAGAACGACCCCGAACGAAACATCATCGTCCATCCGGAATGTACGTTCGATGTCGTGCAGGCGGCGGATGAGGCCGGGTCGACGTCTTATATCATCGACCAAATCGAGGCGAGCGCGCCGGGGACGAAGTGGGCCGTCGGCACCGAGATGAACTTGGTCAATCGCCTCGCAGCGACGCACCCCGAGCAGGACATCGTTTCGCTCAACCCGTACATGTGTCCATGCTTGACGATGAACCGGATTGATTTGCCGCATCTGCTCTGGGCACTCGAGTCGCTCGAGACCGATCCGGTCAATATCATTCGTGTCGACAAAGAGACGACGAAGTGGGCGACACTCGCCCTCGAGCGGATGCTCGCGCACTGAGGACAGGCAATTGCCTGTCCTTTTTTCGTGGCGGCGGTTATGGTACAATGAATGCAGTTTTCCCATGAAGAGGAGATATGACCGTGATTGAATTCGTAAAAGGCTCCGTCGCCTATGTGTGCGCGGAATATATAACGTTGGATGTTTCGGGCGTCGGCTACAAAGTACATGTGCCTAACCCGTTTTTTATCGTGAACAAGACGAACATGTAATCGTATTTACGCACCATTATGTGCGGGAAGATCAACAGACACTATACGGTTTCCGCTCACGTCGTGAACGCGAACTGTTCAATAAACTGCTCGGCGTCAACGGCATCGGACCGAAAGGCGCGCTCGCCATCGTCGCCTCGGGCGACATGGACGCGCTCATCGACGCGATCGAGACCGAGAACGAGAAGTATTTGACGAAATTCCCAGGTGTCGGCAAGAAGACGGCAAAGCAGATGGCACTCGATTTAAAAGGGAAGCTGTCCGAGCTCGCGCCGGATTATGTCCCGAACACCGGCCTATTCGCCCAAGGTGCATCGGAACTCGACGAGGCGTGCGAGGCGCTCGTCGCGCTCGGCTACTCAGAGCGTGAGATCACCCGTGTCCGCAAGGAATTGAATTCAGAAATATTGACGACAGACGCTTACATAAAGCGCGCCCTGCAATTGCTATTGAAATAAGGAGGAGACCATGGACGAACGATTGTTGTCACAATCCCATCAACAATATGAAGACTCTGAAGAGTGGAGCTTGCGTCCGCAAAAGTTCGAGCAGTATATCGGACAGGAGAAGGCGAAAGGAAACTTATCGATCTTCATCCAAGCCGCGAAGCTCCGTAGCGAAACGCTCGACCACGTCCTCCTTTACGGTCCACCGGGACTCGGAAAGACGACGCTCGCCCAAATCATCGCCAATGAGATGGGTGTCGGCATCAAGACGACAGCCGGCCCCGCGATTGAACGCCCGGGTGACCTCGCGGCGATCCTATCGACGCTCGAACCGGGCGACGTCCTATTCATCGATGAGATTCATCGCTTGAGCCGCACGATTGAAGAGATTCTCTATCCGGCGATGGAAGATTACTGTCTCGACATCGTCTACGGACAAGGAGAGATGGCGCGAAGTGTCCGCATTGACTTGCCGCCGTTCACGCTCGTCGGCGCGACGACGCGGGCAGGTATGCTGTCGGCGCCGCTCCGTGACCGCTTCGGTGTGACGTTAAAGCTCGAATACTACGAGACGCATGAGCTCGCCGCCATCGTCAGCCGGACGGCGCAGCTATTCCGCCTGGCGATCTCGCCAGAGGCGAGCGGTGCCATCGCGAAACGTTCACGTGGCACGCCGCGAATCGCCAACCGGCTGTTGCGCCGTGTCCGTGATTTTGCCCAAGTGGCAGGAACGAAAGAAATCGATCCGGTGCTCGCCTCAGACGCGCTCGATCGGCTACATGTCGACGCCCTCGGGCTCGACGAGGTCGACCACCGGCTGTTACGGGCGATGGTCGAACGGTTCGGCGGCGGGCCAGTCGGACTCGAGACGCTAGCCGCGACGATCGGGGAAGATGCCCAAACGATCGAGGACGTGTATGAGCCGTATTTGTTGCAGCAAGGGTTCTTGCAACGGACGCCGCGCGGCCGGATGATCACCCAGTACGCAAAGACGCATTTTGGCTATGAAGAGGAGTAACGATATGCAAGACATTCAATTGAACGTTAACGACTATGATTTTGACTTACCAGAAGAACTGATCGCCCAAGTACCGCTCCTTGACCGGACGAGCTCACGACTGCTCGTCCTCGACCGCGACACGGGCGACATCGAGCACCGTCATTTCCGCGACGTGCTCGACTATTTGCAGGCAGGCGACGCGCTCGTCGTCAACGACTCGCGCGTGCTCCCGGCCCGATTATTCGGGGCGAAGCAGGAGACGGGTGGGAAAGTCGAACTGCTCTTACTCAAACAGACGGAAGATGACGTGTGGGAAGCGCTCGTCAAACCGGCGAAGAAAGTCCGCGTTGGCGCCATCGTTGAGTTCGGGAACGGGTTGCTCCGGGCCGAATGCGTCGAGGAACTCCCGGAAGGTGGTCGTCGCTTCAAGTTCGATTACGACGGCATCTTCTATGAGATTTTAGATGAGCTCGGCACGATGCCGCTCCCGCCATACATCCGTGAACAGCTCGACGACCAGGACCGTTACCAGACGGTGTACGCCCGTGAACGCGGGAGTGCGGCCGCACCGACGGCAGGGCTCCACTTCACGGAAGAACTGCTCGCAGCGGCAGAGGCGAAAGGCGTCAAGTTGACTCCCGCTCACGCTCCACGTCGGTCTCGGCACGTTCCGTCCCGTCA
>NZ_NIJF01000021.1 GCF_003316765.1 Bacillus sp. P14.5 | reverse complement strand
ATCCAACATTGTTCGATACCAATATATCATATTTTCCCGGTTTTTCGCAACTTACACCCCAAAATCAAAGAACGAGAGTTGGTTCTCATCCGGGAGACCTTCGAGACATTTCATCGTATCGAGCGTCTCGACGATCGTCTTCGACAACTTGGCGCGTTTGCGCAAGTCTTCTTTCGATAAAAACTGCCCTTCGGCACGTGCCTCGACGATCGCTTTCGCCGCGTTCGTCCCGAGACCGTCGACCGCATTGAACGGAGGGATGAGGGTGTTGCCCTCAATCAAGAACTCCGTCGCACTCGAGCGATACAAATCGATGTTTTGGAACTTCATGCCGCGCTCTAACATTTCGAGCGCGAGCTCGAGCACGGTGTGCAGACCCTTGTCTTTCGCCGTGGCTTCGAACCCTTTTTCGCGGATATCCGACATCGCCTTGCGTACGGCCTGTGACCCTTTGATCATCGCCGACAAGTCGAAGTCGCCGGCACGGACCGTGAAGTACGTCGCGTAATACAAAATCGGGTGATGCACTTTGAAGTAGGCGATGCGGACGGCCATGAGCACGTACGCCGTGGCGTGCGCTTTCGGGAACATGTACTTGATCTTCTTACAAGACGAGATATACCATTCCGGGACATCGTTGGCCCGCATCTCCGTCTCCATGTCTTCCGATAAGCCTTTCCCTTTTCGCACCGACTCCATGATTTTGAAGGCGAACGACGGTTCGAGGCCTGCATAGATCAAGTAGACCATGATGTCGTCACGACAACCGATGACGTCTTTCAGTTCACACGTGCCGTTATAGATGAGCTCGTTGGCGTTGCCGATCCAAACGTCGGTCCCGTGGGACAGTCCCGAGATTTGAACGAGTTCGGAGAACGTCGACGGTTTCGTCTCTTCGAGCATCTGGCGGACGAACTTTGTGCCGAACTCCGGAATGCCGAGCGTTCCCGTCTTCGATTCGATCTGCTCCGGTGTGACCCCGAGCACGTCCGTGGACGAAAAGATTTTCATGACGGTCGGGTCATCCGTCGGAATCGTCTTCGGGTCGATACCGGACAAGTCTTGCAGCATCCGGATGGCGGTCGGGTCATCGTGGCCGAGGATATCGAGTTTGAGCAAGTTATCGTGAATCGAGTGGAAGTCGAAATGGGTCGTCTTCCATTCGGACGACTTGTCATCGGCCGGATATTGAATCGGCGAGATTTCGGCGATGTCCATATAGTCCGGGACGACGATGATCCCCCCGGGTGTTGCCCGGACGTCCGTTTGACGCCGGTGACGCCCGAGACGAGCCGATCGACCTCGGCATTCCGATAAATCTTGTCGTTCTCGGTCGCATAGCCTTTCACATATCCATACGCCGTCTTGTCGGCAATCGTCCCGATCGTTCCGGCACGGTATACATACTCCTCCCCGAACAACACTTTCGTATAGGCGTGGGCGTGCGGTTGATATTCACCCGAAAAGTTCAAGTCGATATCCGGGACCTTGTCCCCTTTGAAACCGAGGAACGTCTCAAACGGGATATCGTGCCCATCCTTCGTATACCACGTCCCGCACTCCGGACATTGTTTGTCCGGAAGGTCATACCCGGACCCGACCGAACCGTCATTGAAGAAATGCGAATGTTGGCACTTCGGACAGACGTAATGCGGCGGGAGCGGATTGACCTCGGTGATCTCGGTCATCGTCGCGACGAAACTCGAGCCGACCGAACCACGTGAACCGACGAGGTAGCCGTCGTCGAGCGACTTCTTGACGAGCTTATGCGAAATCAAATAGATGACGGCGAACCCGTGACCGATGATCGATTTCAATTCTTTCTCAAGCCGGGCCTCGACGATCTCAGGCAATTCTTCCCCGTAGATCGAGCGGGCCATGTCGTAACTCATGTTGCGGACCTCGTCGTCCGCGCCTTCAATCTTCGGCGTGTATAAATCGTCAGGGATGATTTGAATCGATTCGATTTGATCGGCAATCGCGTTCGGATTCGTGATGACGATTTCGCGGGCGAGGTCGTCACCGAGGAATTTGAACTCTTCCATCATCTCTTTCGTCGTCCGGAAATGAGCGTGCGGCAGTTCTTTCCGTGTATTGATGAAGTTGGCGCCGCCTTGCGTCCGAATCAAGATCTCGCGATACGATCGATCCGTCCGGTCAAGGTAGTGGACGTTCCCGGTCGCACAGACCGGAAGGCCGGCTTGACCGGCGACGCGAATGATTCGTTTGATGATTTCGCGTAACTCGAGCTCGTTGGCGACGATCTCCTTATCGATCAAATGCATATAGAGCGCCGGCGGATGAATCTCGATGAAATCGTAAAATGCCATCATCTTCTCAAGCTCTTCATCCGACTTGTTAAGGGCGGCGTCAAAAATCTCGCCGTTGTCACACGCCGAACCGATGAGGAGCCCTTCGCGGCGCTTCACGATCTCCGAGCGCGGCATACGGGCCATCCGGAACAAGTAATCGATATGTGACAACGAGATCAATTCGTACAAATGACGCAG
>NZ_NIJF01000099.1 GCF_003316765.1 Bacillus sp. P14.5 | reverse complement strand
TGCCACGCCGTCAATCCGCTCACCGTGAAGACAGCGCTATCGACGAAACTGTCGAGCGGTATGTCGTAACAGAGCGCCGCCGGCCAGACGACATATTCGGCATAACCGCCGTCGTACTCCGATCCGATAAACGACATATCGTCCGCGATATGCTCTTCCCCGTCCGGCCCACTCGACGTGAACGGGAATAAAACGACCCGGCGTCCCACCATCGTTTCCTCGACCCCACTGCCGACCTCCACGACTTCGCCGGTAATATCCGAACCAGGCACACGCGGGAATTGGACTCCTTCCGGTCGCCAACCCCGATTCTTTGTCCGTCCCGTACGCTCCTTCGCGCATCCAAATCTCTGTATTGTTAATGCCGCACGCTTTGACGCGGACGAGCACTTCCCCTTGTTTCGGGGTCGGGATTGGAAGGTCGACGACTTGTAATTGATCGACATCTCCGTAACCGACGACTTGAACTGCTTTCATCATTTGTTTCCCCCTCATCGCAATCGTTTGTTTGTCTATACCCATAATCACGCACAACAGCCACCAATCTTTTGGTGGCTGTTCAACGTTTACAGTTGTTGGCGTCTGAGCAGACCGGCGAACACGCCGCCTTTCATGCTCAATTCATCATGCGTTCCGTCCTCGACAATCCCATCAGCGGTGACGACGAGGATGCGGTCGGCATTCTTCACCGTCGCCAATCGGTGGGCGATAATGAGCGTCGTCCGGTCGGCCGCGAGCTCATTGAGCGAGTCTTGAATGATCGCTTCCGTCTCCGTATCGAGCGCGGACGTCGCCTCGTCCAAAATCAAAATCGGTGGGTTCTTCAAGAACATGCGAGCGATGGCGATCCGCTGCTTCTGCCCCCCCGATAGTTTCAAACCGCGTTCCCCGATTTGCGTCTCAAGGCCGTGCTCGAGCTCCTCGACGAGCGAGTTCAAATGCGCCTTTTCGACCGCATGCATGATTTCCGCGTCGGTCGCGTCCAGTTTCCCGTAAGCGATGTTCTCACGGAGCGTACCGGCGAACAAGAACACGTCTTGTTGCACGATGCCGATTTGACGACGCAGGCTCTCTTTCGTCATATCACGGATATCCATGCCGTCGATCGTGATAGCGCCGCTCGTCACGTCATAGAAGCGCGGAATGAGTGAACAAATCGTCGTCTTCCCAGCCCCACTCGTCCCGACAAGGGCGACCGTCGTGCCCGATTCGATATCGAGGTCGATGTCAGTCAACACTTGCCGATAGTCCGAGTAGCCGAACGATACGTTTTGGAAAGAAATATCGCCTCTCAGCGTCTCGACGTCAATCGCGTCCGGACGGTTCTCGATGTCCGGCGCCTCGTCTAACAGTTGCGTGAATCGTTTGAACCCTGCCATCCCTTTCGGATACATCTCGAGAAGAGCCGTAATTTTCTCGATCGGCTTGATGAGCAAGTTCATATAAAGGATGAACCCGACGAGTTGGCCGTAAGACAGCTGGCCTTGATACGTCAAGTATGCCCCGTAGACGAGCACAAGCAGCGTCATGAGCCGCGTTGTGATATAGATTCCGGCGAGCGACTTACTCATGACTTGATACGCCTCGATTTTCGAACCGCGATAGAAATTGTTGTCTTTCTGGAATCGGTTGATCTCGAACGTCTCGTTCGTGAACGATTGGACGACGCGAGCGCCAGAGACACTGTCCTCGACGCGGGCGTTCACTTCTCCGATATTCGTATACATCTTCTGCCACGCCTTGTTCATGTTCTTATTGGCGTACGTGATCATGATGACGAGGAACGGCACGGCGACGACCGTGACGAGCGCGAGTTGCGGGTCGATCGAGAACATGA
>NZ_NIJF01000067.1 GCF_003316765.1 Bacillus sp. P14.5 | reverse complement strand
CGGCTTCATAAAAAGCGGAAGCGGCCGTTCAGCACCGTACGGATTGTAGGGCTCCTGCATGAGATAAAGGAATCACGAAGAGCGAAAGCGATTCGATGATGACTTATCGCAAGGAAGGAGACCGAAATCCGCTAGGTGCTGGCCGCTGGAGCTAGATTTGCCTGCGGGGTTACGTTCCAGTGGGTACGTAACCTTGGTCTCACCTGTCATCAAAAGTGGAAGCGCCTTGGTCAGCCCCGACAGGCAAATGTTCCTCAGAGAAAAAAAGGCGGTCTTTCCTTTTATTCTCTGAGGGTTGTTTGACCCCGAGGGGCTAGGCGCTGGAACTAGACGACCGCTAGTCCCGCAGGAGGTCGCACACCTTCCGCTCCAATCCGCCTACGATCAGGAACTGGCGGATAATCTAATCTAAAAAATAACATCTTTAAGGTAAGAGCCTATTAACAAAAATGAACCGCATGAGATCAAGTATATAACCTTGATCTCATGCGGTTTTATTTTCGATGATTTCTACTTGCATCAATTAGTTTTCTACTTTTGTCCCAGCCTCTTTTTAGTATGCTGCGTATCTAAGCGGCCTTATCTTCATTTGAGACATTCAAACTCTCAACACGTTAATAATGAGAGTAGGAGACTGCTTATTGTACTTAAAACTCCTCTGTTCTGTTCATTAATCTCTTGTTGAAAAACATAGTGCCCTTACATTGGTGCTGTATATTTATTGATCAAACTGATAGTCATTTGAGCCATTGATCCACTAAGTCGCGGTTCTCATCAATCCAAGCCCTTGCACCTTCGGCAGGATCACCTGTTTCTTTAACTGTTTCCATCAAGCTTCCAAGAGATTCATCATCCATCTTCCATTTGTTCATCCATTTGATTACGTCAGGATGGTCTTCTTCAAACCCTTTTCTTGTCATATAGTAAATATCATCCGGGTCTCCATATACCTTCTTCGGATCCTCTAGATATTTAAGGTCATATGCTGAAAAAGCCCAGTGAGGGTTCCAAAGAGTCACCACAATCGGTTTTTTATCTTTATATGCTTTTGATAATTCAGCCATCATTGCTGGTCCTGAGCTTGTGACCAGATCAAGTTCAAGGCCATATTCTTCAATAGCACTTTGCGTCATAGATGTTAAGCTTGCGCCAGGATCTATACCTACGATCCTCCCGCCAAACTCCTCTTTTCTTGCATTAAGTTCTTCAATACTCGTAATGTCCTCCATATATGAAGGCACCACGAGCCCAAGTCCTGTATTTTCATACCAGACTTCATGCATATCCAGGTTCTCTTCATATTTTTCCATCAACGGTTTGTCTGTGTTAGGCAGCCATACTTCAGGGGCTATATCCAGTTCGTCCCTTGTAATGCCAAGCCAAACCGGAGCTTTTTCCATGGATTTCAATTCTACTTCGTAGTCCTTTTCTTCAAGAAGGGCCTTCCACATATTAGAGACCGCTATGTTTTCTGCCCAGTTGTTGAGTCCGATGACAAGGGATTTATCTTCGCCGCCGTCCCCGTCATCACCGTTGTTACATCCCGTTAGAAATACTCCTGACAGCATTACGGTTAAGAATAATAAACTTACCCATCTCTTCATTTGCCAGCACCTCTTATTTTATTTATTTCTAAGAACATTCTTTCCTCCTTTAGTTTGGAATATGCAGAATCACCGAAGTGAATAAAAGAAAGAGCATGTTTATTCTCTTGAAAGCTGCAAGCCGAAACTGATCGGGAAGCTTCCACTAATAAGCATATCAGCCCGGAAACGAAGGTGAGGAGGCTGTACGGCTGAATCTTAAATACCACAGCCATAACAATAAAAGTTTAAGATGAGATGTTTTAATGGAGAGTTATAATCAATACAAATACGAGGAGGACTCTATTACTTAAAGAGGATTTTTTTATAATTTGCAGTTCAATTGAGATAGAATAAATTAATACATTAAGGAAAGGTCACAAGGGAATCATCTGCAATTCGATAAAGGCTCTGCAGATTTTTTCTAACTACCGTACTGCAATTCACTTGCAGCTTCCTGCCAGGAATGTATTTTAAAAGTTAAAGTGATCTTTTTAGAAGCAGCAATCAGGTGAAAAGATTGCTTCGACTGGTGCTTTTTCCGTAAAGAACGTCCTTTTGTATAGTAGTATACTAAACTTCTATATTTCTATAGTAAGAAAGCATTGACTTTTCCGAAAATTCGACCTAATATTTTACATGAGAGTTTAATTGTTACATTTTTGTAACAATTAAGGAATACTCTAGGCTCTAAGCTATGAGTTTCATAATTTGTCTGTCTGAACAAAACCGGTCTATTATTCAATATGCCGCTTTAAGACAAAAACAAAATAAAGGATGTTTTGATGAAACAAAATTTAAAAGCTTTTGGAATTCCAGCACTTGTAATCACTGTACTAATCGCCGCTTTATATTTTCATCAGCTTTCTACCATGACAAAGCTGCCAAATGAAGGATGGAGCCGCTCGATACCACTTAATTATGAAGGAAAAGAAAGTCCAATCACCTTTCAGAGGGAAAATGAAGTGTACCTGACTAATGAGGACGAAGTTAGGAAGTTTACTTTAGGAGAAGGCCTCACTATAGAGGAGTCTGAGACAATATCAATGGATGTTCCAAGGGGTTATCCATTTTGGACGGATGGAAATCAGTTCCTTACCCTGTCAGGAGGACAGTTATCCATAACTGCAGATGGGGAATCTGAAGTAATTGACGAAGAAGTCACCGGAATTGCGACAGAAGAGGAAAAGGTTCTCTATTGGAAAAAAGGAGTCGTTTATGAGTATAAGCTCTCAAACGGGAGTGCAACTGAAGTACATACCTTCCAAAATGAAATTATGGATGTGGTATTTGGGAATGAGGGCAGTTATGCAGTGATTCATCAGAAAGATACAGTTAATGCAGAAGTGTTTTTGATGACTGCATCTGGTGAATTGCTTCAATCTCCTGTATTGACAGTGAAAAACTCTACCTATGATCAGCTTGGCAGCCTGGTCCTTTATACAGAAGGGGAAGAGGTGACCTTTGTATTTGGTAGGAAGATGAGGACGGGAGGTTCATTATCTTATAATATGTTTAAAGCGGCAGGAAATTTAGATTCTTTGGAAACAACTCCGCTTTCCATTCACAAACTAAACTTTATTAACGAAGATTCAGGTGCAAAACTTCAATCTCCTGATTATGCGAGAATTGTAAGACTGAATGGAGAGTTGAACCTTGTATTCACAGCAGAGGGGCAAAGAATTGGAGATGACCGAAATATCAGGCTGTATGCAGGAGAGTTGGAAGAAGGGACTCAAATAGAAGCCAGAGCTGTTAACACGAATGAGAATGTGGCGCAAAACCCTTTAAAAATTAATGAAGAATCATTACTATGGATTTCATTCAATGGGGACTTCTATCAACTCTATGGTGCCTCGCAAAATAGCAAGGTGAAAGAAGCCAGCACTGAATTGACAGCTGAAGATTGGAAACAGAGTGGCTATAATGCTTTCTTAATGCTGTTCAGCAGCATGGTAACACTTTTAACTTCTTCTTATTGGCTTTTCCCTTCCTTGACTTTACTGTTGCTGCTTTATATTATAAGGCCTAACATTTTTGAAATAGAGGATATCAACTGGGTGGAGTATGCTTCAATTGCATTATTCCTTATCTTGCCCTTCACTTATATGAGTAGGGCCATGAATTCATACTTTTATGAAGTGGCACCATCATATTATACTTTTCATTATAGCGATATATTTTTGTTAGGAGCTATCAGTTTAGTGACGGGAATCATTTGGAAGGTCGGAAGAGACCCTGAATGGGGAACATTTGCGGGTGTTTTTATTTTATGCTGGTATATATGATGCTTTACATCTTCTCGATAGGACCATATGTTTTTAATTTGTTTTAAATGCAGGTCCATTTTAGAACTTTGTTATTCTCTTTTTCATGGTTATGAAATCTCCCGTCTACGCCCTGGATTTCCAGCAAGCTCTAAGGAGGTATAGAAAATCTCTTTAATGAGGGGATAAGCAGGTTTCCTTAACACTTACTACCATTCAAGCAGGCGGTTTACCTGTGAAGCACATAAATAATCTTAAATAAGCGGAAATTTTCCTGCTGTTTTTCCGGTTAAGCTCAGATAACTGGACTTTCTTCACGTATTTTTAACAAATAAACGAAATTTCTCCGCTTAATATAGCTGTTTCTGGTGCTCTTTTAAAATAAGCTGAATTTCTTCCCTTTTTTCTTAAAACTTTCTTAATATATAAGAAGGAACCTCCCAGCAGCGTGAAAGATGCAGTAAATGTTGTCGGCTTAGATTCCTTCTTCTTCAGAACCTTTCGGAAAATTGCGAAATTTCAGGTGAAAAATATTCCCCTTCTTCTGCCTGATAAAACACCGCAGAAGAAGGGGAATATTGGATCAGACTTTCGGTTTTTAGCTGGTCATTCGTTACCAGGGTTGTTCTGCCACATTAATCCCACTGTTCCTTCACCTGCATGAACGGCTATTGTAGAGCTGATTTCACCTGTGACAATTTTCAATTCTGGATACTTTGACAGAAGCTCTTCCTTGATTTCTTCCGCTCTGGCAGGAACGTTTCCATGAAGAATTTGAATCTCGTACACATTAAATTTAGTGTAGGAATCATCAAAAAGTTCAAGTATTCTCTTTGTAGCCTTTTTTTCTGAACGGACTTTTTCAGAAAGCATGAATTCCCCTGAAGGGTTGATACGAATAATTGGTTTGATTTTCAAAAGATTTCCCAGCAGAAATTGGGTTCCGGACATTCTTCCGCCTTTATAGAATTGCTCAAGACTGCCTAAGAGAATAAGGTTCTCATGCTTTTCCGCCTCCGCCCGCAGGTCTTCTGCAATCTTTTTATAGTCAGTTTCTGTTTTTGCCTGCTCGATACCTGACAGGAGAAGGGAAGTGATGGCATAACTCATCGACTTGCTGTCAATGACTTCTACCGGAAAATCTGCAATTTCTGCTGCTGATCTTGTCGCCTCTAAAGTTCCACTCAGTTTTCCGGAGATGTGAACCGCTATTGCTGCATCATAGTTTTCTTTCAAGGAATTAAAAACTTCCGCTGTTTTTCCAACTGAAGGCTGAGATGTCTTTGGTATTTCCTTTTCATTGTTGATTTTTTCATATAATTCCTCGGTAGTTAAGTCGACACCATCCTCATATGCCTTCTCACCAAAGATTATACTTAAGGGCAGGACAAAAACATCTTTATTATTTTTCAGACTTTCTGTTATATAAGCCGTACTGTCTGTAATCCATGCAATCTTTTTCATTCAATCTTCCTTTACTATAGATATATGGTTTTTAGATTCATATTCATCACAACTTCATTTAAATTCATGGTCGTTCATAATCATTCTATCAATAATTCAAGCATTATACTACAGGAAACCTATACGTTGATACCGTTTTAAAACGTATGATGAGGGTATTGGTTCTTATAAATCATCTAAAAGGAGTGGTATTTTGCAGCAAACCTATGAAGAGTGCATAAAGGCATGCCAAGAATGTTTAGAGGCATGCAATGTGTGTTTCGACAGCTGTTTAAATGAAGAAAATGTTGGAATGATGGCAGGGTGTATCAGGCTGGACCGTGAATGTGCAGCTGTTTGTTCATTGGCTGTCAATTCGATGCAATCAGGAAGTCCAAATGTGAAAGAAATCTTAAAGCTGCTTGTTAAAGTCTGTGAATCTTGCGGGAATGAATGTAATAAGCACGAACATGATCATTGCCGAAAATGTGCAGCTGCATGTTTTACTTGTGGTGAAGAATGTAAAAAACTAATTGCATAAAAAACTGTAACAAGAAACAGAGCCGTTCTTCTTATAAGAACGGCTCTTTTACTATAATATAATTAAACCCATAACCGCGATGCGGCCACTGATTTAATACCTTATTTATAATCTTGATTGTATTTCCGTTCACTTGATGATTGATCTTTAGTTTTGGATTTGGCTCTTTCTTCTTTCTTCTCTTCACGTATATCCTCCATAGGGAGAGGGTCCACGGTTTGTTCACTTTCGAACTTGTCCAGTATACTTTCTTTGTCACTGTCATATTGTTCAGGGTTGTCAAATCTATCAAAACCTTCACCCTTTTGGTTATGATTGTTTTTATCTTTCATGAGAAAACCTCCTTGTAAAGTAATCATTCAGTTATTAAAAAGTTCCCTAATAATGGAGAAATCAAACAATATTCATACTTCCTAATATTACTATTTTCATTTGTTTGGTTTAGGGTAAATAGATAAAAAACAAGGAGTGATTTAGAATGAGTAATCAAGGCAGTTGGTATACTTCCAAAAACGAAAAGTATAAAACCTGGAAGGGGCGCCAAGATCGGACGGTGATTAATAAAAGCCTGCTATATTACGGAGTTCCCTCTCTTTTAATGGTAGGGCTTTTGATATTGGGTGCTTGAAGCTCTGCAAATCACGCAGAGCTTTTTCTTATGCAACATGATAAGTACTTGGACTTTACGGATATACTAACTTAAGTTAAATTAGTAGTATAAAAAAATACGGGGGTCCTTATACAAATGAATAAGAACGACACTTTACATAATGATCATATCAATGTTGGGGGACTTGACTTTGCATGGAATCTGGAAAAAGGTCTTTTCCAATTTGAAGGGGATGACGCTGTTTTATTTTGGATATCTTCCGCTATGAAATCCTTTTTTGACACAATCGAAGAAGTTTCAGGAAAAGAAGCAGCTAAAGTAGTACTTGAAACAACAGGCTTCAGGCAGGGTCTTGTTGTCGGGGAGTATTTTCAAGGGCTTAATATGCCTCTGGAGGAAGTTGTAAAAGCAATTCCAGCTACTTATGCCTCCGCTGGGTGGGGGAAAATCGAAATTGAAATAATTAATGAAGCAGATAAAACCGCAGTAGTTAGATTGAAAGACAGCTGGGAGTTCAAGATTAATGTGGCACAGGGCAAGGAGCAGTCTACCACGTTCCTGGCTGGCCACTTTTCCGGAATTTTCTCCGGACTATTCGGAGCTAATGTATGGTACACATTGAACAAAGACCAAATTCAAAATGAGGAATACTGTGAGTTTAAATTTGCACCCTCTGATATTACCATTGAAGAAAATATTCATGACCTTGCCAGAAAGTCAGAATCTGATAGGATAGTGAAGCTTGAAAGTATGGTGGAAGAAAGAACTCAAGAACTAACAGATTTGGTTAAAGAAATTTCTTCTCCTATCATACCAGTGCTTGAAGGAATAGTCGTTGTCCCTTTACTCGGTAAATATGATGAAAACAGATCTGAAGATTTGATTACCAAGACACTAAATAATCTTCCGAAACATAAAGCAGATTATCTTGTTATTGACCTGACAGGTCTTCATCAATACATCAGTCAATTTACTGTTGAATTTCTGAGCAAACTCGCATCTGCTGCATCATTGATTGGGACAGAAACAATCCTCGTGGGTATTTCACCAGAGCTGGCGCAGGAAATCACGGGCACAGACATGCAACTATCCCGGTTCAGCTGTTTTTCGACTTTAAAGCATGGCATTTACTATGCAATCGGGCAGCAAGGGAGACAGATTTATTAAAAGGTCTTTTCGCAAACTATGTTGCTATTTAATATTAATTTCGTTAAATAAAGCTATATTTGACCTGATATTCAGGTAAGCAAGAAGACAAGAGCTGCTTTCTACCATTCGAGTGAAAAAACGTAGTACCCGGGGGTATCCGGACGCAACAATTTATGGGAAAAAATTCTATAAAAAAGTGAGCGGATTACCGCTCGCTTTTTCTTTTGTGTTAACTTGAAGAATCAAGGTTGAATATTCTTCAAGTCAATCCATAACCATCTGCACCTATAGAATTGGGTCATTCTCTTCCAATAAAATGAGTTTATATGAATGTTATTGGGGGAAAAAAGAGGTAAGGAGGGTTCGAGTATGCCCCAAAAAATAGTTGGAGTTTACAGCACTGGAAAACAAATGCTTGCTGATTTGCACAAACGCCAGTTAGATACAGAATCAACAGCTATTGAATATTTTACTGCAGAACAAGAGGAGCATCAATTCCTCAAAAATAATACTGAAATTAAGGGTTTTCTTATGGAAAGCTCCTCATCAAAAAGTGACAGCGGTATACACAGTTTAGCAACCGCTTTTGATGAGGATGATGGTTCAGTTGAGTTGATGGAATTTGAAAAAACGCTCCTTGATCAGGGATTTTCAGAAAATGATGCCCAGGAATGTATGACTTATCTTCATAAAGGTATGATTGTTGCGGCTGAAAGGTTTAACTGACTGACGGCAGTGGTAAGAATCAATTGTAGCAAGATAATAATCTTAGGAGGTTTTACATATGAACAAAACAGAATTAATCAATGCAGTCGCTGAATCAGCAGAATTAAGTAAAAAGGATGCGGAAAATGCGGTAAAAGCTGTGCTGCAAAATATTGAAGATACCCTTGCTAAAGGGGATAAGGTGCAATTAATCGGATTCGGAAACTTTGAAGTAAGGGAACGCTCTTCCAGAAAAGGCAGAAATCCACAAACAGGAGAAGAGATGGAAATCCCTGCGAGCAAACAGCCTGCATTTAAACCAGGTAAAGCATTGAAAGACAGTGTCAATAATCAATAGTCCTCACAGGCCAGCTTTAGCAGCTGGCCATTTTTTATGCAGCAAGTACATTATCCATATTCATAATAAGCAGCAGAAGCATTCAGTACATATAATTGCAGGTTCAACAATTTGCCCTTTATTGTATCATTCCAATTTAGCTCAATTATCTATTTTATTTAAATGGATATTAAATAGTATCCAGAGTCTATATAATTTGGCGAAGAGTACAAAATATATGTAAGAGTTATATAAATAAAACACCTAAAAAACCGCCCGAATGAATGGGCAGTTAGATCTCGATTTTATGATTCTTCCTCATTTGCAGTGTCTTCTTTATAATCAGTATCAGCATCATTACCGGAGTTTTCCGAATCTTCATCCATCATACCTTCGCCGGTCCCCTCAGGGTCTGCGAGAGTAACGTTTTCTTCAGTTCCAGCTGGCTCATTCAAATTTTCTTCTTCCAACATGTCATTGTCGTCCTGGACTTCTTCAGCGCTGCAACCAGTCATGATGTTTCCTGCTGCAAGCGGAACGGTAAGAAATAAACTTTTTTAGTCATATCTCAAACATCCCCCTGATATTTTTGGAGTGATGCTTATTGAATGAATACCACAACCATTTTTGCGTAAACGCCATAGGTACTGGAAAATAACAGCACTTTTAAAGGGTGAAATTGACACCAAAAAGAAGCTCTACTTTAGGCTTTTATTGGAACCTATATTGAAGTTTTTAAAATAGTGGAAGATGTTATAACTTAGAGGAGGATAAGGGGTCTATGTAAGAAAGAATAGTGTTTATATGGAGGTTTCCGGTCATCATAAAAAAACAGCGAAAAAACCCAGCCGCTGCTTTTTTACATTATGCTGTTTTGCATACATTGTTTCTTTCGGAAAAAAAACCAAAGCAGGAACCGCATTCAAGGATATTTTCTCTATTCGGATGAGCAGCTCTTTTCTTTCTTGATCATCAGGATATTTCAGGTGAGTTATCTTACTAAATTCATATTAAAAACAACGAATATTACGAAAAAGCCTAGTTTTAAAAGAAAACGATTTTGATTGCTTCCCATCCAAAATATATACCAAAGCCAATAAGAGAAAGACCCGAGACGCAGGAAATGACGACAAGTAATTTGTCAGTAAGAAATTTCCTGAATGAGCTGGACAATGCAGCCATACTGACATCCCAAAGAGTGATTCCGATAAAGATAGCTCCGCTGTAAAGGATCAGGTGGGCATGGTCATAAGTTTGTGCTGTTTTAGCAAGCACCGATCCATAAATTCCTAACCAGAATAAAATGGTCAACGGGTTGGACAGGGCCATCAGAAATCCTGTTAAGAATGTCTTAATGTAAGAATCGCTGTTCTGTCTGGTGGTGGAACTGATCTTCCCTGCTCCAAGAAGACTCTCAATTCCTGTATAGACGAGTACAAAAAAACCGAATGACCAAAGGAATGTTTGTACTAAAGGGGTATGAAGGAAGCTGACGACCCCAAAATAAACAACAAGCATGTAAAGAAAGTCGGCTGCTACGGATCCTATCCCAATGAGCCAGGCGTGCCAAAACCCGCTTTTGATCCCTCGGTCAATTTGTGCGGCATTGATAGGTCCTATTGGTGCAGCGAGCGATAGACCGAGGAAGATATAGCTTATAAAGACAGCCATTTTTTCACCCCTAAATAAGATAACTTGTACATCTTATTCAAAAGTTGTCCTAATTATCACTTCGAAATAGTATTCAAAATGAAGCAAATCAAGGTAAGGTGGCTATCTCCAAAAAGAAGTTCGGCGTTCCTGTTTGAAAACTTTGGGACTATAATAATTAACTTAGTCTGCTGTCAACATGTCGGCAAAGCCTTGTAGAAGGGGAGGGTTATATTCTATAGAGAGGAAATGAAATTAAAGTATTCAGCTTAAAGAAGAGATTCAGCCAAAAAAGCGCCAATTCAGAATGAGAGGCGCAGAAGTTCATAGCAAGTGCTAGAGGGAACCATGTGTTTCTTCCAAGATCCTCATCATTTCTTGAGCACGGTAATATAGTTTTTGTTCTTCTTGTGAAGCGCTATGGATAGAATCATGAAGGCTGTTCAGCAGTGATTGTGCATAATGGATATCAAGTGATGCCCGTTGATAGTGCTCGGGGTTATTGTTTCCTTGAGCATCCAGTAAATTACGTTCAGCGATATTAACTTGTTTTAACGCTTCATTTAAGTTTTGATTTATCATCCTTAATCCTCCTTCTGATAGTTATTAAAAAGGGAATATTCCATACCTATGGAATACCCCTGATTGATTCAGCAGTCTTCTTTCTTATGCTGATGAAGTGGAGGCGGTATTAACCAGCCCTTCTCTTTATTAAGACGAAGAAGTTTACCTCCAAGTGCAGCTTTCTGCATATGGAATTGTCCGAACATCATGGCGATATCTTCTCTAATTGATTGGCCTATAGCTTGGCTGCATGCAACTAAACCGCCGGCAATATCCATTGAGATTGTTGCAGAAATCTCAGGATCCTGAAATCTGGCACCAACCGGGATATCTTCAATACAAGCATTAGGGCGCTCTGGTGGAGAAGGAGGAAGCCCAACACCATTTTCTTTAAGGAGCTCTTCAATTTGCTTAATTTCCTGTTGTCCATTTTGAATGAGTTCCTCGATAAATTTATTTAAATCTGCATCGCCTGCATGGTTTTTTAATGTTTGATAACCTGCCATCATTCCTTTAGCAGCCATTAAAAAAGACCAAGTTCCAAAAACTTCACCATAGTGCATCGGTTCTTCTTTCGGATTTCCGCTAAGAATACCCATTGTGATCCTCCTGAAATGATTCATTATTGTGCCACCTCTTTCAATATGCACAACAATATTATTTTCCGTATAGAGGGTGGATATTCAGTTCTCGTGAAAAAAACAAGTTCGGGGAAAAGCATGTAAGTGGGCTTTATAACTGTGCTATCATACTGATAGGTGTTTGCTAGCAAAAAGATAGAGGATGCTAACTCAACTACAGGGGGGAAAGAAAGTGAATTATAAATAAGTGGATTCACCAATGGAAGCTCGCGGTCTTAGACGAAAATAAGGAAGCTGCTGCTGTTTTTTAAGCAGGCTGTTTATGGATATTTAGTAGCTTATAATAAAGCACAAAGAGTAGGATATTTCCATGATACCAATAATTTTCTTTCAAAACGGAGGGAGCAGATCTTTTCATTCTAGGTTAGCAGGATATACAGTCAATTAAGGGGTTATCTTAAGAATCTCATACTAAATAGCAACAAGGTTTTCGAAAAGAGCCATTAAGAAAAAGCCTTTAGACCAATAACACTGATAATGATACAACTAATAAAAAAGATTCTTCTGAAGTCCCTTGGTTTATTAAAAAACACCATGCCTGCAATGACCGCACCCGCAGATCCGATGCCAGTCCAGACAGAATAACCAGTGCTTATGGGAATCGATATCAAGGCAAGTGAGAGAAGGTAGAAACTTACCCCTCCAGAGAGAAAGGCAAGGATGGTAGGGATGATTTTTTTATAACCCTCTGAAAGTTTCATAAATGTCACAAGAAGGACCTCGAAGATCCCTGCTGTTATCTGGTATATCCACGCCATTATTCCGCCTCCATTTTCACTATCCACATTAAAGGGTTTTTCGCAAAATAGAATTTTATATAAATCTTATTCCACATTTTTCTTCCATCATTCTTGTTTTTGAAAGTAAGATAATTTACTATTTAAGGTAAAGAGGTGGTGGAATAAAATGAATACAACAATTAAATTAAATGCAGCCCTTTTACGGAGAAGGGTTCCTAATCTCACTTCAGCAGCTAAAGCAGTTGGTTTGAGACCTGCTACAGTTTCTAATCTTAGTACAGGTAAGATACCGGTTGGCAGAGCTGAGGTAAAGACAATTGTAGCATTGGCTTCCTTAGCAAACTGCACAATTGATGAATTGATCATTCGAGGCAGCGGCCTGGAGATGGTGGAAAGCGGGATAAAAGTGATTGATCTTTTCTGTCCAATTGTTAAGGGCGGGAAGATTGGGCTTATAGCAAGGGCTCAGATGGGTCAGTTGGTTCTGTTGAATGAGCTGATATTCCGACTTAAAGAAAAGGGCTTCACGACGATTTTCATTGATGAACATTCAATAGTTCCTGATGTAGCTGAGGCAAAAGAAGCCTGTGACTTTGTGTGCAAAGATAAGGATGAAATTTTTGAACTTCTCATTAAAATGGATAATAAGGAAGAAACCATCATAATTGCAGATCGGGCAATGGTGAAAACAGGGGAATTGTATGTCATGAATGACCGTTTTGAAAAAGCAGGTTTCCCAGAAATTACAACCTTTTTATATGATCCCAGCGGGGAAGCGGTTGATGAGGAGGACCCTTATGGGCCGCTCGATTCCCTGATTCCTTTTGATTTGGACTTGGCAACGAGGCAGCTGTTTCCCGCTGTACAGCCTGTTAAAGCAGCCTCGACCTTGTTAGAAGACGCCCTTTTGGATACAAATCATCTGTCAATCCAGCGCAGGGCAAGAAAGCTTTTAAGAAGATACAGGGAAATTCGTATACTCGTCAATAATATTGGAGAAGAAAGAATTCCAGATACGGAAATTGAACTTTATCATAGGGGGCAGCGATTGGAAGCCTTTCTGACTCAGCCTTTTTACGTTGCAGAAGCGTTCACGAATGTGAAAGGAGAGTATGTTTCTCTGGAGGCATCGCTGGCAGGAGTTCAAAAAATAATTGATGGAGGGGCTGACAGCCTTTTACCCGAACAGCTAAAATATACCGGCAAACTCTAGCAATAAGATCGTTGAGAGGACAACAGTCAGCAATATGCAGAGCTGATAAAGCCAAACTGTTATCATAAAATACAGGCTGACTCATTAATTGGATGTGTCAGTCTGTTTGTTAATTATACCCCTTCACTTCTTCCAAGGTATCTTTATCATTTCGGTCCGATTTTTTAATTATGGAAATAGACCCATCAGACTCCAGTACCACAGTATCTATTTGCTTCATTGAACCAACTCCCTTAGACCTGGCAGCCTGGAATATCGCTTTTTTCGGCACCCTTTCTTTTTTCATCGTTCCTTCCTTGAAAATCCCATCCTGATAGAGAACTTGAGGGTCCGATTTAATAATTTTATTAAACCAGTCAATATGTACAGCGAGCTTGGCTATGACATATTGCAGAGCAATTAACATAAAGAAAGCCGTTGTTCCCTGTGCCAAGGTAATATTCTTATCGAGGAGAATGGATGAGAGAGTGGAGCCCATTGCAACAGTAATAACTAAGTCAAAGGCATTTAACTTAGAAAGGGTCCGTTTTCCTGAAATTCTAAGCAGAATAATAAGCGAAATATAAGAGCAAATCGCAATAATGATCGTTCGCTCAATGATATCTAAGCCAGAAAAAAACATAGAGATCATCCTTTCATTATTAATGGTAAATGTTTTTCCTCAAATTAAGTACACTAAACACAAAAAAGCCCTCTTCAATCGAGGAGGGCCGGACAATCAACTATTTGATTCGGCAGCTGCAGAGGATGCCTCACGCTGTTTCTTTTTCATTCTTTTTTTCATCGCCTTTACGAGGAAGCCGCCTTTGAATCTGCGGGGCTCATATGAAATAATAAAAGCACGCGGCTCGTGGGTTTCAACAATCTCAAGGAGCTCTTCTTCACGATTACGTTTTGTCAGGATTTCGAGCTGATAACGTTTGCTGTCTCGTCCCATGCCCTCAAATACTGTAACTCCAAATCCTTCATTCCTTAAAATCTCGATTAATCTTTCATTAATTTCCATTAAGTTCACTACGATGCTTGTGTAGCCGATAGCAAGTTTATTTTCTACTTTACTTCCGATAAACAATCCGACACCAAATCCTAAAGCATATACCAGCATGCTGGCAATGCTCTGGTCACCAGAGAAAACCAGGGCCAATCCAAATACATATATCAAAGCTTCCATGAATCCAAAAGCAGAAGCTGCCACACTCATGTTCTTCACGAGAAATATGGTTCTTAAAGTCAGAATGGGAACATAAATCAATTGCAGAGCGAAAATCAATAAAATATCTATCATAAAAAGAACTCCTTTATTAAAAAGTCAGGTCAAAAATACTTTCCAAATATAACACTGTTAATGCTCTGAAAGGAAGAGTTTTTTGATTTTTTTTATTGATTTACGGGTTAAAAACATTTGTTTGATAAAGGACATGATTCAGCAGTAATTCAATAGTCTTAATTAACCTAAGCCTTTGCTCTGCAAATTTGATGCAAAGGTCATCTGAGCCGGGAAATCCATGCTTAATGAAAAACTTATAAAGGAATGTTGGCCGTGAAAGATATAATCAGCTTCCCGAAAAATCAGTTACTATCGAAAACATTTTCCTTCGCATATACATAAATGTAGCTTTAAATTAAAAGGCTGTTTTCGCATATATTGTTGCTTTCGAAAAAATCCCAAGAGCCGGATTTTTCTCCGGATGCTAGGAGTTTTTCTATAATCGGAAAAGAGCAGCTCTTTTCTTTTCATCAATACTAAATTATTCCTTCGTACTATGATTTTTTTCGGAATTAGTATTAAAGAGCAACAAAGTTTACGAAAAGAGCCAAATAAAAACAGGGAGTGTGTGCTTTGCTGCGCTATAAGGGATTGAATCAAAGACAAAACTTCATGTATGGGTATCCACCTGGAGGGTACAATCAAGGGCCTTATGGAAATAGTGGATTTCCAGGGGGTTATGGAGGGGGATACGGTCAAGGATTAGGAGGGTACCAGGGTTATCCAGGAGGCTATGGGCCTTATCAGAATCCTGGCTACGGAGGCTATGGGGCTCCGGGATTTGGCGGTTATCAAGGTTACGGAGGTCCATTTGGTGGTCCAGGATACGGTCCCGGGGGAGGACTGTCTCCTTTAGGTGCAGGTTTATTGGGACTGGGAGCAGGCTATTTGGGAGCTGAGCTGCTCGATAACAATTCAAAACGGGGGTATTATTACTAGCCCACAGTTGTTTTAAAATTAACGAAATGTCAAAAGAGGCGCATTTCCGGAACGACCCGGAGATGCGCCTGTTCTATTCAGACGGTTGCATCATTGTATCTCTCTGCCGTCCTTTTGATAAATTGGGCGTAATTTACTATCCATGAAGCCGTCAGGGCAAGTAGTGGATTTAGAATAGAGACGGTAATGATAATGCCATGCAATTGGTTGGAAGCAGTGAAGATATATCCTGCCATAGAGCTCAGCAGAATTAAAACCGATAGTGGAACTTTTGGGAATAAAAATGTAATCAGGCCGCTTAATATAAGTGTAACAGCACCAAGAATAAAAAATTGCAGTATTAATGATAAAGTAAATTCCATAATATCCCTCCCTAAGGTAGTTTCCACTACCATACCCCAAAAATATATAGGGTAATCCATTCAAGTCAGTAATAAACGGAGGGGGATACCCTCCGTTTCATACCTGTTATGCTGGTTATCCGACTTTATCCAGTACAAGAGCAAAGGTTAGCTTTGCTCTTGTATATAAAATTCTTCTGAAAGAGCAGCATTGTATAATGAAGATTTATCTTGGCAGGTCGATATTCTTGCCGTCCAGGTTATCGATCTTTCCGTCAATGGTGCCTTCAGTCAGGCTGTCGCTTGCTTGTTCATGGGTCATAGCCAGTCCTTGTGAAAGCTCATCACTTTTCTTATAGTCTGAAACATCATATGTTCTTCCTGCGAGTTCAGTGGTTGAAATCTTCCGCTGTTTGTCCATTTTGTCACCTCTTTTTTATTAGCTGTTTTCGCATATAATATTGCTCTCGGAAAGAGTTTCCTCTCTAAACGGAGGCTGCAGCTCTTTTCTTCCCTGCTTACAAGATATTTGATGTGAATCATGGGCTTATAATGCCGAAATCCATATTAAATAGCAACAAAGTTTATATGAAAAGAGCCTTTTTATTCTTCAACGTATGGTTCATGCTCGTAGGCAGGCAGATCACCAAAGGTCGTCATGGTCCCTTCCTCATCTAGAGCTTTTTCATACATTTCATGTTGTTTGTTAGGGTAGACTGTTACATTCCTGCCTTCAATGTCATTTCCGACGAAGTTTTCGAAATCCTCTGTGTACCCGATATTCTCCTCATAATCGATGTATATATCATTGTAATCATCGGGAGGGCTCATCAAAGCGGAAGGCGATTCAGACGTTCCCCATTCTGCTACGGCCTGCCAAGAGTCTTCGGCATCAAATTCAGTGGACTCATCCTTTTCATCAAGAAAGAACTTACCAAACGGGGGCATAAGGACGCCTTCTTCTATCGGACGGTTATGAGAAACAGTCTGGTCAGGGCTGTGTTCCTTGCAATACAGGGCAGTGGGAATAGCCTCCAGCCTTTCGATAGGAATATCCTTACCACATACATGGCATTTTCCATAACTGCCTTTGTCCATTGCCGCAATCGCCTTTTGTATATTTTCAAGCTCATAATCAAGATGCTGATGAAGGGCTATATCCTTTTCTCTCTCATAAAGTTCGGTTCCCTCATCCCCGGGATGATTATCGTAACTCGATAGCTCACCAACCGTTTCATGAGGATGTCCTTGATTGAGGTCAAAATTGTCGTTATCTTCCTGTCTTTTATGAATGGTCTTTTCCAGTTCTGCTAACGTTGAGCGGAAGGCAGACATTTGTTGTGTTGTCAGTGTCATTTCCTCATCCCTTCCAAGAAATTTTCTTTATTAGTATGGAGCAGTTGCTGAAAATCATGATTGTTAAATGATTCCGGATTAATTAAGAGGTGTGTATTTTGAAAGGAAGCTGGGAGAAATTCAGGGAGGATTCACATCAAATGAAGAATTAGCTCTTTTCTTGAATTTTACAGCTATATAATGCAAATTTCTAAAAATACCGCATTAATTCTGTGGGTGTATCAATGCCTTTTATATTAATTTTCGAAACAATTGCCAGAATTAAGGGGAAATAACCTGGAAAAGAGCTGCTCTGCCTGTTTAGAGTGAAAAACTGCGATTCCAGGGGGGAATCCGGTAAGTGGAGTTTTCTTGAAGCAACAATTTAAGAGAAAACAGCCTTTCTAAAAAATTGTTGCTTTTGATTGCTATTTTATCACCTCACCTTTACGTAGAAGGACTGGAGCGGAAATGCACTATTTTTAAAACAGTAACAATCTTTGCGAAAACAGCGTAAAAAAAACACAATCTTATTCGAATACAGCCTAGAACATATAGAGTCAACCGTTGATTTTCGGTCATAACTTCCGGTCATAATTCACCTTTATGTGAATATTTTAATGTTGCTGACTATTAAACCGGAGGAGAGTTAGAAATGAACAAGTTGATCGTTAAATGCTGTGTGGTTATTATTCTGGCAGGAATACTGTCTGTTATGGTGATCTATGGAAGAGATGATGTAGATGTATTGGAAAGAGACAAAGTAACCCTTGTGGAAAAGTATTTTTCACCTAGTGACTCCAGTGTTGCTGTTGGAATAAAAACAAAAAACAAATTACTGTGGAGAATAAAGATGGAGCCGAATGTGCTATGGAATTCAGCAATAAAAAATATTTTTGGTTAATTGTGACAAATATCTTGATTTTACTATAGGTGATAAAGTTATTATTACTTATAAAGAGGATAGGCTCATAAGATTGGGTAAAAAGTAGGGAGAGAATGAAAAATGAATTTGAAGAGTATACCTGTTGTAGAAACTGAGAACTATTTATTGACCGAAATGAAAGAAGGCTATGCTCCGCAGATGTTTGATTTTCTGGGTGATAAGGCAACAATGAAATATTTGACTCCACACCCTGCTCAAACTGTGAAGGAGACAGTCGAAGGAATACAACAATCGCTCAAGCAGTTCAGCATGCAAAAGGAGATACCATGGGTCATAAAGGAGAAACAGAGCGGAGAAATAATCGGTATGTTCCGGCTTCACAAGCTAAATTTCTGGCACAGTAAAACAGAGATGGGAGTGGTAATCTCCAAGCATCATCAAAAAATTGGGGTTATGACTGAACTTTTACCTGCGGTTTTATCCTTTTGTTTCAATGAACTGCGATTGAACAGAGTGGTGGGGGATATTTTCGCAGAGAATGAAGGCTCACGTAAAGTGCTGTGTGCCCATGGGTTTCGTGAGGAAGGGGTGCTGAGGCAGACAGATTTCGATGGAGATAGGTATCATGATACAGTAGTATTCTCCCTTTTGAGGTCTGAATTTAAAGGTTTAATATAAAATTATTATGTTAACACAGACTCGAAACAACCCGCTCATAATATGGAGAACGGGTTGTTTACTTATTGTAATTCGTTTGGTGGTTCGTCCATATGCCCTTTATTACTAACCTCATTAAAGATATTATCATGCGGGGAAGAAGTAGTGGCAGTATAACTCGTTGGCTTTTGGGCAGGAACGGGTTTATATGCTGAAACAGGAGCTGATGCAGCAGTAAATTTGTCATTGATCATTTGAGTAAGAAGCTCCAATTCCTGCCTCAGCTGAACGATATCTTCCTTAATGGCAGGCTGCTTAGACTGTTTTAAAATGAAGCCAAGCTGTCCATTTGGTTCCAATGTCGCATACTGCACATCTGAAATGCTGCTGACTTGAGATTGCCGCAGTTTCATTTCCAACTGATCCACTGTTAAGCGCATTTTTTTCAGCGCCTGTTTTTGCAGTGTTCCATTTTGTATGACCACTTTTGATTGTCCTGTTATGAATTTTCCTAGGGGGTCGACTTTAATCTGAACAAATTCCATAAAAACTAAAGTAAGTACTAACGTAAGCCCAACCAGCAGGGTAGCCCAAACTCCTTTCCCGACTATCGGCTGTACAAGGAGAGAACCAAGACCAATCATAATAACAACTGGAGCCAATGTCATCTGTGAGATAGACTTTCTGCCTGCCACCCGTAAAAGTAAGGTCCCCCCAAATACGATCAGAACCGCTTTCCAAAGTAAATCAACATCCATTGCCTTTTCACTTCCTTTTAATTACATATCAAGAGGATAAGTTGTTTTGAAGCCAGCAATCACGTCTTCAAAACAACTTATCGATAATTAGGTTGTGAAAAAGGAGGAGAGAATATACTTTTTAACGCGTCCTTATTCGCTCAGCTTGCAAATGCATCTCCTTGTTCTGGGTCCATCGAATTCACAAAAATAAATTCCCTGCCATGTACCAAGAAGGATTTTCCCTTTTGTGATGATGAGCGTTTGAGAGTGGCCAACGGTGCTTGTCTTTAAGTGAGCAGCCGTGTTCCCTTCTCGATGGAGATCTTTAATATGGTTCCATGGGAAAGTCTCATCCAATCTCATTAAGAAGTCAGTTTTCACATCTGGATCGGCATTTTCATTGACGGTTATTCCAGCTGTTGTGTGCATGGATTGAATAATTAGTGTCCCTTCCTGAACCCCCGTTCTGGATATCCAATCTTGAATCCTCCCAGTGATATCAACAATTTCATCCCTGCTTGCAGTCGTGATTTCGAATTCTTTTATCAATTTCATCATCCCTTTCCTGTTGTAATACCATACTTTACTATAGCTGTTTTTGATTGAAGTTAAACCTACTTATGATGCGGCTTGCAATTTATAGAAAAAAAGCAGGAGATAATAGTGCGAACAAGAATTACTAAAGATGGATTAGCATTCCATGTGATAAATTCTCAGTTAAAAGGTCTTTAGATAGAAGTTAGGATGGTGACGCCATCATTAACAGAAAACCTGGTAAGCAAGAAAGAAAAGAGCTGCTTCCTAAGTGTAAGAGAGAAAAGAAAGAGAAGCAGCTCTAACTGGTTGCGGTTATGTTAAAAAAGGGTAAGGTTAAGGTAGGGGTGAAAATGATGAACTTAGAAGAAATCCAACAAAGATTTAAAAATCGGACACCAACCATTCTGGGCAGTGGACAGTATTATCGATTTTCTGTGCTGCTGCCATTACTTGAAATCAATAATGACATTCACATTTTGTTCGAAGTGAGATCTGAGCAGTTGAGGCGGCAGCCTGGGGACATATGTTTCCCCGGTGGAAAAGTTGATGAAAGTGACGATTCAGAAAAGCAAACAGCCATCAGGGAAACTTGTGAGGAACTAGGGATCCAGGAAAGAAACTTATCAGGCATCTATCCGATGGATTATATTGTGTCATCTTTTGGAACTTTCATATTCCCTTATGTCGGAATATTGGAAGAGGAGGCCAAAATCAATCCTAATGCAGATGAAGTGGCTGAAACTTTTACGGTTCCATTGTCATTTTTTATCGATACTGAACCTAAAGTATATAAAGTAGGCTTTACAATTGAACCGGAAGAAGATTTCCCATTGGATTTAATCGCCGGAGGAGAGAACTACAACTGGCAGACAAGAAAAATCGATGAGTATTTTTATTTTTATAAAGACAAGGTCATTTGGGGATTGACAGCGAAAATATTAAAGCATTTTATTGATGAATTAAAGGAGTAGAGTAATTAACTTATTCTCACTGAAGCTTCTTTGGAAATTTAATCAACTTCCATTCGCTTTATTTATAAGATATTAGTGTAAACTGAAGCTGGTGGATAACATCATCCATAAAAATTATCAATATTTGAATATTCGAGTACATGACAATTGGAGGGAAAAGAATGTTTAATGAACAGGTAAGGGGTGTTTTGGGAAAGCTTGCTTTGATGGACGATGAAGATCCCCGGATGGAAGATTATCTTCAAAGGCTTCTGGATTTGCTCCTTCAGGATGAAGAAAAGACGATTCAGTTTTTGGAACAGGGGAGCCGCAAAGAACTTCTTCTGATCAGTGAGCTATTCCCTGAGGTAGCTTACACTTTAGGCAGCGAACATTTCCTTGAATATATCTTTAGATTGGATAAGAAGCATCCCGAGCTTGATCTGTTAAGGCATATTGAAACAGATCCCAAGTATTTGAATTAATGAGCGGGAAGGATGTTTTAGCATGAAGCAAATTATTGCACTCGGAGGCGGAGGGTTTTCAATGGAACCTGACAACTGCCTCCTTGATACATATATTTTGGAACAAGCACCAATGCAGAACCCTAACATTTGTTTTCTTCCTACAGCTAGTGGTGATTCGGAAGGATATATAGACCGCTATTATCAAAATTTTCAGAAACTCGATTGTGAGCCTACTCATCTTTCACTTTTTAAGCCCCACACCCGTAATATCAGAGAATTTCTGTTAAGGCAGGACATTATTTACGTTGGAGGAGGAAACACCAGAAATTTGATGGCACTATGGCGCGAATGGAAATTGGACATCTATTTAAAAGAGGCCTTAGCTAAGGGAGTCATACTGTCAGGGTTAAGCGCGGGTTCTATATGCTGGTTTGAAGAGGGAGTTACTGACTCCTATGGAGAAGGCTTGGAACCAATTAACGGCCTTGGATTTATAAAAGGAAGTCACTGCCCCCACTATGACGGAGAAGTTGAAAGACGCCCGTCCTATATAAAGCTAATAACACAGTCGAGATTGAAAGCAGGATACGCAGCAGATGATGGTGCAGCACTGCACTTTATCGATGGCAATCTTGTAAAAGCAGTTTCTTTACGCCCGCATGCTTCTGCCTATTTTGTAGAAGAAAGCGGGGGAGAGGCAGATCAACGAATAATTAACACAATTTATTTAGGATAAAACGGGAACTGCTTGATCAGTTCCCGAAGTTCTGTTAGTTAGTGAAAGGCTCTTTGAGTAAACTTTGTTGATATTATGATTTCCAAGAGATAACGTCATATTTCACCGGAAGTATGCTGGTAAGCTGGATTCGGGGATATCCGAAAGCTTGCGTAAACAGCCTGGTGAAAAAAGTACTTACCTTTCTTTTATCATGCAACTGCACCCTCATTTGATTTGCTCAAAGCGAGCAGGGTCGTACCATGTTTTATGAAAAGCAAGTCATCTAATCCGCGATTTATGGCGAAATCTCTACATCACCATCTTCTGTGATTGAGACAGTTGTGTAACTGTAAAAGGAATTGGCGGTTACATTTTCGCTCTCCTCTTCAGAAAGAGCATTCATGAATGCGTTATATCTAGAAATATCTTTAACGATGTGATAGAAATAGGTAGGGATGCCATTCAAGGTATCCTTCTCTTTATAAATGAACCCACCTTGAAATCGATTTTCGAACCATTCACTTGCTTCTTGATGATCTTTGAATTCAGGCATCTCATCAGCAAGTTTTTCTATATTAATGTTCATGCGGTACCTCCTTTTCAATTAGGGAAAATTTCTTCACTGATAAAATGCAGTGATGTAATGTAAAAAAGTACCGTTTCTCCTTAAAACATCATAAAAGATTCTATGTTAAAAAGACTTTATGTCTTAAGATAAATCTGATGATTTTCAGAGCTTCCTTTTACTATCAGGTCTCTTATCATTCTGGCGAGAACCATATTATATACTGTCCCATTATCACCATATCCCATTAAATAAAAATGATTCGGCCGGTTTTCATACCGACCTAACATAGGAAGGCCATCGTGAGTCCCGCCATAGAATGCACCAAGATAAAATTCGGGAGTTATCCTTATATGTGGAAAGAGTTTATTGAACTCTTTAACCAATTTATCTCGTTTGTTTAATATTTTTCCGTCTCTTTCTGCAGCTATATCGGTGTTCTCATCTAGTCCTCCTATGATTATTCGATTGTCCTTGGTGGTACGCATGTAAATGTAGGGTCTGGCGGTTTCCCAGATAAGAGTGCGGTCATGCCAGCCGCTGAAATCCTCAACTGGATTAGTCACAATGCTGTAGGAGGAGTTCATCACCGCGTTTTTCTCCTTTTTAAATTCCAGGCTTTCATATCCGCCTGCTATTATTACATATTGTGCGGAAATCGAAGAGGAATGGTTTGTGTAGTAAGCGATTTCTTTCCCTGTCACTTTTTGGCCGGTAATTTCGGTGTCTTCAAAGATTCTAGTTCCGTTAGCCTGAACCTTTTGCAGCAATCCGTGTGTGAATTTATACGGATTTAACTCTGCATCCTTTTCACCGTATATGGCAGCCAGTTTAGTGAAGGAATAATCTGCCTCAATTTGATTCTGCTCCAGGTACTTTACGGGAAAACCGTGCTTTTTGAGATAATGGAAGTCCTTTTGAAGTTTAGGAAGATCTTCCTTGCTGCTAGCATAATAAAGAGTATCTCTATATTGAAATTCTACGTCTATTTCCAGTGATTCAGCGGCTTTTTTGATATCATCCATACCCTGCCTGCATAGATTTAGATGCTGCATGGCGGTTTTTTCACCAAACGAATTGACCAGTTCGTGGACCATTTTATCCCCCATGTATTGGATAAGGGCTGTGTTAGCCGCTGTACTGCCAAGACCTGCTTTCCGTTTATCGACAACTGCCACATCAAGTCCCGATTCAGAGAGGAAGTAGGCACATTGAGCCCCGGAACTTCCTCCGCCTATGATCAATACGTCGCATTTAATATCTTCTTTAAGCGGGGGATAAGATGGAGCATTGCAGTAGGTGGAAGGCCAATAAAGCTTTCCCGATTGTAGATTCATTATTTACACATCCTAATAAGTATATTATGTATAGTATATTTTTCTCAAAAGTTCACGAATTCATGCATTTTAGAAAGGAGAGGTTGATATGAAAGATCTTTCATCCTGCAATATCCTGCCCCGGAGTTTCTACCAGACGCCTACTCTCCAATTGGCTAAAGACCTGCTCGGGTGTCTGCTTATCAAAGAGACAGAAGAAGGGCTCACTTCTGGTTATATAGTGGAAACAGAAGCTTATATGGGACCTGAAGACCGAGCAGCGCACAGCTTTAATAACAGAAGGACGAAGAGAACTGAAATCATGTATGCTGAAGCTGGCAGAGTGTATACCTATGTGATGCACACCCATTGTTTGGTGAATGTCGTGAGCGGACAGGAGGAAAAGCCCGAGGCTATTCTGATAAGAGCTGTTGAGCCGAGGGATGGGATAGACATCATGGAGAACAGAAGGCCAAAGAAAGGAAAAGAGTTGACTAATGGACCGGGGAAGCTGACAAAAGCTATGGGAATCACTATGGAAGACTACGGCGGGTATTTTCATGAGGGACCTTTATATATTGCTGAAGGGTACAGGCCAGACAGTATTGAAACGGGTACAAGAATAGGTATCGGCAATTCAGGTGAAGCGCGGGATTATCCTTATAGATACTGTATTAGAGGAAATTCATTTATTTCTAAAAATATTTAAGGATTGAAACTCCAGGATCATATCAAAGTCTATCTGAATCCTAACATACAATTAAACTAGCATCATAATGTCCAGTACGTTTCGCAGGGTAAATCACCAAGAAATATACATATTCCTGTTTGATTAAAATCCAGAAAGGGAAAAGATTGTTGAAAGCAACTTAAAGGAGGAATTCATAATGAGCAAAGAACAAGAAGAAAAAGATAACCTCTCTTTAGAACAGGAAGAAAAAAAGGAAAGCAATCAGGAAATCGATCCTCAGAAGGATCCCGATAAACCAAAACATCCGGAAGATTGATTCTATCAAGTAAGTCCAATAAAGAAACCAAGGGTAGGGCTCTCAATGAGTTCTATCCTTTTTTAGAAGATATTCCAGCATATATTGCTGCTTAAACGGTTGCTGGCTTTAAATCTCATTTTCTAAAAGTGGTCATATTGGTCCTCAACCATTAGAGTCAATGATAGAATATAGAGTATATTGTTTTTTAGAGGTGGGGCATGGAAAAAACTATTTTGCTGATGGGTCCAACACTAATGATATTCATTGGGCTGACCCTCATTGGAAATGTACCTTTAACATTTGCATTATTCTACGGATGGCTTCTCCTTGCTCCTCTCTGCTTAAGTTGGAAGAAGCAAAATCATTCACAATGGAAATTCACCATAACGTCCCGCTCATTATTATTGGGAATTGTCAGTGGAATCCTAGTGCTTGTAATCATTTTTGCCGCTGTTTCTTATTTTTTTCCTTCTTAATAGATCTTGAACTTATTCGTTCCTTATTAAGGGAGTGGAATTTCGACGGCAGGATGATTTGGCTATTGATGGCTGTTCTTATAGTGTTAAATCCTTATTTAGAGGAGAATTATTGGAGGAATTTCATTTTTGAAGAGTTGAAGGTGTCTTCTTCAGCTGGAATGGCCATCATCATTTCTTCCTTCTTCTACAGCTTGTATCATTTGCTATCCCTTATGGAGTTGTTTAATTGGCCGTTCAATGTGATAGCCGTCATTCCAATATTTTTGGCAGGGATCATTTGGGGATTTTTCAGACATAAATCCGGATCGCTCGCTGCCCCTATCCTCAGTCATGTATTAGCGGACACGGGGATCATGTTGGTTTATTTGGTGTATATTCATAATTGGCAGTGAATTTGCGGTTTAGGGGAGTACAGTAAGAAAGTTCTACTGTTAAGAAGAAAAAAGCAGGGTGCTTTTTATAAAACATCCTGCTTTTTGGTGTGAATTTACGATGGTTAAAAAAATTAAAAGGGTGGCCGCTGCTGGATCCTGGAATTTCAACCGGGAATGCAGTTGTGCTGGAAAAACCTGTATTGGTAATTTGAAACGGACCTATGTTTCCTGAACCAGGTCCAGTAGTGCTTTTGCTGCTTGAAATCGGTGACTGATATATTGGACCACCGAAAATAACTTCCCCGCCACTTATTTCTTTAATATATACACTTTTTATAAAACAAGGCATGATGCTCTGGCTCCTTTTTATACAGTTTTACCAGAAGAATGCAGCAAGTGCCAATCCTGTAATTGTTCCCAAGGCGATTCCGTATCCAAATCCAGCATAGCCATAACCCCAGCCCAGGTAGCCGTATCCCTGATTTGATCTTACAGGACGGATATATACTTTGCTGTTTGTAACTCTCGTGATTTCTCCAATATGGTTCCTCCCAAAACGATCATTGATTCTGACGACCTTCCCATGGTAGCGGCAGCATAAGTTATAATAGTTCATATTTATCTTCTCCTCTCAAATTCAGTTAGTATAATATCAATTTATTCAAAGATAGACAGGTTGCTTGTACATTCACCTATTTCCTCTGCTATTCATTAAATGATTAGAGAAAGGGATAGCGGGCGGAGGCTGGACTATGTATAAAAGTCAGTGACTTTACGAAATTATTGGGAAAGAGGAGTTGGAGAAATGGGCAATTATCTTGATTTCTTGGCTTTATATGGAATTGGAGGAGCACATCCTGGAGGGATTTTGCTAACAAAAGAACTATTGTACCGAGAAACTATATCAGACAGCATGTCAGTACTGGATATCGGCTGTGGAACAGGGCAGACAGCAGCTTTCATAAAAGAAATGTTCGGAAGCAGAGTGGTGGGTTTGGAAAATCACCCGGTCATGCTGGAAAAAGCCCGCAAGAGAATGCAAGCTGAAGGCTTTAATGTCGAGCTCATTGAAGGATCTGCAGAGAGTATGCCCTTTGATGACCAAGAGTTTGATTTCATAATCAGTGAATCAGTATTATCATTTGTAGACAAGAAAGCCGTCCTCTCGGAAGCTCATAGAGTGTTAAAATCAGGAGGTGTCCTCATTGCAGTCGAGATGACAGCTGAGGGAGAAATCGCAAATGAAAATAAGGATGAGGTAAACAATTTCTACGGTGTACAGTATCTTCTCAAGGAGGAAGAATGGAGAAAATGTACAGAGGAAGCGGGATTCAGCATGGTTGAGATTGAAAGCCCTGACTTTCCGCTGCTATCTCCTGAACCCGTTATAGAATTTAATTTATCTGAAGTTATTCCAGAGGAAATCCATGAAATGCTGGACCGACATGAAGAATATTTAGCGAAATACAAAGACTTGCTTGGAGTGCGGATCATCCGCTGTATAAAATGAAGGAAGCCCAAGATGACTTGGGCTTTTGGGTGTTTTATTATTTTAATGCGTGAAAAGGGACTGTCCCTCTTAGGGAATTAAAGTGGTAATGGATCTAGACTTTTACCCGGGGAGCAGTAGGGTCGCATTCCGGCAGCTGGGTTCCTGCTGATTCGTAAAGTTTGATTAGGTAGTAACATTCTTCCCGCCCCATATGGTCAGCCATTAATGCAGAAAATGAACCAAGCAGCTTATTGTTCATCTCCCACTCCTCTAACTCATCTAGAAAGCCTTTGAAAATTTTCATTTCAAGTTCCACATCTTCATTGAACTTCTTTAGGGCAGGGAACTCGACAAGGCCAGTTCTCATATAACCTGCAAGTTCGATGGCTTTTAAATAAAATGCTTCAAATTCTTTTTGAAAAGCGGTACTTTGGTGTTTCAATTTTTTCTCACTAAGGTCGAGATTATCGTTTATTGCGCCTGCATGTCCTGCAGCATCGGACAGCCAGAGCAAATGATGATGAACAGGGTGAAAATCAGGGACCTCCTGGTTTTTAATGAGACCATCAAGGATTTTAATATATTCCTCCAATTCATTGACCATATGATTTATGAAGGTTTCGCCGAGTCCGATGATCACCTTCCCGGTTAATTTCTTTTTATAAGCGAAAGTTTGAATGTTCTTAACTTCTCCGTCTGTTTTGCAGCCATTGCTGTCAGATCTTCCAGCTTTTGCCCCGATAGAGGCTGCCTTGACATTTCAAGAAGCTGATCCATGATGCCGATAAATTGTTCCGCTTTTTCGATCTCCTCTTTCTCGACTGGTGACAATGTATCTCTAATGAATCGGGCGTGGTCACCAAGTATTTGAAGCCAAAAGCAATGTTCATAAAGGGCTTTTTCCTCAAAACCATTTCTACTCATACATAATGACACTCCTTTATATTTTCTCGAAAGACCCTTCCATAATGACGGTAATTGTTTCTCCGTTACCATTACACTTCGGAGCAGGGAAGAAAAAAATCAGACCTGTCTGAATCATATCGGTTAAATATATGAGAGCAAGTGAGCAAAAATTAGTAAAAGTTGTTTCTCAATCAGCGTGTATAATTTCATTCTGTTCGTAAAAAGTGATAAAGTGTGAGTATTAAATATTCAAGTAGTGAATAGAGAGGGGTTTAAAATGATTCGATTTGGAGTTGTTGGTACCAATTGGATAACTGATCGATTTCTGGATGCTGCAGGAAAAGTGGAGGGCTTTGAACTGACAGCGGTCTTTTCCAGGACAGCGGAACGAGCTGGTGAATTTGCAGGGAAACACGGAGTGAAGAAAACGTTCACTGACTTGGAGGAGATGGCAAAGAGCGACACCATCGATGCCGTTTACATAGCAAGTCCCAATATTCTGCACGCTGAACAATCCATTCTCTTTATGAATAATGGAAAACACGTCTTATGTGAAAAGCCTGCTGCCAGTAATACCAAAGAACTTCTGACCATGATTCAGGCAGCCAAGGAAAATGACGTTTTGTTGATGGAGGCATTAAAAACGACCTTCATCCCAGGTTTTCAGGCAATCAAAGACAACCTTCCCAAGATTGGCAAGGTAAGAAGATTTGTGTCTGTTAAAAATCAATATTCCTCCAGGTACGATGCATATAGGGAGGGAACGGTCCTTAATGCTTTCAAACCTCAACTGGCGAATGGTTCGTTGATGGATATCGGCGTTTACTGCATTGTTCCAATAGTTGCCTTATTTGGAGTGCCTGACAGTATTTTTGCCCAGGGGATGTTACTGGAGACAGGTGCAGATGGTGAAGGAACCATTCTTTTTAAATATGAAGATATGGAAGCAGTGGCGATGTACTCTAAGATTACAAATTCCAACATCCCTTCAGAAATTCAAGGAGAGGATGGCAGCATTATCATTGACAGTATTTCTGATCCTCAAAAGGTAGAATTACATTACAGAGATGGTTCAATTGAAGATATCAGTACTGCTCAAGAGGAAAATACCATGTTTTACGAAATCAGTGAGTTTGTCGACCTGGTTAAGAAAGGTGAAAAAGAATCAGCCATACAATCCTTCAGGCAATCTTTAGAAACTATGGAAATTCTGGAAGAGGCAAGAAGGCAGATCGGTATTAGGTTTCCCAGTGATGATTCTTAATGAAAGTAATTGCGAGCCACCCTTATTATGTTGTCTCCAGGAAGATAGAAAGTAATATCCAGGCATCACATGAATCAGAACATGAATTATTACTATATGGCGAATTTATAGAATGCTCATTGAAATCTTTTTGGATAAAAGATGTCTATGATATTTCCTACAAGTCATTAAATGAAGGAAGAGGGTTTCTTTATTTACATACTCATCAGGGTGTTCACACTTTTTATGTAAAACAAGATCCAGCTTTTTTTATACGGGAATATAAAAAGCTTCAGTAGCTATTCCACTTGGCTATTTACGTAAACCTAGTTGCTTTGTAATAGAACCTTAAAAAAATGACACTATTATTCATCGGCTATATCCTGACAAATAGAAAAGAACCGGTCTCCTCGTTCAAAGAGAAAAACATTGGTATCTAAGGGGAAACCGGCTCCTGGAATCTTTTCGGAAGCAGAATTATATTCAAAAACAGCTTTGCATTTAAACTACAGCATTGTGCGGTGAAGGGTCCTTCTTAAAGAGGACTCTTTCTTTGTATACAGAATATTTAGAAGAGTTTAGTTCGACACCAAATTCTGCCTCCTTTAATACATCTGTGAACCTAGTATTACGAGTCTGTTAAATTCGAATGCAATACGCTTAGAATATAAGAGTTCCGGCAATAGACAGAGGAAATAAAAAACGGGGGTTTAGTAAATGTTTACACTAGGTGATATGTGGACCTTTTTTCTTGCATTCTTCTTAACATTGCCTTTGGTGACATTGGTTCATGAGGCAGGGCATGTTCTGGCAGCAAGAGCATTTGGTGCAAAAATAAATTTTACGCTGGGTGCGGGTAAAACTTTATTCAAGGTCGGTCCATTAGAAGTGAAAAGATTATACTTTATGGATGGCTGGTGTCAATATGAAAGTCTAAAATACGATAAAATATGGGTTCATATATTCATCTACTTAGCCGGCAGTCTTGCGAACCTTGCAGTAATCCTGGTGGTCAACTTTCTGATCTATCAAGGAACACTGCCTGTCCATATTTTCTTTTATCAGTTCGTCTATTTTTCAGTATATTTCATCTTTTTCTCTCTGTTTCCTTTTAAGACAGGAGAAGGGCAGCCAAGTGACGGGCTGGCTATTTACGAAGTGATAAAGTATGGGAAAAAAGCTGATCCTATAGACTGATGATAATTTTAGAATACCATCCAATAAAGGCTGAAAAAACCTTCTAGCCACATATGTACCATGAACTTTAGAATGAGACTGCTAGTTTATGAATTTGATATTAAGGGAAAACCATTACTATAAGAAATCATAGGGAGGTTACGGCATGAAGCGTATCATTAGATCTCTTATAAAGTGGGGACCAATTGTTTATCCAATCTACAAAAAGTATAGAAATAAACGAAGAAGTTCAAAATCCTATTGATAAAAGTCATAGTATACAAAAAATACCCTTCTCGATAAAAATTTTGAGGAGGGTATTTTTTTAGGATAATATCCTTTTGGGAGGTGAAACTGCAGCAGGGTTTCCACTGCTGCAGTTGATTTAAAATCTTCACTTCAATCTGGAAAGCTCCTTAAGCTGTGAAATTTGATTTCTTTAATCGGCTGTCCAGCATCAGATTTCCGAATGGAACAAAGGCGACCAGGACTGAGCCAAAAATCCACTTGAATGCCCAGCGCACTTTGATTGTCGTATAACCAATAACCAATAAATAGAGAATGAAAAAGAAGCCATGTAAGGCACCGGCAACTGAAACAGCTTCAGGGATGTCTGCTATGTATTTAAGCGGCATTGCAATGAATAACAGAATCAGTAGAGATGCACCTTCAATAAATCCCATAACTCTAAATCGTCCAATATCAGTTTTTAACATAATTGTCCTCCAATATATATACTTGTTTTATTATTATAGTATATTCAGCAAGGATAAATCACTTCTTGCTAAATATTTCATTAAATATTCACTTTGTGCCACTGATCATATTAATTTGATGTGTGGCACTACCCTTTTGAGAAATGGTGAATACGACCTGTATTGTCTAGGTAGTGCTGCTAGTAATCTCCAGGATTGCTTGGGAGAACACCTTATGCAGGCAACAATTCATCTTTTTATGGAGTCAATGATTGATTTAAAGGCTGCGCAGCCTGAATTAAAACATAGGTTATATGCGGGTTACAATGCTTTTCTAAGCAAATTCTAAAAAACAGTTAAATATTGCCAAAACTACTAAAGCTTTATAAAATGAAAGTATATTTAAGATGAGGTGAACCCCCTTATGCAGGAAAAAATAATAAACTGCTTTTTCAATTCATAATAGATAGTGCACCTAATATGACAGATGACTGGCTCGATTCCCGCAAGGACTCTAGTGGATATTCTGTTTATTCCAAAAATGCATCCGCTGAGATGGAGAGCACGCTGCGAAGCCAAAATTCGGAATTCATTGAAAGTCTTGCTTATGTATTCATTTGCAAGGATAACTTTGGCGAAAAAGTTGTTCTTTGGGCTGAAAAGATCGCACAAGAACGTGTGAAGAATGGTACATCGATATTTGAGGTGGTTCAGCAGTTTGGCATATTTAGGAGGATATTATGGAGATATATTGAGAAATTCATAAATGATCACAATCCGGAAACTCCTCAAGTATTGGAGTGGAGCAGGGAGTTGAATTCAGGGTTTGATTCTGTCATAGAGAAATTCACTGAAATCTATCATGCGAAAACAAAAGAATCATTATCAAAGCAGGAAAATCTTATTAAAGCGATAATATCACCTGTGATACCCGTTACTGAATCTGTTGCGATTTTTCCTTTGCTTGGAAATTTGAATATCACCATCGCAGAAGGGCTGGCTGATTCAGTATTAGAGCAATGCACAAAGTATAACATCACCAGGTTATTTATTGATATTTCCGGAGTAGGAACGATAGACACGATGATCGCCAATCAAATCTTCCAAATGATCTGTAGTTTAAAATTGATTGGAGTAGAAGCTTACCTTTCAGGTATTCGACCTGAATTGGCAATGACAGCGGTACATTTAGGTATTGATTTCAAAGATTATCCTTCATACAGCAGCTTGAAGCAGGCTTTGAAGGAAAATGGATTGCATGTTGAAAGTCTTATCCGTTAATAAAAGAAAACTCTGCCAATGCTTCGGGAGTTTTGAAAAAGGCCAACAGTAATTCAATCGGCAGAATTGTTCCGGTATGATTCGCATGGAGTTACAAGTTGTAATGGTATTTTTCCGGTGCACATTAAAAGTGTTCTAAAATCTTACCGTAGATGAAAGTAATGATCGAGTATAAAAGCCGGCTGTCCTTCCTGAAAAAGGAAGGACAGCCGGCTTAATCTTTATTCATGGTCCTGAAAACACCAGGGTATGACGGGGGTTCCAACGGGCTTATAGCGAGGTATTGAAAATATCCTTTCATGAGGGGATTAGCGGTTCTCCCTAACACTTCTTACCATTCAAGCAGATGGTTTATTTATGAATGATATGAATAATTCAAAATAAGCGGAATTTTTCCGGCTAAGATGCAAAATTGTATTTGATATGAGGTATTAAGCGAAATTTTTTCCGCTTAAACACAGCTAAATGGACCATTTTCACATCTTTTAAGCAAATAGAATAAGCGGAATTTCTCCGCTTAATTTAGCTGTTTATGGTGCTCTTTTTAAAAGGCTATTTTCGCATACATTGTTGCTTTCGGAAAAATCCCAAGAGCCGGATTTTTCCCCGGGTACTAAGGTTTTTCACTTTAATCGGAGGGATCAGCTCTTTTCTTTTCATGTTAACTAAGTTATCCCGGAGAATTAAGGTTGTTTTTCTCTGGAATTAGTATTAAATAGCCACAAAGTTTACGTGAAGAGCCTTTTAATATAAGCGGATTTTCTCCTCTTATTTCTTAAAATTTTTCATTGGGAATTAATTGCTGATGAAAACAACCAATTGGCCATTTTGGCCGGTGCCGCTAAGAGAGGCTTCAAGACGCAGAGCAAAGAGGCTGGGACAAAAGTAGAAAACTAATTGATGCAAGTAGAAAACATCGAAAATAAAACCTCATGAGATCAAGGTTATAACCTTGATCTCATGAGGTTTTATTTTTGTTATTAGGCTCTTACCTTAAAGATGTTATTTTTTAGAGTAGGTTATCCGCCAGTTCCTGATTGTAGGCGGATTGGAGCGGAAGGTGTGCGACCTCCTGCGGGACTAGCGGGACAGGTGAGACCCCGCAGGCAAAGCCGAGGAGGCTCAGCGCCCGCCCCGCGGAGTCGTGCACCTGGAGCGGAAATCCTTTCTTTAAACTCAGACACATTCTTTTGAAAAGAGCTTTTTATAAGGTTTTGTCCCAGCCTCTTTAGATTTAATCAAAGTTAGGTTCGAGAAATACTAGATTTTTCAGTGCTCTTACGTTGCGGCCATTTTTTCATGGATTACCCCAAACTTTTCAGCAGCAAAAGTCGTATGGATGATGGGGAGGGGCTGCTTCTTGGCACCAGTTCGGTTCAAGATATGGATCAGCCCAGAACCAGGCTCCCAGAGCTGCGGCGCAAGCATCAACAGCATGTGTTGAGGAGGAAGCCTCTTCCGGCAGTTCGTTTAAACCTGTGGATTGAAGAAAATTAAAGATGTGCTTAAGTGAATCCTCATTTCTTTTGTATTGAAGAAGGTGAGGGAGTAACTCATCAGATATCCGGGATCCCATAGCTGCTCCAGGATGAACCTCTACTATTTTTACCGGTCTGCCTGTTTCAAGAGATCCAATGGCTCTTGTAAGAGCTATCCCTCTCAATGTGAGGTAAGCCATTCGATTCATGGTGGGTGACATAACCGAAGCTGTATTCATTCCAAGACTCTTTATATAAGCCCGCAGGCGTTTGTCAGCCTGTCGGTCTCCACCGCCGTCCTGGTAGGATAGCGGTGAGTCAATTCCCACGAACACAGAGTTATTCTCAGCTTCTCTCTTAATTCTGGAAATAATCACTTCGTCCGTGGCTCCAGAAATCAGCTGCCTGAATTTCAGAGAGCCATTGACTTTTTCAAATATGGATATTACTGTATCCTTGGGATTAGAAGGTCCTGATAAATCGATCCCCATAACTATCATGAACTCACCTGCTTTCTATTAATTAGTATTATCTTCAAGCGTTTGGTCAACTATTTTTTATTCAAGTTTAACGCTTTCGCTTAATAAGTCGGTCTGTAACACTCTACCCAAAATCCTTTGGTTATAAATCGGATTTTTTGGGGTAGTGGGCATACAAATTCCAAAAAAATATTTTGTCTCATCAGCTTCCCATTGATAGAGTCAGTGGTTCTCCGAATCAAATTCCTGTATAAGCCTCCATTAATAATTTTCACAAAAAATCCGTCTTATTATAAGACGGATAGCGGTAACTATAATGCAGCAGGCAGTGGACTTAATTTTCTAAGATATTTTAGAGTGACTGAATTGAACTTATCTGGCTGGTCGATGTTACAAACATGTCCGGAGTCCTCAATCAAGTGCAAATCCAGCTCTTTTTGCTTTTCTACAAGCTGTCTGACCGGAGCTAAAAATAGGTGGTCTTCCTCCCCCATGACAAACAGAGTCGGAATTCCCTTCGAGTCAATTTGTAAATTCTTCAGATAAGGGTTAATTGATTTGGTCAGCCCTAACCATCGGATGAATTCTTTCTGGCACATCTTCCTTGCCTGTTTAACGAATGTGTATCGAGATTCTATATGGCGCGGCCGCGGCATGATAATCCAGGCAAACAGCTTGTACAGCCACATATAGGGAAGCAGGAATTTAAAGGCATTCCCAATGGCCAGTAAAAATTTCGTCCGCAGGTTCAATTGAATGACAGCTCCCGCCAAAATCATGGAAGAGAGCCTTTCCGGATGTCTTCCGGCAAGGGTTTGAACCACAATTGTACCAAGTGATATACCTATGAAGTGGGAGGACTTAATTCCAAGATGGTCCAGCACATCGATGACTTCTTCTGCCACATTGACAAAGGAGTCACCCTTTTTCCAGGATGCCTTTGAACTTCCATGGCCTCTTAAATCAATCAACAACACATTAAATTCTTTTTTGAAATCTTTTATTTGTTTAAACCAGATACTTGAACTTCCGCCTGCCCCATGTATAAACGTTACCCATGGAGATGAAGTATTTTTAAAGTATGTGCGATAATGTAACATTTCAATGCAACCTCACAATCGATGATAAAAAAGATAATAATTATATTCATAGATTACAATAGTTGATCTATCTCTGGATTCAGAAGACTACTAAAGCGATTCTATTATAACCTATTACCCGTAATTTATCATCTAACACTAGTAATGGAACTAAAAAAAGACCGTCCCAATCTAATTATAACAGTTACAGCCTAAGTTTGTGGGTTGATGATCAAAGCTTTCATTCTTTGAAATAGCTTTGAAATTCATAAAGATTCTCTTCTTGAGTGTTTTCCGGACATTGGTTTGTTCTCAAAACGAGGAAATGAATTCAGTAGACAACGCCTTCTATGGTTGGGGAAATCCTGGTAAGCAGAAAAAATAGCTGCTCCCTAAGTTTAAAGAAAGAGACATTAGAAACCGAGGATATCTGAAAACAATACTATATGCATAAACTGCCATTATGTTTTAGGGTAAGTCTGTTTTCTGAAAGATTATTGCTTTTTAGTAATTCCCCCCTGCTCACCTTTTTACCTAGGAGGATTGGATTCGTGCGCCTGAAGCGGATATCCCTTACTATTAAAGCAGCCCCAGTCTTTGCAAAAAGAGCGTGGGATAAAGAACAAAAAAAGCTGACCTGGAAAAACCAAGTCAGAAAAATAAAACGAGGGGGCCAAATAGTCTTTCAAACCTTCCTCTATAAGTTACCTCTTATATCTTCTAAAGCCAATTTGGATGTAAGTCCATGGCTGTCCATACAAGCTTAAGAACATGAAAAAAGCTGCTGTTACTTAACGAATTCATCCAAGTTAATAACTTTAGGCATATTGGATAATGTATATGAAAACATTACCATGCCACTGAAGGAAAATGATAAAATAAAGTTGCCGGAAAGGAGGTTGATACTTTGGGAGCTGTTATATTATTCGATGGAGTTTGCAATCTCTGTAACAATACCGTGCAATTTATAATTAAGAGGGATGACCGGGCCTATTTTAAGTTTGCTTCCTTGCAAAGTGATGCAGGAAAAGTAGTAATAGAAAAGTATCAAATTAATCCCAAAATAGACAGTATCATCTTGATAGAGCAGAATAAGTTTTACGTGAAATCCGAAGCTGCCCTGAGAGTGAGCAAAAATCTTGGCGGCTTTTGGAAGGTATTTTTTGTCTTCATGGTAATCCCGAAGAAGATAAGGGATAAAGTCTACGATTTCATTGCCCAAAATCGCTATAAATGGTTCGGTAAAAGAGATAGTTGTATGCTTCCATCCTCTGAAATGAAAAAAAGGTTTCTAGAATAACAGAAATTTTGAATCTTTTTTTTGTTTATCCGTAAATATGGGTAGTACATAATTAAATGATTAGGAGGAGATTCACAAATGGTCAAACGTACAGGAGAAATAGTTATGGGGATCATAGGAGTTATACTGAGTGCATTATTTGCCGTAATGGGCTTTGTATGGAATGCCAACAGCGGGGCCATAGAGGAGATGATGCAGGAGGATTTCAGCCAGGATCCAACCCTTACTGCCGAAGATACAAATTTTATCATGCAGTCAATGGAATCAGTTGGTCCTTTTCTAATTGGCCTGGGGTTGATCAGCTCTATACTTGGCCTGATAGCTGTTCTTCTTATTAAAGGAAACAAGAAACCGGTTATTGCTGGAATCCTGTTTATTATTGCTGCTTTAGTAGTAGGACTTGGAACAATAGGTGTTGGTTTCCTTCCAGGGATCCTGTTCTTGATTGCTGGAATTATGGCATTTGTCAGAAAACCAAAAGATCCGGTTTCAGTAATGTAATACTGAACCTCAAAGCTATTGGCCATCACAGGTCAATAGCTTTTATAGGGTTAAGGTTAAAAAGGCTGTTTTCCCATTTAGTGTTGCTTTCGCACTCATAGCAGGTTTAACACCCGCGATACATTGGCTTTTCTCTCTAAAGGGTGAGTACCTGTTTTACTTTTATTTACCGGGAGGGAATTTTGGCTGCTTCTTTCGAAAGACTTAATAATTATTCAAGCGTTGCACGATAAAACAATTCACCTATTGCACAGATTAAAACACATTAAGATAAAAGCGGCATACGGTTTCGCCTATTTGATAAACTCTGAGATAGATGTCCATTCCTTTGTAACTTTTGTTCATATCATAAAGTAAACCAACCCTTTTGTAAGTTAGTGTTCAAGGGTTGTACAAAGGAGGGGAAAGGATTGTCTGAAGAAAAAAGACGTGTAATCAATGCTGATAAAGTCCTAATTCGTGCTAATGAGGTCATTATTTTAGACGAAAACGATAAAAGAAGGCGCCACTATGATGATGTAGCAGGTGCCGATGATAGAAGAAGGCACAAACGCGACAGAGATAATGTCGGCGGCCAGGATGACAGAAAAGATGATAATCGCCGTGGATGGTCTTGGATTTAAGAACTAAGGAAGCAGTCTTGTTGCAGGGCTGCTTTTTTTGTTGAGAAAAAACCTTTTTTTTACAGGCTCTATTCGAAAACGTGGATCTTCTTTGAATGCATTTTAAAAATACAAACTAAGTCCACCAGAACCGGTAGGAAAGGAACAGGGTACCCAAGGGTAAAATCCGCTCTTGGGTTTTAACCAAAGAATCGATCCAGACAAAACAAAACCATCAGAAGCGATTCAACATGATTCTACTACATGATAAAAGTTTGAATATACTTAGCTGAGGAAAAAGATATAAAAATGGTTTCGCGGCATAAGATTTTTTGAAGGAGGTAAGTATATGTTGGACTCAGTAGATTTGACGAAAAAAATTGAAGATAAAAAAGAATATAGCAAGAGATTAAAGAAGCAGCAATTAATTTTACTAGGTTTACAGAGAGCGCTGCTGGATGAAAAGATCGGCTGCATCCTGGTTTTCGAAGGGTGGGACGCTGCCGGGAAAGGAGGGGCGATCAAAAGAACGACCCAAAATATTGATCCAAGGGGCTTTGAGGTGCATTCAACTGCGGCTCCAACAATAGAACAAAAGCAATATCATTACCTTCAGAGATTCTGGAACAGGATGCCTAAGTATGGAAAGATTGGGATTTTTGATCGTTCCTGGTATGGAAGAGTTCTTGTCGAAAGGGTGGAAGAATTTGCTGAGGAAGCTGAATGGAGAAGGGCTTATAGTGAAATCAATGACTTTGAACGAATTTTATCGAAAGAAAAATATATTATTCTGAAACTCTGGTTTCACATTTCCAAAGAAGAACAACTGAAAAGATTTAACGAGCGCCAAAATGATCCTATGAAATCCTGGAAACTCACAGAAGAAGATTGGCGTAATAGAGAGAAATGGGAAAAGTATAAAGAAGCGGTGGATGAGATGATTCAGGAAACAGACAAGGAAAACGCCGAGTGGCATATTATAGAAGGGGAAGATAAGAAGTTCGCCAGAGTCAAAACCCTTGAAATCATCAACAGAACAATACTTAAGGAAATGGAAAATCGCAATATCGATGTCCGCCATTATTTTAAAAAAGAATAGGCCGGTCATTATGAGAGAATTATCAGATTAAAGTATGTATACATGGCGGCCGGGCCACTCAGGAGTTCAAACAGGGAGGAAATTGGCCGGGAAGAAAGAAGGAGAGCCGCCCGTCTCTGTCAAATTATAAACCAGAGAGGGCGGCTCTATCATTAAGCTTTAATTTTCAGCAGTAAGCTGCTGATGGACAAGCTTTTTATACAACGGATTGGATTGTAGAAGTTCCTGATGAGTCCCGCTGCCGGATATAGATCCATTTTCAATGACAAAAATAGTATCTGCCTCTACCACAGTAGATAAGCGGTGAGCTATAATAAGGGTAGTTCTTCCCTTCATCAGATTCTTTAAAGCGTTTTGCACCAAAAGTTCTGATTCGCTGTCAAGGTTGGATGTGGCTTCATCCAAAAGGAGCACCTTGGGATTCCTAAGCAGCGCCCTGGCTATGGCAATTCTCTGTCTTTGTCCCCCGGAAAGCTTCACACCTCGTTCACCTACCTGAGTTTGAAATCCATCTGAGAGATTGATAATGAAATCATAAGCATTAGCCTGCTTTGCCGCTTCGAACACTTCTTCCTCTTTTATTTTCCTTTGTAATCCATAGCAGATGTAATCGTAAATCGTTCCGGACATGATAGGGCTTTCCTGCGAAACATACCCAATTGATCTCCGCCATTCCTGTAATGGAATCTTCTCAATAGAGGTACTTCCCAACCTTATTTCACCGCTGTCGAGAGGATAAAATCGTTCAATTAAAGAGAAGATGGTCGTTTTCCCGCCACCGCTTGGACCGACAAAGGCTGCCGTGCTTCCTGTAGTTATTTCAAAAGAAAGATAGTCAATTATCTTCTTTTTATTGTTGTAACCGAAGGAGACATCATGGAATGCGATGTTTTCATCTGTTAAGCTCCTAATTTTCTTCTCCATTTTCCCTTCTGTCTCTACATCCAGGAGGTCCTGAATTCGATCAGTGGCTCCAGCGGCTTTTTGAAAAGCAGTAAAAAAGGTGGCAAGCTGCGTGAAAGGGACAATGATCTGAAACATGTAGATTATGATGGCAACTAGGGATCCTGCTGACAGAGCGCCTGCAGAAACCCTTGCCCCTCCATACCCAATGATAACGACAAGCACCACCATCATGATCGTCGTCATAAATGGAGAAACAACAGCTTGGATTTTCGCTTCTTTTAATCCAAACTTAAAAAGGTTTTGTATTCCGTTTTGGCCATTCTGCCTTTCTGCAGGCTGACCATTATAGGATTTAACCAGCCTGATTTCTGAAAGGACCCTTCCGAGATTTCCACTGAAATCAGCCATTTCGTCCTGTGTCTGGCGGGAAATGGTATGCATTTTCTTCCCAAGCGGCATCATGATCAACAATGATACCGGGACAGCAACAAACATAATGATGGTCATGCTCCAATCGATCGTTAGCAGGATGATCACAGAACCTAAGATAGTAATTACACCAGATACAAGTGTAACCAAGTGGTTGGTAATAAGTGTTTTTACCGTGTTGGTATCCTGGGTAATCCTGCTCATCGTCTCACCAGATTGATGGGAGTCAAAGAAAGAAATTGGGAGTTCAAGCACATGATTCCAAAGAGTTTCCCGGATTCTTGCCACAAAGGTCTCTCCAATGAAGGTCATGAGATAATGAGAAAATCCGCCGGCGACTGCCTGCACAATGAATGCTGCAAGGAGAAGGAAAATGAGACTCATTTCAATCCCGGATCCTGATATTTGGTCCACTAGAGATATGGTGAAAAGCGGAACTATGAGGGAGGCAGCTGTTTCAAATAAACTTAATACCAATGCTCCTGAAAAAATCATTTTTGAAGGCTTGCCGATTTTCAGTAACCGTATAAAACGATTTTTGTTAGAAGGATTATTTGTACTCTCTGACATATCTTTTCCTCTTTTCTTCAAACTGTTCCTATTTTACTATCTATTTATACTTTATCAAATAACCCGCCAGTTTTCCTCAAGGACAATTAAAATGATAGTAGAGGACTTTTTCAATGTGCTACAATAAAAATATTTGTAATAAAAAAATTCCAAAGATGGGTTCACATTTAATTGCACGACTTAAATCCTAACTGGTCAAAGAAGTGTAAAACCTCTAAAAGGATGAACAGAAATTACCTAAATGAATTGCAAAAAGGAGTTAACAATGAAAGTTATTATTGCTGAAAAGCCTGACCAAGGAGCTGCATTAGCAAAACCTTTTCCTCATAAGAAAGGGCAAGGATTCATTGAAGTCCTGCCCAACCAGCTGTTTCCGGAAGGTGCCTATATAACCTGGGCAATCGGACATCTTTTACAGCTTCAATCTCCTGAAAAATATGATGCGAAGTGGAAGAAGTGGAATATTGAATCGTTACCGATGATTCCGGATAGATTCAAATATGAAGTGACCCGTTCAAAATACAAGCAATTTAATGCGGTTAAATCTTTATTGCAGAAACCGGCAGTAAATGAAATCATTCATGCTGGGGATGCAGGACGGGAAGGGGAATTGATTGTACGAAATATTATCAATATGTCCGGGATCAAAAAACCTATGAAAAGATTATGGATCTCCTCTCTTACACCAAAAGCGGTAACAGAGGGTTTTTCGAAACTGCTGGATGAAAGTGAAACGAGAAGCGTCTTCTATGAAGCTTATTCAAGGGCTTGTGCGGACTGGATCATCGGCATGAATGCTTCTAGAATCTACAGTATACTTCTAAAGCAGAAGGGAATCTCCGATGTCTTTTCTGCCGGCCGTGTGCAGACGCCTACGCTTGCGCTTATAGTGAAAAGAGAAAGAGAGATTGAAAGCTTTGTAAGTGAACCTTTCTGGGAGGTAACCGCTGATTTTGATGTAGACGGTAATGTATACCAGGGGAAGTGGGAAAAAGATAAGCAGCCGAGATTAAAAGACAAAGAGACTGCGTTGAAAATCGCTGATTTCTGTAAAGGGAAACCTGCAGAAATCAAAGAACTTTCCACGGAAAGAAAAGAGTATCAGCCTCCATTGCTGTTTAATCTTTCTTCCCTCCAGGCCACTGCCAACAAACTCTATAAATTTTCTCCACAAAAAACACTGGAAACGCTTCAAAAGCTTTATCAAAAGGGAATTGTTTCATATCCACGTTCCGATTCCAATTATGTAACAAAAGGAGAAGCAGAAACCTTTCCAGAAATCATGGAAAAATTCAGCAGAATGCCTGCGTATCAGGACCTGTTCCCTCTGCCGGTCAAATCGTTGATGAATAACAGACGATATGTCAATGAACAAAAAGTGACCGATCACTATGCCATCATTCCTACCGAACAAGTGAAAAACCCTGAAAAGCTGATTCCTGATGAGCAGAAAATCTATGATCTTGTCGTTCGAAGGCTGATTGCTGCTCATTTTGAAAAATCGATTTTTGACTATAGTCCGTTAATAACGCTTGTAGATGGACGAGCTGAATTCATCTCCAAAGGAAAGATTCAGGTACAGGAAGGCTGGAGAAAAGTAATTTTCCAACAAGAGAAAGACGATGAACAACTGCTGCCCAACGTAAAAGAAGGTGATCCAGGGTGTGTAAAAAGCGTTAAGGTAAAAGAAGGAAAAACTCAACCCCCTAAACGTTACACAGAGGGACAACTGATTACCTTGATGAAAACCGCTGGAAAGCATTTAGATAATGAAGATCTGGAAAAAGTCCTTTCGAGTACAGAAGGACTTGGGACAGAGGCAACAAGAGCCAGCATCATTGCCGGCCTGAAAGACAGAAAATATATTGATGTAAAACGTAATGCTGTTTTTGCAACCGATAAGGGAAAAGTATTAATTGAAGCGATCGGTGAAAAGATTTTGGCTTCCCCTGAAATGACCGCTAAATGGGAGCAGAGGCTGCGGGAAATCGGCCAGGGCAAGGCATCTGCACCTCAATTCATGGAACAGGTAAAAAACTTAGCGGAAAAATCATCGATGATGCCATTGAGGCTTCAAAGGGATGGTCCTTTGAAGGGATCGATACTGAAACCATACAAAGAACAGGTTCGAAAGCATCACTCGGCAAGTCCATCGGTTCATGTCCTTATTGCAGGGCAAAGGTCATTGATAAAGGCGAATTCTATGGCTGCAGTGCTTATAAAAAATCAAAGTGCAGTTTCACTCTTTCAAAAGTAATCATGAAAAAGAAAATCTCCCAAACAAATGCAAAAAAACTGATCGATGAAGGAAAAACAGATGTTATCAAAGGCTTCAAAAAAGGGGACAAATCCTTTGACGCCATTCTTAAATGGAATGACAAGGAAAAGAAAGTTCAATTTGAATTCCAAAATTAAAACTATAGTAAAATAATTTCTTAATTAGTTCCGATTGACATGGAAAAGGCTGACTATCTAATACAGTTTAATATACAGCTGAAAAATATTTTTCACTAAAACAGTTTCAACTTCAGCTGAGAGGGTAAGTTTACAATAACTACTTATTCATAAATATTCATAGAGGAGTGAGCTGTAAGTGGATATAGGTCTATATAAAATCGAAAATATGTCAGACGAAATCATTACTTTAACATTATTTGAAAATGAGGAAACAGAGATCTTAGAAAGTGCAATGCAGCATCTTCCTAGAAGTTTATTTCCATTTCATGTAACGAACGAAATTATGATTGAAGTTTCCGAACGCGCAGGTCAGTTGGAATTCACGCCAATCAGCACTGAAAATGTCGAAGCCCGCATTCAGGCAGAGGAACTTTTAAAAGACTTCATCGGAACAGCAGAGGTATAATGCTGTATAAAGACATCTTCTTTCATTATTGAAAAGAGGGTGTTTTTTTGTGCGAAAAAGAAAAAACTAATGGATGCAGAGGAAAACGGTTATGGTTTAGTCCTCTGAAGGTTCCTAATATTTTTAAGCTCTTTTCGTAAACTTTGCAGCTATTTTATATGAATCTTGTAAAGTAACTGCATTATTTATTCAAATATTCTGGTAAGCAAGAAGAGAAGAGATGCTCCACCTTTTAGTGAGAAACGCATTAGTATCCAGGGGAGATTCTTGATCTAGGTATTTAAAAGACCACTTATTTTTATTCAACATTTATAATCCTTATAGAGATTGATGATGCAAGGTTACTTAACCTTTCGTTTTATAACCTCAATATGATTAGCGGTTGACAATCCAGCGTTTCTAATAAATCATTATAGATAAGATATACATATGTAATGAATTGGAGTGTCGCTGAATGAGTAAACGTATAGAAAAAGTTCAAAATTGGTTAAAGGAACAAAACATCGAAGCAGTTTTTATTAACTCTAAAGAAAATGTTTTTTACTTGTCAGATTTTCTTACTGATCCCCACGAACGCCTTATGGGCCTGTTTCTATTCAAGGAGTCAGATCCTTTATTTGTACTTCCAGCAATGGAAAAGGGACAATTGAAGAATGCCGGGTGGGAGTATGAAATTATTGGTTATGGTGACCATGAAAACCCGTGGGACTTTATTAAAACTTCGATCGAGCGGAGAGAGACAGGCGCTCCAGAAAAACTGGCTATCGAAAAAGAAGTGCTATCTTACTCTCGCAGTGAGGCATTTTTGTCTCTTTTTCCTAAGGCGGAGGTCATCAATGCCGAGGATAAATTGAACGAGCTCCGGGTTGTCAAGGATGAAAAGGAGATTGAAACCATACGCAGAGCAGCTGAAATGGCTGACTTCGGAGTGAAAACAGGAGTCGAAGCACTTCAAGAGGGGATAACAGAGATGGAAGTCCTCGCCAAGATTGAATATGAATTGAAGAAAAAGGGATTCGCCAAATGTCATTCTCCACAATGGTCCTCTTTGGTGAGAAATCCGGTGAACCCCACGGTAATCCTGGGGGCCGCCAGTTAAAATCAGGAGATCTTGTCTTATTTGACTTAGGTGTTGTCCTTGATGGTTATTGCTCTGATATCACTCGTACGGTGGCATTTAAATCAGCAACAGATAAACAAAAAGAAATTTACGATACTGTGCTTAGGGCAGAATTGGCTTCACTTGAGATGAGTAAACCTGGAAACAGGATCGGCGATTTGGACAGCACTGCCCGTAAAATCATTTCAGATGCGGGCTATGGAGAATATTTCCCTCACCGAATCGGTCATGGAATGGGAATTAATGTTCATGAATTTCCCTCAATGAGCCATTCAAATGATGGCATCCTCAAAGAAGGAATGGTTTATACTATTGAACCAGGAATTTATATTCCTAAAATCGGCGGAGTCCGTATTGAAGATGATGTACTCGTTACTGAAAATGGATATGAAACGTTGACGAAGTTTCCGAAAGATTTGCAAATCATCGACTGAAGCTCATAAACTGAAGCGTCCAGCTCTGGCAACGGGTACGAGACGTGACTAACATAGGTGAATATATAATAAGAAAAAGAGCCAGGTGCTGATTTTCATTCAGCATCTGGCTCTTTAACTTTCCAGGGGATAGCTCCATGCACTTAGTCCTGATTTTAGATTATAGACAGAAGTAAATCCATTGCTCTTCAATATTTCTGCTGTTTGAGAAGAGCGATTACCGGTTCTGCAAACTACCAAATAGGGTTGGTTTTTATCCAGCTCATCCAACCTGTTTTGAAGATCATCTAAAGGAATCAACAAGCTGTGTTGTAAATGTCCTTGTGAATATTCTTCTTCGCTTCTGACGTCTATGACTTCGACCTCACCGGCATCAATCATTTGCTTGGCTTTTTCATTCGTCAGTTCTTCCTGGTTACTGGAACTGCAAGCCAAAAGCGCAATAGGAATGAGAGTAAACAATAGAAGGATTCGAGCAAATTGATTCATGTAAAAAAGCTCCTTTCTGTTCTGAAATTGCTCTGTTTAGCGGTTAACTGCTTCCTGATTAACCTTAAGTATATATGCTTTCCTTAAGTCTGTCGTATGAAAAGGGTTAACTAGTTGAGAGTATAAACAACAATCTATTCGCAGACACCCTTATGAAAAGCGTTGAAAAATATTATTAAAAACTTGTCAACCTAATATTGTTTAACTCCCTTTTCCCAAGGATAAATACAGGTTAACAAGACCGAAGGAGGAATGATTCTATGAAAAAGATATTAATGGTCCTTACAAATACTGAACAAATCGATAAAGATCACCAAACTGGCTTGTGGTTATCTGAATTCGCGGAGCCGTACGTTGAATTTACAGGCAGTGGGTACAGCGTGAGTGTCGCCAGCATAAAAGGGGGAAGAGTACCAGTTGATCCCAATAGTGTGACCGAAGGTGAGATGCCCCCGGATGAATGGGAAGGAGCCATTCATGAACTGGAAAGTACGTTGGTTTTATCACAAGTAAATGTAAATGATTATAATGCGATTTTTCTACCTGGAGGACATGGCACTATGTTTGATTTACCAGGTAATCCGGCGTTGCAGCAGGCATTAACACATTTTGCAGAGAATAACAAACTGATTGGTGCTGTATGCCATGGACCTGCAGGGTTTGTTGATGTCAAGTTATCTTCCGGCAGGTATCTTGTAGAAGGGAAACAGATTACCGGCTTTACGAATGAGGAAGAACAGCAGTCCGATATGGATTCATTGGTGCCTTTCTTAATGGAATCCAGATTAAGGGAAAATGGGGCAGACTTTCAAAAGGGAAGCGCGTTTTCAGACTATGTAGTGTCGGATACAGGTTTTGTCACAGGTCAAAATCCCCAATCCGGTTTGAGCACCGCAAAAGCTTTTGTTGAACAGCTTCAATAGAATAAATAAAGGATAAGCCGGCTATTGAGGCCGGTTTTTCTTATTTTGTTTTTACCGTGAATATGACATAATTGAACTCTTGAAATGCGAGAGGAAGTGATTAGTTGAAAAGCTTTTTGATTAACTTGAAGGATCGAATCTGGTTTGTGCCATCACTTTATAGTCTATTGTCATTGATTATGGCAGTAGTCACGATAGTAGTTGATTACTACTGGGCCGCTTCGATGAAAGAATACCTGCCCGCATTTATGCTGACGAAAGTTGATCTTGCACAAACGGTGTTAAGCACAATAGCAGGATCGCTTTTAACGATGACCACCTTTACTTTTTCTACAGTGATGGTTGTTTTGACTACTTACTCTTCTCAATTCTCACCAAGAGCCCTCAAACATTTTGTGAATGACAAGAAGACTGTCAGGGGACTGGGTATTTTCATGGGTGGCTTCATTTACTCCATAATCACATTGCTGTTCATGAGGAACACACCTAATGAGGATTTGGTTATTGCTGCGTTTTTTGGCGTGGTGTATGCCATTGTATGTCTTGCATACTTTGCTTATTTCATCCATCATGTGGCTACTTCGATTCAGATCAGCAGTTTAATCGGAAGGCTGGAAAGAGATGCGATGAAAATAGTGAAGTTCTATAAAGAGCTGCAAAAGAATAACGTTGTTCAAGAACAAATGATGGACCATGGCAGGTTTTTGAACAAGAAAGAAGTCTGCAGCCAGGAAAGCGGCTTTCTCCAATTTGTCGATTTTGAGGGTTTATTGGAATGCACAGCTGCTAACGATTTCTTTATTGATTTTGAGATTAAAGTAGGGATGTTCATCAGAAAAGGACAGCACCTTTACACCATATACAGTCAAAAAGAAAGCAGTGGCGATTTATCGGAATACTTATCCTTCGGCAGCGAGAGGATGGGGAAGTATGACTTGGAGTTCTCTCTGCAGAGGATTTCCGAGATAGCTGTGCGGGCTGTATCCCCTTCCATTAATGATCCCAATACAGCGAGGGATTGTATTCGGTATTTAGGAGTATTGCTGGGAGAAACCGCGGAATTGAATGACGGTCATTTGACGATGATGGACAAGGAAAACAAGCAGCGGGTTAGAATACCATTTTTCGTCTTTGAAGAATTACTGTATAAATCCTTTTATCAAATTGTACATTATGCAGATCAGGATATTTCAGTCATTCTCGCTCTCCTTGAAGCAATGGTCATTATACAAAAGGAGATGCCGGAAGGAAGGCAGGAAACTGTATACAGTTTTCATAAATATATTCTTCAGAACATCGATAAAGAAGAATTGCAAGAGTGGGATTTGAAATTCCTGGACGATAAAATAACTGAACTTCAAAGTGCTATAAACTGATTCATATTTAGAGGGTAATTTTCTTCTCATTTTTGCTTTAATCTGTATAATATAAACAGAAAACTATAAAAGAAGGAAGATTTCGATGATTATTAAAAACGATCAAGAGTTACAAGCCATGAGAGAGATTGGGAAGGTAGTCGCATCCATCAGGGATGACATGAAAAATGCCGCAAAGCCCGGAATGACTACAAAAGAGCTGGATAACCTGGGAGCGACGCTTTTCGAAAAGCATGGTGCCATTTCTGCTCCAAAACAAGAGTATGATTTTCCTGGCTTTACCTGTATCAGCATTAATGAAGAAGTTGCTCATGGAATCCCTGGTGACCGGGTGATTAAGGAAGGCGATCTCATTAATATTGATGTTTCCGGTTCAAAGAATGGATTTTATGCTGATACAGGTATCTCTTTTGTTATAGGGGAAGGCAGTGAAAAGCTTCAGGATTTATGTGAAGCCGTCAAGAAGTCATTTGACGCTGGACTTAAAAAGATAAAAGCAGGTTCTAAATTAAACGGAATCGGTAAGGCTGTCCATAATGAGGCACGGAGAAACGGCTATACAGTCATCAAGAACCTCACAGGACATGGAGTTGGAAAGTCTCTTCATGAAGAACCGTCCCATATCATGAATTATTTTGATCCATGGGATAACGGTCTTCTTGCAGATGGAATGGTAATCGCCTTCGAACCTTTCGTATCTACAAATGCTGAAGAAATTGTCCAGGAGGATGATGGGTGGACATTCGTTACAGAAGATAAAAGTTATGTAGCCCAGATTGAGCATACCATTGTGGTGACTAAAGGGGAGCCCATCATATTGACCCTTGGAGCTGAGTGAGAACCCCTTTTAGATCTGATTTTCATGAACAGCCTGTGAGAATTCACAGGCTGTTCGTTTTATTTTGAGGTTTATTTAGTCCATAAAAAGCTTTTAATAGAATGTCTACATGGAAGCTCGGCTGAGAGGGCGCATCTCCCCACACTTTTGATAAGAACTAATACTTTCATTTTAAGCAACCCAATTTCCTTAATCTTATTAAGAAATTTCCTTACTACTATTGAATAGGCATCAGAATCGGAGTATTATAGAGGTTAGCAACGTATTTATATACCATTCCCACTCCCTCCCTAAACCTGCATATTAAAACCACTCTATAAAGATACCATTTCATTCATACCTAGGAATAAAATCCCATTACAATGGTGAAACACAAATGTAGTGACTCTATTATACTCTCGTAATTGTACTGTATTACTCCTGTGTTAGCATGAAGAATGTGAGTAAAGATATCGTACCACTTACTAACAAAGGAGAGGATTACTAGAATGAAGAAAACAGTTATCACTCTTGCAACGGCAGCAAGTTTAACTCTAACAATGGGCGCAGGTGCCTCTGCGGAAAATGTAGAAGTTAAGAAGGGCGATACTCTTTGGGGGTTATCAAAAGAATATGGTACATCTGTTGAGGATCTTCTAAGATGGAATAACTTAAACTCCGATTTAATTTTCCCTAATCAACAATTGAGAGTATCATCTACTGAAAATTATACAGTAGAGTCTGGAGATACCTTATGGGGAATTGCTAAATATTACGGCGTATCAGTGGATGGACTTATGAATACCAATTCACTGAATTCAGATATAATTCACCCAGGTCAAAACCTTGTCATTGATTTGGACAACCGTGGAGTAGCTACTCTTGTTAATAAGCAGGAACAAGCTTCTTCCCCAGAGCAAGCTCCAGCAGAAGAGTCTAAAACTGAGCCTGCAGCGCAAGAAACTGCAGCTGCTGAACCTGCTGAAGTACAGGAAACTGTTCCCGCACAGCCGGCTGAAACTCCTGTGAATACTCAGCCAACCCAGGAAGAAGCAAATGCCATCACTGTTTCTGCAACAGCCTATACGGCTGATTGTATTGGATGTTCAGGTGTTACCAAGACTGGTGTCGACCTGAATGCTAATCCAGACGCGAAAGTCATTGCGGTAGACCCTAATGTTATTCCGCTTGGTACTGAAGTCTATGTTGAAGGATATGGCTATGCGACTGCCCAAGATATTGGCGGAGCAATTAAAGGTAATAAAATTGACGTATTTATCCCTGAAAGACAAGATGCCCTTGATTGGGGAGTACGTTCAGTAAAAGTTACAATTCTTGATTAATCAATAAAGTAAGAAGCAAAGGCTGCTGCCTTTGCTTCTTTTTTAATGGTCTTGAAAACCCTGGTTATTCCGGTGGTTCCAGCGAGCTTATAGCGAGGAATAGAAGAACTCCCTCCATAATGGGATAAACAGATTTCCGTAAAACTTCTTCCACTTCAAGCAGTGGGGGTACCTTTGAAGCACATGGATAATCTAAAATTAGCGGAATTTTTCCGGCTAAGCTGCGAAATTGCATTCGATATGGGGTATATAAGCGGAAATTTTCCGATTAAGCACAGCTAAAATAAATGGACCAATTGTAATATATTTTTAGCAAATAAGCGGAATACCTCCGCCTAAATTAGCTGTTTCTGGTGCTCTTTTTAAAATAAGCGGAATTTCTCCCCTTATTTATTAAATTTTTTCCATTAGAGATAAATTGCTGATGAAATCAATCAGTGGCTCTTTTAGTCCGTGGCCGGTAAGAGAGGTTTTTTGCAGGGGATAGCAAACCAAAGGTAATTTTGAATTGTTCCTCCTGTAACTAATGCTGCTTAATTCAGAGATTCTTTTAGAAAGAGAGATTCCCTATTGAGATTGTTTCTTTAAATAAAAAGGAAAGGCGTAGCGCCTTTCCTTTTTACTAAATTCTTCGGTATCATGTTAAATTTCAAAAAGGTTTACGAACAAAGCCTTCATTATGAAAATACTTCCTCCAGAACTTTTTCTTCTTTTTCGTTTAGAAGTTTTTTTGGATAACCCCGTCTACCTCTTTGCTCATATTTTCATTTAGCATATGGTCAGTTCCTTTGTCACCAAGAACTAAGATTTTATCCCATTTTCGATCAGCAGCCACTTTATCCAGCTTGCTTCCAAAGCTTTTGAAACAGCGTTTTTGATTCGCTTCAACCCTCTGCCGGAAGTGGTCATCCTGGGTGGCACTTCCTCCGTTGCTACCGAAGTAGATATTGGCAGGCTGCGGTCCTGCATGCCTTTGCCATTCTTTTTCCAACTTACTTATTCTTTTTCTGAATATCATCTGTGTATTCTCCTTATGAAGTGTTTTTTTCATAATTAAATTGGTGCAGACCTGGGAATTTCTAGATATCAGTTAGTTTCTATTTATTTGTAAATGAAGAGCGATAAACATTTTTCCAAATAAATAGGAATAGTAGTGGAAAAAAAGTGAGAAGGTTCTTCATTTTGGACAGTGAGTGAAAATCTTCCTGAATCTTTACAGGTTGTAATGAAATGTAATGATTTCATCATTATTTTGTCACCGCTGTGAGATGAGTCTATGTTACTATTTCCTCTGTTGGTCTTTACGGACTTAAGGGAGGAATCAACTTGAAAAAGCATTTATTACTATTAATACTAACTCTATTTGTATTTGGAATTTATACTATAGCTGTTCAGGCAGAAAAAAATAGTGAATCTGAATCAGGCGTTACTGTAGAAAGCTATCATAATATTACCGAGGGAGATATGTTATGGAATTTGGCTTCCAAACATGAGGAAGCTGTTTTAACCGTAGAAACAAGGCAGCAGCTTATCCATAAAGGGAAAGAAGCAATAAGTCCAAAACAATCTGAAGAATCTGATGGATCACAAGAGAAGAATGAAAAAAATATTATCAAGGAAGTAGATGTTAAAGCTACTGCCTATACCGCCTATTGTGAAGGATGCATTGGAATTACCAAAACAGGTGTTGATTTACGTGCTAATCCGGATGAAAAAGTCATAGCTGTTGACCCGGCAGTCATCCCGTTAGGATCAAAAGTGTATGTTGAAGGATTTGGGTACGCCACTGCGGAAGATACAGGAAGTGCGATTAAAGGAAACAGGATCGATATCTTCATACCTTCACGTGAGGAAGCGCTGGAATATGGTGTGAAAAGTATAAAAGTACAAGTTATTGAATAATAGGGGTTCTAACATAAACTCTGTTGTTTTTTCTGTAATTCTTAAGCTAACGCTATAATTCACCAGTTATTTTTTGAAGCTAGAAAGATAAGAGCTGTTTCCTCCTATTAGCAAGGGTAACCGGGGGAGTAATCCGGCTCAGGAATTTTTTCCCCAAGCAGAAAGATATGCGAAAGCAGCTCAAAAGAAGAACAGAAAACCACTTATCTTAGAAGATGAGTGGTTTTCTTGTTTATATCAAACGTAAACGTGCCGGGAAGGACTGTCTCTTTTAACGCTTTAGCGTATTAACGTCCAGGTTTTGAGTTCGGGTTTTTGATGGACTGAATTTCTTTTCTGTCGCTCATTTGTCTTTCTGCCAATTCTTTTGCAGCTTGGTGTTGAGAGGGTTGGTTTTGTCTGCTCATGTTTTTTCCTCCTTATATACTTTTTTGATCTTTATTAGCTTTTGTATGTGCAATGAGATTCATTCATGTATTGAAATAACTCCAGGTATATATTCTAAGGTATCAATTTGATTTTAAAGGAGAAAATACTCATTGCATTCATAAATTTAAAGGAAGCTTTTTTGAGGGAAATATCTGAAAAAGGCTTATTGGTTGAATAGGGTGTATCAATCTGTTAAGGTTTAGAATGTTGTTTTAAAGAGCGGAAGCTAGGTTAATACATGTAAAGAGAACAACTGAAACTGACAATTACATATGAAAGGGGAATGATGATGAAAAAAATATCAAGTGTATTTTGGATCACAGTGGCCATTGTATTGGCTGCACTGGTTTTCGGGGCTTTTTTACCTGAAAGCTTTGAGAATTTCACAGGGCGTGTTCAAACCTTCATCAGCACGAACTTTGGCTGGTACTATCTGATACTCGTCACTACGATCGTAATTTTTTGTGTCTTTCTTATTATCAGTCCTATCGGTACAATTCGTCTTGGGAAACCGGATGAAAAACCGGAATATAGTACAACTACCTGGTTCGCTATGCTTTTCAGCGCGGGAATGGGTATAGGGCTTGTTTTCTGGGGAGCTGCTGAACCGCTTTCTCACTTTATTTCACCTCCATTGGCAGAAGGAGGATCAAATGAAGCGGTTAAAGAGGGAATGCGCCATACCTTCTTCCACTGGGGAGTCCATGCTTGGGCGATTTATGCCCTGGTAGCACTTTCCCTGGCTTACTTCCAATTTAGAAAAGGGGAGCCTGGACTGGTGTCCGCCACATTGAAACCTTTGTTCGGTGATCTAATGAAAGGTCCTCTGGGTGTCGTGGTTGATGTACTGGCAGTATTCGCTACGGTTGTGGGTGTTGCCACGACACTAGGTTTCGGTGCTGCACAGATTAATGGAGGGCTGTCCTATCTGCTGGGCATTCCGAATAACTTCTTTGTGCAATTTGTTATTATCGCTGTTGTAACAGTCCTTTTCATGATTTCTGCCTGGTCTGGTTTGAGTAAAGGAATTAAATATTTGAGTAACACCAATATGATTCTCGCACTGGCCTTACTAGTTATTATGTTCATCGTCGGTCCGACATTGCTCATCTTGAATTTATTCACCGATACACTTGGCGCTTATGTTCAAAACTTAGTCAGGATGTCCTTCCGGATCGCACCGCTGAATGAGGATCACCAAACATGGATTAATGGTTGGACTATATTCTACTGGGCATGGTGGATATCATGGTCTCCATTCGTTGGGATCTTTATCGCAAGGGTCTCACGAGGAAGAACCATTCGTGAATTCCTGTTTGGAGTATTAATGCTGCCATCATTGGTCAGTTTGATCTGGTTCTCGGTTTTCGGAACTTCCGCGATTGATATACAGCAATCAGGCGCTGTGGACTTGGCTGCTTATGCCACGGAGGAAGTTTTGTTTGCCGTGTTTAATCAGGTTCCGTTATCTGCTGTTCTCTCGATAATTGCCGTTATTCTTGTCAGCACATTCTTTATTACATCTGCTGATTCTGCGACTTTTGTCCTTGGGATGCAGACAACCTACGGTTCATTAACACCGCCGAATACGGTAAAGCTGACGTGGGGAATTGCCCAGTCGACCGTAGCATTGATTCTTATGTACAGCGGAGGGCTGCAAGCATTGCAGAATGCTTTGATTATCGCAGCATTTCCTTTCTCGATGATTATGATTCTGATGATGGTTTCCCTTTATCGGGCGCTTTCAAAAGAAAAGAAAGAATTGGGATTGTATCTTAAACCAAAACCGCGCAATAAAGTTCGATAAAGAGAAAACAGGTCTTCACTGGAGGCCTGTTTTTATTATTTAAGGGCGTTTTCACAGTCAATCAGCCAAGGGCGGCATACAGTATATTAACCATTGTACAAGGAGGTGGTACTGTATGTACGGTTACGGCGGAGGATATGGCTATGGCGGCGGAAACGGCTATGGCGGAAGCTTTGTGCTGATTGTGGTTCTGTTCATTCTATTAATTATTGTTGGTGCAGCTTATGTAAGCTAACTTGTTTTTAAAGAGCTAATTAAATCGGCTTTACTGGGAGCTGTCAAGTCATGGCGGCTTTCTGCCTAAGCCCGACATTGCCATGGACATAAAGAGAAACAGCTTCAGGAGGTATATTCTTCTGGAGCTGTTTTCTGTTTGTTTCTTACACAGATAATAGGATATTTATATTTTCATTTGCGATTTGCCGATAAGACCTGCTGCTTCTCATAGCCGGTAAGGAGGTAACAATCTCTAAGATTTTCTTATTATTTTGCCTGCAGGGAATAATCTAAGTGTCCGATTTATATGAGAAGGAGCCTTCAAAAATGGTGATTCTATGCTGAAGATTATGAGTTAAATGCGAATTTCAGTTTTCCAAGCGTCCAGTAATGGGGAAGGCAGCTTTCTCAAAGAGGTAAAATGTTGCTAATGCATACAATATTTCTTAGAATAAGATGTAGACTTATTAAAAGGACGATGCATTCTGATGGCGAAAAAGAGACCGAAACGAAGCTTGAAGAAAGATTCACCGGTGAAAATATTGATGATACCCGCAGCAATTTTACTTGTTTATTTTATCGTATATGGAGGTTTTCTTACATTTCAGGAATTATCAGAAGAGGCGAAGGAAGAAATACCTTCAGAGTATATTCCTATTTATAAAGATGCTTCACAAAAGTACGGGGTACCCTGGAACCTCCTGGCTGCCCATCATAGGGTAGAAACCAGGTTCTCTCAAATGGAAACAATGGTTTCTCCTGTAGGAGCAGAGGGACATCTGCAGTTTATGCCATGTACCTTTGTCGGCTGGTCACACCCCACTTGTGAGGGTCTTGGCCAAGGAGATATACCCGATGAAGATCTAACGGATCCTGGTATCATTGCTAAATATGGCGGATATGGGGTAGATGCCAATGGGGACGGTAAAGCTGACCCTTGGGATATTGAAGATGCTGTCTATAGTGCTGCAAATTATCTGGCCAGTAATGGGGCCGCGGATGGAGATATAGAAAGAGCTGTCTTTGCATACAATCACAGCGAACAATATGTAGAGGATGTTTTGTACTATGCTGAGAGGTACAAAAAAGAAGAAATGTAATGCTGTGAGGTAGAATTGCTTTCTCTTCCTAGAGAGAGAAAGCTTAGTATTCAGGGGAACCTGGATATTGGGATTATTCCAAGAGCAACAATACGGGAGAAAACAGCTTTTTAAAAACAGGCTGCCAAGTGATTTATATAGCAGCCTGTTTCTTTTTTAAAAAGTGCTTGAGGACCTGTTTACTAACTCTTTTTTCTCATGCTTTTCATAATCAGGCTCAACAGGAAAACTAGAATGATGGCACCTATTAATGCAGGAATAATGGCGATACCTGCAAGATCCGGACCAAAGTCTCCAAAGAGAGCACCTCCAAGCCATGCCCCGATTATACCTGCGATGATGTTACCAATAATGCCGCCGGGTACATCTCTGCCGAGAATCAATCCTGCAAGCCACCCGATTATTCCACCTACGATTAAATACAAAATGAATCCCATTCTTATTACCTCCTTTGATATATTTTTATATTTCTTAGATAAAATATACACAGAACATCTCAAAGTTAAACCAGGAGGAAAAATGGGTATAGCTATAAGTTGGTCTGCGATACTGCTGAGAGTAGAGAATAGAGAAAATGAAAATATGAGCTAAACATACAATTAACCAATTTAGGAGAAATTTATGGACTCAACCAGAAGAATGATACAGCAGTGGAGAACAGCGCTGATTGCAGAAATCCAGAAGTTGAAAGAATACGAAGGCAGAGGGATTTTCGTTCTCAAGGGCCAGCATTTAGCTTTCACCGAAGGAGGGGCTGTATACTGGCTCGTTATGGCTTATCCCGCAAAGCTGTTTCCCGGGGGAGCTGTGATATTTGAATATAACGGTAAGAAGGCAGAAGGAAATATACTGTCCTGTGAGGGAACAGATGTCATAGCAGAACTGGATATCGATCTAGGAGATGAAATTGGTAAAGGGGTTTTGCATAACGAACCTTGGGACCTTCTCAATAAATTAATTGAGAGGCTTGAAGAGATCGAAGAAGATCCACTTAAGCTGAAGACAATACAAAACGTCATGACCCCATCTGAGATAACCTATCACCCCAAGGGAAAAGCACAAAGTACTGTTCACGAGGCGGTATTAAGATCAAAGTACAATCCGGTGACCTATATTTGGGGACCCCCGGGAACAGGCAAAACCTACAATCTTGCACGAGCAGCAGCTTATCAATATGTTAATGGCAAAAAAATCCTTTTACTGTCCCACAGCAATGCTGCAATCGATGTTTTAACTCTAGAAATGTGTGAATTTCTGCAGGAAAAAGACAAATGGACAGGGGGAGAAGTGATCCGATATGGGCATCCTGAAAAAGAAGAAGTCCACACCCATCCAGAACTTAGTGCCGCAAAGCTTGCAGAATTGGATGATAGTATTACAGGGGAAAGGAAACGTAAGTTTGAAAAGAAAAGGTTCACACTAAAAAAGAGACTTTCGCAGAGTTTTACAGCAAAAGACTCGGCTAATCTTACAAAAATTGAGGTTGGACTGGCAAAAGTCAGAGAAAAGCTAAGAAAAAGGAAAGTATTTTTGTAGAGGAGGCACAGGTGGTAGCCACGACTTTATCTAAGGCAGCTACCGATCCAGTAATCTATAGTAACCATTTTGATCTGATCATTATTGATGAGGCCAGCATGGCTTATGCACCGCAAATTGCCTATGCAGCTACGCTTGGCACACGGGTTATCATTTGCGGAGATTTTAAGCAGCTTCCGCCTATCGCTGTATCCAGACATGGCTTGGTGGAGAAATGGCTGAAGCAGGATATCTTCCACCTGTCAGGAATAACCGATTGGGTGGAAAGAAGACTCGAGCATCCTCAATTAATGCTCTTGCCGATTCAAAGAAGGATGCATCCTGATATTTCCGCTTTCACAAATAAACAATTTTACCATTCTTTAGTCAGTGACCATCCTGAAACGCTCAATCAGCGGGCACATATTGCCAAGCGTTCCCCTTTTGCAAAACAGGCAGCGGTATTGATGTCTATGACTGATCATCTGCCCTGGTGTCATACAGACAGAGGCTCCCGCTGGAACCTTATGAACAGCCTGGCAGCGATACAGCTGATGCTGTCTGCCAATAAATCAGCAATAGATTCCATTGGTTATGCAACGCCTTACCGAGCACAGGCCAGATGGATGAACAGGGTTCTTCCTATCTTTTTTAACCAGCGAGATCTTTCGGTTTCTGCAGACATATTTGCATCCACCATTCATAAATTTCAAGGTTCTGAGAAGGACTTGATGATAGTTGATCTGACTGACAGCTATCCTCAAGAAAAAGCGGGGACCCTTCTTACCAAAATGGAAAGCGGCAGGCTTATCAATGTTTCGGTTACCAGGGCAAAGGGGAAATTTATTTTACTCGGAGACGATGGATATATTAAAAAAAATGTTCGCGAGGATAAGCCGATCAGGAAGCTGATCCACCACTTAGAGGAAAAAAGTAAACAATACAAAAGAGATACAGCCATTGTTTTTTCTCAAACACATACCAAAAGACTGCGGTGGTACGGTGTAAAAGAGAATGAAAAGCTGAAAAAAGATATTGCTGCTGCGAAGGATGTAGTTGTGTTGTCCTTTGAGAAGGCAGAGGATGTTTCCTTAGAAATATGGGAAGTCCTTAAAAGAAGAGAAAGTTATTTAACTATAATAATATTATGTAAACAAAAGGGGAAAATTCCATTGACAAGCTTCAAATATGACCCCAGGGATTTCTATCATCCTTTTATCGGGCTTGATAAGAAAGTTTTGTGGTTTGGAAGTTTTCATTCAGGAAATATGGACTATGAGGACTTTTCATACAGGCCAAGAGTATTTTCAAGTAAATTTTATAAAGCTTATGAGGAAACCTTGTATTAGTGGCTCTCGACTCTGATGTGCTTTCAAGCAGGGTAAATCCGGATCAATAGGATGATCGGGCACCAGGCAAATGAACAACAGCTGCAAATAGCCTTACCGTCATTTGCACTATATTTTATCGTATATTACAATTAATAATATGATGAATAATAAAGGAGGATAATGCCAAATGAACACAATTGCAGTATCCGTTGAGTTTTGCATGCAGTGAAACTACGCACCTAAAGCCGCGAGGTTCGCGGAAGAACTTTTTAGCCATTTTCGTTCAGACTTGGAAGAAATGAAATTGATTCCTTCCTCAGGCGGTGCTTTTGAAGTGACCGTTAATGGAAAGAGACTTTATTCTAAACTTGAATCCGGCATCTTTCCTGATGCTGATGAAATAATTAAACAAATCGAGAACGAGAAGTAAAGAAGGATCGGCTGCAATGGCCGATCCTTTTGGTGGTTCAGATTTGCCCCTGACATCGTATCACGGAAGGACCTGGTTTTTTATCGAGCGCTTTCAATATATGAATTTCAATAAATCCTTTTCGGAGATATAATCTAATTGGATTATATTTCAGTGAAAAAGGAAACTCAAGGGACCGTTTCCTTATAGTAATGTCATCTGCCGGCAGAATTTCTATTGAAAGAGTCTGCTCCTGTTTTTCGAGTTTCACTTCCTGCATTGTGAAATCAGACGGTGTTGCTTCCACTATATAAGCGTCAGTGGTATCAAACAGATCCACTCTGAATTGAGTTTCATCAAGCTTTGTTGTATAAGGATCAAGTAGCCAATCCTTCATCCATTGTTCCCACTCTTCTAAGGTGAACTCATCTCCCGTATTAGACATGATTTCCTCCATCTTTCCTAAAAGCACTATTCAATAAGGCAGCTGGCTGCTAGATGATAAACCCCTTATCCAGCTACAATCGGCCGGACAGCCTGGGTGGAACCGGAAATTAATCATGTCTGAAGCGTCAGAACCCTTATGAATACAGCTTTCCTTTTAAATAGTCTATTCGCTTTAGGTGAGGATGTGTGGGTGGTATAATGTGATTTATTCAGTGATTCATTCGGGAGGAAAGAATATGAAGGAACTGCTAAGGAAAATCCCTTCTATCCATGAAATTCAACAAGATATACTTTTCGATAAAATGGTTAGGGACGTCAATATTTCAATAGAACAGGGAACACAACTTATAAAAGAAGAAGTTGCAAGCATGAGGGAGAAAATCTTGAATGGAGCCTGGAACGGGCCGCTGCCAGGCAGTACAGATCTAAATGCCTATTTAATTCAAAAAGCTGAAAAAACTGCAGGGGAAAAATATGCTTATACCTTAAAGAAGGTCATTAATGCCAGCGGAACGATTTTACATACGAATCTGGGAAGGGCCAGATTAAGTGACACGGCCTCTCAGCATGTCATCGAAATAGCAGGCAACTACAGCAATCTGGAGTACGATATCAGTAGGGGGACAAGAGGTTCCCGGCACACTCATGCGGAAACTCTTATTAAAGAAGTAACCGGCGCAGAAGCCGCAATGGTTGTGAATAATAATGCCGCAGCAGTGTTCCTGATTTTATCTGCTATGGCAAAAGAAAAAGAAGTAATCGTATCTAGGGGGGAGCTTGTTGAAATAGGCGGTTCCTTCCGGGTTTCTTCCATAATGGAGGAAAGTGGGGCAATACTGGTGGAAGTTGGGACAACGAACAAGACTAGACAAGCTGATTATGCTGAAAATATAACCGAAAATACTTCTATGCTGATGAAGGTACATAGAAGCAATTTTGTTATAAAAGGATTTACTGAAGAAACAGAAACAGAGGAACTGGTGCAGCTTTCTTCAACCAACGAGCACGTTATCTTTTATGAGGATTTAGGCAGCGGCATGCTTTATGATTTAAAGAAGCACCGAATCGGATCGGAACCATTAGTAAAGGATGTCATCACCAAAGGAGCGGATATAGTCTCCTTCAGCGGCGATAAACTTCTTGGCGGTCCGCAAGCGGGAATCATTGCCGGAAAAAAAGAGTATATAGATATCTTGAAAAAACATCAGCTGGCACGTGTCCTTCGTGTTGATAAAATGACGCTTGCGGCATTGGAAGGAACACTGATTGACTACTTAAAAGGCAACGAAAGCAACATTCCTGCTTATAGGTCACTTTTAATTGATGCCGAGGAATTAAGACTTATTGCAGAAGATCTAAAATCCTTTTTGGAAGAAAGGACTAGCAATTTTTCTGCTATTGTCAAACGAGATAAAAGCCAGGTAGGCGGAGGAACAATGCCAGATGTGGAACTGGATACTTACGTCCTTTCCCTCAAACATAAATTTCTTGACGCATCACAATTAGAAAGAGCTTTCCGCACGGCTGCTATCCCGATCATCGGCAGAATTCAGCATGAGGAATTTTTGCTGGATTTCAGGGCTGTTAATGAAAGTGAAACAGCATTGATTTGCCAGTTCTTTTTGCAATTGGATGAGATTTCAGCAGCTACTGTTGAATGATTTTACTAAAAACAGTCCCCTTATGAGGGACTATTTTTAGTTACATATCATGGTGCTGGTTATGTTTTTGCCTGGTATGATTATGATTTTTGACTTTTTTAGATCCACTTAATGGTTCAGGTTGTCCTGAAGGCTGCCCTTTAGTTGAATTTCGACGCATATCTTTTCCATCATTTTTGTTCATTTTACATCCCTCCTAAAGGTAGAGTGCGGAATTTTTGATCTAGATATACATCCAGGAATTCCTAATTGAGCATTGAATTTAGGTGCCTTTTCAATTGGCAGTTACAGCTTCTTCTTCAGGGAAATTGAATAGTTCTTAGTCTGAAGGTACGCCTGTTTCCTGCATAACAGAATCAAAAGTGCACCTCTCAGGACAGAAGTGCCCCAAACATCATACATATCTGGCCATAAACCAGTCTCTCCTGACCGAAAAAACTCCCTCCTTAATCCTTCTGCCAAATGGAGGCATGTATAACCTCTTGTATAAAAGGAGAATATAACAATGGATAATTTCTGAAGGAGATGACGTTATATGCCGTACCATAAAAATAAACAGCAGGCATTTCAGGCAGCTCAACAAGGTCACGAAGAAGTACAGGATGCTGTCAATGAGCTAGTTTTGGAAGGTGCAGATTACGGTCACCAGCTCGCCCATTTAAAGAACGAAGTCAATGAGGCTTACCAGCAGATAGAGAACGCTCTTGAAACAGCATCTGAACATCAGCGCGAACAGCTTGAAAAGATGAGGGGAGATCTCTCATCCGTAATGCAGAAGGTAAACCAGGATTAGAACTGAACCATTTAAATAGCAGGATCCTTATCCATTGATCCGGTGTGAAAATCTCGAAAGCAGGATTTCCCTTAAAAGACAGACGCTCCTCTCGAAAGGCGAGAGGAGCGCTTTTTGAGTATCCAGGGTAATTAAGGATACTCCTTTTTTGTTGATATTCCGAGAGACATGGATGTCACGTAAAGCTTCTGCCTTAATTAAAGGGACACAGCAGTTTTTATTGAAAATGCAAGGCCTTTCAATTGAGTATTTGTAGCACTATTTGTTACTATATAGTTGAAATTGTTTGATTATTGGTTTTTCTTGCGCTTTTTGTTGTTTTGTTTTTGTGCGGCAGTCAAAGGTTCATTAGAGAACTCTTCATTATATCCAGCACCAGTACCTTGAGCTTTGGCAGCATTCATGCCTTCTCGGATATGATTTGCTTTTCTTTTGGCCATTGAAGTCACCTCCCCTTCAGCTTATGTTTCCCGGGGCAGGTTATCCTATTAGTGAAAAGCCATTAATTTTATTTTCTCAGGATAATAAATCACTCACTTGGAACATTGAGTAATTCCATAGCAAATGTGATTTATCAGCTTTTACAAACAACAAAAAAGGCTAAGATGAATTACTCATAAGAAAAACTTATCAAACACAATAACTTTCTTGATATTTACTTATGTAATCGCTTGTATTAAGATGTTAATGTGAACAAAGTTGAAAAAAACAGAATCAAACTTTTCAGCGCACGTAAAATCGTTACAATCTCTAAGAGGGGGAATCGAGATGGCGAAAGACGTATTTAACTCCCGTTCTTCATTCGAAGCAGCTGGGAAACGCTATCATTTTTATCGTTTGAAAGCATTAGAAGAGGCGGGCGTAGCAAAGGTTTCACGCTTACCTTACTCAGTTAAGGTACTGCTTGAATCAGTGCTGCGTCAATTTGACGGCCGTGTAATCAACAAAGAGCATGTGGAAAACCTTGCAAACTGGGGTTCTGCAGATGTTCAGGAGGCTGAAGTACCATTCAAGCCTTCACGTGTAATCCTACAAGATTTCACAGGTGTTCCAGCCGTGGTAGACCTGGCTTCACTGCGTAAGGCAATGGCTGACATCGGCGGAAACCCTGACAAAATCAATCCTGAAATTCCGGTTGATCTGGTAATTGACCACTCGGTACAGGTTGATAAATATGGTACAGCTGACTCTCTTGCAGTCAACATGGACCTTGAATTCGAACGAAATGCAGAGCGTTACCAGTTCTTAAGCTGGGCTCAAAAAGCATTTAAAAATTATCGTGCTGTACCGCCGGCAACTGGTATTGTCCACCAGGTTAACCTTGAGTATCTTGCTAATGTCGTTCATGCAGTCGAGAATGAAGACGGTGAATTTGAAACTTATCCTGATACACTTGTCGGTACTGACTCCCATACAACAATGATCAATGGCATCGGTGTACTTGGATGGGGTGTAGGTGGTATTGAGGCAGAAGCAGGAATGCTTGGACAGCCTTCATACTTCCCGATTCCTGAAGTTATCGGCGTGAAGATGACAGGAGCACTTCCTAATGGTGCAACTGCAACTGACTTGGCTCTTAAAGTGACTCAGGTCCTTCGCAAAAAAGGGGTTGTCGGCAAGTTTGTCGAGTACTTCGGAGAAGGGGTTGCAACACTTCCGCTTGCTGACCGCGCGACAATTGCCAACATGGCTCCGGAATACGGTGCGACGTGCGGATTCTTCCCGGTTGACGCAGAGTCCCTTGACTATATGCGTTTGACTGGCCGTTCAGAAGAGCATATTAACGTAGTGGAACAATATTTGAAAGAAAATGATATGTTCTTCACACCTGATAAAGAAGATCCAATCTACACAGATGTAGTAGAGATTAACTTATCTGAAATTGAGCCAAACCTTTCTGGTCCTAAACGACCACAAGATTTGATTCCGCTTTCTGAAATGAAGCCTTCATTCCATGAAGCGATTACAAATCCTGAAGGAGTTCAAGGATTTGGTCTTACTGAGAACGAAATCGATAAGAAAGCTTCTTATACTAATCAAAACGGCGAAGAAGTGAAAATCCCAACTGGCGGCATCGGTATCGCTGCAATTACGTCTTGTACGAACACTTCCAATCCTTACGTAATGCTTGGTGCAGGTCTTGTTGCTAAAAAAGCAGCAGAAAAAGGAATGATCGTGCCGGATTATGTTAAAACTTCATTAGCACCTGGTTCTAAAGTAGTTACAGGCTATCTTGAAGATTCAGGCTTGCTTGAACCGCTTGAAAAACTTGGATTTAACCTTGTAGGTTATGGGTGTACAACATGTATCGGTAACTCAGGCCCATTACGCCCAGAGATTGAAAAAGCTGTGGCGGAAGCTGACCTGCTTCTTACATCAGTTCTTTCTGGTAACCGTAACTTTGAAGGGCGTATCCATCCGCTTGTAAAAGCAAACTATCTTGCTTCACCTCCTTTGGTGGTGGCATATGCGCTTGCCGGAACAGTGGATATCGATCTTCAAAAAGATTCACTTGGTAAAGATAAAGATGGCAACGACGTCTTCTTTGCCGATATCTGGCCGACACAGGATGAAGTGAAGGACGTTGTGAAGCGCACTGTAACGCCTGAATTGTTCCGCAGAGAGTACGAAAATGTATTCAACGATAACAAACGCTGGAACGAAATTCAGACTAGCAACGAACCATTGTACAGCTTTGATGATGAATCAACTTACATCCAAAATCCGCCGTTCTTTGAAGGGTTAGCTGAGACTCCTGAGGACATCCAGGCACTGGATGGTTTGAAAATCGTTGGTAAGTTCGGTGACTCAGTAACAACTGACCACATTTCGCCTGCCGGTGCAATCGGTAAAGATACACCTGCCGGTAAACACCTGCGCAGCAAGGGCGTGGAGCCTCGCGACTTCAACTCTTATGGTTCACGTCGAGGCAACCACGAAGTGATGATGCGTGGAACTTTTGCCAATATCCGTATCAGAAACCGCATTGCTCCAGGAACTGAAGGCGGATATACAACATACTGGCCTGAAGATGAAGTAATGGCGATGTATGATGCTTGCATGAAATACAAAGAGCAAGGAATCGGCCTGGCTGTTCTTGCAGGGAAAGATTACGGAATGGGATCTTCTCGTGACTGGGCTGCCAAAGGTACAAACCTTCTTGGAATCAAAACAGTTATCGCAGAAAGCTACGAGCGTATCCACCGTTCGAACCTTGTCATGATGGGCGTTCTTCCGCTTCAATTCAAGAGGGACGAAAATGCTGATACACTTGGCTTGAAAGGTACAGAGTCCATCTCTGTAGACCTTAATAATAATGTGAAACCTCGTGATGTGGTGAAAGTAACTGCAACTGACGAAGATGGCAACAAAACTCATTTCGAAGCTCTTGTCCGTTTCGACTCTGAAGTTGAAGTTGATTACTATCGTCACGGCGGTATCCTGCAAATGGTATTGCGTGATAAATTAAAAGCATAATACTCCAAAAAAACATCCGTACTCCACCTGGAGACGGGTGTTTTTTTTATGAATCCTTTCCCAGCTAAGTAGGGAAAGAGTATTAAGGGGAATAATCCAACTCTCAAATAGTGAAATCAGCAATTCGACTAATAAAAACTGACAAGCCTTCATAAAATGAAAGTAATAGTATATTGGAGGGCTGTCAGTGAAAAAGCTGATTGGAATATTGTTGATGATCTCTTTTTTGTTCGTGATCTACCTGGAAAATACATCACTTTCTTCTATGAGGAAGTGGAGTGACAGTGAACATGCAAATGCTGGGGAATTACTTGTGAACAGCACACTGGCAAGTGACACTCCCGACCGGCTTCCCGGTCCAGCGATAGGTAAACTTGCTCCGGAATTCTCCTTGAACACATTATCTGAGGAATCCATATATTTAACGGATTATAGAGGAAAAAAAGTCTTGATTAATTTTTGGGCAGCATGGTGTGCTCCATGTACTAAGGAACTTCCTGCACTTGAAGCGTTTAAAAAAGCAAATACAGGGGTAGAAGTGCTATCAATCAACATAGATCCTGAAGATCGGGCAAAGGAGTTCGCGGAGAAAGCTGGAGTTTCGTTTCCGGTCCTATTGGATGAAGATGATAAGGTGAACGAAGCATATGGAGTAATCTCGATTCCAACTACCATATTAATAAACGAAGAAGGTTTTGTCGTAAACAAACAAATCGGTGCCCTGGACGAAGAAGGATTTCATGTTTTCGTTCAATGATGCAAGTCTACCCTACAGACCTTTTATTTATTTAAGGTGCTCTTCGTAAACTTTGCTGCTTATTAAACATGAATTTGGTGAGATAACGCCAAATTTCCCCTGCTATATCCTGGGAAGAATTAAAGAAAAGAGCTACTCACTCAGAATAAAGAGAAAAACTCTACTATCCGGAGATTTTCGAAAGCAGCAATTTATGAGTAAACAGCCTTAATTAACCTTTCTGTATAAAACAGTTTTACTCGCAGGCTGCTCTTGGTGGACTGTTCAGAGAGTTATTCATTATGGCTAGTATCTCTGTGAGTAAACCCATTGTACGAAAACCCTCGCTTTTTAAAAATTTTTGAAAATTTAATTATAATTACGGCAGTGTCTGTCCATAATAGGAGTAAACTATGACAGAAGAGAGGGTATACTGATGCGAAAACCTAGAAAAAAGTCATTTGCCGATTTAGTTAATGAAAATAAACAAGCTTTGATGATGGACGCAGAAGCCATTAATGCCATTGAAGAAAGAATTGAATCAAGATTGGAAATCAAGCGAATGGATAAAGCTGAGTAACATAAAATTTTTTATGCCAGTGCAGGCAGGATTAACTAATGAAACAACACTCATATCTTCTCTCCCTTTGGAAATTCTAATGACTAAGGGAGGGATTTTTTTATGAGCAATCCAAAAAGAAGCAGTGAACATTTTGTGCCGAATCATATAGGAACTCAGCCCCGTAAAGCAGGCGGAAATAAAGGGAAACAAATGCAGGACAAGTCAGGGAAACACGCACAGGTAATCCAGACAAAAGGTGAATGACCTCAAAAGATCAACACTTACTTGAAGGAGGAACTAACATGGCTGAACAGCAAAACAGACCTAATCCGGATGACCGCAGTGATAATGTAGAAAAACTTCAAAGCAAGGTATTCCATACCATTCAGAACATGGAGAGAGCCGAAGAATCCATGGCGTATACAGATAGTGAAGAACAGCTTCAGTCTATTCAATCCAAGAATGAACGAAGACGCGAGAGTATAGATGCGTTCAGAAGTGAATTGAAGGATGAAGCGGCTTTTCAAAAAAATGGACAAAATAATCAGTACAACTAAATTTCAGCTGCCGGTAATTACCCGGCAGCTTCTTCTATGGACAGTGCTTCAAATATGATAAAATTGGTAGTGAATTTTTATTAAGGTAAGGTGAATTAATGTGTACATATCAGAAAAAACAATAGAAGTACGATACGCGGAAACAGATCAAATGGGAGTAGTCTATCATGCAAACTATTTAGTCTGGATGGAATTAGGCAGAACCAAGCTGATAGAAGATCTTGGTTTTAGATACGCAGATATGGAAAAGGACGGAATTATTTCTCCTGTAATGGATATTGAAATCAGTTACAAACGCCCTGTAAGATATGGTGAAGAAGCAATCGTTAAAACATGGATAGAATCCTATGATGGACTTAGGGTCACATATGGGTATGAGATAGTAAATGAAAAAGGAGAATTATCTGTAACAGCTGCATCTAAGCATGTATGTGTAAAGAAAGATACATTCCGGCCGATATCAGTTAAGAGACATTATCCTGAATGGCATAAGGCTTATGAGAATGCAAAAAAATAATCACAAAGGTTTTGAGATGGAATGGCATTTGGGATTAACAGAAAAGATTTGAGAGAGTGGAAACAAGAAATAGATAATGGAAAAATTGCATTTCTTACACATTATTGGCTAGATGAGCGATTTCCCGATTGTAAAACGGTAACAAAAGCAGGAGCCAAAGATATAGACCAGCTTGCAGAATGGGGAAAGAAATATGGTTTGAAACGAGAGTGGATTGATGACCGCAAGAAGGAATATCCACACTTTGATCTTTTAGGAGACAAGCAAAAAATGATTCTTGAAAACGAAAATCTTCACAGTCATTTGAACAGGTTTTTTCGATAAAATTCTTGCTTGGTCATATTTTTTTGATCAAGCATACTTACTAAGCTAAAAGTCCATACTAGAATTTATTAATTTTGCTGCCTTTACTTGGAGTGTTCGGAAAGGACGTACCCAACAATAATTCAATCTATTTGAAATTTGTCGAAAAATGACATATTGACTTACTATGATAATAAGAGTACGTTCTACTTATCTATTAAATTAATTACTGGAGTACTATATGACTAAAATGAAAGTTTACCAGCACAAGCTTATTGATAATATCAGGAAGCAATTATCAGACTGGCTTAGTTCTAATAATGAAATCCATTACTCAGAAGTCTTGAGGTTTTTTCATTCCATAAGCGGAACCGCACCTACCATTAAATTAGAGGAGATTGGGAGGCTGGCGTCTGAGTCGATGAAGATAGTGGAAAGGAGGGGGGATACCGGTTGGAATAGAAAGAACATCCAGGAAATCATTTCCCCTCTTTTGAAAGAGTGTTATCAGTTTGAGTATGAGAATGAAATTGATTTCCCCATAATGTCTGACCTCAATAAAAAAGAAAGATTGTATTTCTCGTGGAAAATGATACCAGCTTTCTCATTTTTATTAAAGATTATCTTGAAAAAAGGGGCTTTCATGTTTTTGGATTTACTGATGCGGATAAGGCTATATCTGCATTATATGACGTGAAACCTGACTGTATCCTTCTCGATTTATTCCTCGGTGACCGAAATGGGCTTGACACCCTGTCACATATTACCAAAACTGTACAAAAACAATACGTACCTGTAGTGATGTTGTCGGAAAACGATTCAGACAGCCTGCGGATGGAGAGTTATCAGAAAGGCGCAGATGATTTTATCCAAAAGCCTTTCTTATTAGAGGAACTTTTCATACGGGTAAACAGGCAAATTGAAAGAAAAGGATTCGTCGATCACTTGATTCTGGTGGATGAACTGACAAGATTATATAACCGTAAATATCTGCGTAACTCCTTTTCCCAGTTATGTGCCAAGCAGTGGGAAGATGAGTTGGCCGTCTCGATTGCTTTCCTTGATATTGATTACTTCAAGAAGGTTAACGATCAGTATGGCCATCTGACTGGGGATACCGTACTGAAAGAATTCTCGCTTTTTGTTCTACAAAGAATTAGGCCTGAAGATATTCTGATCAGGTATGGAGGGGAGGAGTTTGTCCTCCTTTCTCCTGATACCTCTGCCCAGAGAGGAAAAGTGCTCCTTGAAAAAATTCTAAAAGAATTCTCGGCCTATACTTTTAAAGCTGAAGGCGGCCAGGAGTTCACCTGTACTTTTTCATCAGGTGTTGTGGAAGTGGATGGCTCCGTATCGACATCCCTTTCCTACTGGCTTGATATGGCAGATCTAGCTCTTTATCAGTCAAAAGAAAATGGACGCAGCCAAGTAACCATTTTTGACAGAAAAATGTCTTCCTCACAGAAAGCTGTACCAATGGCTCTGCTGGAAGATGATCCTATCATGCAGGTGCTTCTTTCCAATACGATCAAGCAGACGGCCTCTGAGTATAAAATACCTATTGAAATCTCTAAGTTTGAAAGCGGCGAGCAATTTTTGGAGAGCGGTTGGATGGACCAAAACCATAAGGGAATGGTACTGCTCAATATCTTTATGGACGGGATGAGCGGCATAGAGACATTGAAAAAAGCCGATTTTAGCCACTTTACGGTTCTAATGCTATCTGCTGAAACAAGAAAGACAGAGATGATACAAGCTATAGAGCTGGGTGTGGCTGATTATGTCATTAAACCATTTTCCATTAAATCGCTTGAAAACAAGATTCATTTTTATCTGAATAAATTGCTCGATCATTCCTAAGGAGATGTGAAATGAAACAGATACTTTTAGCCGAAGATGAAGATGTCCTTCGTACTCTTATCATGGATACCTTGGAGGACGAAGGCTATGAAATCCACGAGGCGTGTGATGGGGAGGAAGCTGAATCCCTGGCTGCCTCAAAAAAATTCGATCTCATATTACTGGACTATATGATGCCTGCCAAAACAGGGTTGGAGGTCATCAGCAGTATTAGAAAAGAGTGTATTAATAAAGAAACGAAAATCATGATGCTGACGGCCAAGAGCCAGAAATCCGATGAAAAGATGATTCTGGAAGCGGGCGCAGACTATTTCCTGTCTAAGCCTTTCAGCCCTATGATGCTTATGGAAAAAGTGGAGGAAATTTTATCAGAAGATGAATAGTTACTTTCAAACAAGTTTATCAAAGCGTTTCGCCTACCTGATGATTTTATTTATCTTTTTATTCCTAATAGGCGCTATCATTATACTAATTATACAGTTCAAGATTGAACAGGATTTTCAGGCGAAAAATGATCTGGCTGAACAAAAAGAAGAAATTATAATAGACATTGATGAAAGCTTCAATCAGGCCATTATGGATGTCCGTGGATATATAGCTTTCGGAAATGAGAGGTTAAGGGAGACGGCTGTCGAACAGCAGGAGGAAATCCAGAGGCAGCTTGCCAGTTTTAGTGAACTTCCGCTAACAAGCAAGGAGCAGCTCTTTCTTCAAGAAATGAATTCTTTCTATATGCACTATTTTGAGGAAATGCTTCCTCCTACTTTAGAAGACTACAAACTGGGAGACATGGAGGCAATAGTCAACCGGGCAAACGATTCTGCTACTGCTCAGATTCAAACCTTCCAAAGTAATTTGAATCGTTACCGCTTAACCCTTGATGATCTAGTGGAAGAGAACAGCGAAAGACTGGCCGCCATTTATCATAGAATGCAGTGGATCATGTTTACTTTTGTTCTTTTTATGTTGATTGTCTTGTTATCTATCACCCGTATCAGCCTGAACAGGATTGGGAAACCATTGAGTGAACTGGCGATCGCCGCTGATAGAGTCAGTAATGGAGAAGATTCGAAAATCATTTTGACACAAGATAAGAGGAACGACGAGATTTCTGTCTTGAAAAGCAGCTTCATCAAAATGTTTTCCTCGATTAAAGAAAATGAACAGCGATTAATTGACAACAATGATGAGCTTTCTGAACAGCAGGAAGAGCTGCAGGCTCAACAGTTCGAGCTTGAAAACCTTCTTGGACAAATGGAGAATAGGGAAAATCAGCTGCGCCACAGAAATGAACTCATAAACAGCTTATCTAATTCCTTGGATAAGCATAAGGTGTTAAACGCTATAGTAAGGGGATTCTCAGGGGTTCTTCATGCGGACAGAGGATTGGTAGTCCTTCTTGATTCAGAAATGACCTTTGCAAAATGGGGAGTGTCATCAGAAGGTGCGGAACAATTCATTAACTCCCTGACAAAAGGGATAATAGAAAGGCTGCAGGAAGAAAAAGAAGGATTTGTGATCAAAAGGAGAATTTCCCGTGAAGAAAAAGGTATTCATTATGAAGAGCAGCCTTGCTGGGATTTGTATCTCCCAGTTTTATCTCATTTGGGTGAGATTGAAGCTGTCATGGTTTACACACGTTTTTCAGAAGGGTATTCTTCAGAGGAAATTCAAGAGTATTTTTCGCTGTCTAAACAAGTTTCTATTTCTTTGGAGAAGATCAAGGTATACGAAGCTTCAGAAGCAGACCGTATTATGAATAATGATATATTGAACACAATCCATGAAGGAATCCAACTTCTCGATACAAAGGGACGGATCCTTCACATAAATGATACCTTTTGTTCCATTTATGGATGCATCAATCCCAAACAAGAAATAGAAAAGTTGTTCTCACAATGGTTTGAGGGTATACGGAATAAGGTCGAAAATCCAGATGATCTTCTGGGTTTTGTCAATAATTTGTTTACTAGTGAAAAGAGTGTTTCTAAACAGACTCAATACAAACTTATCAATGGTCAAGAGAAGATGGTACAGGTATACGCTGAACCTTTGTACAGAAACGAAGTTCTTTCAGGCTGGGTTTTGGTTCACAGGGATTTCTCGAAAGAATATGAGGCGGACCAGATGAAGAATGAACTCGTTAGTACTGTATCTCATGAATTGCGAACCCCGCTTGCAAGTGTTCTTGGTTATACAGAACTGTTGATTAATCGCGAATTAAGGCCTGAGAGACAAAAGAAGTATTTAAATACTATTTATCAGGAAGCTGCCAGGCTTACAGCGCTCATCAATGATTTTCTTGATGTTCAGCGGATGGAGTCAGGAAAGCAGACCTATGATAAAAAGTATGAGTCTCTAACTCCTATATTAAAGAAAGTAATAGAGGGGCTAAGGATCAACACTAAGCTGCATGATATTCAATTTGTCAGTGAATCCGAGGATGATTTTGTGCTGGGGGACAGAGATAAACTCCTGCAGGTCTTCCAAAATCTCATTCAAAATGCTGTAAAATATTCGCCGGACGGCGGGAACATTATGATTAAATTGAAGACCATTTCAAATGACCTCCATGTTTCCGTTAGGGATGAAGGACTTGGCGTGCCTGAAGATGCCATACCTGCCCTTTTCACCAAATTTTTCCGTGTAGATAACTCTGACAGAAGAAAAATCGGAGGAACTGGTCTTGGGCTTGCTATAGCAAAAGAGATTATTAAAGCACATGATGGAGATATAACTCTAGACACAGAACTAGGCAAAGGAAGTACCTTTTCTGTAATTCTTCCCAAGGTCACAGGTATTACTGTAACAGATTCAGCGACTTACTTCTCGGAAGCTGATGGGAAGAGGGTCGTTGTGGTGGAAGACGATCAGCAGCTGGCTTCACTGCTGTCCAATGAACTGACGGAGAGCGGGTTTATCATCAAAACCTTTTCTAAGGGGGAAGCCGCCTTGAAGTTTATCAGTGATAATCCACCTGATGCCATCGTTCTTGATATTATGTTAAGCATGTCGGACATGGATGGTCTTGATATCCTCCAAGCAGTTAAGGCAGATCCGAAGCTCAACGGGATTCCGGTGTTCGTCTCGACTGCACTGGACGAACGGGAAAAGGTGATGGCACTGGGAGCTGAAGGGTTCTTGGTAAAGCCTTACTCACCAAGCAAGTTGTCCACAATGGTCTTAAATAATCTTAAAAAGTAAGGCTGTTTTCGTGAACTTTGTTGCTCACCGCCCGCCCCGCGGAGTCGTGCCGCTGGAGCGGAAATCCAACACTCTTCAACAACAACAACCTTTGCGAAAAAAGCAAAAAATTAAGAAAGAAGTGAAGGCGGGATTATCCAGCCTTCACTTCATTTATTTCTTATATTCATAAGAGGGCTCGTGAAGTTCATCATTAAAATTAACGTGGAGATCATGCTCCATAAAGAACCATAGGTCATTTTCTTCAATAAAGAAAGTCGTTCCATCCACTTCTTTTTTTGTGCCCATATCAATGGGCTCTTCTTTATTCACTCCTAAAGAGAATGATTCGTGGAGGGGGCTTGACCCGCCATACCGGACATAGAAACGGATGAAATCCCCTTCTTCAATATCCATTTCTTCTTTAAACCAATTTAATGCTTTATCAGAAAAAGAAATATTCATTGTTATGCTCCTTTCTTTTCGCTGTCTTCGTCTATTATATGATGTTTCCCTTTTCTTCAGCCAATCATCGGCTCATAGGAGTGAAATTAATGGAAGGAGGCATACTCTCCGTGTTATCTTAAATACTAATACATATTAATAAAGGAGTTGAAAAGATTGACCAACCTTAAACTCTTTATCATCATAGGAGCGGGTATATTTGGGGGCTTGGCTATTATGACTTTTATTCAGCTGAAACCTGATTACAGAATTGAAGCACTAGTATTCATTGCCATAACTGCGGCTGTATACGCTGCACTGCTCTGGCTTTTCCAAAAGGGCTTGAAAAAGGCATTTACGACAACAGTGTTTGTACTGGCTCTCCTAGCAGTTACAGCTGTCATGTTCCACCATGTACTGTTTCCTGCCCCTCATTAACACAAAAATCCTGCCCTTACCTGGTGGGAACTGAAAAAAGTCCAATACTAATTATTAAGGCAGAATCGCTCACTTTAAAGAGCGATTCTGCCTTTTTCAGTTCAGGCTCCTGATTTCCGTTCCAGGTGCACGACTCCGCGGGGCGGACGAAAAGTGGAAGCGCTGAAACTGGATTGCGGGGTCTCACCTGTCCCGCTAGTCCCGCAGTAGATCGTGCACCTTCCACTCCAATTAACGGGAGAAAAAAGCCGTCTTTCATTCCTTTAATAGAGTGAAGAGACGGCTTTTACTTCCTTTATGATTCAGTGGCAACCTTACCCGGGCAGGATTTTTGGTGTTTCATTACTCGTTGCTCATCACATGGGAGACCATTTCTTCTTCGGGAAAGGAAACCAATCCGCTTTGATGGGCTGCATTTAGTGGAAGGATGCGGTAGTTTTCATATCGTGATTGAGTGACAAATGTAGGTTGAAAGCCAATTTCGGGAAACGAGATTCGTTTACCATTTTCATCAATTACCTTTTGTACAGTAATATTGGCAATGCCCCCTATATTTTTGAGTTCACCTTCCTGGCCGGATAGGAAATTTCCTAATGAATAGATAACGACAGCCTCACGTCCATCTTCTGTTGTCATTTTTTCAATGGGCTGAAGCACATGCGGGTGATGGCCGATAAGCAAATCCACACCGGCATTGGTCAGCTCCCGGGCGAGCATTTCCTGGGTATCATTAGGATATCTTTCATATTCGTTACCCCAGTGGGCAGCGAGTATGACCATATCCACCCCGAGCTCTTTTGCTTTTTTTATATCACTCTTCATTAGTTCTAAATCGATCAGGTTAACGAGATAGTCCTGCCCTTGAGGAACAGGGATCCCATTCGTCCCATAAGTATAAGCAAGCAAAGCAAAGGAAATCCCGTTAACATTAAATGTCCTGATGTCTTTACGATCTTCTTCATTCTTAAACGACCCAGTATAAGGCATGCCGATTTCTTCATAATGGGATATTGCGCTTAGGGCTCCTTTCGCCCCTTTATCCAATGTGTGATTGTTTGCCGTGGTTACCGCATCTACACCAAGTTTTTGCAGGGCATCGACAATTTCATATGGACTGTTGAAGGCAGGATAGCTTGAAACACCCAGATGAGCCCCTCCAGGCAGCGATTCCTGATTGGCAATCATAAAATCAGGGCTTTGCAAAAAAGTCTCTACATCTTGGAACATAGGCATAAAATCATACGTTCCGCCTTCTTCGGCATCTTCATAGACAGTATTATGAAGAAGGACATCACCGATTGCGCCAATGACAGCCTGGCTTGTATAAGTCTTTTCCTTAAGAGCACTTTGTATAGTGGAGTGCGGGATTGGAGGACGATTCTCCCCTGAAGTATCCTCTGCCGATCTAAACTGGCTTAAAAGCAAGGCTGAGGCAGTAAAGACCAGGATAACAACTATAGTAGAACCCCATAAAACCTTTTTGTTCATTATTCAACCAACTTCTCTCTGCTTAATATATATCAGTATAATAGTCCTTCTTATCCATTATAGTGCTCGAGAGCACATAAATAAACAGATAATTGTAAAAAAATGCTGGCGAAAAATGAGTTTTTATAATCTTTTGAGGGGCACTTAAGGAAGAGATAATTATGCTGCAGAGATTAGTCTCCACTAGATGACATCGTGGTGGTGAGGGAGGCACGGATTAGAGAATACCCCGCCATAAAGTCAATCCTTAATTAAACCTGCCGTTAAAATTGCAGCTTAACGCTTAGGACTAAAGCACTCTTATTAAAAAAGCGCATAAAAAATGCCATAAACTGTTTGATTGGGTTTATGGCATACTGACCTATCTTTTAAACGAAAGCCAGGTGATTCTTGGCTCTGTTTTGTTAATGATTCGGCTGATATTGGCTCTATGCCTGTAGACAACGAAGAAAGAAAGGGCACCGATAACGATGATCAGCGGGATGTCTCCTGTGAATAATGAGTAGATGAACGCAAATATTGCTACAAGAATAGACGAAAGAGATACATATTTCGTTAAGAATAAACAAAAGAAAAATACGAGCAGCAATAAGACGAATAAAATTGGAACATATCCAAGAAGAACACCGCCCGAGGTCGCCACTGCTTTTCCGCCCCGGAAGTTAGCGAAAACAGGATACATATGACCGATAACCGCCGCTACACCAGCGATCAGCATATGAAGTTCTGAATCAAATAGAAGCGGAAGCAGCACTGCAGCTGTTCCTTTCAGGATATCCATGATTGTCACGACCATCCCGGCCTTTATTCCGAGAGTCCTGAAGCTGTTGGTCCCGCCAAGATTGCCGCTTCCATGCTCCCTGATGTCTTTACCGAAGAAAGCCTTCCCGATAATTAATCCTGATGGAATCGAGCCTAATAAATATGCCAGTACAATGATAAGTGCAATGATCACTATTACAACCCCTTTAACCTGAATTCCGTTAATGTTATAAGGTTAACGGCTTTTTATATGAGTAAACATTATTTTACCATGAAAACAGACAGTTTGGGAGAGACGATGGTAAAAATTATGACCAGCTATAATAAGTTGCTGATATTAGTCCGCCCAAGATGTTGAAAATAATAAAGTCATTTGTCGTATGCTTTTATTAATACGCTCTTTTCGCAAGAATGCGGCTGCTCTAATAGTAAGGGATTTCCGCTCCAGGCGCACTACTCCGCAGGGCGTGCGGTGAATTAAAAAGCAGAAGCGGCCGTTCAGCGACGTACAGATTTCAGGGCTCTCGTATGAAAAGGAATCACGAAGAGCTTAAGCGGTTCGATGATGACTTATCGCAAGGAGAGAGACCGAAATCTGCTAGTCGGTGGCCGCTGGAGCTAGATTGGCCTCCTCGGTTTTGCCTGTATAAAAAGTGGAAGCGCCCTGGTTAGCTCCGACAGGTAAATGTTCCGAAGAGAAAAAAAGGCGGTTTTCCTTTTATTCTCTTCGGGTTATTTGTCACCGAGGAGCTGGGCGCTGGAACTGGATTGGGGTCTCACCTGCCCGCTTTTCCCGCAGGAGAATCGTACCCTTCCACTCCAATCCACCTGCGTAAAAAGGTGAGGAGGGGAGAAGTATTCAAGGGCAATAATATTTCATAAAAGAGCTTATTACAAAGCTGTTTTCTTAAATCACAAATGCAGACTTTCCCACTAAAGCTTCTCTTTCTGATTGAAAGAGAAGCTCTTTTCTTATGCAACCGATTCTTCTAGTGAGTTAAGCCGATTTTTTTCATTTTTATATCTAATAGCAACAAAGTTTATGAAGAGAGACCAATTAAATGAAATTAAAGTACCATCAACTACCAATGGATTGTGCTAGAATGGAGGGTAGATTTTCAAGAATGAGGTGCAGCAGCGATGAAAATATTTCTTACTGGCCTGCAATGGATGGCCTTTATGGTTGCTGGTTCAATAGCGGCTCCCATAGCAATTGCAGATCTTTTTAATCTGCCCGCTTCTGAGACGGCGGGCTTTATCCAAAGAACCATGTTTGTATTGGGCGCAGCCGGAGTGCTGCAGGCGTTAATTGGTCATAGGATGCCAATTAACGAAGGTCCAGCTGGTTTATGGTGGGGAGTATTCGCCATCTATGCCGGATTTGTCGGAACAATATATGGAACCGGAGGGGAAGTCCTTCAGCTTCTGCAGGGAGGCATGCTTGTCAGTGGATTGTTCTTCTTTATATTCGCGGTGACAGGAGGGCTCTCAAAGCTCACAAAATTGTTTACGCCGACTATTACCTTTATCTATCTGCTGCTGTTGATTTTTCAGCTCAGCGGATCATTCATTAAAGGAATGTTGGGCTTGTCAGGGGAACAGCCCACCATTGATTTAACCATCCTGGCTGGAAGCTTGTTCACTTTTTTTCTGACATTATACTTATCCAATCATAAAGTATCCTGGATCAAGCGGTACTCGATCATTTTTTCGTTGATTATTGGGTGGCTGGTATTTATCTTGATAGGAAAGACAGGGAGTGTTCCGGAAAAGACTGGAGAAATAGTATCGCTTCCTGGAATTTTTGTGTTTGGTCTGCCCAAATTCGATCTAGGAATCATCATTACTTCCTTCTTCATAACCTTATTGTTAATCACTAATATGATTGCTTCTATTCGGGTGATGGAAGAAGTTATGAACAGGAATAATATGAAGCTACACAAAAGGTATAATAGCGCTGGGACCGTATCAGGAATCAACCAGGTACTGGGAGGACTTTTCTCTGCAGTGGGGTCTGTTCCGATTTCCGGTGCAGCAGGTTTCGTTTCAGCGACAGGGATTCTATCGATCGTTCCCTTCGTGATAGGTGCATCGCTTGTTGTGGTCATAAGTCTTTTTCCTGATATTATGAACATTTTAGCTACACTGCCAGCTCCGGTTGGTTATGCGGTTACCTATGTAATTTTCATCAACATGGTTGGCCTGGCTCTTGGAGAATACAAAAAAGGGGAAAACTCAGAGAGGTCCAATTTTGCAGCGGGAGTCGCTCTGATTGCAGGTGTGGGGTTGATGTTTGTTCCTCCAACAGCTTTTGAAGGCGTGCCGGCAGTAGCTGCTTCAATTTTGAATAACGGATTGATCATCGGGACGATTGCCGCCATTGTGGTAGAGCAGGTTCTGATAAGGAAGGGAAAAAAGTAGCAGGTCATTAAATGGATAATGAGCACCAGCCGGAATTAATACAGGCTGGTGCTTTTTATTGATGATCTTTAAGGGTTCCGGGAGGGGGGCAGCGAGTTTGTTGCGAGGTATAGAAAATCTCCTTTCATGAGCGATCAGCAGATTTCCCTGACATTTCTACAGAAGGTTTACCTGTGGAGGACATGTATAATCTAAAATAAGCGGAATTTTTCCGGCTAAGCTGCTATTGCATTCGATACGGGGTATATAACCGGAATTATTCCGCTTTAGTACGGCAGAATGGCTCATTTTTACATATTTTTAGCAGTTAAGCGGAATTTCTCCGCTTATTTCTTAAAATTTATTCATTGGGGATAAATTACTGATGAAACTAATTAGTGGATCTTTTTGTCCGATGCCGGTAAGAGAGGCTTCAAAGCCGCAGAGCAATCCGCCAGTACTCACTGGTGGTTTTGATTTTTTGGCTGTGTGGATTCAGTTCAAGGAAGATGAATCTGCGGGACATACTGTAAAGCAACGGAAACAAACCAACAAATCGAAGTAATGTTGACTTATCGAGAGAGAGGTTGAATGCTTAGCTTGGAAAGATGCCCTTATCTAAGCGACTTTCCTCGTTTAACTGCACGTTACTGGAAAACGTGCTGTTGTTGAAGGGAACCCATGAGTTAATGGAACGTTTAGCATTGAAACATACCATTAGCTAAAAGGAACTCCGAGTTAATGGTACGATTAGCGTTGAAACATACCATTAGCTAAAAGGAACTCCGAGTTGACAGCATAAAAACATTCAATCATCAATTAATCGCAGTAATAAATGGCACATTTAGCTCCTGATACGAATCACTCCGAAAAAGTGACTTAAATTAGTATGACCACTCTCCACGACAGCCAGGAAATCTCCTTTTTCTTCGTTTGCAAAGGCAAGCTGCAGCATGACTCTGCACCCATAGCGTATTTATCAAGCATTATCTGTTTATAATTAAATTAATATATGTTTAACTTGTGATGGGCAGGGAAATATTAATATGATTTTATAATTTAAGCAGGTGTTGTGATGATTGAATTCAAGAAGGTCAGAAAGAAATTTGAGGATGGAACAGAGGCAATAAAGGGAATAGACCTTGTCATTCCTGAAGGAGAATTGACAGCTTTAATCGGTCCAAGTGGATGCGGAAAAACGACAACTATGAAGATGATCAATAAGCTGATTGTGCCTACAGATGGAAAGATATACATAAACGGTGAAGAAATCGCTTCGAAGAACGAAGTGGAATTGCGCAGGAATATTGGATATGTCATTCAGCGGATTGGTTTGCTTCCGCACATGACTATTGAGGAAAACATAGCACTCATTCCTAAACTGAAGGGCTGGAAGAAAGAGGAATACTCACCGAGGGTAAATGAACTCATGGAGCTCGTCGGTCTGGAACCAGAGGTTTATAAAAAAAGGTATCCGCTTGAGCTCAGCGGCGGACAGCAGCAGCGGGTGGGCGTCATCAGGGCTCTTGCTGCAGAACCTCCGATTATCTTGATGGATGAGCCTTTCAGTGCTCTGGATCCCATCAGCCGGGAGCAGCTTCAGGATGAGTTAAAGAGCCTTCAACAGAAAATACATAAAACTATTGTGTTCGTTACCCATGACATGGATGAAGCTTTAAAGATTGCCGATAATATTGCCGTCATGAGAGACGGAGTAATTGAACAATACGGCTCTCCTGATGAACTCCTAAGCAGCCCTGCCAACGAATTTGTTAAGGCTTTCATCGGAGAACACCGCATAAACAAGGGACAGGCCGGCCTGTATGTAAGGGACGTCATGTCAAGCGGGTCTGCAAATATCCCCGGAAACACTGCCGACGCCATCTCATCCGGCTCAACCATTTCCCAGGCTGCAGGGATGCTGCTTAAATCAAAACTGGATGGCTTAAAAGTAATGGAAAATGGAGAAGTTATCGGTTTCGTAACAAGTGAGGATATCCTCCAAGCGATAGCAGATAAGGAGGGACCGCCTTATGCTGGGTAATATTTTCACTACCTTCTGGACGACCGTAAGCAGCAGGTCTGATGTCATTATGCAGGGATTGATAGAACATTTGATACTCTCTTTTGTTTCTATTTTCATTGCCATATTGATTTCACTTCCGCTGGGCATCTATATATCACGGAAAAGAAGTTCAGCAGAGTTCTTCATTGGAATTACCGCGATCTTTCAGACCATACCGAGCCTTGCCCTGTTTGGTTTCCTTGTCCCGCTGCTCGGGACTGGCAGCACCACTGCCATCATTGCCTTGACGGTTTATGCCCTTTTGCCGATTCTTAGGAACACTTATACAGGGATTACTGGTGTGGACCAGGCCGTCATAGAAGCAGGAAAAGGAATGGGCATGACAAAACGCCAGCTTCTCTATAAAGTTGAACTGCCGCTGTCACTTCCTTTCATCATGGCTGGAATCCGTACAGCCACTGTATTGACAGTCGGAGTGGCCACTCTGGCAACATTCGTAGGTGCCGGCGGACTTGGTGATATCATTTACAGGGGGCTCTCCTCATGGAACAACAGCTTGGTCCTTGCGGGGGCACTTCCAGCAGCCTTGCTTGCCCTGTTTTTCGATTATTTGTTGAAAATTTTGGAAAAGGCCGCAACCCCTAAAGGGTTAAAGGCCAGAAAATAATAAAGGGGTAATTGATTATGAAAAAAAGCTTGATATTAGCGGGACTTTCGCTGATGCTTATCCTTTCTGCATGCGGGAATGGTGATGGAAATGATACGGTCGTTATTTCCGGAAAAATGTGGACTGAACAATACATCTTGACGGAAATGCTGGCACAAGTCGTTGAAGAAAACACTGAGTTGAATGTAGAACGCGAGGAGGCACTCGGGGAAGTTTCCATCTTGACCCCGGCAATTGAAAAAGGCGACATCGATATGTATGTCGAATACACGGGGACTGGACTAAAAGCGGTATTGAAAGAGGAAGCTGAAGAGGGTGCAGATGCTGATGCCATCTTTGAACAAGTAAAAACAGGCTATGAAGAAAAATTTGGTGTCACGTGGCTTGAACCTCTAGGATTCGAAAACACCTACACACTAGCCTACCGCAAGGATGAAGGTATCGATGCAGAAACCTACTCTGATTTGGAAGGCAAGTCTGAGGAAATGGTCTTTGGTGCACCTCATCAGTTCTATGAACGTTCTGGTGATGGTTACGACGACTTAATCAAGACCTATGATTTTAATTTTGAAAGTACAGAGAGCTATGATCCCAACATCATGTATGAAGCTGTGAAAAATGGCGATGTAGACTTGATTCCTGCTTTTACGACAGATGGAAGAATACAGCGGTATGACCTGGCTACCACTGAAGACGATAAAGGGTTCTTTCCTCCTTTCTATGCAGCACCAATCGTAAGACAGGAAGTACTGGATGAACATCCAGAACTTGAGGATGCAATCAATGAACTTGCCGGCACCATCACCGAAGAAGAGATGAGTGAATTAAACGCAAGAGTGGACATTGATAAAGAAGAACCTGCAGATGTGGCAAGAGACTTCCTGATATCAAAAGGAATCATAGAAGAATAAGAATGAAGGGATTTAAGCTGGTCTTAAAGGGTAAAAAACCTGTAGACCAGCTTTTTTCGGCAGGATTTTTCCATCCTTTATCGAATTACGTAAATAAGGAGTTGATGAAAATGGAACATTTAACAAGAAATGAAATGAAACCGCTTCTTGATAAGTCAAAAGTGATAGCGGTAGTGGGATTAAGTGATAATCCTGACAGAACCTCTTACATGGTTTCAAAAGCTATGCAGGATAGCGGATATGAAATTATTCCCGTCAACCCGGTGATCGACGAAGCGCTGGGAGTGAAGGCAGTGCCCTCACTTAAGGATATCGGAAAGCATTTAGATATTGTAAATGTTTTCCGAAGGTCGGAATTTCTTCCTGAGATAGCAAAAGAATTCGATGAAATCGATGCAGATATCTTCTGGGCACAGCTTGGTGTATACAATGATGAAGCCTATGACTTTTTAAAAAGCAAAGGATATACCGTTATTATGGACCGCTGTATCAAAGTAGAACATGCGCTAACACGATAAGGATTCGAACAAGCGACGGGAAGGAGCCCCCGCTTGTTTTTTTATGGAGAAGGATTGTTAAAGCGTTTACTTAATGGTTCTGAAAAACAAAAAACGGCCGGGAATACTGATAATATTGCCTTCTTTTTAAGTCGAATATTAAAAATAAATTTGCGAAATTAAAATAAAACGATACAATAAAGCAGAGATGTTAGACATTGATGTGGTAGAATAAAAGAGCGAACAAATGTTCTTTTGTGTAAAATGTTCACCACTACTAGACAGAGATAAGTTTTGAAAGGGGAATGTTCGTGGCCAAAAGAAATAACCAGTCCATGGATTATAATGATGATGCGATACAGGTGCTGGAAGGTCTTGAAGCAGTCAGAAAAAGACCTGGTATGTATATCGGATCTACTGACACCAGAGGGTTGCACCATTTAGTTTATGAAATCGTTGATAACTCTGTAGATGAAGCTTTAGCTGGCTATGGAGATGAAATCACTGTTACGATACATAAAGATAACAGCCTGAGTATTGAAGACAGCGGCAGGGGAATGCCTACGGGTATGCATAAAATGGGCAAACCGACGCCTGAAATCATATTGACTGTACTTCATGCCGGAGGAAAGTTCGGGCAGGGAGGATACAAAACAAGCGGCGGGCTGCATGGGGTCGGTGCTTCTGTGGTTAACGCGCTATCAGAGTGGCTGAAAGTGACCATCATGAGAGATGGATTCGTTTACGAACAATTGTTCGTTAATGGTGGGAAACCTCAAACGACCTTAGAGAAAGTGGGGAAAACAAAGAAAACGGGAACGAGGATCAGCTTTAAACCCGATCCCTCCATTTTCAGTGTTACCTCCTATAATTATGACACGTTATGTGAGCGCCTCCGTGAATCAGCCTTTCTTCTTAAAGGGCTGAAAATCACCATTACCGATGAAAGGCATGACCAGCAAGACGTCTTCCATTTTGAAAGCGGGATACAGGCTTTCGTTCAGTACTTGAATGAGGAAAAGGATAGTATCCATCCGGTGGTCTTCTTTGAAGGAGAACATAACAGCATTGAAGTGGAGTTCTCTTTTCAATTCAATGACGGTTTCTCCGAAAACATTCTTTCCTTCGTCAATAATGTCCGTACAAAAGACGGCGGGACTCATGAAGCCGGAGCCAAGACCGCGATGACCCGTGTTTTCAATGAATACGCACGTAAAGCAGGGATTTTACGCGATAAAGACAAAAATCTTGAAGGAACTGATATACGTGAAGGGCTTGCTGGTATTGTATCCGTCCGTATACCTGAGGAATTACTTCAATTTGAAGGGCAGACAAAAGGCAAACTGGGAACAAGTGAGGCTCGGTCGGCGGTTGATGCTGTCGTTTCGGAGCATTTGCTTTATTTCCTGGAAGAAAACCCTGATACCAGTTCACTTCTGATCAAGAAGTCAATCAAAGCGGCTCAGGCCAGGGAAGCTGCCAGAAGAGCCCGTGAGGATGCCAGGAATGGCAAAAAGAGAAAGCGTTCTGAAACCATCCTTTCAGGGAAGCTGACTCCTGCTCAGTCAAGAAATCCTCAGAAGAATGAATTATATCTTGTGGAGGGTGACTCCGCAGGCGGCTCTGCTAAGCAAGGAAGGGATCGTAAATTCCAGGCAATATTGCCGCTTAGGGGTAAAGTCATCAATACGGAAAAGGCTAAATTGCAGGATATCTTTAAAAATGAAGAGATCAATACCATCATCCATGCAATCGGAGCAGGTGTCGGTCCAGAATTTAATTTAGGTGACATCAACTACGATAAAATCGTAATCATGACGGATGCAGATACGGATGGAGCGCATATCCAGGTCCTTCTCTTAACCTTCTTCTACCGTTACATGAAGCCGCTGTTGGAAGCGGGGAGAGTCTATATTGCCCTTCCGCCTCTGTTCAAGGTCAGCAAAGGCTCTGGAAAGAAAGAAGTAATCGAGTATGCTTGGACGGATGATGAATTGGACGATGCAATCAAAAAGGTTGGCAAAGGCTATATGATCCAGCGCTACAAAGGTCTTGGCGAGATGAACGCTGACCAGCTTTGGGAAACGACGATGGATCCCGATACCCGGACTCTTATCCGAGTCAAGATTGATGACGCAGCAAGGGCAGAACGCCGCGTGACAACGTTGATGGGTGATAAAGTAGAGCCTCGCCGGAAATGGATCGAAAGCAATGTTGCCTTTGGTCTTGAAGAAGATGGGAGCATATTGGAAAATGAAAACGTATCTGTCACTGAGGAGGGAGATGTATGACAACTCAAGAACGATATCAGGACCTGCCGCTTGAAGATGTAATAGGCGACCGGTTTGGACGATACAGTAAATATATCATTCAAGAACGTGCATTGCCGGATGCCCGTGATGGCTTAAAGCCTGTACAGCGACGGATCCTTTATGCCATGCATTTTGAAGGGAATACTCATGAAAAAGGCTTCAGGAAATCAGCCAAGACCGTCGGAAACGTAATCGGTAATTATCATCCTCATGGTGATACATCCGTTTACGATGCGATGGTGCGTATGAGTCAGGAATGGAAGCTCAGAAAATTGCTCGTCGAGATGCATGGGAATAACGGAAGTGTTGATGGTGATCCTCCAGCAGCAATGCGTTATACAGAAGCACGATTATCAGCGATATCGACAGAGCTTCTACGTGATATAGAAAAAATACGGTAGATTTCGTACCGAATTTTGACGATACATCAAAAGAACCGACTGTCCTGCCGGCACGTTTTCCAAGTTTGCTCGTAAATGGTTCAACAGGAATTTCTGCTGGATACGCAACAGACATCCCTCCCCATCATCTGGGAGAAGTCATCGATGCGGTCATCATGCGCATGGACAAGCCAGAATCATCAGTTGATGACTTGATGACTGTCATTAAGGGACCGGATTTTCCTACAGGCGGAACAATTCAAGGCGTTGAAGGAATAAAAAAGGCTTATGAAACAGGCAAAGGAAAAATTGTGGTGCGAGGAAAATCGGAAGTTGAACCTGTCCGAGGAGGAAAGCAGCAAATCGTCATCACGGAAATCCCTTATGAAGTCAATAAAGCAAACCTGGTCAAGAAAATGGACGAATACCGCCTTGACCGCAAAGTCGAGGGCATCGCAGAAGTGAGAGATGAAACGGACCGTACAGGACTCCGCATCGTCATCGAGCTGAAGAAAGATGCCGATGCAGACGGCGTCCTTATGTTTCTTTATAAGAATACAGACCTTCAAGTTGCCTATAACTTCAATATGGTCGCCATCCATAACCGCCGCCCTCAGCTGATGGGACTCCGCCAGCTGCTGGACGCTTATATCGACCACCAAAAAGAAGTGGTCACAAACAGGTCTAAATATGATCTGAAAAAAGCACAAGAGAGACAGCATATTGTCGAAGGTTTGATGAAAGCTTTATCAATACTGGACGAAGTAATTGCTGCCATCCGTGCTTCCAAAGATAAACGGGATGCCAAGAACAACTTGATTGCCAAGTTCGAGTTCTCCGAAGCACAGGCTGAAGCCATTGTGTCCTTGCAGTTATATCGACTGACAAACACGGATATCACAGCTCTTAAGAAAGAAGCGGAAGAATTGGCTAACCTTATCAGTGAACTTACAGCCATCCTGGAAAGTGAAAGCAAATTGTTAAGTGTCATCAAAAAAGAGATGAGAGCAATCAAAAAACAGTTTGCCGATGAAAGACGCTCTGTCATAGAAGCGGAAATCGAAGAAATCAAGGTGAACCTCGAAGTCATGATTGCCAATGAGGATGTTATGGTGACGGTTACTAAAGACGGTTACATTAAGAGGACGAGCCTTCGATCATTCGCAGCTTCCAACGGGCAGGATCTGGCTATGAAGGAAACGGACAGGATCCTGATTCAGCAGGAGATGAATACAACTGATGTCCTGTTACTGTTTACGGACAAAGGCAGTTACCTTTATTGTCCGGTTCATGAACTGCCTGACATCCGCTGGAAGGATCTGGGGCAGCATGTAGCGAACTTTATTTCAATTGATAAGGATGAAAATCTTATCAGTGCCATGCCGATTAAAGAATTTGATGACAAACGCTATCTCTTGTTCATAACAAAAAATGGCATGGCCAAAAAATCGCTGTTAAGCCAGTATAAAGCTCAGCGGTATTCGAAGGCTTTGGTAGCTCTTAACCTGAAAAAAGATGATGAACTAATCGACATTCACTTGACTGATGGAAGCCAGGATCTTTTCCTTGCCACCCATTTCGGCTTTGGACTATGGTTCAGCGAGGAAGAAGTCAGTGTTGTGGGACCAAGAGCCGCGGGAGTCAAAGGGGTTAACCTGAAAGACGGGGACTTTGTGGTTGGTGGAAAAACCATCAAAAACCCAGTGGTTGAATCAATCTTGATTGCCACGCAGCGCGGTGCAGTGAAAAAGATGAAGCTGTCAGAGTTTGAGAAGACCTCGAGAGCTAAACGCGGTGTCGTGATGCTGCGGGAATTAAAAGCTAATCCTCACCGGCTGGCTGGGATGGAAGTCGTAGAAGAAATAGACGCGGTTTCTCTTGAAACCAGCAAGGGGCATGTGGAAACAATACAGGCTGCCACTTTCAAAAAAAATGACCGTTATTCAAATGGTTCATTTATTTTAGATCAGGGAGAAAGCGGGCCAGTAATCAAAATTTGGCGTGAACCGCGCCCTACTTTATAACAGAATAATCGAAGCAGGCACTGATAGAGTGTCTGCTTCTTATTTTTTCGGTTTTACAACTAAGACTCAAGGGTAAAGCCAAGATATGTTTTTGGCTTCACAGTAACTTACAGGAGGAACCACAATGGAGACAGAGAAGAATTTCATGGACTATTTCACAACTATAACAGGCTCACTGAATACGTTTATTTGGACGTATATCCTGATTGCCGCCCTGATTGCACTTGGCATTTATTTTTCCATCAGGCTTAAGTGGGTTCAATTCCGCTATATTGGGGAAATGTTTAAGCTTCTTACCGATAAAGCGACGATTTCAGCGGACGGAAAAAGAGGAATCTCTTCCTTCCAGGCGTTTACCGTGTCAACTGCCTCACGTGTAGGGACAGGGAACCTTGCGGGAGTGGCTACTGCCATAGCTGGCGGAGGGCCAGGGGCTGTATTCTGGATGTGGCTCATTGCGTTATTAGGCGGTGCTACATCATTCGTGGAGAGTACACTAGCCCAGATTTATAAAGTTAAGGATAAAGATGGATTCCGCGGCGGCCCTGCTTACTATATGGAGAAAGGTTTAAAAGCAAGGTGGATGGGGATCATCTTCGCTGTAGTAATCACCTTCAGTTTTGGACTTGTGTTTAATTCTGTGCAATCTAATACAATTTCTATAGCAGTAAACGAGTCGTATGGCCTGAACAGGCTGACAATAGGACTGATTCTTGCAGGATTAACCGCTGTCGTCATTTTTGGCGGCATTAAGCGAATCGCTCACGTAACCCAGATTCTCGTCCCGGTACTGGCGATTTTATATATTCTTCTGGCTTTGTTCATATTGATTAGGAATATAACCGTTCTTCCGGATATGTTCATTCTTATCTTTGAGAGTGCATTCGGTTTGCGTGAGGTTGTCAGCGGAGGAGTAGGAGCTGCCCTGATGATGGGAATCAAGCGAGGTTTGTTTTCGAATGAAGCAGGAATGGGTAGTGCGCCGAACGCTGCCGCAACAGCCGCTGTCACCCATCCGGCAAAGCAGGGATTGATTCAGACACTTGGTGTTTTTACAGATACGTTGATTATTTGCACTTCAACAGCTTTTATCATCATCTTATCTGATCAGTATACAGGCGGACTGGACGGCATCAGCTTGACACAAGCTGCGTTGACTCATCACGTAGGAGACTGGGCAGGCATCTTCGTTGCCACAGCGATTTTCTTGTTTGCCTTCAGTTCCATTATTGGAAACTACTATTACGGGGAAACCAACATTGAATTCATTAAATACAGCCCTGTTTCTCTATTTCTCTATCGTCTTGCCGTACTTGGAATGGTTGTGTTTGGGGCGACTGTAGAACTTGAAGTCGTATGGGGGCTGGCTGATCTATCCATGGGCTTCATGGCCATCATTAACTTGATAGCCATTACACTGCTGGCGAAAATAGCGGCAGCAGCTTTGAAGGATTACCGCCTTCAAAGAAAAGAAGGAAAAGATCCAGTATTTTATTCAAACTCGATACCGGGCCTGGATAATATTGAGTGCTGGGATAGTATGCCTGAAGAAGAATTGAAAAAAAGACAGAGATAATTACGAGCGGATGACCAGTACATGGTCATCCGTTTTTATTTTACGCTCTTTTCGCAAAGGTTTAGGCCATTGAAAAGTAATGACATTCCACTCGAGGCATACGACTCGGCTGGGCGGGTTGTGAGCTCCTCGGCTGCGCCTGTATAAAAAGTCATAGCGCTCTGATCAGACCCGACAGGCAAAAAGCAACAAAGTTTACGAGAATATCCTTATTATAAGTTATAAATTACTGACTGGATTTTGATATTGGTCTGCATCAAGCTGCAGCAGCTGATGGTCTTTATCCATAAATGGAATAAGCCCCTGACTCTGATTAATCCCATTTTTTCTTTGGCTGTTTTCGCATTGATTGTTGCTTTCGGAAAAATCCCAAGAGCCGGATTTTTCCCCGGATACGAAGGATTCCTCTATAAACGGAGGGTGTAGCTCTTTTCTTTCTTGCTTACCAGGATATTTCGGGGGAATTCCGGCATTATTTTCCGAATTACATATTAAATAGCAACAAAGTTTACGAAAAGAGCCTTTTCTTTAAACCAACTGCTAATTGGAGTCATGGAGTTTCTTCAGCTATTAATACCATTATATTTACATATAAACTCCTCTTTTGGAGAAGATAAGAAAAACGAGATTATAAGGAGAGATACTGATGAGAAAGGAATTGTTATTTGCTTTCGCCGCTTTCTTTTTCATGTCGCTGCACGCTATTGCCGGGAATTTTGCAGAAGAGCAAGATCAGCCCAATATTCTAGTTATCACTACTTATGAAAAGGATGTAACGGGAGATAAAGCAAAAGACAAGATTACTTTATGGGGAAAACCATATGAACCTGGTGCTCTATTTTATCATGAGATTTGGGCAGAAATCGAGACCGCTGATGGAAAGAATTTCAGAATTGACTATGAGGGCGGCTATGAACCGCAAATTCAATTTCCTGATTTAAATCATGACGGCGTACAGGATCTTCTGCAATCATCTGCAACGGGAGGAAGCGGGGGCCTTTATAATTATAGTTTATATACACTGGCGAATAATAAAAAGATAGATATCGGCATGCCCCCTGCATTGTCTATTGATGCCCACTTTGAAAACAATTATAAGGGAGTTATCACTTTTTCAGATACAAATGAATCTTTTACTGTAGATCTGAGTGAGCGTAAAGAAGATTATGAGAGGCTGGGTATTTACCAAGACGGAAAACTGAATGAACCGACAGAAATGATGGTTATTCCGTATGCAATGTTCGAACCTGTCAGAATAAAAGGTAAAGAAGGAAAAGGTCTAAGGGGAGTTCAAAGGATCAGCGGTGCTTATCAAGCGGATGGCGTAGGAGATGTATATTCTTACTGGTATTACGAAAATAGAAAATGGAACTTGATTGATATCAAGTGGGAAGAGTTATAGAAAGAAGAAAGAACCTTTTATAGGCATTTATCATACTTTATGGTAAGCAAACACACATCATGAATGGTGAGGTGGCTTACGATGAGTAAATTTGATCCAGAAAAGCTTACAGTTACCTATCTACCGCCTGCATCGGTTTTCAGCCCTCTTGATGCTAGAAAATATACGTTAACTCACTCAGATATGACGGGTGATCTGTTTCTGAGTATAGGGTGCGTTTATGACATGGCTAAAATTGATGCAAGCATGAGAGATGAAGTCCTGGCCAAATGGGTTAGAGTGATGGGGCAGTATACACTTTCCGGAAAAGTATATATAAGCGGTGGAGAATTTGATGAAAATCTTTCAAAAGTCCGTTATATGATCTTTAAAAAAGAAATGTCCCTTGCACTGTCAGCTATAGTGAATGGTGACCAGGGATTTTTCTCCTACTATCCATGGCTGCTTGATGCTCCCATCTATATTGCATTTGAATCCTATTTTCCAGAGTTTCAGGGAATACACTATTTTGAAACACCAAGACGTTATTTACTGAAATAAGAAATTAATTGACTGAAGGGGTAACGAACCTTTTCAGTTTTTTTATTCTCTCTAAATAAATTACAAATGCTACTAAACTATCTTGAATAATAAAAATAAGCTCTCAACCAATTTGAACAAAAAAGTCCTGCTTATGAGAAAACTGCAGCCTATAGAAAATACGATAGATTCCTTCTCTTCTTTATTATTCATCAAGCTTCCGTGTAAAAGAGATTAAATTCTTTGGGTTACTGACTGAACAAGATAAAATTATAGCAAGGAAATGAAAATAGATTGATAAATAGACCTTAATCATGTTATAAGTGTAAAGGAAGTAAAGAAGCAAGACAGCTTTGCTTTTTATTTTGAGGTTATATCTGGATTATTCCTGATAACCTGATGATGAGAGGATTGAATTTGGTATGAAAGATAATTTCTGGCGTGAATTACCACGACCGTTTTTTATACTGGCACCAATGGAGGATGTGACAGATGTCGTTTTCCGTCATGTAGTGAGTGAGGCAGCCAGACCTGATGTGTTTTTTACAGAGTTTACGAACTCTGAAAGTTATTGTCATCCAAACGGCCGCCAAAGTGTTCGCGGGCGTTTGACCTATACTGAGGATGAACAGCCAATAGTGGCTCATATATGGGGAGATAAACCTGAGTTTTTCCGTGAAATGAGTATTGGCATGGCTAAAGAGGGTTTCCGGGGAATTGATATCAATATGGGGTGTCCTGTAGCGAATGTGGCCGGGAATGGAAAGGGCTCCGGCCTTATCCGCCGCCCCGATGTTGCAGCAGAGCTCATACAAGCCGCAAAAGCTGGCGGACTGCCTGTAAGCGTCAAAACAAGGCTTGGATATACAGAAGTAGATGAATGGCGTGAGTGGCTTAAACACTTATTGGAACAAGACATCGTCAACTTATCAATTCATCTACGTACAAAAAAGGAAATGAGTAAAGTGGATGCCCATTGGGAACTGATCCCGGAAATTAAGAAACTTCGTGATGAAGTGGCACCCCATACTCTCTTAACTATCAATGGAGATATCCCTGACCGTCAAACCGGTTTGGAGCTAGTCGAAAAATACGGTGTCGACGGGGTTATGATAGGGCGTGGAATCTTTAACAATCCATTTGCTTTCGAAAAGGAAAAGAAAGAACACAGCAGCAAAGAATTACTCGATCTTCTAAGGCTGCACCTTGACCTCTTCGATCAATATTCCAGTGAATTCGAACCGCGTCCATTTAAGCCGCTTCGTCGATTTTTCAAAATTTATGTTCGTGAATTCAGAGGAGCCAGCGAACTAAGACATCAATTGATGGATACAGAAACAACGGTTGAGGTACGCGAATTGCTTAATAGTTTTGAACTTAAGAATGAAGAATATATTTTAGATTAAGACTGAATACAAAGTTTTACCCTAGTACAAGATTATCCATGAGCACTTTGAATAGAACTGCTATGGGCAATCTTTAAATCGGATAGGAATAAAAGCACTCATGAAGGGGTTAACACTTCATGAGTGCTTTTTTGTTGGCGTAAATTTTCAGGAAGGTAGTGTTCCTGAAAAATTTTTTCTTTCCTTACAAGGAGAATGTTTTTATTCTGTTATAAAGGAAATTCTCTTACATGATGTCCAACTCTTCAGCATAACAATATATCTAAAATATATGCAGAAAAAAGTTGAAACACAAGAATTAAATAAAAATTTCTCTAAAACCTGTTGACTGCCTAAGAAGTATAAGCTAAACTTGAACAGATAATCGTAATGGTTACGATTTATAAAACTAAACAGAAATAACATAATTCAGGGCATGAGAGGATTGCAGTGGAAAATATTAAGACATACATATTCTTAACTTTAATAAGTAACAAAGCAGCCAAATTGATTGCCACTAGGTAAGGGGAGAAAAGCGTTTAGTAAACTGGAAAACACAGACTGTAAATCGTAATCATTACGCAAATTAGAATGTATGGAGGAGAAAATATGTTTAAAAAAGTTGCAGGGGCGTTAAGTCTGTCTGCTTTAATTTTAGGGGCAGCTGCATGCGGGAATGAAAATACAAATGGAAATGAAGTAAATAGTGAAACGAATGAAAGCTTGAAGGTATATACTACTGTTTACCCTCTCGAATATTTCACTGAACAAATTGCAGGCGATGAGGCAGACGTCGAATCCATCCTGCCGCCTGGATCCAATCCACATAATTATGAACCAACAACGGATGATATGATGAAAATTGCTGAATCTGATGCTTTTATATACAATGGATCAGGTTTAGAGCTTTACGCTGAAAAAATATCAGAAGCCGTTAAATCCGAAAAGGTCAAATTAATAGAAGCTTCAAAAGGGCTGGAATTAATTAATCACTCACATGATCATGATCATGAAAAAGAACATGAAGATGGTCATGAGCAGGAAGAAGATGGGACACATGAAGACGAGCATGAAGAGCATGAACATGGAGATAAGGACCCCCACATCTGGCTGGACCCGATCCGTTCGATTGAACTTGCTGAAAACATTAAAGAAACATTAGTTGAAATTAGACCAGAGCAAGAAGACACATTTAACAAGAACTTTGAAGAGTTAAAAAGAAGCCTGGAAGAATTAGACCAAGAATTCCATACAGAAATAGAAAGTTTACCAGAAAATAAAATCATTGTGTCTCATGCTGCATATGGGTACTGGGAAAAGGCATATGGAATTGAGCAGATTGCTGTCTCGGGTTTGAGCCCTGACAATGAACCTTCTCAAAAAGAGCTGCAAACTATCATAGAAACTGCAGAAGAATATGGTTTAAAATATGTTCTGTTTGAACAAAACGTAACTCCAAGAGTGGTAGAAATCGTTAGAAAAGAAATCGGTGCAGAAGCGTTGCGCATACATAATCTATCTGTACTCACTGAAGAAGATGTTAAAAATGATGAGGATTACCTGTCACTTATGCATCAAAATTTAGAAGTCCTGTCAGAAGCTCTTTCAATTCCTTCTGATATTTCAGGAAATGAACACACACACGATCATGACCATGCTCATAATGAAGAAACAGAAGAAATTTATAAAGGTCATTTTGAAGACAGTCAAGTGAAAGACCGCGCACTTTCTGATTGGGAAGGCGACTGGCAGTCCGTATATCCATACCTTCAGGATGGCACGCTTGATGAAGTATTTGCTCATAAAGCAGAACAAGATGGAGAGAAAACAGCCCTGGAATACAAGAACTATTATGAAGTAGGATATGAAACAGATGTGGATCGGATTCTGTTTGAAGGTAATAAAGTAACCTTTTTTGAAAATGGGAAAGAAAGCTCCGGTGAGTATGTGTATGATGGATACGAAATCCTTACCTACGAAGCCGGAAATAGAGGAGTACGCTTCATATATAAACTAGATGGAGAGGCAGAAGGAATGCCTAATTACATTCAATTCAGTGACCATAGTATTTACCCAACTAAAGCTGATCACTATCACCTTTATTGGGGTGACGACCGTAAGGCCTTATTGGATGAAGTCACTAATTGGCCAACCTTTTATCCATCAGACATGAGCGGAAAAGAAATAGCGGATGAAATGATGGCTCATTAAATCGTTAGAATCCAGGCAGCAAATTTTTATTTGAAGACAACTGGTAATTTAGACTTGGGAAGCAGAAGACTTTTATTAAGGGCTTCCGGATCAATGAGAAGAAACAAAAGAAGTTTCTAACTTTTCGAGACCTGGGTCACTTAAATTTATTGAATGGAAAACTTGAAAATTGGATTGATTATCAATTCAGAAGACCAATCATGCCTATAAGAATGATTATTTAACAGTATTTTGTGTTATAGGGTTTATATCATCAATAAGGAGGACTCATTATATGGAAAAGTACAAATGCAGAGAATTCACCAGTACCGGGAATTTGTTTCTGCCTTCTAAATGGGGAAAAGAATTCCACATTGAGTTTGGAACGAAAGTAGATATTGAGTATGACTCAGAAGTCATTTATATTCGAAAAGCAAACCCCAATAGTACCTGTAACAAACGATTAGTTTCAGAAAAAATACAGTGTTAATACCTAAAGAAATTCGTGATAATGCAAATATTTCTACTGAAAAAGAATACTGTCTTTATATTGATAAACGAAATAAACAGTTTGTAATTGCAATCCAAGAGGAGGCTTCCTAATTTTAATTACTAAGCTCTTTAGGTCTAACAGCTGATTTAACCGCTTAAGCTTGTGACCGTGTACACTGTTTGGTGGCAGAGACAGTAAATCTCATAATAAGAACACAAAAAAGCAGAAAGCTGCTTCATAGTAACCTAGTCAAACTAATAATCCTGTTGCCTTTCGACAGGATTTTATTTGTTCTTATAAATAATAAGTAACAAGTGGAAACTAAGGGTTTATTGTCTGAAAAGGAGAGCGGCTCTTTTCTTTTGTTGGCTGTATATCTTTGAAATACATATAAAATAGAAACAAAACTTGCGAAAAGAGGGAGGGGCTGTTCGCATATTGCAGAGAATACAATTGCATTCATATCAGATTCTATTGGTGGGTAAGAAATGATTTTCTATCTTTATGGTTACGAAGAAATAGGGTGTTAATTCAGCAATTTCAAATTAATTCAGCAAAGATATGTAAATTTAAGATCACCAAATAACCCTTGGATTTGTAGTTAAGGTAATCTATATTATGTTAACTTACTAAGAAATTCAAGCATGAGGAAGAGGAACAAATTTGAATTAATATTGTTTAAATCACATTGAAACAAAGTAATTTGGACATTAAAGTCTCAATTAAAAATGTTTTTGCTGAGGATTATATGTAAGAATCCTATAACCGAACTAAATATGTTTATAACTAAGAAAATTTTATTGGCAATGAACAACAAAGAAATTTTTTTGTTCGTCTCAATATTAGTAGTATTCTTGGGTTATGAGACGAAATTAACCATTTTTACTTTGCTTCCTATAATATATGTTAGAAGTTTGAGAAAATCACATTATCGTTAACTTCCTATAAATATTAGGTCGGGATAAAAGATTATCGGAAAACGTCCTTGGCAGTTATGTTCATTTATTGGTGGACATAACTTTATTTAGTTTACCCATATATAAAAATCATTAGACGTAGCTCCATTAGATTTTTTAATGAGATATATCGTTTAAAAGCATTTTTATGAAAGGGAAGATAGTGATAATACAAGCAATTATTAAATTCGTCTCGTAATAAATTTTCAAATCACAAGTATTTTTTTGTATGTCCTTTTCAAATAAGAAAATACTAAATAATTTCTTACGAATAATTTTTAATTAGTTTTTGGGCAGCTTCTTTAAACTTTTCCTTCTCCGCTATAGTAAAGATATCCATTGCCTTTTGAAGGGATTCAATTCCTTTTTTCGTTTCTTTTAGTTTGATTAGTGAAACACCTTTATAAAAATAAAATTCACCATGAAGATAAAGAGTTTCATGAAGAATACAAACCCTGATTCCCTTATTAGCATACTCTACAGCTTTGCTGTATTTCTCAGTATTTTTCAAAAACCTCTGATAGTTATAATATAAGCGGAGTTTTTGTTGGTAGTTTGAATCAGCTGGTCTATTGCCAAGAAGCTCAAGCGCTTTTAGATAATATTCTTCTGATTCTTCCAAGTGCTTTTCTTCAGATAGAATATTAGCAATAGCAATTAATGTTTCTACATCTTCCTGAAAATATTGGTGATCCTTATCACTTAGAATATTTCTAAGGGTATCTAATGACCCAGTAAGATCCTTATCAAGATAATATTTACAGATTCCTAAATGATATTCGATAAACTTCCTCATTTTCACTGTTTGAAAAAGAGGGTTGTCTCTTTGGGACGAAACCATACCTTGTACAACTGAATATTCATTTTTTTAATTGCCATACGAACTTGACTAATAAACTCAGAATGATATTCATGGATTGTACTGTCTGGAGTATCAAAAAAATAATCAATCGGTACACCGAGCTTTTGGGCAAAAGCGTGTAAAATATGAGCCGATGGTATAATTTCGCCCTTTTCTATCATACTTACATATGCTTGAGTACAAATATCCTTGGCTAAGTTTTTTTGAGAAACCTTTTGGTATGTTCTTAAGTCCTTTAAACTTTTACCAATCGTTGAAATCATCTCCATAATAATTATTCTCCTCACAAAAATAAAGATATTTATATTATAGATTGATAAAGGACATTTAAGATAGATTCAACTAAAAAAACTTTTGAAAATGGCTTAAATCAGGAGAAACGCTGTTTAAATAGATATAGTACTATGAGTGGAAAGGGTGATTGATTACAAACGAGATCAGTCTAATGTCACCTGTTCACCATGGCTGAAAATTTTATATTATGAATTTTAGCCAAAAGTATTAGTCCACAGTTTGTAAGAGATAAATTTGAAGAGTTAAAAAAAGGAGGATGCTTTATGGGGGAAGGAAAATTACTAAAATAATTATACCCATTGTTAGAGGCTAATATTTCTTGGTAAGTTATGTACCTAATATTCTACTAAAGGAAATCACTATATACCTGGCAGTTATATATTTATGAAGGAGATTATAGGAATGGTTAAAAGAATTCAAATTTTAATTCCAATTGTAATATTGGTGGTACTTCTTACTGGTTGTAGAGTTGTTTTTTATGATGAATCTTTAGACTCCCAACCCACCATAAGTAAAAAAAGTGTAGAAGTGACTTTAGAAGGAAGTGTACATATAGAGAACGCCAGATTAGTGATTCGAGGTCAGACCAACTTACCTAAAGGAACTATAATTCTAATAGGTTTAAGAAGTTTTCCGGAAAATATAAAAAACACAGAAATTTTGGAGGGGAAGGGTCAGATCTCAAAAGACTTTACTAGAGAGTATACCGCGGAAATTGATGAAGCTGGTGAATTTACAAAGGTAATTGATAAAGAAAGGGATGATCAACAGTTTCAACTAGAAGTTTGGTTTAGACCAAACCTACAAGACGAAACAGTTCAAGATAGATACGGGAAAAATGGAGAATTCATAGATAAAGGCGATGGTTTAATAAAGTATGATGTAGAAGGGGAAAGTTTAACAGGTTTTGTAAAGTATGCTCCAATCATTAGTGAATATGGAGGTTCTTGGAGTCTAGCTCCTTCTATTTCACAGTCAAGGCCAATGAGATGACCAAATATAGATTAAGGATTATAAAATGTGTTCAACAAATAGGAGGGGTAGGCATGAAACAGGTTATATGGTTACCGATTCAGTTTCTACTCACTTGTATCGGGCTCTTTCTATTTAGTGGAGCGGGTTCGTTACTCATGTATGATTATGAACTTGTTATAAACTTTGCAAAGTACTTACACACACTGAAGCAAATCTTCTATAACGTAATGCATCCAGATTCTGTTCTTATAAAAATTGGAGAGGGAGATAAGGTTTATCCCATCTTTCCTATTCTTTTAAAGCTGTTTGGTTATTCCTTTCTTCTTCTTGCAACTTCATTTATTTTGGCAGTTGCCATTTCAGTAATAGCCAGTTATTTGTTCATGTTTCTTCCTAGAAGGATATATAGAGCTCTCCTACGTGTCCTAGACTTATTCGATTCTCTCCCTGATGTCCTCATTGTTGTGCTTTTACAATTATTTATCATATGGCTTTTTAAGAAAACTGATATCCTTTTATTTGATATTTATACACTTGGAGAGGAGAAAATTTTCGTTCTTCCTATACTTTGTCTGTCCATATTACCTATTGCTTTCTTGACAAAGCACTTTCTGTTTCAAATTAGGGAAGAAAAGGATAAGCCATATGTTGAATTTTCTTTTTCAAAAGGATTTTCTAAGGCATATACGGTTTGGGTACACCTTTTCCGAAATGTATGGGTTCAATTTTATTATCACCTAAAGCCTATTTTCTTGCTAATGCTTTCGAATCTGCTGATTATTGAAATATTATTTAATATTAACGGATTTATGATTGCTATGCTTAACACTGCCACTGATGAACCAAGTGCCTTTTTTATTGGAATGCTTCTAGTATACATTCCATTTTTTATTCTTTTTAACTTTTGGAGACTCTTAATCATCAAAACTTCAGGGGGGGAAGTGGGAGTATGACATTATTTAGGTCTTTTCGATTTTGGTTACCTTTTCTTATTATAACGGGTATGATATTCGCGAGCTTTTTAGTTCCTATGTTAAATCCTGACTTTCAAGAGTCAGGACCTTCATATTTAAAAGATCCGAAATCAAGCAAGGTCATCGCAGCACCACCTTATTCACCTTCCGAAATGCCACCTATAGGGAGTGATAAACTTGGAAGAAACCAATTTGTTATGCTACTAAGTGGAGCTAAGTATACATTGCTCTCAGCATTGGCAATTGCTTTTCTCAGGATGATAGGTGGATTTGTTACCGGTCTCTTTTATGCATTCATGCCAAATTGGTTTCGTTCGATATTCAAAGGTCTGTGGGACACTTTCAATTTCATCCCATTAGCAATCGTCGGTTTCATACTTCTGTATCCTCTTCAGCTAGAATATGCAGCAGGATCTCTTAACTCTTTTACGTTTCTTTTAATCGAGATCTTTGTTATTGCACTCATGGTTATTCCTTCTCTTGGGATGTATGTCGGGCAAGGGATGAATGACTTTCTTAAAAATGAATTCATTCAAGTATCACGTCAGATGGGAGCTAGTCGTTTTCATTTGGTTCGAAAACATCTGTGGCCGCAATTCAGTCGTCATTCAGTGGTAATGTTTTCGGAGCAACTGTCCCAGACCCTTCTTCTTTTAATTCAGCTTGGTATTCTTCAAATTTGTTTAGGTGGGCTGGTGACTGAAAATTTCGGCATATTGGAATCTAATCCAGTTTACTTTTCAGCTACAAATGAATGGGCTGCGACAATCAGTATCAATATACAACAGGTATTTATTAAGCCTTACCTGGTACTAGGACCTTTGCTGTTCTTTGCTGTAACAATCTATTGCGTTAATGAAATTAAGTCGGTTCTTAGTGATGTTCTAATCGAAGGAAAAATAGTTGGCATTAAAAGGAGAAGCAAAAAGGTTAAGCAATACTCACAAACTGATACCATTCATCCTGGTGATGGGGATTTTGTTATTGTCAATCAGCAGAAATATTAAGAATGTTATATATGTAATTAATTTTTTACCCGTGTCTTCATCTTATATTTTTGTAAGGCAATATAGATGCACCCTTAAGTTCATTTTCATTAGGGGATCTAGAGTTAATGAGTTAGTAAAATGAGAGATTACTCTTTACATAATTAACGTTATATGAATGAGTGGGAGTTTTTTAAACTTCCGCTCATTTTAAGTTAGAAAGAATTTCTATTTATTTGATAAAGGAAGATCCCTTGTCTTTTCATTCTGTTTATAAAATTAATTTGCTTTTGTACAATAGAGTGGAGGTGTTGGAGAAATGGATGATAAAAAGTATTATTATCAATACAGTGAAGATTTAATATTAAACAAAGCAATCGAACAAATAAAAAGATGAAGAACTTACGAAGAAGTAAAAGAAGACTGTTGATAATATGGATTTGATTGATTTTTATAATAAATGAATTCTAATCTAATGAATAGCGAGTGGGACGAACGTTTATGCTGCAAGCATTTTTTTATAATCACTATTACATAGAAATGAACTAGAAAACATAATTCTTATTTTACGATTCAAATTTGCCTTTTATTACACTTTCACACAGAAACCACAGAGAGATGACAGTGCTTAATTATCTGAGTTTATTTTTTGCTAGATAGTAATCGTATCCAGTATTCATTTTCTTTTTGTACAGGGAATGTAATATTTTTGGCTATACAAGGACGTTTATTAGGGTTGTGTGGAATTTTTCGTCTTTGATTGGACATTGCTGGCCTCCTTCATATTTGAGGATGAATAATTAGTTCAGTAAAGACAATGATTAAGTTGGTCCCCATTTATTATTCTTACTCTTCTTGGAAATATAACCCTGTAAAAGGTTCGAATAGACCGAGTGACTTATTAATATTCCTTTAACTTTCCTTAGGTTTATCCAATTAGGTAGTAATCTATGCTAGCTCAGAATTTAATTCGTAACTTAAAATGCATCCCAATAAATTAATTATCTACCTTTGTGTTGTGAAATAGGAATTTATGGATGTTATCTTTTTAGGTTCATCTCGATTGAATAAATCTTGGTCTAAAAAGTTATTCCGTTAAAGGGCCATTTAATGGAAGATCTGTTAAAGTTAGACGGAACTTATGTTTCGTCTTATTTTAATTTTCTTTAAAATAATTTCTCTATTCTTGGAACTAAAAAATATACAACAAGGTCTAATAAGGGAAAGGAGGTCAATATGAAAAATTACAAGTTAATAAACAAAGCAAAAAAAGGTGATAAAAATGCTTTTACTCAACTTATTGAAGCCGAAAAGACTAAACTATATAGAACTGCTTTTTTATACACTAAGAATAAGGATGATTCACTCGATATTGTTCAGGAAACTATTTATAAAGCACTTATTTCAATAAAGAATCTAAAAGAGCCGACCTACTTTTCCAGTTGGTTAATGAGAATCCTAATTAATAAATCTTTGGATTTTATCAAAAAGAGAAAGAAAGTTGTGTCTATTGATTTTGAAATTGATGTCAGTACTCCTAGCAGAGAAGCTAATATAGTTGATAGGTTAGAACTTTTCACTGCAATTGACCATCTAAATGAGCGTTATAAAACACTTATTATCCTTAAATATTATCAAGATAAAACATTAAAACAGATAGCAAAGATACTGGATCTTCCGGAAGGTACTGTTAAGTCAAATCTTCATCGTGCAATACAAGAACTCAGAATCTTGTTGAAGGAGGATTGTGTTAATGAATAAGCCAATAATCAAGTTTAAAGAGGATATTGAACGGATTGAGATACCAGAAGAAGAGTTGGATTTAATAATCAGTAAGACTATATATAAAAGCTCTAATAGTAATAAAAGAGGGAAAAAAATTGCTTATTTGTCTACAGCAGCTGTACTATTCTTGACCGTTTTACTTGGAAGCGGTTTTGTTTCACCAACAATGGCAACTGTATTAAGTAAGATTCCTCTAATTAACTCAGTATTACCATACGCTGATGACGGTTTAAAGGCTGCAAATGAAAAAGGATTAGTAAAATCAATAGGTCAAACAGTTGAAGAAGATGGAGTAGCTATTACAATTACAGATTTATATTATGATGATTCAAGATTGGAAATAGGATATTCTATACCATTAAAGGTTAAGGATAAAGAAGTGTTAAAACAATATAAAATTTTAGGAATTTCAGATGCAGAAATCTATGTTGATAGGAAGCAGGTTGGGTATTCGTCTAAGGCAACTTATCAAAATGACTATATTACCGGCATAATTACAATAGCAGGTGATGAGTTACCAAAGTCTTCAGATTTAGTTAATGTTAAGCTGGATATCACGGATGTGTTAAACAAGAAAGGACATTGGCGATTTGACTTAGCGGCCAAGAAAACAGAAAAAGAAAAGATAATTATTCCTAAAAAAGATATCAAATCAGGAAAATATAGTTTCAGTATTGACTCAATGGAATTAACTCCTAGTAGTACAAAGGTGAAGTATGTCTTTTCACTTCCCTCGAACTTAAATTTCAATGAACAAGCATTAACCTTTAAACTAATCGCAGATAATGGGGAAGAAATGGGCTTGATAAAGACTGGTAGAATTCTTATTGACCACAGGGGAAGTCGTCTCTATTTAAGCAGTCAAATATATTTTGAACCAATAGAAGAAGATGTGAAATCCATAACTATAATTCCTGTTGTTAAGGAGGAGGAGGGTAAAGATAAAAGTTTGAGTGAACTTGAATTCGTTGTACCGGTTTCTGAATAATAATTTTGAGCGATTGCATTATATATGTGGTCGCTCTTCATCGACTCTAAAAGACATTAAGAAGATATAATGTTGAATATAGGATATAAAAAGATATTAAAATGAAATTACCAAGCTATACGTCGTCGAGGGACTTTTGTGTTAAGGTGTATTGATGATCTAGTAGGTGCTACATATGATATTTTGAAATTTATTATTAGATCGATTAGCTATTTATTTGCAGGGATGATTATAGTTGCGGCTCCAATGTATCTAATTGTTTGGATATCCGGTTTTTTCAGTAAAATGATGGGGTGTCTGCGGAAAAAGAATCCATCTATCCTTTCATAAAAGATATTATCTTCAGATGCAAGGCAGCTCTACGGAATGAGAGGTTAGTTGTAACATTTACTTATCTTTACTGTAAGAGTATTAAAGTGGAATTTATCTATTGAACTAAAAGTATGACTTGTAAGGGGCGTAAATAAATGGACTTTAGTATTTGGATGTATATAACGGTTTTTTTATCACAGTTAGTCGGGGTTTCCTTGGCATTTGCTATTTTCACATCAATTTACATTAAGAATAAAACAAAAGGACTTGTCAGCCTTGCCATTACCATATTAATAATAACTTATTCACTAATACAAGGGTTTAATGTGTCGATAATTATGGGGTTTGGTATGGTGCTTATTAGCATTGGTTTATCGATAGTTACTTTGTGCTTCAAAAGAAAATGAAAAATGAAGTTACTCAATAGTCGGATGCAACAATTAAAAAATCGGGTAATCTAGCCGGCTATTTCCCAATTTCAATGGGATAATTGAATAAAGATATGAAGGAGTGATTATGTGGAAATCATTATAGGGTATTTACTAGGTGCTTTTGTCTTAGTCTTATTCTTTATATCGTTGTTTAAAATGGTATCCAATCGAATGAACAACTCCAATAATGAAACAAATGAAAGGATAAATAACTTAGAAAAGCGGATAGACGATGTAGAAAATAAGTAAATTATTCTTCAACTATTGGGGGCGTTTGCTGAACAAGCAGCGGCCTACCTTCTTTTACGTCAGCATCTTCTGCTAACGGAGCGGGTTAATTGTGCGAAATGTTTCTACTACAGCTGAGAGTGGTTACACATTACTCAGGTAAAAGGTAGACAATTCCTTATGGAATTGAAGGATTATATCGAAGAATCAAATGAAGAGGTAACGCTTGGAAGGGTTCTCTCTTAGTCGATTAGCACTGGATTTAGTAAGAAAGATAGTGTTAAGAGCTCGGTGAAAAGGCGTAAGAATTTACCGTATCAGCTAAAATGAGCTGACGAAAGCCTACCCGCGGGGGTGGTGTAAATCATGATGCTTGGGTTGATTGAATATGGTGAGAATGCTTAAATGACCTAAAGAAAAGGTTAAGCTGACAAACTTCTGGATGTACGGGTCTATACCTGCGATACATAGAAATGTGTATATCACCAAATTGTGAGGTTAGATATGGGTGAGTAAGATTAATTAATATTAAAATCCATGATACGTTACAGGCGTATGAATGCTAACAGGCTTACAGGAAGCACCTAAGTTCAATCTATAATAGATATAATTCAACGTTGTAAGCTGATAACGTGGAGGGCTTACTCCTAATGAAACGGTGATAAGGAAAGCAATAATGATAATAGTTGTTGTATAACTTCTCTTTATATCAGTGAAAGTGGTGGCACAGTACCAATGAACGGTCTAATCAACCTGGAGGGATAGCCACTAGACTAATGAAGAATCATTCAACCATGTAAGACAGTTCTTTATCGAATAATAAGGTTCTTGTAAGACTAAAAGAGGTTCAACTCCTAAGGGAGTCACCGACTT
>NZ_NIJF01000077.1 GCF_003316765.1 Bacillus sp. P14.5 | reverse complement strand
GTAGGAAATCCGAACTTCTTCTTGCCGGAACAATTGATTGACTGCTATTATAATTAAATGTGATGTTAGAAGATGGAGGTCTTGCAGTGAATTTTAAAGAACGAGGATTATTAATCGTCTTGTCTGGCCCGAGCGGGGTCGGAAAAGGGACAGTGTGCCGCGTACTCCGTGAGGAAGAGGACAACAACCTTCAATATTCGGTCTCGGCGACGACCCGGAAACCGCGTGAAGGGGAAGTGGAAGGCGTACATTACTTCTTTAAGACGAGAGAACAATTTGAAGACATGATCGAGCACGATCAATTGCTCGAGCACGCTGAATTTGTCGGCAACTATTATGGGACACCGGTTGAATGGGTTCGTGAGACACTCGAGAGCGGAAGAGACGTCATCCTCGAGATTGAAGTCCAAGGCGCTTTCCAAGTGAAAGAGCGTTTTCCAGAAGCGGTCTTTTATTCTTGGCTCCGCCAAGCTTGCAAGAACTACGCAACCGCTTAGTCGGTCGAGGCACGGAATCGGAAGATGTGATCAAGCAACGCTTGCTCGTCGCCCGGGAAGAAATTGAATTGATGGATGCATACGATTACGTCGTTACGAATGATGAAGTGGACAAAGCGATTGACCGGATCAAGGCAATCGTGACGGCCGAGCATTGTAAGCGTGAACGTGTCGCGTCTCTCTATAAAAAAGCCATGATGGAGGTCATTTAATGTTATACCCTTCGATTGATGCCTTACAACGTATCATCCCGTCGAAATACACGATCGTGACGGTGGCCGCGAAGCGGGCCCGCCAAATTCAGGACGGAAAAGCAGCGAAAATCGCCGTGCCAAAATCGTATAAGCCGGTCGGTCAAGCGCTAGAAGAAATATTCTCGGGTGACACGACAATCATCGTGAACGAAAAGAACAACGGATGAATTGTGACCCAAGTCGGATGCGACTTGGGTCTCATTGTCTATAAAGGGGAGAAATGTGAATGTTGAACGATCGGAATATCTTGCTTTGTGTGAGCGGTGGGATCGCGGCGTATAAGGCGTGCGCCCTCACGTCAAAACTCGTCCAGGCCGGTGCGAACGTACGCGTGGCGATGACGACCTCTGCCGAGGAGTTCGTCGGGAAAGCGACGTTCCAGGCGTTGAGTCGAAATCCGGTATACACCGACGTGTTCGAGGAACACGACCCGACCAAGATTGCCCACATCGACGTCGTCGATACAAGTGACTTGATCGTTGTTGCACCGGCGACGGCGAACATGATCGCGAAACTCGCGGCCGGTATTGCCGACGACTTCATCACGACCTCGATCTTAGCGGCGAAGTGCCCCGTTATCGTCTCACCGGCGATGAACGTCAATATGCTGGAACACCCGGCCACACGCCGTAATATCGAGACGCTCAAAACGTTCGGCTATCAAATCATCGAGCCGGGCGTCGGCAATCTCGCTTGCGGTTGGATCGGTGGAGGACGTTTGCCGGAACCGGAAGACCTCGTCCGGATCATCGAGAGCCAGTTCGTCCCGAAACATCTGCTCGGGAAGCGGGTGTTGATCACGGCGGGGCCGACGGTCGAACGCATCGACCCGGTCCGTTTCCTATCAAACGACTCATCGGGCAAGATGGGCGTCGCGCTCGCCGAAGCGGCCCGTGACATGGGCGCCTATGTCACGCTCGTCCACGGTCCGCTTCAAGTGCCTGTACCGGACGGCGTGACCGCAATCCCGGTCGAATCAGGGACCGACATGCTCGAGACGGTGCTCGCGCGCTACGATGACCAAGACCTCGTCATCAAATCGGCCGCCGTCGCCGACTATCGCCCGCAGACGGTCCATACCGAGAAACATAAAAAAGTGCATGGCCCGTTGACAATCGAGCTCGTTGAGACGACCGATATTTTGAAGACGCTCGGGGAGAAGAAAACGCATCAATTGCTCGTCGGCTTCGCGGCCGAGACGGAAAACCTTGAACAACATGCACGCGATAAGATCGCTCGCAAGCGGGTCGACTATCTCGTCGCGAACGACGTGTCTGAGCCGGATATCGGCTTCCGCTCTGACGACAACGAGGTCATGTTGTTCCGCGCGGACGGGGCCCATGTCCGCTTGCCGCGTCAAAGCAAACGCGAGCTCGCCGTTGAATTGCTCACCCACTTTAAGGAAGATTTACGATGATCGCCCACGTCCACGTCGATGCCCCGGTCATCACAATCGATCGTCCGTTCGATTATGAGGTCCCAACCCAGTTCGAGACGTTGATTGAACCGGGGATGCGCGTCTCGGTCCCGTTCGGTTCACGCCGTCTGCTCGGCATCGTGACCGGTGTGTCGGAAGGAACACGGGAAGGCTTGAAGCCGCTCGAAGCGTTATTGGACGAAGAGTCCTCACTGACGGATGAGTTGCTCGACTTATCGACCCACGTGAAAGAGACGACGCTCTGCTTCCGGTCGTCGGCGCTCCTTGCCATGTTACCGGCGGCTTTGAAAGTGAGTTACGATAAAGAAATCAAAGGTGAGACGCTTCCGGACGGTGTCCGGGCCGGCACCCATCTTTCGGAATATCCGAAAGAGACGCAGTCCATCATCTTGGCGCTCGCCAAGAAAGGGGATATTTTGCTCGCACCGGTGTTAAAAGAGAAACGGACGGTCAAGACCGATCTCGTCATCGAGCTCATCGATGCGACGCTCATCCCGGCCCGCGCGAAGAAGCAACAAGAAGCGATTCAGTTGCTTAAGGACGTGCCGCGCATGTATTGGTCGTCATTACGTCAAATCGGGCTGTCGCGCGCCCAACTGCAAAAGATGGAGACGCTCGGTGCCATCAACGTGACCGAGGTCGAACTGAACCGCGACCCGTACGCCACGATCGAACGAGTCGTCGAGACGGTCGAACTGAACGACAGCCAAGCGACGGCCGTCCATGCCATCCGGGACGCCGAAGCCGGGGAGACGTTGCTCCTGCATGGCGTCACCGGTAGCGGTAAAACGGAAGTCTATCTGGAAGCGATCGGTCAAGTCGTCGATGAAGGCAAGCAGGCGATCTTGCTCGTTCCGGAGATCTCGCTCACGCCGATGATGGTGAAGCGGTTCAAACGCCGCTTCGGCGACCGTGTCGCCGTCCTTCATAGCGCCTTGTCGCAAGGTGAGAAATATGATGAGTGGCGGAAAATCAAGCGGCGTGAAGTCGATGTCGTCGTCGGGGCACGTTCGGCCATCTTCGCCCCGCTCGAAAACATCGGCCTGCTCATCTTAGATGAAGAGCATGAGACGACGTATAAACAAGAAGAGAACCCGCGCTACCACGCGCGAGACGTTGCGATTTGGCG
>NZ_NIJF01000006.1 GCF_003316765.1 Bacillus sp. P14.5 | reverse complement strand
TGGGCGTGATCGGTCCGCTCGTCTCGTTCGTGCCGATGTCCATATAGAGGCGCGCTGAAACGTCGGCCTGCTTTACTTCTTGAATGAGCGAGTCGAGGTTGGCCCAAGCGGCCGTCGACAGCGCACCGACACGTCGGATGGATGGATAGGCCGCCATCATATAAAGTGAGATGACACCACCCATCGAGCTGCCCATCACGCCGACGTCGTCCGGGTCGGTCGCATAGCGTTCGTCAATCCATGGCTTCAACTCTCGCATGAGCCAATCGGTGTAAGCCCGACCTCTGCCCCCGAGGGTGGGCCGCGTCTTGGCGAGTTCTGCTCCGATTCGTCGATACAGCATCTCATCCTCATAAAACGAATACTCGTCGTAGCGGTCGAGCCAGTCCGGGGCGCTCGCGATGGCGACGACCATGAGCGGCAGCTGCAAATCCTCGATCTGGCGGTCAATCGACCAACCTTCCCCGATTGTGGCGGTCTTGCCATCGAACACGTTTTGGCCGTCGTGCATATAGAGGACGGGCAACGTCTCATCTGTCGACACGAAGTCGGGACGATAGACGCGGACAATCCGTTTCCGTCCGCGTGTCGTTTCGGTCGGTAACGCAAAGCTAAATTGCTCAAGCATGTCAAACGCTCCTTTCACATCAACTGTCTTCATTTTGGCGGGTGGGACCGGGGAATGCAATCCTCACACTTGACTACCTACCGTTCGTTAGGTAAAGTGATGGGAGAGAAAGGGGCCGGTACTGAATGAACACGAAACAACGAATCGAACTCGCGGCGCGGCGCCGCTTTGCGCTCGAAGGATATGAAGGTCTGTCGCTCGCCTCGCTTGCCGAGGATGTCGGCATCAAAAAGGCGTCGCTCTACGCCCACATCGAAGGGAAAGAGCAGCTGTTCAAACAAGTCGTCGAGGACATGGCGAACCGTTATGATCTCGTCTGGCGAGAAGCGCAGGATGCGACCACAGACGCGGCGCCACTCGAGCGGATCGAGGTCATCATCGAGGCGTTGATTCGCTTCTTTGAAGAAGAGGAGACGTGGATGCTGACGAAGCGGATGTTGCTCGTCCCGCCGCCTGAACTACGCTCGTTCATCGAGGCGACGCTCGGTTCGGTCGAAACGGAACTGCAAGCGTTCGAGAAAGAACAGTTCCGATTGGCGATGGAGCAAGGCGCGTTACCTGAGCAGTCGCTTGAGGACGTCTATGATGCCTATTATTGTTTTCTCGACGGTGCGCTCATCTCGCTCTTCACGCTCGAGACAAATCGCGTCAAGCGGCAACGGGCCGCATTCACTATCTTTAAGAAAGGAGTCGGATGGACATGAGACAAGATCAAAATGGCCTGGGTTTGGCTCATCCTCGCCGGGCTGCTCGAAATCGTTTGGGCGACGACGATGAAACTGTCGAACGGATTCACGGTACTCGGACCGAGTGTGGTCACCGTTCTATTATTGGTCGTCAGCTTCGGATTATTGGCGATGTCGTTCCGGACATTATCGGCCGGGACCGGGTATGCGGTCTTTACCGGCATCGGAGCCGTTGGAACGGTCATCGTCGGGGCGGTCTTGTTCGATGAGGCACTCACTGGGATGAAGCTCGTCTTTATCATCACACTGTTGGTCGGCGTGATTGGATTGAAACAAGTGACGGGAGGTGAGTCGGCATGAGTTGGGTATTTTTAATTGGCGCCGGCCTTGCCGAGATGATGGCCGTCTTTTGGATGGGCAAATCGAAAGGTTATCAGATTTTTAAATGGTCGGTCTTATCGGTCGGAACGTTCGCTTTTAAGTTTTTATTTATTGTCGCGTTCGCTCGAGACGCTCCCGCTCGGATTGGCTTATTCGATTTGGGTCGGGATTGGAGCGGCCGGAGGGGTCGTGCTCGGGATGCTGTACTTGAACGAGTCCCGGGACCGCTGGCGCATCTTCTTCCTACTGCTTATTATCGGAAGTGTCATCGGATTGAAAGTTGTCGCGTAACCAGGATTAGCTTCGAAATAAAAACGGGAAATTGAATAGTTCAGACTGTGAATGAAAGGGGCGGGGACGATGAGTCATATCAAACTGCAATCCGAACGTCTACGACTCGAACCTTAC
>NZ_NIJF01000114.1 GCF_003316765.1 Bacillus sp. P14.5 | reverse complement strand
AAGAGCGTCATTCATTGTGTCACTTCAAGAACTCGGCGGCCTCGCCACATCGTGAACCCAATATAGAGAACCGTCGTGCCGCTCGCTGCCCACCAGATCACGTCATAGAGCGGTGTCATCAAGTTGGCCAGTCCAAACAGCGCCGGGACGATCAGTGTCAACCAAGCGAGCACGAATGCGACTCGGGCCGTCAACCCATCAATTTGGCGCCCAAGACCCATCCCTACATAGAACAGTCCCCATAGGAACGACCAGAACAACCAGGTTACGGCGCCCATCACATCGCCCGTCGTGAACGAGATGGTGGCATAAAAAACGGCTGAAATCGAAACAAATAGCGAGAACCAACCGACGCCACGTCCGTCGAGGTCGAACAAAAATGTCACACCGACGTACAAATAGGTGAAAAGCGAACAAATAGATGCTCGCATATCCGAACACTTCCGCCGAACTCGCCCCGATGACGAGCCACGTCGCGATGAACGTCTGCAATAGCCCGGTGAAGAGACTGAATACACCCGCACTCTTGACGTCCACTTTCCCGAATAAGACGAGGCTGTTAATGAACAGTGCCACGCCACCAAATAATAAACTAATATTCCCCACTCTCATTGCTCCTTCGTACAGATGTCTGACGTCTTATTTTATACGTCCACTGTAACGTGAATTCGTTTTCAGTGCAAGTGGGGAAATGGATGTTCACGGAGTCGACAAAGGTCACTCATTCTCGAGCGTTTCAATCGCTTCATCAATCCGGTCCTGTTCGTCCTCCGTAAATGTCGGGAATTTAGGATCGATGTCTTCAAGGACGTCAATCATAATCGTGGAGACGATATATCTGGCGTACCAGTCATCATCTGCCGGGAGCACAAACCAGGGTGCATGTTTCGACGCCGTGTTCGATAACATATCCTCAAAGATATCCTGGTAATCATCCCAATGCTTTCGCTCTTCGACGTCATTAAATGAAAACTCCCAGTTCTTACTTGGATCTTTCAGTCGTTCAAGCAAGCGGTCACGCTGGACTTCTTTTGACACGTTAAAGAAAATTTGATGACTTTGAATCCGTTCTCATCTAAATATTGTTCAAAGTCATTGATTTGGCGATAACGGACCTTCCATACCGACTCTTTGTCCTCTTCATCAGGGATGACCTCTTCCCCGAGCAAGTCATGGACGCGCGGAGCGATCACTTCTTCATAATGCGACCGGTTCAAGATGCCTACCTGCCCCCGCTCTGGCATGAGGTCATGCATCCGCCACAAGTAATCGTGTTTCTTTTCCGTGTCCGACGGTTTTTGGAACGCGTTCGTCTTCAACCCTTGCGCGTTCAGATTTGAAAAGATATAACTGATCGCCTCATCTTTGCCGCCGGCATCGAGCGCCTGCAAGACGACAACGATCCCTTTCTTCGATTCGGCGTACAGCTTCCAATGCAACTCTTTCAATCGCTCCACGCTCTTTGGAATCAACTCGTTTTGTAACGTCTCGTCAGATGGCCGATCTTGTATCGTGGTCGGGAAATCGCTGAGACGAATCCCATTTTTATGGTCAATGCGCAAAGTTTGAATATCCATGTGTCCTCCTTGACTCGATTGAATTCTAAGTACAACACCTATTTACCCTATTCTTTCAAAAAATAGCGACAAAAAATCCTTTCCGCCGAAGCGAAAAGGACTGAATCAAGTTTAGTTGATGCCGACCGCATCGAACGATTTCGCCGCTGCGACTGCTTGCGTGCTCGTCGCACCGTGCAAGTCTTTGGCCGATTGAACGACGGCTTGACGTAGGCTTGAGAAGTTTGAAGTCGGTGTCAAGTAGACCGTGAGGGCACGGTAGTAGATGTCCCCCATCTCCATGACGCCGATGCCTTGGACCGAGACGCCGTAGTGCGAACCGCCGCTCGCTAAGAGATAAGCCGCTTTGTTGACGATTCCTGAGTTGATGTGGACGCCGCCGTTATCCTGCGTCCCCGTGTAACGGACCGAGTAGTGGTCCGGGTCACCATATGCTGCCGGATTCGACATCGAACGGAGACCGTCCCCAGCCACACCAGGCGTATAGATGTCTTCCCCGACCAACCAGTCGAAGTTCGAGCCGACGCTATATTCCGCGACCGTACCGAAGATATCTGATACCGCCTCGTTGATCGCACCCGATTCATTTTGATAGATCAAACCGGCCGTGTATTCTGTAACGGCGTGTGACAATTCGTGAGCGACAACGTCGAGTGCACCAGAGAGGTACGTGAACGTTTGGCCGTCCCCGTCACCGTACACCATCTTGCTGCCATCCCAGAACGCATTGTTGTAGCTACGGCTATAGTGGACCGTCGAGTTGAGGGCCGCACCGTTGTTATCGTAACTGTTGCGTCCATAAGTGTTCTTGAAGAAGTCATACGTCTTCGTCGCGTTGACATGGGCACTGACCGCGGCCCGGTCGTACGTCGTGTTCAAGACGTTGTCAGCGTCGGCCCAGAGAGATCCAGGAAGGCGCGTCCGGTTTCCGGCGTCATACGTATAGATGCCTTTACCGCGCGTCGAGTCTTGGAGATAGTAATATGAACCGCTCTTCGTCGTCTTGAACGTTTGGCTCTGACCAAGGACGTCGATTCCCGTTCCCGTAAATGTCGTACCCGTGACGCCGTTCGCCGGTTTGGCGTGCGCCAATTGGTTGTATTTGTTCAATACTTTCCCGCTTGCCGCATCGATGAAGTATGTCCAGCGTGACGGCTCATCCGCATCAAGGATCGTCCCGGTCACTTCATACGCATAGACCGCCTCTTCACCATTCGGATAGACGACGAGTTCCGCTGCCGGCTCAAGCTCGTATGCGCCTTTGTGGCCGACAAGCTCTTTATAACGAGCGACCGCTTTTTGCTCATTCAGCTTGATCGATTTATGTAATCCTTTAAGTTGTTTCGTATCATCGACGACCGTTTTCAATTGACCATCATTATCGACGACACCGACGACAATTCCACCGAAGACTGGCACTCCGTCGACCGTCTGTTGTAATTTGACAACTTGTCCGACTTTGTCACGCTTCGATTCGAGCGTTTTGAATTCGCCTTTCGCTTTTCGCATACTCTTTGACGATTGTCGTCGGGGCTTCGTTCGATGGTTTCGTCAACGTGCCCGACTTGAGCTCCGCCGCGCCGACGAGTTGTGGCACGAGCAAGACTCCTGCGATGAGTGATGTAGATAAAACTTTTTCATGTGTGTTTCCCTCCTTATGTGGTGTCTCCTACTTTACATAGTTTCACACATTTAATGTATCCAACTTTTTAATTATTTTGACAATTCAAATTATTAAGACATTTGCACTAACCCGTCCTCTTCTCTAGTCGTATCAGCCGTAACAAAAAAGCGTCACCATGGAAGGTGACGCCAGTCATCAATAGACATCTTTTTGTGTGAAATGGTAGAACGCATACGCGAGAGCCGCTAGCGACCAGACGAATATGACGATGAGCGAGAACGGCAACGTCATCCCCTCGATTGGTGGGGCTTGCCCCTCGAGATAGGTATGAAGACCGAAGTTGACGTTGACCAAATATTTCGAGCTGTCCCAATTCGACCCGAGCGACGTGAGGAGCGGTCCTGAAATCAGGACGGCCATCATGATCCCCAATCCCTGTCGCCGTGTTTTTGACGATGACCGAGATCATGAGCGCAATCGTCCCGACGGCTTGCGACGACAAACCAAGATAGTCCGACCGACATGAGCAAGTATTGCCACATCGGCAGCGTATGAACGAAGTCGGTCGAGAACGTCCCCGTCGACGAGGCCTGGAAGCCGGTCAAAATCGGAGCGGTCCATCCGTCCCAACCGAGCACGATGCCGGAGATGGCGTAACTAACGAACGCCGTGATGAAGATGAGAATCGACGTATAAAGCAGCGTCGTCATCCATTTGGCGAGCAAGATTTTGAATCGCCTTACGGGGCCGTGACAACAGTGTCTTGATCGTCCCGTCATTGTGTTCACCGCTGACGATATCCGCCATCAAGACGATGATGAAGAGCGGCAGCACGAGCGTCGTCCCTTGCGAGAAGAAGACTCGCATGAACGTCGGAGCCCCGGGATAGTTCGGGTTGATATCATTATCTAAGTAGTATTGATTCTGTTGGACCTGGAACTCCAAGATTTGACGGAACTCGTCCTGAACGTTCGCCGAGGCGAGCCGGTTTTGCGTATCGACAATCTCTTGTTGCAAATCGACGCGCCAATCGATCGTCCCTTGTTCTTCGCGCTGTTTCTCGATTTGACGATAGTTCGCATACGTGAACATCGAAACGAGCACAATCAAGATGATCGAGACGACGAGGAGTCGTCGCTTCTTATGAATCTTTAAAACTTCGTTCCGAATAAGACCAAGTATTGACG
>NZ_NIJF01000024.1 GCF_003316765.1 Bacillus sp. P14.5 | reverse complement strand
GAGTAGAAGAGGGTCTTAAGGAGCGTTTAAGAGACCCGAGAAATCTTTTTTTGTAGTTGGAGAGGGTCTCAAGGAGAGTTCAAGAGACCCGAGAATCCATTTTTTGAGGCTGTAGAGGGTCTCAAGGAGCGTTTTAGAGACCCGTGAATCCTATAATTTGAGTTATAAAGGTCTCAAGGAGTGTCCAAGAAACCCGTGAATTTATTTTGAGTTACAGAGGTTCTCAAGGAGCGTTCAAGAGACCAGTGAATCCAGTTTKGATTTGAAGAGGGTCTCTAGGAGTGTCCAAGAGACCCATGAAATCATTTTATGAGTAGAAGAGGGTCTCAAGGAGCGTTTAAGAGACCCGAGTAAATCTTTTTTTGAGTTACAGAAGGTCTCAAGGAGAGTTCAAGAGACCCGAGAATTCATTATTTGAGTTACAAAAGGTCTCAAGGAGCGTTTTAGAGACCCATGAAATCATTTTTTGAGTAGAAGAGGGTCTTAAGGAGCGTTTTAAGAGACCCGAGAAATCTTTTTTTTGTAGTTGGAGAGGGTCTCAAGGAGAGTTCAAGAGACCCGAGAATCCATTTTTTGAGCTGTAGAGGGTCTCAAGGAGCGTTTTAGAGACCCGTGAATCCATAATTTGAGTTATAAAAGGTCTCAAGGAGTGTCCAAGAAACCCGTGAATTTATTTTTGAGTTACAGAGGTTCTCAAGGAGCGTTCAAGAGACCAGTGAATCCAGTTTTTGATTTGAAGAGGGTCTCTAGGAGTGTCCAAGAGACCCATGAAATCATTTTATGAGTAGAAGAGGGTCTCAAGGAGCGTTTAAGAGACCCGAGAAATCTTTTTTGAGTTACAGAAGGTCTCAAGGAGAGTTCAAGAGACCCGAGAATTCATATTTTGAGTTACAATAGGTCTCAAGGAGCGTTTAAGAGACCCGTGAAATCATTTTTGAGTAGAAGAGGGTCTCAAGGAGCGTTTAGAGACCCGAGAAATCTATTTTTTGAGTTACAGAAGGTCTCAAGGAGAGTTCAAGAGACCCGAGAATCATATTTTGAGTTACAAAAGGTCTCAAGGAGCGTTTTAGAGACCCATGAAATCATTTTTGAGTAGAAGAGGGTCTTAAGGAGCGTTTAAGAGA
>NZ_NIJF01000053.1 GCF_003316765.1 Bacillus sp. P14.5 | reverse complement strand
AGTATCAGCGGGCTGGCGACGTCTGTCATGGTGCTCGGTTCTGCGGTCGGTCCGCTTCCGTTCGGAATCGCCTACGACCTGTTCGGGAACTATGAACTGATTATTTGGTATTCGCTCGTCTTCCCGCTTATCGGTATAATAGCCGCTGCATTGGCAGTGAAGCCGACGCTTATTCGCTGATTGATCGCGGATGGCGGTCAGCCTTGGTTTAATCGTTGAATCACGAATGAGACGATGATGAGCACCGGCAACTCAATTAACGGACCGATGACCAGTACGAGGGCGATGAGCGGTTCGTTCGGAAAAGCGGTCGTGGCGACAGCAAGGGCAATCGGAGAGTTGCGGGCGAGCGTCGTCATCTGCAGACTCGTCACGGTCGCACCCTCATGAAACAGCTTCTTACCGACACGTCGACTGATCACGAAGTTGACGACAAAAAATAAAAGCAATGGGATGAGTAAGAGGCCCAAGATTGAAATATGTTCGATTAATAGACGACCTTGCGAAGCAAAAATCGACATCACGGCCAAGCTTAAGAGGAAAATTGGCCAAGCACCGATACGCTCGAGTCGCCGCAATTGTCTGGATTTAGTCAGAAAATAACGCACACCAAGCGCCAAACCGAGCGGCATCATGAGCACGACTAGACTGTGGAGCAGTAGCGACATCGAGATGTCACTCGACGTTCCCGTTAACAGATGAAGGTAGACTGGCAATAAGGCGAGTTGAAGAACAAGGTTGAGCGGTAAAATGCTTAGTGACGCGACGACATCACCTTTAGCGAGACCGGTAAAAATGATATACCAATCTGTGCAAGGTGTGACCATCAACATAATGAAGCCGATCCAAAGCGCCGGTTGTTCAGATAAAAAGATGTTGGCGATGGCCCAGGCGAATAGGGGTGTCCAAACGAAATTGAGGATGAGACTGGACAAGGCGAACGTCCGGTTCGAGAATGAATGCTGGATTTGGGCGAACGGGATTTGGATGAACGTGAAAAATAACATCGCCATGAGCAAAGGTAAGATTGCGAAGTCAGCCATCGACCGGATAGAATTGACGGACCCTAATATAAGGCCGAGCAGGATGGATAGCAAGATAATGACTGGATATAGTTTTTCAAATCGACTCAATTAGGCACCTCTTTTCTGTTGTTAAAAACGTACCATAAAAAAACTCGATGAACGAGTCATCGAGTGATGAAATAGTATAACAGGCCGAGTGCCATGAATGAGACAGGGAACAAGACGATATACGTCCACGACACCATCGACCAACTTTTCTTTTGACTGTAGTCTGACTTGTCTTTTCCGAGTCCGACCATGATCGTAAAAATGAGGGCAATCAAGCAAACGAGTAGCGATAATCCGATTGTGAGATACATGTTGTCACATCCTTCATGGTTTCTTCATACCTCTAGCATAGCTGAAAATGAAACGAAAAAGCCTCTGAAATGTTGGGATTATGTGTCCAACAGTCAGAGGCTTTTATCACACCTGGGTAGCTTTTATATACGTATCTGCATCGTCGATTGGGATGCCAAGCGCCTCGTGGATGACGATCAAGGCGCTAGCATTACGTTTATCGGTCTCGGCGGCGACGCAGTCGCGCGGGACGTGGAGATCATATTCGCGCATATAACCGTCGTTCGCCGAGAACAAGATGCAAATGTCCGAGGCGACGCCGGTCAGGACGAGCGATGTGACGTCAAGCTGTCGCAACAAGATGTCGAGCTGCGTTCCGTAAAACGTCGAATGTCTCGGTTTGATGATGAAGTATTCTTTGTCTTCCGGAGCGATCCGTTTGGCGATGGCGCTGCCTTTTCGAGGAATCGACGTGACGAATGATGTCCTCGGTGCTGTCTTTTCCACTGCCCGAAGTTGTCATTGCAGTAGATGACCGGCCAGTCGTTCTCTTTAAAGTGACGTTTCAGTTTCAAAATCGGCTCGACGATCGGTTTGGTGTTGTTGAACAAATCGTCCCCGCCGACAAAGTCGAAGTCGTTGAACATGTCGATGATGAGTAACGCCGTCTTTGACATCGTGGTCCCTCCATTCAAAGAAGTCTCTGTATAGGAAGTACCACACTCGTTCAGACGTTAATCGTCATTCGGCGAACGTTTTACTGCGGAACATGAACGCCGTGATGATATAGAAGGCGACGATGTGAATCAAGACGTAAAACGCCGAGAACCAAATCGTCACGTCCATCGTCTCCATGAAGCCAGGGCTTTGATAGTAGATCGACAAATCCGTGTGCAAGAAGACGATCCACTTGGCGATGGCTGGTTTCCATGTGATGAGAAGCCCACCGATCATCGTCGAGACGAAGTTCGCGAGCACGGTGAAGCCGATCACGACGCCGACCGATTTAAAGACGACCGAGAACATGAGCGTCAAGAAGATGACGAACACGCCGCTCGACACACTAAGTAAGATGTTGCGGAACTGTTCGAGCGTCAACTCTCCCTCGAGCGTCAACGCAAAACCGTATGTGACGGCAAGGATGAACACGAACTGGGCGAGCATGATGAGGAGGGCGGCCACGAGTTTCGATAGTAGAATCCGATCGCGCGAG
>NZ_NIJF01000004.1 GCF_003316765.1 Bacillus sp. P14.5 | reverse complement strand
CCACAATACGGTCTCGTCGTCGACGTCGTCGGCGAAGCGAAAGACAACTCGGCTGGAGCAGTTTGGGTCCGGACGAAGTAAGCTTGATTCAACGCACCCCCGCCCTTCTCACCATGAGGAGGACGGGGGTCTTATTATTCTAAAAAAGCTTGAAATTTCATGACAGACTGTGTAACATACTAGATGTAACCGCCTCTGTAGGTTAGTGGCAGACCTCAGCAATGGTAATGCTGCAGCACGAGTTCGATTCTCGTCGGAGGCATCAAGTATACCGCTCAACCAAGCGGTTTCGAGCACTTCCTGTAATTATCAGGAGGTGCTTTTCTATTGCACGTGCACAGTTTGTGCACAGTAGCTTCAGAGCGATGAAATTGGTGAATTCCGGCACGGGTTCGTTCTGGACTTGCTCCATCAAGAAGACCTATTGCATTATGTACCATTTTGAGAGCGCGGATCAGTTCATTCGAAATCGTCATATGACTAGTCCGCCGGTTCTTCGTACCGTCGAGCGCATATCGTTTCTCCTTCCAACTGGAGAATAAAGAACCCCCTAGCTAATACACATCCATGTGTATGCTACAGTCTTTAAGACAACGTAATTCTCATGACCAGACCTTTCTCCAGCCAGTTCTCTGCACCCTCCAAGTACCATACTAGTTAAGACAAGGAAAATGTTTAAATCTCTTCTTCGGTATGCATCTCTGTTTGTCGACGCTAGTCTTAATCTTGGTAACATACTTTTCCGCGTCGCATAAGTATACAAGAATTATAAGCTTTTAGAACACGGTGTGACTGAATCAGGTATCAGTCTTTACTCTTGGAGCAATCAGAAAAACAAGAAAACTCATAAGTGTTGAATTCGCCACTGACCCGTGTAGCGAATTTTTCTAGCGCTTATTAATCGACCACGGCAGATAAATGTAAAAATTCGTCACTCCACTCAATTTCATAGTACTCCTCAGCTTTAAATTGTTTGATCCACTTCGTCATTTTCGATTGTATGTACCGTTTCGTCTTATCAATCAAATAATTCCAGATTCAATTATCCACTTTGGTGGGGCACATCAACACGCGGGTATATTACGTTTTTGTGAGTTTCTTGCTTAATTACATTAAAGATTTTTAATATATCCGTCAAATTTCTTAGTTGATCTCAAGTTGCTTCCTCCATGTTTTGTTTACATCAAGCAAAAAACGAATTATCAGGTATTGCGACTATTTGCGGGATACTCAATCGCTACCCAAGGAGAGGACCTGCTTCTCTGGTCTTTAATTCACACAAAAAGCCATCGAATCTGCTCAATGGCTAACATTACCTGACAATGATTTAGTTTTGAATAAACAGAGATTGACGCAATCACTTACAGTAAGTGCACACCTCTACAATCCAATAGTTACAAACATTTGATGATTAGAATATCAACATTGGATTACTTTATTCGCATGATTAAAAGCTAACTTTATAAGATAGGTTTAAAAGCACTTTAAAGTTCAAACCTAACCTCTACATAATTAACCTTACTTCAATCTTACTATTTTCT
>NZ_NIJF01000043.1 GCF_003316765.1 Bacillus sp. P14.5 | reverse complement strand
GAGCTTTTGAAGCGCCTCTTTGAGCGGCGTCACCGGACGACCGAGCAATAGCTCGAAATCGTTCGACTCGACTTCAAGCGAACCGTTACGGATGCTGTCTTGAATGCCGACGACGATCGGGATGGCGCCTTCCGGCACCCCGGCGCCGCGCATGACACCGGCGTAAGCGTCCAAGCTCACTTCTTGGAGTGTGACTTCGCGGCCGAGCACGTCGCTGAGCGCCTCGACGAGTTCGGCTTGTGTATGGAGCGGGCCGGACAATTCGAAGATGTCTTGCTCGAAATCGTCCGCGATGAGCACGTTCGCTGCCGCTTCAGCGTAATCGTCTTGCAGCGCCCAACCGACTTTGCCGTCACGGGCCGCCGTCACCCAAGGTGCACCGGCGAGCACGCCTTGGATGCTGCCGAGTTCGTTCTCTAAGTACCAGTTGTTGCGCAGGAACGCATGCGGAATCTCTGTGCGCTCGATTGCGCCTTCTGTCTCGACGTGTGGTGGTGCCATCAGGTTTTGACTATCTGTCGCATCGGCGAGGCTCGTATAGGCGATGAACGAAACGCCCGCCCGTTCGGCCGCCTCGACTGCGTTCGCATGTTGCCGGATGCGTGTGTCGTTGTCGCCGTCCGCCGAGATGATGAGCAACCGCTCGATTCCTTTGAACGCTTCATCGAGCGTTTCTGGCTTGTCGAAGTCGCCGTGACGCACGTCGACGCCTTTCGCTTTCAGTGCTTCTGCTTTTTCAGGGTTACGTACACTGACCGCGAGTTCACTTGCTGGTACTGTCTTCAATAAGACATCGACGATTTTCGAGCCAAGTTTTCCGGTTGCACCTGTGACTAAGTATTTCATGATTCATTTCCTCCCTTTAACCTGTAATTGAATTAGTTACATGTAATCATAATAGTTACAGCATCTTCGTTTGTCAATTGTTTGTTCCCTGTTATACTAAAGATGTAACCAATTCGCTTACACGACTATGCAGAAAGGTGGTGGCCTATGTCCATCAGTAGCCGTTTCTCGGTCGGCATTCACATCCTGACGTTGATCGAGGTCAACAAGGACGGCGTCACCTCGTCTGACTTTTTGGCCGGCAGCGTCAACACGAACCCGGCCTTGATTCGAAAAATCATGGCCATGTTGAAAAAAGCCGACTTGATTGAAGTGAAGCCCGGCGTCGCCGGAGCCAAACTCACCAAAGAATTGACCGAAATCTCGCTCTATGACGTCTATCGCGCCGTCAGTGTCGTCGAGGAGAACGAGCTGTTCAACATCCATGACAATCCGAATCCTGAGTGTCCCGTCGGCCAACATATCCAAGCGACGATCGAGCCAATCTTTATCCACGCCCAATCGGCAATGGAATCCGTGTTGAAGCACGTGACCCTCGCCGATGTCGTGAACGATGTCGCAACGAAAAGCCAAGCAACCTGAAGAGAGGTTTCTTGGCTTTTTTCAGATAAGTCGATACTTCTTGAAACTATTGGCCAGCCCGTCCTGATCACACGCGTCTGTCACGTCGTCCGCGACGCGTTTGACCTCGGGCTTGGCGTTCCCCATCGCGACACCGACCTCGACATATTCGAGCATCTCGATGTCGTTCAGTCCGTCCCCGTAGGCGAACGTCTGCGTCCGATCGAGTCCTAAATGATCGAGCAACGTCGCGATTGCCGTCGCTTTGTTGACGCCCGGGATGGACAGCTCGCCGCTGTTGGCACCAAATACGGCGACCGTGCTCGGGATGACAGTGAAGCGAGATGCGAACTCTTGTTGGATAACATCGAGCGGGACGGATGAGCCGAGGAACGAGATTTTATTGACGTCAGGACGGACGAGGTCGACCCCTTCGGTCATCGCGTCATGGAACGGCTTCAAACCGCGCTCAATCGTCGCACTCGCCTCTGGGTTGTTCGCCATCAAGTCGTCGATGAGCGTTGCAATCCGCGCCTTGGCGTTACCACCGGCGAATAAGCCGTCGTTCGACTCGAGATAAAAATCGATGCCATGCTCGGTGAAGAAGGAGATGAGATGGCTCAAATCATCGACGGAGACTTGTTGATGGAACAATACTTCCTCCTCGAGCTCGATATAACCCCCGGCCGCCCCGATAATGCCGTCAAAGCCGACGTCAAGAATGTCAGGGAACAGTTCCGCCTTCGATCGCCCTGTCGACAAGAAGACGAGATGGCCGTTCTGTCGCGCCTGTCGAACGGCCTCTTTGGCCGATACCGGGATATTGCCATGGTCATCGACGAGCGTGCCGTCGACGTCTAGAAAGATGATGTGTCGCATAATATCCTCCTTTTTTGTCCTGAATACAAGAAAAACCTAAACCAGACGCAACGCGAGCGCCCGGTTTAGGTTTTGCCTGCTGATTCAGTAACAATCCTACAATATATGGCTTCCCCTTCACTATACGCCTGGCTTGAAGCAACTGTCAAAGCTGTCGTTGCTGCCGCACGTCGGCCCGTGGCGACAGCCCGAACAACCGGGCATACTCGCGGCTGAACTGCGATTGACTCTCGTAGCCGACCTGGAACGCCGCCTCGCCCACGTCCGTCGCCTGCATGAGCAGCAACCGTCTCGCCTCTTGGAGCCGTAACTGCTTTTGGAACTGGAGCGGGCTCATCGCTGTGACTTCCTTGAAATGACGGTGGAGCGTTGAGACGCTCATATTGGCGACTCGAGCCAACTCTTCACTTCGAATCGTCTCGTTGAAGTTTTCGATGATGTGATCGATGACGCGCTTGATCCGGAACGCCTGACTTCCCTCGAACGCCAACTGCCGCAGCATCTCCCCATTCGACCCTTGCGCCACCCAATACAGGAGCTCGCGCTTATAGAGCGGCGCGAGTGACACATGATTCGGTGTGTCGACGAGACGGGCGAGCCGGAGCGCGACATCGAACAACGTCTCGTCGGCATCGGCGATATACATGCCCCGCCTCACGTCACACGGCTCGGTCAGTTCGACGTCCCCTACGGCATCGATCAAGTCGTCAATCGTCAACTCGAGTTTCAGCGCCACGTATGGGACGTCTGCGCTCGCTTTCGTCACTTGGCCCGTCACAGGCAAGTCGACCGAGGCGACGAGGTAATGCCCGCCTTCGTAGACGAGCCGCTCGTCGCCGAACAACATCTCTTTCCCACCCTGCAGGATTAGGCAAAATGACGGTTCATTGACGCGAGTGATCGGCTCGGTCACCATCGATTCATGGATGAACGTCATCGCCGGAACGATTGTCGGATGCCGCCCCGTCCCCGGTATGTGTCGTGTAATGACGTCAATCAGTTGCAGTCGTGTCTCGATGTCGTTCACCCTCC
>NZ_NIJF01000062.1 GCF_003316765.1 Bacillus sp. P14.5 | reverse complement strand
TGCCTGGTATCGGGCTGGTGAATGGACCGACCGCTATCGTTGCTATTCGTTGACGTCCTATCGGAACGTCATCTCGAATGTCGGCATGAGTCGGATGACACTGATGACGGACGGAACCGCTCGCGAAGCGTATCAGATTGGGACGGTCATGACCGACGAGGATCGACAAGGACAAGGGCTCGCCACCCGTATTTTCAAGCACGTGTTCAAGCAGCATGACGCTGATGGCTTGCCGTATTTTTTAGCGTGTGACGAAGGGGTTGAACCGTTTTATGAACAGCAAGGGTTCACCGTCCAACCCGAACCGGAGCTATTCGTTTCAGTATCGGGATTCGCCGCCCCACTTGAACGCGTTGACGTCGATGCCGAGCAGTGGCGTCGTTTCAAACTGGAATCGCTTCCGTTCTCGCCGCGCCTCTATGCGAGGGACGACATGCACATTTGGATGTTCTACTACTATCAAGGGATGAACGAGAACGTCTATCGCTTCGACGATGTACACGTCATCTATTTGATTGAGCGCACGCGTCTGAGACTATTCGCGGTGCTGTCGCCGCGGCCCGTCGATATGCAGGACGTCGTGGCACGACTCTCTTTCGAAGGCATCACGGAGATCGTCTTTGAATTCACGCCTGACCTCGTCGGTGTCGAACGACGTGCGTCACATGACGGCCAATGGATGATTCGGATGAGTGAAGATCGCCTCTTCCCGGACGGTTGCCGTTTCCCGAGTTTATCGAAAGCATAAAAAACTCGCCTCACGGGCGAGTTTTTTCATGAATGCCGTTCCGAGCGTATGGGCCGCTTCTTTGACGGCTCGTCTCGCTTCCGGGACGTACGTGTAATAATTGACGAAGCCATGGATCAACCCCCGTAATTTTCATACGTGACCGGAACACCGAGACTAATCAATTTATTGGCGTATGCGCGCCCGAGGTCGCGGAGCGGGTCGTACTCGGCCGTCAACAACGTCGTCGGAGGAAGTTCACCTAAGTGTTCCGAAAAAATCGGCGAGGCGTACGGATGCATCAATTCCGTCTCATCATGGAAATATTGTTGCTGGAACCACCGGATAAGTCCTTCATCGAGCAGATAACCGCTTGCGTAATCAATCAATGACAGCGGCAAATTCTCCTCGGTCCCGGTTACCGGGTAAAACAGCAGCTGATGCATGGCGAGCGGACGCCCTCGTTCGATTGCCATCAAGGCGCTGACCGTGGCGAGTGTCCCGCCGGCACTGTCCCCGCCGACGGCAATCCGTTCGGCGTCAATATCGAGGTCAGAGGCGTGGTCTGCAATCCAGACGAGCGCCTCGTAGCTGTCGAACACAGCTGTCGGAAACTTATGTTCCGGCGCAAGTCGGTAACCGACCGAGATGACGGTACAGTCGGCCTCGTTCGCGATCGTCCGGCATATCGCGTCATGGGTGTCGAGACTCCCTGTGACATACCCGCCACCATGATAATAGACGAGTGCTGGCGCGATTGTTTGACTCGACCGATAGATGCGAATCGGGAGCGAACGGTCCGGAAGCGCGATCCAGCGATCCTCGACTTCATGCACGTGCTCTTTATGTTGAAACCGGGTCATCATTGCGTCTTCTTGTCGTCTTAACTCGAACGGATCCAACCGGTCATATGTGGTCGAGATTTGATTTTGAAACTGGTTCAAATAAAATTGAATCGTCGGATTGACTGGCAACGGGAATCCCTTCTTTCTCTTTTAGGCGTACATTTGCCTATTCCCAGCCGAGTCGGACCTTAAGCGGATTCACGTGCTTTTTGAAAAGCACGACGATACACATACGCCAAAACGACGCCACTCGAGAATACAATGGTCCAGATATTCACGAGGATGGACTGGCCAATCGGCTTGAAGAAATAATCCCACGCCCCATCGACGTGCCACACCATTGCCGTGGAAATGACATAAGATGCGATGAGCCCAAATACGAGCCACGGGAACATCCCACGCCGCCCAAACCACCACACACCCGACCACACGATGGCCGGAATCACGAGATACCCGAGCGCATTCCCCCATAGAAAGTCTGCTGTTGTCACGAAAAAGCCCCACGGCAGACACAAGAAACCGACTAAGATGATTCGTCCCAGCATCAAACTTGTCCCTGTTGATTCTTTTTCCACCAAACGAACATGAAGATTGCCATTCCGACGAACAAAATCAACGTCGAGAAAATGAGTTGTTGTTCGAGTGGCAAGCTCGTCTGGGCGAATGCGTATTGAGGCCCATATAAGAGCAGCGGAATAATCACATTGATCCATGTCTTCATCCAAACCGAGAAGACGAGCAACGTGACGACGGCCAGACCGAACAATACGAGTTGGCCAGTTGGGCCGAACACGATCGTTGGAGTCTCGACGAAGATGTCGAGTACCATCAGTCCGAGGAACATTGTCATCGGTAGCGCGGCGAGCGCGATGTACATCATCCCGTTTTTGAATTTACTTTCTTTCGAGCGGACCGACATGTTGCGGAACGCTTGTGAGACGGCAAGTAAAAATAGAATTGCCACAAGCGGAAACCCAATCAACTGGACCGTTGAGAACGTCATCTCTCCCTGTATGAAGTTGGAAATGATGATGTAGGCGAAGACGTTCGGAATAATTGTCGCGACGATTTTGATGAATCCTTTCACATCGAACACCATCTCACTCCCGAGGTGTTGCATATAGGCTTTCGGACTTTGGCCGACGACATCGTCCACGCCTTTCCCTGCCCGTTCTGCTTCCTCGAGATGGTCTTTCAACTCCTCGACGACTTCTTTCACTTCATCTTCTGATTTCCCGCTCGACATGAGATATACCGCCAAGTCATCTAAAAAATCACGACTCTTTTTGAAAGTTCCATCTTCAGTCCCCTTCCCAAG
>NZ_NIJF01000035.1 GCF_003316765.1 Bacillus sp. P14.5 | reverse complement strand
AAGATATGTATCCAGAGGCGCGAGGTGGTACAAGAGTTAGTGTCTTTAGTTGAAGATATGTATCCAGAGGCCCGAGGTGGATACATGAGTTAATGTCTTTTAGTGAAGATATGTATCCAGAGGGTCGAGGTGGGTACAAGAGTTAGTGCTTTTTAGTTGTAAGATGTGTATCTAGAGGGCCGAGGTGGATACATGAGTTAGTGCTTTTGTAGTGAAGATATGTATCCAGAGGCACGAGGTGGGTACATGAGTTAGTGCTTTTAGTGAAGATGTGTATCCAGAGGGTGGAGGTGGATACATGAGTTAGTGTCTTTTGATGAAGATATGTATCCAGAGGCCAGAGGTGGATACATGAGTTAATGTTTTTTAGTGAAGATATGTATCCAGAGGGTCGAGGTGGATACAAGAGTTAATGCTTTTTAGTGAAGATGTGTATCCAGAGGCACGAGGTGGGTACATGAGTTAGTGCTTTTAGTGAAGATATGTATCCAGAGGCCCGAGGTGGATACAAGAGTTAGTGCTTTTTGCTGAAGATGTGTATCCAGAGGGTCGAGGTGGATACAAGAGTTAGTGCTTTTGTATGAAGATATGTATCTAGAAGGCCGAGGTGGATACAAGAGTGGCTGCTTTTTAGTGAAGATGTCGAGGTGGATACATGAGTTAGTGTTTTTAGTAAAGATGTGTATCCAGAGGGCCGAGGTGGATACATGAGAAGGTGCTTTTTAGTGAAGATGTGTATCCAGAGGGTCGAGGTGGATACAAGAGTTAGTGCTTTTTAGTGAAGATGTGTATCCAGAGGCACGAGGTGGGTACAAGAGTTAGTGCTTTTTAGTGAAGATATGTATCCAGAGGCCCGAGGTGGATACATGAGTTAATGTCTTTTTAGTGAAGATATGTATCCAGAGGGTCGAGGTGGGTACAAGAGTTAGTGCTTTTTAGTTGAAGATGTGTATCTAGAGGGCCGAGGTGGATACATGAGTTAGTGCTTTTTGATGAAGATATGTATCCAGAGGCACGAGGTGGGTACAAGAGTTAGTGATTTTAGTGAAGATGTGTATCCAGAGGGCCGAGGTGGATACAAGAGTGGCTGCTTTTAGTGAAGATGTGTATCCAGAGGGTCGAGATGGATACATGAGAAGGTGCTTTTGCTGAAGATGTGTATCCAGAGGCACGAGGTGGGTACATGAGTTAGTGCTTTTTAGTGAAGATATGTTTCCAGAGGCCCGAGGTGGATACAAGAGTTAGTGCTTTTTAGTGAAGATGTGTATCCAGAGGGTCGAGGTGGGTACAAGAGTGGCTGCTTTTTAGTGAAGATATCGTATCCAGACGGCCAGAGGTGGATACATGAGTTAATGTTTTAGTGAAGATATGTATCCAGAGGGTCGAGGTGGATACAAGAGTTAATGCTTTTAGTGAAGATGTGTATCCAGAGGGTCGAGG
>NZ_NIJF01000108.1 GCF_003316765.1 Bacillus sp. P14.5 | reverse complement strand
AAAATTTGCTGCAAGCGAAACGGTTCGGCTTTACTGACGAACAAATCGCTAACAAGCTGAATGTCACCGCCGACGCCATCGCAGCGCTTCGGAAGGCCCATGCCATTACCCCGATCTATCAAATGATCGATACGTGTGCCGCCGAGTTCGAGAGCCGTACGCCTTACTTTTACGGGACGTGGCACGGGACATCTGAAGTCGTGCCGAGCGAACGTCCGAAAGTCGCCATCATCGGATCCGGTCCGATTCGCATCGGGCAAGGCATCGAGTTTGATTACAGTTCGGTACATGCCGTCTGGGCGCTTCAAAAGCTCGGGGTCGAGACGATTATGATCAACAATAACCCGGAGACCGTGTCGACCGACTTTACGGTCGCCGACAAATTGTACGTCGAACCGTTGACGATTGAAGATGTCGTACACGTGTTGGAGGCCGAAGGATGTCAGGACGTGTTGATTCAGTTCGGCGGTCAGACCGGGATTGCGCTCGCGCATGCGTTAGAAGACAAAGGATATCGCCTGCTCGGTGCCTCGGCTGATGTCATCGATCAAATGGAAGACCGGGATCGCTTCTATCAGTTCCTCGACGGTATCGGTGTGGCGCATATTCCTGGAGAAGAGGTCGGGTCAGCTGAGGAGTTGACGTCCGCGATCAATCGTCTCGGCTACCCATGTGTCGTTCGTCCCTCCTACGTCATCGGTGGGAAAGGGATGTACATCATCCGGACGAATGAGGACTTGGTGCGGATCGCCCCGAGTTTGAACTACCCACTTCTCGTAGATGCGTATGTCAATGGGCGTGAGCTCGAGGTCGACTGTGTCACCGATGGGAAGACCGTCTACGTCCCGGCCTTGCTCGAACAGATTGAGGCTGCCGGTGTCCATTCAGGCGACTCGACGATGATACTACCACCGGTCAAGACGTCCCTCGCGCAACAAACGGAGATTGAAGCCATCGTCCAAACGATCGGGCAGGCGCTCGCGTACAAAGGGGCGCTCAACATCCAATTGGTCTTAAAAAGGACGATGTCATCTATGTGCTCGAGATCAATCCACGCGCGTCACGGACCGTGCCAATCGTCAGTAAAGTGACGGGCGAACCGCTCATCGAATGGGCGACGCTCGCCGCGTTCGGCCATGAGTTGCAAACCGTCGTCCCAGTCACACGTTCTGCGTTAAACGGTTATGCCATCAAGACACCGGTGTTTTCGAGTTTGAAATTACCGGGCGTCGACCCGCTCACCGGACCGGTCATGCGTTCGACCGGGGAGACGCTTCAGTTCAGCATGACCCCTTACGTGTCCGAACGGTTCTGTCACGATGCGACAACGACGCGCGTCATGAATCGAGCCGAGACCGTGGTCGGTCAAGGTTGGTCGTCCTATGGTGACCGAGCGCTCGATGAGACGACCGAGTTCCGAAACGTGTCGGTCTTATTCTCGAACGTACCAGAAGAACAAGCAGTGCGTGAGATGGCGGTCCGAAACGGCGTCCACGTCATCTCGGAGACACATCTCGCCGATTATTATCAACAAGCGATGCAAGCGGAACCGATGCCGGTCCGTTCACTTCAAACGATGCAGACAGGAGAGAAACTACCATTATGACGACGAAAACGATCAATCATCTACTGACACTCGAGGAACTGACTCCGTCCGCACTCGACGACTTGCTCAAACTCGCGGCCGAGGTGAAACGACAGCCGGAAGCGTTTCAGTCAGCGCTCGCCGGCAAGAAAGTGGCGCTCTTGTTTGAGAAGGCATCGACGCGGACCCGGATGTCGTTCGAGGTCGGTGTCGTCGAACTCGGCGGTTATCCGCTCTTCTTGAGCAGCAGTGATTTACAGATTGGACGCGGGGAACCGCTGACAGATACGATTCAAGTGATGAGTCGCTATGTCGACGCGCTCATGATTCGGACGTACGCGCATGAGACGGTCGAGACGCTCGCTGCGGCGGGTACGATCCCCATCATCAACGGATTGACCGATTCGCATCACCCGTGCCAAGTGCTCGCCGATTTGCTGACGGTCGAAGAAGTGTTCGGCACGAGAACCGGGAAAACGTTGACGTACATCGGGGACGGCAACAACATGGCACACTCGCTCATGATCGGCGGCGCGCTCAGCGGCATGCACATCCGTATCGCCTCGCCGGAAGCGTACACGGTCGAGAACGACATTTTGAACGGGCGAACGAACTCGCGGCGACGACAGGAGGTAGCGTCACGTTGTGGCAAGACCCGGTCGCTGCCGCCTCGGGTGCGGACGTCATTTACACAGATGTGTTCGCCAGCATGGGGCAAGAAGCGGAAGCGGCGGAGCGCTTGACGCAGTTCGCGGCGTTCCAAGTCGATGCTGCCCTCATGCAACAAGCGAAGTCAGATGCGATTTTCTTGCACTGCCTCCCGGCCCACCGCGGTGAGGAAGTGACGGCCGACGTGATCGACGGTCCGCAATCGGTCGTGTTCGATCAAGCCGAGAATCGATTGCATGCGCAAAAGGCGCTCATGCTCACCTTGCTCGCCTAAACGAAAAAGAGAGGATTCGCCGCTTTGGCGAGTCCTCTCTTTATTGCTGTCATAGGAAGCGGGCGAACAGACCGAACACGGCCAGTCCGACAATCACGTAGAAAATCCATTTGCCTTCACCCGTATGGATGATCGGCGGAGAATATTTGCGCGGCTTGTACTTCCCGTAACGGAGCGGGCGTGAGTACGGGACCGCGAACCGGGAGAGCGGAATCGCGAGCACGAACCCGGCGAGGAAGCCATACACATGTCCCCACAGTGATACGTTCGCCCCGATGAGCGTGAACACGGCGCTGATGGCGACGAAGATATAGACGAGTCGAGCGTCCTGGCTATAGATGAGCGTCCGGCGGAACCGGCCGATGTACACATAGAAGCCAAGAATCGCTAAAATCGCACCTGACGCACCGGCTTGCAGGTAAAACAGTTCACTCACCGTGAAGAACGTGAGCAAGTTGGCAAGCACACCGGCCACGATATAAAACACAGCGAATTTGATGTGGCCGACCATGCGTTCCATGGCAGGACCGAAGATAATTAAAGCGAACGAGTTGAACAGCAAATGACCGAGCCCTAAGTGGATGAAGTTGGCCGTCAAGAGACGGTACCATTCCCCTTGGGCGAGCGCGAGATGGAATGACCCGCCGAGTGCGACAATTCGGAGGTCGGGGACCAAAGAATCGATGACAAACACGAGCAGTTGGATTACAATGAACAGCGTTACGAGCGGATACGCCCGGACGAACGTTTGAACATTCTCAGTACGACTAAACATAGCATCACCTCTTTCCTTAATTGTATAAGGAAACGAGTGAAAAGGAAAGGAGCGAGTGTCCTGTGATTGTGGGAATCGGAATCGATATCGTCGAGCTCGAGCGGATTGCTCGCTCAATCAAAAATGACCGTTTCGTCACGCGTCTATTGACCGAAGCCGAACGGGCGCTCGCGGACGCCTATCCGGAACAACGCCGCATTGAGTTCATCGCCGGACGGTTTGCGGCGAAAGAAGCGTATGCGAAAGCGGTCGGCACCGG
>NZ_NIJF01000030.1 GCF_003316765.1 Bacillus sp. P14.5 | reverse complement strand
TTGAGACTGATTTGGAGATGCTGCATGTGTCCCGCCAGCTTGCTGAATTAAATGCGATGTCCCGCTGGAGTTCAATATGAATTCCGCCAAATGGGAATCGATTGCTCCAGACGCCATCTCCATGATGGACGAGCTTGAGTTAAGAGTATTGAGAAGGTATTTGATCGGCAAGGATCATTTGCTCAGCCAGCATGCTTAACATTTATAAAAGGGATTGTTCAAAAGCATTATGCCTTTGAACAGTCCCTTTTCTATCTATTAACTTTAGGTGGCACTGACTTAATGGTACGTTTCCTGGCTAAACGTACCATTATCTTCGGGTTGCTGTGACTTAATGGTATGTTTCCCTGCTAATCGTACCATTAACTTCGGGTTGCTCTGAGTTAATGGTATGTTTCCCTGCTAATCGTACCATTATCTTCGGGTTGCTCTGACTTAATGGTATGTTTCCTGTCTAATCGTACCATTATCTTTGGGTTGCTCTGAGTTAATGGTATGTTTCGTGGCTAATCGTACCATTATCTTTGGGGTTGCTCTGAGTTAATGGTATGTTTCGTGGCTAATCGTACCATTAACTTCGGGTTGCTCTGAGTTAATGGTATGTTTCCTGACTAATCGTACCATTATCTTTGTGTTACTCTAAGATAATGGTATGTTTCGTGGATAAACGTACCATTATCTTCGACTTGCTCTGAGTTAATGGTATGTTTCCTGACTAATCGTACCATTATCTTTGGGTTGCTCTGAGTTAATGGTATGTTTCGTGGCTAATCGTACCATTAACTTAGGGATGCTCTGAGTTAATGGTATGTTTCCCTGCTAATCGTACCATTAACTTAGGGTTGCACTGACTTAATGGTATGTTTCCTGTCTAATCGTACCATTAACTTAGGGTTGCACTGACTTAATGGTATGTTTCACTGCTAAACGTACCATTATCTTCGGGTTGCTCTGACTTAATGGTACGTTTCCTGTCTAATCGTACCTGATTAAGATTAAGACTTATCTTTTGTATTAGAGCGCTTTGCTCTGTTTCAAGTTCCGTTTGGGATCTGGCGTTTACGCC
>NZ_NIJF01000092.1 GCF_003316765.1 Bacillus sp. P14.5 | reverse complement strand
TGACGTTCTATGAGGCTTCTTCGCTGAAGCACAAGTTCGAACTCATCACGGCCGATGAACGTCCGTATGAACTGTTCGCCGATTGTCAGAAGTTCAAGCAGTTGATGAGCAACTTGCTCTCGAACGCCGTGAAGTATTCACCGCGCGGTGGGAAAATCACCGTCGAATTGGCCCGCCACGACCAATCGGTGTCGATTAAAGTGAAGGACCAAGGGATCGGTATCCCGAGCGACGCGCTCGACCGTCTCTTCGACAAGTTCTATCGGGTCGACAATTCGGATAGCCGAGAAATCGGTGGAACCGGACTCGGTCTCCCGATTTGTCAAGAGATCGTGCGCGGTCACGCCGGGCAGATTCATGTCGAGTCGGTCCAACATCAAGGCTCGACGTTCACGGTCGTGATTCCGAGCTTCGAATACGCGGTTCGCGAACAAGAGTCGACGACAGCTTAATCAACGAAGTACGACAAGGCGCCTGATCTTTCCTCGATCAGGCGCCTGTTTGTATGCGATGAGATATTTTTCAGTTGCCCGCTTGACCGCAATCAGAGCGACTCGTGTACAATAGAGGTTGTACATAATGGAAAGGGGGACTTTGAATGCCATTGATCGCATTCCTACACACGCACGTCACGAGCTGGGTCTTGTTACTCGTCTTGTTCGCTGTCGCCTATATCGGCTACAAGAACGGCAACAAGAGCGGAAAAATCGCCCATATGGCGTTTCGACTCATGCTGCTCGTCGCGTTCGGCACGGGACTTTATTTGTATTTACAATTGAACGGTGGCGGCATGTTCTATCACGTGAAAATCACGGTCGGACTGCTCGCGCTTATCTTTGGTGAGATGACGCTCATCCGTCTGAAGAAACACAAACCTGCGGGCACGATGTTCGGTGGTTTTGCCATTCTCGCACTCGTGACGATCTTCATCGGCTATGCGTTGCCATACGGACAGTCGTTCTTCAGCAACTTCATTTGATTTGGTTTCCCACTTCGCACATCGGAGTGGGAATTTTTGTTTTGTCCGTAAATTATTAGGGGAAAATAAAAAATTCAGTGATAACGATGATGAGGTGAAACGATGGAACAACAAATGAATGAATGGTCACGCGTCTTGCACGCTCGCAGATGGATGAAACAAACCGAATCGTTCCTGCCGCTCTGGCACGGGTACATCGGCTATAAATATGGATTGTTCGATGCGCTACAAGGCGGGGCGAGTTTTGCGGAGATGACGCTTCGCTTGAAGCAGCCGTTGACGAAGCTCGCACTCGAGCGTTGGCTTGACGTCGGTGTCGCCGTGCGCCATTTGAAGAAGAAAGGCTGGCGCTATTTCCCGACCCGTAGTCTGAAATATCAGCTGTCGCATGAAGATGAACGCAGCATCGGTTTCATGCTCCAAGAGATGATGGAACTCCATATCCCGGCGCTTATCGCATACCCTGACTTTTTAGAGACGGGCAAACAGAAGACGTTTGATGGGGCGACACATGGTCAAGTCGTCGCGCAGACGTCGACACTCGTCGAGACGGTCGCGTTCCCGGTCGTGCAGCAACTGTTGCGTCAAGCCGACGTTAAGACGATGCTCGATATCGGTTGCGGTCACGGTGGCTATTTGCGCAAACTGCACGGGCTCGAACCAGAGTGGCAATTGACCGGCATCGACCTTGAAGAAGAGGTGATTGCCGAGGCGCGTGAACAAGATGAATCCGGTGAGATTCGCTATGAAGTGGCCGACTTCATGGAATGGGATCACGACGAGCGGTTCGATGCCGTCATGATGAACAATATGCTCTATTACTTCTCCCCGGACGAACGAATCGAACTGCTCGGACGGATGCTCGAAAACTTAGACGAATCAGGTGTCGCCGTCCTCGTCACACCGCTCGCCGAGACGCCGCTCGGCGCTCGATTTGCCTCAGCGTTCAATGCGTTCATGACGTTGCATAATAATCTC
>NZ_NIJF01000080.1 GCF_003316765.1 Bacillus sp. P14.5 | reverse complement strand
GAAGAGACGTTCAACGGCTCAATCGTCCCGGCGTTTTAACGGTAGGTCCTATGATCGCACTTAAAGGCATCACGAAGACGTTCACCGTAAACAAAGGTTCCGTCACCGCGCTCGACGACGTCTCACTCACGATCGAGAAAGGTGAGATCTTCGGCATCATCGGCCGAAGCGGGGCCGGCAAGAGCACGCTCATCCGTATGATCAACCTGCTCGAACGCCCGACGTCGGGACATGTCGAGATCGAGGGACAGGACATCACGAAGCTCGACAAGCGCGGGCTCTCGAAGCTTCGTCACCGGATCGGGATGATCTTCCAACATTACAACCTGTTGAAGACGGCGACCGTCGAAGAGAATGTCGCCATCCCGTTACGACTCGAAGGGCTCGATAAACAGACGATCCGGGAACGGGTCGACAAGTATCTCGATATCGTCGGGCTGACGGCGCACCGGAAACATTATCCCGAGCAACTCTCGGGCGGACAGAAACAACGCGTCGCCATCGCCCGGGCCCTCGCCCATGAGCCGGACATCCTGCTCAGCGACGAGGCGACGAGCGCGCTCGACCCGGAGACGACCGAGTCGATCCTCGACCTGTTGCTCGACATCAACCGCGAACTCGGTCTGACGATCTTTTTGATCACCCATGAGATGGAAGTCATCGAGCGCATCTGCGATCGGGTCGCGGTCATCGAGGCCGGTCAAATCATCGAGGAAGGGAACGTGCTCGACGTGTTCTCGGACCCGCAGCACGCGACGACACGAAAGTTCTTGAAGACGAACCACGACGTCCCGAAAGAAGTCGTCGCAGAATTGAGCACGCACGGGACACTCGTGAACCTGTCGTTCATCGGTCATCAGAGCGAACAGGCCGTGCTCGCCCAGCTGACGAAACGGTTCGGATTGCTCCCGAATATCATCGGGGGCGGCATCAAGAAGTTGAAAGGCGGTCTCGTCGGCAATCTGCTCGTCCACTTGGACGGGGATGAGGCCCAGACCGACCAAGCCGTCCGTTTCTTAGAGGCGAGCGGCGTGAAAGTGAAGGAGGTGACGAACCATGTTGCAGTTTTGGGAAAATTGGGGTGATTTGATTTGGACGGGGACGATCCAGACGCTCACGATGACCGGCATCGCGCTCGTCATCTCGACGCTGATCGGATTGCCGCTCGGGACGCTGCTCGTCTTGACGCGCCCGAACGGCCGGCTCGCCAACCGTTACTTCTATGGGGCGTTATCGAGTGTCATCAACGTCGTCCGTTCAATCCCGTTCATCATCCTGTTGTTCTTTATCCTGCCGTTCACCCGCTTCATCATGGGGACGACGATCGGGGTTCAAGGTGTGCTCCTCCCGCTGATCGTATTTACGGCACCGTATATCGCGCGTCTCATGGAATCGGCGCTGTTAGAGGTCGACCGCGGCGTCGTCGAGGCGTATGAGGCGATGGGCATCTCGACCCGGAAAATCATCTGGTACGTGTTGATCCGGGAGGCGCGCTCTTCGATCGTGCTCGGCTTGACGATTGCGACAATCGGTCTCATCGGGGCGACCGCGATGGCCGGTCTCGTCGGAGCAGGTGGACTCGGCGATATCGCCTATCAATACGGCCATCTTCGTTTCGAGCCGGAGGTCATGTATGTGACCATCTTCGTGTTGATCCTACTCGTCCAATCGATCCAATCGTTCGGGAACCGCTTGGCGGCCCGACTCAAGAAGGCATAAGAAAAGAGCTCTGCGCTGCAGGGCTCTTACTTTTTGTCCAGCAATCGTTTCAATTCGGCGATTCGGTCATTTCGTGGGATGAACGTGCGAATCTCTTTCTCGCTGAACCCGATTTGAATCCGATTGTCGTCAATGACGATCGGGCTCTTCAAAATCTGTGGATGCGTCGCCACGAAACTGTATAGTTCGCGGAGTGACATCTCATCGAGTTGGTCCGCCGCTTGTTTGTATACACTCTTTTGCACGGACAAGAGATCGGTCGTCCCATTCTCCGTGAGACGGAGCATCTCTTTGAACTCGTTGAACGACATCCCTTGGTCGGTCAATTTCTTCTCGATGAACGGGATGTTCTGTTCGCGTAACCAATCGAGCGTCTTACGGGAAGAACTGCAGCTTGTATGTGTGAATACGGTGACCGTCACGGCAACCACTTCTCCTTTGCGTAAGGTTGGACTTCTCTATTTTCTCTCATTCCTACGAGTCGAACGCGGAATATGTTTCAAATCACATACACTTTTTTTCGGGACGATGGGACGATTTGTTTCCAGCCGGTTCGGGTACATGACGAAAGAGACTACCTAACACACAAGGAGGGATTCACGTGTTTGATTACACAGTGAAAACGGACCAATCGGTCGAGGACGTCGTCGAAAAATTGAAAGGGACGTTGAAAGATGAAGAGTTCGGGGTACTCTGGGACTTCGATTTAAGTGACACGTTAAAAGAGAAGGGACAGGCCATCGACGGGGACTATCGCATCCTTGAAGTGTGCAATCCGAAAGAAGCGAAAAAAGTCATCACGGCCCACCGGGAAGGCGGCTACTTCCTGCCGTGCAAGCTTGCCGTCTTCACGAAGGACGGGTCGACCCCATGTCGGGATGCCGAAACCGACGAAATTGATCGAATTAATCGAGGATGAGTCGCTCCAGTCTGTCGCCCGTGATGTCGAGACGCGATTGACGCGGGCGATTGATCAAGCCGTCTAATTGAATTAGCGAACCCGTCCACTCTCATGGACGGGTTTTTCATATCCCTTCTAAAGTCATATAATGGTAAAATTGGTACAAATAGATTTTAAGGGGCGGATGATTTGAAAAAGTTAGCCATTGCACTCGTATTATCCATGGGCTTATTGGTCGGTTGCGGTGGAGAAAAGCCAGATGTCGTGAACTTGTCGTACGTCGATGCGCATTGGACCGTTAACAAGTATGCCAAAGAGAAGCTGATTTCCCTTCATTCAGCCGACGAGACACTTCAAGCCTGTACCGGTGACTTGACGACCGAGCTAAAAGGCGACTTGACCGTATTCGATACGATTGTGGCGAACCGCTATCCGATGACGGACACGGGCGAAGAGTAT
>NZ_NIJF01000022.1 GCF_003316765.1 Bacillus sp. P14.5 | reverse complement strand
GAAGTGTCTCTTAACACTCTCCTATCTGACACTTGGGGACTTTTCTCTACTGAAGTGTCTCTTAGAACTCCCCTATGTGACACTTGAGCAGGTTTTTCTACTGAAGTGTTTCTTAGAACTTCGCTATGTGACACTTGGGCAGGTTTTCTCTACTGAAGTGTCTCTTAGAACTTCTCTATGTGACACTTGGGCAGGTTTTCTCTACTGAAGTGTCTCTTAGAACTCTGCTATGTGACACTTGAGCGGGTTTTCTCTTTTGAAGTGGCTCTTAGAACTCTTTTATGTGACACTTGGGCAGGTTTTCTCTACTGAAGTGTCTCTTAACACTCTCCTATCTGACACTTGGGGACTTTTCTCTCCTGAAGTGTCTCTTAGAACTCCGCTATGTGACACTTGAGCAGATTTTCTCTACTGAAGTATCTCTTAGAATTTCTCTATGCGAAACTTGAGCAGGTTTTCTCTTTGAAGTGTCTCTTAACACTCTCCTATCTGACACTTGGGGACTTTTTCTCTACTGAAGTGTCTCTTAGAACTCCGCTATGTGACACTTGAGCAGGTTTTCTCTACTGAAGTGTCTCTTAGAATTTCTCTATGCGACACTTGAGCCGGTTTTCTCTCCTGAAGTGTCTCTTAGAACTTCGCTATGTGACACTTGGGCAGGTTTTCTCTACTGAAGTGGCTCTTAGAATTTCTTTATGTGACACTTGGGCAGGTTTTCTCTACTGAAGTGGCTCTTAGAATTTCTCTATGTGACACTTGAGCGGGTTTTCTCTACTGAAGTGGCTCTTAGAACTCTTTTATGTGACACTTGGGCAGGTTTTCTCTTTTGAAGTGTCTCTTAGAACTCTGCTATGTGACACTTGTAGCGGGTTTTCTCTTTTGAAGTGTCTTTTAGAACCTTCCTATGTGACACTTGAGCAGGTTTTCTCTTTTGAAGTGTCTTTTAGAACCTTCCTATGTGACACTTGAGCGAGTTTTCTCTTTTGAAGTGTCTCTTAAGAACTCTCCTATGTGACACTTGAGCAGGTTTTCTCTTTTGAAGTGTCTTTTAGAACCTTCCTATGTGACACTTGAGCGAGTTTTCTCTTTTGAAGTGTCTCTTAAGAACTCTCCTATGTGACACTTGGGCAGGTTTTCTCTACTGAAGTGTTTCTTAGAATCGACTTCATCTTTTCCTCACGCAAGCAGTTTTCTTTTAGATGTCTCCCCCGCTCCATTTTCTTACTGATTTGCGTTATAATAAAAGAATGGTTAATTTTGAACGGAATCAGTCAGGAGGCGGCAAATCCTTATGAATGCACAAGAATTACAGGAAAAGTTGACACCTTTGAGCGAGCATCTGCTGGAGGAACTTCCGTATGGCAGCGAGAGGCAAAGCATCGTCCAGA
>NZ_NIJF01000112.1 GCF_003316765.1 Bacillus sp. P14.5 | reverse complement strand
AAAATAGTTTATGTCCTAAACTAGATGCCGTCAAATAAAACGACCGACGAAGTAGGCTCCTCATCGGTCGTTTTGATACGTAAAGGTATAGAATGTGAGGATTTGTCCTTCCCATTCCATTTGCCGCACCTCGTCCTCACGAGCAAAGCCGGCACATCGTAGAACGTGTTGGGACGCGACATTATCAGTCGTCGTCTCGGCAATCAGTCGATTGAGTTTAGGCAAATCAAATGTGAGCAATTGCTGCAGGGCCGCCGTGGCGTATCCGCGACCTCCATATTCGGCCCCGATTCGATAACCGACTTCCCCGGTCTCGTCATCCACATGATGGACGTTCAGGCGCCCGACGATTCTGTCGTCGTACCAAATCAAATAGTAGTAGCCAACTCCGTTCGCTTGTTCGGTCAAGAGGCGCTTTAACGCCTGACGGAACGATTCCGGTTCATAATACGCGTCCCCTCGGCTCGGGACGTAACGCTCGAAATACGTACGATTCTCGCACTCGAACGCGTACAGCAACACCTCATCTTGAAGACGGATCGCCTTTACGCTCAACCGACCCATGTGATCAGCGCCTCCTCATTTCGTGCCGCCTGTTTGAAGACACGCTTCAGCTCGTCGAACTGTTCGAGCAAATACAGTTTTTCTCTGGTCCCCATCCATTTTCAAACGGATACAGTTCTTGCTCGTTCATCGTGGCCGCATCATAACGTGCTTCGAGCGCACTCAGTTCGATGAAGTGGAGCCGCTCCGCCAAATCGTACACTTCGGCTGACGTCAAATACGCCATTCCTGTCTCCTCGTCAATAACGTCTCCGCCGAACACGGCTTTTCCGAGCGAGTGGCGGTCAATCGCGTCTAAGTCCGTCTCCCCGGTCAATAAAAAGTAGAGGCCATGCCATGCCTTGTCGATATCCGTTTGCCGCTCCTCGTCGTCCAATAGTTCCTCAACTTGATTCGAATCGAGAAGCACTCCCGCCAACTCATCCTCCGATACCCGCATATACGCGCCAACCAATCCCATCCATGATTCCCCTCTCCAATTCGTATGTCTGACTATTCGGCGTATGCATGAAAAAAACCTTCCGAAGAAGGTTTAGCGTATCGCTTCGGCAACGCGGAGTCCTGAGACGTACGCACTCTCGAATCGCGTTCGGCCCGCGGCGTCGTCCGGTTCGAGAAAGACGTCACCGGCCAGATAAATTTGGTCGTTCACTTGATAGAACGGCTCGGGCCAGACGTCGGTCGCCTGGGCATAGCGCCACCGTTTCAACTGTCTCGATTGAATCGCCGCCGTTCCGGTCACTGTTGTCAGCAGCCGCTCAATCTCTTGAAGCGTTTCTTCATCCGGCCGTTCGTACCAATCCTCGCTCCACGACTCATCCATATAGACGCTGACAATTTCCGTCGCCGAGATACCTTTTTGACGGTTGTTGATGACTTTCAATAACCCTGACGCCAACTCTGCGTCTAGGATGCCATCTTCTCCAATCATTGTGCCGCTCGCAACCTCGAATAGGCCAACGAACGTCGGGGCGTACGTCAGTTCACGTAACGCCGCGTCGACCGGTAACTCGCCCAACAACTCGAACGTCTGAGGCAATGGTGACGTGATGAGAAGGCGGTCATAGTGCCGCGTCGTGACATCCGTTTGGACGCTGACCTTATCATCTCCTATCGTGACCTCCTCGGCCCGCTCGTTCAAATGGACGGTCAATCCGTCGGCCAATCGTTTGGCCAAGGCGTTCATGCCATCGACCACGATATATCGTGGATACGGGTCGGCGTACCAGACGCGGACCCATTCGCGTAAGACCCAGTCAGCGACGTCTCGCTCGAGTGCCTCTCCGCGTACGGTGAAGTAGACGGCACCATGATCGGCTTTCCCGTCGCCGATTCGGCGTGTCGCTAGACGTCCCCGACGCTCCGGCTCTTCTCAATCAGTTCGACCGTATGTCCGTGGCGCACGAGCTCGCGTGCTGCGATGATCCCGCTCAGCCCGGCCCCGATGATTCCAAATTTCATCTGTATCCCCCTCTTTCAGAAAAATTGTATCATGCCCGTAGCGGTGCCGCCGGTCTCGATGCGCTTCACGCCGATCGGTTCCACTGCTCGTCATACGCCTGACGCGCGTCTTCATACATGATGGCGAACCGGCTGACGACAAACGGGCGGATGAGTGCCGTCGCCACTAACAAGGATGAGGCAGCGAGTAGGACAGAATCGAAACGGTAGAAGAGTGTCAATCCGATTACGTATATCGGTATAAACGGCAAAATCAGTTTGAACGCATCCCATTTCTGTTCGCGCATCAAGTCACGTGATTTCGTGATGGACTCTCGCACCGACAACTCCGGTTCATCGCGCAAAATAAAGTACGTGAACGCATATGAGAAATACTTGATAATCCCAGGCACGATGAAGAGGAGGCTCCATAATAATTGATACACCGTCAATACAATCGTGGCCGCTAAAATGTTTGTCATACCGTCTTCGCATCGGATGAAAGAGATCGCTGAATTGTGTGCCTTGTCCTCGTACTGTATCCAACAACACCCAGTGATAGCCAACCACAATCGGGTAAAGCATGAACGAAACGAGAATACTGCTAATCAACACGAATCCAGTGACGAGGAGCGTGTCTGCTTTCGCTCCGTAAAACGTCGGA
>NZ_NIJF01000047.1 GCF_003316765.1 Bacillus sp. P14.5 | reverse complement strand
GGCTTTTTGTGCGTGAAGAGGGTTGTGATTGGACGCCGCTCTTTTCGCAAATCCAGTTTGTATTGATCTTGAATGGGAATGCTAGTAAAAGAGGATGAAATGGAGGGGACCCCATGTTTGAGTCGGCACTCGAGTTAGGCATTGTCATCTTTTTATTGATCTATTCCATCACAGTTTCACTCATGTTGATGTCAGTCAAAAAGAAGAGCTAATAAGGTCAAACACGTCGATGGTTCGGTCATGAACATGGACAATTTTTTATATGATATCATGGAGGAAATTGGAAGGGGAGTGAGTGACGATTCAAACATTTATCAAGTACATAGGAATCGGATTAGCACTGTTCATTGGAATGTCTGTCCTCGGTATTTTCGGATATAATCCGGCGCGACTACTCATCGAGTTATTCATGTGGATGACGACGTACGTGTTGCCATGGATCTTTCTTTACTTTTTTGTTCGGTTTTACAAAACATATGAGCAAAGACAATAAAAAGCCACCTCGCTATGGAGGTGGCTTTCGTCAGTTATCCGGCGCGGTGGCTCCGGAGCTTTTCAATTTCTTCAAGGACGAATTGGACGTTCGTTCCGACGATGACTTGAATATGGTTCGGGCTGACAACCTTGATTCCCGGAATGCCCGCTTTCTTGATTTGTGCTTGGTCGACCGTGTCCATGTCTTTTACATCGACGCGGAGACGTGTGACACACGATTCGATGCCCGTGACGTTTTGATCGCCGCCGAGACCGTCGTAGATCATCGCTGCCATCGCCGAATATTGACCGCCGGCTGCGACTGGAGCAGTTCGTGTTTCGCCTTCAGGAGTCGTTTCCGTTGCGACTGCGTCAACCGCTTCGTCTGACTCACGTCCTGGCGTTGCCAAGTTGAGCTTGACGATCATGAAGCGGAAGATGGCGTAGTAGATGGCACCGAAGACGAGACCTTGGACGAGCAACATGTAAGGCTGGTTCGCAAGCGGTAACCGTGAGCTGAGGACAAAGTCGACGAGACCGGCACTGAAGCCGAATCCGGCCGTCCATTGGAACGTCGCTGCGACAAAGAGGGAAATCCCTGTCAAGACCGCGTGGACGAGGTAAAGAACTGGTGCGAGGAACATGAACGAGAACTCGAGCGGTTCCGTGACACCTGTGAAGAATGAAGCGAACGCTGCGGCAAGAAGAAGTGAGGCCGCTTGTTTTTACGTTTTGTTTTCGCAGTATGGTACATCGCGAGGGCTGCTGCTGGGAGACCGAACATCATGATTGGGAAGAATCCAGCTTGATAGCGGCCGGTGATTCCTTTTTCCCCTTCGCCCGACCAGAAGTTACCGATGTCATTAATACCCGCAACGTCAAACCAGAACACCGAGTTCAAGGCGTGGTGAAGACCTGTTGGAATCAACAGACGGTTGAAGAAGCCATAAAGACCGGCGCCGATTGCGCCCATTTTTGAAATCGTTTCCCCAAATCCGACGAGTCCTGTGTAGACGACCGGCCAGACGAAATAAAGGGCGACCGAGACGAGGATCATCGAGAAGGCTGTCATGATTGGCACGAGACGCTTCCCACTAAAGAAGGCGAGTGCGTCCGGAAGTTTCACATGACTGAAGCGATTGTACATTTGAGCGGCGACGATACCCGAGAGAATCCCGACGAAGGCGTTGGCGATTTTCCCGAACGCTGGGTTGACCGCTTCGACGTCGACACCTTGGAACAAGGCGACAGTTGCCGAAGATAAGAGTGTCGTGACTGTTAGGAAAGCGACGAGCCCACTTAGTGCGGCTGAGCCATCCCGGTTTTTCGCCATACCGAGGGCGACCCCGACTGCGAAGAGAATTGGAATATTATCGATGATGGCTGCACCGGCTTTGATCAAGAACGCGGCGGCGATATTTTCAGAACCCCAGCCGACTGGGTCGATCCAGTAACCGATCCCCATGAGAATGGCCGCTGCAGGAAGTACTGCAACCGGCAACATGAGGGAACGTCCGAGACGTTGTAAAAAGTTCATCATTGTAAATGTCCTCCTTTTTGATGGTGTTGATCTTGCAAGCGTTGAATGTGGAGTGTGATATAACCAAGCTCTGATTCGGGCAAGACGATGCCGTATAAGTCTTCCATTTTCGTTTGCGACATCAGACGCACATGCATAGGCCGACGAAAATTTTGTTTGAATCATTTGGAGCATATCTTCGTCGATCGTATGATGATCGTAATGGTTGACCCGATCCATGACGAATCGTAAATGAGTTAATAAGCGTTGATAGGATAAGTCATCTTCTTCAATGGATAGATCGAGCCGTCTCGAAATCGATTGGATCATGTCACGTACGATTGTCGTCTGTTTGACCGTCTTGCGCAAATCACCTCCTTTCACTTTGAGTGTATGGATATGAAGCGCGATGAACGCCGCCTCGTCTTTTGGCATCTTCACACCGAGCTTGTCCTCGATGAGGTGAAGCGCCCATAACCCGATTTCGTATTCGTTGCGATATAGGATCTTAATCTCGTTCAACAGCTTGTTGCGGAGCGAGATCCCTTCTTGCTCGCGCTCGATGGCAAACGAGATATGATCGGTGAGCACGATATGGATGTGTTCGTTGAACGTCGTCTCGAGCCGTTTCTCTGCATGCGAGATGATTTCTTCTGAAATCGTGAAGTGCTCGATGGGAATGCGGGTGAGCAACTGTTGAAACTTATCGTTTTCGGGCATGACGAACAACTTTTCGACTTTATGCGGATTGACGATGTCGTTGCGTGCCTTTTTGAACGCGACGCCTGGACCGATGGCGATCTTTTCTTCGCCCTCATCCGAGACGATGACCGCGTTGTTGTTTAAGATCTTTTTGATTTTTAACATGTGTCCTCCTAACGAGGAGTCATTGTTCCGCTTGAGCGACGACGGTCTTCCCGGGAAGCGCGGGGCCTCCTGCATGGAACGAATACGGATGCTCTAACGCGCTTCCGTTCGTAATGACCATCGGCGTGACCGTATCTTTTCCGGCTCGCTGGATTTGTTCCAAGTCGGCCGTCAAGAGGGGTTGTCCGGTTGTGACCGTGTCGCCGACTTTGACATGGACATCGAACGGGTTACCCGCGAGCTCGACCGTATCGAGTCCGACATGAATCAAAATTTCAGCTCCGTCTCCCGAACGGAGTCCGATGGCGTGCTTCGTCGGTGCGACTTGGATGATGGTTCCGTCTACCGGTGCGACGACCGTCCCGTCCATCGGTACGATGGCGATTCCGTCGCCCATCATCTTCTCGCTGAAGACGGGGTCGGTCACTTCCTCAAGTGGAATGATGTCTCCTTCCATGGGTGCGTAAAGTGTCAGTGTATGTCTCTTCATCCACTTATTCAATAACATGTTCGATTCATCCTTTCGCTTGAAAAATGATTGTAGAAAAAACAAAACAGGCATGGAGTATAGACGGGTGGCGTGAGCCTTTCGTCTTACCCCACTGCCTGATCGAATCAGTCACATGTGATCATTATTCGTTTCGTCACCCTCAAGATAGCACGGTGGTGTATAGATATCAAGACCTAATTTGAAAGCGTTCTCTAAAAATTTACTTCTGCCTGAATATATTGTATAGTAAAGGCGAAACTGAATGAGAAAGGTGTTGCATGTTAATGAGTGAGGTCGTATCTGCCTAACGAACTGAAAAAAGTTGGATGACACGTGTTTTTGTCATGCCTTCATGTTCTGTTACAGATACCGCCCTTCATAAACTGCCAGACACCGGTCTGTCTTTTTGCGTTGGTCGTCATCGGCCGACGCTTTTTGTTTGCGCGGTATCTCCAACCTAATTTTAAGGAGAAATCACCATGAACGAACAAACATTAGATAAATTACAATACAACGAATTGATTCAACAC
>NZ_NIJF01000093.1 GCF_003316765.1 Bacillus sp. P14.5 | reverse complement strand
ATTTCGCGGAGCATCGCACCTTTTTTGCCGATGACGATTCCTTTTTGCGAATCACGCTCGACCATGATCACGGCCTCGACATCGATCATCTCCGAGTTTTCCCGTTTCTTGATCGATTCAATAGCGACCGCGATTGAGTGCGGCACTTCATCACGCGTCTTATGGAGCACTTTCTCGCGAATCAATTCAGAGATGATGAACCGTTCCGGGTGGTCGGTCACTTGGTCGGCCGGGTAATACATCGGTCCTTCCGGGAGCAACTTTTTGATTTCTTTAAGAAGCGGTTCGACGTTATTGCCTTGGAGCGCCGAGATCGGGACGTACGCCGCGAAATCGAGTTGGTTCGTATACTGCTCGATGACAGCCGGAATCTCGTCCGGATGAATCAAATCGATTTTGTTCATGACGAGGATGATTGGCGTATCGAGCCCTTTTAACTTCTCGATGATAAACTCGTCTCCCGCTCCGCGCGGTTCCGTGACGTTGACCATGAAGAGGATCGCGTCGACTTCACGGAGTGCGTTCGTCGCGACTTTCATCATGAAATCGCCGAGACGGTGTTTCGGCTTATGGATCCCTGGCGTGTCGATGAAGATGATTTGCGAATCATCCGTCGTATATACACCTTGGACCTTGTTGCGCGTCGTCTGCGGCTTGTCTGACATGATGGCAATCTTTTGTCCGATGACCCGATTCAAGAACGTCGATTTCCCGACGTTCGGACGACCGATGATGGACACAAACCCTGATTTAAAATCTTCTTGATACATAGTGCACCTGCTTTCTAAATTTCCAATACGTTCAATCATATAACGAATTTGTCGATTACATAAGGGCCAAAAATGAAAAGTGCCGTGATGGCGGCCCCGATGGCGGCAACGAGCACTGATCCGGCTGCGACGTCTTTCGCTTGCCTCGCTAACGGCTTGATGTCTTTTGTGACAAGGTCGACCGTGCGCTCGACCGCCGTGTTCATCAGCTCGAGAGCGATGACGAGTACGACCCAACCGAACAGAATCAAGTTCTCGAGTTTCGTCGTTGGGAGCCACCAGGCAAATACGACGACGAGCAGGCTCGATGCGAGATGAATCAGCATGTTGCGTTCGGTCCGCACTGCGTGCACGATACCGTGCACGGCGAACCAGAACGGTTTCACACTTCGCCTCGTTTCAGCTCGAAGTGAGCAAGCACTTGTTCTTGGCGCGCCGTCATTTCCGCTTCTTCCTCGGGCGTCATGTGATCATAGCCGAGCAAATGGAGAAATCCATGAATCGCCAAAAATCCAAGTTCCCGTTCGAACGAGTGACCGTAGTCGGCCGCCTGTTCGCGGCAACGCTCGACCGAGATGAGCAGATCGCCGAGAAGACGGGGTTCATCTTCATCGAGCATAAAGTCCATCTCTTCTTCGCCCATCTCGTCAAACGCAAAACTGATCACATCGGTCGGCGCGTCTTTCCCGCGCCACTCCCGATTGATCGCCTGAATCTCGTCGTTCGTCAAAAAGGTGACCGATAGCTCGCTCGGTTCTTCGACGTCTTCTTCCTGCGCCGCGTGCACCAAAATGGATTCGACGAGCTCGACTTGAGCATCGGTCAACAACCCGTGCTCATCGTTCGAAATGATTTGCATGTAATTCGCCTTCTTTCTTCAGTTCTGGGTACTCGATCCGTTCATGGAACAAGCCGGTCAACGTCTCACACGCGCTCTCCCCGACCCGCCATACTTCTTTCGTCGTCAACTCGCAGTCTTCGAACTGTCCGTCTTGCAACTTGTCACGGATGATCGCGCTGACGAGCTGCCGGATCCGTTCTGGTGTCGGCTGCTTCTGTGACCTTACCGCCGCCTCAATCGAATCGACGATCATGACGACCGCCGCCTCGCGCGTTTGCGGTTTCGGTCCCGGGTAACGGAAGCGCGACTCGGTGACATCTCGTGTCTCTTTCGCTTTCACATAAAAGAACTTCAACAATGACGTGCCGTGATGTTGCTCGGCGATATCGATGATTTCTTTCGGTAGCTTGTAGCGGCGCAACAAGTCGGCGCCGTCATACGGATGGGCCATGATGATGTCGGCCGATTCTTCCGGCGTGAGC
>NZ_NIJF01000094.1 GCF_003316765.1 Bacillus sp. P14.5 | reverse complement strand
GACGTGTTGACCGACGAGCCAATAGCCGGCGATGAGCAAGGCGGCGATCAAGGCGAGCAGGTCCCCAAACAGCGCTTCGCGTCCAAGTTGAATGTCACCTGCAGCGACAAGCATGCCTCCTAAGACAGCGATGAGCGCGAAGACTAAACCTTTCCGGGTCGGGTTCTTTTTAAAGATCAAGGCGTTCCCGATTAAGACAAAAATCGGGCTCGATGTGACGAACAACGTCGAACTCGCGACGGTCGTATAATCGAGCGATAAAAACCAGAGCCAAAAATGAAACGCAAGCAGCGTCCCGCTGAGCAACAAGGCGTATCGCGTCATGAGACGTGTCCCGATGAGTGACTTGAAGTCGACGAATGGCAACAACATCAGACAGGTGATCAGCATGCGATAAAACGCAGCCGTCTCAGCCGGTGCCGACGTCCATTTGACGAATAACACGCTCGTCGATAAGAAAAAGACGGCGGCGAATAAGATAAGATAAGACAATGGACATCCCCCTTTGTTTTGTACATACTCTTCTAATGATATTATAGAAAAGATAGAAAAATACATTCTTTCTCGAAAGTGTCGTTCCGACGCGATATTTCGGATGACTGTGAAAGTGGGGATCCTATGAGATTAATCATTGCGGAGAAACCGTCGCAGGCCCAAAAACTGGCTGCGCCGTATCCATCAAAAAAGAGAAAAGACGAGATTGAAATATCTTCTTGCGCCCGCTTTCCAGAAGGCGCCATCGTCGTCTGGGCGGTCGGTCATTTATGTGAGCTTCAAGAACCGTCCCACTATAAGCCGGAATGGAAGTCGTGGAAATATGAGTCACTCCCGATCGTCCCGGACCGCTTCGACTATCGCATCTCGAAAGGCAAGTCGAAACCGTTCCAGACGATCAAGAAATGGTTGCACGACCGGTCCATCACCGATATCATCATCGCGTCTGATGCCGAGCGAGAAGGGGAGGCCATCGTACGTCTCATTTTACGCCTCGCCGGCAATAAAAACCGCTGTCCCGCCTTTGGATCTCGAGTTTGACCGAACAGGCGGTCGACCGTGGTTTCGCCGATTTGCTACCGGGCGATCAGACCGTCCCATACTATCACGAGGCGATGAGTCGTGCCTGTGCCGACTGGCTCGTCGGCATGAACGCCTCCCGCGCGTATACGACGTTGTTGAAGACGATCGGGATTGAGGATGTGTTCTCACTCGGGCGCGTCCAGACGCCGACGCTCGCTTTGATCGTCAATCGCGAGCGCGAAATCAAACAGTTCGTCCCGGAACCGTATTTCGAGGTCGAAGCGACGCTCCAAAAAGGACGGGGCACGTTCAAAGCGAAATACACGCTCGGGAAGACGACGAAACTAAAGACGCGGGAACAAGCCGATGCGGTCGTCAACCGGGCGACCGGGACAGCCGTCGTCCGTACCATCGACAAGGAAGAGAAGACGGAGCATCCGCCGTTCTGGTTCAGTCTATCCGGTCTTCAGGCCGAGGCCGGCAAACGGTTCGGTTTTGGCGCGAAAAAGACGCTCGATATCGCCCAAAAGCTGTATACGAAAGGATGGATCAGTTATCCACGGACGGATTCGAGCTTCGTCACTCCGGACGAGGCGACGTTGTTCCCGCAGACGAAGGCGCGGTTGTTGAAATCTGCGGCCTATGCCGGGCTCGCTGACGTGTTGACCGAGAACCCGTCGCGAAACAGCCGTTACGTCAATGCGAAAAAGGTGAGTGACCACTATGCGATCATCCCGACCGAGGCGTGTGGCGATGTGGCCCGACTCAGCGGGGACGAGGCGAAGTTATACGATTTGATCAATCGGCGTTTCTTGGCGGCGTTCGCCCCACCGGCGAAGCTCGAGAAGACGACGGTCGACCTCATGGACGGAGACGACCTATACCGTGCGAAAGGGACGGTCGTCGTGAGCCCAGGATACCGGCAAGTCGTCGAGATGAAGTCGAAAGACGTGGAACTGCCGGCACTCACGGTCGGTGAGCCGTTGACCGAAAAAAAAGTCGAAGTGTTATCGAAACAGACCGAGCCGCCGAAACGGTACACCGAAGGGGCACTCATCATGGCGATGAAAGTCGCGGGCAAACAGCTCGACGATGAGGAATTGATCCATATCATGAAAGAAGTCGAAGGGCTCGGCACCGAGGCGACACGGGCCAATATTATCGACGGATTGAAAAAGCGGGGTTATGTCGACCTCCAAAAGAAAGAGCTCGTTCCGACCGATAAAGGCCGTCTGTTGATCGATGTGCTCGGGGACAGTATCCTCGCCTCACCGGCCATGACGGCCAAGTGGGAGAAGCGCCTCCACGAGATCGGACAGGCGTCGGCTTCCGCCGCCGAATTCATCGATCAAGCGAAGAAGATGTCAATCCATCTCGTCGAGGAAGCGAAAACGCGAGTCGAATCGGCCAACCCGGAAGGCTATACGATCGAGGCGAGACGTTTCGGGAAAGGGAAAACATCTGCCGCACGGCCGAAGGCATCGTTCGGCGTCTGTCCGAGTTGCGGCAAGGGACTCGTCGAGTATCCGAAGTTTATCGGTTGTAGCGGGTATCGCGAAGGCTGCAAGTTCACGATGTCGAAGCAAGTGTTAGGCGTCGGGATCGCGAAAGATGAGTTGAAACAGATGATCAACGGCGGACAGTCGAACGTGCATACGTTCAAAAAAGGGGACAAGACGTTTGACGCCACGCTCTACCTTGAGAAAGGGGCGTTACGCTTCGAATTCAAATAAAAATAGAGCCATCCGCCGATGGCTCTATTTTTTCTGCTGTTCTTCTTCAGTGATGCGGCGGTTGATCTCCTCGTAATCGAGCACGATATCGTCTTTATTGTCTTTATAGGCGTAGCCTTTTTGAATGACGACGATCGAGGCGATCAGGACGAGCAAGATAATCAAACCGCTCACAGCGAATATCCATCCCATGGGCCATTCCTCGCTTTCGTACTTCTAGTATGACCAAAAACGAAACAGATTCTCCATCTTTCGCGTACTTCGAACTGTCACAGCATTGAAATACCTAATGTGGCGATTAGATATGATACAATAATATGCAGAAGAACACTGATAGAGAAAGTAGGGATGACTATGGCGATTTTGATTGTGGACGACGAACCGGTCAATACGATGGTTCTCGAACAATTATTGCATCAACATGATTATGAGACGATTTCAGTCTCAAGTGGTGAAGATGCGCTCGCGCTCCTGATGGATCCGCAAGCCCCGTCGCTATACGACCTTGTCCTGCTTGATGTCGAGATGCCAGGGATCTCTGGGATTGAGACGTGCAAACGGATTCGACAGATGACCGGTTACGAGGAACTGCCCGTCATTATGGTCTCGGGCCGAACCGAAGAAAAGCAGATCGCGGAAGGACTTGACGCCGAGGCGTCCGACTATACGACGAAACCGATTAAGATCACGGAACTGCTCGCGCGGATTCGTTCGGCGCTCCGCTATAAAGCGGCCGTGGATGAACGGAAAAAATATGAGGCGCGCCTTCAATACGACCTCGACCTCGCGCAAA
>NZ_NIJF01000032.1 GCF_003316765.1 Bacillus sp. P14.5 | reverse complement strand
TGAACAGAATTCAAAATCAAATACGGCGTCGACTGTAACAAATTACAATAATACTATTTCCTCGCTTTACACTATGCTTCTTCACATTAAAGTGACCCCAAGTGAGCAGAAGAACTTAGTGAACTTATTTTCATCGATTTTAGAAAGTCATTCTAATTTAATTATTGTTACTTCAAAAAATTATGGTCACGCTAATGAAAACGCTGAGCTAATGAGTTCTTTCTTTAAAGTTTTACAATTTCAAAAAGACGAACATAGTTATCATGGTCTCACCGATGACGAATTTCATGAAAGATTAGATTTACTCTACAATTGTTTCTTTACCAAGACTTATCAGTTAATCACACATTTAATTAAAGTGGGAAGTTATGATGTTTTAGAAATGTTTCTAAATAATGATCTTTTTCTAAAATCATTTTTAGAAAAAGAATCAGAGATAAAAACCACCAAATCGACTTATGCCTACAAAGAATCTTTCAATGAATCTTTAGAGAATGTTTTTATTTCAGTTTTGAATAACATGATTGAAGAAAGAAATACACTATCTATTTCACACATAATTTCAGTATTGATTACTATTTCAACCAAAATTGAGTTTGATAAGAATAATGCTAGCATCCCTAAAACAGTAACAGGGTTACCAAAACAATTACTTAGCTCCAGCAAGAAAGGTGAAGTTTCGAATATTAAACACTCTTACAAGAAAACAGAGGGTGCGTTCTCAAGTAATCTGAAAACAGCTTTCATTTACTCAATCATTAAAGCCAATGAAAATTGAAGAATACAAAATCGCAGGATACTTGACCAAAGTATTGACATCCTATACTAAGCTTGAAGATTTGGTAGATGAATTTGAAAAGTATATTTAAAACCTTTTAGTGAGGACGAAGACACTATTAAATATGTTACATCATATAAAATTACATACTACAATCTGTTTTCTTTTAATTATTGCTTCTCTAAAACAATCGTCATGATTATTCTTCAATTCTTATTTTTGGATAAAGAATCGCTTCAAAAAGTCGAAATAGGTAAATTTAAGATTTCCAGAATCGAGACTTACGAAGGGATTGAATATTTCTTAGAAAAACTTGAGATTAAGAATAAAGAATACAACATGATTTCATTAAACTCTAAATCTATTGAAGCCTGTAAATCAATTTTAAAAGAAATATGGTAACTACTTGTCTAGCTTCTATGCAAGAATGCTAGACTTTTATTATAATTATTAACTTGTGATAATATAAGATTATCACAAGTATCGTCATTATAATTAAAATTAAACTCATTCAAGTAATACACTTTCATCTAATTTTTTAATTCGATTACGCTTGTATTTAATAGTAAATACATATGTATTACATATTTTCATCGTACATTTCAAGATCAGACGGAAATTAATTGAAAATCGGGAGCGAAAAGAGGGAGAGGCATGAAGATGGATAAAAAGCAACAAGCGTTCGAAATAGCGTTGCGAGAACTGACCGGGGCGAACCCGAAATTGGCTGAGGCATTGAAGAGGGACCATATCGACCTTGAAACATTAAATGACATCGAGGTCATCG
>NZ_NIJF01000074.1 GCF_003316765.1 Bacillus sp. P14.5 | reverse complement strand
TCCCGTTCGCCGTTCCAAACCGCTCTTTGAACATCGTCGGTGTTCCTGGATGGTCTTCGGACGGACATGGCCAAAAGACACCATACTCGTCATCGATCCGCTCCCACGTGATCCCTGAATAGTCCGCCGCTCCGCCTTTCGTCGCGATACGGAACTCTTCCCAAATGTCACGCGCCGTCTCGTACGGGAAGTACTGTCCGCGTCCCATCCGCTCCGCGATCCGCTTCATGATTTCCCAGTCCGGGAGCGAGTCCCCGAGCGGTTCGCGCACTTTCCGGATCCGGATGACACGTCCTTCTAGGTTCGTCGTCGTCCCTTCGTCCTCGGCCCACGAACAGGCCGGTAAGACGACGTCAGCGAACTCACAAGATTCCGACATGAAGAAGTCACTGACGACGAAGAAATCGAGTTTGTTGAAGCTGTCCCAGACGTATGGGAGGTTCGGTGCCGACACGGCCGGGTTCGAGCACATGAGGTGCATCGCCCGAATCGTGCCCGCTTGAATCTCATCGAACATCTCGAACGCGGAGACGCCTGGTTTTGGCATTTCAGAAGGATCGATACCCCAGACGCCGCTCACATATTCGACGGCTTTCGGGTCCGTTAACTTCCGGTAGCCTGGTAACAAGTCGGCTTTTTGTCCATGTTCCCGTCCACCTTGGCCATTCCCTTGCCCCGTCATCGTGGCGACGCCTGAGGCGAACTTCCCGATCATGCCGCGTAGGAGCGCCATCGACGTGTAGAGCGAGACGTTGTCGACGCCTTTCGATTGTTGTTCGACGCCGCGAGCGAACAACATGACCGAGCGTGGGCTTTTCCCGTAAATATGCCCTGCCTTCTCGAGTTTTTCAATGGCGACACCGGTCACTTCACTCGTCCGTTCGAGCGACCAGTCACGGACCGATGCCTTCAACTCTTCGTAGTTATCGCAACGCTCATCCACGTACGCTTGATCGACGTAATCGTGTTCGACCAAGAAGTTGAGCAATCCCATCGCGAGCGCCGCGTCCGTCCCTGGCTTCAGATCGAGATGAACGTCGGCGACACGTGCCATCGGGATTTCACGAGGGTCGGCGACGATGATTTTCGCGCCTTTGTCTTTCGCCTTCCAAATATGCTGCGTCGTCGTCGGGTGACATTCGGCGATGTTCGAGCCGGCGACGAAGAACGTATCGACGTGCTCGAATTCCGTCCACGGGAGCGTCGCCCCGCGGTCAATCCCGAGTGTCTTCAAGAAACCTCCGGCAGCCGAAGACATGCAGAAACGACCGTTGTAATCGATGAATCGTGTCCCGAGTGCGACACGGGCATACTTCCCGACGAGGTAACATTTCTCATTCGTCATCGAGACGCCGCCGAAGACGGACACCGCGTCTTTCCCGTGTTCCCGTTGAATTCGCTTAAAGTTCGCTTCGATCACGTCGAGCGCCTCTTCCCATGTCGCTTGTTCAAACTTGCCGTTCCGCTTGATGAGCGGGGTCATGATGCGGTCTGGATGTTCGATCGTTTGATAGGCCGTGACGCCTTTCGGACAAAGTTTTCCTTTATTGACCGGGAAATCGTAGCGTGGTTCGACGCCTTTGACGGCCCCCGTCTTCTCATCGACCCGGATATGCATGCCACACTGCATGCCGCAGTAACAGCAGTGGGTCGTAATCAGTTTCTCGCCCGGTTTGATTAAATTCTGTACTTCTGGCGACGTTAAAAAGTCACTCATCGTCTTCCCCTCCATAGAACGTTTCCGCTCTTCGTTTTGAAAATCCACTGACATGATAGCCGTTGATCGTTTGAAGCGGATAATGCATCCCGTCACTTCCGGGCCGTCCGAGTGCCGAATCGAGCCGGGCCCGACGACGGCAGGCGTGACACAGGTCCTGAACCGTGTGCGCCGCATCGACTTTCACGAGTTGGTCCGACCCTACGAGCAATTGCTTCACTTGTTCGATTTCTTCAAGCGTCCCAGTCGGTTCGCCACACTTAACGCACAGGTGTCTCATCTTTTGCCTCACCTTTTCGTCTCCTTCGGCCGGCCAAATCCTGGCATCGACATGCCGGTGTTCGTATCGACCGGATGCGTCGGCAACTGTCCATTCATCAAGTTCAACTGCATCTTCACACGCATCGAACGTCGACACGGTTGGCAGTAATCCGACAGCTGGGTCCCGTCACTGAGTCCGAGCTGGATCGTCTGCGCTTTTAGAATCGCTTGGACGTCATCGACTTGATTGTCGGTCGCGTAGCGCGTCCCACAGCCAGCGCAAACACGCGTCTCATCTGCCTCGACTTCGCGATAGTTCATCGGCACGCTAGCCGCCATCGGTCGGACCGGCAAGTGGAACAGTTTACCGAACGGGAAGTAGCATAAAAAGATGATGACGGTCAATTGATGGAACAAGGCGAGCTCGTGATGGATGAATCCGCCGAAAAWWCATATGACACGGTCAACAAGAGCCCTGATACGGTGACGATGAGCAACATGAGGAGCGGTAAAAATATACAAAATTCGAACCGCTGCGTCACTTTCACGTCCTGGTCGTTAATGCGGCGATAGAGCGCCATGAGCACGCCGACGAGCAACATGAGCGCGGTAATATTCAAGCCGTTGTAGACGAGCTCCGCGAACAACCCGTGTGCGGCCATTTTGATGGTCGGGATGTTGAAGACGACGATTTGATATGTCTCGATATCGATCAAATCAAACCGCATCCATTGGAACGTCAACCCGAACGTGATGGCGAACGACCCGAGGCATCCCCAGGCGATCAACATATGTTGGGTCCAGCGGTACCAGCCCCGCTCCCAAATGAATTTCTGTAAGACGATGTTGTTGACGGTCGTCGCAGCGACGGCTTTGCTGGCCCGTTTCTTCTCCGCCTTCATTTGCTTGAGGCTTCGCTTCAAAACTTGTGAGGTGGCCGGCCGTGCAAAGAATAACGTCAAGCGGACGACCATCCCGATCATGCAAATGACGGCGGCGATATAGTAGCCGAATAGCGCCATGTCTACGTGCTCAAATCCTGCCGAGGCAATCCATGTCGAGAGCACCAACATGGTAAATCCAACAAACGACCACTTTGCGGCGGTCGAATAAAATAACGATCGGACATATGTGTTCCCCCTTCTCTTTCCGAGCGACTTCATAGTTTCATCATAAAGATGACATCTCGACTTAACTGTTACTTTTTTCACAGATAAGCGATTCGAGACGTGACAGAATAATGAACGAAGGAGGCGTTCCCTTATGAAATCATCGCTTAAAATCATGTTATTCCTCACCATCGCGGCCATGCTCGTCGTCTTTTCCATCGGTTTCGTCTTCGCCAACCGGGCGACGACCGCACCGGATGTCGAGGGGTATGTGATTGAAATAAATGAATCTGACCGCACCGCCCTCGTCATCAGCGACATCACTGCCGAAGACGCCACGCTCTCGCCTGACGAACTGTTCGCTCAAAGCGCACCGGAAAACATAAGCTGGTTCAAGTTTCAAGTGAAAGACACGTTCGAGCAAATCGCTGTCGGGGACCACGTCCACATTTGGAAAAAGACCGGTCCGAGTATCTTGAATACCCCGAACCGGTCTTATGTGAAAAAAGTCGACGTGATCGACTAATATTGACGCTTGCCGTAACGTTCGCTCAGCCAGAGGACTAAAAACGCCAAACCAACCAGCCATCCGCTCCAGACGAGCGCCTGGGTCATATCGCCGTTGATCGTCGCCATATAAATCGCTGTGGCGAGCGTCATCGTCTCACCTGGAATGTTTCCCGCAATCATCATCGTGATCCCGAACTCGCCGATCGATCGGGCGAATCCGAGGACGAAACCGCTCGTCAACGCAGGTAACAGCAGTGGGATTGTCACGTAGGTGAACAGTTGACGCTCTGACCCGCCGAGCACGCGTCCAGCCTCATACCATTCCGCATCGAGCTGTTTGAGCCCGAGCCGAATCGTTTGATAGATCAGCGGGAACGCGGCCAGGGCGGACGCGATGATGTTCGCCTGTTTGGTGAACAAGATAGTGACGGGCAAGAACCCGCCGATCCCGTTGTTCCCAAGCACGATCAAGGCGTACAAACCGATGACCGTCGGCGGCAAGATGAGCGGCAACAAAAAGATTGTCTCGAGCAGCCGTTTACCTTTGAACTGACGGTGATGCATGAAATAGGCCGTCCCGAAGGCGAGGACGAAGGCGCTCATCGTCGCCATCATCCCGACTTCGAACGTGAGCTGTAGTGGAGATTGCATCATTTTGAAAATCCTTTCGCTAAGAAGTGAGCTTGGATGTCATCGTCAAACAAACGCGCGTAGACATCCCGCACGTATGATTCATGTGTCAACCGGGCCGCCGGATATGAAATCGTGCCCGTCGCTTCAAGCGGGATCGACTGAATCGCCTCGACGGCTGTCGTCAATTCTGTCTTATAGACGAATCCTGCATTGGCATCACCTTGTTCAATGAGCGTCAGCACTTGTCTCACATTCTGGGCGAACATGATTCGAGGTTCCGCCTGTTCCCACGCCTGTTCCACTTCGAGCGCCTCTTTTGCGTAACGACCGGCCGGGACATTCACCGGGTCGCCGATGACGATGCGAGCGCACGTATTTAAGTCGTCCCACGTCTCCGCGCACGGTTTTCCTTTCGGTGTCACGAGCCACAACTCGTTATGCAAGAACGCATCCCGCTCGAGAATCGGGATTTGTAATCGATCAACATCGTCATCGCTCGCGGCTAAAAAGATGTCCGCCGGAGAGCCGTGATTGATTTTGTGCTCTCAAGGCGCCGCTCCCGTTCGTCACGACGCGAATGTCGATCCCTTCGAGCTCAGATTCCAATTGTTTCTCGACTTCCTGCAAAGCTGGCCCTAGGCTTGCCGCCGCTAAAATGGTCACGGTGTCTTCGTGAGCCGGACTGGACCACACTTGGCTTAGCAACATGGCGACGGCCACCCCTGCGATGACTCCACTCACCCGC
>NZ_NIJF01000044.1 GCF_003316765.1 Bacillus sp. P14.5 | reverse complement strand
CTAGGGACAAAACCTTATAAAAAGCTCTTTTCAAAAGAATGTGTCTGAGTATAAAGAAAGGATTTCCGCTCCAGGTGCACGACTCCGCGGGGCGGGCGCTGAGCCTCCTCGGCTTCATAAAAAGCGGAAGCGGCCGTTCAGCACCGTACGGATTGTAGGGCTCCTGCATGAGATAAAGGAATCACGAAGAGCGAAAGCGATTCGATGATGACTTATCGCAAGGAAGGAGACCGAAATCCGCTAGGTGCTGGCCGCTGGAGCTAGATTTGCCTGCGGGGTTACGTTCCAGTGGGTACGTAACCTTGGTCTCACCTGTCATCAAAAGTGGAAGCGCCTTGGTCAGCCCCGACAGGCAAATGTTCCTCAGAGAAAAAAAGGCGGTCTTTCCTTTTATTCTCTGAGGGTTGTTTGACCCCGAGGGGCTAGGCGCTGGAACTAGACGACCGCTAGTCCCGCAGGAGGTCGCACACCTTCCGCTCCAATCCGCCTACGATCAGGAACTGGCGGATAACCTAATCTAAAAAATAACATCTTTAAGGTGAGAGCCTAATAACAAAAATGAACCGCATGAGATCAAGTATATAACCTTGATCTCATGCGGTTTTATTTTCGATGATTTCTACTTGCATCTATTAGTTTTCTACTTTTGTCCCAGCCTCTTACCATATCAACGGTCAGGGTCTTGAGGATTAAGGAAACGCGGCCTTCTGTTCTTTAATGGCATAGGCGATCTTAACAGCACATCTCTCATCGCCCTGAAATTAAATGGAATAAACGGCCACATGTAAGGTACACCAAAAGACTTGATTCTTGACAGAAATATAATCCAAACCGTAATTCCTATCACCAGCCCATATACACCAAAAAGGGCTGTCGTAATCAACAAGGCAATACGGATAATCCTGTTTGCCAGGCTCAATTCATAGCTTGGAGTAGAAAATGTCCCTATTGCGGCGACCGCAAGATACAGGATGACCTCATTGATGAATAAGCCAACCTCCACTGCCACTTGGCCAATCATCAACGCAGCGACAAGCCCAAGGGCTGTGGCAAGCGACGTTGGTGTATGGATAGCGGCCATCCTCAGCATGTCTATACCGATTTCCACTATCAGGAACTGGAAGATAAGCGGTACTTCACCTGTATCATCCGGGCCTACGTAGTCCAGTGCAGGCGGCAGCAAATCGGGCTGCGCTGCAAAAAGGTAATAAAGCGGCAGGAGAAATATAGATGCCCATACCGCGATAAAGCGAACAAACTTCAAATAAGCTCCGACCATAGGTTTATTCCGGTATTCCTCGGCATGCTGCAAGTGATGCCAAAAAGTAGTCGGTGTGATTAATACACTGGGCGATCCATCCACAATGATACAAACATGCCCTTCATATAAATGGGCAGCAGCAGTATCCGGCCTTTCTGTGTATCGTACCATTGGATAGGGATTCCAATGCCTTCCGGATATGAATTCTTCCAGTGTTTTTTCTCCCATTGGCAGACCATCAGTATCTATCTTAGATAAGGATTCTTTGATTCTTTTGACAAGATCGGGATCGGCAATATCCTCTAAATAACAGACTACAATATCCGTTTTGGACCTTCTCCCGACTTGTAAATATTCCATTCTCAGTGAACGGTCCCGTATTCTTCTTCTAGTCAAGGCAGTATTGAAAACCAGTGTCTCCACAAAACCGTCTCTCGAGCCGCGTACAACCCTTTCCATATCTGGTTCCTGCGGTCCTCTGACAGGATACGTCCTGGCATCAATCAAGATAACTTTGTCTATCCCGTCTACAACCAAAGCTGTAGGTCCGGCAAGAACCATGTCAGCCACTTTATTTAAATCATCCGTTTCCTCTACTTCCACATATGGGATATAGGTCTTCATCAGTTTCTGAAGTGTATCCCCATCCAGCTGCCCTTCATCCAGTTCAGCCAGTAACTTCATTAGATAGTGCATGATATCATCTTTAACAAAACCATCCACAAGGTACATGGCCATCTTTCTTCCTGCATAGAAAAGATCCATCTGAATGACATCAAAACTTTTATCTACAGCAAGTAGTTCTTTAAGATAATCTGTATTCTCCTGCAGGGAAGTTGAGACAGCTTGTTTATTATCTGACACGGAAATTCACCTCTTTTTAAATAGCAAAACCCATCAGCCGACCATTTTTAAGAATGGCTGTTTTCACATATATTGCTGCTTTCGGATATTCCCGGATACTAAGACTTTTCACTCTAATTTGAGTGAGCAGCTCTTTTCTATCTTTCTTATCAGGATTTTTCAGGTCAATTATAGATAGAGTTACCTTACTAAATTCATTATTAATAGCAACAATGCTTATTGACAATAATTTCATGCATAAATCATATCTCCCATCCTAGACATCGCCGGTTGAAACTATACATTTTGAACATAAATTTTTTGCCCGGTACATACAATGAGAAATAAAAGGGACAAACCTCATTAAGTGGGTGGCAGTGTGAAAGGAAAACATTCTTTGCGTATAGCAGGAGCAGCAGTCATATTTATTTCGTGGTGGGTATTCATGTTGCTTAACCCTCCAGCAAGGGAAAGCATCATTTTTTTCCCATTGAACGAAAAAGCAAACTATGAATCTGCTAATACACTGTTAACATTGAAGGATACAAAAGTGAATGACGTCTATGAAGTGAATTGGAAAATAACTTCGGTTCTTGATCAAGATGCCTATTTACGTCAGGATGTCGGCTTTCTCTATTTCAATGGGCGGTTAAGATCCAAGTTGAGCGGGTGGGAGCAGAACACGGACAGAATCGTCGAAGAGGATACAGCCAAGGGAAAGGAAAGCAGCCTTCTGCAGGCCATCTCGTTTCACTATTCCGAGATACATGAAAATGAGGATAACTATACAAGTGCCCAATCAATGTCCGATGACCAACTTTATGTAATCGATTCTAACTTCAGCCCATTAAGTTCTTTCAGGAAACCTGACTCTGTTTCCGAGAAGGAATGGAAATCAATTCTTGATAAGGTGACAAGCCAGCAGCTTCAGTACAATTGGAAAAAAGCCATGGAGGAATATAGTATCAACGGACAGGATTACCTGCAAATACCCTTAATCGAGTTACCCGCATATAATGCGTCTCCCCCTAAAGGATTGAAACAACAGCAGTGGAATGAGATAGTGGGGAATTTATGGGAAGGGTTATATAAAAATTACTTTCTTGGTATTAAGACAAACAACGGCAAGGTTGTGGATCCATTGGACAGCTCGATGCCCCTGATCTTGATTCGGGTTGAAATCGGCGACCTGCTCGTACTCTTCACAACCCAAGAGGGCGAGCACATACTCCTTCAGCAAAAGTTCCCGGTTTGATCTTAAAGTATTAACTGTACTGGATGGAAAGTAGGCTGTGGTTTTTGAATCCAGCTCCAAGGTCCCAACGGCTAGCAGACTGCCCGCCCCCTTCTTGCGATAAGTCATCATCGAATCACTCCGGTCTTCGTGATTCCTTTATCTCATGCGGGTCCGGTACAGTCCGTACGCGGCTGGACGGGTCCTTTCCACTTTTTAATGAATCCAGCTCCAGCGCCCGAGGACCCGTACCCACCGGAACGGACTTAGCCCCTCGGGGTCAAATAACCCCTGGGAATAAGGAGACATTTTCCTGTGGGTTTAAAAGGGGGCGCTAACGCTTTTTTCTGTAAATAACCTTCTAAAGATGAATTAGCTTATTAGCAGCTTAACGGCCTCGAAAAATAAGGGGAGAAATTCCCCTTATTTAGGAAAAAGCATTAAAAACGACTAAAATAGAGGGAAAAATTCCCTCTATTTGCTTAGAAAACCACCAAAAAGGTTTAATTTTCTTTGATTAACGGGAAAATTTCCCCTTATTAATCCTTACGGCAGTTAAATCGCATATGCATGATTTCGGAACTCTATAATTTTTTTCCCTGAAACTTACTAAACCAAAATAGTGATAAATCAATAAAAAACGCACTGAATTCATTAATTCAAGTGCGTTTTAATGTTTTCTGAATGCCTGAACCTCTCAAGAAGAACACGCTACACTAAAAACTAAGGCTTTTCTTTCTGCTTAACAGGATTTTAATAAAGGCATCACCTTCAAAACCCTTATTAAGTAATAAAGCTTAAGAAAAGAACGTTACGGTGACTCCTTAGATTGCAGTCTTTCATGAAGTTCCTTAAATTGATTGTTATCCTTTTGAAGCTGATAAGCTCTTTTGGCATGGTCCCTGGCTTCTTCTTCCTCACCTCTTTCGACAAGGAGGACAGCCAGGTTATAATGGGCTTCCGGAAAATCCCTGTCATGCACCAAAGCTTCATTAAGGTACGTTTCGGCTTCGTTATACTGCTCATTTTTAATCTTTACTATGGAGTATAGGAAGTAACTGTGTGCGTCAGCCTCCCGCTTTTCAATAACATCCACAAGGATAGCAGAGGCTCCCTCGATATTACCATCATTAAGCATCTCTTGAGCTTCCGCATTGCTGATGGAAGGGTCGAATAGAATCGGTCCATGCTGATACCCATACCAAAGAAGAGCAGGAATGGCTGCTATGGCCAGGATGACAGCACCAAGCTGTATCCCCCATCGTTTCGCGCGCGGAAGATGCACAACAGCCGCTGAAAGTGCACCGCCTGCCAGTCCGCCGATATGCCCGGCGTTATCGATCCCCGGCAGTGTAAATCCCAGCGCGAGATTGATTCCAATGACAACAAGGATATTGGTTCCCATCGTCCGGAAAAAAATTCTCGGGTAGGCTGTACCGAAGTACAACAAAGCGCCAAAACAACCAAAAATCGCACCACTGGCCCCGGCTGACAAGGAATTAGTAAAAACAAAACTTGCCAGCGTGCCTGTAAAGCCGGCAAATATATAAATAAACAAAAACCTGGCGCTTCCAAAAATCCTTTCAACCGCCATGCCTAAAAAATAGAGAGCAAACGTGTTCATGAGTAAGTGAAGGAACCCTATGTGTATGACAACCGGGGTAAAAAATCTCCACCATTCCCCTTCGAGTATCAACGGATTGTATTTTGCTCCATACCGGATAAGATTCTCGGTATTCTGGCTGCCTCCTGCCATCTCCATAATAAAAAACACCGCAAGCTGCAATGCAATGAAAACATAAGTAAAAAACGGTTTGCCCATAGTGAACAGCGACTTTTCTTCTTTTGCTTTCTTAGTGTCAAAAGAAAGAACATTTTCTTTGAGGGCATGTACTTCCATCTCTTCCGGCTCTTCTTTGATTTCCCAATGAGCTTCCTCATTAAATAGCCCGGTAACTTTATTAATATCCTCTTTAACATTGTCTATAGTGATTATAGCCGACTGTACAGTTGTCTTGGCCGCCTGGGGCAAGATGTAATCACTCGAGACCAATTCTTCATAATCATCTACAGGTGGATAGGCACTAATATAAATGTTTTTTAATATAAGCTTACTTTTCTTAAGAGCCCTTCTGATCTTTTCACCATTTAAAGCCGTCAGATGGACATCCCGCTTCAGCTTGCTGCTCCAATCAAGATCATCACGAACCACCCTGATGACCGGTGCTTGTTTATGTGAGGAGTTTTCCAGCCATAATTGCTGCTGATCCTGAGACATATTGATGATGCGGTACCCTTTTTCTACTATTAAGTAATGTATAGTTCTCCAGAACAAATAGTTTAGTTTCGTATTCAAAAATTCTCCTCTGCCTTTTTAGATAATTTTGACTTTCTTCTACTTAATCACCAACCGGGTAAAAAGTAAAGGCATTTGGTGCCGGCTACCTCACCCGATGCTCTGCCGGCAGTGAGGACGCAACCAAAATAAAGAGGCTGTCTTCATATATATGGTTGTTTTTGGAAAAATCTCAACAGCCGGATCCCCCGGATACTAACTGTGAGCTCTTTTCTCTCTTGCTTACAGGTTATTTTCCATGAATTGTGGGTGTCACTCTACGGAGTACATGTCAAATAGCTACAGGGTTTACGAAAAGAGACAATAAAAAAGATGCTCTACATTTATAGCAGGCCATCCATACCACAGTCCTGACTGCAGTAGATTCTAACCACTATATAATGAAGAACATCTTTCATACTTGCAGCAGATTCAGCGGAATGCTGTAGTGAGAAACTTGCTGCGGAGCCAAGGAAGACTCATTGCAGCCCTCACCACCATCCGCCTCACTGTGAAATTTCCCAATAGGACATTCACAAGTTTGTATCGGTACTGATAAAACACAGAAACAAAACACGCTATGATGACCCACTTAATAATTCCGTTCATAATAATCAGCCTCCTCGTTCTATGTTGTGCACCTTTTCCGCATTTTATCCTTGGCTTTTTCCGCAAATTTTTACTTTCGGAACGCTTTTTTGCCACGAAAGTGCTTATTGAGAACAGCTCTTCTCTTTCTTCCTTACAACTATATTTCCCGTAAATAATGGCATTATTTCAAAAACATATTAATTAGCTCAAAAGTTTAAGAAAAGAACCTAATCCATTAATGGAAAAATAAAAATAGATTCAGCTAATTAAATGGGCAATCATAATTGCCAGAACACCTGCAAGGAAACTGGCAGAAAAGTTGACGAATTCGTTGTTGACAAGGGGTATTCCTTTCATCCCTTCTGTCTTGATTCCACAATGCTCCGATGATTCTGTTATCAATGCACACCTGCGGCATCGGTACTCTATCTGGACAAAGGCTCCCAATATGGTATCTGCCAGACTGCCGAAGAAGCCTGCAAGCATAATTAGTAACGCTGACTCGGTGGAAATCTCCTTAAACAGCAGGAGAGATAGGAGAGCTATCAAAAAAGACCCAGCCAGACTTGCGAGCGTTCCCAGTAAAGAAACAGCTCCCGAGGATCCCTTCTCCACCCTTCTTAAATTCCTGAATGATATAGGATCGCTTTTGCTCAAAGGCCCTATTTCAGAAGCCCAGGTATCTGCATTGGCGGCGGCAAGTGATGAAAATACCCCCAGCATGTAAATGGCATCTTCCGTGATGATATAAAGAAGCGAAAAGATCAACGCACTTCCTCCATTAGCCATTACCTGCTGCCAATCCCTAATAGACGTCTTGGCAAGCCTTTGCTCAATTTCTGTTTTGGCACTACTTCTGAATTTTGACCATAAACTGCTCGTCCCAAAGAAGCCCCCCAGTACAACGAGCCCCCTCCAGCCAAACGCAGACGAGACTGTAATCCCGGTAAAAAGGGCGGCAATAGCCCCGCTGACACTTAAGTTCTTCGTCTTCCAGCCCAAAAAGCTGACGGCTAAAATCAATAACAGGACTGTCTCATTCACAATTCAGGACTGCTCCCTCAGTAATGATTTTGCCAACGGGAATATCAAAATGTTCAACAGGCACTTCCTTCACCACTTGTTCGTGAAAAGCAAGGGACAAAGTGCGGCCTTGATAGTTTGCCAAAAACCGATCATAATAGCCTCCGCCGAATCCCAATCTATAGCCGCTCCTCATAAAAGCCAATCCCGGAACGATGACCAGGTCAATCATATCCTTTTCAGCCAAAATACATTTATCCGGATCCGGTTCCAGCAGCCCGAAGTATACCTTCTCCAAGTCAGCAAAAGAATCCAACTGATAGAAATCCAGCCTTCTGTCTTTAGGCGAGCACTTTGGCACAAGGACCCTTTTATCTTCTTCCCATGCTTTTCTAATAATCTGCCACGTATCCACTTCAGGGAAATTCGATACAGTTAATGCAATTGTGTGAGATGCAGCCCATTCTTCCGTTTTATACAACTCACTGGCAATAAGAAAAGATTTGTGTTCGTATTCAGGTCTGTCAAAAGCAGCAAGCAGTGCTTTCTGCTTGTTTCGAAGTTCCTTCTTATCCATTTATGAGATCACCCCTTGCAGTCTCTTATCACTCAAAAGCGTAAGCGCCATGTCCAGCCCCGACAGGCAAATGTTCTCAAGAGAAAAAAGGCGGTCTTCCCTTTTATTCTCTTGGGGTTATTTGACCCCGAGGGGCTTGGCGCTGAAGCTGGACGCATCAAAAGCGTAAGCGCCATGTCCAGCCCCGACAGGCAAATGTTCTTAAGAGAAAAAAAGGCGGTCTTACCTTTTATTTCTCTTGGGGTTATTTGACCCCGAGGGGCTTGGCGCTGAAGCTGGACGCATCAAAAGCGTAAGCGCCATGTCCAGCCCAGACGGGAAATGTTCTCAAGAGAAAAAAAGGCGGTCTTCCCTTTTATTCTCTTGGGGTTATTTGACCCCGATGGCCTAAGTCCGTGCCAGTAGGTACTGACCTTCTGGCGATGAAGCTCGAGGAAGAACCCATCGTTAAACTCATCCTCGCAGGTTGATTTTTATAGTTCTTATGCAATAAAAAAAGCAGCAGGAAAAATCCCGGCTGCTTACTTTGTTTCACGATGCAATGTTACACGTTTTAGTTTAGGGCAATATTTTTTCAGCTCTAAACGGTCTGGATTGTTACGTTTGTTTTTTGTAGTAATATAGTTACGCTCACCAGTTTCTGTGCAAGCTAAAGTAATGTTTACACGCATTGTTATTTCCCTCCAAACTTAGCTATCTTCATCTGTTCATACGACTTTTTTATAATATCACTTTTTCAAATGAAATGCTAGTCTGTTTTTCAAGTGTTTGTGGAAATTTCGCAGATCATCCTTGGAGTCTGCCTCTGCCCCTATCACATGACCCTGAATTTTTTGTAAAGGGGAAAACAATAGGTCGAAGGAAGCCACAGTCAGAGCAGGTCCTTTCAAAAGAGGCTGATAAGGAATAGTTCCGGTTTCTAATGTTTGTTTCCAGCTGGAAATCCCTCTAGCAGTGAGCGGATATAGCGATCGCCGGACCATACCGTTGCTGTTATCCACCTGGTAGTCCACCAAGGAAGATTTTGCAGAGGAATAGTGATGGACAAGATGGTCATCAGGTGAGATAAAGCTGAGTCTTTCAGCTCCTGAGGTTTTCCAGTCCAAAAGAAAAATAACTTGAGTCTCCGGTGGATCCTTCTCTTATTCTCAACTGAAAACCTCAGAACACTTCCTTCAGTGTGATTTTCTTCCTGAACCACACACGTGAAATCTTTCCAATTCGCGAAATTTGAAAGCTGCTGTGATTCTTTTTTGCCGCTTTCTTCAGAAGAGGCGAAAATTTCATAATGAAAATTAGCGGAAATGTCTTTAGGATTCTTATATACGTTTGCGTGCGATACATTCATTTTCATTTTCATCGTCCTCTACACCTTTTGCCATTGTTTGATTTTATTAAAATAATAACCTGCAAATTCCTTAGCGAGGTTCCTGCGTTCTGCCTTTGAGTAAATGATAAAACCATTGCTGGGCTGATCTACTATTCTCGTCCAGCCTCCAACACTATGGGAGATCAAGATTCCGTCAAGATTAAGGACCGGTACATCTTTTTGTTCTTCCACCAATTTATTGATAACCTGCTGTTTTTGATGATCAGGGCAGGACACCATCATCCTGGTCAAATAGTTAAGGGTGCTTTCAAATCCATCCCTCACGGTGACAAATTCGTCTAATATCCCTGTGCCCACTCTTTCTTTTCTTAATTTCATTTGGCCAGTAAGAAATTCCTCTCTAGCCAGTTTGTATTGTTCGGGATTGCCGATATCACGCCAATAATCATCTGTCCGGAACACGAAGATATCTTCCTTCTCCGCCAGCAAACTTGGAAACACATCCTTGCTGAAGTCTGTGTATCCTTCAAAGCGATACTTCTTCAATAATTCTGGTTCAATGATGTAGATACCAGTATTGACCAGATTACTGTCAATCTGTCCGACGTGAGGTTTTTCAACGAATTCTATTAATCTTCCTTCGCGATCCGTTTTACATATCCCATACCCCCGAGGCGATACCAACTCTTTCCCTACGATAGTCAAGGCTGCAGCGTTTTCTTGATGAAATTGGATGGCATGGCGCAAAGAAAGACTTGTAAATGCATCGCCGCTGAGGACGACAAATGGTTCGTCAAGATAATCTCTCGAGTTAAAAACTCCACCAGCCGTTCCGAGAGGCAGTTCTTCTTGTAGATAGGTGATGTTTACCCCTAACTTCCGGCCATCCCCAAAGTACTCTGAAATCTTTTCTGCTTTATAGCAGGTCGTTATCATAATAGAGGAGATCCCGTTTGCCTTTAACAAATCAATATTGTATTCCAATATGGGCTTATTCATGATTGTCACCATCGGTTTTGGAACTGAGAGCGTATAAGGTTTTAGACGCGTTCCCCTGCCTCCTGCCAAAATGACACCCTTCATGATAATGCTCCCTCCACCTTATGATGCAGTGTCAATTCTTCGTACAACTCCAGGGTTTGTTTAGAAATTCGTTCCCAGCTGAACATCGATTCTGCCACCTTATATCCGCTTTCACCCATTCTAATCTTCTTTTCTTCCTCTTCTTCCAGTTCAAGGATACATGATTTCAAGCTTTCGGCGTCACCAGGATTGAAAAGCAGCCCTGCATGCCCATGTTCTACCAGAGATTTGAGTCCGCCGGTCTTTGATGCGATAACGGCCCTTTTTGCGGCCATGGCCTCCAGGGCCACAATTCCAAAGGGCTCATAATAACTCGGGAATATAACGGCTTCGCTGTGAAAAAGAAAGGCATTCCTTTCCTTGTCACTGACATATCCCAGAAAATGAACGTATTCGTCCAGATCCTTTTCCTTCACTTTATTGCGATAGGTCTCTAAAAGGGGTCCTTTGCCAGCAATGACAAAGTGAATCCCCATTTCTTTGCTGATCATTCCCGCTGTGTCGATAACAGTTTCAAACCCTTTTTCATGAACGATTCTTCCTAAGGAAAAGTAATATTTCATTTCTTTATAATAATCTTTGAGAACACCCTCTTCTTGATTGACATTATGAAGGTTTACTCCGTTAGGAATGACAGACACGGGGAGTTCCTGTCTTGGCTGAAGTTCGGCGAGCTCTTCTTTCATATGTTCACTGCAGATGATCACATGGTTTGAAGAGCTTATAAGCTTTATCTCTTCTTCATGGATTTGCTGCTGCAAATTAGTATAGATCCCTTGATTTCTTCCATTTTCAGTTGCATGAATGGTTGTCAGGAGAGGCACTCCATAGTGAAGTTTCAACATACTGGCCGACTTTCCAACAATCCAATCATGAGCATGAATTAAATCAATCCTTTCTTTATTGAAAATTTCACCCGCTTTCTCAATAAAGGAAAGGTTAAGCTGGAACACCCAGTGAAGGAAGTCTTCTTCCATCGGATGGAGGGGGCCTGTTCTGTAGACATGGACTCCTTCGTCCACTTCATAGTCAGGAGCCCCATTTGTTGCTGCAGTAAGAAGGATGACTTTGCATCCTTTTTTAACAAGTGATTTAGATAAGTCATGAACATGTCTGGATAAACCGCCTATGATATTCGGTGGATACTCCCAGGAAAGAAGCAGGACCGTGCGCTGACCGGAGATCGGCATTACTCCCTCACCAAGTGAATTCTCTACCGTTAAAGGCAGGTACTCAAGTTTCTCTCTATACTCCAGCAGACTGGTGTTCTCTATTTTTCCATTATGCAGCTCTTCCAGCTCTCTGAATGCCTGCAGATAGGAAACATTCACTTCATTTTCAACAAGCAGGTGATGCAGGCTGAATACCCACTCCCTGATCATCTGCTTGACTATTCTGTCACTTTGGCAGTCGGAAAGGCTGCATTCTTTCAGTTTATTTTCCATCTCATGCAGCTCACGCAATCCTATCAGCACTTCATCAGGGAGAATAGCCTTGCCTTGATCCATCCCCAAATAACCAAAACCCGCTCTAGTCAAAGTGCTCTTTTCGTTTAAAAGTGTTTCCTCTATCCCCTCGAACTCGTTCCTTTGCTCAAAGACTTCTTCAAGTTGACTGCTCATCTCCTCAGCTCCACCCATCATTAACAGGTGCCCACCCTTCGTTTCCCTGCTGACAGGCAGAAGGCGAAGACCTCGAGGCGTCCTCAGCATACAAGAATCTTTATCATCCTTTTCACTATAAATAAAAGTAGTTTCAGAGATGAACGAATACTCTATGCCAAGTTCAGTCAAGTATAAATCGATACCCGGAGCATAGGCACAGTCCGGCAGCCAAAAGCCTTTTGGTTCTTTTGTGAAGTGCTTGCCATGCAGCAATAATGACTGCTGCAGCATTACCCGTATTCCCCATCCCGTCAAGAGGTGGGTAACCGGAAAGTTTGTTAAAGCAGAGGGAATGACTGTAATTCTCTTCTCTTCTTGCAGCAAGTTAATTTCGGAAGGGACATCCCGGTTCATTTTCACCCATAGTGCGTAAAGCTCTTCCAGGTTGTCATCTTCGTGATTTCTCTGGTTTTGCAATGCAGTCATGAAATATTTTTCTATTAGTTGCTTAGCTTCTTCTGTTGAAAGCCAATCGATAACCAGGGGATTAATTACATATACAATGCTTTTATTTCCTTGATCCGTGTAATTAGAGAGCACTAAACATTCATTCAAAAGTTTATTGATAGAATCGTTTTCTTTTTTAATATCTGCAGGGAATCGGGAAACTGTATTAGATACAATCATAAGGGATATTGGCTGCTTCTCCATGACTTCCTCCTAGTTTTTTAAATAGGCTCTTTTTTAAAAATTTTTAGCTTATATAAATTAATTTAGAAAAATACCCCATTCCGGAAATCCCCAATAAGCAGGAAAGAAAAGAGCAGCTCTCTGCCTTTAATGAGAAAACTCTTAGTATTCAGGGAAACCCGGCTCTTGATATTTTCCGACAGAAACAATCTAACCTAAACAGCCTATAAATAATACGAATAGGTGCTTACATGCTCTACCCATTGGGGGCTTTTTGATCGACCTGCTTCAAAATCCTGAAGCACCTCCAGTGGATGATAGTCCTGTCCATGGCCTGTCCTCGCTGTTTGAATTACATTGGAGCGGACTATACCCGTAAACCGTCCTGCCTGGCTTACTATCCCATACTCCACACAGTAGGATCGATTGGGTTGAAGACTGTTTATAAACCAATGAGTTGAGTGAGGATGTATAATAATATCTGTATGACTATGATGATTGTGCCCGTTAAAAGAGATTGAAGTGATATCAAATACTCTTAAGCAATATAGAGATTGTTCTTCCTTTAACCCGTGAAATCCCTTCACTTGCTTTATAATTGTTTCCGGTATATTCCAATAACAAAGGATTCTTGTGACATCTGAAAATACTGCCGTCATTTTTGATTTCAACATCTTTGTTTTTGTATTTTTATTAAAAACTCTGCCTTTATATTTTCCCTGCCGTTTATGTTTAGGCCGCATCCCGGTAATCTCTGAGGCTGCCGCAACAACTGCCTGGGATTCCTCAAGCGCCTTTTGATATTTCACCCATTGATACTGCACTTTTCCGACTGTTGTATCCATTTCCTTTGCAATCTTCCTGAAAGACAAGCCCTGATTGCGGTATTCAATAATTTGCTCCAGCATCCTTTTCACCTCTGAGATTAATTTTTGGATATATGCAATTATCAAAATATTTATTCGTCCATTTAATCCTATCACCAAGGGCAAAAACCTACAATAAACGCATTTTGTCGCATTTTGCCTGCATGCATTAAGACAATGAAAGAAGCGTAAAAAAAATTCATTTTCACCTGAAATAGTGCTATATTTTCCAGCCCGCTAACGGAAAACGACAAGTTTCTTCTATAAATAACGGAGATTCTCATAAAAGGATTCCGATTTTAGCAATGCATTATCCCATGCAGAATACGAGAGAGTAATCATTTTTATCGTTTCTAGTGAACGCGCAGGTAATGGAACTTGAGGTCCGGGAGGGGGCGTTCTTCTTCCGCCCCAATCATCCGATTTAAGAGGATAGATGGAGGGTAATCAGCATTAAAAGAGGTACCTCTTAGAAAAGAGCCTTATTTTAAAATAAATCAGAGAATACAAGCGAGTACCACATACTATTTTCAATCACGCCTTCATCCGGTAACAGCCTGTGTAAATTGAAGATTAAGTCTATTGAATCTATAGAGAAATACGATAAACTGTGCTATAAATAATAGGTAGCTAACACATACGAGGTGAACTTTTATGACTATTATTATTATCAGCCTTCTGTCCCTTTCAACCCTGCTATTTATAGTTTCATTCTTTCAAAAAGACCGATATACAACAATGGAAAAAGATATGGAAGAGCTTTCCATGAACTTCCTTCAGGAAAACTACACGATGAAAAAGAGGCTGAAGATCCTTGAAGAAGAGTTATTAATGGATGAAGGTCCGGTCTTTCAGACACCACCATCTCAACGTCCGAAGAAGAAGGTTCACGAGATTGTGAAGAATCAGGTTCTGGCACTTCATGCTCAAGGAATGAATCTTGAGCAAATCGCCAAGCAATCGGCACTGCCAGTGATGGATGTGCAGGAAATCATCCGGGATCGCAGTGTCTGAAAGGAGTCACCATGAATAAACAAAACACAAGGGCATTCGCAGCAGGTCTTTTGCTTTCTGCAATTCTCCTCATCATCTTCTCTTATACTAACAAGGACCAAGCTGAGTCCATGGATACACTTGAAGAACAAGGATATGTTATTTTGACTGAGGAAGAAGCAGAGAATCAACGTGAAGAAATAGGAAACCTCGAGGACAAGGTAAAAACCCTTACGGAGAATAAGGAAGAAGCAGAACAGGAAACAGACACCGTAACAGAAGAAAGAAGTGAAATCACACTAACCGTTTCAACTGGGATGACCCCCATCGAAATCAGCACCGAGCTTGAAAGCAAGGGAATTATAAAGAATGCAAGTGACTTTAACAGCTACCTGGTGAAAAGCGGACGGGCCGATAGAATCCAGATTGGTGATTATCAGCTTCATTCAGAAATGACGCTCGAGGAAATATCAACTTTATTAACAAAGTAAAAAGGCAGCCGCATTGGGCTGCCTTTTTACTTTGCTTAGGAATTCAAATCGAAACGTCTTCCTTTGACTAGATAGAATACTCCTTCCGCTACATTAGTAGCGTGATCTGCTGACCGTTCAAGGTAGCGGCAGATGAATGACAACTGTGTGATCTGATCGGTGAACTCAGGCTTCTGTTTATTAAGAGTAAGCAATTCCCTGATTGTCTCCCCATACAGGTCATCAATTTCATCATCAAGATCAGCAATCTTCTTAGCCTTCACCACATCTTCTTCAACTAACGATTCAAGAGTCAGGTTAATCATGTTTGATGTGAGTGTGTACATTTGTTTAATATTCTTAATTGGCTTAATCAGCGGTTCCTTACCGATCCTGATTGTTGATTTAGCAATATTAACTGCAAAATCCGCAATCCTTTCGATGTCGGATGCCACTTTAATTGTAACAATAATTCTTCGCAGGTCCGTTGCCACAGGCTGCTGTTTCGCGATAAGCAGAATGGCAATATCATTGATTTCTTCTTCAAGCAGATCTGCATGTGTATCGTCTTCTATGATTTCCAATGCTTTTTCAATATCCTGTTCTTCAAGAGCTTTAACGCTAGCATCAAGAGCGGTGTTTGCTAATCTTCCCAGCTCCATTAATTTTGCCTGCAGATCCTGCAAACTTTCATCAAACTGTCCTCTGGCCATACATACCCCTCCAATTATAGTTATCCATGAATGATTCTTGCTTTAACCGGCTCTATAGATTTGTTAAGTTTCTTAGTAATCTTCCATAGGAAAATATCCTTAGCTGATGAACTAAGGATATCACATAATCAACCGAATCTGCCTGAAATATAATCCTCTGTTCTCTTATCGCTTGGAGTAGAGAATATAGTATCAGTTTTATCGAATTCAATGACCTCTCCATTCAAGAAGAAGGCAGTCTTATCTGAAATACGTGCAGCCTGCTGCATATTGTGCGTAACGATGATAATGCTATAGTCTTTTTTCAAATCTTGAACAAGTTCTTCCACTTTAAGAGTAGAAATCGGGTCAAGCGCTGATGTCGGTTCGTCCATTAAAATGACATCAGGTTCGATTGCTAAACAGCGGGCAATGCAAAGACGCTGCTGCTGTCCGCCTGAAAGGCCATAAGCATTTTCCTTCAAACGGTCTTTGACTTCATCCCAGATAGCTGCGCCTCGAAGACTTTTTTCCACGATTTCATCAAGTACCTTTTTATTTTTGATGCCGTGGATTCGTGGGCCATACGCAACATTGTCGTAGATTGATTTAGGGAAAGGGTTTGGTTTCTGGAATACCATCCCTACCCTTGTTCTCAAGTCTTCAACAGTAAAGGACTTATCAAGAATACTTTTTCCTCTGTAATTGATATCGCCGGAAATTTTCACAACCGGAATCAATTCAACCATTCTGTTTAAGGTTTTAATGAAAGTGGACTTACCGCACCCGGAGGGTCCGATAATAGCTGTAACTTCATTTTGGTTTATCGCAAGGTTAATATTTTTCAGGGCTTTGTCTTCTCCGTACCAAAGATTAAGGTCTTTTGTTTCATAAACAATGCTTTTCTTTTGGCTGCCCGTTGTATCTTCTTTTAAAGTGATTTTACTCTTCTTCTCGTGACCAGATAGTACTGCCATTGAAAAAACCTCCAAAAATTAGAATCTCTTTTGAAACTTGTTCCTGATAATGATTGCGATCGAGTTCATGGCGAACAGTACAATCAATAACACAACAATCGTAGCCGCTGCTAAATAGGCATATTCATCAGTCAAAGCAGAGTCAACTGTCCAATAATAAATTTGCATTGGCATTACCGTAAATTTGTCAAAAACGCCTTCTGGCAGTGGGATCAATAGTGCAGGAATACCGATAACGACAAGAGGTGCTGTTTCACCAATTGCACGTGATAAAGCTAGGATTACACCAGTTAAAATACCCGGTATAGCTGTTGGCAAAACAATATTTTTGACAGTCTGCCACTTGGTAGCTCCCATTCCATAAGATGCTTCTCTTAAGAATTGAGGTACTGCTCTCAGGGCTTCCTGGCTCGCCACAACTACTATTGGAAGAACGAGCAGGGACATTGTCAAACCTCCGGCAAGGACGATGTTACCTAAGTCAGCCATCCTGACAAATACTGTCAGACCAAGAATACCAAATACTACAGATGGTACACCAGCGAGATTACTGATATTTGTTTGGATAATACTCTTCAGCTTGCCTTCTTTTGCATATTCTTCAAGGTAAATTGCCGTACCGACACCGAGGAACATCGTCACTGGCGCAACGACAAGCATCAGCCAGACCGTTCCGAGGATGGCACCTAGAATTCCTGCCTTGTCAGGATTCACTGAGAGCTTTCCTGAAAGAAAACCAAAGTCGATCCATCCGACACTGTCAGATGCAACACGGTAAATCAAAGTCACCAATACAACCAATCCGAAAAGAATGGATAGTAAAAATACAGTCTTAGCCAGCTTATTCTTAAATAAGCGCAAGCCCATTTGCTTTTGTACTTGTTCTGCGTTTACATACTTCATAATTAATATTCCTCCCTGAATCTACGAGAAATATATTGTGCAATCAAGTTCATGATCAAAGTGAACACGAACAAAGTCATTGCTACAGCGTATAAGCTGTAGTAAATCGTTGTTCCGGCTGCTGCTTCTCCGCCGGTTACCTCTACTATATAAGCAGTCATAGTCTGCATGGATTGGGTAATATCAAACGTGAAGTTTTTATTGCTTCCAGAAGCAATCGTAACAATCATCGTTTCTCCAATCGCACGGGATATACCAAGTACAAAGGAAGATATTATTCCAGAAATAGCAGCAGGAATAACCACTTTCCAGGTTACTTCGAGTTTTGTTGCACCAAGTGCGAGTGCTCCTTCTCTCATTGAGTTGGGTACAGAACTCATTGCATCCTCAGAAAGAGATGCCACCATTGGGATGATCATAATTCCCATTACTATTCCTGGACTGAGGATATTCGTAGGTTCTACCGCAGGAATAAATGATCTTATTAGAGGAGTCACAAATGTAAATGCAAAGAATCCATAAACGATTGTTGGAATTCCCGCAAGGATTTCTAAAATTGGTTTCAGTGTTTTTCTAACTCTATCTGTAGCATATTCACTCAAATAGACAGCAGACATTAATCCCACCGGAATCGCAACAAACATAGCAATCACAGAAGAAATAATCGTACCAGTGAGCAACGGCAGTACCCCAAACTGCGGTTCTCTTCCGATTGGATTCAATTCTGTCCCTGTGAAAAAGTCCAAGAAGGGAACATTCCTAAAAAAGTTAACCGTCTCTGCTAATAAGGTAAAAACAATTCCAATTGTCGTAAAAATCGATATCGCCGCAATGGCAAATAAGAATTTCGGAATGAACTTTTCCATGACAGAATTGATGTTCAGTGTATTTTTCTTTTCGTCGATCATTTCACGAACATTCAATTGGCCATTCGTTCCAGAATCCTTCATGGTTGATAACCCCTTTCATCCTTCATCCCTTGAGGAAGAAAATTACTCTTATTTTACTAACACACAAGAAGATGAGAAGGAATTATCTTCTCATCTTCTCAGCGTGCAGTTCGACTAAAATTATTATTGAATTTCTTCTAATTTAGCTAGGTTTTCTTCGATAGTTTCATCTGCTAGAGGAGCAAAACCTGTAGCAGTAGCTACGTCTTGAGCATTGTTCATTGTGTATTTTGCATAGTCAAGAACTTGTGGCTTTTCTTTAGCCATATTCACATTCAGGTAAGTAAATACTGGACGTGTAAATGGATTATATGCAAAATCTTCGCTTAATCCGATTGTGTCAAGGCTAGGCTCTACAGGACCATCGCCGAAGTCAACATTTACAGCACTGATTTTATCTTTGTTGTTGTCATAGTAACCATATCCGAAAAACGCGATTGCGTTTTTGTCTTTAGATACAAGGTCAACAAGAGTTGAGTATTCTTGCTGCAGGTTTACACCGTCAACAAAATCTTTTTCTTCCATGATTGTTTCAAACATGAATTCGTTCGTACCATGGTTTTCGTTTGGACCCATAGGCTTGATTTCTTCATCCGGCCATTCTGGGTTGATATCGGACCATTTTGTTACTCCACCTTCAGCAAGGAAGATATTCACTACTTCTTCTTGAGTCATTTCAGTTGCCCAGTCATTTTCAGGGTTGATTACAAACGTCAAACCATCAAGTGCAACTTGCATCTCAAGAACTTCGATTCCTAGATCATCCGCAGTAGTTAACTCTTCGTCTTTAATTTCACGAGATGCATCATTGAAGTCTGTGCCGCCTTCTTCAACAAGGAATTTCTTAAATCCGGCAGAAGTACCTGCACGGCTTACTTCTACAGAAACGTCTCCATTTTCACCCATATAGTTCTCAGCCATTTGAGACATGAACGGATAAACTGTACCAGAACCATCGATTACTACGCTTCCTTCAAGTGAAGCAGTTTCTTCGGTAGTTTCTTCACCTTCAGTGTTACCGCCGTTGTTTCCAGTGTTTGAGTTACCGCCATTATTGGCAGTGTTGTTTCCATTGTTAGTTCCGCAAGCAGCCGTAAACATTACTAGTGCTGCCATTACTACTAAAAGAAGTAGTCCTTTGAAGTTCTTCATTCCTAAATTCCCCCTAAAGAAATTTTTGTTTTGTCCTACGAGTAATAGAATAATAGAGAAGTGTTAATCCGGTTTTAATCGATTGTAAAGCTTTTGTAAATTCGACTTTTTTCACGGTTATTTGGATAAGATTACGGGAAATTTTATCGAATTAAAGATATTATTCGATAAAATCAGCGAAATTATTCAACAAAAAAAAGGAAACCTTCCAATATCGGAAAGTTTCCTTTAACTTACTCTTCTTCAGTTGTGCTCTCTCCTGACGCGTTTTCTTCTCGAGTTTCTTCTTGCAGTTCTTCTGCCTCATCAACATTTTCAACTTTTCTTTCTGCTTCGGATGAGTTTAATCCTTCTTTTTCACGATCTTTCTTTAACTCGAAATACTTATCCATCACTTTTCTGGAAATATTCTTGTTGATGTATGGATCTTGGCTGCCATTATGTGACCATGGCACCACCGTGGAGAATGCCACTTCAGGCTGGTCATATGGCGCATAACCAATCAACGTTGTATTATACGTATCATGATAGTTTCCGGTTGCAGGATCTCTGTACCTTGTTTCGGCCGTACCTGATTTACCAGCTGCTACATAAGGGGCATCATTAAATTCTCTATATGCTGTACCATCTTCATAGTGATATACACGGTAAAAACCTTGCTGCACGTGTTCCATCTGAGATTGAGTCACATTGACTTTATTTAGGATTTCGGGCTGTTTGACCGTCTCTAAAGGACCCATGCTTCCATTATCAACAGTCGGCTTACGGACTTCCTTAAGAATATGCGGCTGTACCCGGTACCCATCATTGGCGATGGTAGAAACATACTGAGCCAGCTGCATCGGTGTATACGTATCGAACTGTCCTATGGCAAAGTCCATCATGTTCCCTGGTGTATGGAAAGTTCCTTTGTAACCATCCACTTCACCAGGCAGATCAATTCCTGTGCTGACACCAAGCCCGAACTGGGCAAAGTGGTTTCTCATATTTTCTAAGTCATCAGCACTCCCGCTAATGGATGCGTCCCGTACGTAATTTGGATTTCCGCCAATTCTCATTGCCACTTTCCACATATAACCATTTGAAGATACCTCGAGGGCTTGCTGATCAGTTAATGACCTTGATCCCCCATACCATGATTTCTTAATCGGGGTGCCTTTGACTTTGATAGGTTCATCCCTGATTACCTCACCTGGGGTCAGGACTCCGGTCATATACCCTGTCAATACTGTAGCTCCCTTTACCACTGATCCCACTTCATAAAAGCTTGTATACGTACCCAGTGCGTAATCCTGGATTCCATACTCCCCTGTATTTGGGTCTTTGGCGTATCTCTTGCCGACCATGGCCAGGATTTCACCAGTATTGGGATCCATCAGGACCACGAATGCCCTGTCAAGATGTGACGAGTCCGGATTGGAGACATTTTTCAGCAGCTCTTCTGTCACGATCTTTTCCACTTCCTGCTGCAGTTCCATATCGATTGTCAGAACAACATCTTTTCCGCGCTGCCCTTCCTGCATCAGTACGGATTCCAGTACACTTCCGTCTTTAGTGATATTTTTAATTTTTCTTTTTGCCCCTTCAATACATCTTCATATTGAAGCTCCAGATAGGTCTGCCCCACCCGGTCATTCCGCGTGTAATCTCTTGCTAAATAGTAATCTACCATTTCACTTGGAAGTCCTTCTCTTGAAGAAGAAACGTTCCCGAGGATGGACCTCAGGGTTTTATCAAACACGTAGGTCCTTTCCCAGTCTGTGGTGGTATTAACACCGGGCAGTTCAGAAAGGTGTTCACTTACTCTCGCGAACTCCTCCTGGGTTACTCCTTTATTCTTAACCATTTGCGGGGACAAGGCATATCCGCTGTTCATCTCACGGAAAATGGCTAGGTCCTCAATGTCTTGTTTGGAAAGAGTCGCCAGGTCTTCTTCGCTGATCCTGTCCAAAGTCAACTGATAGATTTTCGCATTGATTTCATCTTGTGAGAGTTCTTCATCACTGCCTATCTCCGCTTTCTCTTCAGCAGGGACTTTTTTATCCGCTTCCTCTTTGTTGATCAGCATCCAATAATCTTTTTTATCCCGATCTCTCACAGCTTCCGTGTCCATTTCAATCAGTTCTGCAAGACCACGGGCCACTTTTATCATGTCTTCAGGTTTAGTAGACTGCGTCCTTGTATATGTAATGGCATTCATCGGAGTGTTATCTACTATGACATTCCCGACCCTGTCATAAATTTTCCCTCTTGGGACACTGTTATTGACAAGCACATCCTCTGTTCTTTCCACTTCCCGCTTATACTCTTCACCTGAGACAATTTGTACCAAACCTAGCCGCAGGATCAATAAAGAAAATAATAAAAAGACAGCAAAAAACAAAATATTCATCCGAACGGGCACATGTGTCTTCTTCTTTCTCTTTGTGTTTTTCAACCTCTTCCAGTCCTTCCTCTATATCAATTCCAAAAAAATTTATCACTTCTTATATACTCTATAGTATAGAAAAAAGCGACCTTTTCCACCCATAACAACTGATGGATATATATTTAAATTTTTCCATTTATTCTTTTGTTTCAGCCGGGCTTTAATCCCTTGAACTTTCATAAAAAAGTTGGATAAGTTAAGCAGGTTGAGCTATTTTTCCAGGAATAGTTAATAGTACCCAAAAGACGGTAGTTTTAGATTAATGGCGAAGCAGCATGTTGGATTACTACAGACTGCATCGATTTCGCTTTTTGAGGATTCCATGCTGCTTGCGGACGCTTCTGACTATATCGATTTTACTTTTTGAGGATTCGATGCTGGTTGCAGCGGCTTCTGACCGCATCAAATTGTGCATCTATAAACCACAACAAGCAGAGAGGGCATTCCCTCTCTGCTTCACGCCATTATGTCATTGACAAGTTAATTTTACGGATGAATAAATAGATGAGACTGTGCCCTGCACCAAGTATGAGAAGAAGGATCGGGATGCTTTTTTCCTCATTGAAGAACGTAATGGCAAAGATGAATGCCAGTATCGACACAATTCTTCCTAAGTTGAGAAAAATCTCCCTTACGACAATGTATTCGATCCTCATTTCTGCAGCCTTCCACCCTTTACCGATAACATCATATGTCATAGATATATACGGAACAAGAAGCAAGGGATACGCTACCGCAATGGTTCCGGCATAAAGAAGTAGTTTGCCATATGTTATGTCAAACACTATCAGGAAAATGGCAGCATATAAAATCAAACCTCCAATTAAGATCGACTTCTTCCGGTGCCTTTTTTTAATCAGCCTCGAAGTCAAAAAATAACCAATAAAAGCAATACCGGAGTTAATCAACCCAAAAGTACCGATAGCAAACTCACTTCCGGTACTGATGAAAACAAAAACGGATATAACAAATATGAATGTTCCTTCTCTCAAACCTTGAAAGAAATGGGCATTTGTTATCAGTTTCCAGTTTTCATTATTTTTTCGCTCTTTAAGAATTCTTGTAAAACAATACCTTCCATGGGCAGGGCGCCTTTTTAAGAAGAAGCTTAAAATGACGGCAAGCGAGAATAGCCCCAACGAGATTCCGAAGACAATCGTGTATCCTTGAAATGAAGTGAACCTTGATATGATGAACCCCGCAAGGATTGGTCCAACCATGCCGCCTGCCGAAGTCAATGTTCCTAAAAAGCCATTAAAAAAATCACGCGTTTCCGGTTCGGTAATTTCAAAAGTAAGGACATTGAAAGCCAGCCAGTAAAAACCATATCCTATGCCTAGAAGAGCACCCAGAATCACAAGATTATCACCTGCATTTTCTCCAAAGAACAGTACTGATAAATAGAATAAAGCCAAAAAGATGACGCCTATCCTCAGTACGATTACCCGGTCGATTTTCTTGGCCCATCTGCCGGCCAGTATAAAAGTCAACGGCTGGAAAATGACAACCGTCAAATTATAAATTCCGAGGTCTATAAATTCACCGGACTGTTTCCATAAATAGATGTTGACGAATGTGTTGGATAAGGCAACGCTCATGGAATACAATCCACCTATCAGCAGAAGAAACATTATATCCCTTTTTAATTCAATATCACCTAAAAGCCTTTTTAACCTGGTCATTTTTATTACTCCCCTTTTTCGTATGCTTATTTTTTGAAAAAGGGGGCTAACTTATACCCTTTAAAAAAAGTAGGTGAATTTGGCTCCAGGTAAAATATAAAGCATTAACCTGATTCTCTGTGATAGACATAAAAAAGAGGATCCGTGGAAGGATCCTCTTCGATACCAATTATTTTGCTGCGCTGTAGCGCTTGGAAACTTCTTCCCAGTTCACTACATTCCAAAATGCGTTGATGTAGTCAGGACGGCGGTTTTGGTAGTTAAGATAGTAAGCATGCTCCCAAACATCCAATCCAAGAACAGGAGTTTTACCCTCCATTAGAGGAGAATCCTGATTTAATGTGCTTGTCACTTCAAGCTCACCGTTATTTACTACCAGCCAAGCCCAGCCAGAACCGAAACGGCCTGCACCAGCTGCAGCAAATTCTTCTTTGAACTTTTCAAAGCTGCCGAACTTGCTTTCAATCGCGCTCGCCAGTTCACCTTCTGGACTGCCGCCTCCGTTTGGAGAAAGAATCGTCCAGAATAAAGAGTGGTTCGCATGGCCGCCTCCGTTATTGCGGACAGCAGTGCGGGCACCTTCTGGGACAGCATCAAGGTTTGCAACAACTTCTTCTACTGATTTGCTTAGAAGTTCATCGTTTCCTTGAAGTGCATCGTTCAATTTAGTTACATAAGCATTGTGGTGCTTCGTGTGGTGGATATTCATTGTTTCCTTGTCGATATGAGGTTCTAGTGCATCGTAAGCATACGGTAATTGCGGTAATTCAAATGCCATGATATATTCCTCCCTATGTATTATTTGGAATCCTGGTTGATTCCGCCTTGTTCATTTTTAGATTACCAAATATAGCTTATTTCATCAAACGAAATGCTCGGATAGTTTAAAGTTTGATGACATAAATATCATCACCAGAATAACCGGTTCTATTCCTTCGGAGATTTAATTGATGTTTTACCGTTCCTCATGGATTACTGAACTTTTTAAGGTTAATTCTGTATGCGTCTGCCTCTTTTTTATTCGTCTTCCCAACGGCTGCCATAAACATCGATTAAATGACTATAACAAAATAAATTACCATAATTATCTGTATTATCCCTTTGGTGAAAACACTAGAAATGAATCCGATTAGAGATCCGGCGCCAACCTTAAGCGCCTGTTTAAATCCAGTACGATTCACCAGCATTTCACCAAGCACCGCTCCCAGGAATGGTCCGGCAATAATCCCGACAATCGGGATGACAAATGGGCCAATGATTAATCCAATCGTGCTTCCCCAGATGCCTGCTTTTGTTCCGCCATACCTTTTTATTCCAATCAGATTCGCTGCATAATCTGCTCCGAATAACAAAACAACAAATAAACCTTGAATACTCCAGAATATCCAATTAAAAGGATCAAAACTGAAAAGCACTCCATAAAGAAGAAAAGCTCCGAGTAAAACCAGTACACTCGGTATAATCGGATACACTAATCCAATAAATGAAGCTGCAATTAAAAGAATGATAATACCCCAGTAAATAATCTCCACTTTTTTTCCTCCTAAAACAAAAGGACTGGCCATGAGGCAATCCGCCTCTGGTCAGTCCTATTATACTTTAATTAATCCTTTTCTCCCAATACGGCTTCAGCAATATTGACAGCATGGTCACCGATCCGCTCAAGGTTACTAATGATATCTACGTATACGATCCCTGCCTGGCCGGAGCACAAACCTTCATTTAGGCGAAGGATATGCTGCTTGCGCAGTTTGCGTTCCATCTTATCAATCATTTCTTCTTTTTCCGCAACTTCCCTTGCTAGAGCATGATCGTTGGTATCAAGGGATGTAACTGCTTTTTTCACCGTTTCGACAGTTAGATTGAACATTGTATTTAAATCTGCCATTGCATCTTCTGTGATTTTAACTTTATTAGCCTGTTGGTACTCGACCAGTTCCAAAATATTTTCAAAGTGATCACCAATACGCTCAATGTCCCTTACTGTATCCATCAAAATTGAATGTCTCTCAGATTCTTCATCAGTCAAAGAAGAAGCGGAGATATCCACTAAATAATTAGTGATTTTTTTATCCATATTGTTTATAGCATCTTCAATCTGATATGCGACTTCCGAATGCTTGCTATTTTTATTTTCAAGGAACTTATGGGATTCCTCCAGTCCCTTTACTGACAAATCTCCCATTCGGATGACTTCTTCCTTAGCCTGTCCAAGCGCGATTGAAGGCGACTGTTCAATAAATAATGGATCCAGGTGCCTTGGCTTGTATTCGACTAATGCATCCTCTCCCGGTATAAGCTTTGTCACGATTACTGCAAGCAAAGCAATGAAAGGGAATTGGATAATGGTATTCGTCAAGTTGAAAGTACCATGTGCAAAGGCAATAGTCATTTCAGGGTTCAAATCGAGTGAACTCTTAAAGAACAAAATCAGTCTTTCGTACAGAGGAAGCACGATTAAGAAAATCGTTGTCCCAATCAGGTTAAAGAGCACATGAGTAGCTGCTGCTCTTCTTGCTGCAACAGATGCTCCGATTGCGGCTAAAACGGCAGTAATCGTCGTTCCAATGTTGTCTCCGAATAAAACTGGAAGAGCTGCATCGATTGATATTAAATTTTCTGCATATAAACCTTGCAGAACTCCAATTGTTGCTGAAGAACTTTGTACAATCACAGTGAACACAGTCCCGATTACAACCCCAAGGATGGGATTCGAACTCATGCTGACAGTCAAGTCTGTAAAAGCTTCAAGGGAACGAAGAGGTTTCATTCCTCCGCTCATTAACTCCAATCCATGGAAGAGCGCTCCGAAACCAAATGTAATCTGTCCGAAATACTGAATCTTTTTATGCTTGAAGAAGAAAATTAACACAGCACCTGCTGCGATGATCGGCAGTGCATATGCACCGATGTCAATACCTATAATAAAGGCTGTCACAGTAGTACCGATATTCGCACCCATAATGACGCCGATCGCCTGGCGCAGCGTCATGAAGCCCGCACTTACCAATCCGACAGTCAGTACTGTTGTACCAGTACTTGTCTGTAATAATACCGTTACAAAGATACCGGCTAAAACACCCATAAAAGGATTGGTTGTAAATCTATCAAGAATGTCTCTCAGACGGTCTCCAGCAGATTTTTGCAGCCCGTCACCTAGGTACTTAATTCCAAAAAGAAAAATCCCGAGCCCGCCAAAAAACTCAAATAATATCTGTTGCCAATTTAGTTCCAAAGATTTCAACCCCTAAATAAAGATTTCGACATTAAACAACAAAAACCCCTTTCAATTATTAAAGCATTATGAAGATAAAGTAAAGAGTTTTTTAATATTTTTTTGAAGCGGCTTCCTTCATGTTCCATGGCTGTCTATCCAAGCTCCGGATAAAGTTTAATTTACCGCTTGATGTATCGGTATTTACAAGCCTAAAATGGTGAATGGACATACATTAAGGGAGTGTTGAAAGAGAATGAATATTTTTAAACAGTTATACAAAAGTCTGTATTCCCCGAAGGATATAGCAGCCTATCGATTTCAGGGCATCGGCAAGACCATCCTGTACGTTTTTCTCTTAGTGCTAGTGTCTATCCTGCCTGCCGCATATAGCCTATCAATTTTTACCAGTGAGGCCATTGAAGAAAGCATATCTGCAGTTGAATCAGAGCTGCCTCCCTTTTCAATTGAAGACAGCACACTGATTTCCGATTCACAGGAACCGGTTACCATCAGAAAAGAACATCTGACATTCATTATGGACAGCAGCGGAAGTGTCCCCCTTTCAAAATTAGGTGAAGAAATGAATGCTGTTGCTCTCTTGGAAGATGAATTTGTTTTTGTGATTGCTGGAGAAATCCAGTCATATCCCTACTCCCTCTTTGAAGGGATAAACGCGGATAATGATGAAATTGTCACCTTTCTAGAAACGCTAAAATCACTGAAAGGAATCATCCTTTCTGTTTTCATCCTGATTCTCTATCTTTTTTCAGCCGGCATGGCTTTTATTAAGGTCAGCGTATTCGCCCTTATAGCTCTCTTATTCGCGAATATGTTATTCAGGAAACTTCCTTACAGGCAAGCATGGAGGATTACAGCTTACAGTGTAACGCTTTCAACCATCTTTTTCACTATTATGGAAATGTTAAACACTTTTGTTCCTGCCAGTTTTTTTCTTGACTGGATTGTAACATCTATAATCCTTTATTTAGCTATTAAAGAAATTCCCAAGACCAAGGCAATCAAATAGAAACTTATACAAAAAAGAGGCTGGGACAAAACCTTATAAAAAGCTCTTTTCAAAAGAATGTGTCTGAGTATAAAGAAAGGATTTCCGCCTGCGATCAGGAACTGGCGGATAACCTACTCTAAAAAATAACATCTTTAAGGTAAGAGCCTAATAACAAAAATGAACCGCATGAGATCAAGTATATAACCTTGATCTCATGCGGTTTTATTTTCGATGATTTCTACTTGCATCAATTAGTTTTCTACTTTTGTCCCAGCCTCTTTCCTTCTTATTTGACCGCAAACCGTTTTGATATTGTGGTGAGTGAGTTTGACAATGACTTCAGGTGTATTCCAATCTCATGTGTATTTTCCATTTCTGCGATTTGTGAGCTGCTTGCCGCCAGCATTTGTTCTGTACTTGCCAGAGTTTCCTGGGAGACGGAAGAAGAACTTACAGTAGCTTGTTCCAGCTGTGGGAGCTCCATTTTAAGCTCCACCAATGCAGATTGCATTCTTTCAAAGTTTCCGCTGACATTCTTTACTTCCTTCATTAGTTCATCGAAAGATCCTTTTGATTCACTCGCTGTATCCAGATTGCCTTTTATCTTCATCAGCATTTCATCAAACTCCTTAGCCGCCCTTATGGTGACCCCTTCCATGCCTTCAATCGTTCCTGTAATATCTTCTGCAGCTTTAGTTGATTGATCCGCCAGCTTCCGCACCTCTTCAGCAACCACCGCAAAACCTTTTCCTGATTCGCCAGCCCTCGCTGCTTCAATAGCCGCATTTAAAGCCAAAAGTTTAGTTTGTTCCGCCACGCCTTTGATCAAGCCCACCAGGTTGGCTATGGACAATGAATGGTTTCTGACTTGCTGGATTGTAGTGTTCATATGGGCGAAATCATTTTCAAAAGAATGAATCGCTTTAATAAGTTCAGTATTATTTCTTTCGCCCTTTTCTGCTGAATCATTCATATCTACTGCGCTTGTATGGACAGTTTCCATATTATTGATCAATTGTTCAATTTTTTGCTTCATCATTTGAAATCCATTGACACTGTTATCTGAACTGCTTGCTGTTTGTTCCGCTCCATGCTTTACTACATTAATGGCTTCGATTAATTCCCGGCTGAAGTTAAGCGCCTCTTCAGAAGAGCTGCTGAGGCTGCCTCCTGTGGTTTCAAGCTCCATCGTAGTTTCATTCAGCTCATGAAGAACATCACGCATCTGCTCGATCATCATATTGAAGCTTTTTTTCAGTGAATGGATTTCCGGCAGATTTGTCTTAAAATCGGCTCTTTTATTCAAGTTGCCATTCCTGACTTCCCTCATGATATTTTGCAGCTGTATCAGAGGTTTTGTAAAACTTCTTACAGATAATAGAATGAGTATGGTTGACACAGCTAAACTGATTAATATGACAGCTAAAGTAAACTTGGCCATGTCCGTAACCGCCGTAAGGTATGAATTAGAAGGCACCGCGAGGATATAATGTCCATCAATCCCTTTTATATTCATGGCGGAAATCGTATATTCTTCTCCATTGATGGTTTCATGTAACAGCGTTCTCGTTTTGTTCGTTATCCTGGAAACCAGCGTTTCATTGAACTTCAGGTCCGAACCAGTGCTCGCCTGAAACGGGATCACCTCATTATTCGAGATGTAGAAGATATCTGATTCTATTCCGTCTTTGGTCAATTGCTCCTTTTGATCCCTAATGCTGATTTCCAGTTGCTGAAAGAAGTAGTCATCATCACTGACATATAGGAATTTGAGATTTTCAGCCACATAGGATATTAATTCGGCTTCTCTTCCCAGCCTGTTTTCAATCGTTTCGATTGTGGCTTCCTTCGCTTTTATGTACGAACTGACTCCTACTACAACGATTGAAACAGTCAATAATAAGACGAATAAAATTAACAGTCTGTTTTGAAGACTGAGTTTTGAATGTAATTTTCCTAAGCTCCCCGTCTCATCTTTTTCAGGAAAAGTATCTTTTCTGGATCGTGTTCTATTCTTTGTAATGTCAAAGATATCTTTCAGCCTTTTTTTCAACCTAAGCCCCCCAATTTCTTCTGCATTCGGCATACTATTACAAATAAGGTTATATTCGACAATGTACACCTCTTTATTTTCACAGAGAAATATTAAGGAATTGTAAATCAGATGTATTATTTGTATAAAAGTTGAAACAAAAAAAGCTGCCTTTGACACCATCACCAAATAACTATCCCTTATTTTAAAAGTAAGTAAACCGGGTAGGAAACTCACGGGGAAATGCAGAATATATATAGTGATTTACTAATAACCTTTCATAAACTTATACGTTCATAATTTATCATTGTTTTTTGACTGTAAGGAGGAGCTCATGAAGAGGCTTGGTATTTTTCTGGTGGTTATGATTGTCTCATATAGCATATATTATGATTTAAAAGCCGGTACGCTTCCCAGTGCAGCCGAACCAGCTGTACCGGCTGCTATGATAGAACCCGTACAAGAACAGGAAGAAACAGTTTCTGACGAAATAGAAATAGAATACGTCGAAGTCAAAGTCAAATCGGGAGATACCATACTGTCTTTAATGGATCAAAGCCTTGATGGGCCGCTCCCTGTTTCCATTGATCAGCTGATAGAGGATTTTCAATTTCTTAATGAAGGAGAGTCTCCACAGGATATTCAAGCCGGCGAGGTCTATAAGCTTCCTCTTTATTAATGTTGTTTAAGGAAGGCTCCTTTGTACTCAGAGTTTTCCCTCTGGACAGGGAGAGCAGCTGTATTCTTTCTTGCTTACCTGAATATTTTTTTATGCTCTATAAATTTCTCCTTGATATATCTTAACGTTTAGAGATATATAACTTAGTATCCTAAGGGTAACCCTAAGCAGCAATCTTATCGGAAACAGGCTTGTTAAAAGAACAATATTTATATCCAAAAAACATCTATTTCTTGTCAATTTCAATAAAACATTGATACAATACTTTCGTACGCTTATTATTTTGTTTCACTATAAATGAATTTTCCAAAAGGAGCGAATAAGCCTTGAGTGAAATAATACATCGTTCGAAAACTCGTCCTGTCAAAGTCGGGAACCTAACCATCGGCGGAAATGACGAGCTTATTATACAAAGCATGACTACAACAAAGACTCATGATGTGGAAGCTACTGTTAAAGAGATCCATCGTCTTGAAGAAGCCGGCTGTCAGGTTGTCCGTGTCGCATGTCCTGATGAAAGAGCTGCTAATGCCATTGCTGACATCAAAAAACAAATCAATATTCCATTAGTTGTCGATATTCACTTCGACTACAAGCTTGCCTTGAAAGCCATTGAAGGCGGAGCTGACAAGATCAGGATTAACCCAGGCAACATCGGCCGCCGCGAAAAAGTGGAAGCAGTTGTAAAAGCGGCAAAAGAAAAAGGTATTCCTATCCGTATTGGAGTGAATGCGGGAAGTCTCGAAAGAAAAATCATCGAGAAATACGGATATCCAACAGCTGACGGGATGGTCGAAAGTGCCCTGCATCATATTAAGATCCTGGAAGAACTTGATTTTCACGATATTATCGTGTCAATGAAAGCATCGGATGTAAACCTTGCTATCGAGGCATATACAAAAGCAGCCCAGACATTCGATTACCCATTGCATCTGGGCATAACGGAATCCGGGACACTATTCGCCGGAACAGTGAAAAGTGCAGCTGGCCTTGGAGCGTTGTTAAGTAAGGGAATCGGTAATACACTGCGCATTTCATTAAGTGCCGACCCGGTAGAAGAAGTCAAAGTCGCAAGAGAACTCTTGAAGTCATTCGGCCTTGCAGCTAATGCAGCAACTCTGATTTCCTGCCCTACTTGCGGAAGAATTGAAATTGACCTGATCAGCATAGCCAACGAAGTCGAAGAATATATTTCTAAGATTAAGGCTCCGATCAAGGTTGCCGTACTTGGCTGCGCTGTTAATGGGCCTGGCGAAGCAAGAGAAGCGGATATCGGCATTGCGGGCGCCAGAGGAGAAGGTCTTTTATTCCGCCATGGCAAGACCGTAAGAAAAGTTCCGGAAGAAACAATGGTAGAGGAATTGAAGAAAGAAATCGATATCCTTGCTGAAGCACATTACAAGAAACAAAAAGAAGAAGAAGAGAAACAAGGGGTCTAACAGAGAAAAGCTTGGCTGATATTTCAGCCAAGCTTTTTCTTTATTATCGGAATGCTCCCAATTCCGATAATTACATTATTAGAAGAACGGCAAGACGAAGATGCCGACAATAATGGAAACTGCGCCTATACCTATTGCCCAAGTTCCCAGCGCGTCCGTTCCTCTTCGCCTTGCTACAAAGCCCAGCACAATCCCTGCTGCCCCAAATAAAACCGGAACAATGAAAAGCGACAAAATTGAAAGGGCAAGTGCTGAATATCCCAGGATCCTCCCGGATGCATTTGTTTCTTCAGCCGCATCCCTTTCAAAGTCACTTCCAAGCGCCATGGGAGTTGTCAGCTCTGCAGCAGTTTCTTCGTTATATTTATTATTGACCACTTCAACTTCTGGATTGTCGTTCACCTTTATATAGTCATGGTAGATGTCTATACTTTGAAGATCTTGATTAACGCTGTCATTTTTGCGTCTCTCATTATCCATTATACAATCCCCCGCTTTCAGTGTTCAGGAGCATTATTATTGTTCGTCAAAGTCAGCTTTTTACCTATGCTAATGATTGTCAATAATGAAGAATAACTAGGTGGACACCCTATTATTAGCAAGAATATGGTACACTTTGAATCAGGTTCTATTCCATCCACAGCATGGTTTATCAGCGTAATGGCGCATAATTCATAAACTCGACCGTTCATTGCCAAGTAATAATTTCGAATACCTGCTTACTATAAATTGGATGCATAAGTGCATAATGAAAAGAACCATAATTACCACAATCAGAGAAATCGACTAAGATCTGCACCAGAACATGAAGGAGATGTACATATGAAGAAAAGATTCGGTATAGATATTGATGGCACTGTAACTTGTCCCACCTCTCTTCTTCCTTATATCAACAAGGAATTCAAATTGCAGTTAACTTTGAATGACATCACACAGTATGAACTCACAGAGGTTTTGGATATTACTCCAGAGGTTTTTGGGGAATGGTTCAAAAGAACGGAAGGGGATATATACAAGGAATCTCCGTTGGCCCAAGGGGCGAAATCTGTTTTGGATGACTGGAAGGACAACCATGAGCTGTATTTCATCAGCGCACGTCCCTCCCATCTTTTGGAGCTGACAAAGAATTGGTTCGATTACCAGGACCTCTTATATCACCATATAGAGCTTATTGGCTCACACGACAAAGTATCCACAGCTGAGAAATATGAGGTAGACATCTTTTTTGAAGACAAACATGATAATGCCGTTTCCATACATGAAAAATTAAACATCCCTGTCATCCTTTTCAATACGCCTTATAATCAGGATCCAATCCCGGCTGGCGTCATAAGAGTCAATGACTGGCAGGAAGCCCGGAGCTGGGTGGATAGTTGGCTGAAAAAAAACTTATAAAGACATAGGAAAACCCGGCAGTTCTCATCAACCGCCGGGTTTTCGCCATTTATTAGCTGCACTCAGGACACTTTCCATAAATTTCAAATTTATGGCCTGAAATATCATATCCATTCAAGCTTTCCTGCAGGACTTCCATCGGACAGGTATTGATCGCTTTAGTCTTCCCGCAGTCCATACAAATGAAATGATGGTGATGATGATCATTGGAACATGTGAACCTGAAATGCTTCTCTCCTGAGAGTTCAGTTTCCTCCAGAATTTCAAGGTCTACAAATAGAGATAAATTACGGTAGATTGTGTCAAAACTCAATCCAGGATAATCATCTTTCATATTTTCAAGAACATCCTTAGCAGTCAAGTATCGATCTGAAAACGAGAAAAGCTCAAGCATCTGCTCACGCTTCCCTGTATGTTTATACCCCTTTTCCTTCATTAGCATCAAGGCTTCACCCAGTTTCATAACGTCACCCCGTCCTTTTTCACACCCTGATTGGAAGTGATTTTTTTATACAAAATCGTCAGCAGCAAAATGACAATCGCAGAAAGGACTATGGTCCCTCCTGGAGCGAGATCGAGATAATACGCCGATATCAGGCCGGTAATCACAGCCAGTTCTCCGAACAAGAGAGAAAAACCGATTGTCTGCTTAAACCCGCGCGCCACCCTGATACTTGCAGCAACAGGCAGGGTCATCAATGAAGACACCAGGAGAATTCCTACAATCCTCATAGATGCTGCGATTACCAACGCGACCATGACCATAAATATAAAGTGAATCGTTTTTGCGGAAATCCCCGAAGCTTTGGCAAACTCCTCATCAAATGATAATAGAAATAATTCTTTATATAGGAAAATTATGATTGCGAGCACTATGATGGTTACGATTAAGATCAAATATAAATCAGTCCGGCTGACTGCACTGACACTGCCAAAAAGATAACTGAACAGATCTGTATTGAATCCATCCGCCAACGAAATGAAAATAACACCGATCCCAATCCCGCCAGACAAAATGATTGGAATAGCCAATTCCTGATAATGTTTATATAGGCTTCTCAGCCGTTCTATGAACAATGAACCCGTTACAGAAAACGCCATTCCCAAATACAAAGGGTTCAATCCAGCCAGAGCAGGAACATTTTTACTTAGAAATAGACTGGCCGCTATACCCGAAAGTGTTACGTGACTGAGAGCATCTGCAATGAGCGATAATCTTCTTACTACGATAAACGCACCGATCAACGGCGCGATTATGCCAATCAGAAGACCTGTCAAAAAGGCATTTTGCAGAAATTCGTAATTCAACAATGCTTCAATCATCTTTCTGCCTCCTCATGGCTGTGATCATGACGGAGCAGTTGAACATCATGGCCGTATATGCCTGAAAGATCACTTTCCCTCAGATTTTCAAATTCCTCGGTATTTCCGTGGAAATGAAGCTGCTTATTTAGACAGGCTACATGAGTGACCTTGCTTGAGATCGTCCCAATATCATGAGTGACGAGAAGCAAGGTGATATCAAGGTCTTTATTCAAGTGCTCAAGCATCTCGTAGAATGCCGCTACATTTCTGCTGTCAACTCCCACAGTCGGTTCATCCAGGATCAGAACTTCAGGTTCGCTAACAAGAGCTCTTGCTATGAACACCCTTTGCTGCTGGCCACCAGATAACTCGCCGATATTCCGGCTGGCAAACGGAGACATTCCCACGGATTCAATTGCTTTTTCTACTTGAGGAGAATGTTTCTTGCCAATCATGCGGAACATACCGACCTTTTTAGTCAGGCCGCTTGACACAACTTCTGTGACAGTAGCAGGAAACCCTGTATTGAATGAGTTTGCTTTTTGGGAAACGTAACCGATTCTGTCCCGATCCTTGAATTTTTGCTGAGACTGCCCAAATAAGCGGATCTCTCCTTCTTTTGGTTTAAGCAGACCAAGGATCAGTTTTAAAAGCGTTGACTTTCCGGAGCCATTTGGTCCCACAATACCCAGAAAAGCTCCCTTGGGAATCGACAGGTTGATGTCTTCTAATACTACTTCTTTATCATAGCGAAAACTTAAATGATCTATATCAATAACTGATTTGTAATTCTCCACGAGAAAAACCCCTTCATAAAAAAGCCGCCTTCCCTCCAAGTGCAATCCTCAACAGATTGTAAGGAAAACATCAAGATACGAAAGAGGCTATAAGAATCGTTCCGATTTAATATAAGAAGTATACAGGATGAATAATTTAATGTAAACCGAAACAATCCTTTTTCTCTCGAGTTATTCTTGAAAAACCCAGCTGGCTGCTGACAAAGTCGAATTATGTTTTCATGCAACCTGTGCCGTCAGACACTTCCTAAACGGCTATCCCTGTCAGCATGAGTTAGTACTCTGGCCGGCAATGGGCAAACAGATCAATATAAAAGACCTGCACAAACGCAGATCTTTCGGTTTCCACCTTAATCCCTTTTAAATACCCTCTATTGCCGTCAATACCGAAGCTCAGCCCCTAATGAATGGCCGATTTGAACCTTGCCCCTTTGGTTTCCTGGGTGCTCATGATGGTGATAAAGGCATTGGTATCGACATCGGACACTATCCCCTTGAGCTTCATGACTTCCAGCCTGGTTACTACCACATAAATGACTTCCTTATCATTGTCCGTGTAGCCGCCTCGGCCTTTCAGCATGGTTGTGCCCCTGCCAAGCCTTTGCAGAATGGCATCTGACACCTCGGTATAATAGTCAGACACAATGATGACGGCTTTGGTCTCATCCATTCCCTGAATAACCGTATCTATCGTTTTGAAAGCAATGTAATAGGTCATGACAGAATACATCGCTTCCTCGATTCCAAATACAAATGCTGCCCATCCAAAAATAAATATATTTATGAACATCACGAATTCACCCACCGAAAACGGCAGCTTTTTCGTCAGAAGAATTCCAAGGATTTCCGTTCCATCCAATGATCCTCCATGTCGAATGACCAAACCTACTCCCACACCGAGCGTCAACCCGCCAAATACAGTTGCCAGGATCTCCTCCGTAACGAATGGTTCGATATTATGGAGAAAACTTTCTATGACAGCTAAAGCGACTATGCCAACCAATGAGGAAACCACAAACGTTTTACCGATTTGTTTATAACCAGAGTACATAAATGGAAGGTTGAGAATCACCAGTAATGTTGCGAAGTTGACGAAGGGTATGCCGGAAAGCAGGTAGTCGAGAATCAAGGATACGCCAATGACTCCCCCATCGATGATATTGTTTGGAACTAAAAAAGTTCAATGGAAATTGCTGCAAGGCCGGCTCCTAATATGATAAAGAAGAACCGGTATATCAAATGGAAAACACTTTCTTTTTTGTGTGTGCGCTGTGCCATTCTCTTCCCCTTCCAGTGATATTGCTAAGTATGTAAAATAGACCAAGCCTTAATCACATTTTTTGTCACAAACATCATGTCCCGCTCATATGTATCCTAAGAGGAGTGATGGCCGATGAAGTTATTGCAGAGTGTGATAAACCATAAGATCAATACCATAACCGGTGACGATTTATTAAGTTATGGGAAGCAATTCAGTGTGAAGATCAATCCCGTACAGGCAGAAAAGATAGCCGCCTATCTAAGAGGCAAGAACATTAATATTTTCGACGATGCCCAGCGAAGCAAAGTAATCAAGGAGATAGCCAAGATTGCCGGACCGTCCACTGCCAAGGATGTCAATAAGATATTCACCAAGTTTGTGAACTGAAAAATCAGCGGGGCCTCTCTAATAGAGAAGCCCCTTTTTTCTTTATGAACCCTGGATCTTTTGCAGAAGATCTTCATCCCAGGTTTTATTTTTAAGCATTTGTATTTCAAATTTATATGGAGCTTTTTTATTTTTTTATCTTCACCTACAAATGGTGTTTCAAGTATTTTTGGTACTTCCTCCAATTGAGGATGATGGACAATTTTAGATAACGCTTCGAAGCCGATTTGACCAAAGCCGATATTCTCGTGCCTGTCCTTTGCTGCTCCGCATGTGTTCTTACTATCATTGATATGAAGAACCTTTAGACGGTCAATACCGACGATTCGGTCAAACTCATCCAGGACGCCATCAAAATCATTGACAATATCATAACCTGCATCGTGGGTATGGCAGGTATCAAAACAGATTGACAACCTGTCATTATGCTCTACCCCATCTATGATCATGGCAAGTTCTTCGAAGGACCTTCCGCATTCAGAGCCTTTCCCCGCCATAGTTTCGAGAGCAATCTGGACTTGCTGATCCTTGACGAGCACTTCATTCAGTCCTTCAATGATTTTCTTGATGCCGGCTTCGCTTCCTGCACCAACATGTGCACCAGGATGTAAAACGATTTGCCTTGCACCAAGGGCTTCAGTCCTCTCAATTTCCGATCTTAAGAAATTCACCCCAAGCTCGAAGGTTGCAGGATTGGTTGTATTCCCAATATTGATGATATAAGGTGCATGGACCACAATATCCGTTATTCCATTTTCCTTCATGTGGAGAAGTCCATTTTCGATGTTCAGGTCTTCTATTTTCTTTCTTCTAGTATTTTGAGGGGCACCTGTGTAGATCATGAACGTGTTAGCACCGTATGATGCTGCTTCCTCACTTGAACCAAGCAGCATTTTCTTTCCGCTCATGGAAACGTGCGAACCTAATTTTACCATTTGTATCCCACTCCCTTGCATTCACTCTTTCAATCAGGAATTATTCCGTCTCTTTACTCTTCTTTCGCGTTTCTTGATTTGATCCATCTTATATTTCATTTTCTTTTTGTATCCAGGTTTCACCTTACTTGGCTTACGGACAAGCGATTTAGCCTTCTGGTCCGCACTGTCTTCTGTCTTCTTACGGTTCTTACGTTTGTTTCTATCCGCAAGTTCAACCCACTCTCCGCGGATAAGGTCTTGGTTTTCAAAGGTAATCCCCATTTTCTCCAAATGATTCAAAGCATCTTCATCTGATGGTTCATAAATCGTTACAGCAACCCCTGAAGAACCTGCCCTTGCCGTTCTTCCTGTCCTGTGAATGTAAAAATCCAGTTCTCCCGGAATTTCATAATTTATGATGTGGCTTACTCCCTCAATATCAATTCCTCTTGCGGCAAGATCTGTTGCAACAATATACTGATACTCCAAGGCACGGACCTGTTTCATCACTTTCTTTCTTTCACGGGGAGAAAGATCGCCGTGGATTCTGCCAACTTTCATTCCCTTGCCAAGCAGAAAATCTGCCACTTCATCCGCTTTCGCTTTTGTATTGGTGAACACAATTGCCAAATATGGATTAAGTGAGGAAAGCACATTATAAAGCAGTTCTTCTTTTTTCCGGCTTTTTCTTGAAAGAAGGATATGCTTGATATTCTTCGCAGATATATGCTCAGGTTCCACATGGGCGTACTGCGGATTCTCCATGTATTTCTTTAAGAAAGGCTTTAACTTTTCAGGAATTGTAGCGGAAAATACCAGGATCTGAAGCTTTTCAGGCATTCTCCCTGCAATTTGATCGACATCATAGATGAAACCCATGTCGAGCATCAAGTCCGCTTCATCTACGACCAGCGTGGCTGCTTTATGTACATGCAGCGCCCCTGCTTTTACAAGGTCGTTGATTCTCCCCGGCGTTCCTACCACAATTTGAGGCTGTGTTTTTAGCTTGTCGATCATACGCTGTTTATCCGTTCCGCCAATATAGCAGCGTGAGGTAATTCCCTCTTCATCGGTTATCTTCAGTATTTCCTGATAAATCTGCTGAGCAAGTTCCCGTGTCGGTGCCGTAATCACAGCTTGTACCTCTTGAGAGTCTTTATCCAATTTGTTCAAGATTGGAAGCAAATAAGAATGTGTCTTTCCTGTTCCTGTTTGCGACTGTCCGATTGCACTTTCCCCCCGATTGATCAGAGGAATCATCTTTTTCTGTATTTCTGTCGGTTCATAAAATCCCAGGCGTTCAATGGCCTCATTGATAAACGCCTGAAAATCATACTGTTGAAATTGATTTCCCATTTCGTCACTCCTTAAATGTAACTTGATATATTTTGAAGAGATTATCTTAGATTTCTCGCTTTGGTATTCATACAGATTCTTCCGTAGACTTTCCGCTTATGGAACACAAGCACGAAGGCATTTTGAGCATTTACAATACGAAAACAACATCCATGCATAAAACAGTCTCTCTATATAACAATACCGTTTTTTGACACAGATTCAAAATAAAGCTGCATAATTTTACAAATCAATTCTTCTCAGACAAAATTTCATCTCTTCATTATAATAAACAATTTTTAAAACTTCTAGCAGATTCACATATTTATTATTTTTTCCGCTCTTTCCTTAGACCTTTTCACCCAATCTGCATACTGTATTAAGAGACCTTATGAGCGTAATCAGAAAGGAGGCCGATTATGCGGCCAAGACAGCAAATGCCATTTAATCCAAACTCCTTCAGACAGCAGCCTTTTCAGCAAATGAGGGGAATGAGAGGACCCGGCCCGTCAGGATTCGGTATGATGGGACCAGGAGGAATGCAAGGGAACATTCCTCGTTCTGCCGGCCAGAAATCCGGGGGATTGCTAGCAAAATTTTTAAACAGGGGGGTGCCTCCCAAACAGCAGCCAGCCAGTTCAATCCTCTTCAAGGCACTGCAGGATTTCAACGTTCCACGCCAGCTGCAGGAGGTTCATTCTTGAAGAATATAATGAACCCAGGCTCACTCAACGGATTTCTCAACAATACACAACAGGTACTTAGGGGTGCCCAGCAAATGGGTCCCATGATACAACAGGTTCGGCAGTATGGTCCCCTTGTTAAAAATCTCCCTGCAATGTGGAAGCTCTACCGGGGATTGAGTGCTGCTGAATCCACCGAAGAAGAATCTGCAGATACAGAAGAAATTACTGAAGATATAAAAGATGTAAAGGATGAAATTCAAGCAGATTCCATTCCCGCCAAGAAAAAACCAAAAGAAAACCCGCGAAGCAGGCAGGAAGGACCAACCATTCCGCCAGCAACGGAAATTCCAAACCAAAATTATATGTATAGCCTGCCAGCGCTCTCACCAATGGGATGAGGGCTCTTTCTTTGTATAAGGCTCTTTTGGTAAACTTCATATGAATTTCAAAAATTTTTAGGAGCAGTAGTTTAACGGGAGAGTTCCGCTCTTAGGATTTAACCGAAAGCCAAAAACAGCCTGATATCAAACGGCTTGGTGTATTCCTGCCCTCCCTCCTGACTTATGTTGAACTCCACATGAAAGCCGGATTCAGTCTCCTCTGATCGACCGTAAACCCCGTAGAGCCTTACTTGGGAAAAGATTCTTTGTCATCGACATGAATCTACTTTATAATGAACCTGTAGGTACAAGAAACCAGTCCGACTTTATATTCAGGAGGATTTTAGATATGAATGTTAAAAAAATCACGCCGAGAGGCTATTGTTACGGCGTCGTTGATGCGATGGTCATTGCCCGCAACGCCGCTTTAGATAAATCGCTGCCAAGACCGATCTATATCCTTGGAATGATCGTCCACAACAAACATGTAACGGATGCATTCGAGGAAGAAGGCATCATTACCTTGGATGGAAACAACCGCAAGGAAATTTTGGATCAAGTGACAGAGGGCACCGTCATCTTTACTGCACATGGTGTATCCCCGGAAGTGAAACAATTGGCAAAAGATAAAGGACTTGTCACACTCGATGCTACGTGCCCTGATGTAACAAGGACGCACGATTTGATCAGAGCTAAGGAAGCAGAAGGCTTTGATGTCATCTACATCGGAAAAAAAGGCCATCCGGAGCCTGAAGGAGCTGTTGGTGTAGCTCCAGGGATTGTCCACCTGGTAGAAACGATGGATGATGTAGAAGAGTTAAAAATCACGAATAAAAAAATCATCGTTACAAATCAAACCACCATGAGCCAATGGGACGTATCCCACGTCATGGAAAAAGTAAAAGAGAAGTACCCTTATGTAGAAGTCCACAAGGAAATCTGCCTGGCGACTCAAGTGCGTCAAGAGGCGGTAGCTGAACAAGCCGGTGAAGCGGATGTATTGATTGTGGTGGGAGATCCAAAAAGCAATAACTCCAACCGTCTTGCCCAGGTATCAGAAGAAATTGCCGGTACTAAAGCATATCGTATCGCGGATATCAGCGAGCTGGAAATTGACTGGATAAAGGATGCTGAACTTGTTGCAGTTACAGCGGGTGCTTCCACACCTACCCCTATCGTCAAGGAAGTAATGAACTTCATCAGCCAGTTCGACACGGAAAAAGAAGAAACATGGACAAGAGAGAAAAAAGTGCCTTTGAACAAAATACTTCCCAAAGTTAAAAACCAAAGACGGCAGTGGAATAAGAATTTAAAGAGGCTGGGACAAAAGTAGAAAACTAATTGTTGCAAGTAGAAATCATCGAAAATAAAACCGCATGAGATCAAGGTTACATACTTGATCTCATGCGGTTCATTTTTGTTATTAGGCTCTTACCTTAAAGATGTTACTTTTTAGATTAGAGTATCCGCCAGTTCCTGATCGCAGGGGGATTGGAGCGGAAGGTGTGCGGCCTCCTGCGGGACTAGCGGTCGTCTAGTTCCAGCGGCCAGCACCTAGCGGATTTCGGTCTCCTTCCTTGCGATAAGTCATCTAGTTCATTTCCTCACTAGCTTTAAAGTGGTTATAAGAAAAAGTCGGGTCCTGGACTTTTTCGGTGATTAATCTATTTTAGTTTAGAGTTTATTCTTACTCACAAGGAAATGAACATCGAATCGCTTTCGCTCTTCGTGATTCCTTTATCTCATGCAGGAGCCCTACAATCCGTACGGTGCTGAACGGCCGCTTCCGCTTTTTATGAAGCCGAGGAGGCTCAGCGCCCGCCCCGCGGAGTCGTGCACCTGGAGCGGAAATCCATTCTTTTTACTCAGCCACAATCTTTGCGAAGAGAGCCTTTTATTAAGGTTTTGTCCCAGACTCTTTTCTTTCGTGCTGAAAGACTCTTTTACCGGCCTCAGTCTAAAAGGCACACTGAATGGTCTCCTTACAAGTTTTTTAGAAATAAGGGGAGAAATTCCGCTTATTTAAGAAAAGAACCCTAAAAACAGCTAAAATAAACGGAATAATTCCCTTATTGGATTAAAAGATGCTAAAATTATCCCTTTTACTATACTTAAGCGGAATATTTCCGCTTATTAAACCAAATCGAATTCTATTCCAGAGCTTAACCGGAAATCTTCCGCCTATTTTAGATATAACTGGCAGGATTGTTCAGGTCTTTCCCAGGACAGACATCATTCTATGCCGAAATGGATTGGTCGGGAAACCAACTTTACCCTATCCTGAAGTGAGATTTTTATACCAATCTTAAAGCTCTCCGTGACATTGACGCAGCCAGGTTTTTTTAACGGAAGCACCTTGTCCAGCTTCCACATGAAATTGCTCCGGAGAGGAAAAAGGCGCCCTTCTCTTTTACTCTTTTCGAGTTATTTGACCCCGAGGGGCTGCTGAAGCTGGACGCGGATTAACAGTTATCCTCAGAGGTTGAAATTTTAATTTCATAAGCAAGCAAAGAAGGCATTCTTTATGAATGCCTTCTTTGCTTGCTTTCACGAGTTATATAAATGTAAATGGATTGGTGTTCACCTCAGAAACCAGATATTCCACGTCCATTCCTCTTTCCCGGCTGTTCTCTGTCATCCACCGGGCAACTCCTTCTTTCATGACTTTTTCAATATGATGACCTGCATCCACCACGTTGAGTCCAATCATCATGGCATCATGCGCAGTATGGTAATATAAATCTCCCGTGACAAACACATCCGCCCCACTGTATTTGGCATTATGGATGAATTTATTGCCATCTCCGCCCAATACCGCAACTTTTTGAATAGAGTCCGTCAAAGAACCTGTTACCCTGACATTACCCACATCGAGCTTTTCCTTTACATACTCCGCAAACTCTTTCAGAGACAATGGTGAGGACAGAGTTCCCACTCTGCCAAGGCCAAGAGTCTCACCCTCATTATCAATCGGGATAATATCATAGGCCGCTTCTTCGTAAGGATGGCTTTTTATAAGGGCTTTCAACACTTTCTTTTCCAATTTTTCTGGATAGATGGTTTCCACTCTCACTTCAGAAGCTTCCGCCAATTTTCCTCTTTCCCCTATATGAGGATCCGTGCCTTCTCCAGGCAGAAATCTGCCTGTCCCCGGACTCGAAAAGGTGCAGTGGCTGTAGTTTCCTATATGGCCCGCTCCGGCATCTCCGAGTGCTTTTCTGACTTTTTCAGCGTCCTCTTCAGGCACGAATACTGCGAGCTTCTTCAACTTCTCTTGGTAGGTTGGAAGCAATAACTTAGTATCCTTCAATCCAAGAGCCTCTGTTAACAAATCATTGACGCCGCCCTTTGCTACATCAAGGTTGGTATGGGCAGCATAAACAGAAATGTCATTTTTGATCAGCTTTTCAATCATCCTGCCTTGTACCGTGTCTGTTCGAATGGATTTCAAGGATCTAAACAAGGGAGGATGATGGGCAATAATTAATTGAACACCTTTTTCAATGGCTTCATCCACCACTTCTTCGAGGACATCCAAGGTAATCATTACTTTATCTGTTTTTTGGTTAAGCCTTCCTATCTGCAGTCCGATTTTATCTCCCTCTTCAGCAAGCTCTTTTGGTGCAAGTGTCTCGAATAGTGAGATGATTTCATGACCGTTAACGGTTTTCATGCAATACCTCCTCAACAATGTCTATTTTTTCTGAATTCCAGCTTTTCTCTCTCTCAATTGGGGAGAATCTTCAGCCTCTTCCATTTTGTCTATTATTATCTTCCATTGCTTTAATTCGTTCTCCCACTTGCGTTTAAAGACGGCACTTTTCTCTTTTGTTAAAAATGGGCCCAGCAGCAATTCACTATCCATATCCGTATAGGGCTCTTCAGGATTTCCTCTGTCTGCAGCAAGGACTTCATAAATCTTGTCATCTTCTTCCAAAATCCGTTCAGCCTTCAGCTCCCATCCATTTTCCAACAGCCACTTCCTGATGGAAACAGAACCCACATTAGGTTGGAGAATCAGACGGCTGACTCCCTCCAGCTTATCCTTTCCTTTTTCAAGGATACTTGCTATTAAGGCGCCGCCCATCCCGGCAATCGTTATGCAATCTGTTTCATTAGGCTGGATGACTTCAAGACCATCTCCTTTTCGGACGGAGATGGCGTCTTCCAGCTGTGAATATTTCACCTGCTTGACCGCGGATTGATAGGGTCCCTCCGCAACCTCCCCTGCTACCCCGGAAACCGCGATGTTCTTGTCCACCGCGTAACAAGGCAAGTAAGCATGATCAGAGCCGATATCGGCAATTCTGGAGCCCTCAAGGATAAACGAAACAACAGTCTCTAATCTTTTCGATAATTTTTCTGCATTCATATTTTCACCTTTTAGTATGTATTTGGTTTATAAACGATTATAAAAGTATATCCGTACACTTTACGCTTCTCATTCTAACCAAGTTTCCCCTCAAAAAAAAGTCCTTTGCATATGCAAAGGACTTTTCAGACAATTATAAAGACATTAACCATTCAGCCATGGCTTCTTCGTTTCCTGGTACTAGGCCGGCTGGCATACCGCTGCCTTTACCGTTTTTAAGGATTTCGACAATTTCTTCCTGAGAGTAACGGTCGCCGACACCAGTAAGGGCTGGACCTGCTCCACCTTCATAGCTTCCGCCGTGACAAGACATACATGCTTTCTCATAGTGAGCTTCAGGATCGAACTCGCCTCCGTCAGCTGTACCGCCCTCTTCAGTCTCTTCGGACCCTTCACCGTGTTCTTCTGCCATCTCTTCAGAGTTATTCAATCCTTCTAAAGACATAAAGAAAACAAGGCCGATTCCAAAAACCATAATTAGAATGAATGGAATAATCGGATTGCGATTCATAAATTAACCTCCCTTATGTAACAGTTGATAGTATAGGTTGTGTTTATTATAAACAATATTTATTTTACTTTAAATAGATCGAAAGTGAAAGTCCTACGCAGTACTTTTTCGACGTTTGTCGCAAATTAGACACTTTTATAAAAAAGGGAAGCCATCATCCTTCAAGCGTATTTGGTCACATGGCTATTATCCAAATTGATTTTGCGGCGGGGAAGATGAAACCCCCTTCCAGCTGCATCGATTATCTGATTAAGATATTGTGTGCTGTATGAAACGAATCCTGACTTCGCTGATTATTAAACTTTGCTGCAAATTTATATAAATCCCACAAAATATCGATATAATCACCTTTAGATTGCCTGTTTAGCAAGAAAGAGAAGAGCGGGTTATGTTTTGAAGTACAAGCTTATAATTAGTCAAAGAAATGGCTGAGTAATTCGCACAAAAAAACAATGTCTATTGATTTCCACTCCAGGTTCGTGACTCTGCGGGGTCTCACCTGTCTTCAAAAGTGGAAGCACCTTGGTCAGCCCCGACAGGCAAATGTTCTCAAGAGAAAAAAAGGCGGTCTTCCTTTTTATCTCTCGGGGTTATTTGACCCCGAGGGGTAGGTGCTGGAAGTAGACGACCGCTAGTCCCGCAGGAGGTCACACACCTTCCGTTCCAATCAAATTAGATTAGTGCTGGATTTTTTATAATTAACTACTCTCCTTTAGATTAATATTGGGATTGAAAGTGTTTAGGAAATTGTTCCTCAAATTTTGAAGACCAAAAAGTTCTGTCATTTGCTATTTAGGGTGCATTTTGTAATACCAATTGAACAGGTTAATCAGCAAAAATACCGCTAAATAAAGAAAAAAGGAGTGTCAAAATCAAGGAGATTTGACACTCCTTTTAATGAGTAATAGTTAATTTTGCACTCGAAAACTCAACCCATTAGTATCCAGGGGGATTCTTTTCCTGAAGCAACAATCATTACGAATACAGTCTTTAAAAAAGAAAGCCCGGAATAAAAATTCCAGGCTCCACCCCATCCACCATCAACATCCAATCAGTCGTGAAATAACCATTCTCTGCACTTCGGAAGTTCCTTCACCGATTTCAAGCAGTTTGGCGTCACGCATATAGCGTTCCACTTCATACTCCTTCATGTAACCATAGCCCCCATGTATCTGGATGGCTTCATCTGCCACCTCCATAGCGATTTCAGAAGCATACAGCTTACACATTGAAGCTTCTTTGGCGAATGGCCTGCCTTGATCCTTAAGCCAAGCTGCTTTATAAATCATATTTTTGGCCAACTCAATCTTCATAGCCATGTCAGCAAGTTTGAATTGAGTAACCTGGAATTTTGATAGTGACTTTCCGAATTGTTTTCTCTCCTTGGAATACTGAAGTGCTTTTTCAAAGGCTGCTTCGGCTATACCAAGTGCCATCGCCCCAATGCCTATACGCCCCCGTCCAGGGTTGCCAGGAACTGTTTGAAGCCTTCACCTTTTTTCCCAAGCAGATTTTCTTCAGGGACCCTGACATTCTCAAGGACAAGCTCAGTTGTGTTGGAGGCATTCAGCCCCATCTTTTCGTAATTATCTACAACTGTGAACCCCTCTGCATCTGTTGGCACGATGATAGCGCTGATTTCTTTGCTGCCGTCCACTTTGCGGTCTGTTATGGCTGTCAGAGCAAGGTTCTTTGCATAGCTGGCATTGGTGATGAAACTCTTATTGCCATTAATGACAAATTCATTTCCCTCTTTAACAGCGGCCGTCTGTGTCCCTCCTGCATCAGACCCTGCATTTGGTTCAGTAAGGCCAAAGGCTCCAAAAGACTCTCCGGTACAAATTGGTGTAAGGTATTTATGTTTTTGTTCTTCCGTGCCAAACATACTGATCGGCGCACCGCCTAAAGAAATGTGCGCTGAATAGGTAATTCCTGTGGAAGCGCATGCTTTGCTCAATTCTTGTGTCACAATGGCAAAGCTTACTGTATCTCCGCCTGCTCCGCCATATTCTTCTGAAAACGGCAGCCCCATCATCCCCAGGCCGGCCAATTTTTGAAATATTTCTTTAGGAAATTCTTTAGTGCGATCCCTCTCGATTGCCCCAGGTGCAACTTCTTCCCTGGCAAAATCCCGAATAGTTTTTTGAATCATTTTTTGTTCAGAAGTCAAATCAAAATTCATGTCCATCCCCCTTATATAATGCAAACATCCATCTCTACTGCCGTGATTTTTATTTAATGATCACTGAACCGAAACAGAATGCCCATGCTGTAAAAAATTTTGCATACGCTTACACTCTTCATTATAAAAGGTTTGGCATAATTTTCTCAACTTTTAAAAACTTTTTAAAATTGCGATATTATATTACAATAGATACAACCAGAAGAACAATCCCTATTGTTCCTCCCAAAGTGAAATAAAGAAGTTTCAAATAACTGCCGCACACTATCCAGGCAATACAATTAAAAAACAAGAGGAAATATGTAATCAGTTTGTCTCCCTGAAAAAAAGCTTCAGCAATATGAATGCTTTGCAGCAGCATGATCAATGCAACGGTGATATAGATGATTGAACTCATTATCTCTTTATTAGAATAATAAATTCCCGCAAAAATTAATATGACGACAAAACCCGTCAAAATCGCTGTTTGCAAAACGAATGACAATTCAGTAAAATAAATGACAAATAATGAAATAGGAATCAATGCAATGATCAGGATTGCTGTAAAGGAAACGAATGAGAATTTTGACTTTTCAGTCACATTTTCTTCCACCTCATTTCCCTGGTTATAAAGTGCGAGTAAGTAGTCACAATATTGCTCCGGAAGCATCTTATTTTGTTTCCAGAAAAGAATTTCGCTTATGATTATGTTTGTTTTTTGATTTTTAGTATTCATGGTTCCACATCCCGTACTTTATTTTTCGCCATAAGCACCCGGTAATCCTTTTTTATCAGCCTCTTTTCGTAAACTAATTTCGAAGAATAAGGTTAGATCTTACCGGCAATCCCTTGGTAAAGCCTGAAAGATAAGAACTGCTTACCTCGTTCAGGGATGAACCATTGTTTCCTAAGGAAAAATCTGCTCTTTGAATTCTTTTCAAAAACACCAATCCATACGAAAACTGCCTTTTATTGATAAGGTAATTAGTGAAACAAAAAAAGATTACTCTCCCATAGGAAAGTAATCTATATAGAAATCATCTTTTATTCCAAGAAATCTTTCAAACGCTTACTCCGGCTCGGGTGGCGCAGCTTTCTCAATGCTTTTGCTTCAATCTGGCGAATACGTTCTCTCGTTACACCGAAAACTTTACCAACTTCCTCAAGAGTCCTGGTGCGTCCATCATCCAGGCCAAAGCGAAGTCTTAGGACATTCTCTTCCCTGTCTGTAAGAGTATCCAGAACGTCCTCCAGTTGTTCTTTAAGGAGTTCATATGCAGCATGTTCGGAAGGGGATTGAGCTTCTGCATCTTCAATAAAGTCCCCAAGGTGTGAATCGTCTTCTTCACCGATAGGCGTTTCAAGAGATACTGGTTCCTGGGCGATTTTAAGGATTTCCCTTACTTTTTCAGGAGTCAAGTCCATTTCTTCAGCTATTTCTTCAGGTGACGGTTCACGGCCCAAGTCCTGAAGCAGCTGGCGCTGTACTCTGATAAGCTTGTTTATTGTTTCCACCATGTGTACTGGAATACGTATGGTTCTTGCTTGATCGGCTATCGCGCGTGTAATCGCTTGGCGGATCCACCATGTGGCATACGTACTGAATTTAAATCCTTTTCGGTAATCAAATTTTTCAACCGCTTTGATCAGGCCCATATTACCTTCCTGGATCAGGTCAAGAAACAGCATTCCGCGTCCTACATACCTCTTTGCAATACTTACAACCAATCGCAAGTTGGCTTCGGCAAGACGGCGTTTCGCTTCCTCGTCGCCCTCTTCGATACGGTTTGCCAAAGAAATTTCTTCTTGTGCTGATAAAAGGTCCACTCTGCCGATTTCCTTCAGGTACATCCGGACAGGATCGTTAATTTTTACTCCTGGAGGAACACTTAAATCATTTAGATCGAATTCTTCGTCACCAGCTTTGTTCAACTGCTGGATATTCGGGTCATCATCTTCCTCATTTTCATTGATGATTTCTACTCCCTGTTCACCCAGTTGTTCATAGAACTCATCCATAGTATCGGATTCCAGTTCAAAATTAGCCAATTTTTCTGCAATATCTTCATATGTTAATACGCCCCGTTTTTTTCCGAGCTCCATTAACTGTTCTTTCACCTGGTCTACTGTGACTTCTGACTCTACCTCTTTGGAACGCGCTGACTTTTCAGCCATATGTTCCCCTCCTTCCAACTTCCTTGCATTTAATCCCGCTTTATAACGATTTTCTAAGCTGCACAATCTCCATTGCAATAAGGGCAGCTTTGTTATAATCTTTTTGTCTTTCGGCTTCTTTTTGAGCTGTCTGTTTTTCTTTTATTGTCAACATCTTTTGATGTTTTAACACCTGATTAACATAATCAATTAATTCCTGTTCACTGCACTCGTCCGAAATGGACATCATACCGATTTCAGAGACGACCCTCCTGAGCCTGCTGTCCGGCAGGAATTGAATAAATCCACTGGAATCAGCTTCATTTCCCTCTTCATAATAACCGAATAAATAGGTAATGATTGCTTGATGCTCATCAAGGTTGAATGAGCTGCCTCCCAAGAGGTCCTGGACTTTAAAGCAGATATCAGGATTTTTCATCATATGGGCAATCAGTCGTCTTTCGGCCGTGTGATATGCAGGGAACAGCTTGGCTTCTGCTTTGTGCGGCATGGGCTGCACAAATTCGCTCTTCCTTTGATCCCTTTTGTCTGATTTCTTATTAGAGAAATAGACCTGTTTTTGCTGCTGTTGCAGCGCCTGCAGAGAAAGAGAAAATTCATCTGCCAGCTGCCTTAAGTAGTAATCGCGTTCAATATGATTCTGAAGTGAACTGATTTCCTTTAATACTTCTTCTATATACTGAAGCCTATCTCCTTCATCATTCAGGTTTTTTCCTTGCCGGAAATAAACAAGTTTGAACGCCATAAAAGTTAAGCTTGCCCCTATTACATCATTTTGGAATTTATCTGCATTATACTTTTTGATGTAGTCATCGGGATCGAGCTTTTCAGGAACCATTGCAATCCTTAGATTGAATTGTTCTTCATTGAGCATCTTGGCAGCCCGGAAGGCAGCTTCCAATCCGGCTTTGTCGCCATCATAACAGATAACGATAGAGTCGGTTACCCTCTTCAGCATTTGCATATGCTTTGGAGTCAGTGAGGTTCCCATAGATGCAATGCCGTTTTCCACACCTGCCCTGTCAGCAGAAATTACATCCGCGAAACCTTCGAAAAGTATGGCCTGGCTCTTCCTCCTTATTACAGGGCGTGCATTGTGGAAATTATAAAGTACAGAACTCTTATTGAATATGACAGTTTCAGGGCTGTTAAGGTATTTAGGTTCCTCGCCGCCCATCGCCCTGCCGGAAAACGCAATCGTTTTCCCTCTCTGATCGTGGATAGGGAACATGATCCTTCCCCTGAACCGGTCAAAATACTGTTCTTCCGATTCTTTTTTGACCAGCAGTCCCGCATCTGCCATCAATTCAGGCGAGTAGCCCCTTTTATTCAAAAAATTAACGGTGAATTCCCAGCTTGGAAGACTCCAGCCGATTTGGAATTTATCGATGCTTTCGCGGGTAAATCCCCTCTCAAGAAGGTATTCAAGTGCATCCTGGCCCTCTTTTGTATTTACAAGCAAATGATGATAGAATTTACTTAATAGTTCATGTGCTTCAATCATCTTTTCTTCTGCTTTGCTGGCTGTCGTTTCAGCCTTGCTGACATCAACTGTAAGCTCATGCCCGGTTTTATCGGCAAGCTTCACAACCGCTTCCTGGAATGAAATACCGTCTATATCCATAAGGAAAGTATAGGCATTCCCGCCTGCACCGCAGCCAAAGCAGTGAAAGATCTGTTTATCAGGGGAAACAGAAAAAGATGGTGTGCTTTCTCCGTGAAACGGGCAAAGGCCGAAGTAATTTCTTCCCTGTTTCTTCAGCTGCACATAATCGCTCACGACATCCACTATATCAACTGACTGACGAATCTCATTAACTTTTTCTTCAGGAATTCTCCCTGTCACAAACACATCACCTGATTATTTTTTTACTTAATTAATGCATTCGATAAATTCTATTGATCTCCTGCATAATTCGACAAAATTTTCTTGAATACAAAGACAAACCTTTCTCTGTCTTCAGTAGTAAACGGTTTTGGACCCTTTCCATACTTTCCTTTCCGCCTTTCTTTCGCGGAGAGGTAACGGAAATCCAAAGCCGTTGAAATGGTTTCTTCTCTAAACTCTTTTCCCCTCGGAGAAATTGCATAAACGCCTTTTGGCAATACAATGCTCGCCAGTCCAATGTCCTGGGTTACAAGTATATCCCCTTTTTTTATATGATTCATGATATAGAGATCCGCTGCCTCTTTTGAAGAATCTACATACACCCATTCCCCTTGGTCGGGATTCGTCTTCCTATGGGCGTTGGATGCTATGAAGATGACCCTCATCCCGCGTTCTTCAGAGATGCCTGTAATTTCTTCTTTAACCGGACATGCATCGGCATCCACATAGACTGCAGCTTCACAATTGCTATTATTACCTATTCTACATCACCTCAAAATATCCTTCTTCATCTGACAACTTTCACGCCGTTCCTTCTAAAGAATGCATTTTGTCGATTTTTTTCTTCATTAATAACTTGACATAACCCAATAATTAGTTTATTCGTTTATACATGAGTCTAAACCTATTTTCGAATATATTTTTATCACAATTTTTTATTATAGTATATCTTCGTGCATTTGACTACTAAAAACCCCGTTTACAATATATTTTTTCTATAGCTTCCATATTCCTCAATCATTCACTTTATTTTTATGCACTGCCAGTTGAACATTGGCCAATTAGAAAAAGGATGACATCCTGGAATGGCATCCTTAGTTTGACTTCTGAATTTCATTGATGATGATATTGGCCGTTTCTTCAACTGCTTTATTTGATACATCCACTACATGGCAGCCAATTTTATCTACGATTTTTTCGAAGTATTCAATTTCCTGCTGAATTCTATCGAGGTTTGCATAACTTGCCTGGTCGTTAAGCCCAAGTGACTTTAAGCGTTCCCTTCTTATGCTGTTCAGTTTTTCTGGTGCAGCTTTCAGTCCGAAGCACTTAGAAGGATGCACTTTAAACAGTTCTTCAGGCGGGTCAACTTCTGGAACTAATGGTACGTTCGCAACCTTCAGCCTTTTAAGAGCCAGGTATTGAGATAAAGGAGTCTTGGAGGTTCTTGATACACCAATCAAAACAATATCAGCCCTCAAAAGTCCTCTGGGATCTCTTCCATCGTCATATTTTACTGCAAACTCAATTGCTTCGACCTTTTTAAAATAATCAGCATCGAGCTTTCGAACAACCCCCGGTTCATTTGAAGGGACTTTATCATATTTTTCCTGATAAGTATCCATCAGGGGACCCATGATATCAAAAGCATATAATTGCTCTCTTTCCGCTTCCTCCTTTAGATACCTTCTCATGTCTGGCTTCACCAAAGTATAGACAATCAGTCCATTATTCAATTTGGCCAATGAAAGAACTTCATCAAGATGAGAAGTGTCTTCTACATATGGGAAACGCTTGATGACTGTATTAGAGCCGTCAAACTGACTGATTGCAGCCTTGGTCACAAGTTCTGCGGTTTCTCCTACTGAATCTGATACTACATAAATGTACGGTTCTTTCAAAATCTTCACCACCCAGAATTAATACTTATATATCCTCAGCCAAAGCAACAAACGCTTTGGTAATATTGGTTTTTGTGATTCTCCCCGTTACTTCCATTTCTCCGTTTTCAGTCTTATTGACCACCGGCACCGCATCGATTTGTTTATCGATCAGGCTTTTGGCTACATCGATTAATAAATCCTCTTTTTCACATGTTGTGATATTGGGCATCCTTGTCATGATGATATTCACCGGAATGGAGGTCAGTTCCTGTTTGCCGATACTCGCCCGCAAAAGATCCTTTCGAGATAGGACACCAACCAGATGGTTTTTTTCATCTATAACGAATAAAGTTCCGACATCTTCAAGGAACATTGTCACTATTGCATCATATACTGAAACATTCTCATTCACAACAACCGGAATGGATTGATAATTCCTGACTAATATTTTTTTCAGGTTTTCGGTCAAGAGCTGTGTGCCGGTCTTTCCTGAATAAAAATAACCTACACGCGGCCTTGCATCCAAATAGCCTGCCATAGTCAATATGGCTAAGTCCGGCCGTAGTGTTGCGCGGGTCAGATTAAGCCTCTCAGCAATCTGCTCTCCTGTTATCGGGCCGTTATCTTTTACAATTTGCAGAATATACTCCTGCCGATTATTTAGTTCCATCTTGCTCACCACCTAACGGACAAATGTATAAAATAAGTGTTATACTTTATACTAAATATTATATACTATTAAGAAAAAAGAAAAGAAAGACTTCTTATAAAACTAACTAAACATGCTTCTTATGTATCTTAGCAACAGAAGTTAACACAAAATAGAAAATCTAGTGTTTTCTTTGTGAAAGGTTTTATTATAGCACATACTAGGCTTGTACACCTTTTATTTGCATGCCTTCCCATAGGTTAGCTTTTTAACCTGAACACTGCAATTATTTTGTATCTTTACTGAATTGTTGTATATTCTTATAGAAAGTGATAAAATTATTCCATCTTTCTAAGGATGCTTTCTTGGAACCAACTTAATAATGACTGATGCAGTGACGGGACTATAAGTACTTGTGCAAAAAGCGATCCGGAGGTGGTGGAAGCCCGGAATACAAGGAAGCGGCATTCCTGAGCATCTTAAAACGAAAGTGGATATACCAACGTATATCAACTAGGGTGGAACCGCGGGCTAAAGCTCGTCCCTAGGCATTATTGCCTGGAGACGTGCTTTTTTTATTTTATTTTTTAACCCTGCTCTATTTAGTAGAATGTTGTTTCTTATCTTGAAATAAATAATCCTGAATCAAGAGCTAAAAATTCAAAGGAGTTGTTTAGGAAATGGCAATGGAAGAAATCGTAAATTTAGCAAAACACAGAGGATTTGTTTTCCCCGGCTCTGAAATATACGGAGGGCTTGCCAACACTTGGGATTATGGACCGCTTGGAGTCGAACTCAAGAATAACATCAAAAAAGCTTGGTGGAAAAAATTCATTCAGGAATCACCTTACAATGTCGGACTGGATGCTTCCATCCTCATGAACCCGCAAACCTGGGTAGCTTCGGGACACGTTGGAAACTTTAATGACCCTATGATTGATTGTAAAAATTGCAAAACCCGCCATCGTGCAGATAAAATCATCGAGAACGCCCTTGAAGAAAAAGGAGTCGAAATGATCGTTGACGGACTTCCATTTGAAAGAATGGCAGAAATTATTGATGAATATGAAATTGCCTGCCCTGACTGCGGAAGCCGTGATTTCACTGAAATCCGCCAGTTCAACCTAATGTTTAAAACACACCAGGGAGTAACGGAGTCATCAACAAATGAAATTTTCCTTCGACCAGAGACAGCTCAAGGTATTTTCGTCAACTTCAAGAATGTTCAGCGCTCGATGCGTAAAAAAGTTCCATTCGGAATCGGGCAGATTGGAAAAAGCTTCCGGAACGAGATTACCCCGGGTAACTTTACTTTCCGTACACGTGAATTTGAACAAATGGAATTGGAATTCTTCTGCAAACCAGGCGAGGATCTTGAATGGCACTCTTATTGGAGAGAGTTTTGTAAGAACTGGCTTTTGGCTCTTGGCATGAAAGAAGATAATATGAGACTGCGTGATCATGATGATGACGAATTATCTCATTACAGCAATGCGACTACAGATATTGAGTATAAGTTCCCATTTGGCTGGGGCGAACTTTGGGGAATTTCAGACCGTACCGACTTTGACCTTAAACGCCATATGGAACATTCTAACGAGGACTTCCACTACATGGACCCTCAAACAAATGAGAAGTTTGTTCCTTATTGCATAGAACCATCATTGGGGGCCGACCGTGTAACACTTGCTTACCTATGCGATGCTTATGAGGAAGAAGAACTTGAAAAGGAAACAAGAACGGTACTTCGTTTCCACCCGGCTCTTGCTCCATTTAAAGCAGCCGTCCTTCCGCTCTCTAAAAAGCTTTCTGATGATGCTTTTAAAGTGTATGAGGAGTTATCCAAAGACTTGATGATTGATTTTGATGAAACAGCATCAATCGGTAAACGCTACAGAAGACAAGATGAAATCGGCACTCCATTCTGCATTACTTTTGATTTTGATTCTGTGGAAGACGGCCAGGTGACAGTCCGTGACCGCGACTCCATGGATCAGGTCCGCATGCCGATCAGCGAAGTAAAAGGGTTCCTTCAGGAGAAGGTTCAATTTTAATTTGAAATAAACTAAGCGTGCCGGTACAGTCCTCGCAGACTGTGCCGGCACGCTTTTTTGTTTGTTGAGACTTCTATTTGAACATGTGGCTTCGGCAGTGGTGCTAGACATATAATGGCCAGGTTTTTTTATGATATACTCCGCTCCCGGTACGAGTACATCATCTTCTGGTTCTTTTGTTATGATGTCCCCCGCTCCCGATTAGAAGGACATCATCTTTGCGTATTCTTGTGTTGATGTACCGCGCTCCCGTTGCGATCGACTTCATCTTTGCGATTAATTTTCCCTTTTTGCTGCCACTCTCTCAAGAACTCAGGATCATCTTTCTGACACAGGCCTTCAATTGAATCTCCGCTTACGCTGAAATATATCCTGAAAATTAAAAAGCTGACAGCGTCTGCCGTCAACTTTGTCACAATAGATCCTTCATTCTATCCATCTGATCAAGGAATTTTCTGGACTTAAGAAAAAGCCCTGAATTTTCATCGTAATAGGTTCGGATGATCTTCTTTAATTCTTCTTTGGTTGAATCCTTCAATGATATCTTTCCCAAACGGTTCATGTCAAAATGGTAAAACAGCCTCAGCAGTTTGATGGTTTGGGAAGAAACTTTGAAATGATTTGGATCACCCTCCAAACACCTATGGCATATAATCCCGTTTTCTTTAAATGAAAATGAAAATTCCCCTTCGGTTTTGCCGCAAACAGCACACTTGTCCAATGAGGGATAGAGTCCTAAAACAGGGAGCATTTTCATTTCAAAGATGTGGGTGACGATATCAGGGTCATACTCTTCATTGATGTACGTAAGCGTCTGGAAGAGCATCTCAAACAGAAAAGGGTTTGGTTTTCGTTCTTCTGTGCCTTTGTCTAAAAGTTCGACTACATAAGTGGCGTAGGCTGTTTTAAAAAGGTCCTCCCTGATATGCCGCATGGAGGTAATGGTTTCTGCCTGCTGAAGTGTACCAAGTCCGCTGCTCTTCTGGAACAAAAAATACCCATATGTAAAAAGTTGGGAGACTGAAGATAATCGGCTGTTTGTTTTCTTTGCACCCCTAGCCATTACCCCCAGCTTCCCATTCTCTCTGGAATAGATCGTTACTATTTTATTCGATTCACCATAATTATTTGTCCTAATGACAATGCCTTCACATTTCTGCAGCATACAGCCACCTCCCGATTACTTTAGAAGGGTCGGGTGACAGCCCAGGTAATCAATCAAATATTCCTCAATATAAGACACTCCACATTATTGGCCGCACTTTCTTAACAGCCATTGGTTTACGGCTTAAGAGATAGGATGGTCCATCTCCGCTAGTTCTTCATCAAATTCAAGAATCCCTTCGTCATCCGTTGACTCAAGTTCTTTGAAAAGTAAATATGTGTCTATACTACCTGTTTGCGAAAATACCTTCCAGGTAAAGTCCAACATAAAAACCCCGCCTTTCATGTTTTAAACTAGCCACTTGCCTTGTGTTATTAGATTGACCTTCAGAAGAAAAAACATGAGACGTAAATATTGTAAGTTTTCCATCATTTTACTTTTTAATAGTCGTCATTAAAACCAAAGTCACGGAGGTTCGACAACTTATTGCGCCAATCTTTCTGAACCTTCACCCAAAGTTCAAGATAGACCTTGGAACCAAGAAGATTTTCAATATCGACTCTTGCCCGCTTTCCGATCTCTTTCAGCATTCCACCCTGTTTTCCGATAACGATTCCTTTTTGGGAATCCCTTTCCACTACAATCGTGGCCATTACATCAATGACATTACCGTCGCCTCTTGTAGAAATCTTTTCGATGACCACAGCAAGCGAGTGTGGAATTTCTTCCCTAGTCAGATGCAGAGCCTTTTCACGGATGAGCTCTGAGACGATAAATCGTTCAGGGTGGTCCGTCACCTGGTCTGCAGGATAATATTGAGGACCTTCCGGCAGTTCTTTGCGTATCACCGAGACCAGGGTCTCGACGTTATTCCCTTCGAGAGCGGAAATCGGAACAACGGCTGCAAAATCATGCAGGGCATTGTATTGTTCTATAAGCGGCAGGATGTCATCTGGATGAAGCTGGTCGATTTTGTTCAATACCAGAAATACGGGCGTCTTAACACCTTTAAGCTTCTCGATAATAAATTCGTCTCCGCGGCCGTATCCCTCTTCCGCATTAATCATGAACAACACAATGTCTACTTCCTGAAGAGTATTCTGGGCAATTTTCATCATGAAATCCCCCAGCTTATGCTTCGGCTTATGAATTCCTGGTGTGTCGATGAAAATCATCTGCGAATCATTTGTTGTATAAACCCCTTGGACTTTATTCCGTGTCGTTTGAGGTTTGTCGCTCATAATGGCAATCTTCTGTCCGATTACTCTGTTAAGGAAAGTGGATTTTCCAACGTTTGGTCTGCCAATGATAGATATAAAACCTGACTTGTATACTTGTTGATCCTGATTACTCATTTAAATCCTCCGGTGAAAATGCTCCTGGCAATATTTCTGCTACTGTTAACTCCTGTATATCCCCTTTTAGATTACTTAAAACCACTATCATATCAGGGGAGCACAGTTCTGATATCACTTGCCTGCATGCTCCGCAGGGAGGTACGGGACGGTTGGTATCGGCAACCACTGCCATTTTTGTATACTTCTTGTCTCCTTCTGAGTAGGCTTTAAATAGCGCTGTCCTCTCAGCACAGTTGCACATGCTGTAAGCGGCATTTTCAATGTTGCAGCCATGGTATACTTTCCCGTCTTCTGTCAACAGGGCCGCCCCGACACCGAACTTGGAGTAGGGTACATAAGCTCTATCTCTTGCTATTTTAGCTTCTGCGATTAGTTGTTCATTCTTCATCTTTGATCTCCTTTTAGTACCCACTTTCTATTTTACTACATCTTACGTAAAAAAAATGGGCTGTTACTGTATTGTTATATAATAGTTAGATAATTCTCACAAATGGACACACTTTCCATGTGTGTTTAACCATTTTATCCAACTATCACTTAGAATTCAAATTTCCTCCAAAAGTATCGGTTTTTATTAATTTTTTGGCCTTGTTAAAGTGTAGTATTGATGGTAGTAGTATGTCGACTTCCGTTCCAGGTGTACGAATCCGCGGGGCGGGAGGTCGCACACCTGGAACGGAAGTCAATATAAGTGGAGGAACTGAGAATCTAATATAAACTTGATATATCAACTTTTCTTATTAAATTGGCTATAGATTTACACTTGAATTTAAAGGAGGAGCGAGTTAAATGACCAGCATTCTATAATTAAAATGACGCCTTCTTACCAGCAGTTGACCCAAAATGTCCTATAGCGACAATATTAACTAACAGAGCCACCTTTTTAAATCGTAATTATTCTTTTTTAGTGATTAGTTAATTTCCGCAACAGGTCTATGACTCAGCAAGATAATGGCTTGAACTTAAAAGCAGATGCGGCCGGCTTAACACTGCTCCTGCTGTAGTGTGTCTAACGCCTTAATGTAGGAAGCTTATATTAAAGCACCACCATAACCAATAAAAAAGACTGCAAAGGAAGCCTCTGCAATCTGTCATCTCATACTATAAATTCCCACAGCTTTGGCAGGAATATGATCAGGCCGATCACCATGGCTCCTGCAGCATAACACAAAACAGCGCCTGCCGCTATGTCCTTTGCCTGTCCTGCCAAGGGATGGTACTCTTTAGTCACTAAATCGACTGCCCGCTCAACAGCTGTATTCAGCATTTCCAAAGCAAACATTCCTGCAATTAAAAGAATGACGACGATCCATTCAATCGCGGAAATAGATAAAAGAAATCCTGCAGCCACCACAGTAATGGAGACGGCAAAATGAACGAGGAAATTAAATTCTTCCTTAAAAACAAGCCTGATACCCCGTAAAGCAAATTTAAAGGAACGAAGAAACTTCCTTCCGGTTGAGGGTTTATCTTTGTAATCCATATCCATCAAGGATTTCCTTTTGTCTGCCGAACATTCTCTTTTCATCTTCCTCATTCATGTGGTCGTATCCCAATAGATGGAGGAAACCGTGAAGAGCAAGGAAACCCAGCTCCCTTGAAAAAGAATGGCCATATTCGTCAGCCTGTTCTTTAGCTTTTTCAACGGAAATAATAATATCTCCCAAGATACGCGGAATACCATCTCCAACAATCTTTGTCTCATCTTCTCCCAGTTCTTCCATTGCGAAAGATATCACATCTGTAGCCTGGTCCTTATCACGGTATTCTTTATTAATTTCCTTTATACGATCGTTCTTTACAAATGAGATCGTCAATTCACTTGCCGGCTCCACATTTTCCTGACCGGCTGCATAATTCAGCAGACCCTGTACAAGTTCTCTGTCACAATCAACCAATTGTTCTGTTTCATCCAAAAAGTCTATTTCAAGATTCATGTGCTAGCTCCTTTCTATTAGCTTCCGGATATTCTATCCTCGAGTGAAATATCCCATTGAGTGTTTCACATAGGGTTTTCTTTACTATATCCAATTCTTTAAGGGTTATATCACATTCGTTGAATTGTCCGTCCTGAAGCCTGTCCTTCACTATATTATCCACAAGCTTTTTAATCTCTTCGTTGGTAGGACCCTTCATCGATCTTACAGCCGCCTCCACACTGTCAGCAATACTGATGACAGCCGTTTCCTTCGTTTGCGGCTTCGGTCCTGGATATCTATAAGATTCCTCATCCAGGTCTTCATTATCTTTTAAAGCCTTATAGTAAAAGAATTTAAGGAGCGTCGTTCCATGATGCTGCTCCGCAATATCAATGAATTCTTTGGGCAGCTTATATTTCCGCAGCATTTCTGCTCCATCTGCAGCGTGGTGGATGATGATATCTCTGCTCCTTTCCGGAGGCAGGTGATCATGCGGATTGCCGTTGTTCATCTGATTCTCAATAAAATAATGGGGCCTGACCGTCTTTCCTACATCATGATAATAGCATCCGACCCTTGCAAGCAAGCCATTCGCTCCGATCGCTTCACAGGCCGTTTCAGCCAGGTTGGCAACCATGACACTATGATGATAGGTCCCTGGTGCTTCTGTAAGCAGCTTTTTAAGGAGCGGATGGTTTGGATTTGACAGTTCAACAAGCCTCATTGCGGACAAGATCCCGAATCCTGCTTCAAAAAATGGCAGAAACCCTATTGTCAGCACCGCAGATCCGATACCTGAGACAAACCCATAAACAACAAAATAAGTATATTCCAAGTTTGTGTAGGTGACACCGCGTAAAAAGAGAAGAAACAGGATAATCATAACGTTCACCAGGGATACAAATAATCCTGCCTGCAAAATGTTCGTACGGTTTTTCCGGCTTGATAGGAACAATACCCCGGCAAGCCCGCTAAACATAATGTAGATGGCCATTTCTATATCGATCGCTCCTGAAATCTCATAATGGAATACTATGCTTCCGCAGGCGGCGAGGATCATGACCATCAGCATGGCAATCCTTTCATTAAGCATGATCCTGATCAGCATTCCCGCAAGCGCAGCCGGGAACAGAAATCCCACCCTGTCCAAATCAAGTTCCTTCATCAGAGCTGTGATCTTCATTAAAATGAGACTGATGACGAATATAAGACTGAGAAGGATGAGCCTGTTCTGTTTTCTTTCTTCAGGGAGGTCCCAGTTATGAAAATGATAATAAATGGCACCGATGGCCAGGACGACGAATATTCCAAGCCCGATAAACGGTTTAATTGGAGTTTCCGTTGAAAGCAGGCCCAATAGCTCCAATTGCCTGTAATCCTCATGGGTAATCATTTTTCCCTGCTGAACAATGACTTCCCCTTCAATAATTTCCTCATATGCCACTTCTTCCATCGCCTGCTGCTTCTTTTGCTGAGTTAATTCCTGGTTAAACACCTCTGTTGGAATAACAGCGAACCTGCTCAAGAAGACTGCCGCCTCGATCATGGATGGAGGAAGATTGAGTGCCCTTAATCTGGTATCCATCCTTTCATTGACAGCATATAAATCTTCTTCGTAAATCTTGTCACTCATAGTCGTCTTGATTTGAGAAACAACCGTCGTTTTTACGCGCTCCAATTCGTTATCATTTAACTGCAGCAGCGTGAGGAAAATACTGTCTGGAATGCTCTGGGTAATATTCTCTCTCACGTTAGCATTCTTTGTCAGCTGTACTTTAAGTTCAGCAAGTTTTTCCTCCATGGAAAGTTCAGCCTTGTCCTCTTCAGCTGTCTCAGCTTGCCCTTCAGCCTGCGAAGGATCAGCATCCTTCCCTACATCTTTGATAATCCCAAATATCGATTCTATGAGAGATACGCGGTTCTCAACCACATCCTGCTGGCGGGTGTATTGATTGGGTACTTCATCCGCTGCCTCTTCCCTTTTTTCTGCGTCAGCTCTTCATCCTTGATTAATTTGGGAGCTCTGATTGTCACGTCTGCAATTTCAAAAACGTTCACATCATACTTCTCCGGTTTAACATTTCCATAAAGAACTCCATAAAGCAATAAACCCAGAACGACAAAAATAAGAAGTGTAAATACTTTATAACTCAATATCGAACGAATCTTATTGATATAAGGCTGAAACTTCATCAGAATCCTCCCGGCTGGTTTCAAGTTATGTATAGAGGTGAATTTTCTATTAATTATGTAAAATGATAACAGTTTTCACATTGGATTGCACTCTCTATTTTCGCTCATGTATTTATTTCCCAACTTGCCAGGATAAAAAAACTGTCTGCAGGATTACCTGCAGACAGCCGTGATCACATTGAATTTTTTTCATAAGCATTTATGATTTTGCCAACAAGCGGATGGCGGACTACATCTGTCTGCTCGAGATAGACAAAGGACAGCCCTTTAATTTCCTTGAGGATCTTTTCCGCTGCCACCAGTCCGGATTGCGCTCCTTTTGGTAAATCAACTTGGGTCCGATCACCATTGATGATCATTTTCGATTCAAATCCGAGCCTGGTCAGGAACATCTTCATCTGCGCCTGCGTGGTATTCTGAGCTTCATCAAGGATGACAAAGGCATCATCCAGTGTTCTGCCCCTCATATAAGCAAGGGGAGCAACTTCAATGGTTCCCCGCTCGATCAGCCGCTGGGTGTGGTCAGATCCAAGCACATCATTCAAGGCATCATACAGCGGCCTTAAATAAGGATCCACTTTCTCTTTCAGGTCGCCTGGAAGAAAACCGAGGCTTTCCCCGGCTTCGACTGCCGGCCGGGTAAGAATGATTCTTTTGACCATCCCGTTTTTTAAAGCATGTACGGCCATTACAACGGCCAAATACGTTTTTCCTGTACCTGCAGGACCTATTCCGAAAACAAGGTCGTTATTACGGATGGCATGGATGTACTGCCTTTGCCCTAATGTCTTAACGCGTATCGGTTTGCCTTTGGCATTTTTCGTTATCTCTTCATTGTATAAGTCTTCGAAGTACTCCAGTGTCCCTTGCTTCGCCATCTGCAGCGCGTATGTGACATCACGCTGGCTGATATTGATTCCTTTGCGGATGATTACAAGAAGCTTGTTCAAAATTTCCTGCGCCATAGAGACAGCTTGCTCTTCGCCTGAAATATAAACGGATTCTCCACGGGTGACAATGGAAATCGACAATTCGTTTTCCATTGACTTCAAATGTGAATCTGAGACGCCGAATAGTGCAATCGCTTCATTTGGATTATCAAGTTGAATGTTTGTGGTATTTAGTTCATCTGGCATTACTCAGTCTCCTTGAATGATTGGTTGTCCGACAGCTATGTCTTCTATTACTTTAAAGTGTACATTTAACCTTACTTTACCATTTTCAATCTGTTCGTGTAAAATTTTTTCACCGGTAACCTCCGATTCCTCAGGAAGACCCGCTTTCAAATTATCCCTGGCCAGATCTTTTGCCGTGGCGACAGCCTCTTTCCGGGAGTATTTCCTCGTTACGTCTTCCTTCTCTCTCACGGTTTTTTCTATATAGGTTACAGGCAGTTCCCATTTAAGAAACTTCACTTTGTGTTCATCCAGTTCTTCAACACTGTTTTTATATTCTATCTTTCCCCAACCCCAGATAGGTAACCGGAATTTGCCTAAGGAAATAAAATGCTTCGTTTTCTCATTGCCGCTGAAGACCTCAAAGTCCGTTTCCAGAGGCAGTTCCACCTTGGTTATATACCACACTTCACCCCGGATGACACCTTTTGCCGAAACAGCTTTTTTGTCATCCTGATCCTCTTTTCCAATGAGGCCGGAAACCAGCAGCTGTCCTTTTTGCACATGGTCATTCACTTCTACCAAGGTCATGCCCTCTTCTACAAAGACTTCTTTAATGACCGCTTTCTGCTTAGCCACTAAATTTCGCGCACCGATTTCTTCCGCTGGTTCAGGCTCGTTTTTCTCCACCACTTGGAAGTGATAAGTTGTCCCTTTTAAATCCACACCGACCCATGTGATGTTGTTCATACGATTGGAAAGCTCACGCTGGATGCTCTCAACATCAGGGATGGAAAATTGGAACTTCCCCCGTTTAATTCCCATCTCCTCAAGCTGTTTTTCGATTTCGTATTGTGCTTGGGGACTTGCCCCTTTGATGCTGATACCCCAGACCATATTCGACAAAATCAGAATCAACAATAAAAATGAAATAGCCCCTAGTAAGAAACCGCTGTTTTTCAAAGCTCTTTTCCAGAGGAATGGAGACCCTTGTCCTCTTAAAAAAGTGACACGGCAGTCAAAATTCCTGACTGCACGCCTGAAGTTATGTAGATCATTGAGGGACAGGTAAAAGGTAAAGGTTTGTTCGCCCATTCTTTTCACTTGCCAAACAGCTATCTTCGACCTTGTCATTTCATTAATAAACCGCTCTATCCCCTTGCCTTCTACCTTCACATGCACTTTGCCTGTGAAAAATGTAATCCACTGGTTCTTCAAGTCAAACCCTCCTGTTCGATTACTGTTCCAGATAAACGACTTCTACGATTTTACCTTCCAGCAAAATTTCCTCTGGGAGAATCATCTTTATAACAAAAGACTGACCTTTTATCAGAAGCTGTCCTTGTTTAAGGAGCAGGCGTACTTCATCGTCGGTGAAGGTCAAAAGCCCTCTGTGATTTTCAATATAAATATGAATCTGTCCAATCATCGTGATGCGGGGAAGGTCCATCATGACATCTTCCGGAAGGTCCATTGTTTTGGTCATCCAATGGCGCGCTTTTTGAAACCATTTTTTTGCCATACAAAAAGAACCCCCTTTCATCTCATATTTATGAAATAAAAGGGGGTTTCATCACTGTTATTTTATTTTCAGCCCCGCCAGTTTCGTTTCTTGGCTCTTGGAGGCCCCAGCACTTCTGATAAAACGATCCCTTTTACAAGGTCATCGCTCCCCAGGTTCCTGAGGTCCACCCTGGCAGCCTTCATTCTTGCGGGCGACTTGCGAGTTTTTAATTTCACACTTTCGGCACGCTGATTATAGACTTGTTCCTGAGACTTCAAGTCTGAAATCCGTTTCCTGGCCTCTTCCTGCTTCTCAAGAAATTTGTTCTTCCCTTGCGTTTGAATCGTTTCAATTCCTTTATCAAAGGCGGTTTCCAAATCATTCGCCGCTTCTTCCCACACGGGTCCAGCATCAGATTCAGGACGCTGAGGGCGCGGGGACCGCGGTTCCTGGTCGGAAGGATCCTTTTTCATTCTATTGAAAAGCATACTGACCAACCCGGCGATAACAAGGAATATCAGATTTTCCATAAAAAGATCCCCTTTCTCAGAAGAGAAGATCTATTCATCTTGGCCCTCTTCATTCTTGTCTCCAGTCAATTTACCGATGGAGCCTCTCATTTCAGTGTCTGCATCGATATTCTTATAGTTCATATAATCCATGACACCAATATTTCCAGACCTTAAAGCTTCTGCCATCGCAAGCGGCACTTCCGCTTCGGCTTCCACTACCTTCGCTCTCATTTCCTGGACTTTCGCTATCATTTCCTGCTCATTCGCTACCGCCATGGCTCTGCGTTCTTCCGCTTTGGCCTGGGCAATGTTCTTATCAGCTTCAGCCTGCTCTGTTTGCAGCTCGGCACCGATGTTTTTCCCGATATCAACGTCCGCGATATCAATCGACAGAATTTCAAAAGCTGTTCCGGCATCAAGGCCCTTAGTAAGAACCGTTTGAGAAATCATATCCGGATTTTCAAGTACTTTCTTATGGTTGCTTGATGAACCGATTGTAGAGACGATTCCTTCCCCGACACGGGCAACGATTGTATCTTCACCAGCACCACCGACTAAGCGGTCGATATTGGCTCTTACTGTAATTCGCGCTTTGGCTTTCACTTCGATTCCATCCATCGCCACACCGGCAATGAACGGCGTTTCGATCACTTTAGGATTTACACTCATTTGAACCGCTTCAAGTACGTCACGGCCGGCAAGGTCGATTGCAGCCGCTCTCTCAAACGACAACTCAATATTCGCACGATGTGCAGCAATCAAAGCATTCACTACACGATCAACATTACCGCCGGCAAGATAATGGCTCTCCAGCTGATTAATGGTTACCGTCAGCCCGGCTTTATGCGCTTTGATCAGCGGATTGATGATACGGCTCGGGATAACCCTTCTTAATCTCATCCCCACCAATGTAAAGATACTGATTCTGACTCCGGCTGCTATCGCTGAAATCCACAGCATCACCGGCACGAATGTAAACAGGACACCTAAGAATATGAGTCCGGCTACGATTGCTACTAAAATTAATATTGTACTTGCATCTAGAACCATTACTTTTCCTCCTTCAAAATATCCAATTATGTGTCAGTTATTCTATTTCTCTTACCACTGTTCTTGATCCTTCTACCTTGACGACCCTGACCGGCTTATTCTGCCCAATAAAACCGCCTTCTGAAACAGCATCGATTCTTTCATCATCAATCACAATAGTCCCCGAAGGACGCAGGGCAGTCATCGTGACACCGGTCGTCCCGATTAATTCCAATCGGTTGACATTGGAGACATATCCACTCTCAGTACTAGTGGAATCCTTCAAAATTATCTTATTGAACAGCTTCATCTTTTTACCAAACACCTTTACAAACACCACCATTGCTATGATGGCGACCGCAATCGCTATCAAAAGGGATGTACCCATAGCGACAACATCGCCTCCTGCCATCAAAATGCTTCCTATGATGGCACCGATACCCAGTATCCCGGCAATACCCCCGGGAAGGAAAAATTCAGCCACTATCAAACCAACACCAATAATGAAAAGTATCAGTGTTTCGTATCCTGCCAGGCCGGCAACCAAGTGTCCATAGAAGAAAAGCAGCAATGAAGCCAGGCCAACAGAACCTGCGACACCAAATCCGGGAGAATAAAGTTCAATTACCAGCCCGAGACTCGCAAGTGAAAGAAGAATCGGAACCACAACCGGATTGGTTATGAATCTGGCAAGTTTCTCCGCAAACGTTTCTTCAACGCTGACCACTTCTGCATCTTCCATACCTATTTCCTCAAGGAGCTCTTCCATATTACTCACAGTGCCCTCCGAGTAATCTACAGACTCTGCGGTTCTTGCATCGAGAGTGAGCAGTTCGCCTTTTCCTGCACCGACTTCAGGAAGGTCAACATTCTTGTCAGCCATTGCAAGAGCATATTTAGGATCCCGGTCACTGGTTTCAGCGGCACTTTTCATGGCTGCGAGCCAGTAGCTTTGAGCTTTTTCACCTGCAGAATTACCGGCTTGGTCAATTACGGCAGCAGCTCCCATTGTCCCATTGGGAACCATGTAAATTTCATCTGCATGAAGCGCAATGAATGCTCCTGCAGACAGAGCCCGATTATCTACGAAAGCGACCGTTCTTATTTCTGTATTATCAAGAAGCTTTGCGATATTACCTGCCGCATCGACTAATCCTCCAGGTGTATCAATTTGGAAAACAATCGTATCAGCACCTGCTTCCCGCGCATCATCTATACCCCTGCTCAAGAATGCATTCAGGCCTTTTTCGACTTCTTTCTCGATAGGGATGACAAAGACAATTTCACCTTCGCCTTGAGCTTCAGTGTTGAAGGGCATTAACCCTATCAACGATACAGCGAGAAGCAGCATCAAACCGCTTATATAAATCTTTCTTAATAATTTCAAGATTTCACCCCTTTCGGCATATCAAGAAAAATGACAATCATATATCTTATATTATGTACGAATGAGATCAAAAAAGGTTTCAATCTTTTTTAAAAATTTTCCCAGAACCGAATACAATTTTCGAATGAGATTTTTATAAGAAATTTCCGGACGGCTTCCAATCGTACCTTTAAACCTTATGTCGAAAAGAACGGTTATACAACCTTTTAAAGAAATGATCTCATATACTTCTGCCTTCTGAATATAATAAACGATTTGCGTGTCAGTTGCTTGAGCTTTTGCGGCAGGGGGCCAATAACAAAACATCAAAACATTTACTGGCTAAAGTACTTGGTGAAGTTAAGAACTTGAAGACTTTAAATTGATTGCCAGGGTGTTAGCAGAGCAATGAAAGCCGGCATCAATATTAAAAATGAAACCGGCTTGCAGTCAAAATTTATAGGAAGCTGACTGTAAAAAAAATGAGAAGCGGATAACCGCTTCTCATTTTCATGTTACGCTAAATGATTTTGAACAAGTTTATTGACGAGAGCTCCATCAGCTTTCCCTTTAACTTTAGGCATGATAGCCCCCATCACCTTACCCATATCTGCCTTGGACGTTGCACCCGTTTCATCAATCGCTTGCTTGATGATGTCCGATACTTCATCTTCAGACAGCTGTTCAGGCATATATATTTCGACGTAAGTCAGTTCCGTTTGAATTTTCTCCACGAGATCCTCACGGCCTGCGTTTTGAAATTCCTGGAGGGAGTCTTTTCGTTGCTTGACTTCTCGAGAAAGGACAGTCAACTCTTCATCATGAGAAAGCTCCTGTTTTCCATGCTTGATCGCCTCATTTTGCAACGCCGCTTTCAGCATACGGATTACAGAAAGTTTTTCTTTCTCTTTATTCCTCATAGCTTGTTTCATATCATTATTTAAACGATCGAGAAGACTCATATCTACACCCTCTCTTAGAACTTACGTTTTCTGGCTGCTTCAGATTTCTTCTTACGCTTTACGCTTGGCTTTTCATAGAATTCGCGCTTTCTGTACTCTTGCAAAGTTCCTGTTTTAGAAACTGTACGTTTGAAGCGACGAAGAGCATCTTCAAGCGATTCGTTTTTACGAACAACTGTTTTTGACATCTCTCTTTCCCTCCCTCCGAAACACTGCACTTACATGTAAAGTAAAGTCCTTGGCATTGGCCAAGCCGCTGCGGGCATCTGACAAACCTAGCTGCCCTTCACTTTTCTGCTGTTAAGTGCAGACTTTTACAGAAAGTAATCTTTCTGTATGGATATTTAAATCCATTCACTTTGCAATTATAATATAAGCCCTCCAGAAGGTCAACAATTTATGATGAATTGCTCGTATAAATAGACATGTATGCTTCTCATCCTTAATACAGTTAAGAAAGGGGGGCGGGACATGCTTAATTTACTTATCTTCTTTTTATTAATTGGCAGCTTTCTGCTTGGAATGTTTTGGCTGAAGAGCGGATTATATAACTTGGCAGGCGAACGAATGACAAAATTGATATCCCGATGGACCGATGCTCCTTGGAAAGGATTTCTCATCGGAATTGCCGTTACCGGAGTTTTGCAGAGCAGTTCTGCGGTCATGGTTCTTACTATTGGATTTGTTTCGGCAGGCATTCTCAATTTCAGACAGTCCATCGGAATCATACTGGGGACAAATATAGGAACTACGTTGACACTGGAGATTATTTCATTGGACATCGGGTTCATGAGTCTTCCGCTGCTCGGGTGTTCACTGCTCCTTCTCATCTTTCCTCATCCTCACACCAGAGCGCTCGCTATAACCCTCCTAGGGCTTTCGTTAATATTTGTAAGTATGAGGGGATTTGAAGAACTGGCAGGGCCCTTATCCAGCCAGGCTTTCATTCACTCACTTATGGAACACTCCAATGCCTCCACTATATTCTCTATTCTGCTGGGGATGGTCTTAACAGGGATCGTCCAGTCAAGCACAGTCATCACCGGCATTGCCATGAGTTTTACCGACACCGGCATTATCACGATATTTGCGGGGATCTCTATCATGCTCGGCGCGAATATAGGTACATGTGTAACCTCCTATATAGCCGGCATTGGGAGCGGAAAAGCCACTAAGCTGACTGTTTATGCTCACATATGGCTCAATATTGCAGGTGTGCTGATATTCTTCCCTTTCGTTGATGAACTGGGTGGGATGGTAAGACTGGCCTCCCCTGATCCAGAAATGCAGCTGGCCCATGCCAGCCTTGCCTTCAATGTCATTTGTTCTATATTAGTCCTCCCTTTCTCAGGACACTTTGCAAAACTCATCGAGAAGATGCATAGAATCAACCTCAGGTGAATACAGAAGCGGAAGCGCCTGAACAGCCCCGACAGGCAAATATTCCAAAGAGAAAAAAAAGCGGGCTTTCCTTTTATTCTCTTTGGGTTATTTGACCCCGGGGGGCTAAGTCCGTTCCTGTGGGTACGGACCCTCAGGCGCTGAAGCTGGACGGAACAATAGCGGAAGCGGTTTGTCGTTTCCTTATTAAGTATCATGCGGTAAAAATAAGGGGAATTTTTCCCGTTAATTGCAATTTCTAGCTCCCTATGAAGGAAATAGAGGGAGTTTTTCCCCTTATACGAAGAAATAACACCTATTTTTTCGTCTTATAAGTCAAATAAGAGGAATTTCTCCCTCTATTTAAGCATTTTTTCAAATTTTTTAGTGAATAAGGGGAATTTTTCCCTCTATTTTACCAGCCAAAGTACTGAAACTGGCTGATAGGTACCACTTTCACATCCCAGATCTTTAAATCTGTATCTTTCCAGGCACGCAAATGTTATAAAACCTTGAATTGCGATCGCTGTGGTTTTCCGGGCTGTCGACACTGCAAAATCCCATATCCTTCGCTGCATTCCTGCCAAGCTGTCATGGATTCTATGGCTAATGTAAAAAAGAGGAACACACTCTATGCAATGATAGAAAAAAGTCAACCATTCTTCCGATTTTAGGAAGTATGGTTGACTTTTTCTTTATTAAAGAGAATTAGATTCTAAAATTCGGTACATTTTCAGTGCCCCCGCCTAAGCGGACTGCCTTTTCATCTTAGTAGTCAGAATCACTAGTTAACCCTTGAACAATTTGCACTCCAGAGCTGGCGCCGATTCTTGTAGCACCCGCTTCGATCATGTTTTTAGCATCTTCTACGCTTCTGACTCCGCCGGATGCTTTCACGCCGATATCCGGTCCGACGGTTTTTCTCATTAATTTGATATCCTCTATAGTAGCTCCACCAGTGGAGAAACCTGTAGACGTCTTCACAAAATCAGTCCCTGCTTCAACAGCAAGTCTGCAGGCTCTTTCTTTTTCTTCATCAGTCAGCAGGCTTGTTTCAATGATGACTTTAGTTAAAGCTTTTCCTTTAGCAGCTGCAGTCACCGCCTGGATATCCTGTTTAACCAACTCGTTATTCCCGTCCTTGAGGGCACTGATGTTGATGACCATATCCACTTCCGTTGCACCTTTATTTATAGCATCTTTTGTTTCAAATGCTTTCGTTTCGGATGTAGTCGCTCCCAACGGAAAACCGATTACAGTACATACCTTAACATCTGTTCCTTGCAGCATTTGGGCTGCATATTCCACCCAGCCAGGATTGACACAGACAGATGCAAAGTTATGTTCTTTAGCTTCTTCACAAATTTTCGTTACTTGGTCTTTCGTTGAGTCCGCTTTCAATAATGTATGATCGATCATTTTCGCAATATTTTTTTCCATAAAATAACACTCCTCCAACAGGTTGTCCGTACCTCTTTATTCTAACAAAGGTTTAGAAAATATACGAACTTTTTAAGTGAAAAATTCTTCCGCTGCTGTTATTGTACCCAAAAAAAGATCAGGACGCAGACCTGATCTTTTTTAGACGTTCTATTGGTTAAAGCGAAAAAATTAAACTCATTAAGCGAGTCGGTAAACTCTTGCTTCATAAGGTTTTAGTATAACCTGAGAGAGGCCGCTGTGCTGTTCTACCGAATAGTTGTTCAGCATCAATTCTGCTGAATCTACTGAGATATCTCCAAGAGGAGCTTCAGCATTTTCGGTAGAGAGGTTGGTCAATACCAGCACTCTTTCTTTGCCAAGAGTCCTTGTGTAGGCATAAATCTGCTCATGCTTTGGAAGAAGCAAGTCATAAATTCCATAAGTGAAAATATCATTTTCTTTCTTTACGGCTATCATTTTTTTGTAGAAGGAAAGGATAGAGTCTTCGTCATGTAACTGAGCTTCCACATTGATGCTCTTATAGTTAGGATTCACTTTCATCCAAGGGTTTCCTTCTGAAAATCCTCCGTTTGCATCGTTAGACCATTGCATCGGAGTACGGCTGTTATCCCTCGAAGAAGCCCAGATGATATTCATGATTTCTTCATGAGATACACCTTCCTCCAGCTTCAGCTTGTATAGGTTTTTAACTGCTACATCATCGTAGTCATCTATTGAAGGAAATTGAACATTGGTCATTCCGATTTCCTGTCCTTGATAGATGAAAGGAGTTCCCTGCATCAAGAAGTACATGGCAGCCATTGATGTAGCACTTTCCTTCCAGTACTTTTCATCATTCCCCCAAGTTGAGACAACACGGGGCTTATCATGGTTTTCAATGAATAGAGCATTCCAGCCGTCGCCTTCCAGCCCTTTTTGCCAGCGGGTCAGTACTTTCTTCAACTCAACGATGTCAAGGTCAGGGTTTGTTTCGGCATCCCATAATCCAAGGTGCTCAAACTGAAAGATCATATCCATTTTCCCGTTTTCTTCACCTACCCAAAGTTCAGCTTCATCGGCTGTGACCCCGTTTGCCTCACCAACCGACATCACATCGTAATTAGCATAGGTTTTATCTTTAAATTCCTGAAGAAACTTATGAATGCCTTTTTGATTCATATGCATATCGAATGAAGATACATACTTTTTGTTCTTTGGATTCGGCATATCCGGCATACCCTCACGTTTTTTGATATGGCTGATAGCATCAATTCTGAAACCGTCTATTCCTTTGTCCAGCCACCAGTTGACCGTGTCATAGAGAGCTTCTCGTACATCTTCGTTCTCCCAATTCAGATCCGGCTGTTTTATGGAGAACACATGCAGGTAATATTGATCTGTTTTCTCATCGTACTCCCATGCCGAGCCGCCGAAGATACTTTCCCAGTTATTTGGCTCTTTACCATTTTTCCCATCGCGCCAAATATACCAATCGCGTTTTTCGTTCTCCTTCGAGGTACGGGATTCAACGAACCATTGATGTTCGTCACTTGTATGATTAAGAACCAAATCAATGATCAACTTCATTCCTCTTGCGTGTACTTCCTTTAAAAGGAGGTCAAAGTCTTCCATAGACCCGAAGTCTTTCATAATATCCTGGTAATCAGAGATATCATAGCCATTATCATCATTCGGTGACTTATACATAGGACAGATCCAAATGACATCAATCCCCAAATCCTTTACATAATCAAGTCTTTGTATCATTCCCTGCAGGTCGCCGATTCCGTCTCCATTTGAATCTTGGAAACTGCGGGGATATATTTGATAGCCAACGGCTTCTTTCCACCATATTTTCTTCATGTGTAACACCTCATACGAAAAGATTTTTTATTTTAGTTTAATGCGCAATCGTTTGCACTGATGTGCAAAAAAAATAGAAGAATGTTTGCGCTTTCTTATACCTACTTAGTGTACAGCTAAATGGGAAACTAATCAATAAGGTTTTTAACAAAATTTATACCAGTTCAAATATATTAATTGGGATTACAATTTCCCAAAGTGTGTTGATAAATCCTCTAATGGATTAGAGTAGGTTTTCTATTAATAATTGGTTGCAAAAATAAAGAAAAACCGATTCATTAATGAACCGGTTTTTCCTATCTAGCTTACCGCTGTTGTTTTATCTTCTTCCAGGATTCTGACGAATTGTCCTTCATTATACGGATAGCCGGCTTTAGTGATTTTTACTTTCACAAGCTTGCCTATCATCTCTTCAGAAGCAGGGAAGACTACTTTCAAATAGTTGTCTGTGTATCCAACGTATAAACCACTTGATGGCTTGTCTTTATAAATTTCTTCAGGAATAACTTCAAGAACTTCCTCTTCAAACCCGGATGCATATTCCTTTGCCAGCTGGTTTGACAGCTCGATTAAACGATGGACTCTCTCATTCTTGATCTCTTCATCAACTTGGTCAGTCATCCTGGCGGCCGGTGTGCCAGTACGCTTGGAATACGGAAACACATGCAATTCAGAGAACTTATGCTCTTTAATGAAATTGTACGTTTCCATAAATTCTTCTTCAGTTTCACCAGGGAAACCTACAATCACATCGGAAGTTACCGCAAGACCTGGAAGAGCTTTCTTCAGCTTCTCGATTCTTTCAGCAAAGAATTCCATGGTGTATTTTCTTCTCATTCTCTTTAGAACGGTATTTGAACCGGACTGCAGTGGAATATGAAGATGTCTCACAACCATTTTTGAGTTATCGATGACTTCAATCACTTCATCGGTCAATTGGCTGGCTTCGATGGAAGATATTCTGATACGCTTCAATCCTTCTACTTTCTCTTCAAGATCGCGCAGAAGCATAGCAAGGTTATAGTCTTTCATATCCTCGCCATACCCGCCTGTATGAATACCGGTCAGGACGATTTCTTTATAGCCTGCGTCAACCAGCTGCTGTGCCTGGCGTATAACTTCTTCCGGATCACGGGAGCGCATTAATCCTCTTGCCCACGGGATAATGCAGAATGTACAAAAGTTATTGCACCCTTCCTGAATCTTTAAGGAAGCACGAGTTCGATCAGTGAAAGCAGGCACTTGAAGTTCTTCATATACCCGATTTTTCATAATGTTTCCTACACCGTTGATCGGCTGTCTCTCATCTTTAAACTGCTCGATGTACTCCAGCATTCTTCTGCGGTCCTGAGTTCCAACCACAATGTCTACTCCAGGAATCGCCATGATTTCTGCAGGGGATGTCTGTGCATAGCACCCTGTAACACAAATGACGGCATCAGGGTTCTTCCTGATGGCACGGCGGATGACCTGACGACTTTTCTTATCGCCCGTATTCGTCACGGTACATGTGTTAATTACATAAACGTCCGATGTATTTTCATAATCCAGGCGCTCGTAGCCCTGTTCTTTAAATAATTGCCAAATAGCCTCTGTTTCATAGTGATTCACTTTACAACCGAGGGTATGAAAAGCTACTGTTGGCATATTTTTCACCTCATTAATTCAAATTGATAGGATGCGGCAGACAGCAAATAAAATGGGGCTGTTTCTGCCCGCATAATTCTTGGACCCAGACCGCAGGAAAGGAAACCATTCTGTTTAAGTGTGTCGACTTCCTTTTCAGTCAACCCGCCTTCGGGACCGAAAACAGCAAGAATCCGGTCACCTGGCTTGGCTGAATTCAAGACGCCTGCCAAGTTACTTTGTTCTCCTGTCTTGGCATCCTCTTCATAAGCCACAATTTTATATTCATAGTCACCGGCAAAGGCAGCCATCTCTTTCAATGAAACAGGGGAATGCACCGTTGGGACATGCTGGCGATGGGACTGTTCAGCTGCTTCCTTGGCGATTTTTTCCCAGCGTTCCACCTTCTTCTTCGCTTTCTTCTCATCCCATTTTACAATTGAGCGATCTGCGGTAAAAGGGACAAATTCCACTGCTCCCAGTTCAGTCCCTTTTTGGATGATCAACTCCAACTTATCCCCTTTTGGCAGTCCGCTCGCGATAGTGATTTTCACCGGCATTTCTTTTTCGTCTGATTCCCATTGTACTATCCCGGCTTCGAGGCAGTCACTGGAAATCGTTTCAATTTTTACCTTTGCCGATTCACCATTAAGAAAGACAACATAAAACAAACTATCTACAGTCATCCTCATCACACGTACAATATGGTGAAAGTTCTCTCCATCTATAATAATGGGACTTCCTTCTTCAAACTGCTGGTCTATAAAATATCTTTGCATAGGTGATCACCCTTTATAATACTTTATTGGGGTTTCTTGGCGATGATGGCAACCCAGTCTTCCATCAGCATGACTTCTTCTACTTGGAATCCAGCTTCCATGACAGCGGATTTGACCAGTTCCTTCTTCTGTCCGATGATTCCGGAAGTAATGAAATACCCGCCAGGCTTCACCAGTCTGGCAGCCTCATCCGTAAACTTCAGTATGACCTCGGCCAGGATGTTTGCAACGATGATATCTGCTCCTGGAGAAACACCATCAAGCAGGTTATTCTGACTTACTGAGACCCTGTCGTGAACTTTATTCAGCTTTGTATTAATCCTTGCAGAATTGACAGCCACTTCATCAAGATCAAAGGCTTCGACTTTTTCAGCCTGAAGCATTGCGGCAGCTATACTCAATACTCCGGAGCCAGTGCCGACATCGATAACATGATTACCAGGTTTCACTGTCCTCTCAAGAGCCTGTATGCACATGACGGTTGTCGGATGGGTTCCTGTCCCGAAAGCCATTCCAGGATCCAGTTCGATGATAAGCTCATCGCTGTGGACAGGTTCATAATCTTCCCAAGTAGGGACAATCGTGAACTGAGCCGAGATTTTGACCGGATTATAGTATTTCTTCCAGGCCGTTGCCCACTCTTCCTCGTTCACTTCAGATATCTCAACTTGATTTCTTCCAATATCGATATTATATTTTACAAGATTATCGACGGCTTGTTTAATTTCCTCCACGGTTTCTCCCAAAAAACTGTTTACAGGGAGATAAGCTTTAACAATGACTCCTTCCTCAGGAAAGTCATCAGGATTGAGTTGGTAGATTTCTCCGAAAATGTCTTCTCGCTCTTTCTCTAATTCAAATGGATCTTCAATCACCACTCCGCTGGCTCCTGCTTCATGAAGAATATTTGAAATCGGTTCAATCGCTTCATTTGTTGTGTGTATGCTGATTTCTGACCATTTCATTGAATCTACCAACTCCGTTCCGGTTTATTCGCCTTTAAAGGCCCGTTTTACTTTGTCAAAAAAGCTTTCATGCTGTTCATCCGGTACCTGACCAGTGATATCGGCAAATTCACGAAGAAGCTCTTTCTGCTTATCCGTAAGTTTTGTAGGTGTTACCACTTTCACACGGATATGCTGGTCTCCCGTACCGTATCCTCTTACATTTGGGACACCTTTGCCGCGAAGCCTGAACTTTGTACCTGTCTGGGTGCCTGCAGGGACTTTCAGTTTCACTTTGCCATGCAGAGTCGGTACTTCTATCTCATCGCCCAATGCTGATTGCACAAAAGTAATCGGCATTTCACAATAGATGTCATCTCCGTCACGTTCAAAGAATTCATGAGGTCTTACATGGAAGACCACATACAAGTCTCCAGGAGGGCCCCCATTGACTCCCGGCTCGCCTTGGCCGGAAACTCTAAGCTGCTGGCCTTCATCGATGCCTGCAGGAATCTTCACATGAATCTTACGGCGCTTTTGAACTTTACCATTTCCTCCGCAAGTATTACATTTTTCTTTAATGAACTTACCTGTGCCATGACAGTGGTGACATACCCTGCGGTTCACAATACGGCCGAATGGAGTGTTTTGCTCCACGTTCAGCTGGCCGGTTCCTTGGCAGTGTTTACATGTTTCCGGCTTGGTGCCCGGTTTTGCTCCGGAACCATCGCACGTATCACACTCTTCTTCTTTCGGTATTTCAATATCCGTCTCTTTTCCGAATACTGCTTCTTCGAAAGTGACGCTCATTGTATATTGCAGATCAGCTCCTGCTCTTGGAGCGTTAGGATCGCGCCTGCGTCCGCCGCCTCCTCCTCCGAAGAAGGTATTGAAGATATCTTCAAAACCGCCGAAGCCGCCGCCGAAGTCTCCTCCGCCGCCGAATCCCTGGTTCGGATCAGTATGGCCGAAGCGATCATATTGCGCGCGTTTTTGTTCGTCGCTCAATACTTCATAGGCTTCACTTATTTCTTTAAACTTTTCGTTCGCATCCGCTTCTTTATTAATATCAGGATGATATTTTTTTGAGAGTTTGCGGTATGCTTTTTTGATTTCGTCTTTTGAGGCGCCATTCTCCACGCCGAGAACTTCATAATAGTCCCGTTTACTCATCAATACAACACTCCCGATTCCTTATGCATAAAGGTTATTTTAACATTAAAAGGGGGCCCCTCACAATATTAATTGAGAAATAGAGGGGCTGAATAGTATTTCGTTTAAACTAATCGGCCGTACCAAAGAAAAAGCCAAAGTCAAGATAGACCTGACTTTGACTTTCCATGGCCATTTATATGAAGTTGAAAAATTACTTATCGTCTTTTACTTCTTCATATTCAGCATCGACAACATCATCGTCTTTACCAGCCTGGCCTTCAGCTCCCTGAGCCTGCTCCTGTGCTTTTGCAGCCTCTTCATAGAGCTTCATTGAAAGGCCTTGAAGGATCTCCTGAAGAGCATCTTTCTTCGTACGGATTTCTTCCAGGTCATTCTTTTCGATAGCTTCTTTAAGCTCATCTCTGGCTTCTTCAGCTTTCTTGACTTCAGCTTCTTCAACTTTATCGCCAAGGTCTTTAATTGTTTTATCTGTTGTAAAGATTAATTGATCAGCTTCATTGCGAAGTTCAACTTCTTCTTTACGCTGCTTATCTGCATCTGCATTTTCTTCCGCTTCTTTAACCATGCGCTCGATTTCGTCTTCAGATAAGCCAGTTGAAGATTTGATTGTGATGTTTTGCTCTTTTCCTGTACCCAGGTCCTTCGCAGAAACATTTACAATACCGTTTTTATCGATATCGAACTTAACTTCAATTTGCGGTACGCCGCGTGGTGCAGGCGGGATATCGGACAATTGGAAGCGTCCAAGAGTCTTGTTATCAGCTGCCATCGGTCTTTCACCTTGAAGGATATGGATATCAACAGCATTCTGGTTATCTGCAGCAGTAGAGAATACTTGTGATTTCGATGTAGGGATCGTTGTATTACGTTCAATTAACTTAGTAGATACTCCGCCCATTGTTTCGATACCAAGTGATAATGGAGTTACATCCAGAAGGACAACATCTTTAACATCACCTGTTAATACGCCGCCTTGGATTGCTGCTCCCATAGCTACTACTTCATCAGGATTAACGCCTTTATGAGGGTCTTTTCCTAATTCTTTTTTGATTGCGTCTTGAACAGCAGGGATACGCGTTGATCCACCGACAAGGATAACTTTGTCGATTTCGCTTGCAGAAAGTCCTGCGTCTTTCACTGCTTGACGAGTAGGTCCCATTGTACGTTCTACAAGGTCAGCTGAAAGCTCGTCGAATTTAGCGCGAGTCATATTAACTTCCAAGTGAAGCGGCCCGTTTTCACCGGCCGTGATGAACGGTAGTGAAATTTGAGTGGAAGTTACACCAGAAAGATCTTTTTTCGCTTTTTCAGCAGCATCTTTAAGACGTTGAAGCGCCATTTTATCCTTAGACAAGTCAATGCCGTTTTCTTTCTTGAATTGTTCTACAAGATAATCGATGATCACTTGGTCAAAGTCATCTCCGCCTAGTCTGTTGTCGCCGGCAGTTGAACGTACTTCGAACACTCCGTCGCCAAGCTCAAGAATGGAAACGTCGAATGTACCGCCGCCAAGGTCGTAAACAAGGATAGTCTGATCTTCTTCCATTTTATCAAGACCGTAAGAAAGCGCAGCTGCTGTCGGCTCGTTGATGATACGCTCAACTTCAAGTCCAGCGATTTTACCTGCATCTTTAGTGGCTTGACGCTCTGCATCATTGAAGTAAGCTGGCACAGTGATGACCGCTTTTTCAACTTTTTCGCCAAGATAATCTTCTGCATACCCTTTTAAGTGCTGAAGAATCATTGCAGAGATTTCCTGCGGCGTATATTCTTTGTCTTCAATCTTTTCCTTGTAATCTGTTCCCATGTGGCGCTTGATAGAGATTACTGTATTCGGGTTAGTGATCGCCTGGCGTTTAGCCACTTCACCAACCTGCATTTCTCCATTTTTAAACGCTACAACGGAAGGAGTAGTACGGTTGCCTTCCGGATTAGGAATTACTTTTGGTTCTCCGCCTTCAAGGACTGACACACATGAGTTTGTTGTCCCTAAGTCAATACCGATAATTTTGCTCATTGAGAAAAACCTCCTTGTAAACTGTATGTAAGATTATTGATTCACTTTTACCATTGAAGGTCGAATAATGCGGTCCTTCAGTTTGTAACCTTTTTGGAACTCTTCAGTCACAATGTTTGAACCGAAGTTTTCGTCTTCTCCCTGCATAACAGCTTGATGCAGATGAGGATCGAATTCCTGCCCGACTGTTTCAATCGGCTCGACACCTTCTTTTTTCAGTGCTTCCACTAAGCTACGATAAACCATTTCCATCCCTTGAAGCAAGGATTTTGTCTGTTCGTTATCGGGCTCAACATTCAATGCACGCTCAAAATTGTCGATTGCCGGAAGCAATTCCGTCACGATGCTTTGAGCTTTATATTTTTCATTCGCCTCACGATCCAAGTTGGCACGGCGGCGGAAATTATCAAAATCGGCACGCAATCTCAAGTAACGGCTTTCGGATTCATCCAACTTCGATTGCAGCTCTATTATTTGCGTTTCCTCAGGAGATTGACCTGTGCCCTCACCTTCCTGTCCTTCCAGACTTTCGGCGAAGATTTCTTCTTCAACACCTTCAGAGTTCTTTCCTTCTTGTTGATCATTCAAATCCTGATCAACTTTGTTGTTCGTTTCTTCTGCCATTCCTTTCACCTCCTTAAAAAGCTGAGGGATTTCCCCTCTTTCAACAAAGCGGTTCCTGATTTATATGCAGGGACCCTTGCACCTGTCCGCTTTGGAGTGGTCCCCATATCCTTAATCAATATATCCACACGGCTCAGCTTTGATACAGTTTCGTCATTGCCTTGGACATATCTTCGCTTAAGAAATTCAATAAGCTGATCACCCTGGAATATTCCATTCTTGTTGGTCCAAGTATGGCGATAGAGCCTACCTTCTCGTCTGCAACTGAATAGGAAGCAGTAATAAGGCTGCAGTCTTCCATCGCTGATACATTATTTTCCTTGCCGATCTTCACATGAAGGCCGTTTGGAAGATGCTTGATCATGTCATAGATGCCATCCTCCTGCTCGATCATGTTCAACAGCAGCCGGACCTTTTGGATGTCATTGAATTCAGGTTGATTGAGCATATTGGTTTTGCCGCCGAAGAATATTTTTTCATTTGCCGGCAGATCCATGGTATTCACCAATGAGTGAAGCATGAGATCATAATTGTGAATATGCTGCTTAAGGAGCTGTGCAACCTCTTTGAAAATCTTATCATTCAGCTCTGTCATCGGCACACCCGATAATCGTTCATTCAAAATGTTGACCAGTTTCTCCAAATCACTGGAGTCGACCGCCTTTGGTATGGTAAACATACGATTCTGGACATGTCCCGTATCGGTTACAATGATGGCTACGGCCGTCTCGTCATTTATAGGGATGATCTGTATTTTCTTAAGCTTGTTTTCCTTTACCCCCGGCCCCAATACAATAGCCGTATAATTAGTAAGTTCCGAAAGAATCTTTGCGGACCTTTCAACAACCCTCTCCATTTCATAGATCCTTTCAGCGAAAATGGAACGGATTGTTTTCACATCCCTCTTTGCAAGCTGAACAGGGGAAAGCAAATGGTCCACATAATATCTGTAGCCTTTTTCTGATGGAATCCGTCCGGAAGATGTATGCGGCTTCTCGATAAAACCGAAATCCTCCAGGTCTGCCATCTCATTCCTGATAGTAGCGGAACTGAAAGAAATTTCTTCTTTTTTCGAAAGGCTTCTTGAACCTACAGGTTGTGCAGACCGGATGAAATCATCAATGATTACTTGAAGTATAAGCAACTGTCGATCTGTTAACAACATTCATCACCTCTGTTAGCACTCTCGTTGAATGAGTGCTAAATCTAATAATAAATTATCAAATCATCTAAGAGATGTCAATTAGAACAAATTGTTTCTACGTCAATTTTTTCTGTAATATTTTCCACCAAAAGTGGAAGCGCCTTGCACAGCCCCGAGAGGCAAATGTTCTCAAGAGAAAAAAAGGCGGTCTTTCCTTTTCTTCTCTTGAGGTTATTTGACCCCGAGGGGCTAGGCGCTGCAGCTGGACGACACCAAAAGCGGAAGCGCCTTGATCAGCCCCGACAGGCAAATGTTCCAAAGAAAAAAAGGCTGGTTTTCCTTATATAGTTTTCTCTCTAATCCGGAAGTCTAGATCTTTTCTTTTTAGCTTAACTAGAAAATAGGATAATAATGTAAATTATTTTCCTTATATCACTCCCAAAAAAGCCTGAAAGACTTCGTTGCCAAGGAACTTTCCTTTTTGGGTTAAGCGGATATATGAATTTTCGACAGTCAGCAATTCCTTCTCAACCATTTCTTCGACCGCTTCCTTGAAGACTGTCATCGGGCTCTCTCCGAACTTTTCTGTAAATCGGGCAACAGATACTCCTTCTGTTTTGCGCAGCCCCAGGAACATTTCCTCTTCCATCTTTTCAGCTTTCGTTTGTTCATGGCTCTCAATGATCGGCAGCTTTCCGTCAGCCAGGGGCTCCATATATTTTTTCAAGGGACCAAAATTGCTATACCGGTTTCCCTCGGCATATCCATGAGCACCCGCTCCAAAACCATAGTATTCTTCATTATCCCAGTAAACTAGATTATGCTTGCTTTCATATCCCTTTTTGGCAAAGTTGCTGATTTCATATTGATTGATTCCTGCAGCCTGCATTTCTTCCATCAATACACTGTACATCTCTGCTTCCGCTTCCTGTGGAGGCAAAGACAGTTTTCCTTTTCTCATCAAATTATAAAATACCGTTTTTGGTTCGATTATGAGAGAATATCCTGAGTAATGAGGAAGATCGAATTCTAAAGCCGTCCTTAGAGTGTGCTTAAAGTCCTCAACAGTCTGCCCAGGCAAGGCGTAGATCAAATCAATGCTGATATTGTCAAATCCTGCTTTTCTGGCTGCGTCGATTGAGGTGTATACATCCTTGCTTCTATGATTCCTGCCGATCCTTTCAAGCAGATCATCATTAAAGGACTGAACACCAAAGCTTAAACGATTCACACCATGATCATGCAGCACTTCCAATTTATCGCTCGTCAAATCACCTGGATTAGCTTCGAAAGTAAACTCCACCTCATCCTTTGAGTATGGAAGGGACGCATTGATGCTTTTACAAAAAAACTCGAGCTGGGAGGCATTTAAGGCTGTCGGTGTCCCTCCTCCAACAAAAATCGTCGACAATTTTTCGGATGGGTATTTTTCTATTCCCATTTTCATTTCTTTATCCAACGAAGCCAGATAGTCGTCCACCGGCTGCCCCTTCATGAACACCTTGTTAAAATCACAATAATGGCAGATATGATGGCAGAAGGGGATATGAATATATGCTGAACGTATCATGTTTTCACTACCTTTATATTAAATCCCGATAGAGAAAGGGGGGCCTGCTCTGAACACAAGCAATCCCCCCCATTTGTCTTATTAATAATCGAGATCTTGAATTTTTAGTTAAAAATCTTACTTAGAGCCACCGTCGTCATCCATTTTCAGGACAGCCATGAACGCCTCTTGCGGAACTTCCACAGAACCAACCTGCTTCATTCGTTTCTTACCTTCTTTTTGCTTTTCAAGAAGCTTACGTTTACGTGAAATGTCTCCACCATAACACTTAGCGAGTACGTTCTTACGGATGGCTTTGATTGTGGAACGAGCCACGATTTTCTGGCCGATTGCTGCTTGAATAGGAACCTCAAACTGCTGTCTCGGGATGAGCTCCTTTAACTTATCGACAATGATCTTTCCTCTATCATACGCAAAGTCTCTATGAACGATGAAGCTTAAAGCATCAACCTGCTCTGCATTCAAAAGAATATCCATTTTCACAAGTTTGGATTCTTTATAGCCTATGAGTTCATAATCAAATGAAGCATATCCTTTAGTACCTGATTTCAACTGATCAAAGAAATCATAGACGATTTCTGCCAAAGGAATTTCATACACAATGTTAACGCGGGTTTCATCCATATACTGCATATCGATGAAATTCCCACGTTTGCCCTGGCATAATTCCATGACGGCACCAACATAGTCATTCGGCACCATCATTGTAGCTTTTACATAAGGTTCCTCAACACTCTCGACCTTTTGCGGGTCAGGCATCATGGAAGGATTATCGACCTTAAGCTCTTCGCCGTCTGTCAGCAGCACATTGTAAATAACACTTGGGGCTGTTGTAATCAGATCGATTTTGAATTCACGTTCAATACGTTCCTGTATGATCTCCATATGAAGCAGTCCAAGGAATCCACATCTGAAACCAAATCCAAGTGCCTGAGATGTTTCAGGCTCATACTGAAGGGCTGAGTCATTCAGTTCCAGTCTTTCCAAGGCTTCACGAAGGTCATTGTACTTTGCCGAATCAATCGGATACAATCCGCAGTAAACCATCGGGTTAAGCCTTCTGTATCCAGGAAGCGCCTTATCTGCAGGGTTCTTCGCGCCTGTAATGGTGTCACCGACACGTGTATCCCCAACATTCTTAATGGCAGCCGTTAAGTAGCCTACATCTCCGACAGTCAATTCTTTAGTAGAAGTCGCTTTCGGAGTGAACACTCCCACATCATTGACTTCGAATTCCTTGCCGGTCGCCATCATCTTGATCTTGTCGCCGACCTTCACAGAACCTTCCATGACACGGATATAAGCAACGACTCCCCGATAAGAATCGTATAGAGAATCAAAGATTAGAGCCTGCAGAGGCTTATCTGGATCACCTGTTGGCGCAGGAACCTTTTCAACCACCTGCTCAAGGATATCCTCAATGCCGATTCCCGCTTTTGCTGAAGCAAGGACTGCTTCAGATGCATCCAACCCGATTACATCTTCCACTTCCTGCCTTACGCGTTCCGGGTCTGCTGCCGGAAGGTCAATTTTATTGATGACCGGCAGAATTTCCAAGTTGTTATCCAGTGCCAGGTAAACATTGGCAAGTGTCTGTGCTTCAATTCCCTGGGCGGCATCGACGACAAGAATTGCACCTTCGCACGCTGCCAAGCTCCGGGAAACTTCATAGGTAAAATCGACGTGGCCCGGTGTATCAATCAAATGGAAGATATATTCTTCCCCATCTTTTGCCTGATATTTCAATTGAACAGAATTCAGCTTGATTGTAATTCCACGTTCCCTTTCCAGGTCCATTGAATCAAGCAGCTGCTCTTTCATTTCTCTGGCAGTCAATGCCTTTGTTTTCTCAAGAATTCTATCTGCCAAAGTAGATTTTCCATGATCTATGTGAGCAATGATAGAAAAGTTACGTATTTTCTGTTGTCGTTTTAATTTTTCCTCACGGTTCATTACTTTCAACTCCTGTTAATCGACGCATGTACACTATTTTGAATTATATCAGTACGCATGGCAATATTCAATCATAACCATGATGAGGGCTGTAAATGGGTTAGTCAGGGGTTTTTGTGAGGGCAATAGAACTTCTCGAACACCAGTGCCAGTGCTGGATGCTGGCTTGAGGGAACTATTACTGATGGCATTTCCCCCAGGCGCCAAACCTGCCTTGCAGGATTACTTGCTGCTAGTGCAACTACACGGGAGCTTCACCTCTCCCGGTATTCGTCATTCATGTTCCAAGGTTCTATCTTGAGTGGATTTCACGTGTAAATGATATCACCATTCAATGAACGTACCATCTTCTTTCGCTTTTCCTGGCTTAATGGTACGTTTCCTCGATTTTCGTACCATCTTCTTTCACATTTCCTGACTTGATGGTACGTTTTCTCGCTTTTCGTACCATCTTCTTTCGCTTTTCCTGACATGATGGTACGTTTCCTCGCTTTTCGAACCATCTTCTTTGGCTTTTCCTGACATGATGGTACGTTTCCTCGCTTTTCGTACCATCTTCTTTCGCTTTTCCTGACATGATGGTAAGTTTCCTCGCTTTTCGTACCATCTTCTTTCGCTTTTCCTGACATGATGGTAAGTTCCCTAGTTTATCGGACCATTTTCTTTGTCAATTCCTGAACTGAGGGTACGTTTCCTCGCTAATCGTACCAAGCCATTAAATTAAATCTTCGTAAAAAAAAGACGCTGCCCGCTGGAAGCGCCTTAATTTTATATCAAAGATGAAATAAATTCGACTGTCTTTTCGGTAAGGCTTTTTACAACCCCTGCTACAGATTTCCCTATTTCTGAAAAGAAATTAAAGCTTTTCATCTCTTCAAGCTTCTTTTTCTTCTCAGAAAGGGAAGCACTCCCCATTTCCTGCCCTAAAAGGGAGGCCTCAACATTCCCCGTCTCGTCTTCCGATATTGTCAGGGGAGTACCAAGGGTATCCTGGTCGTACCCCTTCATATCTTTGATTCCGTCATTTGCTTTCTGCATCCCGATCAGAACCCCGACGAATAATATGGAAATCAGCAGTATGCATTTCAGTACGAATCTTTTCATTTTTGTTCATCCTCTTCTAAAATGGCTATTTTCGCATAAATTGTTGCTTTCGGAAAAATCCCAAGATCCGGATTTCCCCCGGGTACCATAAAAGTTTTATCTCTTATCGAGGGAGATTAGCTCTTTTCTTTTCGGTGTTCAGGTTTTTCACCCCTCTTAATATGATTATTTTTTCGGAATTAGGATCAAATAGCAACAAAGTTTACGATAAGAGCCTCTAAAAGTGATCATTGACTGGACGCTGGAGCTGAAATGACATGACCTACTTTATCTGCCTGCCAGTAATATTCCGAGAATACATCAGCCAATGCCGCGGACGATCGATTCAGTTCCTCAAAAGTGTTGTCGACTCCGCCAAACTCCACGAGAAGAGAGTTGCCTGTCAGGTCCTGATTGAATTTCCCGTTGGTCCCGCTCCCTTTTTTAACAAACACTCCACGGGAAATCCCTTTATACTTTTTCTCCAGCTGATTATGAAGTTCAGTGGCTATCTTGAGGTTTTTTTCATAATTCGGATGTTCTGCTCCGACCACGAATGCCAGTTTCGCATATGGCTGACCATTGATGCTGGCAGTGGTAATATCCTTTCTTTGTGAATCTCTGTGGATATCAAACAGATAAATCAAATCTTTGTTTCCTGCCATCGCCGCTTGTGCGACCGGACGGGATTCTTGATAGGCGTACCAATAATCGAGACCTTTCTTATCCAAATTAGCTATCACGTCTGTTTTATCTATTATTGTCCCGATGCCCCTGTTTTCCAGCTCTTCTTTTAATTTATCTCCAACTTTTGTGACATTTATTTGCGAATGATGAGCTAAATTTGGATTACTTACATTTTTCAAATAAGGAAGGTAGGACTCCCTGGTGTGAGTGAAGTAGAGATAGACCGTTTTCTTATCCCCTGTTGTCAAGCCAGAGGAACCCGGATTATCCTCAGAAGATGGATTCTCGATTTTTTCCGTATTCTGAAGCTGGGCATCATTTTCAGGATTAAGGGCCTCCTCAGGCGGTACAGATTCATAAGGCATGTTAGTAAAGTCAGTACCTTCCCCTGCAACCAGGATCTCTCCGTCAAATATTGAAAATCCCGGAAGCTCCCTCCCCAGAAAACTGCGCGGATCTTCGAAGCTGACATTAGTTGCAAGCCTGAACAGGAGATTGGACACAGAAGGAAGCTCTTCCTCCGCCGGGTCTGCTGCTTTGAACGCCCGGTTCTCCATTGTAAAAAGGTTATATAACATCGCGCCCGTAACATGTTCAGCTGCATGATTAACCGAGCTCGAGCTGATCCTGTATTCCGGTTTTAGCGATGTGAGTATGCCAGATAGAGAAAAAATCGAAAGAAGGCCAAACACAAAGGCCAGGATACCCTTGACTATTGTCGATAGATTCACTGCTACAACATAATTGGACGACTTATACGACTTCATTATTCCACCCTTCCTTCTCGACTCTAGTACAAAATATGATAGAGATAGAAAAAGTAGAACCAAAAAATAGATGGAAGGAGGAAAGCTGGATTCCATTTGGTGCAGGCCTGGGGGTGCTTTGGAAATTGAAATCAAATTAGGCAGTATAAATTAATTATGTACGGCAGCGGTGCTTGCAGTATTAGATACACCCTTTTAGTATCTCCACATTTGATGTACCTCGCTCAACCGAAACCGCGGCCCCCATCTCTATACAAAAATCAAAAAAGCACAAGCCCAAATGGCCTATGCTTACATGATCAATGAGTTTTAAAACCTGTATCTCCCTGATTTACCGCACTGTGTAAAGCAGCATTCAATCCACTCGCAACGAGATTTGCCATATCTTCTATGAAGACATCTACTTCTTTTGGTGTAACCATCAGATTGTGGCCAATCGGCGCTAATACTTCATGGATAAGCTTTCTTTTTCCTCATCCTCAAGAGTTCCAACGATCCCAAGGAATGTTTTTCTGTGATGCTCCTCTGGCAAGTCTTCCTCAGACAGTTTCCTTCTTTCGCCGAATGTCATGCCGGCTGGTGATAGTGCGCGAGATGGTTTATCCCCCTCTTTTAGCTCTTTGCCGAAATGCTTTAAGAGGAAATCAACGGTGTCGCTTACAATGGTCACAGCATCCACAACCGTTGGAATTCCAATCGCAAAAACCGGGACACCCAGTGTCTCTTCATCAAGCCCTTTTCGTTTATTTCCAACACCAGACCCCGGGTGGATCCCTGTGTCGGAAATCTGGATAGTAGAGTTGACTCTTTCGATAGAACGGGATGCCAGTGCATCAATCGCAATAACAAAATCCGGTTTTGATTTTTCCACGACTCCAAATATGATATCGCTGGTCTCGATGCCAGTGAGGCCCATCACTCCTGGTGCAAGCGCGGACACCGGCCGATACCCTTCCTGAACCGATTCAGGCTGAAGCTCAAACAAATGGCGGGTTATGATCAAATTTTCGCAAACCAGCGGACCAAGTGCATCCGGAGTTACATTCCAGTTTCCCAGCCCGACAATCAAGCAGCTGGCATTAGGACTGATTCCTTTATCCTTTAAAAAAGAACTGAATTCTTTTGCAAATACCTCTTCAACCTTCTGCTGAAGATCTGCCTGGCTCTGCCTGATACTATGTGCCTCCAGCGTTAGATAGTTACCGGCTTTTTTTCCAAGTAATTCTTCGCCTTCTTCTGTAATGGTCACATGGGAGATACTGATACCATCAATTTCACGTTCGTTGACAATGACCCCCCTCAATCCCGAGGCCTCCTGTGCTTGATCGGCGTCTTTACTCTTCTCTGCAAGCACCATCTCCCTTGCTTCCACAGCAAGGTCAGTTCTAATAGCATATTTGCTTAGATCGACTGTTTGTTTTTCTTCCATTCTTGACAGCCCCCTTGGATTTTCTTCATACCACTATCTTGCGCCATCCAGGAACTTTCATTCATTCTATTATCTTTTTCAATCGAAGAGTATTGCAATATATACAGCGATTTGATAAAATATCATTTGTTCTGATTAATTTTAGGAATTGTAAAAATCGAGTACAATATAATTCTCGATCGCTTTGTAGGAGGTGACAGGAATGCCAAATATTAAATCTGCTATCAAACGCGTAAAAACGAACGAAGCAAAGAATGCACAAAACGTAACTGTAAAGTCAGCTATGCGTACTGCAGTTAAAAAAGCGGAAGCTGCTGCACAAAACAACGATGATAACGCTAAAGCATTAGTTTCTGAAGCAGTTAAGCATTTAGATAAAGCAGCTCAAAAAGGTCTTATCCACAGAAACGCTGCTGATCGTTCAAAATCACGCTTAATGAAAAAAGTTAACTAATTTCTTTCTTTTAGAAAACGATCCCTCATAATTGAGAGATCGTTTTTTATTTTGTCTTTTTTAATAACTGTCTTTTCGCAAGGCTGCTTATTGTGGCTGCTTTAAAAGAAATGGATTTCCGCTCCAGGCGCACGACTCCGCGGGGCGGGCGGTGAGCCTCCTCGGCTGCGCCTGTATAAAAAGTGGAAGCGCCCTGATCAGGCCCGACAGGCAAATGTTCCAAAGAGAAAAAAAGGCGATCTTCCCTTTTATTCTCTTTGGGTTATTTGACCCCGAGGGGCTGGGCGCTGCAACTGGATTGGGGGTCTCTCCTGTCCCGCTAGTCCCGCAGGAGATCGTACGCCTTCCGCTTCAATCCTCCTACAAAAAGGGTGATAAGGGGGAGAGCGTATTCTATATCAGAAATTAAATTCGAAAAATCCTATTAAGTAGACTGTTATAGCATTAATTTTGCTTTCAACAGCCCCCCATCCGTATACCTTCTCTCTAAGGGGAACAGTTTAATTTTTTTGGCTTACAAGAATATAAAGTCTTTATCTTAGGAAGTAAAAATGAAACAGCAATAAAGTTTACCAATAAAGCCTTTCGCAAAGATGGCGGCTGTTGAGAAGTAATGGACTCGCTCCAGGCGGGCGACCCCGCAGGGCGGGCCGCTGGAACTAGACGGCACCAAAGGGGAAGCCAATCTAGTAGAAAAAAGCGAAATAACAAGTAATGTCCTTATTTAAAAAGCTGGAGGAAAAAATAAGGGGATTTTTTCCCGTTAATTGCAGGTTTGAGCTCATATTGATTATGAATAAGGGGAGTTTTTCCCCTTATATAAAGAAAAGCTTCTTATTTTTAGTCTTTTGGGTCAAATAAGGGGAATTTTTCCCTCTATTTAAGCTATTTTCCCTTTTATTTATTTGTTAAGGGGATTTTTTCCCTCTAAACTGAGCCTGCCCAACCGCCATAACCAACAGAGTCATAAACACAGGGACGGAAATTCTTTCTGATATAGAAATATCGCATTTTTTTAACATTCCTGCTCAATATTCAGTGGGGGAAAGCTGGAATTCCGACTTCTTACCTCGCATTGCTTAATGATTGTTCATGCAGCTTAAAAAGGAATAATTCAATGATCATTTCCTTCTTCTGCCTGCCGGTTTTCATTTCATAATCTCCTTGGGAGAGCAGTTCTATGATGACAGACAACTGTTCATCGGAAAAATGTTTTGCCTGGCCCGCTGCCAATTTCACCCGGAAAGGATGGACGCGCAGGAATCCGGCTATCTTTTGCTGCCCATATCCCCTTCTTGCCAATTCTTTTACTTGATAGATCAATCTGAACTGACCGGAAAGTACTGCCAGGATTTTGATTGGCTCTTCATTTTGCTTGAGGAGATCATAATAGATTCGCAAAGCCTCTTCTGTTTTTCGCTGAACAACTTTTTCGACGAGGGCGAAAATATTCTGTTCGAGCGAGCGTGCAGTGAGGGCTTCTACAACTGATTCATCAATTCTGTTTGTTTCGCTTGCATACAAAGAAAGCTTATCGATTTCTTTGGTCAGCATCATGAGATTTGTTCCCGCAAGAGCCAGGAGGAGATCTATCGCCACTTCATCGATCTGAACCATGTTGGCAGCGGACCTCTCCCTTACCCAGGTTCTCAATTCTTTTTCATTTAATTTTTTCGCTTCAAGAACTTCTGCCTGTTTCTTTAAAGATTTTGTTAATTTTTTCCGTTCATCAAGCTTTTCGTACGGTGCAGCAATGACAAGAATCGTGTAAGGAGATGGAGAGGAAAGATATTGTTCAAATTTTTTAAGGTTGTGCTCAACCTTTTCTCTTGTTTTTTCAGCCGTCAGAAATACGGGATTATGTAGAACGACAACACGTCTCTCCCCCATGAAAGGGAAGGTTTCTGCATCCTCTATAGCTGTTTCCACAGGCGTTTCTTCCAAGTCATAGGAAGAGAAATTAAAATCCATCTCTTCCTCGGATACAGCTTGTCCGACGATTTTTTGCTGTGTTTCATTTATTAAAAAGGCTTCCTTTCCGTATAATAAATATATGCTCGCAAATTGTTTGTTTTCGATTTTTTTCCATATATCAATAACCAAGACTGCACTCTCCAATTTTTGTTGTGATAACACTATCGTAAAAAAGGTTTGCCGTTTTGACAAGTGGAAAGGGGACGTCCAAGGATAAGGACACCCCCTAAATCTATATTTAACGCCGATGAAAAAGACCTAGGAACCTTTTTTGACCGGCGGTATCTCCCTTGTATAGATTAGTGTCACCCAACAAAGTGAACATATATGTGACAACTCTTGTCAGTATAGGAAAATGTAAAGTGCAAGTATAGATTTTTTTGGGGGAATCATCTATACTTAGATAGAAATAGGAGGGGTACTTATGAACGAATTCGAAAAAAATGTCCAATCGAAAAGAAATGATGCAGTAGATTCTGGCGTTGGTTTCATCGTATCTTTCGGTTTCTTTGCCATCTTGTTCATAATGGCTGTAGTCATTAAGTACATAGGTTCTTAATGAGTATGCACGGAGTTCGCTGATCGCGGACTCCTTTTTCATTGGCCAAAAAACGTGGTTTACGTTTGGCTTAAGCTGTGTTATGGATTTGCCGGCCGGAGCCGAACAGAGCACTTGTGCTCTTGTTCTTCTGTTAAACGTAATACATCTTATGGGATAACGGGCTTAAACGTTCCTTTGCTGCCCAAATATTTATAATGCACCGCTCCTGAGTCGGCAGAGTTATAAATCGTTATGCCGCGGCTTTTAAGCCTGTTCAGGACTTCGGGATCCGGGTGCCCATACCTGTTATCCTTGCCTGCTGAAACCAGTGCACTATCCGGCTTAAGCTTATCCAGGAATGCATCGCTCGTGGATGTCTTGCTGCCATGGTGTCCTACCTTGAGGACATCTGTTTCCACATTCCACTTTTTCATTAACTCCCTTTCACCATTTTCCTCAAGATCCCCAGTGAACAGCCATTTCTTCCCTCCCATCTTCCCAAACAGCACAAGAGAATCATCATTCCCTTCGTAGTGGTCATCAAATGGATAAAGAAATATGAAATCAGCACTATTCGTGCTCCACTTCTCGCCAGCTTCACTTTCCTCAACCATGATATTGAACTGGGCAGCTTTTTCTGAAAGTTCCATAATGACATCGCTTGCCTGTGAACCAGGGGTTATAAGTATTTCCCCAACTTCCACACGTTCAATTAAATCACTGGCTGCGCCTGTATGGTCAAAATCACTGTGGGTCAAAATCAACTTATCAATTTTCTGTATCCCTTTGCTTTTCAACAGCGGCAAAAGCACATCCTCGCTGATTGAGTATTTCTCACTCCTCTTCCGCCATGCTTCTTTTTCAAACTCCATTACCCCTCCGGTATCGACCATATAAACTCCTTCATTAAAGGGAAGATCAATAATCAGGCAGTCCCCTTGTCCGACATCGACCATCATCACTTCGCCATAGGGATTTACCCAAATGGAAATTTTATGTAAAAACAGAAGAAGAATCATAGGAAGGAAACCTGAAGGCCATTTGGCTTTTTCGCCTCTGACGAAACAATAACCCACCGCCAGGATATAGAGGAAGGCCAGCAAAAGCGGCGGCTTTCCCGAAGTGAACGTAATAAATGGAAGGCTGTTCAAATGAAGAGAAACAGAATCTGAAATAATGACAGCTCCTTTCAATAAAGGAAAGAAAAGTTCTGCTCCCTGCTCGAAGACCATCATTATAAGGAACGTTAATAGACATAGCGGCAGCAGGACTATGGTGAAATAAGGAACATAGAAAGAGTTCACGACAAAACCAATAACGGAGAATTCGTAAAAATGCCAAAGGAGGACTGGGATGGAACAAATTTGACATACTGCGGTGACCAGGAATACCTGTTTCCATTTCTGCTGTACAGCTGCCAAAATACGGTTTGTTGAAAGCACGAGGGAAAAACTGACGAGGAAAGACAATTGAAAACCAATATTGTTAATGGAATATGGATTTATAAGCAAATAAATCAGAAAGACTATCGAGACAGCATCCAAAGCCGATAGCTTCAAACGGAAAAAACCTGAAAGAATGACTGCACAGAGTATGCCTGAAGCTCTTATCACCGGCGGCGCGCCTCCAGTCAGAAGTACATATATAGGCAGAACCACCAGCAGGATCAGCTGAACGTATTCCTTCGGGATGCCCAATCTTAACAGGATATAATAAAAGGCAGCAAACAGCATCCCTACATGAAGACCTGAAATAGCAAGGAGATGGATGACTCCGAGGCGCTGGTAAGCTTTCAGTGTCTCTTCTCCAATCAAATCTCTTTCGCCGAATACCAATGCTGCAGATATTCCCGCTGCAGCTTCAGGGAATTTGTGCTCGATGGATGAGATTCCTTTCTCTCTCCATCTTCCCAATTTCGCTGGAAGTGATTTTCTTTTGTATGAGCATTGATCAACATTCAGGCTGTTGACCTGCAAAATCCAATGAATCCTTTGTCCGTTAAGATACTCGTTATAATCAAAGCTGTTCATGTTTCTACGCCTACCAGGTTCCTTTAGTTCTCCTGAGACAGAACAATTCAAACCTGTGTATACCCTCTCCATTAACATTGCTTTTTGCTGCTCATCAGGAATTGTGTAACGGAGGATGACAGGCTCACCGCCTTTCACTTCAGCCTGCCCCAACAGCCTGTCTCCGTCTATTTCAGGTCTTTCTGTAAAAACAATCGAATATTCAGTTTGACCGGGCAAAAGCTTGGAGACATTGTTTTCGATTTGGTAAGAAGCAAGGAAAAACGAAGAGGGGAGGAACGCCAAGCTGAGGGCCAGTATTATTGTGGAGTGCTGGCGAATGAACAGGATCACGAGGAAAACAGCCAGAAAAAATGCACCCCAATGGAAGTGAAGTGCAAGTGTAGTCCCGGCGAGGACAGAGAGTGCCGGATAAATAAGTTGTCCTTTTTTCAAAGAAAAATTACTCCTTATATATTTTAATGTGCTGTGTTTTATACTTGTTCAGTTCTTCTCCATCCAATCCAAGCTCCTCAAGTTTTCTCAACATATCCTGACTTAGATTTCTCTCTTGTTCATTCTTTCCCGTTCCTTCAAAAGGCACCTGCTCTATGTGCACACCCGCCTGCTTAAACAGTTCTATGGCATAGGGGTGATTTTTATAACTTTCCGCATAGAATACCTTTTTTATTCCTGCTTGGATAATCGCCTTGCAGCATTGAAGACATGGAAAGTGGGTCACATAGATTTCCGCGTTATCGGTCGGCACACCGAATTTGGCACATTGGATGATCGCATTCATTTCTGCATGAATCGTTCTCACGCAATGGTTGTCGATCACATAGCAGCCTTCATCCGCACAGTGGACTCCCCCTGCGATTGAGCCATTATAACCTCCTGCAATGATTCTTTTGTCTCGGACGATGGTTGCCCCTACAGTCAGACGGGTACAGGTGCTTCGCAGTGCAAGCAAATGGGATTGAGCCATAAAATAGTCGTTCCATGATATACGTGACATACCAAAACTCCTTTATTCGATTTCTCCTTGAATAAGTGTATATGAAAATGATGGTTTGGGCAAAGGGAATTATTTTGATCCGTTATTAATTTACAGTGATATGTTCTTTCAGTTTTTCAAATGTTCCCTCCCCTATCCCGGATACTTGCATTAACTCTTCAATGTTTTTGAACGGGCCATTTTCAGACCGATAGTCAAAAATTGCTTTGGCTTTAGCAGGACCGATTCCCGGAAGACTTTCAAACTCCTTTTCTTCAGCCTGGTTGATATCGAGCACTTCCTCACCTTCAGAAATAACAGCAGATGCAGGCTGGACTCCCACCTCCCCTTCCTCCGGTACATAAATCACCATTTCATCCGTTACTCGTTGTGCCAGGTTGACGCTTGTATCCTCTGCAGTTGAAGTAAAACCTCCTGCCCGGATAATGAGATCATTCACCCTCTCACTTTGGACCGCCTTATAAATACCGGGTCTAAGAACGGCTCCTTTTACATCGACAAAAATTTCTTTATTAAAAGGCTCAGGCTCTACCTCTATTTCATCATCAGAGGAAACCTGTGTAATCTCCATTGGCAATGGCTCACTTTTATCATCATCCGGGACGCTTTGTTTGGAGCCGTTCAAAACTGCAAATAGGATCAAAAGAGCGGCAATCAGGATAAAGAATGGAATTTTATACTTATCCAGAAGTGTCTGTAACATGTATTATTCTCCTTTAATTTGCATATTCGAAATTTACTGCTCATAGGAATGAAAGGGAAAGCTCTTTTGGGTACATTTTTGTGATGATTGCAAATCGCTGACTAAGACAGCTGTATGAAGGAAAACTTTTATTTTAGCAGCTATTGTACATGCATCATAATGGATTAAAGATGTGTGAAAAAGGAGGGCAGCACATGAAGGTAGGAATAGTGGGCACAGGCAATATGGGCGGCATATTAATTGAAGCTTTTATTGAGTCAGGAGCAATTTCACCTTCTGACCTCAATGTGGTGAATCGCACAAGGATAAAAGCTGAAAAGTTACTGGAAAAGTATCGTGGTATTTCCATATATAATGAGCCTGCCGATGTGATTCAGAATTCTGATGCAGTTTTTATCTGCGTCAAACCTTTGGATATATTCGAGCTTCTGAAAAGCAATCAGCACCACTTCTCGAAGGAAAAGTGTATTGTCTCCATAACCAGCCCTGTGAGTGTCGAGCAGGTTGAGTCCCTTGTTGACTGCTCCTGTATGAGAGTCATTCCAAGCATCACCAATCGCGCACTCAGCGGAGTCTCTCTATTTTCAATTGGCACAAGATGTACAGAAGAATGGAAAACAGCCATATGGCAGCTTCTTTCCACCATATCCACTCCAATCAGCATTGATGAAAACATTACCCGGGTCTCTTCGGATATTGTCAGCTGCGGACCAGCTTTCTTCACCTATTTAACTAGAAAGTTCATAGACGGTGCGGTCAGCGAAACTGAAATAGATGAAGCGACGGCAACTGTCCTTGCTTCTGAAATGCTGATTGGATTGGGAGAATTGCTGAAGAAAGAAATATATACTTTGGCCGCATTACAGGAAAAGGTGTGTGTCAAAGGAGGGGTAACTGGAGAAGGAATATCTGCCATGGAGAAACAAATAGGAAGTCTGTTCAATGAACTTTTTAAAGCAACACACAGAAAGTTTGATGAGGATCTTTCTGAAACTAAGAAGCAATTCGGAGTGTGACTAGTTATCTAATTCTATGTCCATATTTGATATCCTTTATTTTTTCTAAAAAAAGTTCAGGGTATTCAACGAAAGGTTTCCGCTGCTGGACAGCTAGTCAATTTGTAAGCTGTTGCACCAATGCCGGACGTTTATTTACTTTAAGCTATCATGAAATTTTGGGTACAAAACAGCAAAACAAAAAGGACGAAATCATATACGATTTCGTCCATCAATTATTTCTTTTTACAAGTGAAGAAGATTCTTTCACTGTGATCGCCAGGCTGGATATCCGAAAAATCTGCTGTGATGTCCATTACTTCAAAGCCTGTTTCCTGCAGCCAGGTTTCCAATGTCAGGATGGGGAAGGTGCGCTGATGATGCAGTTCCTCCACACGTTCATACTGGCCCGTTTCACCGTCCCTCACAAAGAAGGTCAGCTCATGGTCAACACTGTTGGGCTTCTCTCCTGGAAAGCAGTCCCATATATATGAAACCTCTTCGTCATTATAAGTAAAAGTTTCATTCAAAAAGATTTGCGTCAATTTGAATATGGAATGCACGTCGAATAGAAAAAGCCCATCGTCCCGAAGATGGTCTCTGACATTTTTAAATGTACTGATGACTTTTTCTTCTGTTTCCAAGTAGTTTAATGAGTCACAAAAAATAGATATAATATCAAAACTTCCCAACCCTTGGAGCTCACTCATATCCTGTTGATATAAAGGCAGCTGCAGTCCATCATTTTCTGCCTTTTCCCTGGCCATGAAGAGCATGTCTTCAGACAAATCGATACCGGTTACTGAGTACCCTTCTTTCAAAAGCCTCAGAGACAGCTCACCCGTCCCGCATCCCAAGTCCAAAAGCTCCCTGCCGCTGACAGCGTACTTATCAGCCTTGGCCTGGACGAATTCAACCCAGGAATCATAAGGGACATCCTTCATCAAGTAATCATAAATGTAGGCGAACTGCTGATAACTCATTGCTCGATCTCACTGCTTACATCAACAAGCGGGGCATCTCCCCAGAGCCTTTCGAGTTTATAATATCCTCTTTCTTCACGATGGAATACATGCGCTACAACATCTCCCATATCGACAAGCACCCAGCGGGCCTCATCGAAGCCTTCCATACGTTTCACATCATGTCCATTCTCTTCTGCTTTTTCCTTCAATTCCCTGGCAATTGCCTGAACCTGTTTGTCCGAATTACCGTGGCAGATGACAAAGTAATCCGCAATCAGCGAAATGCCTTTCATATCAAGAGCAACAATATCTTCCGCCCTTTTATCATCTGCCGCTTTATATGCAACTGTAAGCAAGTCTTTACTGTTCATCATATCAACTCCTATTTTTTAAAACTAATTCATTGAATGTGTGGAAAGTCTCTGGAAAAACAGCCTGATTCTTCTTCATCAAAAATGTGATTGAGTTTCTGATAGAACTGATCAATGCCTGTTCAAGATTAACTTTTGCCAATTCCCTGACTTCATCCACACCAGGAAAGTGCCTGCCTGGCTCAATATAATCAGCAAGATATATCACTTTTTCTAGCTTTGTCATTCCCGGCCTTCCAGAGGTATGGTAACGTATGGCGTCCAGCACTTCATCATCCTCTACCCCAGCTTCTTTTTTCACGAGATAAGCTCCAACAGGGGCATGCCATAATTCAGCGTTAAACTCCAGAAGAAGTTTATCCATTCCCTCTGCTTCAATGATTTCTTTCATTTCTTCTTTCGGGCGAAATTTGGCATAATCGTGAAAGATTGCCGCCATTTCAGCTTTACCCGGATCGATGTTGAAACGCTCTGCCAGTTCTATCGCTGTTTCCATCACACCAAGTGTATGCTGATACCGGTGTTCTGTCAGCTGAGCCCTGACAAGATTTAACGCCTTATCCCTTTCCATATAGTTTCTCCTCTCGTATATAATCTAAAACCTCTTCAGGAATGAGGTAGTTTACCGTCTTCCCTGCAGCGATTCTGTCTCTGATCATTGTTGAAGAGATTTCTATTTGGGGGACATCAGCCATGATTACATTAAAAGGTGATTCTGTCTCATACCCAGGCCGTTTGACACCAACGAATTGAATGAGCCGGGATAACTCTTCGATCATATGCCATTTTGGCAGGTAGTCAATCATATCTCCGCCTATAATGAAATGAAATTCTGATTGGGGTTCCCTTTCCACCAGCAGCTTTATCGTCTCATAGGTATAAGAAGGGCCTTCTTTCTCCAGCTCGATTGTCTCCAGTACAAAACCGGTATGATTATCTATAGCCCGGATGACCATCTCTTTGCGCTGTTCTGAAGAGGTATCCCCTTTTATTTGTTTATGAGGGGGTATTCCCGCGGGCATGAACCTGACCTCATCCAGACCGAATTGGTGAAGCACCTCATTCGCTATGATTAAATGCCCCAAATGCGGAGGGTTGAATGTGCCTCCTAATAAACCAACGCGCTTTACCATTATGGACCTCCTTTTATCTAGGAAGTTCGATTTTTTTGTTTTCCTTTGATTCCTTATACAAAACAATTGTATGGCCGATAATTTGGACGATTTCCGCACCCGCTCCAGAAGACAGCTCATCCGCCACAGTGTTTTTATCTTCCTCACAGTTTTGCAGAATGCTGACTTTTATCAGCTCCCTGGCTTCCAGTGCTTCGCTGATTTGTTTAATCATATTCTCATTGACTCCGCCTTTTCCGACTTGGAATATCGGATTAAGATGGTGAGCCTCTGATCGTAAATATCTTTTTTGTTTGCCAGTTAACATATTAACCTCCCAGATGTTGTTGGACTACATTTTTCATACGATTGGAATCAGGTTTGACTCCTGTCCAAAGTTCGAAGGCAAGCGCTCCTTGATGAACGAACATGCCGATTCCATTATCTCCTTGACCGCCAAGCTCCCGGAATCTCCGGATCAATTTTGTCCTTAGCGGGTTATAAATAATATCTGAAACAAATGCACCCTTTTTGATTTTTTCCACTTTGACCGGCATGGCATTTACTTCAGGATACATACCGACAGAGGTGGTTTGGACAATGATATCATAATTCTCCAAAGTTTGTTCAGCTTGATATAAGGATAAAGAAGAGGCTGAACACTCAAAAGGACACTCTTTGATGATATCTTCCCCTCTACCCATTGTTCGATTACAAATATCAATATTCTGCATACCTGAAGCAGCAAGTGAATAAAAGATGGCCCTCGCCGCTCCCCCTGCACCTATAAGGAGCACTTTCTTACTTTCCAGGGAAAAAGGACAGCTTTCCTTCAGTGACCTTAAAAACCCCGGGCCGTCCGTGTTATACCCTATAAAACGGCCTTCTCTCCGCACTACAGTATTAACGGCTCCAATTGCCTTTGCAAGAGGATCCACTTCATCCAGCAGCGGAATGATTGCCTGCTTATGGGGAATGGTCACATTAAAGCCTTTGACGCCTAACACTTTCAAGCCCCGCACCGCTTCTTCAAGTTCATCACTCTGCACGAGAAACGGCTGATAATGCCCATCTACGCCATTTTCCCGGAAAGCGTCATTATGCATGAGGGGAGACATCGAATGGGCAATAGGATTTCCGATTACACCATATAAAGTTTTCATCGGGAAGCCTCTCCTTAAATCAATGATTTTCTAAGAAAAACGCTTACGCCTTTTGGAACATGCGCAGCGATGGTTACGCCTTCCTCGTTGATCGTCACCCAGCCAAGGCCGGAAAAGACAATATCCGTCTTGCCTTCTTTGATCTTGAATTCATGGCGAACTAATTCAGGGAACCCGTCCACATCATCTTTTCTTGGCGGCTGCAGCATCTCACCTACGTGGTTTTCATACAGCTCATCGGCATTATCAACCTTGGTACGGTGAATATTGAGCTCGTTGGAAAGATAGCAGACAAATGAACGCCTGCCTCCGCTTAGATAATCAAACCTTGCCAATCCACCGAAGAACAAGGTCTGTCCCTCATTTAACTGAAACACTTTCGGCTTGATTTCTTTCTTTGGTGTGATGTATTTTAAATCTCTCTTATCTACATAATGGGCCATTTGGTGATGATTGATAATTCCCGGAGTATCAATCAGGGCTTCACCATCATCCAAAGGAATTTCAATCATATCAAGAGTTGTGCCAGGGAAATGAGAAGTTGTGATAATATCCTTTTCTCCTGTCACGTGATGGATGACACGATTGATGAAGGTAGACTTACCTACATTGGTACATCCCACAACATATACACTGCGTCCATTCCGATACTGCTCAATCGCTTCGACCGCTTCTTCGATATACTGCCCTTTCGCTGCACTAATAAGCTTAACATCGACTGGTTTCAATCCAAGCTGCTTCGCCTGGAATTTCATCCAATGAATCAGTTTAGCAGGTTTAACAGACTTAGGAAGCAGGTCTGCCTTATTTCCGATGAGAAGGACAGGGTTATTCCCTACAAAACGGTGAAGGCCGGGAAGCCAGCTGCCATTGAAGTCGAAGATATCGACTACTTTTACAATCAGCCCTTCGCCTCTTCCGATTTCATTTAAGATCTTCAAGAAATCATCATCTGTCAGGGAAACATCCTGTACTTCGTTATAATGCTTCAGCCTGAAACATCTCTGGCAGACGATTTCTTCTTTTTCCAATGAGGAAGGAGGTGCATAGCCCAGCTTCTCCTTCTCCTCCGTTTGAATGCTGACTCCGCATCCGGTACATACAATTTTGGTCACTTCTCTTCCTCCCATTTAATCATGCCCTTGCGTTTAAAAAAGTTCATGATTCTTCTTTCCACTTTCCGGTTGAATTTTGTAATTAAGCCGTCAGTCTGGGCAACAGGCACCACCAGAATGGTGTAGAAGCCGCTGCGGTTGCCGCCGAGCACATCCGTGAGCAGCTGGTCACCCACAACCACCGCTTCTTCCTTCTTGATTCCCATTTCCTTTACTGCCCTTTTAAAAGCACGTCCCATCGGCTTTCTGGCCTGATAGATAAAAGGAATATTCAAAGGCTCCGCGAATCGCTTTACCCGGTCTTCATTATTATTGGAAACAACCGTCACCTTAATCCCGTTGTCCTGCATTAACTTGAACCATTTAATCAGCTTAGGAGTCGCCTGGGCTCTGTCCCATTCCACCAATGTGTTATCAAGGTCCGTGATAATCGCCTTGATTCCCTGTTCCTTAAGCGTATCCGGTTTTATTTGAAAAACGTCTTTAACTTGCTCATTAGGCAAAAAAGATTTTAACACGTTTAACACCTCTAACTTTCTATTTCTACCGATTTAATCATAACCAATTTTCCCTTTAGATTCAAAATTAACCATTTTAATAACTGCCAACGAATTATTTTAACATCAATTAAGAATGAAGGCATTACTTTATAGAAGATTTAAAGAGAATTCCTCAATTTTACAGGCTGATCTCCCGGGTATTGCAGAAGGAGGGTAATGCAGCTGTACAACCACTGTGACAGCTTCCGCATCTTCAATATATGAAGCAAGGTGATATAGCCTATTAGGACGGCCATTTTAAGGAAGAAATTTTAGATTTTATAAGATTTCAAGGCACTGACCTCAGGTTGTATTACTGCCAAACTTGAATGATATTCCAACTATTTTTTAAATAATTTTCGACAAAATGAACCAACATTCAACCTGTGGATAACTTTATACACATTATCCCCTTAGAATTAATGGAATATAAACCCTTTATAAACAACTTAACCACAGGTTATCCACCTGTCATTGTGGATAAAAGGAACGCTTGTTCTACTTGTTTAAATTTGGTAGAGTAATGATACAAAGTTTAAAACTAACTATTATATGAGATAAACAACGTAAAAATGATAACCTTTTGGAGGTGAACCCCGTGCGCAAACTTTCTGATGATTTATTGATTGAATCGTATTACAAAGCGAGAGATCTCAAACTCAATCCAGAATTTATTCGCCTCATTGAAACTGAAATTCACCGTCGTTCCTTATCCTACCGTATCAAGATTTCTTCTTGACCCATTTCAAAAAGCAGGCGCATATGCCTGCTTTTTTGGTGAATTGAAAAGATTGTTTCAGATGTAGGAAAACAATCTGAGAACAAGAAAAAACTCCCCGAATAAGACAAGGGAGCAGTCAGTTCCTCGATATCTTCCCAATCAGTCCGCCCATTTTAACTTTGCCGGGGACTTTTAAATCTTCTTTTAAGTGGAAATTTCCTTTTTCAAACAAAAGGATGACGGTTGATCCAAAGGAGAAATATCCTATCTCTTCGCCCTTTTCCCATATTTCACCCTCGTGCGTATACTCGATGGAGTTAACGAACATAGCTCCTACTTTCGCAAGGCACATTTTGCCTGTCCCATAATCAACTTCCGTCATTGACCTAAAGTTCTTCGCCAGGGTGCGGACTCCATATTGCAGGCCGAGCTCATTGACAGGATAAGAATGGCGCCCCAACTCCCATCTCTCGATGACATTTCCGCTCAGCGGACTGTGAATGCGATGGTAATCAGCAGGGCTCAGGTAGAGGATCATGTACTGACCGCCTTCATACACTTCAGCCTTCTCCTTGCTTCCGAGCATCTCTTCTATCGAATAATCTTTCCCTTTTACCTTCATGTTTAACGCCTTGGAAACTGTTCCTGTATCCGCAAGCATGCCATCCACCGGGCTGACGACATCATCTTCCGCCCCTTCGATCCTCCTCATGCCTTCTTTTAAGTTTCTGATAAAAAAGGAGTGAAGATCAGGGTAAGCTGCTGCTTCTTTTTCAACTTCATCTATATTAATTTTATAGGTCTTTATATAATAAGGGATGAACCTTGCACTTACACCTGATTGCACAAATCTTCGCAGCAAAAAGGATGTCCACCTTTTATTAGTCAATTCAATAAAAGAACGATAGAAAAACTTTCTCACCTTTGCAGCTCCTTCAAAGTGTAGTAATTCTTATTATTATACACCTGCCCCAAAAGGTCCAGCTTTTTTAAATGCTCTCTGCGTAAACTTTGTTGCTATTCCATACAAATTCCGAATAAAACAACCATAATCCACCGGAACAAGCTTTTGATAATGAAAAGAATAGAGCTGCTCTCCTTGCCAAAGGTTACCCTGCTTTGAAAGTTATGGAGGAGCTTCCGGCGTATGATTCGAGGGGATGGGACCAGAATTGCATTGAACCTTCCTAAAAAAACCGGGTTCAAATTCACCCGGTCCGCTATTCATGCATAGTGATAATAACGCCAGCAGCCGAAAAGGAACAGCAGAATGATCAGGACGACAGCCAGAGCTAAATAAAATCCCCCATAATTCCGGGGCGGATATACAGGAGCATAGTAGTACGGGTAACCGTAAACCATTTTGGAATCCCTCCCATCCTTGTTGTTATATCTATCCTATGCTGATCAGGATAATCGTGTATAGGCAGTGCAGTTTCCCTCATTATTTAAAAAGGCTCTTTTAGTAAAATTTTTTCTTTTTAATATGAGTTTGGTAAGAGAACGCCATACTTCACCTGAAACATCCTGGTAAGCAAGAAAGAAAAGAGCTGCTCAACATGTATAGAGAAAAAAATGAGTATTGGAGGAACAATTTATGCAAAAACAGCATATATAAGAATCCTTTTCGAAAACAAACTAAATTGTAAGGACGTGCAAGGACAGAACGATTCAATCATATGATTCAGTATAGGCGAAAGTCCTTTACTGGAGGTGAAAGTATGTCCGCGATCGCTACAGCTATAGGCTATTTTCTGAAAGAGCTGATCTTTCTCGTATCCTATGTGAAAAACAATGCCTTTCCTCAACCGCTTTCATCACAAGATGAAAAAAATACTTAAGAAAGATGGCAGAAGGCGATGAAGATGCCCGGAATATCCTGATTGAACACAATCTTCGTCTCGTCGCACACATTGTCAAGAAATTCGAAAACACCGGAGAGGATCCGGAAGACCTCATCTCAATCGGTACAATAGGGTTGATCAAAGCCATTGAAAGTTATTCAGAAGGCAAAGGAACCAAGCTTGCCACCTATGCAGCAAGATGTATTGAAAACGAAATCCTCATGCACCTGAGGGCTCTGAAGAAAACGAAGAAGGATGTTTCTCTTCATGATCCGATCGGACAGGATAAAGAAGGCAACGAAATCAGTTTGATTGATATCCTGAAGTCCGACGCTGATGACGTAATTGAGACCATCCAGTTAAGCATGGAGTTAGAGAAAGTAAAAAATATATATGCGTTTTGGATGACCGTGAAAAAGAAGTGATAATCGGCCGCTTCGGCCTGGATATGAAAGAGGAAAAAACGCAAAGAGAAATCGCCAAAGAACTTGGCATATCAAGAAGCTATGTATCGCGTATCGAGAAAAGGGCCTTGATGAAGATGTTCCATGAATTCTACCGCGAAGAAAAAGAAAAAAGGCAGTCTTCCTGAACGGATCAAGACGGAAATTATAGCGAGCAGGCAGCCCCGATAGGCTGCCTGCTCATTTTTATCAAGGTTTGGGATATACCATTCAAAAAAAGAGACCATCACAAGGACCATCTCTTCAGCATGTTGAATGCTCTATATTATTAGTCGACGCTTACTTCGGCAGCAATGATAATTCCAATGGCGGTTGTCAGCAGTAATCCCATGATCATTGAGAACATCTTCTCCACTCCTTCGTTAAAAGTTGATCTGTTTCTTACTTCTATTTTATTACAAGAAATCTTACTTCAACGGGAAGAAAGTGAACAGTTATTTACTATGCGGTGACAGCTTTGTGAAAAATCTCACTACTATAATCCCGAAGGCTGTCACCATGATGCAAACAAAGATGCCCGAGTGAGGATGACAGCTCACTCGGGCATTTCTCTATTTGCGCTTTTTTCTTTTTTTCACCAAAGTCAAAAGGGTAACATTCAAAAACATTTATTTCACCTTCCCAAACGATACAGTTTTTGTTAAGTGTTTCTCAACAACTACACTTTACTTTTGGGGAAGAAGAACATAGTCTGCAGAGTAGTTATGCAGAGTCCTTCTCCACCCAGATTGCATTTAGACGCTTCACCTGATAAAAAACCATAATTATTTCTCCTCTCTATTTTTTAATCATATTCACTAATTAGAACAACCGGACAGATTGTTGCTTCAATTTGTTTTCTTGAAATTCCTTCGATACGAACTGATCATGATCATACTCATCGAATGATCGCTTACGTTTTTTGATGGTAATGCTCATGAATAATATATTTAACGTCATACTGACACCTCCCCTTTAGTTTTGATGTTTCTACTTTCTGAATTAGTACATGCGAATCGTTTCTTGCTTTAACTTGTTTTCCTGATAGTGTCTGGAAACCATATAGTCATGTTCGTACTCTTCTGCAGAACGATTTTGTTTCTTTATCGTTACACTCATGAAAAGGATATTCAGCGTCATAGTATCACCCCCATTTTAAATTTTTCTAACCTTGCTGCAATTCTTACTTATAACATCCTGAAGGTTTGCTGCTTTAACTTGTAATCCTCATATTGCTTAGATACCGACATGTCATGATTACATTCTTCGGCGGACCGGCTTCGTCTTTTGACGGTAAGGCTAATAAATAAAATATTCACTATCATACGAACACCTCCTCGTTGTCATTTTTCCATACCAATAAAAAAAGGCTGTTTTCGCATAAATTGTTGCTTTCGGAAAAATCCCAAGGGCCGGATTTTTCCCCTGGAAACTCATTTTTCTCTCTCTGAACGAAAAGAGCCTAAAAAAAGCCGCAAAGAGATACCTCCCTGCAGCAGACATAAAAAAGCCGCAGGGATGTACACACTCCAGCGGCTTGGTATGATTCTATTGGAATTTCAGAATATCACGAAATAATCCATTCACCGGCGATCGAATGTGCATAAAAATATTCAGTTGATGGAATTGCTTTTAGTACCGCTTTAGCTTTCATCATTTCATTCGACCTCCTTTTTCTGAATGTTATTTCCTTACAGAGGTAAGTATATCCATTTCAACAGGAAATGTAAACCATTTTTCAGCCCTTTTTTTTAATAAATTTTATATTGATGGATAAAAAGGGTTATTCCCGAGATTTTTTTTCACAATATACCAAACCGGTCCCACTAAAAGGACAGCCGAAGAAAACTAAAAAACTACTGCATATACCTTAAGAAAACACAAAAAAGACTGGAAAAGGGGCAGTTTCCAGTCTTATGTTTACATATATCTTTTTTCCTCATATATTCTGGCTGATTCCCACCCGGATACTTCAGGTGAATAATGGCATTTCCTTGCAATTCTCGTAATAAATAACAACTAAGAGAGCCTTACATATTTACCTGCTCATCTTCCATCTCCGCAAGCTTCTTCTTCCACCTTGCTGCCTGGTAGAAAAAGAGTCCTGAAAATCCAAGCATGACTACTGTTCCGCCCATGAGCATGTAGGTTTTTAAAAGTGTCTTCTCTTCAACAGGAAGTACTGCGCCAAGATAAAGAAAAACACTAAGAGATACTAATATAAACGCAAATCTTTTATAATCTATGATTTTATTAGTTATATTTTTTTCATTGTTTCCAAGGATGATCCCTTCTTTCCACTGGGATTTTACAAAATAAGGTCTGTTTCTACTGTAACATAGAAAACAGGACAATTATCCATGTAAATCTCACCAAGAATGGAAGGCAGGAAGTATCAATGGGTTATTTTAGTTTTGATACCATTTTCATGACCAGGTTGGCTGAATTCACTGCAGCCGTTTCCAAGTACTGGTCAAAAGAGACGTGTGACTCTTTCCCGGCAATGTCAGAAAGAGAGCGGATGATGACAAATGGAACATTGAACTGATGTGCCACTTGAGCAATCGCAGCAGCTTCCATCTCCACTGCCTGCAAATTCTCAAATTTATCACGGATGGCTTCCACGCGGGCAGGATCATTCATGAATGAATCTCCTGTAGCAATCAAGCCGGACACTACTTTTACATCTGATGTTTCTTTTGCACTTTGAGCTGCCACTTGTTTCAAACGCTCATCGGCCGTGAAAGCTGCTGGAAGCTGGGGAACTTGTCCATACTCATAACCGAAGGCCGTTACGTCAACATCGTGGTGTCTGACGTCAGTGGAAATCACTACATCCCCTACATTTAGTTCAGCATCAAATCCGCCTGCAGAGCCAGTATTGATCACCATATCCGGTTTGAACCTTTCAAGAAGGACAGCAGTACTCATGGCTGCATTTACCTTCCCAATTCCTGATCGAAGCAGGACAACTTCCACATCATGCATTTTTCCTGCAGTATATTGACTTCCGCCAATAACCTCTTCTCTCGCATCTTTAATATTTTCCCTGAGCAGTTGTACTTCTTCTTCCATAGCACCGATTATAGCAATTTTCATTTTCATTACCCTCTTTTCATTCACCTTATTGTATACTCATTATGTGAGCCGAATTTTATAAACAGCCTTCTGATAGATTCTTTCAGCTGAAATAATACTATAAAATTATTTAATTTATGTAGCTATTCTACCCCAACTAGAGGCGATTTTCCACATATCGCATATGGATTGTACACAAGGATCCCTAAATGGGTATCGTTCTTAAATCAAGATTTTCGTTTCATCATGCGGGGAGCTGCTGGTGGTACACGGAACCGGACAATTAGCTGCTCCCTGTCTAAGGCAAGAGTAACAGTATATTTCATTTAACATTCCACTTTAATAGGAGGCACCTATGAATATTGAATTTGAATTGATTCAGGACAAAATTGAATTTTTTGAAGCAAGAGACCTTCAGACATTAGAGAAAAAAATCAACGAGCAGATCGGCCATAACAAAAGCATACTGCTTGCTGTCCATTCTGTTTCCCACAATGTCAGCTTGGATGAAAAAGGCCGCCGCCTTTATTCAGCTGTGGTTCATTTTAAAGCAGAAAATTGAAATAAAGAAGCCCGGTGCTGAATATCAGCTTCGGGCTTCTTATTATCAATCTTTATCGTTTTCGATAAGTTCCTGCATCTTCACAGGTTTCCAGCCTTTTCCGTCCACCCACTGAAGGTATACACGGTAAGTAGTCGACTGGTCTTTTGGCGCGACAGTCCCGATTGCTTTATCTGGACCGCCGTTTCTTTCCAGCCACCAAACAGTCATGTTATCCTCAGCAAGTCCCGTAGCATAAGACAAGGCTTGAACCTTCTCCTGCCAATCTGCTGAGTCTTCCTCATACTTAGCTACATGTTCTCCTGTTTGCTGAGTGCCGATAGGCTGCCAGCCTGGATTTACAATTTCCTTTTTAACATTAGGCTCATCACTGTTTTTTACGATTTTTTTATCGTTTTCTGATGAATCTTCTTTTTCATCTTTTTCATCTTTTTTATCTTTTTTCTCTTTGTCTTCTTCCTTATTTTCTTCTTTCTTTTCTTTCTCTTCTTTCTCTTCTTCGCTTCTTGCCAGGTCTTCGCCGTCAGCGACAGGCTTCTCACCATCAGTATCTTGAGCATCGGTATCTGATTCACTTTCATCAGCCGGCTCTTCAGAAGAACTTTCGTCTTCCTCGGCTTCCTCATTTTCATCAGCGCTCTCATCGGTTGAAGCAGGTTCTTCTGTTTCCGCTTCTTCCTCTGATGAACTGCTGTCCGCTATATCGTTATCCGTAGTGGCTGCATTATCACCGGCTGCTTGTTCGTTATCATTCCCCAGAAAAATCGTTGCACCAACCACAACGATCAGCAGCAGTACAACCCCTATCAGGCTATTTAAAATCACATTCGATTTTTTCTTAGCCCTTTTATCTAAACGTGAATTATATTTCGGCATGCAAATTACACTCCTCTGAAAATCATAATACCTCAATGAAGGCTCTTTTTCTCTTTTACCCATTTTATCACGCTTATAAATTCATCAAAAGAAATTTGATAAAAATAAGAATGTTTTCCTATTGGTTTTCTGCTTCCTTTGTTTGATGGATCATATCTGTAATCTCCTTAAATACCGGATAAATGCCGCCTTCATATTCCAATACATCCATGTTGACGACCGCCAAAGCGTATTTAGGGTTATCGAATGGAAAGTATCCCGCAAACCATTTATTGTACAGTTCCTTATCGCCGCTATATTGGCCGGTCTGGGCTGTTCCCGTCTTTCCAGCAATTTCATAGGCTGCTGTCTGCAGAAAATTCGCTGTTCCTGATTCTCCCGCGACCACATTGCGCAGATATTGCTGCATTTTCATGGCTGTGTAAGGAGAAATAGCCTGCGCGTCATCTTTTTGAACAGGGAAATCTGTCAACTCAGTACCGTTTTTATATCGAATTCCACTTACAACCCTCACGCTTTGTTTCTTGCCGCCCCTGGCAATGGTAGACATCATATTGGCTACACCAATCGGAGTTACACGCACTTCTCTTTGCCCGATTCCTGTTTGTGCGGCAATTTTGGCTTCTTCACGTTCATCATCATTAATGAAGATTCTGCCTCTATCAATCTGCAGCTGCTCGAAGTCTTCATAATGAAAGACATTCCCTTTCCAGCCGATATCGCCTATCAAGCCAAGTTTTTCTGCATAGTTATCGAGAGTGAGGCTGTTTTTTTCAGTCAGGCTTTTTGATATCTCTGCGAACGTACGATTACAGCTGACCGCAAAGCTCTCGTTTATATTAATCATCCCGTGGGGTTTTTCAGCACGGACACCATAAATGTCCTCATCACAATTAAATACTTCATTTTCATTAACAAGATTAAGATCAATCGCAGCTGAAGCCACCACGGTTTTGAAGACCGAACCTGGAACCATTTCTGTGGCCATCAGATTCTTCGCCCCGTCATCCTGAAAAGGCGTTCCCTTCTGAACCTTTGGCCTGGAGACGCTCGCCAATATATCTCCCGTCTCTATGTCCAGTAGGACGGCTCCGCCTTTTTTAATAGAGTGCCGGTCTATCAACTCTTCCATCTGCTTTTGTAATTGAGAATCTATCGTTGTCTCAATGTCTAAAGGATAAAAGGGATTGGCTGGCGCCAAGTACTTTACATCGACACCGAACAACGGACCTCCCCTTGCATCTACGTGATAAATCAACTTTGATTCCTGCTCGGCTATCAGCCATTCGTCAAAGGATTTCTCCAGACCGGAAATTCCTATCTTCTGCGTCGCTCCTTTTACTCGATCTGGATATCTGGCATGAAACCTTTCTTCGTTTTCACCAGTCAATCCTATTAACTGCTCTGCAAGGATTTCGTCTTTTGGGTATTTGCGCTTCAAGGCAAACACCCCTTTAAGCTCTAAGTCATTAATCTCCTTCATCTGGCTTTCGTTCAATATGTAAGGGTTTTTGCCGCCATATACAAATGGCTCTTTCGCCTCTTCGATATCTTTTTGGAGCTTTCCTTTTGATATCCCCAGGATACGTGCGATCTTATCCGCATCCCAATCTATCTTTCCCAGAAAAGGAAACAAAACGAGCACATTCTTGTTTTCATAATTGATGGATTCCCCATTCTTGTCAAGAAAAGACCCCCTGCCTTCATCAATTGTCAGCTGTTGAGTTCTTTGATTTACACTATTTTCAATTAAATTTATTTGTTTTTGTGAGAACGACTCTGCTTCCAATAATTGAATTTGGACGAGCCTCAGCAGAAGCCCCGCCATTCCTAGCAGAACCATAACACTGAAAAAGTATATTCGTTTCCTCTTCATGTAGAACACCTCATAACCATTCTTGACGTTTTGAGGAGAAACATACTTCTGTGTATAGAGAGTACTTCAGTTTTCATTCATTGGGTTGCCAGGTTAAAAGCCGGGAGCTGTTCATAAACTTGTACCTTTCCCATGTTGCCATCTACGCAGAGGGGAGGGTTGGCAGGCATCCCCGGGAATAGCGGTCATATGCAGAATCGTTCGCAGGGAGCGAAGATCGTTTATTTTCAATAACTATATTCTTTAATAAAGGCTCTTTTCTAAAAGATTGTAGCTTTAAAATGCTATTTATCAATCCCCCTTTTCCGAAGGAGGATTGGAGCGGAAGGCGTGCGATCTCCTGCGGGACTAGCGGGACAGGCGAGACCAAGGTTACGTACCCACTGGAACGTAACCCCGCAGGCGAAGCCGAGGAGGCTCAACGCCCGCCCCGCGGAGTCGTGCGGCTGGAGCGGAAATCCACTACTTTTAAAGAACCACAATCTATGCGAAAAAGAGCGTATGAAGATAGAACCTGAGTACAAAGAAACGAGCTTTTTACTTTTTGTCTTATAGAGAAATAATTTAGAACTTGCAGCATATGTTTTGTATGAAGAGAGGTGTTCAAGTTGTACAAAAAAATAAAGAGAAAAGGTGCCGCTCCTCTGCCGCTTAGATATGTATTCCTAATATCTATAGTTATATTTATTTTTTGACTTCACAAAGTTTGTTCATCATTAATAAAGGAATAGAACCCGCCTTAATAGAAATTGCTGAAACACGGACCCGTCAAATTGCGGCTCAAGCTATCAATGATGCTATTTCAAAGAAGATTGCTGAAGGAATAGATATTAATAAGTTGATTGTCAAACATGAAGCCAATGATGGAACTGCTTATAGCTTTGATCCTGCTATATATAACAGGGTCATTGCGGAATCCACAGAAAGAGTTCAGCAATATTTGGATTATGTAGAAAGTGGAGAATTTGAAAAGCTGCAATCATTTAAATCTGGAATTGATATTGATTATGAAGAAAGCAAGGAGAAGAAAGGGATTGTTTATTATATTCCCCTGGGGTTAGCAACAAATAATACATTGCTTTCAAATCTGGGTCCCCAAGTCCCGGTGCAATTTGAAATCATTGGTGATGTCCAATCCAGTGTCGCCACAGCCGCAAGAGAACTGGGAATAAATAATACCTACATGGAAGTCTACATCAACATTTCTGTTGAGATGAATGTCATTATTCCAAGGCGGACCGAAACCATTGTCATTAAAAATAAAATTAAAGTTGGCGATTTATTTATTCCAGGGAAAGTGCCGGAATTTTATAATGGATCTGGTGAGGGTGCGTCACCTTCCATCGAATTGTCTCCTTAATGAAGTATAAAGAGGTTGCTGTTTAGAATTTGCAAGCAAAATTGATGAAAAATCTTGCTGGTTAAAACCAGCAGGATTTTTTGTATAACGGGTTTACTTCAGAGGTGCAAACAAGTAAATAACTAGGCAAATCTCACAGGTTTTCACATTCGAATTCACCGTGCGATTTTTCCTGTTATATCAATGGTTTTTGATATTTTAATTTAAATTCACACGTCATTTCTCAATGGCGGACATAATTTTTGGAGGGTATTTGATATTGATGTGATTTGGTAAGTGGAATGCAAGGTACTTATCAAGGCTTTTTGAGATTTATGTTAAAATTATAATGAGACTATCGAGACTTTATGAAATAATGTACTAAAACTAACGGAGCAGTTCAGTTAAAGAGGGGGACACACAGAAGCTGGAGGGGGATTTATTTGAATTTTACAACGCTTAAATCTGGAATAGTAAGTTTGATTGCTGCAATTTTATTATTCGCCAGTCTGTTTGTTTATGAGCCGTATTTCATAACAAGGGTTGTCGCTTTATTGGCAGCAATTGGAGACATAATTATTAACCTATATAGAGGATCAATAACAAAAAACGTATTTTATTGGTCCTCTGGATTGATAATAATAAGTATGGCCATTGGCGTTTTTTTGGAAGAAGGTGCTTATACTAATAGTTATGAAATGTTTTTACCTCTGTTATTCATTTTCACCATACTCCTAGCTACATACAGAGATATTTTCAAAGAAACAAACAATGAAGGGTAAGCAAATACTCTTAAATTAAAGGGTGCTTTAGCACAATAAGATAAAATGAAAAAAGGCTTAGGGATGAAAATCTCCCTAAGCCTTTTTGTATTGTGAATACAGTTGTGAAATTGGTGTGAATTGATAAGTGATTTTGTCTGTGATTTCCCGTTTTGCACCTCACAAGTAAATCCGTTATTTTTTGTATAGGGGCTTCTTTTTATTAACAGGTCCCTTCAGAGTTTCGCTGGCTTTCACAAGGCCATGAGTGTCTGAACATGAGCTGAAAGAGACTCAAGAGTGTTTCTGCAACTTCATCCTTCCCTTTATGTTTGAGGATGAGACAGAGTCCCACCTGAAGCGAGGGACATCATCTTTTGTTTTTCCGGTTTAGTGTACCGCGCTTCCCGACCGAGGGACATCACCTTTCGTTTTCTTCAATTTGATTTACCGCGCTTTCCCGCCGAGGGAGATTATCTTTTGTTTTCTTCGGTTTGATGTACCACGTTTCCCGGCCGATTGATCCATTAAAGAATATCCAATACCAGGAGACGCCAACATTGGGCTATCCCTCATTGAGATTTCCTCAAAAACTTCAATAAAAAAAGCGATGAAGGCAAACATGCCCCCATCACTTTGAATTAGTTAACAGCTGTAATCTTAACGCTCATATCCCCACCTGGAGTTTGAACATTTACTTTACTGCCGACCTTATGGCCAAGCAGGCTTTTGGCAATTGGAGAGTCATTTGAGATCTTTCCTTCAAATGGGTCTGCTTCCGCACTACCGACAATAGTGTAAGTTTCTTCGTCACCATCTGGAAGTTCAATGAATGTAACCGTTTTACCAAGTGTCACAGTGTCGGAGTTCATTTCATCTTCTTGGATGATTTTCGCGTTGCGGATCATATTTTCAAGAGTCGAAATCCGGCCTTCAACGAATGCCTGCTCGTCTTTTGCTGCATCGTATTCAGAGTTCTCGGATAAGTCGCCAAAGCTGCGGGCAATCTTGATTCTTTCCACCACTTCTTTACGTTTAACGGATTTCAAGTGCTCTAATTCTTTTTCTAACTTTTCTTTACCTTCTGTTGTCATTGGAAATACTTTTTCTGCTGCCAAAATACTTCACTCCTTATAAGAAATATAAGAACCTCCCACCGGTCCTTTATGTACATAAGCGTGTACCTTGTGCTATGGAATTCCGCCTCAGCTTATTCTTCTATTGCAATTCAGGGAATGGACATGAAAGGCGGGTGTTGCTCCTGGCACCTTTTGTCCATTCCCTTAGAAAGAATATTCAATTGAGATTGATTCCTTGGGGATAATAAACATTTCTGAAAATCGCTGTATGTTTTTATCTATGCTATCGTATTACAAAAATGATTTTTGTTCAAGAATTGTTTGAATTTTTGTTACCATTAAGTCGATAGCCACATGGTTATGTCCGCCTTCAGGTATGATGACATCGGCATAACGCTTCGTCGGCTCAATGAACTGATTATGCATCGGGCGGACAACATTAATGTATTGGTCAATGACTGAATCAATGGAACGTCCCCGCTCTTTGATATCACGCAGCATACGGCGGATGATTCTCAGGTCCGCATCCGTATCGACATAAAGCTTGATATCCATTAAGTTACGCAATCTTTCATCTTCTAATACCAGAATTCCCTCTAAAATTATTACATCCTTCGGTTCAACCAGCAGAGTATCTTCTGAACGGGTGTGCATTTTATAATCATAAAGCGGTTTTTCAATGCTTTCGTTTTTCAGCAGCCTCATGAGATGCTTGATCAAAAGCTCATTATCGAATGCTAATGGATGGTCATAATTCGTCTTCAGTCTCTCCTCGAAAGGCAGATGGCTTTGATCTTTATAGTAATAGTCCTGCTGGATCATCAGGATGGAGTGTTCTTGAAATGATTCGTATATAGAGCGGGTTACACTTGTCTTTCCTGAACCCGACCCTCCGGCTACACCGATAACAATTGGCTTGTGTTTCATTGATTAGTGGAACTCCTTTCATCTTCGTGCTGCAGACCCGCCAGAAGCCTGCGGGTCAATCATTGGCGTAAGATTATAGTATTTATCTTTATTTTTTCCTGCTGACAGCCAGTCCGTCACCCACGGGGATGATGACCGTATGATAGTCAGGATGATTCATCAGCCAATCGTTATAACTTCTCAGCTTTTTGACCATGTTGCGGATTCGCTTATTCTCTACATTTTCCTCTGCAACCATTCCTTTAAACAAAACATTGTCAGAGTATATGACACCGCCCTCTGCCAGGAAAGGTGAATACAGATCAAAGAACTTCTGATATTGTCCTTTTGCTGCATCAATGAACAGTGCATCAAACGGCCCCTTTTCTTCAGCCTCTTGTGCCTTTTCCAATGCATCACCGAAGATAATATCGAGCTGTTCCTTTTGCGGAGACCGCCCAGTGAAATCCAATGCCTGTCTGTAACGGACCTCATCTCTTTCGATCGTCACAATCTCAGCATCTGGAAGAGCTTCCGCCATTCTTAGTCCGGAGTATCCTATCGCCGTTCCCACTTCAAGGATCTTCTTCGGTCTTTGAATTCTCAAAAGCTGCAGAAGGGTTTCAATGCCTGCAAGCTCCATGATGGGCACACCTTCTGATTCTGCAAAAGTTTCCATCTCACTTAACAGATCACTGCGGTCCTTTATTAATGACTCAATATAACCATTAACGGCATTATCCAAGTTATTCACTCACTTTCCTGCTTCAGGAGGCAAGTAGACACGTTTACAAGCCGGCCAGAAGCCTACATAAAAGTAGAAAGCCCGCAAGCTTTCTACCTGAAATATTCATTCTATTTGTGTACGTCTATCTAAAAAACACTTGTACTATTTTATCACATAAAAAAGAGGAAAGCGAATAACTTTCCTCTTTAGTTCTATTACTCTGATGTAATATATTCAGCCTTTTTCTCATTATGTTCATCCAGGGTTTCAGAATAATAAACCGTTCCTTCCTGAGATGCCAGGAAGTAAAGGTATTCTGTGCTATCCGGCTGAAGTGCAGCTTCAATGGATGTCAATCCCGCATTGGCAATCGGTCCCGGAGGAAGCCCTGTATTCTGATAGGTATTATAAGGAGAATCCACTTCCAGATCCTCATAGAGTGTTCTTGACTTGTGTTCGCCCAGAGCATAAAGGACGGTTGGATCGGTCTGCAGCGGCATTTCCTTTTCCAGGCGGTTAAAGAAGACACTGGCGATTTTTCCGCGGTCAGCCTTCTCGGTTGCTTCTTCCTCGACGAGTGAAGATAGAGTCAGCAATTGATGGACGGAAAATCCCCGGTCCGCTCTGGAAGATTCATATTGAGTCAGAACGTCCTGGGTCTGGGAGATCATCTTATCAATGATGGTTTCCAGTTCCGGTTCCTCTTCATAGAAAGGATAGGTGGAAGGATACAGGTATCCCTCGAGCGGATGTTTGACGTTTTCGGCTAGTATATCCTCTTCCTTCAACAGATCAGGATAACGGCCGATAAGCTCCTTGACGAAACCATCCTCATCCAGCTTTTTTACGATTTCTTCCGTTTCATATGGTGTTTTTTCGGCAATTTTTTCGGCAATCTGCTCTAGTTGATAGCCTTCAGGGACGGTAATGGTGAATTCCGCCTCCATCATCACTTTCCCTGTCTTCAAACTGTTGATGATTTCATCCAGAGTCATCGCGGGCGTGAGATCGTAGCTTCCCGCCTGGAATCCTGACTCATTATTAAATTTGACATAATATTTAAAGACATGTGAGTTTTTGATAATACCGTTATCTTCCAATATACTTCCGATGGATGTCACCCCTGAACCAATCGGGATCTCCACATTGACTGACTTATTATTATCTTCGTCTACCGGCTTCAGAGCTGATTTAATGTATAGATAGCCTCCGACCGCTGTCCCTCCAATGATGATAAACAGGGCGATGACAATGATTCCTACTATTTTCCGTATTACTTTAGCTTCTTCTTTTCGCTCTATTAATTTTGATAAGAGAATTTCTCTTTTTGATTTTTTATTCTCGGTCATTTTATATTTCCCCCTCTCGAGCAAAAACGGGGTTCCCCCTTAAAATTCGACATGCATCTTTTTTATTATACTACATTTTTCAACCAAAAAAAGAGGGCATTCTGCAAAAAAAGGAATCTTCTTCCCTTTTGCAGAATGCCCTCTGGTATGGATACTGTCTTATTCTTCTTCTTCCTCATCAAGGAATGTTTCAAGCATCTCTTCGATCATGTCCCACTCTTCTTCTGTTTCGATCGGCTTCAATTCTCCTTCTTCACCTTCATCTCCAGGGGAGAATGCAGAAGCATGGATTTCGATTTCTTCCTCTTCTGTCTCCTCGGCACCCAGCGGATAGTAAAGAACGTATGATTTATTGAATTGATCTGATTCAAAAGTGAACAATACCTCACAAAGCTGTTCATTTCCTTCTTCATCAATAATTGTAATCTGCTTTTCACCATGTTCCATTTTTATACACCTCTTATTTTTGGCTGTCCAAGTACCCTTGCAGGATAAAGGCGGCAGCCATTTTATCGATTACTTTTTTACGTTTCTTCCTGCTCACGTCTGCTTCCAGTAAAATTCTTTCTGCAGCCATTGTCGTTAAACGTTCATCCCACAAAATTGTAGCAACACCGAGCTTGTCCTCCAGGAGTCTGGCATACTTTTGTGATGCCTCTCCACGTGGACCGACAGTATTGTTCATATTTTTCGGGAAACCGATTACCACCCTGTCTACCTCATATTCCTTGATCAGCTCTTCCACCCGCTTCAGGCCGAATTCTGATTGGTTTTCATTGATGGCTATCGTTTCGACGCCTTGAGCCGTCCAGCCCATCGCATCGCTTACTGCTACGCCGACTGTTTTCGAGCCGACGTCAAGTCCCATAACGCGCATGTTTTACCCCTCTTTGTGCTGCTTTAAATAAGATTTCACCAGCACTTCAATGATCTCATCACGCTCTAATCGGCGGATGATGTTACGTGCATCCTGATGTCTGGGAATGTACGCAGGATCTCCAGATAACAGATAACCTACAATTTGATTGATTGGATTATATCCTTTTTCCTGCAAAGCATTATGAACCTGGAGCAAGACCTCGTTTACATCCTGTTCAAATGGTTCCTCCGAAAAATTAAATCGCATTGTTTTATCAAAAGAGCTCATAATTCGCACCTCTCTTTAGGCTTGGTGTATTCTGGCAAACCTGTCTTATTACCTTCATTGTACACCACTTTAGTGTCGATTTAAACGGATTTGATCCATTCTTCTACAAACTTCAGGGCTTCATCCAGTTTTTCGGGGTTTTTTCCGCCAGCCTGAGCCATATCCGGACGGCCTCCGCCGCCTCCGCCGCAGATTCCCGCAACTTCTTTTACCAGCTTTCCTGCATGGTAACCTTTTTCAATCAGGTCTTTTGTAACTCCTGCGCTGATGCTGACTTTGTCATCTTGCGCAGAGCCCAGGACCACTACAGCCGATCCCAGTTTTTGCTTGAGATCGTCAACCATGTTTCTCAGGGTATTCATATCTCCGCCTGCAATTTTTGCCGAAAGGACATTGACACCTTCGATTGTTTTCACCTGGTCTGTCAGACTGCCAGCTTCTATGTTGGACAATTTGCTGGATAGTGATTCATTTTCACGCTGCAAATCCTTCATTTCAGCAAGAAGGCTGTCGATTCGGGAAACAATATCCTTCGGTTTGGATTTAATCTTTTCAGCTGCCTGTTTTAGAAGGCCTACCTGCTCATTGAGAAGGTTATAGGCACCTTCACCAGTCACAGCTTCAATCCTCCGTGTCCCTGCACCAATACCGCTTTCTGAAACGATTTTGAACAGCCCGATTGCAGAAGTATTGCTGACATGGCAGCCGCCGCAAAGCTCAAGACTGAAATCTCCGATAGAGACTATACGGACAGTATCCCCATATTTCTCTCCAAATAAAGCCATTGCGCCCATTTCTTTTGCTTCTTTCAGCGATTTATAATTCGTGCCTACCGCAATGCTGTTCCAAACCTGTTCATTGACGATAGCTTCTATTTTTTCCATTTCCTCTGCACTGACACTTCCGAAGTGAGAGAAATCGAAGCGGAGGCGGTCCGGCTCCACCAGTGACCCAGCCTGGTTCACATGTCCGCCGAGTACGTCTTTAAGAGCTTGATGCAGTAAGTGAGTAGCCGTATGGTTCTTGATGACTTTACTCCGGGTAATCTCATTGACAGACGCTTTTACTGCCTGGCCTTGCTCCAGGGTACCTTCTTCCACAACAGCACTGTGGAGATTCTGTCCATTGGGAGCTTTCTTGACATCCTTGACCGAAACTTTCACCCCGTCTGCAAGCAGCACGCCTTTATCACCGATTTGTCCGCCGCTTTCAGCATAAAATGGAGTTTTATCAAGGATAAACTGGATTTCGGCGCCTTTTTCAGCTTTTTCAACCTGTTCATTGTTCAAGACAATCACTTCAACCTTAGCGTCCGCTTGAAGGTCATCATAGCCAACAAATTCGCTTCCAACCTTGATGTCTCCCAATACGCCGCCTTGTACTTGCATAGAACCTGTATCATGGCGGGCAGAACGGGCACGGTCGCGCTGAAGCTCCATCTCTTTTTCAAAGCCTTCCTGGTCGATCGTCATGCCTTCTTCCTCTGCGTACTCTTCAGTCAACTCAACAGGAAATCCGTAGGTGTCATAAAGGCGGAAGACATCTTTTCCGGAAACAACTGTGTTTCCTGCATCCTTTTCCTTTTTAATCACAGAAGAGAGAATGGAAAGACCTTCATTCAGGGTTTCATGGAAACGTTCTTCCTCGTTTTTAACCACTTTCTGGATGAATTCTGTTTTCTCTTTCACTTCCGGGTAGAAGTCCACCATGATTTCTGCGACTACCGGAACCAATTCAAACATAAATGGACGGTTAATGTTGATTTGCTTTGCGAACCTTACTGCACGGCGCAAAAGTCTTCTGAGGACATAGCCGCGGCCCTCATTCGATGGAAGGGCGCCATCCCCGACAGCGAACGAAACAGTTCTGATATGGTCGGCAATCACTTTGAATGCAACATCTTTCAGTTCGTCTGTACGATATTTTTCGCCAGAAGCCTTTTCAACAGCCCTCATGATCGGCATGAACAGGTCTGTATCGAAGTTAGTCGGAACTCCTTGAGCGACACAAGCCATCCTCTCAAGTCCCATCCCGGTATCAATATTCTTCTTAGGCAGCGGAGTGTAGGTGTTATCAGGGTTGTGGTTGAATTCAGAGAACACCAGGTTCCACACTTCAAGGTAACGGTCATTTTCTCCGCCCGGATATAATTCAGGATCCTTCGGGTCATCTCCATACTCGGGTCCGCGGTCATAAAAGATTTCTGTGTTCGGTCCGCTTGGCCCCTCTCCGATATCCCAAAAGTTGCCCTCGATGCGAATGATTCTTTCCTCAGGAACGCCGATTTTATCTCTCCAGATTTCAAACGCTTCTTCATCTTCAGGATGAATTGTAACTGACAGCTTCTCGGGGTCGAACCCTATCCATTTTTCATCCGTCAGGAATTCCCATGCCCATTCCATTGATTCCACTTTAAAATAATCGCCAATGGAAAAGTTGCCCAGCATTTCAAAGAACGTGTGGTGGCGGGCCGTTTTCCCGACATTTTCAATGTCATTGGTTCTGATGGACTTCTGTGCGTTGACAATACGCGGATTTTCCGGAATTACACGGCCGTCAAAGTACTTTTTCAATGTTGCTACACCGCTGTTGATCCACAGCAGGGACGGATCTTCATGGGGAACGAGGGATGCACTTGGCTCAACCCTATGGCCTTTTTCTTTAAAAAAATCTAGAAATTTCTGTCTGATTTCAGCACCTGTTAATGATTTCAAGTGAATTTCCTCCTTCATTTTTTCCATTTTAGTCAAAAAAGCATACAAAAAAGCCCCCATCCCTGGTCAGGGACGAGAGCTTGCTCGCGGTACCACCCTGGTTATGAACTCAAGTATTGAATTCATCACTCTGGAGCCTTAACGCGGCGAACGGCAGGTTTGCTGCACTCTGGATTAGCGTTCTGTTATCCTTCATCTGGAATTTCTTTCAGCCGGGGAAATTCCTCTCTTGCGTGCTCGCAGCACTCAGATGGGCTATAACATACTCGATCTTTCGTCGATTTGGTTAGTGTTTTATTGTATAAGTCGAATTATAGAAATATCACAGTCATTTGTCAATCTAACTAAGAGAAAAATAAAAAATTTATTGTTCACGAACTTTCTTTCACTGAAAAATGCGTGCGTGCATGTATGACGGCCACTCTCAGCATTGCCAAGAGAGGGACTGCAACGATCAGCCCCAGCACCCCGCCTATTTCTCCCCCTATTATCAGCGCTCCCATTATGAATAAGGGATGCATGTGCAAGCTTTTTCCAACGATCAGCGGTGATAGGACATTTCCTTCCAGGAACTGCAGGACTAACACTACAACAACCACCTTGAGGACCATATCAGTCGAAATTGTACTGGCCACAATCGCTGCAGGAACTGCCCCGATAACCGGACCGAAGTAGGGGATGACATTGGTGATTCCCACTATGATCCCAAGCAGCAGGGGATATTTCATGCCGAATAACCAGAAAGAAAGCGTGGCAAGCGCCCCTATCAGAAAGCACACTAACAATTGCCCTCTTATGTACCCTCCAAGCGACTCATCCAAATCCTTAAGGAATTCCCCAGCGCTCCGCCTCCACTTTTGAGGAGTCAGACTAGTAGCAGCGCTCTTCACTTTAGGGAAGTCTTTCAATAGGTAAAAAGAAATAAACGGGACAATGGCAAACAGCAGCAGACTGTTCATGATCTTTAAGATTCCTGACAACAGCAATGCGACAATCCCATTAAGCCACGCTTCAAACCTTTCAATCCTGGATTCCAGTTCATGCTGGATACCATCCGGCCAAGTGGAGGTTTTGTTCTGCACGTATTCCAGCCAGCGCTGATACTGATCTGTATAGAGAGGGGCATTCTCCGCCAAGTCCTTGAGTTGATGGAGAATGACAGGAATTCCTCTGTAGACAGCATAGCCCAGTCCGCCAAAAAAGAGAATGTAAATCAGCAGGATGGCTACTCCCCTGTGAATTCCTGCCTTAAACAGCTTTTCGACCACCGGATGGAGGAGATAGGTTATAAAGCCTCCAAGCAAGAAGGGAATCAATGCAATCACCACTACACTTAGTACAGGCTTCCAGACCGGCTGCAGCAGATAGAAGACATACAGCGTAATCACTGCCAAAAGTGTGATTGCCAGCCTGTAAAGCCATCTGGCATATGGGCGGTTATTCATTTCTCCTCTCTCCTCCCTTCTCTTGTCTTTGCTATTACTTAATGTGGGCAAAAACAGGGAAACCATACGAGGAATAGGATTGGCTATTTATCGAGGGGAAAATGAGTGCTGGTATTGTACGTCGCTGCGGATTTGAAATACATCAAATCAGAAATATGCTGGGCTCGGGTCGCTTGGACACGTTTAGAGACCCGTTGGCGGTGATATTGGCTCGGATCGGGTCTTTAGGACACGCTTAGAGACCCGTTGGCGGTGAAATTAGCTCGGCTCGGGTCTCTAGAACACGCTTAGAGACCCGTTGGAGGTGATTTTTGCTCGGCTCGGGCCTCTAGAACACGCTTAGAGACCCGTTGGAGGTGATTTTTGCTCGGCTCGGGTCTCTTAGGCAAGCTTAGAGACCCGTTAGCGGTGATATTTGCTCGGCTCGGGTCTCTAGAACACGCTTAGAGACCCGTTGGCGTTGATTTTTGCTCTGCTCGGGTCTCTTGGGCAAGCTTAGAGATCCATCAGCGGTGATATTTGCTCGCCTCCGATCGCTAGAACGTGATGAGAGACTCATAATCACTGTCATCAAATCAATACCTGGCATAAAAACGAGGAATAATCATTTACAAATATTTTATATTCCCTCCCTGCACAAAGCCTCAATACAAAAAAACAGAGGGAAGAACCCCCCCTCTGCTCTTAAAACATCTTTTTCATTTGTTTACGCATTTTTTTCATACTTTTTCCGTTCATCATGTCAGAACGGCGAGAGAACATTGTCGCAGCTATTCCCGCTCCGAATCCGATCATTGAGGCCATTGTTTTGTTCAAGGTGCCCACCTCTTCCTTTAACTTAATTGGCGGTCTTCCTCATCAAACAAATCATCTAAAGAACTCAATGTTCCATCTTCCTCCACCTGGTGAGTGTGTATGACACCCTTCGTGACTGTAAGCTCAATAAAACACTTCCAGCAATAATACTGGTTAATGCCAATTTTGCCTATATCCTTGCTTTGACAATTTGGACATTTCATCATTAGGCCACCCCTTCAAATCCGTGGCAGAAACTGCTTTTCAGACTTTTAAAAAAACTGAATTAAAGTAGTTTTTTGCCCTATTTTCCAGTAGCCATTATGTCCAAATTGCTCAAAACTTATTCAATTTCCTTACAAACGAGGAAGAACGGCGCCATTTTTCTCAAATGCACCGGGAATCTGTCATCCCGGATACTTATATAGTTCGCCTTCTTAAAGGAAATCATAAGGTGTAACGTTTTCCATTCCGATCATCGGGTCGGCTTGAAGCATTTCTTCAAGCATGTTTCTTGGCTGTTCCTCATCAGTCTCCAACTCTTCGTCCGCTTCAAACTCTGTCGCTTTCAGCTTCTGGTAAAGGGTTGTCAATCTTTTAACGTCTTCTTCTCTTTCCACTCCCATTTTCAAAGCGTGTTCCTCACCGCAGAGAATCAGGGCGTTCCGGCTTCTTGTGATGGCTGTGTACAAGAGATTCCGGCGAAGCATCCTGAAGTAGCTTTTCACCACAGGCAGGATCACAATCGGAAACTCGCTTCCCTGAGATTTGTGAATGGAACAGCAGTAAGCCAGGGTGATTTGATTCAATTCCTGGCGGGTGTAGGTGACTTCATTTCCTTCGAAAGAAACGAGTACCATGTCCTGTTTTTCCGTATTCTCTTTCGCATAGAAAATGGAAATCACTTCACCTATATCACCGTTAAACACGTTGCTTTCCGGCTGATTGACGAGCTGCAGGACTTTATCTCCAATCCGGTATTTGGTATCTCCAAATGTAATTTCCTTCCGGGTGCCGTCATTACTGTTGAAGATTTCCTGAAGCATGATATTAAGGTTGTCGATTCCTGCAGGACCTCTGTACATAGGGGCAAGCACTTGGATATCCTTCGCACTGTACCCTTTAGCCTTGGCGTTAGTCACAACCTTTTCCACCACTTCTGCAATCTGGCCAGTCGTACACTTGATAAACGAGCGGTCCTTTTGAGGCTGCAGCAGATTGGCAGGCAGCCTTCCCTCTTTCATCTCATGTGCCATCTCGATGATGGAAGAGCCTTCTTCCTGGCGGTAAATGTCTTTCAAACGGACAGTCGGGATAACCTCTGACTTCAGGAGGTCTTTTAAAACCTGGCCGGGCCCGACGGAAGGCAGCTGATCTTCATCGCCAACCAGAATGACCTGGATATCGTCGGGAAGGGCCTTGAACAGCTGATTGGCAAGCCATGTATCAACCATGGACATTTCATCGACAATCAGTAATTTCCCCTTGATCGTCCGTTCTTCATCAAAATCAAAACTGTCGGTACCATTCCAGCCCAGCAGCCTGTGAATCGTGCCCGCAGGGAGACCGGTTGACTCTGTCATTCGTTTGGCAGCCCTTCCTGTAGGGGCGGCCAGCAGGACAGGAAATGGTTCGTCTTTGTATGCTTTGGGATCAAGCGAACAGCCGTGAAGTTCTGCATACAACTCGACGATTCCTTTAATGACCGTGGTTTTTCCTGTTCCGGGACCTCCTGTCAAAAGCATCATCGGGGACATCAAAGCCTTCTCGATCGCTTCTTTTTGGGTCGGTGCATACTGGACGTTCAATCTCTCTTCCAACCCGCCAAGCGCCATCAGGAACTCCGACTGAGGGAATTGATCAGTATATTGGTCCTGGGAGAGCACCTTTTCGATGTTGGTGACCAACCCTTTTTCCGCAAAATAAAGGGAAGGAAGATACACCCTTTGTTCTTCGCCTTTAATTTTTCCCTCTTCTTCCAGTTTGATCACTTCAGCCGAGATATCGTCAAAGCTGATTCTCTCATTTTGACTCTTTTCGAGTAGAGCTTTGACATTGGTCAACAGGGTTTCCGCTTCGAGATACACATGTCCATCCTGCAGGCAGTTCTGCTCCAGAGTATAGAGGCAGCCCGCTTTGATACGGTCAGGATGGCTGCCGGTGAGACCCAGCTTGCTTCCGAGTTCATCCGCACGCCCAAACCCGATCCCCTCAATATCCTCGACCAATTTATAAGGATTCTTCTGCAGAATTTCAAGAGTCTGTTCTTTGTATGCCTGATAAATCTTCATGGAAATCTGGGGTCCGAAACCATATGCATTCAGGCTGATCAACACTCTTTCCAGCCCTTGATGTTCAACGAGGGAATCATAAAGGGACTTGGCCTTTTCAGGAGGGAGTTTTGGAATATCATCGAGAAGGGATGGACTTTCCAATATTTTGCTGATTGCATTTTCACCCAGCTGATCCACAATTTTTTCAGCTGTTTTCTTTCCTATGCCTTTGAATAATTCACCGGACAGGTAGTCAACAATGCCCTGCTTCGTCTGGGGGATTTCTTTTTTGAAACGCTGTGCTAAAAATTGCATACCAAACTTGGGGTGGTCTTTGAATGCTCCATGGAACACATAGGTTTCCTGTTCATGAATTTTAGGGAAATGGCCGGTGATGACCGCTTCCTTGTCTTCATATTGGGCATTCGTGGATTCCACCCTGATCCTTATGACTGAATAGAGATTGCTTTCATTGTGGAAGATGGTGACAAGATGCTTGCCTTTAACATAGATTTCATTTTCATCGAAAAGTTCTAAGGAGTCTTGCCTGCTCATTTAGAAACCCCCTTGTTTCCAAGTTAATACTTAATTATTAAGCTGATCGATCATTTTTAAACCGTAGCCTGCAAGCATGTGATCCGGCTGGACTTCAAGAGCTTTCTCGAAGCAGCTTCTTGCTTTTTCAGCGTCATCCGAATAGCCGGCATGGGCTACTCCCAGATTATAATAAGCATCTGCATGCTCCGGGTCCTGCTCAACCACAGTTTCAAGCTGATCGATGGCTTCTTTATAGGCTTCCGTTTTGGCCAGGCATAGGCCGTATTGGAAACGGGCTTCTGTATCTTGGCCGTTAAGTTCGACACTTCTCATAAGGTAAGGAAGGGCAAGTCTCGGCTGTTCAAGATTTACAAGGCTGAGGCCAAGCATGAAAAAGACGTCTTCATTTTCAAGTCCTTTCTGAACCGCTGTCTCAAAAGCCTCTTTGGCTGCGTCAAAATTTTCACCATTGAAATAAAGGTTGCCAAGAGAGTAATAAGCGGATGCGGCATTCCCATCAAGAGATATTGCTCTCTTTAAAAATTTCTCAGCCTTCTCATTTTCTCCTACTGAAAGCAGGACATTGCCAAAGTTTATGTATGCAACGGGGTCTGTAGGATTTTCTTCAATTGCCTCTGTAAAAAACGTTACTGCCTCTTCGATTTTCCCTTCCTGAAGCAGCTCGATTCCTTTAAGATTTTTATCCATATGTAAACACCTCTGGTTTGGATTATTTTTTACTTGTGTATGTCCCTAGTATATCATAACCACTGACTTCATTAAGAATCGCACTGTGCTAAAAAACAAAAGGCTAACCAGATAAAAATTCTGATTAACCTTTGTATGTCAGCCTACGAATTCAAGTTTTTTTCCGTCCTTGAATATTTCATCAATTGTGCCGCCGCCCAGGCATTCGTCCCCATTGTAGAAAACGACTGCTTGTCCAGGGGTTACAGCTCTTACAGGTTCCTTGAAAATAACCTTGGTATTTCCGTCTTGCAGGATCTGTACTTTGACAGCATGGTCCTCCTGACGGTAACGGAACTTGGCTGTGCATTCGAACTCATCCATCTTTGCAGTATCGGATGTCCAGCTGATATCCACCGCTTGAATGCTGTCCGAATAGAGAGCTGGGTGATCAAAACCTTGCTCAACGAAGAGGATGTTACGGTCAAGATCCTTTCCGATGACAAACCAAGGGTCTCCAGCTCCGCCGATTCCAAGACCCTGCCTTTGACCGATCGTATAATACATCAGGCCGTCATGCTTCCCTTTTACTTCACCGTTCAAAGTTTCCATAATTCCAGGCTGTGCCGGCAGGTAGTTGCTTAGGAATTCTTTGAAATTACGTTCGCCGATAAAGCAGATGCCTGTACTGTCTTTTTTGGCTGCAGTGGCCAGCCCTGCTTTCTTGGCGATTTCCCTTACTTCTTTTTTATCAATCGAACCGATCGGGAACATTACTTTCTCCAATTGTTCCTGTCCCAATTGATTAAGGAAATAGGTTTGGTCTTTATTAGAGTCCTTGCCGCGAAGCATTTTGTATTCTCCATCGCGGTACTCAACCTGGGCGTAGTGCCCGGTAGCCAGGTAGTCGGCTCCCAGCTTCAATGCATGCTCAAGGAATGCTTTGAACTTGATTTCTTTATTACACATAACATCAGGATTCGGAGTGCGCCCTGCTTTATATTCATCCAGGAAGTAGGTAAATACCTTGTCCCAATATTGCTTTTCGAAGTTGACGGCATAGTAAGGAATGCCGATCTGGTTGCAGACCCTGATCACATCTTCATAATCTTCAGTCGCAGTACAGACGCCGTTTTCATCGGTGTCATCCCAGTTCTTCATGAAAATGCCGATCACATCATATCCCTGCTCTTTCAGTAAAAGAGCTGCAACGGAGGAATCCACGCCTCCTGACATGCCGACGACCACTCTTGTATCTTTAGGTTCCTTCTTCACAAAAGGCACCTCCTTTATCTATTATCTATTATTAAGCCGAAAAAGCCTTTAGCTGTTTCTAATGACTTCGAATTGAATTGCAAATGTTTCTCCAGGCATTGTTGGTAAAATTAGTTGATTTCCACTACAGGTGCACGACTCCGCGGGGCGGGCGGTGAGCCTCCTCGGCTTTGCCTGTGGGGTCTCACCTGTCCCGCTAATCCCGCAGGAGGTCGTACACCTTCCGCTCCAATCCGCTTGGATAAATAACTAGAAGATGTGAAATGGTTAGAAACAACATTTTATAAGAATAGAACCTACAAAACAAAGCAGATTTTACTCTAACGTGACCAAGATCAGCTTGGCCTTAATTTTAGTTAATTCTTAGTAAAGCCAACAAGTCTCAAAATAAGCCATTCAAAACAATAGAAAGATTTTAATACAAAGAAGACAGTTAGACAAGAGATTGAACTCTGCCTTATTTTCTCAGGCGGTTGACTATCTTGCTGACTTCCCTTCCAGCATGGATGATATCTTCCTCGGTGTTGTTAATCCCAAAACTGAAGCGGATGGAATTCCGCAAGCGCTCGGAATCCTTGCCGAACATGGCGAGCAGGACATGGGAAGGTTCAATCGAGCCTGCCGTACACGCGGAGCCGCTTGATACGGCAATTCCTGCCAAGTCCAGATTCACCAGCATCGATTCCACGTCGGTGCCTGGGAAGCTGAGGTTGAGCACATGGGGAAGCGCATGTTCCAGGCTTCCATTCAGGTGAAATTCAATTCCATCTTCTTTCAGGATATCAATAAGGATATGTTTAAACCCTATATATTCTTCTGCCTTTTTATCCATCTCTTCCTGAGAAAGCCTGATCGCTTCAGCCATTCCGACTAATGATGGCAGATTTTCTGTCCCTGCCCGTCTTTTTCTCTCTTGTTCCCCGCCAAAAGTCTTGGCTTCAAGAGGGACATCTTTTCTTACATAAAGAAATCCGACACCTTTAGGACCATTGATTTTGTGGGCGGAGATGGAAAGAAGGTCTATGTTTTCTTTCATCACATCTATTTTTTCATTCCAAAAGCCTGAACTGCGTCTGTGTGAAGTAAACTCCCGCGGCTTCTGACCAACTCCCCGATTTCAGAGATTGGCTGGACGGTCCCTACCTCATTGTTACCGTACATGATGCTGACCAGGATGGTGTCTTCTCTTAAAGCGGACTCCACATCCGCAACAGAAACACGCCCTTGTTCATCCACAGGCAGGTAAGTTACCTCGAACCCTTCCTTTTCCAGCTGTGCGCAGGTATGGAGAACGGCATGGTGCTCTATCGAAGAAGTGATGATATGCCTTCCTTTTTCTTTAAGAGCATGGGCAGTACCGGAAAGAGCCAGGTTGTCTGCCTCGGTTCCTCCGCTGGTGAAGATAATTTCATTGAAACCGGCACCGATGCTTTTTGCCGCTGCCATTCGTGCGCTGTCGAGTTTATGTCTGGCATCTCTTCCTGAAGCATGAATGCTGGATGGATTGCCGAACGTCCCTCTCATTGCTTCTGTCATTACTTCGATAACACGGGGATCCATTGGGGAGGTTGCCGCATTATCGAGATAAATCGTCTTCATTGTCATTCCTCCCATTAAATATAAAACATATAGGCGTCTGACTCGCCTTCGTCCGTATATCCTGCCAGATCTTCAATTGTTGTATTATCCAATACTTCTTTTACAGCGTCCCTAATCCGCATCCAGAGTTCACGCTTTGCCGGTTCTTCATCTTCTATTCCTTCGACAGGGGAAATCGGGCCTTCGAGGATCCTGATGATATCCCCTGCAGTTATTTCGGAAGGCTCATGCCCAAGCACATACCCTCCGTAAGCGCCCCTGATGCTTTTGACCAAACCTGCATTTCGTAATGGTGCCACAAGTTGTTCAAGGTAGTGTTCAGATAAGTTTTGAGCCTTAGCAATCGACTTCAGGGAAGTTGGTCCCTCTCCATGGCGCTTTGCCAGCTCTATCATAATTGTTAAACCATAGCGTCCCTTGGTAGAAATCTTCATAGTTTTCGCCCCTCAATCTATCTTTATACAATGCTTTTTTACGTAAAATACCAAGATTTATTGCAATTTTAAAAAGTAGTTGATTTCACTCCAGGTTCACGACTCCGCTTCAATCATCGTTAAAAAAGAGAAACAGAGTTGAAATAGTGAAAAACCAAAATCCTATTAGAAAAGAACTTAAAGAACAATCAGTCTTTCATTTATTAAGTTATATCATTTTCCCTTAGTAACTTTTGTCATTATAGCATAATCAACGGTTGCTGTTAAAAATCGTTTTCCTTTAAGTCTCTTTTCAAAGTTTGCTGTTAATATTAGTTCCGGAGTTAACATCTTAATTCAAAGGAAATATTCCGCTAAGCAAGGGGGAAAATCCGCTCTTAGGCTTTTTCGACGCAACAATCTATTCATATACAGAATCCATAAAAGAGCCTTCATTTCAAAAAAAGCCGGCAGTATGATAAATTAGTACAATAATGAGAACGCCAGTTTGGAGAGATGGATATGAGTATCAAACCGTTGGCCTACCGGATGAGGCCCCGTACAATCAGCGAAGTCATCGGCCAGCAGCATCTCGTTGGCGAAGGGAAGATCATTGACCGAATGGTGAAGGCCAGGCAGCTTTCTTCCATGATCCTCTATGGCCCTCCAGGAATCGGAAAGACTTCAATAGCCAGTGCCATAGCAGGCAGCACCAATTATGCCTTCCGAACACTAAATGCCGTGACTAATAATAAAAAGGATATAGCCGTGGTTGCTGAAGAAGCTAAAATGTCAGGAAAAGTCATTCTTTTATTAGATGAGGTCCATCGTCTGGATAAAGCGAAACAAGACTTCCTTCTGCCTTACCTGGAAAACGGGATGATCACCCTTATTGGAGCAACAACCAGCAACCCTTATCACGCCATTAATCCGGCAATCCGTTCACGCTGTCAGATCTTCGAATTGAAGCCCCTCTCTGTCGATGACATGAAAGCTGCGTTGAAAAATGCGATCCAGGATGAAGAGCGCGGGCTTGGCAAGCAGAATGTTTATGTCGGAGAGGAAGCTCTTGCTCATTTGGCACAAGCCAGCAACGGAGATGTAAGAAGCTCCTTAAACGCCCTTGAATTGGCTGTCCTTTCAACCCAGCCTTCTGAGGATGGACGAATTGAAGTAACAGTTCAGGTAGCGGAAGAATGCTTGCAGAAAAAGAGCTTTTCCCACGATAAAGACGGCGACGCGCACTATGATGTCCTAAGTGGTTTTCAGAAATCCATCAGGGGCAGTGATGTGAATGCGGCCCTCCACTATTTGGGCAGGCTGGTTGAAGCTGGAGACCTGCCGAGCATTTCAAGGAGACTTCTGGTCATCGCCTATGAGGATATCGGGCTCGCAAGTCCACAGGCAGGACAGCGCACGTTGGCGGCTGTAGAAACTGCTGAAAAAATTGGGTTTCCAGAAGCAAGGATTCCACTTGCCAACGCCGTCATCGAACTATGCCTGTCACCAAAATCGAATTCTGCCATCAGTGCTATTGATGCTGCTTTAAAAGATATCCGGAGCGGCCGTAATGGAGAGGTGCCCGCTCACTTAAAAGATGCCCATTATTCAGGTGCCAAAGAGCTTGGAAGAGGGATTGAATATAAATTTCCGCATGATTATCCGTCAGGCTGGGTGAAGCAGCAGTATCTTCCTGATGTATTGAAAAATGCACGCTATTACGAACCGAAGGACACAGGGAAATTCGAGTCGGCCATTTCTCAGGTGTACAAAAAGATCATGGGACAATAATGATTGGAGAGGGTGCACGCAGCCCTCTCTTTTTTTGCTTTGAAGGTTATCGGGTAAACCACCAAACGAAAAATAAAATAACTGCTGCGATAAACCAGATAAGTGCGACAATATGTTTCTTTTCCGTTTTTTCTTTTTAGAAAACCCAGCGGCTGCACCACTAATTAAAGCAATAGCTATTGCTGTCCAAGTCCAAAATGACATAGAAACTCTCCTTTCTAAAAAATCCACTAGTCTTAAATTCAACACCTGTTGTTTCATAGAGAAATACTTGTTAATTATCCACCTAAACATGAGTAGGATTTGAGGTAAAAACAAAACGCCCTGCGGCAAATCACAGGACGTTCTGATGTCATTTAAAGGTTACATACTCCGAAAATGATCGGTTAAGCATTCCCATTCATGCTTCTTAAAAAGGATGAATACCTTATGCCGCCACGTCACGCTTCTTAAATACGATAAAAGCGAGAAGGTGGAAAATGACAAAGTAAATGAGTAAGACTGTAATAGAAAACCCTAATGTCATGTCTTCCACCAGTTTAGGCATTGCCCCGGTATACATTCTTAAATCAGTGTTCGCAAAAAGGCTGTATTTTGCCCAATCGTATTTCATAGCAATGAAGCCTGTTGCAGTGCTTCCCATGAACAAAAGGAACAATGAGATACCGATGGCAAGAGAACTGTTTCTAAATACAGCGGAAATCATGAAGGCCATTGTCGCCATCATAGTAATACTTATCGTACTTAACAGATAGTTTTTAATAGAGTATAGCAGCATGCTCTGTTCTTCCACGTTTCCATCAACATAAACGAGATGAGGCTGGCTGTCTCCTGCCCCAAAGAATATTGCACCTAAAATAGTGGAGAGAACAAATAGAGTTGTTAACAATGTAATCCCGAAAAGCAGGACTGTTATATATTTGGAAAGAAGGATCTTAGTTCTGGAAATCGGCCTGATTAGTAAGAGCTTGATCGTTCCCCATGTGAACTCACCGGCAACAATCCCGGCAGCTACAATAATGGCAAATAAACCGACTATTTCAATGAAATTAGCATTGAAGTTGACGAAAGACCACATATTTTCACCGCTGGCAGGCTCCAGATCGTTATCGAGCCTGTATTCATTGATGGCAATTCTTTCTTCCGTCATCTGCTGATTAAACGAAGGCATATTCTCGCTGTCTTCAAGTATTTGCTTATCTCTTTCAACTTCTACTTGAGTTTGCTGCTTCCAGTCTCCTTCCGGTGTATCAGTTCCTCCCACAAACTTCATGACGGATCCGGCACCGATGACCAACAAAACCAAAAGCCCGATCATTACATATGTTCCAGGGCGGCTGAATATTTTTATCCATTCATTTTTGATCAAATTAAACATTTGCGGCTTCCCCCTTTTCGTTCGTGATTTCCAGGAAGCGGTCTTCAAGGGTCTTGCTGACCGCCATTACGGAATAAATGTCAATATTATGCTGTACCAGTGTGCTGATCAATTCAGGTACTTGTTCTTTTGCTAATGCGATTTGGATTTTTCCTTCGTTGAGTCCATGCTGAACGTCCGGATAGGCCTCAGTTATTACAGTCGCAGCTTTCTCTGCTTCACCTAGTTCAAGCTGATAAACCTGCTCGCTGCCTTGTACAAAATCCTTCACCTGCTGAACATCGACCAGCTTTCCTTTTTGAATGATCCCGATGCGGTCACACATCATTTCCATTTCAGAGAGCAAGTGGCTTGATACAATGACCGCCATGCCAGTCTCCCTTGCAAGTCTGCGGATATAATCACGGATTTCACGGATACCTGCCGGATCAAGTCCATTCGTTGGCTCATCCAGGATCAGCAATTTAGGATTATGAAGCAGACATTGGGCGATCCCAAGTCTCTGCCTCATTCCTAAAGAATACGTCTTCACTTTATCGTGAATTCGGTCTGAGAGCCCCACAAGCTCCACCACTTCTTTTATTCTTTCGTCAGTAATTCCTTTGTGCATCCGGGCAAAATGTTTCAGGTTCTTATATCCAGACAGAAACTTATACAACTCAGGGTTTTCCACAATGGCGCCAATATCCCTTATGGCATCTTCGTAATTACTTTTTACACTGACACCATTTACAACGACGTCACCCTCTGTAATTCCCATAAGGCCCACTATCATTCTGATTGTTGTCGTTTTACCTGCTCCATTTGGACCAAGAAATCCAAATACTTCGCCTTCCAAGACACTAAATGATAGTGAATCAATGATTGTCTTGCCTCTGATCACCTTGGAAACGTTCTTTAGTTCCAATACTGTTTTCAATTTTCTTCCCCCTTAAATTCACTAATTGTATTTGATTTCAGCCACTCCATTACCGATATTCCTCTTTCTTCTCTTAACTCCTCGACAATGCAGTGACCTTTTACAATTCCATCCTGCAGTATATAAGCTTCATCCAGAAGAGCCTCAATTTCATTGATTTCATGAGTCGCTATGATGACTGTCTGGGTTTCAAAGTCGATAAAGGATAATAGACTTCTGACAATCGAATCCCTGACCATGGGATCCAAACCAGAGAAAGGCTCATCAAGCAGCAAAAGATCCGTCTTCCTGGAGAGAACGAGGACGAGCTTCAACCTCCCTCTCTTTCCTTTTGAGAGCTGCTTGATTTTCATCCTGGGCTGAAGCTCCATGTAATCCAGAAGTTCGAGCGCCTTTTCTTTCTCAAAATCATGAAATTGGGTTTCATAGAAATCAATCATATTTTCAACCGAGAAAGTATCATAAAACATATCTAGTTCAGTTAAGTAACCAGCCTTTAAAGCTGCCCTTCTGGTCACTTCCTCACCGTCTATCGTCACATGGCCAGAAGAAGGATATACAAGTCCTGCCAAGAGCTTTAGTGTGCTGGACTTCCCGCTGCCGTTTGGTCCAAGCAAACCGTAAATCCTGCCGGTTTCAAACGACAAATTGACATTTTTCAATGCATAGGTATTTCCATACTTCTTGCTTACATCATTCAATTCCGCACTCATAAGTCCTTCCCTCCTTCTCCCTGTATATAAGAGGAAAGATCTTCGAGTATTTTTTTCTCCGATATTCCCAGCTGCCGCATACTGTCAATAAAACTGTCCATAATCTCCCGCTGAACTTTATTCTTCAATTCCTGAAACAGTTCTTCTTGTTCCGTCACAAAGGTCCCCTGCCCCCGCTTTGTTTCCACGACTTCCATCCTCTCCAACTCACTGTAAGTTCTTTGAATTGTGTTCGGGTTGACTCCCGACTTGACAGCCATTTCCCGAACAGACGGCAGTTTCTCACCGGGAGTAAGTTCCCTTCTGACAATACTTACGATGATTTTATCTGCAATCTGCATATAAATCGGTTTGGCTGCTTTGTATTCTTCTGTCATGGCTAAACCTCTACCTTTCGTTCCAGTATCCAGCTGGCTGCAAAGAAGAGCACCGCCGCCAGGATCGCATACAGTAGAAAAGGAATCAAAGGAAGATGTATAAATTCGCTTCCAGATGTAAAGTTTTCCGGCCCCACTTCAATGAAAAAGTGCCCCTTGACTTTTACAGTCCATAGATTGGTAAACTCCCTGAACCAATCCAGAGTCAAAACGAATGATGCAATGACCTGATACAAAACAAAAATCAGTATAAGGATGAACCAGCGGAACTTCTTCAGCAGAGGCGCTTTTCCCAGGCCGTAATACACAGTCCAGTAAAAGAAAACCCAGCAAGAGAAATAAATGGCACTTGAGGTGACTGCGATATTAAAAAAGATGCTCTCTTTCCAAGGCAAAAACAAGATTTCAGCGCTCTGCCAAGATAAGCTGATGACTCCAAGAAGATCGACCATCAGAAGAGATAAAACTGAATAGCTCAAGGCAACGGTCAACTTGGAGAGCAGCAATTTCCATCCTGGTTGTACTGTGTAAAGCCATAGCTGCGTTTTCCCTTCAATCATCAGCATACTCAAAAGAATCAAAGGCATAAAGATAAGATGTGACAGTCCTTCCATGAAGACAATTATTATTGAAAGTTCCAAGATGTCGTAATAAGCTGCAAAACTGACTCCGACTATATAGAAAAATATAAGCAGGGCAAGCCAGCCGAAGAACCAGAACCTCGATATCGAGTAATCTTTGCGAAGCAATCCTATAAATGCTTTCATTTCCGCCTCCTGTAATAGTGTTCTAGTTAGATAGTACACCGATACACTATTGCAAGTCAACAACAGTTTTAATATTTTTTCCTTTATCAGCTGAAGTCCATTCCTTCGAATTGGATAGCCCCATAGATATTTCACATACTAAAAGAACAGCCGCTTATGTATTGGAGGTGTTCCTATGGATAAGGGTGTTGAAAAAAAGAGAAAATGGACAGAGGAAGAAGAAAGCATTCTAAGCGATATAGTCCTTACCTTCTCTAATGATGGAAAAACACAAAGAGAAGCGTTTGAAAAGGCTGCTCATACTATTGGACGAACGCCGGGAGCTTGCAGTTTCAGGTGGAATAATAAATTAAAAAAAGCTTCCGGTACCGCTGGAGAAGAAATGACCTCGTTAAATCTTCCCACCTTAGCAGACTGTATTTCTTTTTTGGAAACATTCACGAAGGATGAAGAATTGGCTGTAGAAAATGTAATGTTGAAGGAAAAGCAGGAGGAACTTAAGAAGAAGCTGGACAAAGCAGAGGCTGCGTTCGTTGCATTGAAAAAAAAGTATAAAGAATTGCTGTTACAGATTGATAATCTGGATACTTCACTTCAGTCTTAAAATGGTGTTTATGCTCTAATACCATGTTAGTTTGTTTTTTCCGCTGGAGCAGGATGTTTATGCTTTAATCACCATGCTTGTTTGCTTTTTTTCCGCTGTAGCAGGGTGTTTACTTTCTAATCACCTGGCTAGTTTGTTTTAATTCCGCTGAAGCATGGTGTTTATGGTCTAATCACCTTGCTTGTTTGCTTTTTTTCCTCTTGAAGCAGGGTGTTTACTCTCTAATCACCTTGCTTGTTTGCTTTTTTTCCGCTGAAGCAGGGTGTTTACTCTCTAATCACCTTGCTTGTTTGCTTTTTTTCCGTCTGAAGCAGGGTGTTTTCGCTCTAATCACCATGCTAGTTTGCTTTTTTTTCGTCTGGAGCAGAGTATTTTTGCTCTAATCACCATGCTAGTTTGCTTTTTTCAGACTGGAGCATGGTGTTTACGCTCTAAATACCAAGCTAGTTACTCTCTTCTTTCAGCTTACCAGGTTTTTTTCGCTCTATTAAGGCTTTCATTTCAAAATTAATATGAGAGTTTACAAAAAGATACAAAAAAAGCTGCCAATGGCAGCTTTTTTGCATCAATCATTCACTCTTTTGATTTCTATGGACGAAAGAAGTTCACTCATTACATGGCTGGCGGCAATCAATCCAGCCACGGAAGGAACAAATGCATTTGAGGATGGCGGGATTTTCGCCTTCCTGATTTTCGCATCATCTTTACCAACTTCCTGTCTGATTTCTTCTCTGATGACAATCGGACTCTCGTCAGAAAAAATAACTTTTACGCCTTTGCGGATCCCTTCTTTTCTTAATCGTGTACGGATCACTTTGGCTATCGGATCTGTATGTGTTTTAGAAATATCTTCTATCATGAAACGTGTTGGATCCGTCTTATTGGCAGCTCCCATAGACGAAATCAGCGGAATGTCCCTCTGAAGACACTCTTTTATAAGATGAATTTTATAAGAGATGGTGTCAGATGCATCTACAACGAAATCCAAGCCATAGCTGAAGAATTCCTCATAGGTTTCTTCCGTGTAGAACATTTTCAAAGAAATCACTTCACACTCAGGATTGATATCCTTTATGCGTTCTTTCATAAGGTCCGCCTTGGGCTTTCCAACTGTGGACAGCAAAGCATGAAGCTGCCTGTTGATATTCGTTATATCCACATCATCTTTATCGACCAGCACAAGCCGTCCTACTCCGGAACGAGCAAGAGCTTCAGCCGCAAAAGAGCCGACACCGCCGATGCCCAGAACAGCCACAGTGCTGTTCTTCAAAATATCCAAACCTTCCTTGCCAATTGCTAATTCATTTCGCGAAAACTGGTGTAACAATTAGATCATCTCCGTTATAAGAAGTTTCAATGTATGATTACTGACTAAGAATAAACGATGGTCCGCTTTAATGCAACCTATCCTATAGGAATAATGTTTCTAATGCATTTTTTCAAATGGCTCTGTTAAAGACTATTGTTGTTTTTTAAAGGGTAAGTTGACTTCCGTTCCAGCCGCACGACTCCGCAGGGCAGGCGTGCGGGCTCCTTGCTTCGGTCAGATGACATATCTAACTTAAAAATACACTCGCTCCCGACCGAAGACAGCCAGACTTCCGAGCATAAGTTATAATTCAAATTTCCATAATCCAGAACAAGAAAATTCCATTATTCCTATTGCACTACATCTTCATTTTACCCTCAGGAAACACAAAAAAACCCCTTGCCGAAGCAAGAGGCAGTAATATTCAATATAGTAGTTAACAAAGTCCCGATCGTGCCGTCGCTGAGGATCTATCGTTTTGAACCCGCACTCAGCAGGTGGGTGCCTTGTTCCAAAGTTTTGTTAGTCCTCCAGCCAGAGGCATTAACGCCGCTTGAAAACGTCAGGCTCCCGTAGATAGAAATGTTCGGTCAAAACTAATAGGTAAAACAACGAACACATCAGGACTTTGTTAAGGTGTTGTAAAGATAATATCACAATTATCAATTAATATCAATTTAAAACGGTTAGGTCTTATTCACCATTTTTTAGTCTTAATCCGAGTTCGTCTAACTGGGCTGTGTCCACTTCACTTGGTGCCGCTGTCAGAAGGTCACTCGCACTGGCTGTCTTAGGGAACGCGATGGTATCCCTTAGGTTGCTTCTGCCGGCGAGCAGCATTACCAGCCTGTCTAATCCCAGTGCTATACCACCATGAGGAGGTGTTCCGTATTCGAAAGCTTCCAGTAAGAATCCGAATTGTTCTTGGGCTTCTTCTCTAGAGAAACCAAGGACCTGGAACATTTTCTCTTGTACATCTCGCTCATAAATACGAAGTGATCCTCCACCGAGCTCGTAGCCGTTGAGGACAAGGTCGTATGCTTGTGCACGGACTTTGGCCGGTTCTGTTTCGAGCATGTCCACTTCGCTTCTTACAGGCATGGTGAATGGATGATGGGCAGCGTAGTAGCGGCCATCTTCTTCATCATACTCAAGAAGCGGCCAGTCCGTCACCCATAGGAAGTTGAACTTGCTTTCGTCGATCAGGCCAAGTTCTTTTCCCAGTTTCAGTCTCAACGCACCAAGCGCATCTGCCACGACTGACTTTTTGTCAGCGACAAACAGCAGGAGGTCTCCTTGTTGAGCAGATGCATACTCTCTTAAAGAAGATTGTTCTCCTGGAGAGAAGAATTTTGAAATTGGTCCCTTCAATTCAGCTTCTTCAACCTTCATCCATGCAAGACCTTTAGCGCCGTAACGGCTGGTGAATTCAGTCAAACCATCAATATCTTTACGAGAGTACTTATCTGCTCCTCCTTTGACATTGATCAATTTAACTTCCCCGCCGTTGGCAACAGTGCTTGCGAATACTTTGAATCCGGAATCTTTCACAGACTCTGACACATCGACCAATTCCATGGCGAAACGGGTATCCGGTTTATCCGACCCATACCGGCTCATGGCATCCTGATAAGTCATTCGGGGGAATGCCTCAGTGATGTTCATTCCTTTGACGTCCTTCATCAGCTTTTGCATCATCTTTTCAACCAGGGCGATGATTTCCTCTTGATCCATGAAACTCATTTCGATATCTATTTGAGTGAATTCCGGCTGGCGGTCAGCACGTAAATCTTCATCGCGGAAGCACCGGGCAATTTGATAGTAGCGGTCGAAGCCTGATACCATCAGCAGCTGTTTAAAAATTTGCGGCGACTGAGGCAAAGCATAAAATTCACCAGGGTGCACTCTGCTTGGCACCAGGTAATCACGTGCGCCTTCCGGAGTGCTCTTAGTCAGGATCGGCGTTTCGACATCCAGGAAATCATTTTCACTTAAGAAGTCACGGAATGACTTGGTTACATTGCTTCTCATCTGGAACGTGTCCAGCATCGCTTTTCTTCTTAAATCCAGGTAGCGGTACTTTAAACGAAGTTCCTCGGAAACCTCTTTTCCATCTTCAATAACAAATGGAGGTGTCTTCGCTTCATTGATGATTTCCACTTCTTCAGCGTGGATTTCAATTTTGCCTGTCTTAAGATTGTCATTGATTGTTCCTTTTTCCCTAGCTGAAACCAGGCCGGTTACAGAGAGGACGAATTCGTTCCTGATTTTTTCAGCTGTGGCCAAAGCCTCACTTGATGTTTCAGGATTAAAGACAATCTGCACGATTCCTTTTCGGTCACGCAGGTCGATGAAAATCAAGCCTCCAAGATCTCTCCGTTTTTGCACCCATCCCTTTAGTGTCACTTTTTCACCGATGAATTTCTCAGTCACTTCTCCGCAATATACTGTTCTTCTCATATGCTACTCCTCCTTAACCGCGATGTTTTTTACCTCTTCAACAAATACATCCAGATCTACCAGCTTCTGTTCACCTGTGCTCATATCTTTCAGGTTGATTTTGTTTTCTTTCAACTCATCCTCGCCAAGCACGGCTACAAGCTTAGCATTCATTCTGTCCGCAGATTTGAACTGTGCCTTTACTTTGCGGTCAAGATAATCCTTCTCTCCCGATAGTCCGGCCTGGCGAAGCTTATGCAGCAGTTTCACTGAATAATCCTTCGCTTCTTCGCCCATTGTAACTATGTAGCAGTCCATTTCAGGTTGAACCGGCAATTCCACACCTTCTGCCTCCAAAGCGGATAACAGACGTTCGATACTGAAAGCAAATCCGATACCCGGTGTAGCCGGGCCGCCAATCATTTCGACAAGGCCATTGTAACGCCCGCCTCCGCATAGAGTGGTGATGGCACCAAACCCTTCAGCTTTGCTCATGATTTCAAAGGCAGTGTGATTATAATAATCCAGCCCCCTCACGAGTGTAGGGTCGACTTCAAAAGAAATCTCCATTGCTTCCAAGTATTTTTGCACCTTCTCAAAGTATTGTTTCGATTCTTCATTCAAAAAATCTAAAATAGAAGGAGCTGTTTTCATTAATTCGTGATCCCGGTCTTTCTTGCAATCTAAAATTCTCAATGGATTCTTCTCGAGCCTGTTCTGGCAGTCGCTGCAGAACTCGCCAATCCGGGGCTGAAAGTGAGCGATCAGGGCTTCACGATGCGCTGTCCGGCTTTCATTATCTCCCAGTGTATTAATCACAAGCTTCAGGTCTTTCAAGCCAAGTTTAGTGTAAATCTCCATTGCAACCGAAATTACTTCTGCATCAATAGAAGGATCTTCACTTCCTAAGGCTTCGATGCCAAATTGTACAAACTGGCGGTAGCGTCCCGCCTGCGGTCTTTCATAACGGAACATTGGTCCAGTGTAGAACAGTTTGACAGGCTGGCCGGCATAGCCAAACATTTTATTCTGAACGTAGGAACGCACAACCGAAGCTGTCCCCTCAGGCCTTAGAGCGAGGCTCCTTCCACCCTGGTCTTCAAATACATACATCTCTTTTTGAACGATGTCTGTCGTATCGCCCACGCCCCGTAAGAATAATTCGCTCGATTCAAAGATTGGTGTGCGGATTTCTTCATATTGATAGTTTGAGCAGATATCGGCTGCTGTTTTTTCAACATACTGCCATTTGACTGAATCTGCAGGCAGTATATCCTGCGTACCGCGAGGAATTTGAATAGACATAACTTGGATCCCCTTCCCTGATTATCAAAGTCGTTTTTGCCATAGTTTGGAAAAAACAATAAAAAAAGCTCTCCATCCCTTGTAAAATATACAAGGGACGAGAGCTTTGGATTCCCGTGGTGCCACCCTAATTGAAGCAATGAATTGCTTCCACTTAGCCAGTTAACGCCTGGTACGTTCCCGCCTTGGATATGAATCGTTCAACAGGAATCCTCCGGAGTGTTCATTCACTGAACCAGTATGCAGAAATGCTTTCAGCCGAGGCATTTCCTCTCTTTACACCTGTTATTTCAGCTACTATGCTCCATCAACAGAAATATTTGTATAGTTATTTTATTTCTATAATAATACGGATGGCTTGCTTAGATGTCAAGGGATTCTGATAAAATTTACGATCGTTCCATTTTCTTTTTCAATTGACGGACCCCTGCCAAGGTCAAACCAAATTCTGAAGCCAATTCATAGCTGTCTGCATTCTTCTCTTTTTCCAAAAAACTATGGAAGTTAACGCCAAACAGCTGATTCTCCCCATTAAAACTGCTTATGCCTTTTTCACTCGCTCTCATCCGGACCCACCCTTTCCTCTTATCTTGTTACATATCATTTCCAAACCAGAGAAATTTCTTTCATCTAAAAGGATTTTTCTTATTTACGGAGAATTATTTCATAGACTATACTGGATAAATATCCCGCAAATTAGGTGGTGTTTTTAATCAAAAAAATTCTTTATTCATTCATTGTTTCATTTTTGCTGATGAGCTCATTGCCTGTATTTAACGCCGGTAAGGCTGTGGCTGAGGGAGAGGGCATCATCATCAACACTGAATCTCTGAATGTCAGGAACGGACCCGGTCTGAGTTTTTCAGTCGCGAAACAAGTCCATAAGGGAGATAAGTTCCCAATCGTATCTCGGGAGAGGGACTGGTATGAAATCCAGTTGACTGCCTCCCAAACCGGGTGGGTCGCAAACTGGCTGGTTACCCTTAGTAAGAGCTCGGATGACCGGAAAGGAATCGTTTCTGAAGACGGCTTGAGAATCAGACAAGGCGCAGGAACAAACCATCCTGTCGTTGCAACTCTGCAAAAAGGCCAGGAAATCACTATAACAGGGGACAATGGTAACTGGTTTGAAATCTCCGCAGGACAGAATTCAGGCTGGGTTCACAAAGATTACATAACAGGGGATGATCCCCCACTAGAAGACAGGGAAGGCACAAGTACAATCCAAAATGAAAATTGGACAGGCGTTTCGACGGATAATTCTTTAAACGTCCGAAACTCTCCAGGATTAAATGGCAGTGTTCTCGGAAAACTGAATAAAGGAGATAAAGTTCCGGTCACCGGAAGTGTATCAGGCTGGTTCCGTATCGGATTCGGGAACACGGAAGGATGGGTGAGCAGCCAGTACATAGAGAAACCATCGTCAGCCAGCAAACCGCCCGCCAATCAGGCAGCCTTCGGAAAAGTCACGATCCATACCCTGAATATCAGGGAAAAAGCAGATTTGAATGGAGAAGTAATCGGCTCAGTCAAGCATGGTGAGGTATTTGAGATCCTTGAAGAGGAGAGCAACTGGTATAAACTTTCCCTCAAGGGAGGAAAAACCGGTTGGGCTGCAGGATGGTATATTGAGAAAACAGTTGGGGAAAAACCCGAAAAACAACAGAGCAGGATTGAAACAGGAGAGGTACAAATCCTTTATAACGGAACGAACTTAAGAAGCTCAGCCTCTACTAATTCAGCCATCGTTGCCAGGGTTTCCTCAGGAGAAACTTTTCCTATCAAGAAAAAGTCTGGAGAGTGGTATGAGGTCTCTCTAAGCAACGGGCAATCCGGATTTGTCGCCGGCTGGATAGTCTCCGTTTCCGGTTCTCGCAGCCAAGAAGCAGCAAACAAACCAAAAAGCGGTGGACTTAAAGGTAAGACCATCTTGATTGATCCAGGTCATGGAGGCCGTGACAGCGGGACCATCGGCTATAGAGGCACATTTGAAAAAGAGCTTACATTGTCCACCTCTCAAATACTCTATGATCTACTGAAGAATGCAGGTGCCAATGTAATCCTGACGAGAAACGACGATTCGTACTCCTCGCTGAATACCAGGGTTGCCCTGGCACATTACCACGATAGCGATGCTTTCATCAGCATCCACTATGACAGCATCAGTGATTCATCCGTAAAAGGGTATACGGCCTATTATTATCATCAATATCAAAAAGAATTATCTCAGACAGTACTGGACAGCCTTGCCAAAAGTCTTTCTTCAAGAAACAGAGGGCTCAAGCAAGGGGACTATTATGTCATAAGGGAAAATAAACAGCCTGCTGTCCTTCTGGAACTGGGATACCTCAGCAATCCTTCTGAAGAAGCACTGTCGAGCACACACAGCTTTCAGGACATGGCCGCAAGAAGTATATATTATGGACTGGATGATTATTTTTCGGAGTGAAATGAATTACGAAAGCACCAAGGTAATATACTCAGCCGGGAAATTTAAAAGTTTAAATGGCTTTAATTTTTTTAAACAGTAAATCAAAAGGCTGGGACAAAACCTTATAAAAAGCTCTTTTCAAAAGAATGTGTCTGAGTATAAAGAAAGGATTTCCGCTCCAGGTGCACGACTCCGCGGGGCGGGCGCTGAGCCTCCTCGGCTATGCCTGCGGGGTCTCACCTGTCCCGCTAGTCCCGCAGGAGGTCGCACACCTTCCGCTCCAATCCGCCTACGATCAGGAACTGGCGGATAACCTAATCTAAAAAATAACATCTTTAAGGTAAGAGCCTAATAACAAAAATGAACCGCATGAGATCAAGTATATAACCTTGATCTCATGCGGTTTTATTTTCGATGATTTCTACTTGCATCAATTAGTTTTCTACTTTTGTCCCAGCCTCTTCTCTGCGGGTGGAGGCCTCTTTTGCCGGACTTGACCTATAAGGCTTTCTCTAGCAATTCGTTCTCACTTTGAATAAGGGAAGAAATTCCGCTTATTCTCTAAAAAGAAGCGAAAATCGTTCATTTTATTGTGCTTAAGCGGAAAATTTCCGCTTATTTGCCCGCAATTCGATTCTATCCCACAGATTAACCGGAAAAATTCCGCTTAATCTTAGATAGAATTATTCACGTCCTTCAGAAGGCATACCTCTGCAGGGATCAAAATAAATACCAGGTTAATGCACTTATCCTATCTCATAAAGCAATATCAGCTCTCTGGAACCCCATAGCCGGGTGTTACCTAGGGTCATAAAAAAGGGATGAAGATTTTCTAATCTTCATCCCTTTTGTAATTTAAGGACTCTCAATAATCAAGGTTACAGGGCCGTCGTTAGTCAGCTTGACATCCATCATGCTGCCAAAGACACCTGTTTCGACCTTGACCCCTTTGCTTGTTAATTGTTCATTGAAGTAGTCATAAATCTTCTCTGCCTGCTGTGGTTTAGCAGCCCCCATAAAGTTAGGGCGCCTTCCCTTTCTGCAATCACCATATAGAGTGAATTGAGATACAGATAGGATTTCTCCTCCCACATCCAGCAACGAACGATTCATCTTTCCTTCATCGTCTTCAAACACGCGAAGGTTTACAATTTTATCCGCAAGCCAGCCTGCATCCTTTTCGGTGTCCTCATGGGTGACACCGACCAGCAGCACAAAACCTGATTTAATTTCACCGCTCAATTCACCCTCTGCAGTCACAGAAGCTTCACGGCTTCGTTGAAGTACTACTTTCATTTCAATTATAACTCCTTAATTCATGATCCTTCTGACAGCGTAGATATCTGATATCTGCTTGATTCTTTCTACCACCCTGTGCAAGTGGGAGATATTTTGAATAGAGATTGACATATTAATCGTTGCCATTTTATTTCGGTCCGATTTCCCGCTTACTGCTGAGATGTTTGTCTTCGTTTCATTGACTGCCTGAAGCACTTCATTCAGCAAGCCTCTGCGGTCGAACCCGGAAATTTCAATATCCACGTTATATTCCTTACGGTTCGGGAAGTCACTTTCCCACTCAACAGGTATCAATCGCTGCTCCGCATTATCAGCAGAAACATTTGTACAGTCTGATCGATGCACCGAGACACCGCGGCCCTTGGTAATGAATCCAATGATTTCGTCTCCGGGAACCGGATTACAGCATCGGGAAAGCCTGATCAGCAGATTGTCGATTCCCTTCACCTGAACGCCCGCATCCCGCTTTCGCTTTGCAGGCTGTGTTGCTTTCAGCTCCGTTATGGTATCCTGCAGTGATTCTTCCTGGTCGCGTTTCTTTCTAAGCTTTTCTGTCAGCCTGTTGGCGATTTGTGCAGCCGTTATACCGCTGTACCCAACGGCTGCATACATGTCCTCTTCATTAGAGAAGTTGAATTTCTCCGAAACGCGGGAAACATTTTCAGGTGTCAGGACTTCTTTAAGTTCAAACTCAAGGTTTTTGATTTCTTTCTCAACAAGTTCCCTGCCCTTTTCGATGTTCTCTTCACGCTGCTGCTTTTTGAAGAATGTTTTGATCTTATTCTTGGCTTGTGACGTTTGCGCAAGCTTGAGCCAGTCTTTACTAGGACCATAGGAATGTTTAGATGTTAGAATTTCGATAATATCCCCGGTGTGAAGCTTATAATCAAGCGTGACCATTTTTCCGTTCACTTTTGCCCCGATTGTTTTGTTTCCGATTTCAGAGTGAATACGGTAAGCAAAGTCAATCGGCACGGAACCAGCCGGCAGTTCAATCACATCGCCTTTAGGTGTGAAAATAAAGACCATGTCGGAAAACAGGTCGATCTTCAGAGATTCCATGAATTCTTCTGCATTGGCAGACTCGTTCTGAAACTCAAGAATTTCCCTGAACCATGTGAGTTTCTTTTCCAAGGTCGCTTTCTCATCGACATTCTGTCCTTCTTTATAAGCCCAGTGAGCAGCAACCCCGTATTCAGCGATCTGATGCATCTCGGAAGTCCTGATCTGCACTTCAAGAGGATCGCCTTTAGGGCCTATGACGGTTGTATGGAGGGATTGATACATATTTGGTTTAGGCATGGCAATATAATCTTTGAAACGGCCAGGCATAGGCTTCCAGCAGGTATGGATGATGCCCAGGACAGCGTAACAATCCTTGATACTGTTTACGACGATCCGTACCGCGAGCAAATCATAAATCTCATTGAACTGCTTATTCTGGAGAGCCATCTTTCTGTAGATGCTGTAAATATGCTTCGGCCTTCCAGAAATATCCGCCTCGATGTTCACTTCAGTCATGCTCGTTTTCACTTCATCAATGACCTCATCTAAATACTGTTCCCGCTCCGCTCTCTTCTTTTTCATAAGATTGACAATTCGGTAGTACTGCTGAGGATTCAAGTAACGTAGAGCCGTATCTTCCAATTCCCACTTGATTTTAGAAATACCGAGCCTGTGGGCTAATGGAGCAAAGATTTCCAAGGTTTCATTAGAAATCCTTCTTTGTTTTTCACTGGGAAGATGCTTCAGCGTCCTCATATTGTGAAGGCGGTCAGCAAGCTTGATCAAAATGACCCGGATATCCTGTGCCATGGCCACAAACATTTTTCTGTGATTTTCGGCCTGCTGCTCTTCCTGAGATTTATATTTGATTTTACCCAGCTTTGTCACACCGTCGACAAGCATGGCAACTTCTTTTCCAAAGCTGTTTTCCATTTCTTCAAGCGTAATGCCGGTATCTTCGACAACATCATGCAAAAAACCCGCAGCGACTGTAGAAGGGTCCATCTCAAGGTCTGCAAGGATACCTGCCACCTGGATCGGATGGATGATATAGGGCTCGCCGGACTTACGGAATTGCTCTTTATGCGCTTCCTTGGCAAACTCATATGCCTTTCTTACCAGCTTGACATCTTCTTCTGTCAAATATTCACTTGTCCGTTTTACGACCTCTTCAGGGGTCAGTATCTGATCTTTTGCCATCAGCAAAATCACCTTTGCAATATATTAAATTCAATTTTTCATGCGTTTTCCATTCATTACTAATGGCCTGACATGAAAAATGAACTCAGGTTCACAATAAAAAAGCGTATTGTATACTATTATCAAAAAAAATTGAAGATATGTAAAGCCTTCACCCCTAAAAAAGGCTGTTTTTGTCGAAAAATATTTACCATTTCTTAATAAAGCGCTTTCTTTCGTAAAAAGTGGAAGCGCCTATATCAGCCCCGACAGGCAAATGTTCTCATGAGATAATTTTGATATGAACAATACTTTTCCTGCAATAAAGGTAAACAAGCCCCGCTTTCTAACAATCCATTTTTTTGAAGAATTATATGTAATTGATTAGCGCTTTAGTCAATGGCCCTCTTTAAGAAATATTTACAAAATGATTTGTAATAGCAAGGAAAAGGAGAATCAAGTAGTAGACGGCGGTAATCAAACTTGTTGAGCACGACCAAAAAAGTAATCCATATTTTCGCAGTGTCACTCATTCTCTTGGTATAACAAAAGGACTGAGCATGCCCAGTCCTTTTGCTTTAATATAAAATTGTGAAACTTAGTATTGCATAAGTGTCATTATGTCATAGCCGTCCAGCTTATCGCGGCCGTCAAGGTATGTCAGTTCGATAAGGAATGCAGTACCTGCGACAATACCGCCTAATTCTTCAACAAGCTTGATTGTGGCTTCGATTGTTCCGCCGGTAGCCAGAAGGTCATCTGTGATGAGGACGCGCTGACCTGGTTTGATGGCATCCTTATGGATTGTCAGGGCGTCTTTGCCATACTCAAGGCCGTACTCGACTTTGACCGTTTCACGAGGCAGCTTGCCCGGCTTTCGGACAGGCGCGAAACCTACTCCAAGTGCATAGGCAACAGGGCATCCGATGATGAAGCCTCTAGCCTCGGGACCTACAACCAGGTCGATTTCTATTTCTTTTGCATATTCCACGATTTTATCAGTAGCATATCTATACGCATCGCCGTTATCCATCAACGTAGTGATATCTTTAAATCTAATGCCTTCTTTCGGCCAGTCTTCGACGATTGTTACGTATTGTTTTAAGTCCATGCTTAAAAGTCCTCCTCATATGTTGCAGACCATTCCAGTCTTCTTATCAAACCAGTCCTTAAGTTCCTGATAAGATGAATACAACAATTCATTCTCTAGATTATATTGTTCCTGTTTTTGCCGGTAAGTAACCGATTCTTCTAAGTCTCTCTTAACTTTGGAAGAATTCACGGAAAGTAATCCATTGTTTATTGTAACAAAATCCAGTTCAAAAAACACCTTTGACATGAATTCGACAGTTTCTTTTGACCAGCCTTTATGTTGAGCAAGCTGGCCGCCATGCTTCTTGAGATCGAAAGACCCTCTTTTTAAAAGAAAGCCATAGTACCATTTGAAGTGCTCTCGCTTTGGTACTGTACTGAAAAAATGATCTTCCACATGGTCAAAGTGAGCATAGATTCTTTCCGGTTCCGCCCTGCTAACCACTGTTTCCAGCCATTCTGCAGCAGGAGGCAGATCCAGCAGCACAATACTTGAGGAAGGCTGCAGCAGCTCTGCCGCTTCTTCATTTGATGATAGTAATACCAAGTCATCGCTGTAAGCTTCAAGCGGCAGACGGTCGATTGTAGCCTGATTAAAGGCAATGATCTTCCGGTCGTGGGCAGGAACCTTTTCAAACCACCTCTTAAATGGTTTGATTCCCCTCATATCGAAGAGCTGCCAGTGGGCAACAGTAAGATCTTTGAGAAACAACTGCGGCTTCCTGATATTATTCCATTCATTAACAGAAAGCTCTCCAATCACCGATAGTTCTGCAAGCGGTGAAATGTGATCGGCAAATTCCCCCATGCCAAATCCGATACTGTCCAAGGTATAGACGTCTTTCTGCAGGGAAAGTTTTAAATGGTCCTGATTGCCGCCTATCTTTCTCATTCCATTGATGGTAACCCCTTCAATAAGCAGTTTCGGCTTGGGATTTCCCATCCCGAAAGGAGCAAGCATCTGCAGGGACTCAATCGTTTCGATATCCACTTCCTCGAGACGGATAGAAGCGTCAAGCTCTGTCAGGGGAATGAAGTCTTCCTCTGTCAGCTGTTCATTCGCATACCCATTCAAGCGATTCCGCAATTCAGCTACATTCTCCAAGTCCAGTGTCATTCCGGCAGCCATAGGGTGGCCTCCGAAATGAGGAAGAAGCTCGCGGCATTGTGATAGATTTTTAAATAAGTCAAATCCGGCAATACTGCGGGCAGACCCTTTAGCCTGTCCTTTTTCACTATCGAAGCTTAAAACAATGACAGGCCTGTAAAATTTTTCAACAAGTCTGGAAGCAACAATTCCGACAACCCCGGAGTTCCAGCCTTCTTTTCCAATGACCAGCACGGAGTTACTGGAAAGAGGAAACTCGGTTTCAACCATTTCAACAGCCTCTTGTGTCATTTCATTGACTATATTCTGTCTTTCTTTGTTGATGCCGTCGATTTCCTGCGCTATGGCCATGGATTCTTCCATATCCTGAGACAGCATTAAATCCACAGCCGGGTCCGCATCCCCCAGTCTCCCGATCGCATTGATTCTCGGGGCAATGGCAAACCCGACCGTTTCTTCGGTAATCTCGTTCATTTGGGTGTTGGCCGCTTTACAAAGGGCGGCAATTCCAGAACGCTTGCTGGTCCGCAGTTTCGCAAGGCCTTTTTTGGCAATGGCCCTGTTTTCCCCTTTTAAAGGAACAAGATCAGCAATGGTACCAATTGCCGCGAGATCAAGCAAGTGTTCAGGGAATTCTCCATAAAGAGCATGAGCAAACTTAAACGCCACGCCGACACCGGCAAGATCAGCAAAAGGATATGTACTTCCTTCCCTTTTTGGGTGAAGGATCGCTAATGCTTCAGGAAGCTCCGGTCCGGGTTCATGGTGGTCAGTGATGATCAAATCCATTCCCAGTTCTTTGGCCAGCACAGCCTCTTTCACGGCCGCTATTCCGGTATCCACTGTGATGATCAAAGAAAATCCTTCCTCCGCTGCCCATCGGAAAGCATTTTCGTTTGGACCGTACCCCTCAGTGAAGCGGTTCGGAATATAAAAGTGGGCTTCCGCACCTAAGTCAAGCAGCGTCTGCATCATCGTGGAAGTCGAACTGACACCGTCTGCATCATAATCCCCAAAAATTAAAATCGGTTCTCCATATTCGATGGCTTTTTTCACCCGTTCTACCGCTTTGTCCATATCCATTAATAAATAAGGATCATGGAAAGGCTGCTCATCGCCATGTAAGAAGGCCTTCGCTTCATCTATATCATGTATCCCCCTGTTTGCCAGCAGCTTACTGACAATCGGAGGTATATTCAACTTTTGTTGCAGTTCAGTACTGTCTGTTTCATTGTGTTCTTTAACTACCCAACGTGATTTCGATTTCAACATACGTTCACCCCTCAGCCTTTCCTATTATACAAAATGGGGGTATGCCTTTCAATCAGAGAAACATGGAAAGTGATGTATTACGCTTTTTATTTTCCTTTCGCAAAAATAACATCTTCAAAAAAGAAATGGATTTCTGCTTCCGCTGCGGGGTGCATCATTTTCGTTTCGCCTTGAGTTGATGTCCTTTGGTTCGGCTGCGCAGTACATGATTTCTTTTTTTCTTCTTTTGATGTCCCTCGTTTTATCCATAGAAGAAGAGGACGAAATCATAAGCGATTTCGTCCTCTTAGTACTGCGGCTTTTAATTTAACTGCATTTGGGTTACATCCTTGTTTCTTTTTCTTCCTGAATGCTTCTGCTATCCTGCACTCCGTCTTGCGTTTTGTCATTTACTGCAAGGGTTTCTTGATCTCCTGCCACACCCTTCAGTCTGTCGTTCTCTTTTTGCAGTGCTTTAAGCTTTCGTTGTATCACGTATATACGAAACAAACCAACGGAGCCTATAATCAGACCGCCCATAAGAACTGAACCGATGATGACCAAAATCAGTGGCCATTGAGCTTCTCCAAAAAGATAGTTTACTCTTACTGGATCCACGTTAATAACTGCGAAGATAGCGACAATCAGAGCAAAGATAAGTCCTAAAATCAAATTCCATTGAATCTTCACTGCGCTCTCCCCCCTTACGTCAAATCTACTTTCTTGTCGTCTTCTCCTTCTGCATTATATGGATTGATGTGTATGAAAACATCTTGGACGTCAGGGTCCTCCAACAATCTTTTCTTTACCTTTTTCCCCACTCGATGACCCTCTTCCACAGTGATGTGAGGGTCCACACTGATCTTCAAATCCACAATAAGATAGTGGCCGTGCTCCCTGGCATGAAGTTCATTGATGGCCAGGACTCCCTCAACCTCACTTACCAATTGTCTCAACTCCTGCGTATCTTCATCGTGCAGGACGTGATCCAGAGTATTATGGATGGATTCAGCGCCCAGTTTCCACGCCATTCTCAATACAAGCAGCGAAACAAAAACTCCGGCAACCGGATCTCCATATTCCAGCCAGCCAATGCCAAAAACTCCACCCAGCATGGCAGCACCAATACCCACAAGAGCAGCAATGGATGAGTAGACATCCGACCGATGCTCGTAAGCATTGACAATCAAGGCGTCGCTCTTCAGTTTTTTACCCAATCTATACTTGTACTGAAACATTATTTCCTTGACCACTATAGAAAAGATAACAGCATAGATCGCAATGGAAGTCGGCGGTTCGATTGGCTGAAAAAACGATTCAATAGAAGATTTCCCAATCTCAATTCCGACTAAAAATAACAGTACAGCCACGATGATGGCAGCGATGGATTCTGCCTTGCCATGTCCGTATGGATGGTCCTCGTCCGGCGGCTGTTTGGCTGCGCGGAGACCTATGTATACAGCGAATGAGCCTGCGACATCCGAGGCTGAATGGACAGCATCCGCTATAAGTGCTTTACTGTTTCCAGCAACACCAGCCCACCATTTGATACCGGCCAGCAGTATATTCCCTACAACTCCGACCATCGCAGCAAATTCAGCTTTTTTAAAACGATCATCTGTACTCATGGTTGTCCCCCCTTATTCCACTTTATTGTAACCCATTTACCTTTAATCTATCTCCTGAAACGCTTAAAAGGACGAGTATCCCAGGCACAGCCGCCTGGCATACTCGTCCTTTCAGCAATAGAATCAAACTTGAGGTTCGTCTGATATTTTCTTCTTCTCTTTGAAGGTGATGATGGTCCCTTTTTTCTTCAATTCCCTCTTCTTCAGCACAAGCCATAATTGAGAAGCTATGAATACGGAAGAATAGGTACCTGAAATTAAACCTACAAGCAAAGCAATTGAGAAGTTCGTGATAGACTCACTTCCGAAGATCATCAAGGCGACGACTGTAAACACCACAGTAATCACCGTGCTGATGGAACGGGTTAGCGTCTGGCGTAAACTATTGTTCACGACTTCTTCTATATCCTCGACAGTTTTCAATCTGCGCTTCTTCTGCAGGTTTTCCCTCATCCTGTCAAACGTAACGATCGTATCATTAATCGAGTAACCGACAATGGTCAGCACTGCTGCAATGAACGTTAAATCCACTTCAAGGCGGGTCAAGCTGAAGAACGCAATGATGAAGAACGCATCATGCAGAAGGGCCGCAATCGCCCCGATTGCCATGGAAAGCTCAAATCGAAGGGTTACATAGATGATGATCCCAATCGAAGCGATAGCAACAGCAAGCATTGCGTTTTGCGCAAGCTGCTCACCAATAATCGGCGAAACAGTGCTTATATTTGGTTCTGCATCATATGCTTCCGTGAAGTAATCCTTCAGTTCAGCAATTTGATCTTTATTCAAGACATCGCTGTAACGGATAACCCCAATCTGGTTATTGTCACCGGAGATGACAATCTCTTCGGATGGGTATCCAGCTTCTTCAAGCTCTTCTGTTATGCTGTCTGCAGTCAAACCGGATTCAGACAGGATTTCCATTCTGGTACCTGCAGCAAAGTCAATCCCCAGGTTCAATCTGAACACAGCCAGGATGATAAGACCTGCGGTAATCAAGACTCCAGAAATCGCGAAGAATTTTTTTCGTTGTTTCGCGAAATCAAATTTGTCATAAGCAGTAGGCAGATCCAATGTATCATAATTTTCAGCGATATCTTTAATATCTTTAGGGTTCACTCCCAGCCATGATGGCTTCTTATTGAATGCACCGCTGTTGACCCATAATCCAAGGAGCAGGCGGGATCCCCATACGGCTGTCAGGAAGCTTGTCAGAATGCTGACAATCAGCATTGTGGCAAAGCCTTTTACAGAGCTTGTCCCAAAATAAAACAGGACAGCACCAGCAAGAATGGTAGTCACGTTCGCGTCCAGGATCGTCATGAAGGAAGATTTATTCCCGGCCTGGAATGCGGCGCGGACACTTTTTCCGACCTTCATTTCTTCTTTAATGCGTTCGTACGTGATGATATTGGCATCTACAGCCATACCGACCCCCAAGATCAAAGCCGCAATACCAGGCAGTGTCAGCACACCGTTCATCATGTCAAATACCCATAGAATAACGAAAATGTATACTGACAAGGTGATCATGGCAATGAATCCAGGGAATCGGTAGAAAATCAGCATGAACAAGAATACAATCGCAATCCCGATGATTCCGGCAGTCACGGTTTTATCCATTGCCTGTTCACCGAATTTAGCCCCGACAGAAGTAGAATAAACTTCTTCAAGGTCTACAGGAAGAGCCCCCGCGTCAAGCAATGCTGCCAAGTCCTGTGCTTCTTCAATCGTAAAGCTTCCTGTGATTTGAACTTCATTTGAATTGATAGGTTCGCCAACTTGCGGATCTGATAGGAATTTAGGATCTTCTTTTGTCATTTCATCCTGATAGGAATCGACCCCTTCTTCATAATCCAGCCAGATGACCAGCCTGTTTTCAGGAGGAGGCAGTTGTGAAAGTTCTTTGGTAAGTTCATAAAATTGATTTCGGTCTTTCAATTCCAGAGAAACAATCGGGTTATTATTTTCATCAAACGCCTGCTGAGCTCCGCCTGTAACCAGGTCGGAACCGTCCAGCCTCACTTCATCATTTATATCTCGAAAGGTCAGATTAGCCTGGGTGGATAAAATTTCCCTCGCCTGATTCTGATCCTCTACTCCGGCAAGCTGGACACGGATTCTGTTGCCGTCTTCAATCTGGATGTTCGGTTCGCTCACCCCGAGGACGTTGATCCGATTATCCAGTGCATCAGCTGTATTGGCAACTGTTTCACTCGTAATTTCCTCGTCATCGCCGTTTAAAGATTTAACCTCGTAGAGAACTTCAAAGCCCCCCTGCAGGTCCAGTCCCAGCTTTATGTCTTTCAAGATGTTGTTCGTTGTGCCGCCTATTAATCCTCCCAATAAAAGAACGATTATGAAAAAGGCGACAATCCTACTGCGTTTTACCATTATGTATAAGTCCTCCTTGCATATGTACAGGGCTGTGCCCCTCGATATTAAATTTTACGGTCCAAATGCCTATGAGTTGTACCAATATTCCCATTATGAATTAGCAGCAATTTACTGTCAATTCAATATTTTACCAATAAAAATCAGGATTTCTTATTCGGTTTCAGCAGTTCTTTCAGTTCATCCTCATTCAAGTCGCTGAACCAATTAGGAGAACGATAGGCCTCCACAGTTTCAAAGCTCATATATTCCCCTGCTTTGACGCTTAAAATGTCACTTACTAATTCAAACATCCTGATTTCCTCTTTCGGTTTCTTCCATTTCTTCTTTAACAGGTATGTCCATAAGCTTTCAACAGTTGCTTTGCCATAGCCAAGTACTTCAAATTCCTCAACCTTGCTGATTAGTGCAGGCTTTACATCATCATAAAAGTGACTGTACGGATGTTTCAAAACGTTCATATATTTCCCCCGCTCCATTTCTAATTGCCAACAACTTGTCATGCTTTGTCCACCCTGTTGCATATAGATAATTGTATACGATATTACGATTTTTGAGAAGGCAGGGAATGAAATGTCCAAATTTTTGAAAGGCACGATGATTTTAATGGGTGCTGCCTTGATAACCAGGATTCTCGGATTCATCAATAGAATTGTAGTGGCCAGGTTCATCGGTGAAGAAGGCGTCGGTCTCTTTATGATGGCATTCCCGACTTTGATTCTCGTTATTACCATTACACAAATGGGACTGCCTGTTGCCATTTCGAAGAGTGTAGCAGAGGCAGAAGTTCAGGGTGATATAAAAAAGGTCAAAAAAATCCTTGCCGTTTCACTGGCCATTACCGTTTCCCTGTCTATGATCTTCACTCCCGCATTGATTTTGCTTGCCCCATACTTATCGGAAACACTCTTTACAGATCCGAGGACCTACTATCCATTAGTCGCGATAGCTCCGATTATCCCGATTGTCGCTATTTCCTCTGTCATCAGGGGCTATTTCCAGGGAAGGCAGAACATGAAGCCTGCCGCCATTTCCCAGGTCATCGAGCAGATCGTCCGGATATCACTGATCGCTGTCATGACGAAGACTTTTCTTCCTTATGGTATTGAATACGCTGCAGCGGCTGCAATGGTAGCTTCTGTACTGGGCGAATTGGCTTCTCTTCTCTATATGTTCACAGCCTTTAAGTTAAAGAAAAAATTCAAGGTTCGCCGGAATTTCTTCGGAGCGGTCAAGTCCGGCCGTGCCACTTTAAATGAATTGATGAGTGTTGCCCTGCCGACTACAGGCAGCCGGATGATCGGTTCAATCTCCTGGTTTTTCGAGCCGATTGTAGTTGCTCACAGCCTTGCTTTGGCGGGGGTAGCCACCTCTCTTGCTACCAAGCAGTATGGATCCTTGACGGGGTTCGCCCTCCCGTTATTGTTCCTGCCGTCCTTCATCACAGTTTCACTTTCTACATCGCTGGTGCCCGCTGTCAGTGAGGCTAATAAACAAAAGAATTTTGTCCTGATTGAGCACCGGCTGACACAGGCCTTGAGATTCTGTCTGATCACAGGCGGCATAGCTGTCGTTTTATTATTCATATTCGCCGAGCCGTTGATGACCGTCATGTATGGCAGCAGCAGCGGCTCCGGGTTCATAATGATCATGGCGCCGTTTTTTCTATTCTATTACTATCAAGGACCTCTTCAAGCCGTGCTTCAAGCGCTGGACCTGGCAAGAGCAGCGATGATTAACAGCCTGATAGGTGCAATTGTGAAAACAGGCATTATCTTTGTTCTCGCCTCCCAGCCCGCTTTCGGAATCAACGGTGCGGCTTTGGGAATTGTAACAGGCATGATGCTCGTTACTCTCTTGCATTTTGCAACCATATTAAAAACCATTCCCATGACCATCTATGTCAGGGATTATGCAAAGTTTGCAGTTGTAATGGCTTTTACCGGTTTAGGCGGCCATTATCTTTATACCAGTATCTTGCAAGGTATGCCGCTTGGACTCCGCCTGCTGACAGGAGTCATCCTAACGACGATATTGTATGTCATTCTTTCCATCCTCCTAAAACTCATCAGGAGAGACGACATCAAAAGGATTCCCTTAATCGGGAAGCTGGTCTTAAATTAAAGCTCTTTTCGAAATGTTGCTGTCTTTCTAAAAGGCTCTTTTCGTAAACTTTTTTGCTATTTGATATGAATGTTGTAAGATGAAGTCATCATTCATTGGAACTATCCTGGTAAGCAAGAAAGAAAAGAGCTACTACCTCCATGTTTAAGAGAGAATCATTAGCATCCGGGGGAATGTCGCATCTTGATAATTTTTCCAAAAATAACAATAATTAGTTTAAAAAACTTTCAAAAAGTTTGTTGCTTTTGAATGCTAATTTCTCCCCACTTCCCCTCTTACGTAGAAGGATTGGAGCGGAAGGCGCGCGACCTCCTGCGGGACCAGCGGGACAGATGAGACCCCGCAGGCGAAGCCGAGGAGGCTCAACGCCCGCCCCGCGGAGTCGCGCGCCTGGAGTGGAAATCCATTACTTTTAAAAACAGCCACAATCTTTGCGACAGACTTCTAAAAAAACAACTACAATTCACTGCCTGGTAATCAGAAAAGAATATAGCTGCTCTCCACGATTAGAGTGAAAACCCTTAGTATCCAGGGGGAAATTATACTCTTGGGGATTTTTCCGAAAACAGCCTATATTGATAAACAAAGCCATTACCTGCTTGTTCAGGTAATGGCTTCATTTTTTGTGACTTTTATTTATCCCGAAGGTCTACATAAAACTGGCCGTCCTGAAAACTGCAAAAGGAAATCTCCTCAAGGTTGTGGTAGTCCTTCTCCCTCAAACTTTTGCGAAGCCAGAATTCATTCTTGCCGATCAACTCCAAGTGATTCTGCTGAATGATGCCGTCCAGAATCAAAGGCAGCGTTAATGATCCCTTCCCGCTTTTATCATCTTTTTTAATGACAGACAGCGTACCAGAAGGTTCCAGAATGGCGAACTCTACATCGGCCACATTGCTGATATCCTTCTCCCTCAGCTGAAGGAGAAGGTCATCAAAGTTGTACCTTTGTTTTCTCATAGCTCTCTCATCAATTTTCCCATGACTGATCAGGACGGTCGGCTTACCATCGACCAGTTCCCTGAACTTTTTGCTTTTTATCGATAAAAAGGCAGTGATAATCTGAATGAGCATCAGTACCCCCATGGGAAGCAGAGTATTCACTAATTCACTTTTGGGCTCTTCAATCGCCAGAACTGCCATTTCCGCTATCATAATGAAAACCACAAGATCCAAGAGACTTAATTCCCCGATTTCCCTTTTGCCCATTACCCGAAATATAAATAAAATGACTGCATATAAAAAGACCGTCCTTATAATGATGACAAGATACTCCTCCACGTCCCTCTCCTCCTTCAGGTACGTACGTTTTGCACACTTTAGTATGCACGTACCCATAAAAATGATTAGAGGTAAGTTTTTCTATGGGTGAATTGATTATGTTAGCGGGAGTTCTGTGAAGAGGAGATTTGCTGTTGCCTGAGGTGCTTTCTGGGTGCATCGATTTTTGTTTTTGGAGATTCGATGCTGTCTGTGGCTCTCTCTGGGTGCATCGATTTCGGATTTTGGAGATTTGCTGTTGCCTGCGGCGCATCCTGGCTGCATCGATTTTGGTTTTTGGATTTTGGAGCTTCGATGCTGCCTGTGGCTCTCTCTGGGTGCATCGATTTCGGATTTTGGAGATTTGATGTTGCCTGCGGCGCTCTCTGGCTGCATCGATTTTCGGTTTTGAGGAATTCGATGTTGCCTGCGGCTCTCTCTGGGTGCATCGATTTCGGATATTGAAGATTTGATGCTGTCTGCGGCGTTTTCTGACTGCATCGATTTTGGATTTTGGAGTTTCGATGGTGTCTGTGATGCTTTATGGCTGCATCGATTTTGGATTTCTGGGATTTGATGCTGTCTGCCGCGCTCTCTGGCTGCATCGATTTTGGATTTCTGGGATTTGATGCTGTCTGCCGCGCTCTCTGGCTGCATCGATTTTGGATTTTGTATATTCGATGCTGTCTGCGACGCTCTCTGGGTACATCTATTTTGTTTTTAGAGATTGGATGATGACTGCGGCGCTCTCTGGCTGCATAGATTTTTGTTTCTGGAGATTCGATGTTGGTTACAATGCATTTTAACTGCATCATCTTTTTACTTTTGAGATTTTCATGCTGTTTACACCACCCTTTTACTGCATCATCTTCCTCCTTCCTGAGTTTTCATGCTGTTTAAAACCAAGAAAAGACCGGCACCATGCTGGCTGCCAGTCTAAGGATTATCCCTCATATCAATGTCCTACAAACGGGATAATGTATTTGATGTAAACATACACAGTGCATACAGCCAAGGATATCAACGTGATTGGGATGCCGATTAATAAATAATGATAAAATTTGATTTGCACGCTTTCTTTTGAAGCAAGACCGACGATTACCAGGTTGGAAGAAGATCCAAGCAGTGTTCCGTTGCCGCCGAGGCAGGCACCCAATGCCAGCGACCACCATAGCGGATCCATATTGACCATACCGAACTCCTGGAATTCCTCAATAACCGGAATCATCGCAGCCACAAACGGAATGTTGTCCACGACCGCTGAAAGCAACCCGGTCCCCCATAGGATCACAAATGCGGTTGTTTTCATATCCCCCTCGGTTACTTTCATGATTTCCCGTGCAATTTCGTCAATGAATCCCGCCTCTTCTATCCCGCCTACCAGTAAGAAGAGCCCTATGAAGAAAAAGAGGGTTCCCCACTCCACTTCTTTAAGGATTTCTTCAGGATCATAGATTTTCTCCAGCAGAAGCATGATCAACACAGCTCCCGCTAAGGCAACTGAAGTGACATCAAGGTGGAGGACCGGATGTAAAGAGAACCCAGCCAGCACCAATCCCAGAACAGTGATAGCCGCTGTCAGGCCTTTATTTCTTTTTAAATAAGACTTTGCATCTATGCCGCGCAATAATAGTTTTTTATCTTCTTTTACAATCAAGATATCCTTATACACTAAACAGATGATGATAATTGTAATTAATAATATCATTGCGGCAACAGGCAGAAGATTTTGCAGAAATGCATTGAATGTAAAGTGTTTAACCGCTTGTCCGATCATCATATTCGGCGGGTCCCCGATCAGCGTAGCCGTACCGCCGATATTGCACGCCAATATCATCATCACTAAGTAGGGAAGCGGCGGCAGGTCCAGCTGCTTTGTCAACGTAAACAGGATTGGTACCAAAAGCATGGCGATCGTTACATTTGCCAAAAAAGCTGAACCGACCGCGGATAATAGAGAAAACACTATGAGAAGGGCCAGTCCATTTCCATTGACGGTCTGAGCCAGCCTGATTGCCAGAAATTCAAAGAAACCCGTCTTGCTGGTCACCGTGACAATCAGCATCATGGAAAACAGTAAAGTAATCGTCTTCCAGTCAATATAGGTGAAAAGTGCTTTTTCTATGGAAAAGGCTCCTATCAAAAGCATAGCAACCCCTCCGGCTAAGCTTGCGAGGATCCTGTTCCATTTTTCTGTTATCAATAAGATATAGACGGCAATGAATACCGCCAATATGATAAAGGGTGACATACATCCCTCTCCTTTAGGTCCTATATATATTCTGATTGCACAGCCTGCTTGTAACATTGTATGAAGCTTGGCCGGCAAAAATTATAGTCTATTTTTTCTTTCATGAATATGCTTGTACTAGGAAAAGCTTGCAATTTTCATGTTTGAAAGGAGAGGGAGACTATAGAAGCCAAGAAAATGGGAAGCGCGATTTTATATGGAACAGGCACGATATTGGTCATTGCCGCTGCAGCAAGTTTAATCTTTGCCCTGATGCTTCGTTTCACCAGCTTGGAAGAAAGCTCGATCAGCTTAGCGGTTACGATCATTTCGTTTCTTGCATTATTCGTGGGAGGATTTATGTCAGGCGGAAAAGGCAAAGAAAAAGGCTTGGTGCTTGGGGCGCTTACTGGAATGTTATTTTCGGTCGGAGTTTTTCTGTTTCAGTATTTGGGATATGATTCCCTGTTTTCGACTAAACAGGTTGTTTATCATGCCTGCTTTATTGTCACGTGCATGATGGGCGGTATATTAGGGGTGAATGTCAGCGGGGGAAGATCTTGATCAATAGGATTAGCGCTGCAGGAAGTAGATGCAGCGCTTCATCCGGTTTTAAAAGATGTATGTCGCCTGCCGCACCTGCCTTGCTGTATTAAAAAGGCTGTTTTCGCATGCCAGGGTATTTTCGGTGAGCTATGACATTAGCTTACGAAAATTATAGTAAATAGCACCAAAGTTTACGAAAAGGCCATTAAAAAAGAGCTGCATGAATTCATGCAGCTCTTTTCATTATGCCTTGATTACTTCACGTACAGCGTTCCTGTCGTATGTAAGACGGCTTCCATCTCCACATTTCACGACGATGGCACCTTCTTCGATTGCATCGATGATTCCGTGCAAACCGCCGATCGTGATGATCTTGTCCCCTTTTTGCAGGTCATTCTGCATTTGCTGTACCGCTTTCTGGCGCTTTTGCTGCGGACGGATCAACAAGAAGTAGAACAGTACGAACATAAGCAATAAAGGTATTAAAGTAGCAAACGTATCCATTTTTCAACCTCCTTTCGAGTGAGGATGTTTAATTCTTATGAAAGACATCCCAAAATCAGAAGTTTTTTGCATCAGGACGATTATATCCATACGCTTCAAAAAATTCTTCTCTAAAGTCCCCCAGACGATCTTCACGGATCGCTTGTCTGACTTGCTCCATTAATTTTAACAGAAAATGAAGGTTATGATAAGTCGTAAGCCTAATCCCAAAGGATTCGTCGGATTTAATCAAGTGGCGGATGTAAGCTCTGCTGTAATTTCTGCATGTGTAACAATCACAATTTTCGTCGATTGGATTAAAATCACGCGCGAATTTAGCATTCTTTACAACCAGGCGGCCCTTGCTCGTCATCAATGTACCGTTTCGGGCAATACGCGTAGGCAGGACACAGTCGAACATGTCGATCCCTCTGATTGCGCCGTCAATCAAGGCATCGGGCGAACCTACTCCCATTAAATATCTCGGTTTGTCATCCGGGAGCAGCGGAGTGGTAAATTCGAGAACTTTGTTCATGACATCCTTCGGTTCCCCAACAGAGAGGCCGCCGACTGCATACCCAGGGAAGTCCAGTGAAACAAGGTCCTTTGCGCTTTGGCGGCGAAGGTCTTCGTATTCCCCTCCTTGTATGATCCCGAACAGTCCTTGATCCTGTGGACGCTGGTGAGCCTCAAGACAACGCTCCGCCCATCTGGAAGTCCTCTCGACCGAGCGCTTCATATATTCGTGTTCTGCAGGGTATGGAGGACATTCATCAAATGCCATCATGATATCCGAACCAAGCGCATTCTGGATTTCCATTGCCTTCTCAGGGCTGAGGAACAGTTTGTCACCGTTCAGATGGTTACGGAAGTGGACTCCCTCTTCTTCAATTTTGCGGAATTCGCTCAAGCTGAAGACCTGGAAGCCTCCTGAATCAGTCAGGATAGCGCGGTCCCAGTTCATGAACTTATGCAGGCCGCCCGCTTCCTTGATGATTTCATGGCCTGGTCTCAGCCAAAGATGATAGGTGTTGCTGAGGATGATCCCTGCTTCCATGGCTTTAAGATCTTCCGGGGACATTGTCTTTACCGTTGCCAGTGTACCGACAGGCATGAATACCGGCGTGTCAAAAGAACCGTGGGGAGTATGCACTCTTCCCAGACGGGCTCCGGTTTGTTTACATGTTTTAAAATGTTCGTAACGAATTGCAGTCAAATCGTCTAACTCCTTCCAATTTTACAGAATCAGCATGCTGTCGCCAAAGCTGAAAAATCTGTACTTTTCCTCTACAGCTGTATTATAAGCGTTCAAGATTATATCCCTGCTTGTAAAAGCACTGACAAGCATGATCAACGTTGATTTCGGCAAATGAAAGTTGGTGATCAGGCCGTCAATAGCCTTGAATTCATATCCAGGGTAAATAAAAATATCGGTCCAGCCGCTCTCTTCCACGAACTTTCCATACTTGGAAGCAATGGTTTCCAATGTTCTTGTGGAAGTTGTACCGACCGTGATGATCCGGCCGCCGCTCTCTTTTACGTCATTAAGAAGACGCGCGGTTCCTTCGGTAATCTGGTAAAACTCAGAATGCATATCATGTTCATCAATGCTTTCAACCGACACAGGGCGGAATGTTCCCAGACCGACATGCAGAGTGATAAATGCGACATGCACTCCTTTTGCCCTGATGCTGTCCAGTAATTCCTCTGTAAAATGAAGGCCGGCAGTCGGTGCAGCGGCTGATCCTCTTTCACGGGCAAAAACGGTTTGATACCGATCCTGATCGTCAAGTTTCTCACTGATATATGGAGGAAGCGGCATTTCTCCAAGTTCATCAAGAACTTCATAGAAAATCCCTTCGTAATGAAACTCCAGGATTCGTCCGCCTTGTTCCTTCTCTCCCGTACACACGGCACTCAATTTGCCTTCACCAAAGGAAATCCTTGTTCCGACTTTTACTCTTTTAGCTGGTTTAATAAGGGTTTCCCAAGAATCATCTTCCTCTTGTTTCAGAAGAAGCACCTCGATTTTGGCCCCGGTTTCTTCTTTAACCCCGAACAATCGGGCGGGAAGGACACGAGTGTCATTCAATACCAGACAGTCCCCTTCTTTCAGGAAGTCTGTAACTTCTTTAAATGTTTTATGCTGCAGATCTCCACTCTTACGGTCGATGGCCATCAGTCTGCTCTCTGAACGTTTCTCGAGAGGAGTCTGTGCAATCAATTCTTCCGGCAGATGGAAATCAAAATCTTCAACCTTCAAAATTCTCACCTTACTTTTTATAATATTAATTAATAGAAGCTTTCTTCGTTTGACTGTTTTCACAAAGTTTGATGAAATAAAAAAATGATTTCCGCTCCAGCCCCACGACTCCGCGGGGCGGGCGTGAAGCAAAAGTAGAAGCGGCCGATCAGCGACGTACAGATTTTAGGGCTCTCGCATGAGATAAAGGAATCACGAAGAGCGTCAGCGATTCGATGATGACTTATCGCAAGGAGAGAGAACGAAATCTGCTAGTCGTTGGCCGCTGGAGCTGGATGAGCCTCCTCGGCTTCGCCTGTGGGGTTACGTTCCAGTGGGTACGTAACCTTGGTCTCACCTGTCCCGCTAGTCCCGCAGGAGGTCGTACGTCTTCCGCTCCAATCCCTCTATGAAAAAGGAGGGGGGAATAGGACTAAACAACAACATTTAGAACTAGCGATTCCTTAAAATTGTGGTTGCTTTAAAAGAAATAGATTTCCGCTAAAAATGAATGCCTCCATTCCGTAACTCACCGGAAGGGAATCTTTTCTCTCAAGTAGAAATATGAATATCTCTGCTTAGGCTTAGCGAAGAATCATTTCTTAACTATAAAGCAGTAACTTTCGGCATAATATAAATCCTTCACTTTAGAGAAGTCAACACATGTTATTTTCCACCATTAATGCACTTTATTTAAACCTGCCAATGATGTAAAAAATCACCGATAATACAATACTGGCGATTATGGACGTCATTACTGGAAAATAAAATGTTGAGTTTTCCTTCTTAATGATGATATCTCCTGGCAGCCGTCCCAGTTTTGTAAATGCCATTAGAAAACCGAGGATAAGCAATACTGCACCGGCAATCATCATGAACTTAGGCAGCCCCGTCATGCGTTGGGAACCTCCAGTCCAAAATGGTCGTAAACAAGAGCGGTGACTGTCCTTCCTCTTGGTGTCCGCTGCAGAAACCCGATTTGCAGCAGATACGGTTCATAGACATCTTCAATGGTATGAGATTCCTCTCCGATACTTGCTGCTATTGTATCCAGCCCGACCGGTCCGCCTTTGAACCTTTCGATGATGCCTTTCAGTAATTTATGGTCAATATGATCCAGTCCTAGTTTGTCTACCTGAAGCAGTTCAAGGGCGTGATTTGCCATATCGGCAGTGATTTCCCCATTCCCCCGCACCTGGGCAAAATCCCTGACCCTTCGCAGGAGGCGGTTGGCAATCCGGGGAGTTCCCCTTGACCTTCTTGCCAGCTCCACCGAGGCCAGACCGTCAATCACTGTATCCAATATTTCGGACGTCCGGATGACAATTTCACGGAGCTGTTCCTCATTGTAATACTCCAGTCTGCACAACACTCCAAAACGGTCTCGCAGCGGAGCGGAAAGGGCACCTGCTCTCGTGGTTGCCCCCACCAATGTAAAAGGAGGCAGGTCAAGCCGGACAGATCGTGCACTGGGGCCGTTTCCGATGACGATGTCAAGGCAGAAATCTTCCATTGCCGGATACAGAACTTCTTCTATTGACCGTGGAAGTCTGTGAATTTCGTCAATGAAAAGGACATCCCCCGGCTCAAGGGAAGTCAGGATAGCCGCAAGATCTCCCGGCCGTTCAATGGCGGGTCCAGAAGTGGTCCGTAAATTGACGCCCATTTCATTGGCGATGACAGCGGCTAGTGTGGTTTTCCCAAGTCCTGGAGGTCCGTACAGAAGCACATGATCCAGGGTTTCCTGCCTCATCCTGGCGGCTTCGATAAAAATACCAAGGTTATTCTTAACTTTATCTTGTCCAATATATTGATTTAATGTCTGGGGCCTTAAAGAAAGTTCAAAGGAATGATCGCCTGTTTCTGCTTCTGAAGATACAACTCTCTCTTCCAACAGCTCCGCCTCCTTTCTTGATTACTATTTCAATAATAATTTTAAAGCATCCTTGATAAGTTCATCAGTGGTTTTCCCTTGAGAAGAAAGCTTCGGTGTGACTCTTTTAATTTCTCTTTCTGAATAGCCCAGAGCCTTCAAGGCAAGAGCCGCCTCGTCGATCAATTCATCATTGTTCGAAACAGTCTCCTGCTTCCCTTCATTAAACAAGTTCGGGAAATAATCAGGAACAACATCCTGCAGTTTGCCTTTCAAATCGAGGATCATCTGCCTCGCTGTTTTCTTTCCAACGCCGGGAAACTTTGTCAAGAACCGCTCGTCTTCGCCTTCGATGGCGGTGATGACCTGTTCGGGCGCACCGCTCGCAAGGATGGCAAGCGCCCCCTTCGGACCAATACCGGAAACATTCAGCAATTTGATGAACAACAACTTTTCCTCCATAGATAAGAACCCATACAACGCCAAAATGTCTTCTCTAACGTGTTGATATGTATAGATGGTTTTCTCTTGATTCTCATACTTTGAAAACAGGAATGGATTGCTTGTGAAAATCTGATAGCCGATACCGCCATTTTCAAGCACCACATATTCCGGTCCCACTCTTTTTACTGTTCCATTTATATATTCATACATGTAATATCTTCTCTCCCTTAATCACTTCATTGTACCATAAGAATGATCGTTTTCGGGCTTTCTGATAATTCCTATATCACCACCCGAAACATCTGTTCTTATTTTACCAAAAAAACAGGAGAAAGACATAACTTGCACTAATTTAACTTCCATACAACAAAAATAACCGGCTCAGTCATCAGCCGGTTTTACTCAACAAAGCTATACGGAAACATCCTACTCAAAAGAAGCGTCTTCATTCAATGAATAAGGTTGAAAGCTTTGAATGACTTGTTCATAGCTTTGCTTCGATTTAACCGGGATTCCTTTCACCAGCTCATCACGTTTTCCGCTTTCAAGCTTGTGTATATCGATTTGAAAAAAAGACTGAATGATTTCAGACTGGCCGGGCCTGCCATTAAAGATAGAAAGCACTCCATCATCTGAAATGCCAAAGTAGCCGTTCGATTTCAACAAGGGGGATATATCGTCAACATCCTGTCGGAAAACGACTTGCTCTTCGGTCATATCAACGAGTTCCCAAGCGGCATAGCCTGCCCAGAAGTCTTCCATGGACCAAATTGTTTCAGATTTGATTTCTTCACTTACCTCGCCATCGAGATAGACCCGCTCAAGAATGACGTCCACCGTATGTGCTTCAGGTGCAGCATCTGCCTGTTCAGCAGCTGCCGGATTCTCTGCGGCTTCTTTCTCAATCTTTCCATCATCATGAAAGAAAGTAAAATAAAACGCACCGATCAGAAGCATTACCATAAACACGATTCGAATTTTAACCGTCATCGTGATCACCTCAAACTTATTAGTTTATTGCCCGCGTTTCCGCGGAGATGATACATTTCTTTAATCACTGATAATAGTCTGACCATTTTTTAACAAAACTATCCCCCTTTAAGGGATAATTTTCTAAAATCCCGCTATGTAAGTTCCATCCACTTCTTAAACTTCAACTCATGTATCCAGAACGCTCGACTGGATACATATCTCCCACTCTGAACCCCAACTCATGTATCCACAAAGCTCGGCTGGGTACATATCTCTCGTTCAGAACACCTACTCATGTACCCACAACGCTCGGCTGGGTACATATCTATCACTCTGAACCCCAACTCATGTACCCACAACACTCGGCTGGGTACATATCTCTCGCTCAAAACCCCAACTCATGTACCCACTAACGCTCGGCTGGGGTACATATCTCTCGCTCAGAACCCCTACTCATGTACCCACAACGCTCGACTGGGTACATATCTATCACTCAAAACCCCAACTCATGTACCCACAACGCTCGGCTGGGTACATATGTCTCACTCAGAACCCCTACTCATGTACCCACAACACTCGGCTGGGTACATATCTCTC
>NZ_NIJF01000069.1 GCF_003316765.1 Bacillus sp. P14.5 | reverse complement strand
ATCTAATACCGGTTAAACTTTCGATTAGTCCTTTTAACTCTATAAATTTTCTATTCAAATTCGAGGAAAAACTTAATTGGTCTAAAGCTATTCCTTTGTTCTGATCGCCATCAAAGATTACACTGGTTTCATTTGATGAATCAAGAGTTGAAGGTATAAATGTTGTTTTCAAATAACTCTCTCCACCAGGATAAAACTTAAATTCAACTGAATTTTTCAAACTGCTGATTTCTCTATCTTCTGAGAGATGAATGATTTTTTCCAACATCAATTTCACTAAATAATCTTCTACAAAAATGACCTTTTTAGTAGGCAAAGTTCTTCCCAAATTACTAAAAATATTTACTGGCGGTACTTCTTCAATAATTTTTATTTTCAAACCTATTTTCTGGTTGAAATAGCAATTTGATTGATTGTTTATTGAATTGTTCTATAATGTCTGTTGAATGAGTAGAAATAACAATTTGGAGTTTTTTATTTTATCGCCATTCTACTTAGTAAAAGAATTAATCTTTTCTGAGCTTCTGGATGTAAAGATACTTCTGGTTCGTCCAATAGAATTAAACTATGCTCTTCGGCCTCAAAAATCTTTCTAACGATTCTAACAACAGAAATTTCTCCACTTCCAGCGTGCGCTTCCGTGTAATTAAAATCATTATTATAAAATATAATACTTTCTTTAAATTCTTTTGTGAAAAAACTGTGTTTTACAGACAGCGCTTTTTGATAATTTTTATCTAGAATAAACTTTATGACTTCTAGCTCTTCTTCACTTAGTTCAACCGGGGCATAACCTATTACTTTTTTCCATTTTTGAACAAAGGAATTAGTTCTTAAGACCTCTTCTAAAAATTTAGATCGTTCTCTTATGAAGTCTTGTTTTGTTTTCATTCTCGTAGTTTGTTTAAAAATCCGAAAAATAGTAATATTGATCATAGGGGCTGAGTTCAGATCGAAAATCTATATATTCAACACCTTTACGTACAGGAGAATTCCTTGTTATTCCTTCTTCTTCGAGTTTTTTCATACCCAAAAATTTTAGCGGACGACTCGTTTCCCAATAGTCTGGCTTTCCAGGTTTGTCTATTCTACTATATATAACTTCTTTTCGAGTTTCTCCATAGGCGTAATAATAACGATTTCTATCAGTACTTCCTTTTTCTTTTATTGGATCTACTGCGGTCGAAAACCAAAATGTCCCTATATTTTTATTATAAGGTACTCCGTAAAGTGCATGAAGGCAGGAACTTTTCCCTAAGCCGTTTTTACCAGCTAACACGGTTATTGGATGGGTAAAGTTTATTCTACTTCCTCTTTCAAAATTTTTTAAATGTTGCCAAATCTATGTAATGTATATAGTCTTTAAATGCATTCGCATTGAGCATCTTTGAAAGAGTACAAAAATTTGTTTGTAAATCTTCTTTATACCAATCTATCATTTTGTTACACATCCTTTTTAGTGAATAAGAGTAGGTGAGATATTTGAAAAAGAAAGCTGTTGAATTATTTTGTGGTGTCGGTGGTGTGACTGAAAGTCTAAAAAGACACTATAACATTGTTAGTTCAATCGAAATGGATCCAATTATAGCAAGGTCTTATACAGCTAACCATGGTGATGACCACCTTATCATTACAGATATAAATAAATTAGATTCCACCTGGTGGAAAAATTTAAAAATAAAGAAAAAAACATCGAAATATTAGTTTCAACGCCGCCCTGTCAAGGATTTTCTTCTTATAACAGAAATCGAAATAAAGAGTTTGATATAAGAAATGATTTAGTTTTTCAAACAAATACTGTTGCAAACATCCTTAAACCTAAATTTATCCTCTTTGAAAATGTTGTAGGATTTACCAAACATCCTTATTTTAAGATTTTTTTGAACAAATTACAAAATTTAGATTTAGAGGGTAAGCCTATAGATAAAAATTTACCTTCTTATCAAGTCAGGTATTCAATAGTTAATGCAGCAGATTATGGAGTACCACAAAATCGTAAAAGATTGATATTAGTAGCTAAGAAAGTCGAATCTTTTCCGTCTCTAGAAAGTGTTCTTTTTACTAAATTCCTCAAACATTCAAACATCGGGCGCTCATGAAATTTGGCCAGATACAAAAGAGCAAGTAACCCTAGGCGAATATCTAGCACGTTTTAAAATCTCACCAATTTCGGCTGGGGAACGTGATTCCGCTGATCATCTCCATACTTCAATGAATCTTTCACTCAAGAATTTAAAGAGAATCGAAATGACGCCCCATAATGGTGGAACAAAATCTTCTTGGGAAAAAGATTTGTTGTTACCTTCGCAAAATAAAAACAACAATAATTTTAAAGATGTGTATGGCCGAATGGATTACTCAAAGCAATCGCCCACGATTACTACAGGATGTATAACACTTTCCAAAGGTAGGTTCGGACATCCCACTGAAAACAGAGCTATTTCTTTGAGAGAGGCTGCTTTAATACAGACTTTCCCTATTAATTATTGTTTTTACGGCGATTTAAAATCTGGACCTAATATGGGATCTAAGGCAAATATCGCTATGCAAATTGGAAATGCGGTACCTGTAGAGCTTGCTGCGGCATTCATTGAAAAAATATCAAAACATTAAAAAGCTGGGTCATCTTATTCAAATTAAGTGACCCAGCTTTCTTTATTTAAAATTATTATACGTTCCTAACAGCTGCATCTGAATCGCTTCCTGCAAGATACCTTTATCATCCTCTTGCTCATGAACCTCTGCGATTCGATGGCTCATCCGCTCAATCAATCCGACGACGAGGGCGTTCCCCATCGTGAAGTAACGTTTGCGGTCCGTCATCGTACCCGTCCATCCGTAAGGGAATCCGTTTAGTCCCTCGCACTCTTCGGGACGAAGATAACGGAGTCGTTTCGTCTGTGGATCTTCGATGACATGGCTCGAGCGGTTGCACGTGCCTTCGCTCGTCAACATCGTACGGCCCGGAAGGTCAAGCGAGTCCGGATACGACATGCCGCCCTCTGCGTACACATACACGTGACCACTTGCCGAGGTCCGCTCGATTTTCTTCGGCCCTTTCAAGTAAGCCAACTCTTCCTGCTCGTTCCGACCCGACTTTTTAATCGTCTCGGTGTCCAAATAATACTGTTCCGGTGTAGGACCGAACTGCTCATAGACTTCTTGGACCACTTCGCCGAGCGTCTTCGGCACCTCTCGTTTCGGTAACGTCTCGAGCGTCGTCACCCGGTCACCCGACATGATGCCCGCATTGCGGTACGTCGCCGAGAACGTGTCAGAGATTTCGACGATATCTTTCGGAAGTTCGAACTGCGAACCCGGATGTTTCTCACTTGTTAGCTCATGGACCGGGAATGCAGGTGCGAAGAATCCTGACTCGAGCAGCCATTCCTCTGGATTCGCCTGCTTGGCACGCGCTGAATGGTTAAGATCCGTCCGGGTCGCAAAGATGAAGATACGACGACGGCGTTGCGCGAACCCATAGTCGGCCGCATTGATGACGCGCCATTCGACCGTGTAGCCTTGATCGGCGAACGCACGAAGCATGACACTGAAGTCACGTCCCCGTTGCTTGGCAGGCGACTTCATGAGTCGATCGACGTTTTCGAGCAATACGTAAGGCGGCTTCTCCTGCTCGATGATGTTCATGATTTCCCAGAACAAAACGCCCTTCTTCCCTTGAATCCCTTGCTCGTTCTTTAGGCTGCGCGACACACTGTAGTCTTGGCAAGGGAAACCACCGACTAATAGATGGTGCGGGCCCGCCTCCATCCACGAGAGGGCGATGTCTTCGTTCGAATGTATCCCGCGGTCTTTGAACCGTTCGGCGTAGCAATCGAAG
>NZ_NIJF01000084.1 GCF_003316765.1 Bacillus sp. P14.5 | reverse complement strand
ATTGCGTCAAAGCGCATAAGGGGACGGTTTACCGAAGTAAAAGCCTTGGGCGAGGTCGAATCCGAGCTCGCGACAAACGTCAACTTCTTCGGCGCGTTCGATGCCTTCGGCGAGGATGGTGATGCCCATCGAGCGGGTCAATTGCCGCACATTTTTCAAGAACGCTCGTTTCTCGGCGTCTTGATCGCAGAAAGAGATATATGACCGGTCGATTTTGACGTAGTCGGGCTCGAGCCGTTTCAACATATCGAGCGTCGAGAAACCGGCGCCGACATCGTCGAGTGCGACCTTCATGCCGCGCTTCTTGTATGTAGAGAACACGTGCTGCAAATGGGCGACGTCTTGCACTTTCTCTGTCTCGACGACCTCAAAGATGAAACGGTCGGGACTGAGTCCATACCGGTCGATGATTTCGAACGTGTGTTGCAGGCAGTAGTCCGGATTATAGATTGTCGACGGCAAGAAGTTGATGAACGTCTTCTCATGGGGCTCGACGGCGTGATACGTCGCTTTGATCGCTTCGGCGCGGGCCCGTTGATCAAGTTTCGAGTGAAGCCCGAATCGGTTCGCGGCCCGGAACAGTTCGCCCGGTGAGACGTTGTTCTGGCTTCTGAGAAGAGCCTCATAGCCGAACCGTTCTCCGGTGTCGAGATGGATAATCGGTTGCAAGTGGCTCTCGAAGTCACCGTGTTGAATCAATTCGATCGTGTCGCGGTTGGCGATTTGTTCGAGCAGATTCTGCGCCGAGATGATTGCGGTCTGACGTTTTGTCGCCAAATCGACACAGTACACATCTTCCTCGACAGTGGCGAGGTGCTCGGTCAATTCGTCGAATGATCCGTACGGATGAGGCTTGTCATTGACAACGACGAGGCCCCGTTCAAAAATGGGATGGTCGTGGAGCAGGCGGTACAAGGAGACCACATGGGATCCCTCCTCTCAAATGATAGAAGTACTCTCTCTTTACTTTATCGGACAAAACTCACATAAAACTCACACATCGAGGTAAATAAATAAAAAATCGTGCAAAATGGGTACAGTTTTTGTATACTTCCTATCGTATGAATAAGAAGCGCCTCAAAACGCCACTCGCATACGAACAACTTTTTGAACAGAAAGGGGTTCTATCGATGGACCAAAAATTAAAATTATGGTTTACGGAGCACCAGACAGAAGATTACGGGATTACGTTCCGTGTAAACCACGTTTATGAGAGCGAACAAACGGAGTTTCAACGACTAGAAATGGTCGAAACGGACGAGTTCGGAACAATGTTGTTGCTTGACGGAATGGTCATGACGACGGATAAGGACGAATTCGTCTATCACGAGATGGTGGCTCACGTCCCACTCTTCACGCACCCGAATCCGAAGCATGTGCTCGTTGTCGGCGGCGGAGACGGCGGCGTCATCCGTGAAATTATGAAACACCCATCAGTCGAAAAAGCAGTTCTCGTCGACATCGACGGGAAAGTCATTGAATATTCGAAGAAATACTTACCAAACATCGCAGGCGAACTCGACAACCCGCGCGTTGAAGTCATCGTCGGCGACGGTTTCATGCATATTGCCGAATCAGAGAACGAGTACGACGTCATCATGGTCGATTCGACTGAACCGGTTGGCCCAGCCGCCAACTTGTTCACGAAAGGCTTCTACGCCGGCATCTCGAGAGCGCTCAAAGACGACGGTATCTTCGTCGCGCAGACGGACAACCCATGGTTCACGCCAGAGCTCATCCAAACCGTTCAACGTGACGTGAAAGAGATCTTCCCGATCACGAAGCTCTATACGGCGAACGTACCGACGTATCCGAGCGGCATGTGGACGTTCACGATCGGTTCGAAGCAGTACGACCCGGAAACAGTGGCGCCGGAGCGTTTCCATGACATCGAGACGAAGTACTACACGCCGAAGCTTCACAATGCGGCGTTCGTCCTTCCGAAATTCGTGGAGGACTTGACGAAATGATTAAACGGTTCGATGAAGCCTATTCAGGCAAAGTGTTCATCGCGAGCCTTCCAGAAGTGACGGACGCGAAGACAGTCCTTTACGGCATGCCGATGGACTGGACGGTCAGTTTCCGCCCGGGCTCACGTTTCGGTCCGAACCGGATCCGTGAAGTCTCGATCGGACTCGAAGAATATAGCCCGTACCTTGATGGTGATTTGACGGAAGCTGCCGTCTATGACGCTGGCGACATCCCGCTTCCGTTCGGGAACGCGCAGAAGTCGCTCGATATGATCGAGTCGTTCGTGAAAGACGTCATCAAGGAAGGGAAGTTCCCACTCGGTATGGGTGGGGAACACCTCGTCACATGGCCGGTCATCAAAGCGATGCATGATGCGTATGGCGACGACTTCGTCATCTTGCACCTCGATGCACACACGGACCTCCGTGACGACTACGA
>NZ_NIJF01000105.1 GCF_003316765.1 Bacillus sp. P14.5 | reverse complement strand
GATATGAATAACACTATCCTCCCCGTGAATTAATTTAATTTTATTGAATAACTCTCTCATTAAAACACGAAACTTACTTAATTGGTTTTTCCCCTTAATAAAATCATTATTTGGTGAAGGGATTGTTACAGTCCAAATCGATGTATCTTCTCCCAGTATGTCCGTAATACGACTGTTAACAACAGTTGCACTTAGAGATAAATTCAATGCAACTTTCTTATGGATTTCTGTGGGTTCAATAACTTGGTAATCGAAATCATCAAATTTATCTGGCCATTTCCAAGTTTGTGGTTCCCTTCCTAATTGATACACATCCGCAGGGTAAAGGTCAGATATTAATGTTCCTAATAAAATAAGTAGAGGTTGTGGAGCTAATGAAAAACTGACAAATGTTTATTATCCCCAGACTCCAACTTCCTTTTACTTTATCCTTAAATTGATTTTTAAGTTGTTCTTTTTCGATTTCCCAATACATGTTTTGATTATCATAAAATGAACTATTTTTTAAACTTAGTTCAATCGCAGGATTTTCTTCTGGATATCGATTTGGTAACATTGCGCTTGTCGCCTCATTCCAATTTAATGGAGTAGAATGTGCACCAATATTTGCTCCATATATCAGTACATGACTTTTCATATTCTCAGTAATGGAAGTTACCCTATCGATTCTTTCTTCATGTCTCTTTTTCATTTCGCGAAGTCTTTCTACAGGATGACCATCAATGTCTTCTTTATCAATCAAACGATGATGTATATCGCACATTAACATCAAATTACTAAACTCTTTTGCCAATACTTCAGATTGAATTTCATGTCCACGTGGTCCATCAGGGCTATCAGCGATTATATGTGCAATATAGGCTGCATTCATTTTTGCCAACGTTAATGAATCCTCCCATAATCGCTTATTGCATCCATCATATTCACATCGTCCGCCTGCTTTTATCCATAGATTTAATTTCACTTTTTCTGGAATTTTCGTTTTAGACAATACAATATCCCCTCGCTCATTCTAAAAATACTTTCTCCCTTTTTTCTTAGTTGGATGTTCCCCTCCACCAAGCCATTCACCTGTTGCAATCCACAGTTCGTAGTAATATAACCATAACGATACCCAAGGAACAATTGTTTTTGAAATTAATTTTTCTTTCGTCCATTCTTTCTTTTTGGGACGAAATAGACACAATTTATTCCCAGGATACACATGAGGTATGGATTCATCATTTTTATTTACCAGTTTAGGAGAAAGTACCGTCACATCTGGTCGATCCATGCCTAAAGAATAGACAATACGGACAGTATAATTTTTACTTAATGAAGTTGGTTGTAGTTCACCTGTCCAAACTACAACACCTTTACCCCACTCTGCTATAAATTCAGGAAAGTCATTTCGCATCGAAACAATCTGATCAGCAATCGGTATAAACGTCTTTTTAAATGGTATCTGTTTCTTTGCCATAAAACGTATTTCTCTCCATTGCAACCGCTTTTTCTGTTGTTGCTGCGACTAATAACCCCGAACCAATTACTGCAAGATTTTTATTACTTCTAGATTTTTCAAGATGTATTGCTTGTTCTTTTAATACCTGGTTTGTAATGTTTTCGCCAAACATTTTCTTTAACTTATTAGCAATTTCATTTAACCCCTGTATTTCGTTCAATTGCTCCCAGTTTAATTTAAAGTCCATTACAAATTTTTCGAACTCTAGGTATAGTTCAGGATTATTATCCCATCTTTCACTTAAATCCTCTTTATTGTTTGATGGATTTAATACTACTATTCGTTTATCACTTTGGGAAATCAGTAGTGATATATGTTTTAAAATATGAGATATTGTTTCATTAACAGATAGTTGACCTTCATATCCATGTCCCGCAAGTGTAGTTAAGACTATGCTAATTGGTGCTAAATCAGCATCTTTTTCAAAATAGATGTCCCGATAGCGTTTAATTAATTGAACTGCCCTTTTGAGTGGAACTTTTCTTTCAACAGTTTCATCTTCGGGTAACGGTTCAATCTCTGCACGAGCTTCAAATAACGTTTTTCCAACTTGATTTGAACAATTGTTAAACCAAGACGTAAACCCTTTGGGATTACTATCTTTCCATTCTTCCGCTTTACGATCTGGAACCATTACACATGTATCTGTAATGGAATTTGTAGGATGTGCAGGTAAGATATCCATGTAAAATTCATTTGCATAATTAAGGCGAATACAACGATTTTTCCGTTCCACCTTATCTTTATAAATCTCATTATCTTTTAACCGTCGTTCGATTTTGTTTAATAGAATAATAGGATCTTTCCCTGCATAGGACTCATTGATTTCACAAACTAAATCAAGATCGTATTCTTGTCTTGATAGGGGTTTCACAGTCGTACCAATACTTAATGAACCCTGCGGATAAATATTAATTTCTACCCCATCAAATAAATCCCCATCTTTGGAAAGCCAAGTACTGACAGCATGATATCGTTCTTCTGCAAGTTCCCTCTGTGTTTTACTTATTTGTAGTTTCTCACCGACACGTTGTAACAAATCGTCTAATAAGTAGTTGCTTTTCAAAATTATTAATCATAAATTTTCCCTTTCTATTTTTGATTTTGCACAAGGAAAAAAGAGAATATACGTTCTTATGATAGTTTTACCACATATTATACATAAAAGTAAAAAATGAAGAACGCAAAATTTTAGTAACATACTAGCTTATTCAGGATACAAATATAACCTTCAATAAAAGGTCTTATCTTGATTTAGGAAACATATATTGTTGTGATAAAAAAGTTATTCAAAGAACATCTACTAATAACACTTCTTAGCTTACCTTGTAAAGTGGATGATAGTTACAATTATCAATGAAAAATTGACAAGAAAAAAGTATCATTTTTCTTAAAATAAAATTTAAGAAAAATGATACTTCAAAATGGAGACGGCGGGAGTCGAACCCGCGTCCGAAGGCATCGTAACGCATGCTTCTACGTATGTAGTTTATAGATTAATTCTTAATGTGACACTGACGATCAACAGGTGTTATCATATCTCTAGATTGATGGATCGTGATCTGTATTCTACTAAAAAATGAGCAGAATCATGCGGTTAAGCACAATTATAATTGAAGGTCTTCGAGCGCAGATTGTTATTGTTCTAAGACGAAAGTGATGCGGTTATTGCGAATTTATTTAACTTATGGCAAGAACAAAATCAAAGAATTGATTTTATGCGAGATTATGCTTGGAATCGAATCTGATTA
>NZ_NIJF01000049.1 GCF_003316765.1 Bacillus sp. P14.5 | reverse complement strand
ATGACGAGATTGATCTCATCGGCTTTTTTACTAGATGATGAAGCACTGCTTTTGTGCCGAGAAGAATCGGTGAATCGTCAACAATGTCCGTGACCGGACGAAACTGAGCACGAGCGCATACATGACCGCTTTAATATCGAACGTGATGAACACGAGAATATAGACGATGATGTCTTGCGTCAAAAAGATTTTAGGGAGCGATAAATTTCGATTGTTCGTGTAAATGACTTTCCCGAGAATATCTAGGCCACCGGTCGAGGCACCTGCGAATAATAGCAAGGCAAGCCCGAGCCCGGAGACGATTCCGCTGAACACCGAGGCGACGAGTGGGTCGTCAAGCGGGGTCGGCGGGATGAGCACAGGCAACGTGTCAATCAAGATGGAAGACAAGACAACGACGAGGCCGGTCATCAGGATAAATCGTTTCCCGAGGTATTTGATGCCGACGATAAAGAGCGGGATATTCAACACGAGTTGCGTGAATCCGATCGGTGTGCCGAACAGCTCGTTGATGATCAAGGTGATCCCGACGATGCCCCCGGACCCGATCTCGTTTGGTTTGAGCAATAATCCGACAAAGATCGATTGTAGAATCGTCCCGGCGATGATGAACAAAGTCGTCTCGACGGCGATTCGTTTTCTTGATTTTGCGTACATAGATGATGGCTAGGCGCCATACGCCCCCTTTGACATAAACTCATTCAAGCGTACTCCGACGATGGCGGAATTTCAAGCGCCGAACGATTACAATTCGTTGTGGAAGCGATCGATATCGCTTGCGAGCTGCTCGTGTACATAGTCGATGACTTGAGCGTCGTCGAATAAGCCGAGCGGTGCATCGTCTGGAATCGCGTCAAACGGTGACACGAAATACAGGACGGCCGCCACGAGAGCGTCTTGTTTATCTTGTTGCATCTCGAACTGATTGTTATAGACGGCGCGCAAGATGTTGAGCAACTGTTTCATTTGGAAATAGAGCGTAAGTTCTTCTTCGCGCTCGATATTGCTAATCTCGTTTGATGCGACGTCGACCGTCACTTTGGCGAGAGCGAGTTCGCCTTGGACCAAGAGGTCACCCAATGTTTCATTGTCGGTGTAGTTCTCGGTCGCGCTCGTTAAAAAGTGTGTATACGTTGTTTTCCAATCTGACATGTATATTCCTCCTTCTGTCTTCATCTACTAATATGCCCGTTTTTGCGATTTGGTTGCAACTTTTCCGAAAATTTAAGAAAATAGGAATAAGTGAAAAAGGAGGAACTGTACATATGTCTACTGTAACCATGCCGACTGAGGCAGAATTTGCCCGCTACGCTGAGCTTGCCGTCAAAAAAGGCGTCAACATTCAGCCGGGCCAACAGCTTGAAGTCCGAGCTGATATTAGCCAAGCACCGCTCGTCCGTCAAATCGTGAAAGCAGCTTACGCGGCTGGCGCGAAACAAGTGTATGTCAACTGGAGCGACGAAGAGACGACGAAAGTCCGTTACTTCAACGCCCCGGCCGATGCCTTCAAAGAGTATCCGGAATGGCTCAAAGCCCGCTTTGAGCAACTGGCCGAAGAGAAGACCGCGTTCCTATCAATCGTCAGTGATGACCCGGACGCACTGAATGGCGTCGAGTCATCACGCATCGCGGATTCGAACCGTGCCGCTGGTGTGGCGCTCGCCAAATGGCGTAAATACGTCATGAGCGACAACGTCAGCTGGTCAATCGTCGCTGGCGCTTCAGAAGCGTGGGCGAAGAAAGTCTTCCCAGACCGTGAAGACGCCGTGCCTGCCCTTTGGAAAGCGATTTTCGAAGCGACGCGCATGGATCAATCGGATGTGGTCGCTGCGTGGGACGAGCATGACGCATCGCTCCGTGAACGCGCGACGTTACTCACGAACAAGAAGTATGCGAAGCTCCATTACAAGGCGCCGGGAACAGAATTAACGATCGGCTTGCCGAAGAAACACGTCTTCCTTGGCGGCGGCGGTCCGAACATCGACGGTGTCGATTTCATCGCCAACATGCCGACGGAAGAAGTGTTCACGCTCGCGGACAAAGATGCGGTCGAAGGACACGTGTCGAGCACGAAACCGCTCAGCTATAGCGGCAACTTGATCGATGGGTTCACGCTCTGGTTCGAAGGCGGCAAAGTCGTGAAAGCGGAAGCGAAGCAAGGCCAACAAGCACTCGATGAACTGTTGAACCTCGACGAAGGAGCACGCCGCATCGGAGAAGTCGCACTCGTTCCGGACGACTCACCGATCTCGAACTCGGGTCTCCTCTTCTATAACACGTTGTTCGACGAGAACGCTTCGTGTCACTTGGCGCTCGGCCGCGCCTACTCGACTTGTCTTGAAGGCGGACCGCAAATGTCGGCCGAAGAGCTCGCCGAGAACGGTGCGAACGACTCGATGACACACGTCGACTTCATGATCGGCTCGGCCGAGATGAATATCGATGGAGAACTCGAAGACGGTTCACGCGAAGCCATCATGCGTGACGGAAACTGGGTTATCTAATCAAGCAAGAGACGAATTCCTTCGCGGGATTCGTCTCTTTTTTTATGTCAATTCATAGAGGAAGGCGAGGGCGTTCGGCAACCGTCGCCGCCACGCGATTTCATTATGGACGGCACCAGGCTCGATCTCATAGCGGAAGGCAATCCCTGTTTGCGCGATTGTCTCGACGAGTTTCGCGTTCGAATATAAGTAATCCTTGGG
>NZ_NIJF01000087.1 GCF_003316765.1 Bacillus sp. P14.5 | reverse complement strand
AAGCAGCCATCATGACACCGAACGACTATGTCGGTGCCATCATGGAGCTCTGTCAGAAGAAACGCGGCAGTTTCATCGACATGCAGTATATCGATACGACCCGTGTCAAAATCACGTACGACATCCCGCTCAGTGAGATCGTCTATGACTTCTTCGATCAATTGAAGTCGAGCACGAAAGGTTATGCATCACTTGACTACGACTTGATCGGCTATCGTCCATCGCGTCTCGTCAAGATGGATATCCTCCTCAACAACGAACTCGTCGATGCGCTCAGCTTCATCGTTCACCGCGATTTCGCCTACGAGCGTGGCAAGGTCATCGTCGAGAAATTGAAGGCGCTCATCCCGCGGATGCAGTTCGAAGTGCCGATTCAGGCAGCGGTCGGGACGAAAATCGTGGCCCGCTCGACGATCAAGGCGCTTCGTAAAAACGTTCTCGCCAAGTGTTACGGCGGTGACATCTCACGGAAGCGTAAATTGCTCGAGAAACAAAAAGAAGGTAAAAAGCGCATGAAGATGGTTGGATCTGTCGAAGTGCCGCAAGAAGCGTTCATGTCCGTCTTGTCGATGGACGAAGAATAATCGATTGCCCTTATCTCCGGATAAGGGCGATTTTTCGTATTTGGCAGGATTCGGCATGCCGGGTACGGAATAGTACCCACTTACAGACAAATAGAGGAGGAGTGGCGGTGCCGATTTATAATTTTTCAGCAGGGCCGGGCGTATTGCCGGAACCTGTCTTACGAGAAGTGCAAGCCGAATTTCTTTCCTATAAACAAGGGGTGTCCATCGTCGAGATGAGCCACCGTTCCAACACGTTCGCGACGATCGTCGAGCAGCTCGAGACGAGACTGCGGCGTTTGATGCACATTCCAGACGACTACGCCGTCCTTTTCCTTCAAGGAGGGGCGACGCTTCAATTTTCGATGGTACCGATGAACCTGCGCGAATCAGGTCGTTTCGCCTATCTCGACAGCGGGACGTGGTCGAAGAAAGCAATCAAGGACGCGAGACACTTCGGTGACGTCATCGTCGCCGGTAGTTCAGCGCCATCGAACTATGACACCATCCCGGATTGGCCGGAACAGATCCAGGACGTCGATTATCTTCATATGACGCTGAACAACACGATTGAAGGGACGCGTTACACGACACTGCCGGAGACGACCGTCCCGCTCGTCGCGGACATCTCGTCGAATATTTTGGCGGAAGCGATCGATGTGCGACGATACGGTCTCCTTTACGCCGGTGCCCAAAAAAATATCGGGCCGGCCGGATTGACGATTGTCATCATCCGTCGCGACTTGATCACCGAGCGCGATTTGCCGTCGTATCTTGCGTACAGCAAGCACGTCGACACGCTACTCAATACCCCGTCGACGTTCAGTCTATATGTCGCTGAACGAGTTCTCGCCTGGGTCGAGTCCGAGGGCGGGGTCGAAGCGATGGAACGTCGCAATGTAAAGAAGAGCGAGCTGTTGTATGACGCATTAGATACGTCACCATTGTTTCACGCCCTCGTTTCCGGCAAGGATCGGTCGCTGACGAACATCCCGTTCACGACCGGCAATGACGCGACGGATGAAGCGTTCCGGCAGTTCGCCGAGACACGCGGGTTGATTGAACTCGGGGGACATCGGTCGGTCGGAGGACTTCGAGCGAGCCTTTATAACGCGATGCCGCGCGAGGGCGTGACGCGTCTCATCGACGTGATGCATGAGTTTGAACAGGAGGGACAAGATGTTTCATATAAAAACGTATAACCAAATCGCCAAGGACGGACTAAGACGCTTCGAACCGAGCGAGTATGCCGTCAATGACGCGGAGCAAGCCGACGCCTGGGTCATTCGGAGTCACGATGTCCACGACGCGGACATCCCGCCTTACTTATTGGCCATCGCCCGGGCCGGCGCCGGCGTGAACAATATCCCGCTCGAACGACTGGCGCGCCAAGGGGTCGTCGTCTTCCATACGCCGGGTGCGAACGCCAACGCCGTCAAGGAACTCGTGCTCGCCAGCATGCTACTGTCGGTCCGACCGATTTTGGAAGGAGCGAACTGGGTCAACGGTCATGCGTTTCCCGATCAGGCGTCGCTCGAGCAGGCGATGGAAGATGAGAAACGGCGTTTCGTCGGTTCTGAGCTAAGAGGCAAACGAGTCGGGATCATTGGTCTCGGTGCGATCGGCGCGTCGCTCGCCAACGATTTGCTTCACCTCGGC
>NZ_NIJF01000055.1 GCF_003316765.1 Bacillus sp. P14.5 | reverse complement strand
ATCTTTGAAGAGACGGACGTCACCGACATCGTCGCCGATGGAGACGACTGGCTCGTCTTGACACCAGAGGGCACGTTCAAAGCGGGTCACGTCATCTTTGCGACAGGCTACCGCCCTGCCCCGCTCCTCGACACACACCGGATTGAACTCAACCGTTCCTATGCGATCGCGACGAATCCCGTGCCTGATTTTAAGGAATGGGACGGTCAGGCGCTCATTTGGGAGACGAAGCGACCGTATCTTTATTTACGGACGACCGTCGACGGCCGGATTATCGCCGGCGGGCTCGACGAAGAGAAACCGGAGACACCGCACAGCGAAGCGCTCATCGAAAGACGGGCCGAACGGTTACGGCAAGAAGTCGCGGCCTTGTTCCCGATGTATGAGTTGACAGTTGAATATGCGTGGGTAGCCCTGTTCGGGGAGTCAATCGACCAACTGCCTTTTATCGGGGAACACCCGGACCGGCCCAACCTCTTTTATTTACTCGGATATGGAGGCAACGGTACGGTATACAGCATGTTAGGTTCTAAAATCTTGAGCGAGTTGGTCCGTGGGATCGAGAGTCCAGATGCTCGAATCGTACGATTGGATCGGACACGTTAATCCCCTGACAGCAGGGGATTTTTTCATACATAAGCATTGGAGTGATGATGATGACAACGAAACGAAAACCGAAATGGGTGTACCGCCTGAGGAGAGGATTGCTCTTCATCCCTGCCATCGCCTTGACCGTCTACGCCTGGCCGCACGAGCCTGCCAAGGATGACATCGATGACGCGGTCGCACAAACAGAGCCGACGCATGAAGAAGGGCGCTATACAATCGAAGCGAGACAGGCGGTGAAAGAAGACGAGTCCGTCCGCTATGCGTATGACATCGTCGTCCATGGCCAACCCGATGTGGAGACGCTCCAATCCATCAGCCAGGATGTGATTGACGAGGTGACGGAACGTGACACGTTCCAAGCCGCTCTTCTTCGCTTTTATGACCATGGAGCTTATGTCGGTACTGAATCCCCGCTCGGTGAGGCCGTATTTGCACCGGAAGGCGATTGGAGTTTAGCTGAAACGGTTGACCCTGGTACTTATGAAGACATGACGTTCGGCTGGCAGTTGAAAGAGAAAGAGTGGGATGCCCAACTAACCAATCAGGAAGCACGCGTCTGGCAAGCATGGAATCGCGTCTATGAAGCGGAACAGTCCGACGATCCGGACTTGAAGGCGAAGGTGACCCGCACGATCTCCACGAAATATGATTTACATCCTGAAACGGTTCAACAAATCGTCTTGAAACAGAACGTTTGGGCCGCTCTATAACCTGAATCATCCAGAAAAATACATCGAATTTTCCTTTCTTTGGCTAAATATATAATTGTATACTAATTGTATACACACCACTCGTTGAACGGCCAAAGAAAGGAAGACGTTATGAAACGATTGATGATTATGTGGATGCTGATGTTCGTGATTGGTTCCACTTTGACGCCGCTGTCCACTGAGGCTGCGACGACACCGCCATATGAGGTAAGCGCCCCTTCCGGTACCACGCTCTATCAATTTGTCGGCAAGACGCTCAAGCCGAAAGCGACGTTGCGAACGGCGAAGCGCTTCAAGGCGCTCAGCACCTCCGGTTATTACTATAAAGTCCAAGATGGAAGAACCGTCTATTACGTGAAAAAGAAGGCCGTCAACCTGGTGGCGACAAACCTGTCGTTGACGACGTTTTCTAGTTCGACGTATTCGCGTCTGACCCACGAATATATGCGGTCGCTCACCCGTGGCCAGACACCGTATATTTATGACGAACTGACTGCCAAGACGGCGATTATTCGGGCCGACGCCGCCATGAAAGGGAACTGGTATATCCCGTCCCCGCCCTATCAGTTACGAGTCCCAAATATTGATACATACCGCTTCGACGTTAGTGTCCCTGAGGTCGATTCGAAGTCGTTCAAATTCCAAATCCATTACTTCACGACGTTGAACCAGCTGACACAAGCGTACGCTGCGACCGGAAACAACGAATACCTCCGTTACGGAAAGCGAATCGTCACGAGTTGGACTAAGCAATATCCGGCTGCGAACTACAAACGCTATCCATGGCCGTATCATGATCATGGCACGGCGATTCGGACGTTCCATCTGCTCAACTTCTGGAACGAGTTCCGTTCGTCCGCGGTCAACACGGATCCGGCATTCTCGCAGTTATTCGCCAAGACGCTCTATGAGCATGCGACGCTCCTCGCGACGTCGAGCTTTTATAAGCCGAACAATAACCACGGCATGTTCCAAGACATGGCGCTGACCGCTGTCGCGGAGACGCATCGAAGCTTCTATCGTTCCTCGTCGTGGCGGGCCCTTGCGACGAACCGGCTCACGTTGCAGTTGAACCATAGCTTGAGCACGGACGGGGTCCACCTTGAGCACTCGCCGTTCTATCAGATTTATTTATATGACACGCTCGCCCGTTTCAACGACTGGGCCGCCGCCAACCGATTCGCTTTGTCGAGCCGGATGCGGGACGTCAAGGACATGCCTGGTGCGTTGACGTACATGTTGAAGCCGAACGGGACACTCCCGATGTTCGGCGACACTCCATCCATCGTTCACCGGCCGGACGCGATTCCGTACATCGAGCGTTACCCACATTTGTTCTATGCGATGACGCAAGGGAAATCCGGGACGCAACCATCGACCCGCGTCGGCAAGCTGTCGAACCAATACGCCTTCTTCCGTCAACATTGGGGCGGTAATGCCGGTTCGTTCAACGACGCGGTCCAAGTGATGATGACGGCCGGTTACCACAGCAATATCCATAAACATGCCGACGACTTGTCAATCGACCTTTATGGTTACGGGCGTGACTTTCTCGTCGAGAGCGGTCGCTATGCCTATACGAACCGTCCCGAACGGAAGGTCGTCATGCAGGCTGCGGCCCATAACACCGTCCATGTGGCCGGTAAGAGCTTCAACTTAACACCGAGCAATTTGCGACGCAGTCAAATCACGTCGGTCGGTGCCGCGTCGACACAATGGACGGCCGCCGGAACGAGCGGACTGCTCGGACAAGGGATGACGCACACCCGTCGCCTCGCCTATGACCGCGATGGGACGGTGCTCGTGTACGATGACATCACGAGCCCCGACGACGACCTCGTTCGTTCAACGGTTCCATCTTGGGACCGGATTGAATCGCGTCTCGAGCGGAAGCCGTCACGCCTTGTTTAAAGATAACGAGAACCGCTCCATCCATCTGTTGCAACTCGAGGTCGGATCGACCCCGAAAGTCGCCGTCGGGGCGAGTTATGTGTCTTATCGAGACTACGATTGGCAACGCCGCAATCAAGTCGTGACGACAAAACGCGGCAAGCAGGTCGAATATTTGACGCTGATTCATATTGGCGAGAAGACGACCAAAATCACATCCGCCACGGTGCAGGCGACATCGCGCCACTATGTCGTGCGCTACAAACTGTCGGACGGCAAGACGAAAAGTCTATCCATGTTACGCTAACCTCCATTTTGAAAATGGGGGTTTTTCTCGGTTGGTTAGGGAAAACTCGTTAAGTAGGCCAAAATGTGGCTTACAGCGTGTGTGCATACTTAAAGGGGAGGCAACAACATGGGGAACAAGAAAGAAGAGCAGTTAAAACAACATATGATCGATAACGAGCAGCCAGCTGGGCTCACGACGAACCAAGGGCTGAAGATGGCAGAGGACGAGTTCTCGCTTAAGGCCGGACGTCGGGGACCGACGCTGATCGAAGATTTCCATTTCCGCGAGAAGATGACACACTTTGACCACGAACGGATTCCTGAGCGCATCGTGCACGCACGCGGCGTCGGGGCCCACGGAGAGTTTCAAGTGTATGAGCCGCTCGCTGAGTATACGAAAGCCGACTTCCTGAACGACCCGTCAAAAGTGACGCCGGTATTCGTCCGTTTCTCGACGGTTCAAGGCTCGCGTGGTTCTGGGGACACCGTCCGCGACGTCCGTGGGTTCGCCACAAAATTTTATACCGATGAAGGCAACTATGACCTTGTCGGGAACAATATGCCGGTCTTCTTCATCCAAGATGCCATCAAATTCCCGGACCTCGTCCACGCCGTGAAACCGGAACCGCACACGGAAGTGCCGCAAGGCGGCAGTGCCCACGACACGTTCTGGGATTTCGTCGGACAAAACCACGAGGCGGCTCACCACGTGATGTGGGCGATGAGCGACCGCGGTATCCCGCGTAGCCTGCGCATGATGGAAGGATTCGGCGTGCACACGTTCCGACTCGTCAACAAGGAAGGCAAGGCGCACTTCGTCAAGTTCCATTGGAAACCAAAACTCGGCGTCCATTCGCAAGTGTGGGACGAAGCGCAAAAGGCGCTCGGTAAGAACGCCGACTTCCATCGTGTCGACTTGTATGAGGCGATTGATAAAGGCGATTATCCGGAATGGGAACTCGGACTTCAAATCATCGCCGAAGAGGATGAGTTCAAGTTCGACTTTGACATTCTCGACCCGACCAAACTTTGGCCGGAAGAAGACGTTCCCGTCAAACTCGTCGGCAAGATGATGCTCAATCGCAACGTCGACAACTTCTTCGCCGAGACCGAGCAAGTCGCCTTCCACCCTGGCCATCTCGTGCCCGGAATCGATTTCTCGAACGACCCACTCCTTCAAGGACGTCTGTTCTCGTACACGGATACCCAGTTGTCACGTCTCGGCGGACCGAACTTCCATCAAATCCCGATCAATAAGCCGGTCTGTCCGTTCCATAACAACCAACGCGACGGGATGCATCAAATGTCGGTCCACAAGGGGCAGACGAGCTATCATAAAAACGCGCTCAACAACAATCAACCGGAACCTGTCCCGGCCGACCAAGGTGGGTTCGAGCACTATCAAGAGAAAGTCGACGGACATAAGATTCGGGGCCGGAGCGACAGTTTCCTCGACTTTTATTCGCAAGCGAAAATGTTTTATAACAGCATGACCGACGTCGAGAAACAGCATATTCAAGACGCCTACAGCTTCGAGCTCGGCAAATGTGAGTCGGACATGGTCAAAGAGAATGCCGTCGACTTGTTGAATCGGATCGACCGTCACCTCGCCTCAGTCGTCGCTGACAACTTAGGCGTCGAGCTCCCGGCCGAGAACAACGAAGTCGTCTCGGACAAGACCTCTCCGGCGCTCAGCATGGGCAATACGATTGCAAAACCAGATACGAAGAGCGTCGCCGTCCTGCTCGCTGGAGACGTCGATGCCGCACAAGTGAAGGCGTGGGTCCAAGTGCTCGCCGACAACAAGGTCAATTACAGCCTCGTCGGGAAGAAATCGTATACGCTTGGCGACCTCAAAGTGAAAGAGACGTACGACACGGTCGACTCGAGCTTATTCGATGCCGCCTTCCTCGTCAGCACGGCGACTTCGGTCGAAGACGATGTGCTCGAATTCATCGAGAACACGTATAAGCACTTCAAGCCGCTCGCGCTCCACTTGCACCACGATGATGTGCTCGACCGCTGCCGGGTGAAGACAGATCAACCAGGCGTCTACACGTTCAAACAACACAATCTCGATGGCTTCGATACGTTTATCGACGGCATCGCGCAAGGACGGTTCTGGGACCGCGCCTAATGTGAACAGTTCAAGGATTCGACCCAAATCGATGGGTCGAATCCTTTTTACGTGCTTCCCTTCCCCTCCTCTCTAGCGATATACTAGGTGGGGTATATAGCGTGAAGGAGGAACGAGTGGATGCGGAAAGAGATTATTACTTATGTAGAAAACCTCGAGCAGCAACGACAGTTATACAAACGAACGTTAGTCATCGTCGTGCTCTCACAAATATTTGGAGGGGCCGGCCTCGCCGCCGGGATTACCGTCGGCGCTTTGCTGGCGCGTGACTTGCTCGGGACCGACGCGTATGCGGGCGTTCCGACGGCGCTGTTCACGCTCGGTTCCGCCGCTGCCGCCTTTTTAATCGGATTGATGTCACAACGGGTCGGACGACGTTTCGGACTGGCGACTGGATTCTTGACTGGTGCGCTCGGAGCGGTCGGGGTCATCATTGCCGCGACGCTTGAAAGCGTGCCGCTCTTGTTCATCTCGCTCCTTATTTACGGGGCCGGGACGGCGACGAACCTCCAAGCCCGTTACGCAGGGACAGATTTGGCGAATGCGACCGAGCGAGCGACCGCGGTCAGCATCGCGATGGTCTCGACGACGTTCGGGGCTGTCGCCGGTCCGAACTTGGTCGAACCGATGGGACGTGTCGCCGACGGGCTCGGGTTGCCGACACTATCGGGACCATTTTTACTCGCAGGGGTAGCCTACCTCTTCGCCGGCCTCATTTTGCTTGTATTCTTGAACCCTGATCCGCTTCTCGTCGCCCGTGCCATCGAGGCGAAACGGCAAGAAACGACCGACACGTCTGTCCATCCGACCGAATCGACGCATGACCGCCGTGGCGTCTACGTCGGTGCGTTCGTCATGATCCTCAGCCAGATTGTGATGGTCGCCATCATGACGATGACGCCCG
>NZ_NIJF01000010.1 GCF_003316765.1 Bacillus sp. P14.5 | reverse complement strand
GACGGATTGGTATCCGTACATATAGGCCACGTCCGTGACCGATTTGCCATGAATCAAGTCCTTATTCGCTTCGGATAATCGACGATTTCGGATGTATTCATTGAGCGTCATCCCGGCCATGTACGAAAACATGCGTCGAAAATGATAGTCGGATACCCCGACGATGCGGGTGATGTCCTGACTCGTGATGTCTTCTGTTAAATGTTGATCGATGTGGTCCATCAATCGGTTCAATGATTCAAGCATCTGCATTCCCTCCTTTCTGCATTCATCATACTTCGAACATCGTAAGGCGACTCGATGATTTTGAGACGGATGTCATCGGATAGCAGACATCACTGGTTGTAGCCGATGAACACCGTGAACAGGATCAGGATGACCGACGACGTCATGAAGAGGAATGCAAGCGAGCTCGCGAACACGAGAAATGCTTTGGAGAAGTGAAGACGTCGTTTCCAAATCCCGATGACAAACACCACGTTCAGCATGAGAAACAGTGCGAGCAACAGTAGCGGGAGGGCCCGGTCCTGCATCAATATAAGTAAGTCCATAACTAATTCCCTTTCTTTGCTGGTTTGTTAACAATGAAATCAGTGATGCTCGGTAAAGACGAGATACCAACAGTCGTGTCCTTGCCAGACGCGTATCGTCCAACAAGATCCGTTCGGAAAGTCGTCAAGAGAAAACGCATGATCAAAGGTGATCTGGTGTTTGAATGTCTTGTCCCACAATGTCTGTAGTTGGTCGAGTGGCTGTTCTTCTAACTGGATCCGCCGCGAAGAATGGTGTCGGGTGATCAAACACTTGATGGCCTCAGGACCAAACACCAACCGTTCGATGAACTCCAAAGTAAGCGGTTCAACTATCTCGTGTTCCGAGACAAGCAAATTCCCTTGATAAAGTTGTTCATTATTATTGTCGATATGAAACGGTGATAAGGTCAATGTGATGGTCCTTTCATTTGAACATTTTATAAATCAGGTTAGTTATCCTAATCCCTCCTATAATGAACGAGAATGGTAACGCATATCGTTTGTGATCAAGGAGGAAACAATCATGAAGAAACTACTTCGCGCGACCATCGCCGGCATCGCGTTGTTCACGCTCAGTGTCGCGCCGTCAGAAACCGTGGACGCCGCACCTAAAAAATTTAAGAATTGCACAGAACTGAATAAGACGTACAAGGGCGGGGTCGCCAAGACGAAGACGACGAAAAACAAAGGCGGCAAGACGAAGTACAAGCCGTATGTCAGCGCCACGCTGTATGAAGCAAACAAATCGAAAGACCGCGACAAAGACTTTATCGCCTGCGAACGCTAAGAGATGAGAGGACAGCGGTCCTCCGTCTCTTTTTTAGTCATTAAAGCGGTACGATATATCCCCTTCAGTATCGTAGCCAGTGATCGACTCAATCGACTCGATTTGGTCGACGAGCACGAACCAGACATCATTCCCGGCCTTCGTCTTCAACAGCTCCGGTTCGAACCGTTCCCCGTTCAACTCGACGACGACCCGGCTCGTCTCGCCGTGGTTCATCCCGTAAAGGATGTCGTATGGGGCACATGCTGACGTATCTCCGCACGATTGGTCGAAAGTCGACCACGTGAGACCTTCCTCGGACAGCGATTCAGATGTAATCGACTGAACCCGGTCGTCGACAGTAAGTTCAAGTCCTATGCCTTGCGCCACCGGTTCTTCACTCCATTCCTCGACGATGTAACTGTTCATGAAAAAGCGAAGACTCATGTCACGGTCATCGAGGGGGTAGGTGAGAATCGGTTCCGCTCCTTCGGGCAGCTGTAGCTGCTTCGTCGAATCAAATGCCCAGGCAACTCCGGATGATACCAACAACATGAACACGAGAATGAGGACAATCTTTTGCTGACGGTTCATCAGAGACCGCTCGCTTTCTCAGTTTGTAAGAACTGTCGCACTTGTTCGATCGGGAACGCAGGATTCCAATGGACGAAGTGGCCGCCTGTCATTCTTATGTAAGTGATCGGCAGCTCATGTCGTTGCAGGTCCATAATGGCTGACTTCGTAAATTGGGCTTCTTTGTTGTCTAGTCCGAAAAAATCGCCATAGAAGAGCAAGGTCGGGACTTGCAGTGAACGCATGAGCTGCGGCATGTCAAGCTGATAAAAGCCGAACAACAGATTCAATCCGCCTCGCCCGAGCTTAGCCGGGGCGTCCAACGCACGTCGGATTTCGTCTCGTCCAAGAAGACCTGTCTGCGCACAAAATGTCTGAAATTGCGCCTCTGTAATAGGGGATGACACGTTGTCCGAAATGACTTTCGTCCCCAGTTTCTGAACGAGCCTCGGTCCGAGAAGATGATAGAGTCCGCTCAAGAGCGGGACGGCCAAGCCGAACACCCCATACTCTCTCAACGGAACGCGCGGGAACGTCTTATGCCCTTGGTCGAGCAAGACGAGCCGCTCCACGTGCTCGGGATAATGCGTGGCGAAAGCGAGAGCGATCGCACCTCCAAGTGAATGCGCGATCACATGGACGGGTCCGAGTCGATGTGTGACGACGTAGTCGTTGACCCAATCCGCCAACTGTTCGGACGTCACGGCCTGCTTAATCCCTTCACTTCGCCCGAACCCTGGCAAATCCAGCAAATGCACCTCGAAGTCGTCGCATAGCACCTCAGCGAGTGAACGGCCTTCTTCTCCGGTGAATCCTCCAGCCGGTAAAAATATAACGGGTGTCCCGCTTCCCATCACTTCTGCA
>NZ_NIJF01000118.1 GCF_003316765.1 Bacillus sp. P14.5 | reverse complement strand
TTGGCGATTCATCTCCCACTTTCACTAGGACTTCGCCCGCGACGTTTAGAAGCGGGAGTATTCTCGCCTAATTTTGATAAATTAAGTAGAAAACCTTTTCCGTCCCATCACGGCGACCGTATGATAATCACGCGAATCAGGACCGCGTGTCTCGACGATGTCGGTCAGGCCGAGCGTGGAAGCGGCGGGAATGAACTGTTCCCGTACGATGGATGTGATGCCGTCCCACGTCACATCGCCTTTCCCGTCGCAGTACGTGATGACGAACGACCCGCCTGGTGCGAGGATGCGTTCAATCTCGGTAAGCACTGCAGGCACGTCTTCCCAAAAGTAGAGTGTATGGATGCTGAAGACACGGTCAAACTGTGCGTCTGGAAACGGGAGCGTCCCGAGGTCACCTTGGACGATTTCTGCCCGACCCGCTTGCACGTCCGGTCGATTTCGTAGGAGCGCCGAGCGGACGATGGTCGGGGAACGGTCGAGACCGGTCACATGGATGTGATTGTGTGCCTGAAGGAGGCGTGCTATGGCGTCGCCGGCGCCGCAACCGAGGTCGAGGATACGGTCATTCGGCTGAATCGTCAATTGTTCAATCGTCCAATCGACTTCGACGCGATGTTGGCGGACCATCTTCTCGCCGATGTACGTGCCGACAATGCCGCGTGGGTTCTCGTATTGACTGTCAATCCATGTTTGGAGACGCGTGAAGCGCATCGAACCATTCCTTTCTAAATAACATCGAGGTAGATTGAGTGTAGCATAACCATTTTAGGAGGGGAGTTGAATCGATGCGATCGTTTTGGATTTTCGGCAATCAGTTGTCGCACGAGCTCGAACTGTTCAATCACGTCGAAAATGATGACGTCATCGTCATGATCGAGGCGACGTCACGGGCGACGTGGCGGCCGTACCATAAACAGAAACTCGTCCTCATCTTTTCGGCGATGCGTCACTTCGCCGTGGAGTTGCGCGACAAAGGCTACACGGTCGACTATCACGAGGCTGACTCGTTCCAGGACGCGTGGGACGATCACTTCACACGCTATGAACCGGAGGCAATCCATTATACGGCCGTCACCGACGCTGCGATGGAGAAGAAGCTGCACCAGTTCGGTCAGAAGCACAAGCTCGTCGAACACGCGGACGTGCCGCTCTTCTATTTAACGAAGGAGGAAGCCGTCGACACGCTCGGCGGTGAGCCTTGGCGGATGGATCGTTTCTATCGCCAGATGCGGAAGCGGTTTGACGTCTTGCTCGAGGATGGGAAACCACGGGGTGGCAAATGGTCGTTCGATACGGACAACCGCCAGCCGCCGAAAGACGGGCTGACGTTCCCGGCACCAATCCATTTCCGACCGGATGCGATCACGAAAGACGTCATCGAAAAAGTAAATCGCGATTTCGCCGACCATCCAGGCGACATCACCCCGTTCGTTTGGCCGGTGACGCGCAGTGAGGCGCGTCGGGCACTGAAACGGTTCATCGAGGAGCGGCTCGAGACGTTCGGTCCATATCAAGACGCGATGCTGTCGGACAATCAGGACATGTCGCACAGCCTGTTGTCGGCGGCGATCAACATCGGACTGCTGACCCCGGATGAGGTCGTTCAGGCGGCTGTTGCGTCAGATGCCCCGCTCGCCTCGATCGAAGGGTTCGTCCGTCAAATCCTCGGCTGGCGGGAATATATGCGCGCCGTCTACGTGGCGTCGATGCCGGGGTATGAGTCGGTCAACACGTTCAACCATGAACGCGATTTACCCGATTATTTCTGGGACGCCGAGACGGACATGAACTGCATCCATCAGAGCGTGAAGCCCGTCATCGAGAAGGCACACAACCATCACATCCAACGGCTCATGGTGCTCGGTAACTTTGCGACGCTGTTCGAGGTGTCGCCCCAACAGACGAGCGACTGGTTCAACGAGATGTACATCGACGCTTACGACTGGGTCGTGCTGCCGAACGTGCTCGGGATGGCGCTCCATGCGGACGGCGGGAAGCTGGCGACGAAGCCATACATCGCCTCGGGGAAATATATCGATAAGATGAGTGACTACTGTAAGGGATGCAAGTACAACCCAAAACATACGACCGAGGACGACGCCTGTCCGTTCAATGCCTTGTATTGGCACTTCATCGACAAGCACGAGGAGCGGTTCGCGAAGAACCAACGCATGAAGATGATGGTCCGCAATTGGCAAGGTCGTGACGACGACGTCAAAGCGGACATCTTGGCGAAGGCGAAACAGACAATCCACGACACCGACTCCTTATGAGTCGGTTTTTTTACGTCGTCTTCACAAACTTTTGCACGTCCTTCACGACCGCTTTACATTCATCCGGTACGATATGACTTGTGAGACCCCTCATGCCAAGTGAATAGCTATGGTAGAACATTCGAGAGACCAACAGAAGCCCGTACGTCGATGACGTCCTGTTTCTGTTGGTCCTTTTTTCTAGGGAAAGGATGATCCAAGTGAATGAAACGCTCCGCACGATTGGACAAGAGAAGATGATTGCCTCCATCAAATCACCGAAACAACTCGAGAAGTTCCTGCAGTCGGACGTTACGACGACGTTCCTCATGATGGGGACGCTCAGCACGCTCGACCGATACGTCGTCCATTTGAAACGGGAGAATCGGACCGTGTTCCTGCACGCTGAACGCATCAATGGCATCAGCCTCGACCGTGACGGGATCGACTATTTGGCGAAACGGGTCGGCGCCGATGGGATTGTGACGACGAAGGCGTCTGTCATCCAACACGCCAAACGGGCCGGCCTCATGACGGTGCAGCGCCTGTTTCTCGTCGACTCGGACGCGATCTCGTCGGGCATCAAGATGGCGCGAGATCAACAGCCGGACGCACTCGAACTGATGCCGGGTCTCATCCCGAGCGTCATCGAGCATGTCGCAGATAACGTCTCGCTACCGATCGTGACGGGTGGGATGATCCGAAAGCCGATTCACGTGCATGAAGCACTGTCCCACGGGGCGTTCGCCGTCTCGACCGGGGATGAGCGGTTATGGGCGTCACAAGGAACGAAGGAGGATATCATATGAAATCGATTCAACTGCAGAACATCAAGAAATCATACGACGAGACCGAAGTCATTCGCGGGATTGACGTGACGATCGAGGCCGGTGAGTTCTTTGCCCTCGTCGGACCGTCGGGTTGCGGCAAGAGCACGATGCTCCGGATGATTGCCGGGCTCGAGTCGATCACGAGCGGGACGCTCCGCATCGACGGTGTCGCCGCGAACGAGCTGAAGCCGAGCGAACGGCAGCTGTCGATGGTGTTCCAAAACTATGCGCTCTATCCGCACATGACGGTCGAGAAAAACATCACGTTCGGCTTACATACGAAAGGACTGACGAAGCTCGAGCAACGCGAA
>NZ_NIJF01000068.1 GCF_003316765.1 Bacillus sp. P14.5 | reverse complement strand
ATTTTGGAGCTTCGTTTCATAAATCTGCGTAAAGATTCTTGGGAACCCAGCGACGATACCGGCGAAGATAATGATGGAAATACCATTCCCAACACCTTTCTCCGTCGTCATCTCACCAAGGAACATCAAGAACGCCGTACCTGCAGTCAGTACGATCGCGATCACGAAATAGGTTGCCGTGCCCCACGTCTCGTTGACGAGACCTGGATAGAGGCGGTTGAATCCGAACGACAATGATGTCGCTTGGATAAACCCTAAGATGATCGTCCCATAGCGCGTGACCGTCGCTAGCTTTTTCCGTCCAGACTCGCCTTGTTTTGCCCATTCGGCAAACTTCGGAACGACGTCCATTTGTAAGAGCTGCACAACGATCGATGCCGTGATGTACGGCATGATCCCCATTGCGAACAGGGAGAAGTTCTGTAAAGCATTTCCTCCAAACAAGTTCAAGAAGTCTAAAAGACCACCTGAGTCAAAACGCAACACATCCGTATTCACCATCGGCACCGGGATATGGGCCCCGATGCGGAAAATGATGATGATTGCGAGTGTGAAGAGAATACGCTGTCGAATATCTTTCACGCGCCACATATTGGAGATCGTCTGAAACATCAGATCACCTCAACTGAACCGCCAGCTGCTTCGATCGCTTCTTTCGCTGCACCCGAGAATTTGTTGGCTTTTACAGTCAATTTTGTTTCAAGCTTGCCGTTAGCAAGTACTTTGATTCCGTCTTTAGCAGAGCTGACAACACCAGTCTCGATTAAGAGTTCTGGAGTAAACTTCAGTACCTTGCTTCGAAACGGTTAAGCGTGTCTAGGGAAACAACTGCATACTCTTTACGAGTAGGGTTGTTGAAACCGCGTTTTGGAAGACGACGGTAAAGTGGGTTTTGCCCACCTTCGAATCCTGGACGAACGCCACCGCCCGAACGAGCTTTTTGACCTTTATGTCCACGGCCAGAAGTTTTACCGTTACCAGTCGCCATACCGCGACCGACACGGTTGCGTTCGTGACGCGAACCTGGAGTTGGCTTCAATTCATGGAGTTTCATAGTGGCACCTCCTTATTTAGTAAGATCTTTATTATTCGTTGATTTCGTTTACAGTCACAAGGTGCGACACTTTTTTGATCATACCGCGCATCGCTACGTTGTCAGGGACAACGACAGTCTGATGCATTTTACGAAGACCAAGTGTACGTACTGTTACACGCTGATCTTCCGGACGACCAATAGTGCTGCGTGTGAGGGTGATTGCGAGTTTCGCCATGTCTAATTCCCTCCCTTATTTAAGAAGTTCTTCTACGCTTTTACCGCGTAGTTTAGCAACTTCCTCTGCTTTTTTAAGCTCTGTCAAGCCTTTAACCGTCGCACGGACGATGTTGATTGGTGTGTTAGATCCAAGCGATTTCGAAAGGATGTCACCTACACCTGCGAGTTCGAGCACTGCACGAACTGGACCACCTGCGATAACCCCAGTACCTTCAGAAGCTGGTTTCATGAATACACGACCTGCTCCGAATACTCCTGTGATTTCGTGTGGAATTGTTGTACCGACCATCGGTACTTGAACCATGTTTTTCTTAGCGGCTTCAATAGCCTTGCGGATCGCTTCTGGCACCTCTTGTGCCTTACCTGTACCGAAACCGACGTGACCATTTTTGTCACCTACGACGACGAGAGCGGCGAAACGGAAGCGACGGCCACCTTTCACGACTTTCGCGACGCGGTTTACGGTAACAACGCGTTCTTCAAGTTGTTCCATGTTAACGTCTAACTGGCGCATCGAGTGTCCCCTCCTTTTTGTTAGAATTTAAGACCTGCTTCACGAGCTGCTTCAGCAACAGCTTTGACGCGGCCATGATAGAGGTATCCACCACGGTCGAACACAACAGTGTCGATACCTTTCTCGAGTGCACGTTCAGCTGCAAGTTTACCAACAGCTTTCGCTGCTTCAACGTTGCCGCCGTTTGTAAGATCGAGAGCTTTATCTTTCGAAGATGCTGACACAAGCGTTGTTTGTGCTGCATCATCGATGAGTTGTACGTAGATGTGCTTGCTCGAGCGGAATACGTTCAAACGTGGACGAGCTGCTGTCCCTGTGATCGTACGACGTACACGAGCATGACGTTTCTTACGAACTGCATTTTTGTCTGCTTTTGTGATCATTTATGCCACTCCTTTCCGTTCATTTCGTGACGAATTACTTACCAGTCTTACCTTCTTTACGGCGAATACGTTCATCAGAGTAACGAACACCTTTACCTTTGTAAGGTTCTGGAGCACGGTACGAGCGGATTTGAGCTGCAACGTGACCGACGCGCTCTTTGTTAATCCCTTTTAACGACGATTTGCGTGTTTGAAGGAACTTCGATCTCGATACCTTCTTCAGCAACGTACTCGATTGGGTGCGAGTAACCGAGGCTGAGGACGAGTTTGTTACCTTGCTTAGCTGCACGGTAACCAACCCCTGAGATCTCAAGTGTTTTCTGGAATCCGTTAGACACACCTTCTACCATGTTGGCGATAAGGGCACGTGTCGTACCGTGGATTGTACGGTTCTCTTTCGAGTCATCCGGACGAACGACTGTGAGTTCGTTCTCTTCAACTTTGATTTCCAAGGCTGGGTTAGCTGAAAGCGAAAGTTCACCTTTAGCACCTTTTACTGTGACCGTGTTGTCTTCTGCAACCGTGACAGTAACGCCAGCTGGAATCGTAACTGGTTTTTTACCAATACGTGACATTGATTACACCTCCGTTCTTGTTAGAAAAGTGACTTACCAGATGTAGGCGAGCACTTCGCCGCCGACTTGTTGTTGGCGAGCTTCTTTATCAGTCATAAGACCTTTTGATGTCGAAAGAACTGCGATACCGAGTCCTCCGAGTACTTTTGGTACTTCATCTGCTTTTGCGTATACACGAAGACCTGGTTTCGAAATGCGTTTGAGACCAGTGATAACACGTTCGTTGCTTGCTCCGTATTTAAGGAACAAACGAAGTGTACCTTGCTTAGCGTCCTCGATATATTCAACATCGCGAATGAAACCTTCACGCTTGAGGATCTCTGCAACCTCACGTTTGATATTAGAAGCTGGAAGCTCTAATTTTTCATGGCGAACCATGTTAGCGTTACGGATACGTGTAAGCATATCTGCAATTGGGTCTGTCATTACCATGCGATGTACCTCCTTTCACACTGTTAGTGGATTACCAACTTGCTTTTTTAACACCAGGGATTTGACCTTTGTATGCAAGATCACGGAACTTGATACGGCTGATCCCGAATTTACCCATGTAACCATGTGGACGACCTGTGATACGGCAACGGTTATGAAGACGTACAGGTGAAGAGTTACGTGGCAATTTGCTGAGTCCGATGTAGTCGCCTTCAGCTTTCAATTGTGCACGTTTCTCAGCGTACTGGGCAACGAGTTTCTCGCGCTTGATTTCGCGATTCACCATTGACTTTTTTAGCCATGTTGTCGACCTCCCTTTAGATTATTTTTGGAATGGCATTCCGAGAAGTGTGAGCAATTCACGAGCTTCTTCGTCTGTGTTCGCTGTTGTAACAACAACGATATCCATACCACGAACTTTAGATACTTTATCGTAATCGATCTCAGGGAAAATAAGTTGCTCTTTCACGCCAAGCGTGTAGTTACCGCGTCCGTCGAATGCTTTCTTCGATACACCGCGGAAGTCACGTACACGTGGAAGTGAAACAGTTACCAATTTGTCGAGGAAATCGTACATACGCTCGCCACGAAGAGTAACCTTCGCACCGATTGGCATGCCTTCACGAAGTTTGAAACCAGCGATTGATTTCTTAGCCTTCGTTACGAGTGGTTTTTGACCTGAAAGAATTGTTAATTCTTCAACCGCCATGTCAAGTGCTTTCGAGTTCGAAACAGCGTCACCTACACCCATGTTGATAACGATCTTGTCGACTTGCGGTACTTGCATGACCGAGTCATAGTTGAATTTATCCATCATCGCTTTCACGATGTCGCTTTTATACTTCTCTTGCAAACGGTTCATAGTCGAATGGACCTCCTTTCGTCACGTTCTTCTTATTTATCGAGTACTTCGCCCGATTTCGCGACACGAACTTTTTTACCATCGACTACTTTGAAACCAACGCGAGTCGGTTTGCCCGTTTTAGGGTCGAGTGGCATGACGTTCGAGACGTGAATTGGTGCTTCGATTTCAAGGATACCGCCTTGTGGATTCGCTTGTGATGGTTTCGAGTGTTTTTTAATCACGTTGATACCTTCTACGACTACGCGGTTCTTGCTTGGCATAGCTTTGAGGATAACCCCTTGCTTGCCTTTATCTTTACCAGACATTACCTGGACTGTATCGCCTTTTTTAACATGCATCGTTTTGCGCACCTCCTTATAGGATTGAAATTGGAAATTAAAGTACTTCCGGTGCCAACGAAACGATCTTCATGAATTCTTTTTCACGAAGTTCACGTGCAACTGGCCCGAAGATCCGAGTGCCGCGTGGGCTCTTGTCATCTTTGATGATGACTGCTGCGTTCTCATCGAAACGGATGTACGAACCATCTTTACGACGAGCGCCGCGTTTTGTACGAACGACAACTGCTCTGACAACGTCACCTTTTTAACAACGCCACCTGGTGTTGCTTGTTTTACCGTCGCGACGATGATGTCACCGATGTTTGCAGTCTTACGACCTGAACCACCGAGGACTTTAATTGTCAACAGTTCACGCGCGCCAGAGTTGTCTGCTACTTTCAAGCGAGATTCTTGT
>NZ_NIJF01000071.1 GCF_003316765.1 Bacillus sp. P14.5 | reverse complement strand
CTTCCATCCGACGCATCTTCTCGACTTGTTCGAGCTGCTTCGAGATGTATCCTTCATATTTCACTTGAATCTCGACTTGCTCTGCCACTTCGAACGGCACTTCGATCGGAGCTGGTGCGAAGCGTGTGAGTGTCGCGTACGTCACTTCAGGCCGCTTCAACAAGATGCTGGCATGCGTCGCTTCCTTGAGCGGATTCGCCCCGACCTCTTCGAGCACGGCGTTCACTTCGGCCGACGGTTTGATGACGAGTCCATTGAGACGCTTCACTTCGGCCGCGATGGCAGTTCGTTTATCTTCAAGATGGGCATGACGCTCTGGTGACAAGAGACCGACCGCATGGCCGATGTCACTCAAGCGAAGATCCGCATTGTCGTGACGAAGGAGCAAGCGATACTCGGCGCGTGACGTGAGCAAGCGGTACGGCTCGTTCGTCCCTTTCGTCACGAGGTCGTCAATCAAGACACCGATATACGCTTGCGAGCGGTCCAAGATGACCGGCTCTTTGCCGAGCACTTGGCACGCGGCGTTAATCCCGGCCATGATGCCTTGTCCGGCCGCTTCTTCGTAACCGCTCGTCCCGTTAATTTGACCGGCCGTGAACAGTCCTCCGACCGTCTTCGTTTCGAGCGTCGGCCAAAGTTGTGTCGGCACGACCGCATCATATTCAATCGCGTATCCAGGGCGCATCATCTCTGAGTTCTCAAGTCCCGGGATCGTCCGGAGCATTTGATGTTGGACGTCTTCCGGCATACTCGTCGAGAAGCCTTGAACGTAAATTTCTTCCGTGTCGCGGCCTTCCGGCTCGAGGAAGATTTGGTGACGTGGCTTATCGTTGAACCGGACAACTTTGTCTTCAATCGATGGGCAATAACGTGGGCCCGTCCCTTTGATCGCACCTGAGTACATCGGTGAACGATGCAAGTTCTCATCGATCAATTGGTGTGTCCGCTCGCTCGTATACGTGAGCCAGCATGGAATCTGCTCGATTGGGTCGAGGTCCGTCGATGTGTAGGAGAAGAGCGATGGATTGTCGTCCCCTGGTTGAATCTCCGTCTTCGAGTAATCAATCGTCTTGCCGTCGATGCGTGGCGGTGTCCCCGTCTTGAAACGAACGAGTTCGAGCCCGAGCTCTTCTAAATGCTTCGACAATTCGACCGAAGGCATCTGGTTGTTCGGACCGCTCTCATACGACAACTCGCCGATGATGATTTGACCGCGCATAAACGTACCGGTCGTGACGATGACCGCTTTCGAGCGGTACTCCGAACCGGTATTCGTGACGACGCCGGCGACTTTCCCGTCTTCGATGAGAAGTCGTTCGACTAGCGCTTGGCGAAGCAACAGGTTCGGTTCGTCTTCCAGCACTTTCTTCATATGATTTTGGTATTGGAATTTGTCCGCTTGCGCCCGTAACGCGCGCACCGCTGGACCTTTCGATGTGTTGAGCATCTTCATTTGAATGTACGTCGCATCGATCGCTTTCGCCATTTCGCCGCCAAGGGCATCAATTTCGCGAACGACGATCCCTTTCGCAGGACCACCAATCGATGGATTGCAGTACATGAATCCGACCATATCCGGATTCATCGTGAGCATCGCCGTTTTCGCGCCCATGCGCGCCGAAGCCAACGCGGCCTCGATTCCCGCATGACCAGCTCCGATGACGATGACATCAAACTCGCCTGCCGTGTAAGCCATAGTTGTTCCTCCTTATTATTTCCCAAGACAAAACTGTGAAAAGAGTTGATCAATCAAACTTTCTCGGACGGTATCCCCATTGATTTCACCGAGCGTATCCCACGCCCGTCGTAAATCGATTTGGACCATATCGATCGGTAAATTCATGGCGGCACTTCCGAGCGCCTCATCGATTTGTTTGATCGTCCGTTTGATGAGTTGAATGTGTCGTGCGTTCGAGATATATGTCATATCCTGTGATTCGACACCTTTGGCGAAGAACAAGTTTGAGATCGCCTTCTCCAGTGCGTCGATTCCCTCTTCTAATAAGAGAGACGTCGCCACGATTGGACGACCTGCCGCTAGTTTCTCCAGCTTAGAAGAATCCATACTTTGTGGCAAGTCCGTCTTATTGATGATGATGATGGCATTCATACCAGCGATCGCCTCGAACAAAGCCTCATCCTCGACAGTCAGACCTTCGTGCCCGTTCAAGACGAGCAAAATCAAGTCAGCGCCTGCGAGCGCTTTGCGCGATTTCTCGACACCGATCCGCTCGACGATGTCTTCCGTTTCCCGAATCCCGGCCGTATCGATCAACTTGAGCGGGACGCCTTTGACGTTCACATACTCTTCGATCGTATCACGCGTCGTTCCGGCAATTTCCGTGACGATCGCTTTCGTCTCTTGGACGAGCGTGTTCATGAGCGATGATTTGCCGACGTTCGGCCGACCGATAATCGCTGTCGCGAGACCTTCGCGTAAAATCTTGCCTTGCCGCGCTGTCTCAAGCAACTGCTCGAGCACGCGTTTCACTTCGCCCGCCTTGTCTTCGACGATGGCCTGGGTCATCTCTTCCGCATCGTATTCCGGGTAGTCGATATTGACCTCGACCGCCGCGATCGTCTCGAGCAACAGTTGGCGTAAGTCGCGGACGAGCCGTGACAGCCGTCCTTCCATTTGCGACATCGCGACGTTCATGGCCCGATCCGTTTTGGCACGAATCAAATCCATGACAGCCTCTGCTTGCGATAAATCGATACGTCCGTTCAAAAAGGCGCGTTTCGTGAACTCGCCCGGTTCTGCCAAGCGGATGTCCGGTTGTTCCAGAATCAGCTCAAGGACACGATTGACCGCGACGATTCCTCCGTGGCAATTGATTTCGACGACGTCTTCTCGCGTGAACGTCTTCGGTGCGCGCATGATGCTCACCATGACTTCATCGACGACCTCGTCCGTGCCAGGACGTTTCAATTTACCGTAATGGATCGTATGCGACTCCACTTCCGTCAAATTTTTCCCAGAAAACACGCGGGCCACCGTCTCGACGGCACGGTCACCGGACAAGCGGACGATTCCGATTGCCCCCTCACCCATCGGCGTCGAAATCGCCGTAATCGTGTCAAATTCTAGCATCATCTTTCCCTCCCATACTTCTTACTACTTCCTCTATCTTATGCATAACGCACCTACTATACACGATATTTGGCTCGAACGAAAGAGTCCGACCTCTTGAGTAACGGTTGCGTTTTAACGAATCACTTTAGTACAATAAAGGAATAAATTTCCAAAGAGGGATGCGATAACATGCGCCAACGAAACGCAATCACTGCACTGACAAACAGCCTGCGGACCGATGACGATGTCCAGGCCATTTTCTTGAAAGGATCATTCGGCCGCGGAGAAGGCGACGAGCATTCCGACGTCGACTTATACGTCATGGTCGCCAAAGAACAACTCGAGGCGTTTCAATCACGCCGACGTGCCCACTTGGCGGCGTATCGTCCAATTTTGCTCGAGGACGAGATTTACATCGTTGCACCGCAATTGATTGTCATTTACGACGATATGTTGCATGTCGATTTATTCACCGTGACGGCCGAGACGTTGAACCACCAAGACGAACTCACGGTATTGTTCGACCCGGATCGACGACTGCAACATCATCCGAGTTCGCTCACTTTATCTAACGAAGATTTGAGCGGGCACGTCTTCGATGCGATTTGGTTCTTTTTCCAATATACGAAAGCCCGCGACCGCGGTAATGACATCTGGGCCGTGGACATGTTGCGCCAAGGGATGACCCATTTCGCTTATGCGCTCGCGGCCCATCATGAACCGGAGCGCGCTGCCCTCGGTTTAAAAGACGTAGCCACCCGTGCGCGCATCAACTTGCGCCCCTTTTATGAGATGTTGACGCCGAGCCACCACGCCCGAGCTGCCCGTTGGTATGTGGAACGACTGGAGGCCGAACGTCCCTTCTTTGAGACGACTGAGGCGTTCGGAACGATTCAACCGTTCTTTGAACAACTGATCGCACGCGAAAAAAGCCGCTCATCCCATTGAGCGGCTTTTCGTTATCCTTGCTGACGTCTCGACGAGCGGAGCGTGAAATAAAGTACCCATTCGACCACGCCGACGGCGATGAGAAAACCACCGAACAGTTGGAATAAGACGAGCAGACTATCGAACGGATTCGCCAACATGAGCAGACCAATCCCAATCCATAACAGACTGCTCAGCATGAAGTACATCCACCGATTGGCGATCGTCCGGCGAAACCCGACCGCTTGAATCAATCGGATGATGCCGCCGAACAAGAATAGGGCGCCGATAAAAATCGGAAGCAGGCTCGCTAACGTCTCGGCGAAGAAAAAGACGATCAAGGCGATCAACACATAGATGATTCCCATAAAGAAGCCGGGCGGGAGACCGTCCCGCTTGTGACGCAACCCTTGAACGATAGCCATTAGACCGATGACGACAAAATAAGCGGCGACCAAATAGACGATCGCATACAAAAAAAAAACGTGGATACAAGATGATGAGTAAGCCGATGACGACATAAAGTGCCGCTTGAATGAAAGTCGACCGTTCGAGCCGTTTAATGAGCGTCTCCATCTTAAAGACCCCTTTCGGATTCAATGAAATAGACCGTGTCTTCATTTATTCCCGTATTCTGTCTTTATCCATCCGAAGCGACAAAAAAAAGGCTGTGGATCGTTTATCCACAGCCTCAACATTTATTTACGTTTTTTCTTTTTCGTCTTCTTCTCTTCTTCTGCGAGTGCGGCACGTTCTGCTTCTTTCGCCGCAATCTTCGCTTCCGCTTGGACTTTCATCTTCTCACGCATCGGGAGCATGATGGCCATCGTCACGATGATTGAGATGATGTAACCGACGACCCAGTACATCGAGAGGGCTGCTGGAAGCGTGATCGACATGACGAAGATCATCACCGGGAAGATGTAGAGCATCATTTTCAATTGTGGGTTTTGTTCTTGGCCCGCCATTGAAATTTTTTGCTGTGCATACGTTAAGATTGCCGCGAGAATCGGCAAGATAAACGTTGGATCTGGCGCCCCGAGGTCGAACCAGAGGAAACGCGCTTCAAAGATTTCAGGTGTCCGACGGATCGCATCGTAGAATGCGAACAAGATCGGCATTTGAATCAAGATTGGCAAGCAGCCCGCAAGCGGGTTGATTTGATACTCTTGATACATTTTCATCATTTCTTCTTGCAGTTTGCGTTGCGTCTCCTGGTCTTTCGAGCTGTACTTCTCGCGCAGCTTGAGCATCTCCGGTTGCAACACTTGCATCGCACCCATGCTCTTCGTCTGCTTGATCATAAGCGGTAAAATCAAGAGGCGAACGATAATCGTCGCGACGATTATCGAGTAACCATACTGCCACGTCCCACCGATTAAGTAAGCCGCTTCTTTCAACAACCATGCTAGTGGCCAAACAAAGTATTTCGACCAGAAGCCTTCCGTCTCAGCCGTGATCGGCTCTCCTTGGATCGTCGATGGGTCGACACAGCCAGCCATCAACATGATGACGCCGGTCATGACGGCCAACAATCCTAATTTCAGCTTTTTGCTCATAGTTCCTCCTACGCTTTCTTTATCGATTCTTTTGTTTCATCACACGTCTATCGGTCAATCCTAATTAGTTCGCGTTATATATGAAAGAACGAGCTCGGATTGTTACGATCGATCGACTTGTCTCTGCTTCCAAACTTTAGCCCGTTTAAAGACGTGTTTCAAGCTTTCCGTCACTTCATCTTGTGTAAGGGACGTCGCGGGTTTGCGCGCAATGATGACGTAATTGTGCGGAGCTACGTTTGGTTCGAGCAAGCGAAGCGATTCACGCATCAATCGTTTCATCCGGTTCCGTTCCACGGCATTCCCAAGCTTTTTGCTAACCGAAAGTCCGACCCGGAAGTGCGCTTGATCCGCTTTTTGCGTGTAGACGACAAACTGACGATTGGCCACGGAGCGTCCTTCACGAAACACCGCTTGGAACTCTTCATTCTTTTGCAGGCGGTATTCTTTTTTCAAAATTCTCACTCCATCCTTCACTTCAAAAATCGTCAACTAACATCATACCATATCCCATTCGTTTCAACGAGCGCGAATCAGCTTTTTTCCGTCCGTTTGTGTGACTTCTGTGACGATATAAAAAAAAGATTGCCCAAGGAAGAATCCCCGGGCAATCTCATGATCTTTATTAGACAGTCAAGGCTTTGCGGCCTTTACGACGGCGAGCTGCAAGAATGTTGCGGCCGTTTTTAGTCGCCATGCGAGCACGGAATCCGTGGACTTTCTTACGCTTAC
>NZ_NIJF01000002.1 GCF_003316765.1 Bacillus sp. P14.5 | reverse complement strand
GAGGAGTGAGGCAAGTTGAAAGAAGTGTTCAGTTGGCTTAAGGCGATCGTCGTGGCGCTCGTCATCGCGTTCGTGATCCGGACGTTCATCTTTGTACCTGTCATCGTCGAGGGAGAGTCAATGATGCCGACGCTCCAAAATGCCGATCGCATGATCGTTAGCAAAATCTCAAATTACGTCGGTGAACTCGACCGGGGCGATATCATCGTCTTCCACGCGACGGAATCGAAAGACTATATTAAACGCGTCATCGCCATCCCTGGCGACACGCTCGAATATCGGGACGATACGCTTTATTTGAACGGCGAAGCGGTCGAAGAACCGTATTTAGAGGATTTTCAGGCACAGATGAACGGCTTTCCTCTTACCGAGAACTTTACGCTCGAACAAGTGACGGGCGAGACGGTCGTCCCTGAAGGCTCGTACTTCGTTATGGGTGACAACCGCCAAAACTCGAAAGACAGCCGTGAAATCGGCTTTGTCCCGAAAGAGAACGTCGTTGGCAAAACGAACTTCGTGTTCTGGCCGCTCGGCGATTTCGGGACCGTACAAGAATAAGGTGGTGTTTTTTTGGCAATTCAATGGTTCCCTGGCCACATGGCCAAGGCACGAAGACAAGTAACCGAGAAATTAAAACTGATCGACGTCGTCATCGAGCTCGTCGATGCACGCGTCCCACAATCGAGCCGTAACCCGATGGTCGATGAGATCACGGAAGGCAAACCGCGTCTCATCGTCTTGAATAAAGCCGATATGGCCGATCCTGTCGTCACTGACGCCTGGCTCCGCGCCTTGAAGCGCGATGACGTCGAGGTCGTCGCCGTCGACGCGAAACATAGTAAAGGTTTGAAGCAGCTCATGTCGGGCGCAGAGAAGCTCATGCAAGAGAAGCATGACCGCATGCGTGAGAAAGGCCGGAACCCCGGTCCGATTCGCGCTCTCATCATCGGTATCCCGAACGTCGGCAAGTCGACGCTCATCAACCGCCTCGCCGGACGCAACATCGCTGTCACTGGCGACCGTCCAGGTGTCACGAAGCGCCAGCAATGGATCAAGATGAAAGGCGGCGAGATGGAATTGCTCGATACGCCGGGGATTCTTTGGCCGAAGTTCGAGGACCAGATGGTCGGTTATCGCTTGGCGGCGACCGGTGCCATTAAGGATGATATTTTGAACCTTGATGATATTGCGCTCTATGCGACCCGTGAGCTATCGGCCCGCTATCCGGAACAGTTGAAAGAGCGATTCAAAATCGATCAACTGCCGGAAGACGCCGTCGAACTGCTCGAATTGATCGGGAAGAAGCGCGGCCTGTTAAGCGGCGGCTACGTCGATTTCGAGAAGGCGAGCGAATTACTATTGAACGAACTGCGTCATGAGAAAATCGGACGGGTCTCTCTCGAGACGCCGGCCGACCATGATATGGCCTAAAGTCCTGTGCAAACAGGGCTTTTTTGGATAGGAGGAACAGTATGACGATTCAAGCGATTAAACAACGGCTAAAAACGGTCCGATATGAAGAGTGGGAAGAGGTCCGGGCTACATTGAAGGACGACCCGCGTGCAGGCGTCCAGACGTTGCTCAGGCAGCGTGAGCGCCAATTCGAGATCGAACGTGCGCTACGGGATGATTATATGGCCCGGAGCGTGTTCGAGGACGAGCTGAAAGCGAGCGGATACGTCCGCATCGGCGGTGTCGATGAGGTCGGGCGGGGGCCGCTCGCGGGTCCTGTCGTCGCAGCGGCCGTCATCTTGCCGGAAGGGTTTTACCATCCGGGCCTGAACGACTCGAAGCAGATGTCGCCATCGGCAAGGGAAGTCGCGTATCGCGCCCTCATGGACGAGGCCGTGGTCGGTGTCGGCATCGTCGACGCCGATGTGATCGACCGCGTCAACATTTACGAGGCGACCAAACTCGCGATGATGGAGGCGGTACGCCAACTCGATGGGGTCGATGCGCTCTTGATTGACGCGATGCGGCTCGATCTCGACGTCCCGCAACAGTCGATCATCAAAGGCGATACGCGGAGCGTATCGATCGCGGCGGCGAGTGTCGTCGCCAAAGTCGTCCGCGACAACATGATGGAAGACTATGCCGTCTGCTATCCGGGCTACGGTTTCGAACGGAACGCGGGCTATGGGACGAAAGTACACTTGGCCGGGCTTGCGGAACACGGGATCACACCGATTCACCGGAAATCGTTCGCGCCGATTAAACATATGTAGGAGGGGACATCATGCGGATCGATCATCAAGGCGTCATGCCGTTCAAAATCACGGAACAGAATTCACGACAACTGCTGATCGGCAACACGGTCGTCGGTCGCGTGCTCCAGCTGTTGCCGGGAGGCGAGGCGGTCATGCAACTGCCGCAAGGTTTGTTCCGGGTCGGCGTGAACGCTGACGTCAAAGAGAACGTCACATACAAGATGATCGTCACCGAGCTCGAACCGAAGCTCGTCTTGAAAGTCGTACCGCAACAAGCGGAAGCGCTCGCGCAGACAGCGCGCACGCCGCTCGCCTTCTTGGGCGCGGAACTCGGACGGCTCGCCCGTCAGCCGTTCGACACGCCTGAATCATTGCAGGCGCAAGGGCGTCAATTGCTCGAGAGCGGAGCCGGGTCAGATGTGAAGCAACTTGTCGGCGAGTTGTTCAAAGCGAAAGGGGACCCGAAGTTCGAGCAGTTCGTCCGGGCCCAGGAGACGTTCAACGCCCTGCAGACGCCGCCGTACGTCGCTCAAGCATTTCACATACCGCATTTGGGGCCATTCGAACACGTCAGGTTCCGCCTCGAGGCGCCCAAAGGCGAGATGATTGACGCCGACCACGCGCGGATCGTCTTATTTCTAGAGACGCCGAAGTTCGGGGAGACAGGCATCGACCTGCTCGTCCAAAAACGACACGTATCGATTAAAGTGTTCAATGAGCGGCACGATTTGAGTCCGTTCGTCAACGCCTACGAGCCGCTGCTCGGCAAGGCGCTCGAGGCGAGCGATTATGAATTGTCACGCTTCTCGTTCGAAGAAAGCGGGAATCCGTGCCAGACACGTTCGCCCCGCTCGGAAAGGTGGATCAACGTATATGACAGACCGTAAACAAGCGATTGCCTTGTCGTATGAGCAATCGATGGATGCCCCGCGCGTCGTTGCCAAAGGGGGCGGACTCGTCGCCGAGCGCATGCTCGCGCTCGCGCAGGCGAACGGGGTGCCGATTCATGAGGACCCGGCCTTACTGTCACTCTTGTCCGCTTTGCAGATCGAGGAGCACATCCCCGGACGACCTATATCAAGTCATCGCCGAGCTTTTTGNGTTTCTTTATCAGATGGAACAAGGAAAAATTGAGGATGTCTAGGGGTAGATGTGAAAAAAAGATGAAAACTTAAAGCAAGAACGATAGACAGCGCTTTCAGTTTTTCGTTACAATAGACGTGCCGATATTAAAGGGGACTAAGGGGAAACGAAATGAATATCCATGAGTATCAGGCGAAAGAATTGCTTCGGGCGTTCGGAGTGGCCGTACCTACGGGCTATCCGGCGTTCACGGTTGAAGAAGCAGTTTCAGCCGCCGCCAAGCTAGACGGTGAACTAAAAGTTGTCAAAGCCCAAATCCACGCAGGAGGCCGCGGGAAAGCCGGTGGTGTCAAACTTGCGAAGACGGATGAGGAAGTCAAACAGTACGCGTCAGAGATTCTCGGCAAGACGCTCGTCACGCATCAGACTGGACCTGAAGGAAAAGTCGTGCAACGCCTCTATATCGAAGAAGGTTCTGCGATTGACCAAGAATTTTACTTAGGACTTGTGCTTGACCGTTCGATCGGCCGAATTGTCATCATGGGTTCATCAGAAGGCGGTATGGACATCGAAGAAGTCGCTGAACATACACCTGAAAAGATTCATAAAGAAGTCGTCGACCCGGTCGTCGGACTCCGTCCGTTCCAAGCGCGTCGTCTCGCCTTCAAGATGGAAGTGCCAACGAAACTCGTCAACAAGTTCAGCGACATGGTCATGAAATTGTACAAAGTGTACGTTGAGACAGATTGCACGATCGCGGAGATCAATCCGCTCGTCACGACGAAAGACGGCAACGTCATCGCGCTCGATGCGAAACTCAACTTCGACAGCAACGCGCTCTATCGTCATACAGACATCGTCGACCTTCGCGACACGACGGAAGAAGACCCGCGTGAAGTCGAGGCATCAAAACACGACCTCAGCTATATCGCGCTCGACGGCAACATCGGTTGCCTCGTTAACGGGGCTGGCTTGGCCATGGCGACGATGGATATCATCAAGCATTATGGAGCCGAACCCGCTAACTTCCTCGATGTAGGCGGCGGTGCGACGAAAGAAAAGTACGGAAGCGTTCAAATTGATTTTGTCAGACGACCAAGTCAAAGGAATCTTCGTTAACATCTTTGGTGGCATCATGAAGTGTGACATCATTGCTGAAGGTATCGTCGCGGCGACGAAAGAAATCGGTCTCGATTTACCACTCGTCGTCCGTTTAGAAGGCACGAACGTGGATGCGGGACGACGCATTCTCGATGAATCTGGACTTGCGATCACTTCGGCGAGCTCGATGGCTGACGGTGCAGAAAAATCGCGGCACTCGTTCGATAAGGGGGAAACGACATGAGTATTTGGGCGAATCAAGATACAAAAGTGATCATTCAAGGGATCACGGGGAAACAAGGT
>NZ_NIJF01000121.1 GCF_003316765.1 Bacillus sp. P14.5 | reverse complement strand
AAACTGAAGACTCATCAATTCAYACAAACCGTTAGACTAGATCAAAGCCTCGACCGATTAGTATCATTCAGCTCCACACGTCGCCGTGCTTCCACCCATGACCTATCTACCTCATCGTCTCTGAGGGGTCTTTCTTGATTGCTCAAAGGGAAATCTCATCTCGGAGGGGGCTTCATGCTTAGATGCTTTCAGCACTTATCCCGTCCGCACGTAGCTACCCAGCGATGCTCCTGGCGGAACAACTGGTACACCAGCGGTGCGTCCATCCCGGTCCTCTCGTACTAAGGACAGCTCTCCTCAAATTTCCTGCGCCCACGACGGATAGGGACCGAACTGTCTCACGACGTTCTGAACCCAGCTCGCGTACCGCTTTAATGGGCGAACAGCCCAACCCTTGGGACCTACTCCAGCCCCAGGATGCGATGAGCCGACATCGAGGTGCCAAACCTCCCCGTCGATGTGGACTCTTGGGGGAGATCAGCCTGTTATCCCCAGGGTAGCTTTTATCCGTTGAGCGATGGCCCTTCCATGCGGAACCACCGGATCACTAAGCCCGACTTTCGTCCCTGCTCGACTTGTAGGTCTCGCAGTCAAGCTCCCTTCTGCCTTTGCACTCTTCGAATGATTTCCAACCATTCTGAGGGAACCTTTGGGCGCCTCCGTTACTGTTTAGGAGGCGACCGCCCCAGTCAAACTACCCACCTGACACGGTCCTCCAGCCGGATCACGGCTGCGAGTTAGAGACTCTATACGCAAAGGGTGGTATCCCAAGGGTGTCTCCACCGAAGCTGGCGCTCCGGCTTCACAAACTCCCACCTATCCTGTACATCGCGTACAAAGCCTCAATATCAGGCTGTAGTAAAGCTCCATGGGGTCTTTCCGTCCTGTCGCGGGTAACCTGCATCTTCACAGGTACTATGATTTCACCGGGTCTCTCGTTGAGACAGTGCCCAAATCGTTACGCCTTTCGTGCGGGTCGGAACTTACCCGACAAGGAATTTCGCTACCTTAGGACCGTTATAGTTACGGCCGCCGTTTACTGGGGCTTCGGTTCAGTGCTTCTCTTGCGATGACACATCCCCTTAACCTTCCAGCACCGGGCAGGCGTCAGCCCCTATACTTCATCTTGCGATTTAGCAGAGACCTGTGTTTTTGCTAAACAGTCGTTTGGGCCTATTCACTGCGGCTTATGTTGCCATAAGCGTCCCTTCTCCCGAAGTTACGGGACCATTTTGCCGAGTTCCTTAACGAGAGTTATCCCGCGCGTCTTAGAATTCTCATCTCGCCTACCTGTGTCGGTTTACGGTACTGGCGCCGACCTCCTTACTAGAGGCTTTTCTTGGCAGCGTGAAATCCGGTACTTCGCCCTACGGGCTCCACATCACAGCTCAGCCTTGTGTGTCGGGCGGATTTGCCAACCCGACGGCCTCGCTGCTTGTCCGTGCACTTCCAGTCGCACGGTTACCTTATCCTTCTGCGTCCCCCCATCGTTCAAACGGTGGTACGGCGGTACAGGAATATCAACCTGTTGTCCATCGCCTACGCCTTTCGGCCTCGGCTTAGGTCCAGACTAACCCTGAGCGGACGAGCCTTCCTCAGGAAACCTTGGGCTTTCGACGGAGGGGATTCTCACCCCTCTTTTCGCTACTCACACCGGCATTCTCACTTCCAAGCGCTCCACGGCTCCTCACGATACCGCTTCACTGCTGCTTGGAACGCTCCCCTACCATCCCTTACGGGATCCATAGCTTCGGTGGTATGTTTAGCCCCGTTACATTTTCGGCGCGGCGTCACTCGACTAGTGAGCTATTACGCACTCTTTGAATGATGGCTGCTTCTAAGCCAACATCCTAGTTGTCTGTGCAACGCCACATCCTTTTCCACTTAACATACACTTGGGGACCTTAGCTGATGGTCTGGGCTGTTTCCCTTTCGACTACGGATCTTATCACTCGCAGTCTGACTCCCGAGTACAAGTTGCCGGCATTCGGAGTTTGACTGAATTCGGTAACCCTGTGGGGGCCCCTAGTCCAATCAGTGCTCTACCTCCGGAACTCTTCACCTCGAGGCTAGCCCTAAAGCTATTTCGGGGAGAACCAGCTATCTCCAGGTTCGATTGGCATTTCACCGCTACCCACACCTCATCCCCGCACTTTTCAACGTGCGTGGGTTCGGACCTCCAGTCAGTGTTACCTGACCTTCATCCTGGACATGGGTAGATCACCTGGTTTCGGGTCTACGACGACGGACTGATGCGCCCTATTCAGACTCGCTTTCGCTGCGGCTCCGCCTCATCGGCTTAACCTCGCCCGCCATCGTAACTCGCCGGTTCATTCTACAAAAGGCACGCCATCACCCGTTAACGGGCTCTGACTACTTGTAGGCATACGGTTTCAGGATCTGTTTCACTCCCCTTCCGGGGTGCTTTTCACCTTTCCCTCACGGTACTGGTTCACTATCGGTCACTAGGAAGTATTTAGCCTTGGGAGATGGTCCTCCCGGATTCCGACGGGGTTTCACGTGTCCCGCCGTACTCAGGATCCACTCTGGAGGGGATACGATTTCGGCTACAGGGCCGTCACCTTCTCTGGCCGACCTTTCCAGGTCGTTCACCTATCCTATCCCTTTGTAACTCCGTATAGAGTGTCCTACAACCCCAGGAAGCATGCTTCCTGGTTTGGGCTGTTCCCGTTTCGCTCGCCGCTACTCAGGGAATCGAATTTTCTTTCTCTTCCTCCGGGTACTTAGATGTTTCAGTTCCCCGGGTTTGCCTCACGCCGTGCTATGTATTCACACGGGTGTCCCGCCAGTCTCCCGGCGGTGGGTTCCCCCATTCGGATACCCCTGGATCAAAGTGTACTTACCACTCCCCAGGGCATTTCGCTGTTCGTCGCGTCCTTCATCGGCTCCTAGTGCCAAGGCATCCACCGTACGCCCTTTCTACCTTGATCTAGCGTCTAAGACACACGGTCCTCACGGACCATATGTGAAATTAATTGGTTTGATGTCTTGATGAATCT
>NZ_NIJF01000003.1 GCF_003316765.1 Bacillus sp. P14.5 | reverse complement strand
CATACGTCGAGCGCGATGTCGACCGTCAGCCGTATCATCGACGCCTTCCCGGCCGAGCAACAGGACCAAATCCGGACCCAGCTCGCCAACGTGCTACTCGGTGTCGTCAGTCAGCGTTTATTCCCGCGCGTCGACGTGCCGAAAGGTCGTGTCGCCGCGATGGAAATCATGATCGGCAATCCGGCCGTCGCCAACTTGATTCGGAATGAGAAGGAGTTCCAACTCCCGACCGTCATCCAGACGAACCGGCAGAACGGGATGCAGACGATGGACATGGCGATCGAACAGCTCGTCCGTCAAGGCGTCATCAACCCGAACGCCGTACCAAATGAAGAGAGGTGACTGAATGGCCATCTTCCAATATGAAGGCAAACTGCTGAACGGGAAACGTAAGAAAGGGCGGGTCACCGCCGTCTCGCTCCGCGAGGCGAAAGAAAAACTACGCCAAGAATCGATTCTCGTCACCGAGCTCGCTGAACTCGAGTCGACGGGGTTGAATACTGAAATCAACCTGCTCCCGGAGCGGGTCAAGATTGAACATTTAATCATGTACGTGCGCCAGTTCGCGACGCTCATCCGGGCCGGTGTACCGATTGTCCGAGCGACGTCAATCTTGCGCGTCCAAACCGAATCGAAAGTATTGAAGAAGACGCTCAGCCAAGTCGAGGACGACTTACGCGAAGGGATCGCGTTCTCGGAAGCAATCAAGAAACATCCGCGCGTCTTCTCGAACTTCTTCAGCTCGATGGCACTCGCGGGTGAGGCGAGCGGGAACTTGGAGGAGGCGCTCGACCAAATCGGGCTCCAGCTCCAAAACAATACGACGTCAAACGCAAAGTCATCTCGGCGCTGACGTATCCGCTCGTCGTCTCAATCGTCGCCATCGGTGTCGTCGCCTTCCTCATGGTGAACGTTGTCCCGACGTTCGCGAGCATCTTCGGACAGCTCGGCGGGGAACTCCCGCTCATCACCCGCATCGTCGTCGCCGTCTCCGATTTCGTCGCCGCCTATTGGTGGCTCATCTTCGGGGGGGCACTCGTCGCGCTACTCGTTTTCGCGTGGATGCTGAAGCGCGACAAGGAACGGTACGTGATTGATAACTTACTGTTGAAGCTACCGATTTTCGGGCCAATCGTCCTAAAGTCGCAAATCGCGTTATTGACGCGAAGTTTGGCCGTCTTACTCCAAGCGGCGGTACCGATTTTGTCGGCGATCGAGATCACCGAAAAGATCGTCTCGAACCGGGTCATCCGGAAAGGGCTCGCCCAAGCGCGTAAGATGATGGCGCAAGGAATCCCGCTCCATGAACCGCTCGAACGGAATGATAGCTTCCCGCCGCTCATGACGCAAATGATTGCCGTCGGCGAGGAGAGCGGGGATTTGGACTCGATGCTGAACGAGGTCGCGGAGTTTTATGAGACCGAGGTCGAGACGACGACGGACCGCTTGAAATCAATCATCGAACCGTTATTGATTGTTGTCTTGGCGAGTATCGTCGGTGTCATCGTCATCGCCATCGTCGTCCCAATGTTCCAAATTTATGGCGATATCCAAAATCAGTAGAAATAATTTATTTATTTGCAGATTTGTATCTTTTCAATCCTATTTCTAGAATGTATAGTAAAATTGTTCTACTTGTATTAGGTCAAAGGTAATGAATCTAGCTTACATCACAGCACAACACACAAAAGGGGAGAATGAATCATGTTGGAGAAAATGAAAATGATTTGGCAAGATGCCAAACAATTGAAAGATGAGCGTGGGCTCACACTCGTCGAGTTACTCGTCGTCGTCGTCATCTTGGGGATTATCGCAGCCATAGCCGTCGTCGCGATCGGTGGGATTATCGAGAACTCGAAGAAGGATGCGATGGTTGCCGATGCGAAGCAGATGGTGAGTTCGGCAAAAATTTATACAGCATCAAATGACGTTATAGATGGTACCGTTTTAAACTTTAATGGGGAAGCAGAAGGTACAACTGACCTTTCGAGCTATGTAGGTTCATTAAAAGATCCGTTTAAAGAAGGCACTTATAACACTGCAACCGTAACTGTAGGTAAAAACGGAAATAAATATACTTATACAGCAAACCTTGTAGGTGAGAAATTCACTTTGTCAGGTTTGGAAAGTGCGCTTAAAAAAGATTCATTGTCAGCTACAGACTCAGGCGATGATGAGTAAATAATTATTACCTCCGGCTGGCGCTGGGCACTCGCTCAGCCTAGCCGGTTTTCTGTTTTTGGCATATACTTACAAGTAAGGAAGTGACCTTGATTGGTTGAACTCATTGGACTCATTTATAGCCTCGTCCTCGGGGCCGTCATCACCTCATTCACGAACGTCGTCGGGCTCCGCGTGCCACGCAAGCAATCGATTGTCACCCCGCGCTCGCACTGTCCGTCATGTGGACATGTCTTATCCGCCTGGGAACTCATTCCGGTCTTCGGCTACGTGTTCCTGCGCGGGAAATGCAGCGGCTGTGGCGGGCGGATCGCGCCGACGTACCCGCTCTTTGAACTCCT
>NZ_NIJF01000076.1 GCF_003316765.1 Bacillus sp. P14.5 | reverse complement strand
AGGGAACCCTACTCCTTTCTTGTATGTAAAAGCCAGAAGGAGGGATGAGAGTGTCCAAAATAACAGAAGTCGTCGAAGCGATCGCGTTGCCGATCGTGGAGCGTGAGAACATGGAATTGGTCGATGTCGAATTCGTGAAAGAGGGGCCAGATTGGTTCTTGCGCGTCTATATCGACAAGCCGGGGGGCGTCGATTTAGATGATTGCGTCAACATCAACGAACAACTCTCGGAAAAACTAAACGATAGCGATCCGATCGAACAAGCCTATTATCTTGACGTCTCGAGTCCCGGTGCCGAGCGACCATTGAAAAAGCCGACCGACTTTGAACGCGCGATTGGAAAGAACGTCTATATCAAGACGTTTGCCCCGATCGAAGGTGCAAAAGAGTTCGAAGGCATTTTGACGGAATATGACGGTGAGACCGCCGTCGTCGAGACGCGCATCAAGACAAGAAAAAAAGCGATATCGCTACCGGTAGACAAAATTGCACAAGCCCGCCTAGCGGTCACGTTTAGTTAAGGAGAGGTAAAGATGGGGCCACAATTACTCACAACAATCGAACAGATTGCTAACGAAAAAGGAATCGAGAAAGAGATTATCATCGATGCGCTTGAGCAGGCGCTCATTTCGGCATATCGCCGAAACGTCGCCAACCCGAATGAAAACGTAAAAGTTGAATTCGACCAAGTGACAGGTGACATCCGTGTCTTTGCACTTCTCGAAGTCGTCGAACGTCTCTCGCATCCCGAGCAACAATTGTCGCTCGAAGAAGCGCATGAGATTGACCCGAACTACGAGCTTGGAGACTTCCATAAAGAAGAAGTCACACCGAGCGACTTCGGTCGCGTCGCGGCGATGACGGCGAAACAAGTCGTCACGCAAAAGATGCGGGAAGCCGAGCGCGAACGGATTTATAACCATTTCGTCGATAAAGAAGACGAGATCATGACGGGGATTGTGGAACGGTTCGACCCACGCAACTTGTATATCGGTCTTGAAAACAATATCGAAGCGGTGCTCACACCGAACGAGCAGATGCCAAATGAGTCGTACCAGATTCATGACCGCATCAAAGTGTATGTGACGAAAGTCGATTCGACGACGAAAGGTTCGGGCGCAGCCATTCAAGTTTCGCGGACGCATCCAGGTCTGTTGCGTCGTTTGTTCGAGCTCGAAGTGCCAGAAATCGCGAGCGGAACGGTCGACGTCATGTCGGTCTCACGCGAAGCGGGTGACCGCTCGAAGATTGCCGTCCATTCCGACATCGTCGATCCAGTCGGCGCTTGTGTCGGTCCGAAAGGGCAACGTGTCCAAACGATCGTCGATGAGCTCAACGGTGAGAAAATCGATATCGTTCGTTGGTCGAACGATCCGAAAGAGTTCGTGAAAAACGCACTCAGCCCGGCTCAAGTCGTTGACGTGTACGTCAATGAACCGAATAAATCGACGACGGTCGTCGTGCCAGATTATCAATTGTCACTTGCCATCGGGAAGCGCGGTCAAAACGCGCGTCTTGCTGCGAAATTGACAGGTTGGAAAATTGATATCAAGAGCGAGACGGATGCAGAAGGCATGGACTTGTATGATACGTACGCCGAAAAAGTTGAACCGGAGCCAGAAATTGTTCACAATGAAATGGAACAGACTGACTCGGTTGACGTCGCCCTCGAGCCGACAACGGTGAAAGAAGAGGAATGACCATGAAGCAAAAGAAACTTCCTTTGCGCAAATGTGTGGTCACGCAAGAAATGTTACCGAAACAAGCGTTGATTCGTGTCGTTCGGACGCCGGAAGGTGACGTCGTCATCGATACGTCTGGTAAATTGAACGGACGTGGGGCGTATTTGTCGAAAGATGCGGATGTGATTCGTTTAGCAGAGAAGAAACGGACACTTGATCATCATTTAAAAGTCAAGACGAGTGACGCGCTTTATGAGCAGCT
>NZ_NIJF01000085.1 GCF_003316765.1 Bacillus sp. P14.5 | reverse complement strand
GTTACGCAAGTGGCACGAGTCTTGGTACGTGATGACTTGCTCCGGAAGTGTGAGCGGCACCCGGTCGAGGAAACCGACCTCAATTAAAATTGAGGCGAAGTCCTTGATTTTGGCCGTGAACCGTTCCGCGCGTTCGGCCCATTTCGGGTCGTGCTTCAACAAGTGGTCGTAACCGACGAGGAACGCGCCGCAACCGCCGGCGTTCGTAATGATATAGTCGACGTCCTCATTCTCAAACGCCGCGATGTTTTGCTTGGCGAGCGTGACGGCGCCCGTCTGTTCACCGGCATGGCCGTGCAGCGCGCCGCAACACTGTTGCGCTTTTGGGATGACGATGTCACAGCCTGCCGCCTGAAGCAGTTTGATCGTGTTCGCGTTCGTCTCATAGAACATCGTGTCCATCAAACAACCGCTGAAGAAGGCGACCCGGGCCGTCGTCGACCCCGTCGCCGGGATTCGCTCCGGACGGCCTCTTCGCTCGGTCTTCGGCGGGACCGTCGGTAAAATCGTCTCCATCTTCTGGATCTGGTCCGGGAACCAGTCGAGGATGCGGAGCTTATGGGTGAGCGTCTGGACACCAGACTGTTGATAGAAGCGGAGGAAGCCTGTCGCCGTCTCCATCTTCGCTTTGTTCAAGAATAGCCCGTCAAAGACGACTTTGCGGACGATCCGTTCGCGGACAGGCATCTGTCCGGTCGCCCGTTTATGCTCGGTGATGGCGGCGCGGGCGTCCTCAAGCAAGACGCTATAACGCACTCCGGCCGGGCATGCCGGCTCGCAGGCGAGACAGCCGAGACATTCGTTGAGCGTCTTCTCGACGCCCGCATCCGGTTCGATCAACCCGTCGACGACACCTTTCATGATGGCGATGCGACCGCGCGGGGAGGCGGACTCGTCTTTCGAACGGATGTACGTCGGGCACGTCGGCAGGCAAAAGCCGCAGCGCATGCAGCCGAGCATCTCTTCATAGTCGAGCTTGTCGGTCATGCGATTGGCGAGTTCGGGCGTCTGCTTCATGATTTCCCTCCTTGGACGATGCGTTTCTTCGCCGCTTTGGCGAACATCTTCTGTGGATTCATGATGCCGTGCGGGTCGAAGGCGAGCTTGATGCCTTTCATGACGTCAATCCCGGCCGGTCCGAGCTTCCATTCAAGGTATGGGGCTTTCATCGCCCCGACCCCGTGCTCGCCGGTGATCGTCCCGCCGAGGTCGAGCGCGGCGGCGAAAATATCGGCGAACGCTGCTTCGACACGTTCCATCTCTTCATGGTTCTGGGCGTCGGTCGCGACCGTCGGATGGAGGTTGCCGTCCCCGGCATGACCGAACGTGGCGATTTGAATGTCGTACGTGCGGCCAATCGCTTCGATGCGTCGGACCATCTCGGCGATCTCGCTCCGCGGCACGGTCGCATCTTCTAAAATCGTCGTCGGGCTGAGCCGGGCGAGGGCGGACAAGGCGATGCGGCGGGCGTAACGCAACGTCTCGGCATGCGTCTCGTCACGGGCCACTTCGACCGACAAGGCGCCTTCGGCTAGACAGACGGCGTGCATCGCCTCGATATCACTCCGGACGACGTCACGCGGTCCGTCTTGTTCTAATAGAAGGAGAGCGCCGACGTCTGTCGGCAGTCCGATGTTCGCATACGCTTCGACGACCTCGATCGTCTTCTTGTCCATGAACTCGAGCGTCGCCGGGATGACGCGGTTCTCGATGATGCGGCTCACCGTCCGGGCCGCGCTGTCCAAGTCCTCGAAATGGGCCAACATCGTCTGTTTCGTCTCGGGGAGCGGGATGAGCTTCAGTGTCGCTTGCGTGATGACGGCGAGCGTCCCTTCCGAGCCGACGAGGAGACGGGTCAAATCATACCCGGCCACGTCTTTGGCGAGCTTGCCGCCCGTGTGGAGCACCTCACCGTTCGGGAGCACCGCTTCGAGCGCGAGCACGTAGTCAGCCGTCACGCCATATTTCAACCCACGGAGACCGCCAGAGTTCTCGCTAATGTTGCCGCCGATCGTCGAGATTTTCATCGAGCTCGGGTCTGGCGGGTAAAAGAGTCCTTTTGACTCGACAGCTTCAGCCAAATGGAGAGTGATGCAACCTGGTTCGACCGTCACCGTCAAATTTTTCTCATCAATCTCGACGATACGGTCCATATGGCGAAAATCCATGACGACACCGCCCGAGAGTGGCGTCGTCCCGCCGGCAAGGTTTGTCGCCGACCCGCGGGGGATGACGGGAATGCGGTGTTCGTGACAGAGTCGTAACACGGCTTGCACGTCCTCGGTCGAGCGGGGCGCGACGATCGCGTCGGGCATCGCTTGGTAGTTCGGTGTCGCGTCAAACGAATAGGCGAGACGGGTCGTCGGATCCGTGAAGACGATGTCGGCACCGATTTCCTCACGTAATTGCTTCATCCAGTCCATAGGTGTTCCTCCTCACACGCATCAAAACGAGTTCGATGCGGGCGTCGGTTTCGAAAGTCACAAAATCGACACAATTTTAGGTAGCGCTTACATCGTAATCGTAGCCATTCGAACTGGTATTGTCCACCCATTTCGGGTTGACAGGAAAGGCTTTCCAGACGATTGGTCGTTTGAAAAGCGGGTGTGATATTCATCACTACAAATTCGTCAGAACCCCTCGACATGACAAAAAGATAATCGGTATACTGATACAGGACGATGAAAACGATTTCAAAATCGGGTCAACGTTTGATTCAAAACCTTTTGTGAACGTAAGCCGTTTTGCCATTGTAATTTCCAAAACGTGAAGGTATAACTGAACTATTCTTCATCTGATTCGTAATGTGAAATGTTATAAAGTCAACATTTT
>NZ_NIJF01000079.1 GCF_003316765.1 Bacillus sp. P14.5 | reverse complement strand
TCGGGGACATCAACGAGTTCGAAGGCGAGACAGCGGTCGATATGGTCGTCACGCTCCATGCGTGCGATGTCGCAACGGACATGGCGCTTGCCCGAGCCGTTCGTTGGGGTGCAAAAGTCATCTTGAGCGTGCCGTGTTGTCAAAAAGAGTTGAATCGCCAACTCGAGGCACCGGCGCTCGACGTCATGCTCCAGCATGGTCTCATCAAAGAACGGTTGGCTGCGCTCGCCACGGATTCGATTCGGGCCGAACTGCTCGGTCTCGTCGGTTATGAAGCACAATTGCTCGAGTTCATCGATATGGAGCATACACCGAAAAACATCCTCATCCGGGCTTATCTCACGAACCGGGAAGCGACCGACGAAGCACGGGACCGCTACGTCGCATTCAAGACGCTGTTGAACGCGACACCGTTCCTTGAAGGACAATTGAGCGATAGACTTGTCCTAACCGATCCACAAGACGTAAAATGAGAAAGAATAGACGCAAGTCGAAAGGGGAAACGATATGGATTTTCAATTATATTTTCAAGATGTAGTCGAACAAGCTCGCAATGAGGTACGCTCTGCAGGGTACACGGAACTCACGACACCGGAAGAAGTCGACGCCGCGTTAACGAAAGAAGGTAAGACGCTCGTCCTCGTCAACTCGGTCTGTGGCTGTGCCGGTGGCATCGCTCGTCCAGCAGCAGCTTACGTAAACAAGATGGAAGGCGTCAAGCCAGATCAGTTCGTCACCGTGTTCGCAGGTCAAGACCGTGAAGCGACAGACCGCGCCCGTGAATATTTCGAAGGCTACGCCCCGTCGTCACCATCGATCGCTTTGTTAGAAGACGGCAACATCGTCACGATGGTCGAGCGGAGCACGATCGAATCTTCGACGGCCGAAGAGCTCGTCGAGCAGTTACAGACGTTGTTCGATATTTATTACGCCTAAGAAGTGAGCGCAGAGGCATTGCCTTTGCGCTTTTGCTTAAGAAGGGAACGATGAGATGGAACCAGTCGTCAAAATCATGAGCGAGGCCGAATATACGATCGCTCTGTCGCGCGGTGAGATCAATGAGCCGACCCTCCAGACGGAAGGGTATATTCGTTGTTGCACCCCGCAACAGATCGGTAAATTCGTGCGTCGGCATTATCATGGGGAGCGAGTCGTGCTCGTCTCGTTCCATGTCGGACGTCTCGGCAGCCTGCTCCACTACGAGTTTGACGAGGACGGAGAACGCTATCCCCACGTGTATAGCGCCATCCCGATCGCGTCGGTCAAACGGGTGCAGCCCTACGGCTCTCGCGACAACGGTACGGTCACTTATTTTGCTTATGAGCGAATGTGACCGTATTTTTTTGCATTTTATGCATGAATATACTTTACAAGTAATAATTATGTGTATATAGTGGTTGAAGAACAAGTCGGACATATGATGAGTCAGAGAACAGTTGAGCAACTTTCACATATATGTCATAATTTTGTTAAAGTTCTGATAATTTCATCCTATATGAAGAAAGGGACGATGAAAAATGAAAAAAGGTTTTCTAGCATTATGTATCGCAAGTCTTGCCGCATTCACGGTAGCTTGCGGAGCAGACGTGAACGAAGGAGGCACCACGTCGACCGATGAGGAGGACAAAGTCATCGTCATGGGGACGAGTGCCGATTATTTCCCATATGAATTCGTCGATACGGCGAACGGCGATGAGATTGTCGGCTTCGACATCGATATCGCCAAGCAAGTGACCGAAAACATGGGCTATGAATTGAAAATTGAAGACATGGACTTCGGTAGCCTGCTTGGGGCGCTCAACGCCGGCCGTGTCGACTTCGTCATGGCGGGTATGACGCCGACGGAAGAACGCAAAGAGAACGCCGATTTCTCAGATATCTATTTCACGGCAAAAAACTTGATCCTGTCAAAAGGGAATGCCATCCAGTCGCTTGAAGACTTGGACGGCAAGCAAGTCGGGGTCCAACTCGGTTCGATTCAAGAAGGGATCGCCAAAGAGCAAATCCCGGGCGCTGAAATCGTCGCCTTGAACAAGATCCCGGAAATCATTCAAGAGATCAAGACAGGCCGGATCGATGCGATGGTCATCGAGGATACGGTCGCGAAGAAATATCTCGATCAAGACAGCGAACTCTCGACGTTTGAAATCGTCGACGAGGAAGAGGCCGGTTCGGCCGCTGCCTTCCGCAAGGACGATGAGCTCCGCGATCAGTTCAACGAAGAATTGAACAAAATGATTGACTCGGGCGAAATCGAGAAGTTGGCTCAAAAATGGTTCGAACAAGAAGCTGCACCAGCAGAATAAAGATCGGAGGAGGCTGACTGAAAACATCAGTCAGCCTTTTTTAGGAGGAACTCACAATGGATTTTAGTCGGATTTATGATTCTATCCCGTATATTCTCGAAGGGATTCCCGTCATGTTCCAAGTCGTGCTCGTCTCGGCTTTGTTCGGGATCACGCTTGGCGTCGTCGTCGCCACATTCAAAATCGTGCCAAATCGTCTCGTCAATTTTATCGGCCACGCCTATACGGCCGTGTTCCGCGGGACACCGCTCATCTTGCAACTCGCGATCATCCACTTCGGTTTGCCGCAGTTGACCGGTTATATTACGACGCCGTATCAGTCGGCCGTCATCGCCTTCTCGCTCAACTCGGCCGCCTATATCTCGGAGATCATCCGGGCCGGGATTCAAGCAGTCGACAAAGGACAATGGGAAGCATCGGACGCGCTCGGCGTCCCGTACGTCAAACAACTGCGGTCGATCATCTTGCCTCAAGCGTTCAAAACATCTTACCGGCCCTCGTCAACGAGATGATCACGCTCACGAAAGAATCGGCGCTCGTCTCGACGGTCGGTGTCCTCGACATCATGCGTCGGGCGCAAATCGTCGGTGGGCAGAAGGCAATCTACTTTGAACCGCTCCTGTTTGCCGGTGTGATATACTTTACAATAGTGATGGTGTTGACGTATCTTGGTCAACGTCTAGAAAAACGGCTAAGAAAGAGTGATGGCAGATGATACAAGTAAACGATCTATATAAACAATTTGGGGATCTCGAGGTACTCAAAGGGATCACGACATCGATTGAGAAAGGGGAAGTCGTCGCCGTCATCGGTCCGT
>NZ_NIJF01000111.1 GCF_003316765.1 Bacillus sp. P14.5 | reverse complement strand
CAATGATCCAAGCGATTACTGATGCGATGCGCGTTGAAATGAAGCGCGACGAGAAAGTACTTCTCTTCGGAGAAGACGTTGGTAAAAACGGTGGGGTCTTCCGTGCGACGGAAGGACTTCAAGATGAGTTCGGCGAAGACCGCGTCTTCGACACGCCGCTTGCTGAGTCTGGTATCGGTGGTCTTGCAATCGGTCTTGGTCTTACAGGCTTCCGTCCAATCATGGAAGTTCAATTCTTCGGATTCGTTTTCGAAGTATTCGACTCGGTCGCTGCTCAAATGGCACGTATGCGTTACCGTTCAGGCGGCGCTTACAGCCAACCGGTTACAATCCGTTCACCATTCGGTGGCGGCGTTAAAACACCAGAACTTCACGCGGACAGCCTTGAAGGCTTGATGGCTCAGACACCTGGTCTTAAAGTCGTCATCCCGTCAACGCCATACGATGCGAAAGGTCTTTTGATCGCATCGATCCGTGACAACGACCCAGTCGTATTCCTCGAGCACATGAAACTTTACCGTTCATTCCGTGGCGAAGTTCCAGAAGGCGACTACACGATCGAGCTTGGAAAAGCAGACGTGAAGCGTGAAGGAACTGACGTTTCGATCATCACTTACGGTGCAATGGTCCACACGTCACTTAAAGCGGCTGAAGAGCTCGAAAAAGAAAACATCAACGTCGAAGTAATCGACCTCATGACGGTTAGCCCGCTTGATATCGACACAATCGTAGAATCAGTCAAAAAGACTGGCCGCGCGATCGTCGTTCAAGAAGCGCAACGTCAAGCAGGGATTGCGGCAAACGTCGTAACTGAAATTCAAGAACGCGCAATTCTTCACCTCGAGGCACCAGTGCTTCGTGTAACTGCACCAGACACTGTCTTCGCTTTTCGCACAAGGTGAAGACGCATGGTTACCTGACCATAAAGATGTCGTTGCAAAAGTTAAGGAAGTTATCAACTTCTGATCGTGTTCAAGTAACGATGAGGGAGAATTGTCTCCCTCGTTGTGTTTACATGATGAATTGATGGGAGGAAAACCAGTGGCAGTATTTGAATTTAAATTACCAGACATCGGTGAAGGAATTCACGAAGGTGAAATCGTCAAGTGGTTCGTAAAAGCAGGGGACACAGTAAAAGAAGATGACATTCTTCTTGAAGTTCAAAACGACAAAGCCGTCGTTGAAATCCCTGCTCCAGTTGATGGAACAGTAAAAGACGTTAAAGTCTCTGAAGGTACAGTTGCGGTCGTCGGTGACGTCCTCATCACGTTCGATATCGAAGGTGACGCGCCAGCAGGCGAAGAGGAAGCAGCTCCTGAACAGCCTAAAGCTGAAGAGAAGACGGAAGACGTGAAAGAAGACGTCAAAGAAGACGGCCCGCGTGAAGTCCAACTTCACAAATCGGAGCGCGTGATCGCGATGCCTTCGATCCGTAAGTACGCTCGTGAAAAAGGCGTCGACATCCGTGAAGTCAAAGGTTCTGGCGACAACGGACGTGTCTTGAAAGAAGACATCGATGCATTCGCAAACGGTGAAGCACCAACAGCCGAAGCTACAACAGAGAAAACAGAATCTGTAGCTCCAGCAGCTGCTGCGAAGACGGAAATCAAGCCTTACGAGTCAGCGACACCTGAACTCGAAACGCGCGAGAAAATCCGTGGCATCCGTAAAGCGATCTCGAAAGCAATGGTCAACTCGAAACACACAGCTCCACACGTTACACTCATGGACGAAGTCGACGTCACGAAACTCGTCGCACTCCGTAAAGAGTTCAAACAAGTGGCTGCTGACCAAGGCGTGAAACTCACGTACTTGCCGTTCGTCGTAAAAGCATTGACGGCTGCAGCGAAAGCGTACCCAGCCATCAACGCATCGATCGATGATGTCAACGAAGAGATCGTCTACAAAAACTACTACAACATCGGTATCGCTGCTGACACGGACAACGGCCTCGTCGTTCCTGTCGTCAAAGAAGCGGACCGTAAGTCAATCTATGCACTCGCTACAAACATCAATGAGCTTGCCGGTAAAGCACGTGAAGGCAAACTTGCTGGGGACGACATGAAAGGCGGATCGATCACAATCACGAACATCGGTTCTGCTGGTGGACAATGGTTCACACCTGTCATCAACCACCCAGAAGTTGCGATTCTCGGTATCGGCCGCATTGCTGAAAAAGCTGTCGTTAAAGACGGCGAGATCGTCGCGGCACCAGTCCTCGCCCTCTCATTCAGCTTTGACCACCGCCTCATCGACGGTGCGACTGCTCAAAACGCACTCAACATGGTGAAACGCTTGCTTCAAGATCCAGCACTTCTAATGATGGAGGGATAAGAACATGGTAGTAGGAGAATTCGCACAAGAAACTGATTTGCTTGTCATCGGCGCCGGTCCTGGTGGATACGTCGCAGCCATCCGTGGCGCACAACTCGGCCTTAAAGTCACGATCGTCGAAAAAGGTAACTTTGGTGGCGTCTGCTTGAACGTCGGTTGTATCCCGTCAAAAGCGTTGATCACGGCTGGTCATAACTTCCAGCACGCAAAAGGTCACTCGTCAATGGGGATCACATCTGACAACGTGTCAGTCGACTTCACAAAAGTCCAAGACTGGAAACAGTCGGTCGTCAACAAATTGACTGGCGGCGTTAAAGGTCTTTTGAAAGGTAACAAGATCGACATCGTTCAAGGTGAAGCTTTCTTCGCCTCTGAAGATACGGTCCGTGTCATCACAGAAGACAGCTCGACTCCTTACAAGTTCAAGAAAGCGATCATCGCGACTGGTTCGACACCAATCGAGATCCCATCGTTCAAATGGTCAAAACGCGTCCTTTCTTCAACTGGCGCATTGGCTCTTCCAGAAGTACCGAAGAAACTCGTCGTCATCGGCGGCGGATACATCGGTATGGAGCTCGGCACAGCGTACGCGAACTTCGATACAGAAGTCGTCGTCGTTGAAGGCGCTAGCGACATCTTGTCTGGCTTCGAGCCGCAAATGACGCAAATCGTCAAAAGAAACTCAAACAAAAGGGAACGTCACGATTCACACGAACGCACTTGCAAAAGGCGTCGAGGAAACAGAAGACGGCGTAACGGTTAAGTTTGAAGTGAACGGCGAAGAGCAGTCTGTTGAAGCGGACTACGTCCTCGTCACAGTCGGCCGTCGTCCGAACACTGGCGATATCGGTCTCGAAAACGCGGAAGTAAAAATCAGCGACCGCGGTATCATCGAAATCGACGACCAGTGCAAGACGTCGAACGAAAACATCTACGCCATCGGCGACATCGTACCAGGACCACCGCTCGCGCACAAAGCTTCTTACGAAGCAAAAGTTGCAGCGGAGGCTGCTGCCGGCAAGCCAGCGTACCTCGACTACTCTGCAATCCCAGCGGTCGTCTTCACTGACCCTGAACTTGCGACAGTCGGTTACACAGAGCCACTCGCGAAAGAAGAAGGACTTGAGATCACTGTATCGAAATTCCCATTCGCAGCGAACGGCCGTGCCCTCGCTCTCGACGAGCCAGACGGCTTCATGAAGCTCATCACGCGTAAAGAGGACGGTCTCTTGATCGGTGCTCAAATCGCGGGAACTGGCGCTTCAGATATGATCGCCGAGCTTGGTCTCGCCATCGAAGCAGGCATGACAGCAGAAGATATCGCGCTTACAATCCACGCTCACCCATCACTCGGTGAGATGGCAATGGAAGCGGCAGAAATCGCAATGGGTATGCCAATCCACGTCGTTAAATAAGACAAAAGCTCTCTCGCTTAATCGCGAGAGAGCTTTTTTACGTAATGGACGGTCCGTTCGACTTCTTGAAAGCCGATCCGCTCATGGAACTGTTGGCTGCCATCGTTCTCGACTTCCGTGTCGGAAGCGAGTTCGTCACATCCTTTTGACCGGGCATACGCGGCGGCGGCCTCGACGAGCCGTGTCGCCACGTCTTGCTGCCTCACCGCTTCGACCACGTAAATCCCTTCCAAAAACGCGGTCGGGGAAGAAGTGGCACCAGGAACGTAATCATGACGGAAGCTGAGCTGACAAAATCCGACCGCCTCGTCTGTTTCCGCGAGGAAGTAATGCATCTTGCCGGAGCGGATGCCGAGCCGGACCTCAGGGTTCAGTTCAGCTTCGGGCGCGTCTGGCCATAGTTTTCGCATGAGATGTACCAGTACAGGGCAATCTTGTTCATCCGCTTTTCGAATCTTCATCAGTCATCCTCCTTAGGTTTCGTACGTTCAGTATAAAGGAAAATAAGGAAT
>NZ_NIJF01000051.1 GCF_003316765.1 Bacillus sp. P14.5 | reverse complement strand
CCCGATCAAGCAATGGTCGAATCGTCTCGATGGTGACGTCCCGCTTCGTGATTCCCTGTCCCCCCGGTCGTCAAGATGACGTCCATCTTCTCATCGACCATTCGTCTGACGGCCGCCTCAATCTCATCCGGATCATCTTTCGTGATCTCACGGTACGTGACCGTATGCGCCTCTTCTTTTAACAGCGTACAAATATGTTCACCCGATACGTCCGTATCGAGTGTACGCGTGTCCGAAATCGTTAAAATCGCGGCCCGGACCCGCTTCGTGTTTTGATGTACGTGATTGTGTACTTGCATCATCTTCACCCTCCGATGTAACTCATTTCAATCCGGTTGCGTGTCCGGTTCCCACTTCGTGACCGTTCTTCCGAGTACCTGTCGTCGCGCACTTCCCATACCATTTTTAGCGTCATGGCGATGAGGTTATCGCTCGCCCCGCTACGGAGCAACTCGCGAATATCCGTCCCGTCTTCCGCGAACAGGCACGTGTACCATTTGCCATCGCTCGATAGGCGGCCTCGCGTGCACGTCCCACAGAACGGTTGGCTGACCGAAGAGATGAATCCGACTTCCGCTCCGTCGCCGTAGCGATAACGTTTTGCGACTTCTCCAAGTGCCTCGGGAGCGAGTGGTTCAAGCAAGCCATTTTCCTGCCGTAGCACGTCGAGAATCGATTCAGACGACACGACATGCTCGACGTTCCATTCATTCGCTGTGCCGACATCCATGAACTCGATATACCGGAGCGTGATGTTCCGTTCTTTGAAATAGGCGGCCATCGGAGCGACTTCATGATCGTTCCAACCTTTCCGGACGACCATGTTCACTTTCACCTCGAGCCCTTGTCGTTTCGCCTCATCGATGCCTCGTAACACCGTCTCTGGGGATGTCCCGCGTCCGTTCATCATCCCGAACGTCTCAGCCGATAAGGCATCTAAACTGACGTTGACCCGGTCAAGCCCGGCTTGCTTCAACGCTTTCGCCGTCCGTTCTAAATAGACGCCATTCGTCGTCAACCCAATCGTCTCGATGGTCGTGACCGCACGAAGACGGCGAATCAGTTCATCGAGATTTGGTCTAAGCAGCGGTTCGCCGCCGGTCAAGCGTACTTTTTTCACGCCATGCGGGGCAATGATGCGAACGAAGCGCTCAATCTCGTCAAACGATAGCAATTCATGTCGTTTTAAAAATTGGTGGTGGCGAAACGCCTCTTCCGGCATACAGTAACGGCAACGGAAGTTGCATTTATCAATGACTGAGATACGCAAGTCTTCCAACGGTCGTCTCCGCCGATCGGTCCATGGGGTCATATTGGTTCATCCTTTCTATCTATCAACGACAGCAGGGACTTTCACAGTCCCTGTCTCGGATTGTCAGCGAATCGGCTTCTCCGCTCCGCTGCGCAAGTAATAATAAATTGTGGTGGCAATCGAAATCGCATAAAGACCGAGCATGACGAACAAGGCACCGTTGAACGAACCGACGAGTTCAAGCGACCAGCCGAACATCTTCGGAATGAAGAATGCACCGTAAGCGGCGAATGCTGCCGAGAATCCGACGACGGCCGGTGTCTTCGTCGCCACGAATACGTGAGGAATCATCGCGAACGTCGCTCCGGAGTTGAGTCCTGTTGCGATAAACAGGACGACAAACGAAATGAAAAACATCGTCAAGTTGTTGTTCGTAATGGCCATGATCACGCTCATCGTACCGAGGGCCATGACACCGAACACGATTAACGTCACTTTGGCCGCTCCGACCTTGTCACTAATCCAGCCTCCGAACGGACGCGAAGAGGCTCCAAGGAACGCACCAAGGAACGCCAGTGCCATCAAGTCCGATTCAGGAAACTTTAACTTCAAGATCATCGGGGAATGCTGCGGCGTAACCGATGAAAGAACCGAACGCTGCCGTATAGAGCAACGTTTGAATCCAAAAATGCTTGTCTTTAAATACGCTCGCTTGTTCACGAAGCGATTGACGTGCGGTCGGTAAGTTATCCATAAACAAATATGCACAAACCGTCAGCACGATTGCCGGCACGACCCAGAGAAGAGCAGCGTTTTGTAGCCAAATCTCTTGTCCCGTCTCTGTCACGAGAGCGTTGCCGCCAATAAATCCGAAAATGCTTGTCGTGATGACGAGCGGTGTGATCAATTGGACGAGCGAAACGCCTAAGTTACCGATGCCTCCGTTAATCCCGAGCGCCGTCCCTTTTTTCGCTTTCGGATAAAACGCACCGATATTGGCGTTTGATGACGAGAAGTTTCCGCCGCCGAGGCCGCACAGAGCGGCCAAAATCATGAACACCCAATACGGCGTATTGACGTTTTGAACGGCATAGGCGATGCCGAGGAGCGGCAATAACAGAATCGATGTCGAGAAGATCGTCCAGTTCCGTCCCCCGAAGATACTGTTCGCGAACGTATAGAAAAAGCGCAGCGTCGCCCCGACGAGTCCAGGTAGGGCGGCCAGTGTGAACAACTGACCTTGCGTAAAGCTAAACCCGATTGAATTCAATTGCACGGCCGCGACCGACCACATTTGCCAGACGATGAATGCAAGCGTCAGTGCCGGGACCGAGACGAGCAAGTTCCGATTGGCGACTTGTTTTCCCGTCCCTTCCCAAAATCCCACGTCCTCTGGTTTCCACTCGGCTAGTGCGTGTGACCCTTTGTCTAATTGTTGCATAGTCTATTCCTCCTCATAACGGTTCAATTCGTATCCTAATCTCATCCTATCGACCGCCTCCTTAAAAAAGTGTGCCTTCTTTCACACTTATTTCGCATCTTCGTAGTTTTTATCGCCTTGTCATCAATCTGTGACAAAATCGCCTATCTTTTGTTTCTGTGACATTGAACACAGAAAAACCCTCCTCTATTCCTTACGATAAGGAATAGAGGAGGGATTAATTTGTCACATCTTATTCAAATCCACTGTGCGCCCGAAGCTCGCTTGGCGCTACAACCATATTTCTTCAGTCAAGACGGGGCTCACGTGTTCCGTGTCTTTGGTGTCGCGATCGCCGAAGCGGCGTTCACGGAGACGGGGCTCGATATCACGTTCCCACTTGAAAGTCCGCTAGAAGAACTAGAGGCGTTGCATAACTTGCTTGAACGAATCACGACACATCACGACGTGACAATCGATGATACGCGAGCAGTGATCGGCTATTTAGGAGACGAGACGACGGTCACCGTCTATCGCCATTTCAAACGATGGCTCGACTTCTTATCCGCCGCGCGTGTCCGCTCGATGGAAGGCGTCGTCGTCGAGGTCCGCGCCAGTGGGGTCAAACTGGCCGAAGGCGTACTCCGGTCTTACGAATTGGTGAAAGATGGGGCCTTTTATGTATCGGCCTGTACAATCGAGGCCGATGGGTTAGAGCATTTTGAAGGCGAGCTATCGCTCGCCGCCGTGATGTGATCAATCGATGACACACACCGAGATTGGACAGTCTTCACAATGGTTGAGCAGTTTCAACCGATCGAGATCATGAATAATGATTTGACGGGACGGGAGCGAAATGATCCCCTCTTGGGCGAGCTCGTTCAGCATACGGTTCACGCGTTCACGCGATGTCCCGCAATAGTTGGCGAGCTCTTGGTTTTTCAATTTTAAATCGATGAGAATCCCGTCTTCGACTTCAACGCCATAGCTGTTCGCCATGCGAATCAACGTGGAATAGAGGGCCC
>NZ_NIJF01000037.1 GCF_003316765.1 Bacillus sp. P14.5 | reverse complement strand
AACTGAAGTCATCAAACATCCTCTTTACGAAGATACGAAAGCTTTACTTGAACTTTTAAAGTTAGTTCGAAACTACTTGAGCGAGAGTAGGATTGATTTAACGACACGTAAAGTGTATACGGAAAATTGGTATAAGGAATCTTTTCAAAATGCAAATTATTTACACGAGAATTTGGACCGTGTTTTTAATGTTGATTGTCTCAAACGACAATATAAAGGGAGCCATGCCCTGATGATTGCAGGTGGTCCTTCATTAGAAGACGCCATCCCATATCTTCAAAAGGCACAACACGCATATTATATTATTGCGATTGGTCAGACGGTCAAAGTACTAGTTGAAAATGAGATTCAACCTGATTTTGTTATTTCAATTGACACAGGAGAAGCAAATGCCCACTTTTTCCAAGATGTCGAATTAAACGTACCTCTTGTCTACTCGTTACAAGTAAATCATCAAATTCCCCAACGAGCAAACGGATTACTTATTCCATATGCAGATGCACAGCTTACACAAGATTTATTGGCCTATTCAAAAACAGTATTTAGTACGTATCCAACAGTAGCGTTAGCAGCAGTTGCCTTTGCAAACTATTTAGATTTTGATTCGATTGGATTGATTGGACAAGATTTGGCACTAAGAGAAGGGGAATATTACAGTGCTTCTGTCAAACAGGTCTCTTCTACTAATGGTCAACTCAATAAAACGTTATACGATATACCACTAAACAATGGCGAGATGGGGAAAACGACTCCGATTTTATTTGGTTTTTTAACTAGCTATCAAACCTTAATCAAATCATATGTTGGATTGTCCGAAAAATTGATCAATTATGCAGAAAAGGGAGCTCGGATTGAAGGGGCATCATATAAATCTCTTGAAATGCTCCAAACAAAACCGATTCAGAAGTATAAACTTGAAAAAATGGATGATACTGAACTAAATATTCCCATCGAGTATGTTCAAAATTTGTTAGACAGCATCTTACATCGTTTACAAAACTTAAAAAACGCTTACATCGTGTTATAAATCAAAAAGCAGTGACTGTCGATGAATTTGAAAAAATGCTACGTGATTGGGATGCGATGATTGAAGCGCCATCGTTCCGTACACATATCATGCCGCTTCAATTGGTTAATTTGTTAATCATTCAAAATAAGATTAGGTTCCATAATCGGTACAATCGAACAAGTGCTGCGCGACTTTCGATTTTATCGCGTATGTTTGAAGCAATTCAAGAACTAGAAACTCAGCTTCATACGATTAAGCAGACATACGTAGAAACCATTACGTAACATTTAAAAATGTTTTCCAATAAAAATTTATTCGATTTATGCATTTTGCATGAGAGAGGAAGTATATAAAGATGTTTACGAATCAGACGATTTTGGTCACAGGTGGGACAGGTTCTTTTGGGAAAAAATTCATTGAGGCCGCACTAAAACAAAATGTAAAGAAAGTCATCGTGTTTAGTCGTGATGAGTTAAAACAATATGAAATGGCGCAAGAATTTACTGATTCCCGCGTTCGTTTCTTCATCGGAGATGTCCGAGATAAAGAACGTCTCTATCGTGCATTTGATGGAGTAGATATTGTCATTCATGCTGCCGCGCTCAAACATGTCGGTGCTTGTGAATACAATCCGTTCGAGGCAGTGAAAACAAATATTCATGGCGCACAAAATATCATTGAAGCTGCAATTGATCGTGGTGTCAAAAAAGTCATTGCGTTAAGTACAGATAAAGCTGCGAGTCCAATTAATTTGTATGGCGCAACCAAGTTGGCATCTGACAAATTGTTCGTTGCAGGTAACTCGTATGCGGGAGACAAAGAAACGCGCTTTGCGGTCGTTCGTTACGGTAACGTTGTCGGAAGCCGAGGAAGTGTAGTACCATTCTTTAAAAAGTTAAAGCAGGATGGAGCGACTGTTATTCCGGTGACCGATGATCGGATGACTTCGTTTTTGGATTACGTTAGAGCAAGGCGTTCAGTTTGTCATGGATAGCTTGACACGCATGAACGGTGGCGAAATTTTTATTCCGAAAATTCCAAGTATGTCGATTCTCGACTTGGCTGAAGCGATTGCTCCAGATTGTGAAATTAACATTGTCGGGATTCGTCCAGGAGAAAAACTACATGAAGCGATGATCACAGAAGATGATGCGCGACATACGTTAGAGTACGATGATATTTTGTCATTCAACCCGAATTTCCATGGTGGAGTGCGGAATGTAAAAACGGCGGCAAGTCGTTACCAGAAGGATTTACGTATGTCAGTAATGTAAACAATCAATGGCTTACGGTCGATGAATTAAGAGAGTTAGTGAAGTGAAGAAGACGGCTTAGTCATTTTTTGGTGGAGAGGAAGTTTAGATTGATTGATCAACCTGTACGAAACACATTTTTACCATATGGTAGACAATGGATTGAGGAAGATGATATTCAGGCTGTG
>NZ_NIJF01000014.1 GCF_003316765.1 Bacillus sp. P14.5 | reverse complement strand
CGTTCGCCAATCTCACGTCCGACCATCTCTTTCACGATTTCTTCGAACGACGTCTCCGCAATTTGATGGGTGCCAATCGACACCCCGTCACGGAGGACAGTGATCCGGTCGCACAGTTCAAAAATCTCTTCCATCCGATGCGAGATATAGATGATGGATACACCTTGGTCGCGCAGCGCCCGCGAAACTGAGAACAGTGCCCGAATCTCACGGTCGGTGAGCGCAGCGGTCGGTTCGTCCATGACGATGACTTTCGCATCCGTCATGAGCGCCTTTGCAATTTCAATCATCTGCTGTTGTCCGACAGACAAGTTTTTGGCGAGTTCGTCGACTTCCATGAACACGTTCAGCTCCGCTAAGTACTCGCGCGCCCGTCGTTTCATCTCTTGTTGTTTGATGACACCGAACGGACCGGTCAACTCTCGACCGAGGAACAAGTTTTCCATCACCGTCAATTCCGGTAGTATGTTCAACTCTTGATGGATAAACGCGATGCCCGCTCGTTCGGCTTCTTTTGGATGTTTGAACTGCCGAACAGCGCCATCGATCATGACTTCACCTTCATCCTGTGCGTGAAGACCGGTCATGACTTTCATGAGCGTCGATTTACCAGCCCCGTTCTCTCCCATCAAGGCATGGATTTCAGCAGGCAACAGTTCAAAATCGACACCTTTCAATACACTGACCGGACCGAACGACTTATGGATGCGCTTCAACTGGATGTGCATCGAACCCCTCCTTAAAATAAAACGCCGGCGTGTAAAATGACGTTCGCATACGGTGTCGCTTCACCTGTTCGAATCACGACTTTCGCCTGTTCGACTTCACGCTTGAACGCCTCGTGCGAGCACGTCTTCACCGTCTCAAATCGTTCGGTCAACGCTTTGGCAATCGGTTCGTTCTCCGTGAACACCTCGTCTGCTATCGTGATCTGTTCGATGACCATGTCCGCCTCGACGGCATCGAGCACATCGAGAAATGATGGTTCGCCGAGGCGAAGTGCCAAATCGACTCGTTCGACACCTTTCGGGATCGGCAGCCCACAATCGGCGATGACGACCGTGTCCGTGTGCCCGAGATCGGCAAATATTTTCGTCAAATGGCTATTGAGAATCCCATGTTTTTTCATCACACTCGCTCCAATCGTCTCGTGACGTCATCTCGTCTCGGCATGCCGCCTTGGGCCCCGAACCCTTCCACACTCAAACCGGAAGCGACGACGGCAAACCGTACGGCTTCTCGTAACTCGCTTCCGTCCACGAGCGAGACTGCGAGGGCGCCGTTGAACGTGTCCCCGGCTCCCGTCGTATCGACGACGTTTGGCCGAGATGGCCGGAATGTGTTGAATCATATCGCCATCGAAGAAACGGACGCCGTTGACGCCTTCGGTCACGATCAGTTTGTTCGGATAGCGACGCAATACGTCTTCAAGCGGCACATCCCCAAACAAGTCACGACACTCATGCTCGTTCGGTGTCACGTATGTCACGTTCTCAAGCAACGTCTCCGTGAGCGCTTGTGATGGCGCCGGATTCAGTAGGATCGGGATGTTCCGGGTCCGGCAGTACGTGCTCACTTGTTCCACCGTCGCCATCGGAATCTCGAGCTGGAGCAAGACGAGCGTCTCGTCATCGAGCAATTGTTCAAGCTCTGTTTCAGTGAAATGTACTTGTTTGTTTGCCGATTGGACGACGACAATCGAGTTATCACCTTCGGCGAGCACGATGTGCGCCGTCCCGGTCACTTCTTCATCGATGGTGCGCAAGTGACGCGTGCCGACTCCGTTCTGTTCAAAGTTTTGGCGGATTCGTTGCCCAAACTCATCGGACCCGATACAACCGACCATCTCGACTTGTCCTCCGAGGCGGGCGGCAGCTACCGCTTGGTTGGCCCCT
>NZ_NIJF01000005.1 GCF_003316765.1 Bacillus sp. P14.5 | reverse complement strand
CCGAGTTGGCGAGTGTGACCGTCACGTATTGAAGCAAATCGTTCACTTCGACTTGCGTCTCCTGAAACGCCTGGACAACCGGGATCGAATCGAGTTCGTCCATCGCCTTGTCGATTTTCAGCTCAACTTTGGCGAGCGCTTCCGTCTTCCCGTAGTGCTTGCAGTTGACGGCTTCTTTTTGTAAGTATTTGATACGTTTAATCAACGTTTGAACGCGTTCACTTTCGTTCACTTTCGTTTCCGCTTCTTTGAAGCGGGCCACTTCCGGCGTGCTCGCCAATAAGTCGGCTAATTCTCTCGCTTTTTGAATCACAGTTTGATCAGTCACCATCGTAAACCCCTTTGCTCTCTATGATTGAACGCACGCCTTGACGCACGCAAGTATTCCTCATCATTCTACCACGAACTTATGGCAAACGGTACCGCATCGATTCACTTCGAGACGGTCGCCGTCCGAACCATATCGACGTGAGGAATCCCGTCCTCTAAGTACTCCTCGCTCGTTCGTGTGAACCCGAAGCTCGCATAGAACGGCTCCACGTATGTCTGTGCTTGCAAGTACAAATCGCGATCCCCAAAGTCAGCCACGGCTTCTTGCATCAAACGCCGCGAATGGCCTTGTCCCCGATGCGTCGATTTCGTGACGACACGGCCGATGGCGACCGGCGACTCCTCCTCGAGGACACGTAGCGCCGCGACCGGGCGACCATCAGCCTCAATCCAGTAATGGACCGCCGCCACGTCTTTCCCATCGACTTCTTGATATGGGCAATCTTGTTCCACGACGAAGATTTCGGTCCGGAGCGCCAATAACTCATAGAGTTCTCTCGTCGTCAATTCGTCAAACCGTTTTTTATGCATCTCCACTTGTCTCCCCTCATAACTTCGAACCGAGCGCTCGGGCGACATGAAGCCCGCTCGTCATCGCCCCGATTGTGCCTGCCCCCGGAAATACTGTATCCCCGCAGACATACAGGTTCGGCAAGGTTGTCCGGTAGCTCGCCGCATGGAACAAAGCTTGTTGCGGTGTTTGGGCATAACCACCGACCGCGCCGTGCGGACGTTTCGTATATTTCACCCACGCCCCTGGTCCCCCGGGCAACATGACAGACGATTCGCCGTTCCAGTCCGGGAACGCTCGACTCACAACCGAGACGAGACGCTCGGTCCAATCTGTCTCTAGTTTCTCATACGTCACCTTGTCTTTCCAAGCCTGCCACTCTGTCAAATCGATATGGGTCGAGACGGTGACGGTCCGTTCCGGCCGCTCGGTCCGGAGCGAATCATCTGCGGCTGACATCGAGATGAAGGCGTGTCCTGACGGTAAGTCATCGCTATACACTTGTTGGAACAGCGGACGGTTCATGCATATCGCTTCAGGTAACGTGACGTACAGACTGAACGTTCCCCATTGCGAGCGCTTTAAGTGACGCCCGTACTGCTTGCTGAATTGACGTGACGTATCTCCGCTCAGTAGTTGAGCGGTCGCCTCGAGCGGGATGGCGGAGACGACGACATCGACGAGGTCGAGCCGGCCTCGCCGATCGGTCAAGAGCCAACCGTCCGCCACGCGCTCGAGTTTGACGATTTGTCGTCCGAGAAGGGTTTGTCCGCCGTCTTTTTGAATCGAGCGCTCCAAGGCGTGAGCGAGCGTGTACAAGCCGCCATCGACGTAAAATGCCCCTTCGTGGTAAATCGATAACGCGACGGCCGCGAGCAAGTGACTCGCCTCGCGAGCTCCGGTCTGAAGACTATCGAGCAAAATCCCGTCGATGACCCGTTCGAACGCCGTCCCGTCCAATCGATGCCGTTTTAACGTTGTACCGAGCGACCGGTATAACTTCCGAAACGCACGTAGTTGCGTCGGTCGAAAACCACGTATCGCAACCGATGCGTCATGAATCGTTCGAAACGGCAACGCCGGTAGCGTCTCAAACAAAGGACGAATCGTCTCAAAATCGGTCCATACTTCATTCAAGAAGGCACGAATCCGCGGAGCGAGTTCGGGAAACGTCGATTCAAGTTCAAGTAAAAAACGAGTCGGGTCTTGATAATAGCGGACCGTTTTCCCGTCCACATGAATCTGCATCACTTCCTTTAACGCCCGAACGTCGATCGACTCACCCAAGTACGTCAACACTCGTTCATGTAGTCCGCCCGGTTCAAATCCCCATCCCGAGCGTCGCCCCGGCCGGAAACCGGTAGTCACCGCGCTCGAACTTACCGGCGCAACCACCCCACTCCCGCGATGATTCAAACACCGTCACGTCATGACCAATCCGACTTGCCAACGCCCCGGTCGTCAACCCGGCAATCCCACCGCCGATAATCCCGATTCTCATTCCTCATCCCCTCCTGACTTCATCATACATGGGTTCCTTGTATCCGAGATGTTTCGACGTGTTTCGGCAACATATTTCAAGCTTTAGGCAGGGTTCTGCCAGAAGATGGCGAAAAAATCGATAAAGGACAGGTGAAACTATATGCGAAGTCGGGTTATCATTTATCTGCTCATCCCTATCTTAATTTTTATCGGCATTCTCATCACCCCGCCGTCGGAAGAATCACAAAAATTGGCCACGATGACGGCTGTGAATATTCAAGAGATGATTCCGTATGAACGGGAATACACGACACAGAAAATCTTACTCGAAGAAGTAAAAGATGGCCGCGAGGCGATCATCGAGGAATGGCGGCTCGAACGCGGCGCCCGGACGACATATAGTTACATCCTCCGGCTCCAAGGGTTCGAAACGGTGATTCAAGTCGATGCAGGGGCGGCCAATACGCGTTCGGACGGCTATTATGCCATGCAGGCGCACAGTCCCGTGTTCGAAGCGGACGAACCGTTATCGACCGGTTATCCGATTGTGCTCTTCGCCACCGAGCAACGGCTCGTACTGAACCAGATGGAAGTACGCGTCCTATACGAAGAGGACGGTGTCATTGAAAAATGGCGTATCCTTGAATCCACAGACTCCTAACAAAGGCGGAATCGATATGAATCTCACGTTTCAACGAGCAACCGAATCACAACTGACCGAAATTTATAGTCTTGCAGGCGTCAACCGCGAAGAAGCAACCAATCACGTCTCGGCTGATAGCCGGGAAAAGATGATTGAAGCGTACGAACACTCTGCGAAATTTGGTGCCTATTTCCTCTGTCTCGTCGATGGTGGGACGCTCGTCGGCTGGACGCAAAATCGATAAAGCGTTCGACTATTTGACGGGTGCAGAGGTCGGTTGGGTGAACGACCTGTATATCAAGCCCGCGTTTCGCGGTCACGGCTATGCCAAACTATTGATGCGAGAAGCACTCGATACGTTCAAACAGATGGGCCATACTGATGTGCGCCTGAACGTGTATGCTCACAATCAAACGGCGATGCAACTATATGAACAACTCGGTTTCACAGACGTCAGTAAATTTATGAAGATTGACATTTGAAAGGTGGTATTCGATGCAAAAAATACTTCTCATCGGCTCAGGCGGTTCGGGCAAATCGACGCTCGCCCGCGTGTTGGGAACCCAACTCGACATCGCCGTCTACCACTTGGATGCCCTCCTGTGGAAACCAAA
>NZ_NIJF01000054.1 GCF_003316765.1 Bacillus sp. P14.5 | reverse complement strand
GAGGTCTCAAGGAGGCTTCTAGAGGCCCCGAGAATCTTGAAAATAGCAGGGAAGAGGTCTCAAGGAAGCTTCTAGAAACCCGATAATTTTGAAAATAGCAAGGAAGAGGTCTCAAGGGAGCTTTTAGAGACCCAAGAAACTTGAAAATAGCAGGGGAGAGGTCTCAAGGAGGCTTCTAGAGACCCGAGAATCTTGAAAATGGCAGGGGAGAGGTCTCAAGGGAGCTTCTAGAGACCCGAGAATCTTGAAAATGGCAGGAGAGAGGTCTCAAGGAAGCTCTTAGAGACCCAAGAACATTGGAAATGGCCGGGAAGAGGTTTCAAGGGAGCTTCTAGAGACCCGAGAATCTTGAAAATGGCAGGGGAGAGGTTTCAAGGAAGCTTTTAGAGACTCAAGAGCATTGAAATTTGCAAGGGAGAGGTCTCAAGGGACCCGAGAATCTCGAAAATCACAGGGAAGAGGCCCAAAGTAAGCTCTTAGAAACCCAAGAACTTTCAAAACAGCAGGAAAGAGCTCCCAAGAAAGCCATCAAAAACCAAAATTCACCACCCAAACAAAAAATAATCAATATTCAAGGGAACATATTATGTCTACTCACCACATTAATGATAGACTGAAATAGGTAAAAAGTAATAGATTGCACATTTAAAATTGACTGGACAGGAGAAGAGTGCTGATGGAAAACACATGCATTAATTGCGGGATATCGATTTCTTTCTATGAACGAGGGTTTTTGACGGTCCAAGGGGAAACAGGACTTAATATTGGCAGCCTCTCCTTTTCAGGGGAACACACGTCAACGCATACATATCAATTTAGTTTCAGGGAATATAATGAATTGATGATGATGCTGCAGGAATTGGAGAGAGTTGTGTCGGGGAACTCCTGGAGAGCTGGAGTTTCAGCGAGGCGCCAAAATATCAGGATGATTCCCTTTGCAGATTTGAAAAACCGGATGGACAAGCGCGATGAAGTGGAATTTATTCAAAGTGGAGAATTGGTTAGCTATTTTCAACCTATAATTGAGTTGAAGAATGAGGAGCTTTTTGGGTATGAATCGCTGTTAAGATCCGGAGACCAAGAAAAGGATATTTCACCGGGAGCTTTATTTCAAACAGCGGATGAAACAGGGCTTCATTCATTTTTAGACCAAAGGGCACGAGAGACGGCGATCAGATGCAGGAAAGATCACCTCCAAAGAGGGATCAAAAGCTTTATTAATTTCCTTCCCTCTACAATTTATAATCCGGAATTTTGCTTGCAGCATACCTTTAGTTACGTAGAGAAATATAATGTGGACCCTGCTGATCTTGTCTTTGAGGTGGTGGAAACAGAACGGATAGAAGATGTAGAACATTTGAAAAAGGTGTTTGAGGTATATAGGAGAGAGGGCATGAAAGTGGCACTCGATGATGTCGGTGCAGGATTTTCAACCTTGGAAATGCTGAGCCAGTTGAAACCGGATTATGTGAAGATCGATCGTTCTTACATTAAAGATTGTGACCATAACAAAGGTAAACAGTCCTTCCTGAAAGAGGCAGCCCGCATTTCCAGGGAATTAGGAATTAGTGTGCTGGCGGAAGGCATTGAAAGAAAAGAAGAGCTTCAGTATTGCCAGTCGTTGGGCATAGATCTCGGGCAGGGATTTTATATTGGGAGACCAATGAGAGAACCCAAAGTTCCAGTTATGGTTTAATAGTAATCTTTTGAAGGGGCATCTTAAGCCTCTTCTTTTTTATGCTTTTTAACAGACTCTGCAGACGCCAAAACTGGAAACCATGCATGCAAGCTGCAACCTGATTCAGTAAATGCCATTTCCAGTCGGCCGAACTCCCTCCTCATTCACCTGCAAATCCAGGTATTTCCCCACCAATTACGGAGGTATTATTTGGTATCTTTTTCTAGTTTTTTTCCGATACTAAAAACGCTTAGAACACTTGAAATGCTAAAATGTTGATAGTCCATGAGACAAGAATTATAGTAAGTGTAACTAAAGAAATCAGCCGTAGTTTGTTACTAAGGCTGCCCGTTTGTCAGGGAAGGAGAAAATGAATGAAATTAAGCGATTTTTCTATTAGGAGACCGGTTTTTACTATTGTTACAATGTTTTTGATACTGATTTTAGGCGGGGTCTCACTTTTGAGGATTCCTCTTAAACTCATACCTGATATCAATCCGCCGGTTGGCGTTGTCGTTACTACCTATGAAGGTGCGAGTCCGACTGAGGTAGTTGAAAAGGTGACAAAACCGCTCGAAGATACCCTGGCCACCTTGCCTGGAATCAAGAGCATCCAATCCACCTCAAGGGAAGGCTCAAACTTTATCTTGCTGGAGTTTTCCTGGACAACCTCCATAGATGAGATACAAGATGAGGTCCTTCAAAGGTTGAATGGAGCACCTCTTCCGGATGATGCACAGGATCCTCGTTTCTTAAAATTTGATCCATCTCAGTTTCCGATCATCCAAGTTTCGATAAAGGAAACAGGAAGCGGGGAGAACCTGCAGGATCTTGCTCAGGATTTGGAGTTGGAATTGACAAAAGCTGAAGGGGTAGCGAGCGTCAATGTTTCTGGTGTCAATGAACAGGAAATAGCCATCGACCTGGAACAGGATGAGTTGAAAAAATTCGGACTGACCCAAAGTGATATAGTCAACAGCATAAGGGCCAACAACATCACTACGCCGGGGGATACCATTACAACTGGTGAAAAAACTCTTACGACACGGGTTGTTAGCCAGCTGGGAGATGCAGAGGAAATCGCCGGGCTTGTAATCGGTAAGAATCCTCAAACTGGTGATAATATAGCCCTGGAGGATGTCGCGAATGTAGAACAACGGGCACAGGAGAGTAACACCATTACAAGAGCAGACAGACAAGATGCTGTCCTTCTTAGTGTCCTCCAGGAATCTGATGCCAACACTGCAAACGTGTCCACTGCTTTCCAGGAGAAGCTGAATCAGCTGCTGGAGCAGGAACGTTATCAAGACATTGAGGCAGATATCCTTTTTGACCAGGGAGATTATATTAAGGACGCCATTGGCAATATTGCGATGTCGCTGGTCCTTGGGGGAGCATTTGCCATGCTCGTATTGTTTTTGTTCCTGAAAAATATTAAAAGTCCGCTGATTATCGGAGTGGCGATTCCTTATTCCGTTATTGTGACTTTTGTTTTAATGTATTTCGCAGATTTCGCGCTGAATATCATGACTCTTGGTGCGTTGGCATTGGGAATTGGAATGCTTGTGGATAATGCGATTGTGGTGATTGAAAATATTTACCGCCACCTTTCCATGGGGAAGGATTCCAAACAGGCAGCAAGAGATGGTGCGAAGGAGGTCGCGGCGGCCATCACAGCTTCCACCTTGACGACGGTTGCTGTTTTCCTGCCAGTTGTATTTATTTCAGGGTTGATTGGACAGTTATTTACAGAGTTTGCATTAACGATATCATTTAGTTTATTCGCCTCATTGGTTGTGGCCTTAACAGTCATACCAATGCTGGCAAGCAGAATGTTGAAAACACCTAAAGGAAACCATGAGGCTATTAGAAGGCGTTCCAAATCCATGAATTCTTTCGAGAGGAGCCTCCATTGGTCGCTGAAACATAGATGGGCGGTTCTTTTAATTACTACTATCTTCCTGGCGGGAGGGGCATTGGGTCTTACGACAGTCGGCACCCAATTCCTGCCTCCGACCGACGAAGGCTTCTTCAATATGAACGTTAAGCTGGAAAATGGTTCTTCCTTGGAAGAAACCAATAGTGTCGTGGAAGCAATAGAAGATGAATTAGAAAAAGAGGAAGCGATTGACGTTTATGTTTCATTGACTGGTACGAATCAGGAGCAATCATTCAGGGGGCAGTCAAACAGGAACATTGCTGAAGTGTACGTCAAGCTGAAGCCTTTGGAAGAACGTGATATTTCCGTATTTAAACTGGTTGATGACTTAAAGCCCCGTTTGGAGGATGCCGCACTTTCTCAAAATGAATCAGCGAGTATCGGGTTTAACCTGCAGTCGACATCAGGGCAGAGTCCCCAGACGCTGACGTTTAATGTGAGAGACACTGACAGTGCTAGGCTGGAAGAAGCGGTTGGAAAAATTGAGGAAGGGCTTCAATCTGCTCAATATGTAACGGATGTGGAGACAGATCAAAACGAGTTGATTCAGGAAGTCCAGATGAAAGTTAATCGTGAAGCTGCTTTGGAAGAAGGGCTTACGCCGGCTGGAATAGCACAGACAGTCAACGATATTACCAGGGGAGTCCCTTCAACTCAGATTGTAGCTGAGAATGATGATGTTTATACGGTTTTTGTACGATATGACAGGGAGATAACGGAGAATCTTGACAGTTTGAAGAAACTTGAATTACAGAATGCGCAAGGAGAATTCATTGCGCTTGATGAAGTGGTGGATTTCAGTATAGAAGATGGACCTGTCAGCATTCAAAGAATAGACCAGCAGGGTTCTGTGGAATTCACTTTAAAATATTCATCAGAGACAAACCTTGGATCCATTTCTGAAATTGTTGATGAAGAGATTGCCTCCCTGGACCTTTCTCAAGAGACTGAAGTTGTATTTTCCGGCGACAGAGAGCTGCTGGAAGACTCAATAGATGATATGATACTTGCCATCGCGCTGGCGGTCATTCTTGTATATATTGTGATGGCTGCTCAGTTTGAGTCATTCAAATATCCTTTTGTCATCATGTTCACTGTACCTTTGATGGTCATTGGTGTCGCGTTGGCATTGACAATTACAAGGACACCGATAAGTATATCCTCTGTCATAGGGGTCATTGTTCTTGCTGGTATCGTTGTAAACAATGCGATTGTGATCGTGGACTATATCAATCAGAAGAAGGAAAGCGGTATTGACAGCTATGAGTCCATAGTTGAAGCTGTAAAGGACAGGGCGAGACCTATCCTTATGACTGCTTTGACGACGATTCTTGGACTGCTTCCCCTTGCATTGGGAATCGGCCAGGGAACCGAGATCAATCAGCCAATGGGAATCACGGTCATTGGGGGACTGATCAGTTCTACCCTCTTAACACTTTATGTCATCCCGGTGGTTTACAGCCTCTTTGATAAAAATACTAGAAGAATGAAGAGAAGAAGAAGAGCATATAAATAGAGCAAGAAGTTTCTGAGGAAGCAGCCTCAAGATTGGACAATGGCCATCCGTTCATTCTTGAGGCTGTTTTTTTGAATTGAAGTATTAGAATAGTATGAAAAAGGGGCGGGGAAATGGCTGATTACTTCTTTACAGGGTTTCCGGGATTTATTTCAATAGAATTGATCAAGGAGATGATAAACGATCAAGATATCTTTTATTGTCTTCATATACCTTCCATGAAAGAAAAGGCAATCCTTGAGGCAAATAAGATTGAAAAGGAAAAGGGAGTCAGCAAGAGAATCATTCTTGTCGAAGGAGATATCACTAAGGAAGGATTGAATTTGCCATCATCTCTACGAAAAAAATTACAGGAGGAAATTGAGTACGTTTGGCATTTGGCAGCGATATACGACTTGTCCGCTGCCTATGAGGATGCCTATAAAGTGAATGTAGCTGGCACGGAAAATATCAACCGTTTCTGTTTAGAGCTTCCCCATTTGAGAAGGTATGTTTACTTCAGTACGGCTTTTATTGCCGGAAACAGGGAAGGCAGGCTCTTGGAAACAGAACTTATAAGACCTTCTTCCTTTCACAATCACTACGAAGAAACTAAATTTGAGGCAGAATGCCTTGTGGATCCACTTAAAGAAAAACTTCCTGTCACCATACTTCGTCCTGGAATCGTGAAAGGAAGATCAGATACAGGTGAAACAAGCAAGTTTGACGGACCATATTTTATTATGAATATGTTTCATCGTCTGTCATTTTTACCATTCATACCGGCTATAGGTGAAGGCCAAAGTTATGTGAATATTGTTCCGGTTGAATACATTACAGGTGCTTCAATCTTTCTGGGACATTTACCTGAGGGTATTGGCCAAACCTATCACTTAACGGACCCTCATCCTTATCAAGTAAAAGACATTTACAGTTCGATCCTTTGGGAGTTGAATAGAAAAAAACCGGCAGGAAAAATACCGCTTTCATTGGCTTCTGTCTCATTAGGATTTTCACCAGTCAGAAGATATTTAAAGGTTGAAAAAGAAGCACTTGATTACTTTTCTTGGAATGGATCTTTTGACTGTTCATTGGCATTGAAGCATTTAAGCTCCTCAGGAATTGCCTGCACTGACTTTCTCGAAACACTCGGGAGCATGGTTAAGTTCTATAAAGAGAATCGTGATGATCCGCAATATCATGTGGCGGTGGATTAGAAATAGAAAAAGGATTAAAGAATCTTCTTCTTACCTATGTAAATGTAAATAAAAGTAATAAGAGTTCCATCTCTGTGCAAACTATGGATAGCGAAACATTTTGGAGGAGATGGAATGAGAGTGGATGCATAATAAAACGATAAGTAAGCTCGAAGCCATCTTGTGGAGTATAGCACTTCCAGGTTTTCCGCAACTTTTAAAAAATTCAGTCATTAAAGGCATATTTTTTGTAGCCCTGGAATTTTTAATAAATGTCCAGAGTAACTTTAATGAAGCTATCCGTCTGAGTTTTCTAGGAGAAACCAGATTATCTGCACAAGTGATTGATTACCAGTGGCTAATGTTCTATCCATGTTTATATATGTTTGCCATGTGGGATGCCTATAAGAGTGCCGAGGGGGAAAAAGGCCAGTATGCTTATCTGCCCTTTGTTTTCACCGCTTATACCGTGACTACAGGACTGATGGTATCTCCCAAAATCTTTATTAATGAAGTCTTCATAGGCCCGATTTTCTTTCCGATGCTTTGTGTATTGCCGGGTGTCGCGGCAGGGCTGTTTCTTAAATATGTGTTACAGCGATCTACCTGATAGTGAGTGGAAGATGAAAGGATACTCAGTTATGAAAGAGCTGAAATTCTAAAAAAATGGCAGCAAAAACTACAGCCCCTTATGACAGTAAACAGACCTTTTGCCTGAATCAGGCCTAAGGTCTTTTCTTGTTGTTCCTTTTTAAATATGGTTATGAAGGCTATGCGTATTAACATGGGTCCGAAGAATTTCTTAATGAAGTAATTAGCCTACTCGACAATCCAACTATCGACCCAAATGATCTAATCTAAATAAAAAGAATATTATTACCCCCACAAGCCCTTGGATATTTCCGTAACCTTGTAGTGAAGCGATCGCTCGAAACCAATCTATGAGGTGAACACATTGTCGAAATATTCAAAAGTAACGAGAACGTCATTAGCTATTCTCGCAGCAGGAACTTTTTCATTCTCAAGTACGCTTGCGCATGCAAACGGAAATGATACCGAAACACTGGAAAAAGTTGATTTCCAAGAAGTGACTGAAGAACAATCCGATATCATTTTGAATGATGAAGCTGTTAATGATTCAGTGCAAGAAGAATTGGAATCTTTGGAAGAAGTAGAAGAGTCCCCATCGTTGGTGCCGGGAGATTTCTTTTATTTTGCCAAGCTTGCATTAGAAAAAGTGAAGCTTGCTTTTACCGCGGATAATGTGAAAGAAGCCGAATTTTTAGCCGAATTTGCTGCGGAGCGCCTTGCAGAAGCTCAGGCCTTATTCGAAGCGGGCGAAGAAGAAGAGGCGATAGAAGCAATAGAAAAAGCACTTGAAAGAATGGAAGAGGCTCAAACTCAGGAGGAGTCTGCTGTCGAAGAGGAGAAAGAAGTAACCGAAGAGGACAACCAGCTGGACGAAGTGATTGAAGAGGACGTTGAAAAGGACGATGAAGGAGAGCAAGAAGATTCCCTTGATGAGGTGGAAGAAATGATGGCGCAAAATATTGCTGCCCTTAAAGCGGCGATGGAAAAAGTGAAAAATCCTGCAGCAAAAGCAGCACTTCAAAAGAATATTGAAAAAAGCTATGCAAAACTCTCCAAAAAAATCGCAAAGTTAACAGAAGAAAAGGCAAAAGAAGAAGCTTATCTTGAAGAAGAAACTGAAGCAGTAACGGAGCCTGAAACTGTTGAAGCGGAAACTATTGAAGAGAAAAGGGAAGAACCTGCAGTTAAAGAGGGGATAGCGGAAGATTCTGCAGAGGACATTGAGGCTTCAACTTCAGTACCTGCAGTGAAAAAGGCAGAAAAAGAACAGGAAAAAATGCAGCGCAAAGAAGCAGCTGCACAGCAAAAAGCTGAGAAAGAGAAAGTGAAAGCAGAACGTGAAGCGGAAAGAGAAAGACAAAAAGCAGCGCATGAAGCAGCAAAGGAAAAAGTGAAAGCAGCAAGGGAAGCTGAAAAAGAAAGACAGAAAGCAGAACGTGAAGAACAAAAGGCTGAGCGTGAGGCAGCAGTAGTGAAAAAAGAACATAAAGATAAGAAAGAGCATAAAGAAAGTAAAGAAAAAGGCCATGGTAATAAAGAGAACAAAGGGAATGGCAATCATTAACAATATATAGAATTTAACTGTACAGACATTAGTCAAGGATGGCTGCCTCTCTCTGCTGAGTTGATCCTCCGGGATGAAAAGAGGCAGCCTTTTCCATACTCATTTGCCTTCAGCTTTTCTTTTAACATGATATAATTAAGGCCGGAGTGGGGTGAGGCTGATGCTGAATATATTATTGATCTTTTTGGCAAAAAAGAATAAAAAAGAGACATTGGAAGCTTTCGCAGCCCTAATTCAAAACGGGAACGAAGAATTATTGAATCAGGTGCTGGAAGATTATAAACCATATATAAAGAAAACAGTGTCTTCTGTGTGCAAAAGGTACATATTTGAGAGTGATGATGAATTCAGCATTGGTCTTATAGCCTTTCATGACGCTATTTACAAATATAACAGCGAGCGCGGAACGTCGTTTCTGAGCTTTGCAGAAGTGATTATAAAAAGAAAAGTCATTGACTATATCAGAGTCAATAGCAGGCATCAAAACATCAGTGTGGATGCAAATGCCGAGAGTGATGAAGGCGAAACCTGGAACACAATTACTGATGCATTGTCATTGGAAGAGTATACGAGGGGAAATGAAGCTGCAGATAGAAAAGAGGAGATTGCAGCTTTTACAAAAAATTAAAAGATTATTCTCTCAGTTTCGATGACCTGGTAAAAAATTCTCCTAAACATGAAGACGCAAGAGTGAATGCTATTTCTATAGCTGAAATAGTGGTTTCCACGCCTTCTCTTTTAGAATACTTGCAGGAAAAGAAGAGGCTGCCGATTAAGCAGCTGGAAAAGCAAGTGGGTTTCAGCAGAAAAACCATTGAGCGAAACAGAAAATATATTATTGCTATTTCCATTATCATCATGGGTGATTTTCATTTTTTAAAGGATTATCTAAAAGGGCGGATGAAACAATGAAAAAAGGGATTGTTATGGAGGTTAAACCCAATACGATCATCATGATGACTCCTGAAGGCGAGTTTGTCAAAACAAAAAACAGCCTTCTGTTCAATATGAAATTGGCGAGGAATTGACCTTTTTTCCTCAATTCAATGAAGGAAGCAGTCCTGGCCTTTTTCAAAAACTGAAAGAGAGGCTTCGTGTTAAACCTGTTCTCTCTGGGGCGGCAGCATTACTGATGCTATTATTCATTATTCTTCCATTTTCAAGTGCGCCAGAGGTTTATGCTTATGTTTCAGTCGATATTAACCCGAGTTTTGAATTTAGCATAGACCAAGATCAAGAGGTAGTTGATGTTAAAGCTTTCAATGAGGAAGCCCAAAAAATGCTGCAGCAAATGGCTGATCCAGAAGGGAAATCCATTATCACTATTACCGAAGAGATAATTGACCTGAGCTCCCAAGAGGGCTATATGGATGTAGAGAAAAGGGTAACCCTCACGACTGTTTTTACAAAAGAAGCAAAAACGAAGGATATTAGCTCCATTGAGAAAGCAATTAAAGAGTTCTCAATGAAAAAATTCAAAGAAGACACTGTTGATATTTCTTTAATCGATTCCAGCTTTGAAGTAAGAGATGAAGCGGCAAAAGCAGGTATGACCTCCGGACAGTTAATAAATCAGAAGGAAGAAGCGCTTAAAGAGAAAGAGTCCGAGGAAGTAAAAGAAAAGAAGCCCGTTTCACCACTGAAAAACGAAGAACCCAAAAAGGACTCTGGTAAAGAGAAGCCTGAAGAAATACCGGCGGCAGCAGCAGACAAGAGGCCGGAACATGTAAAAGAAAAACAAGCAGAGAAAAATAAAGGGAAGTCACATCCTCAAAGTGATAATACCAACTCCACAAACAGAGCTGAAAAGAATAAGGACAAGCATGATAAGAAAAATGGCAATGGAAATAGACCTCCTGCTTCAGATAAAAAGCATTCCAATCACCCTGAAAAGCAAGAGAAAAACGGCAATGGCAGCAACGGCCATCATAAACAAGAAGAACAGCAAAAAGATAATCGGAAAAAGGAAAATGAGCAGAGAGAGGATAAACGCGAACGCCAAGATCACCAAGATCACCAAGATCACCACGATCACCCCAAAAACAAGGGTAAAGGGAATGGAAACTAAAAACAAGGCTTGCCAATTGGCAGCCTTGTTTTTTATCCACTCACTATTCAATTATTGACCTCTAAGTTGAGTTTGAGCTTGTTTTACAAGACGTTTAGTGATTTCTCCGCCTACAGAGCCATTAGCGCGGGAAACTGTATCAGAACCTAGTGTAACTCCAAATTCCTCAGCAATTTCATACTTTACCTGGTCCATGAATTGTTCTACACCAGGAACTAATAATTTATTTGAATTTCTAGCCATTGTGGATTCCCTCCTCAAAAAAGTATTTTGTTACTACTGTTATCTTCTCTCGGATATAAAAGAAAATGTGTGGTAATTTTTCGCATGTCAGTGTGCGGAGAAGAACTCTTCAAACTGCATGAAAAAAGGGAAAAGGAAAAACTATAATTTATCCATATGAAAAAGGAGCTGACCATCATGGCTAAGAGAAAAGCTGAATTCGATGCTGCAGATATAAACAACAAAACTCCGAGAAAGAATCTGGCTGAGCAGAAAGACTTCAGTGCTGAGTTTGCTCAAGACGAAAATCCGGCAAAAGGGAAAAACAGAAATTCAAAACATGGAAGAGAAGGCAGGATGAATAATGAAAGATAACCGTGAACCTAAATCATCAGAAAAGCAAGATTTTCAAGAAGAATTCGGAATGGAATTTGGTGATTTCAATGCTAGCAAACATTTTGAAATTCCGGAGGCAAACAAGAAACAAGAAGACAAGAAAAAGTGCTGAGCGCAGTATTGGAAGTATAGAGGGATATCGAAGAAGTGTGGATATATCAGAATGACAGACCGAAGTTCTCTTCAATATGTTAAAGCACTAAGGGGACAGTGCGCCACCCCAGCGGCGTTGCCCACCTTGAACTGAGATCAAAACTCTTTTTGGGACCTGAAGCGAAAAAGGCAGAATCGTTGTTTGAAGTTAACGATTCTGCCTTTTTAAGTTTTTGTCGGACATTTTCACTGGCTTCGTCCATTGACGCTATTTTGATTTAGAGCTAATTTTGTTCTTGTAATAGTGTAGTCTCATCAGCAGTAAAGAGCTGAGCAGCTCCCGTGGCAGGGTCATAATAAGCCAGAAGGCAGCATGGGTCCGCTTCAAATCCTGAATCTCCCGGGGTAACAGGAAGTTTTTCAAGAAGAGTGTGTTTATGGAGATCCTTCTCATTAAGCCCCAAATCACTAAAGCGGCTTCCGAAAATAGACGGGTCTCTAAGGATCATCTGGTAGATGTCAGAACGGCTGCGTTTATCCAGCTGAGAATGCCACCAGGCTTTTCTTGGCTTATAGCGCTGATTTTTTAAATAATCGTACTTCATGATCGCTTCGATGGTTGGAAGTGATTCCGGATTATTCACCGAGAGGAATTCATGAAGCCTCTTAAACAAGTCCTCAAGCTGGTGGCCGATTCTGGACCATCCCCGCGCCTCCCAATATGAACCGAAGCTTTGGAAGAAATCAAAAGGCGTCTGGAACACATGCATAACCAGATATTCAATTGTTTGATCCATACGGTGGTCATTCCAGTACTTTTCCAATACATCTTCCACTTGCTTGATCCTTACAATATCGTCAAAGCTGAGGACATTATTACCCAGGATTTCATAGGGAGCATTATCCATATAGATGTAATCATGCTTATTGGCATTGATCCTTAAACCAGTCCCGCGGAGCATTTTTAAGAAGCCAAGCTGAAGTTCTTCAGGTCTCATGGCAAAAACATCATTGAATGTTTTTCGGAAGGATTGGTAGTCTTCTTCGGGCAGCCCTGCTATTAGATCAAGATGCTGATCGATTTTTTTTCCCTCTTTAACCATGGTGACCGTTCTAGTAAGCTTGCTGAAATTCTGTTTTCTCATGACGAGGTCGTTTGTCTCATCATTGGTTGATTGAACTCCGATTTCAAATCGGAATAATCCCGCTGGCGCCTCATTATTTAAGAATTCGATTACTTCAGGACGCATTATATCAGCCGTAATTTCAAATTGAAACACTGTTCCAGGAAGGTGTTCATCAATAAGGAAACGGAACATTTCCATGGCATAACTTCTGCTGATATTGAAGGTCCTGTCAACAAACTTAATCGTCTTTGCTCCATTTTTCATAAGAAATCTGATATCGTCTTTGACTTTTTCTCTGTCAAAATAGCGGACACCTACTTCTATGGAGGAAAGGCAGAATTGGCAGCGGAAAGGGCAGCCCCTGCTTGTTTCAATATAAGTGACACGTTTAGAAAGGTCATTTAAGTCTTCTTCAAACCTGAACGGGGAGGGAAGCTCTCTTAAATCAAGCTTATTTCTTTGAGGGTTGATTTTTACTTTGCCGTCCAGTAAATAACCGATTCCATTCACTTCATCCCAATTTTTATCGCCATAAATCTGTTCCAGTAAAGTTTTAAACGTTTCTTCCCCTTCTCCGATTACAAAGAAATCGACTTCAGGCAGCCGTTCAATCCAATAAGGGACATCATATGAAACTTCAGGGCCCCCGAAAATAATGACCGTTTCAGGAGAGATTTTTTTCACCATTCTCACCACGGCTATCGTTTCTTCAATATTCCATATATAACAGCTGAATCCAATCACATCGGCATTTCGGGTATAGAGATCAGAAACTATGTTCATCAGGGGATCTTTGATGGTATATTCCGAGATTTCGACAAGGTGCTCGGGCTCTGCAAATGCCTTTAAATTTCTGATAGCCAAATTCGTGTGGATGAACTTGGCATTTAGTGTACTTAAAACAGCTTTCTTCATTTATAAACTCCTTTATAGGTAACTATTTCATGTGAATTGTGCAGCTCATTTGAAGACCACTGGTGTGCTATGGTCTGTGTATCACCAAACGTACTTTAACATTGTACCCAAGCATGGCCCCAAACTCAATGTTATTCAGTATTTTGTCCTATTTCCAAAATATATGAAGGAATTTGGAAGAGAGAATGAGAATATGTATAAAAATAGAAGACCGGCAGCAGCCGGTCTTGGTTTTGTGTGAAGCAGTATAAAAATTTTTATTTTTGGGGTATGAACACCTTTGTTCATCGTGGTTCCTTTATCCCATGAGGTGACAATCCGAAACCCGCTGACCAATGAGCTTTCGCTTTTCAGTATTTCATATCCTCGGTATATTTCTTTTTAACAGATTTAAGATCTTTCAACAGGCGGGAGAGTTTGCTGGTTTTCAACTCTATCAGCGGCTGTGTCAAAGAAGTCAAAGGCCTGCTGGATAACAGTATGGTCAGCATAAATGATGCGCCTATTAAAAGGAATATCGACTGAGCCGGAGGCAGGAGGTCCGTATAAGGGCTCTCTCTGAAGAATTTAACGAAAAAGCCGTGTATCAAATAAACATAAAGTGTGCTTGCGCCCCATTTAGTAAAGAAATGCCTGCTCTTAGGAACGAGTGAAAAGAAGCTGAGAGCCATGATGATATTTAAGAGATATACACTCGACCTTGCCAGCGGGCTGAAAAGGTCTTTCCCTCCGAGCTGCTCATATGATTTGGAACCCAGAAGCCACTTATCTGAAAATTCGGGGACCATAAACATGAAAATGAATACAGCGGCCGGTATGACGACGGAAACAATTCGAAATCTATTTGTCTGGAGCATAGAAAAGTGCTCTTTTTTCAGATAATAACCCAGCAGGAACAATGGAAAAAAGACAAATGTTCTGGAAAGGCTCAGGTAGTTAGACACGTTATCAATAAACCCGATGCTAATCCCGATAAAGAAAGCTATGAATAAAGCGTGATTCCTGGTAAACTTCCACTTCCTGACAAAGAGATAAAGCAGGACGTTCCAACAGAACAAGCTCAGCAGAAACCACAGTGACCACTGAGGGTTATAGATATCGATAGTCAAGCTGTTCTTGTTGTATAGGAAGTAGTAATAAATTGAATAGATTACCTGGAACAGAAGGTATGGCAAGATCAGTTTCTTAAATAATTTTGGTATATAGCCTTTTTTGTAAAACCCTTTTGCAAAGAACCCTGAAACAATGATAAAGGCGGGCATATGGAAGGTATACAACGTTTTATACAATGCCAAAACATATGGATCGTTTTCAATAAATGAACGAAGAAAGTGGCCGAATACCACCAGGAAAATCAGGATAACCTTGGCGTTATCAAAGTAATAATTTCTTTTTGTCTGCATGTTGTTCACCAACTTAGAAGTATTTGGAAGAAATCACTAAAAGATATTTTTGGGATTTTATGTCAAATGATCCTTGTAGAGAATAGACAGTAAAAACTTCTTCATTACAATACCAAAAATATAACTAAAAAATACCCTTCCACCCGTTTCTTAAACTATAAATAACTGAATCGATATATTCTGAAATTGACTTGTAAACTCATTGACACAGAAGAAAGATACTATTATTAAAGGTATAGATGCAAGGTAAATAGGAGGAAAGAGTAATGACCAACAAACCAGTACACAAAACTGATGAAGAACTAAGTTCAGTGGATAAGATAGATTTCAGGGGGATTCTGGCTGCATCTCCTAACCCGATAATGATTGTTGATAGTGATTTGACAGTCATTGAATCCAATTCATCAGCATTGGACCTGCTGGAAATGGATCGAACCAGTCTGCTTCATCAGTCGTTTGTCCGTTTTTTTCAAGCGGTTCCATCTCCTATCCTTTTACAATATGAAAATGCGGTGAGGGAAGGAGGGGAAATAGAAGATGAGACGCTGATGACTACGGCAGCAGGGACAATCAAGCACATTGAATTAAAAATAACCAAAATCAAACATAGTGATTATGCTTTCTTTTTTCTTAGAGATATAACGAGTGAACGGGAAAAGCAGAGAAATGACCACATGAATCTGCACATGCTGAATAATATCTTTCAGCAGGCAGCAGAAGGAATCATCCTTTTTGATAAGGAGGGACATATAAAAGAAGTCAATCAGGCATTCTGCAAGCAGGTGAATCTACAAAAAAGAGATGTACTCAATAGAGGGGTCTCATCTTTCATTCCCGAAAACTTTCACCATAAAGTTGTGAAAATCAAGGAGCTTCTTGATTCAGGAAGACAGGCGCGTGGGGAGATGCCTATCAACCACTCTGAAGGGATATCAGTTGTTGAGTTCACCACCACCCCATATGTGAATCATGAGCTTCATATGGCCATCTTGAGGGATATTACAGAAAAACGGCAGATGGAAATTCAGCTGAAACGGAGCGAAGAGTTGTTTAAAGATCTATTCGAAGAAGCGATTGATGCTATCGTCCTGTGGGATCAAGATGGAAGGATGCTTCGTGCCAACCGTTCCGCTTTAAAAATATTCGAGTGCACCCTTTCTGAAATATTGACAAAGAAGATTGAAGACTTTGTGTATCCATTGGAAATGGATAAATTCGAATCTGTTACCCATGAGCTGAAAGTGAAAGGGGCTGTCCGCGATGAGGTGTTGTTCCTTATGCCAAACAACCAATTGAAGCATCTGGAATTCACCTCAAAGCTCCACTCTGTTGATGGATATAATATGACGATTTTCAGGAATGTTAGTGAGAGGCATCAGATGGAGAAGAGCCTCAGAGAAAGCGAAGAACGATTCAGGAAAATTTTTGAGGGAACTCTCGATGGAATGGTGCTTACCAACCACTCAGGCCAGGTGGTCGATGCCAATCCGGTAGCCTTGAAAATTCTGTCAATAGAGAAGGACAGACTGATAGGAAGTGATATTAAGGATATTTTCATGATTAAAGAGAATGAAGATGATGAATATCACCAATATCAATTGAAGTTAAAGGAAGACGGCCACGCCAACTATATTAAATTGATCAAAATTGATGAGGAGCGGCATCAGCATCTTGAGCTGTCTTCCAAGTACAATTTGCTTTCCAACTTGAATTTAACGGTTATAAGAGATATAACGGAAGAAGTGGAACTGCAGGATCAGCTTAGAAAATCCGACACGCTTTCTGTTGTCGGAGAGCTTGCAGCCGGAATTGCCCATGAAATCAGAAATCCCATGACTGCGCTGAAAGGGTTTATCCAGCTTCTGGAAAGCAGTATGGGCCATGACCATGAAATGTATTTCCAAGTCATTAAATCAGAGCTTCAAAGGATTGATTCGATCATCACTGAGTTTTTAATATTGGCAAAGCCCCAAGCTGTGCAATATCAAGAAACAGACCTGTCAAGAATAATGAAGGATACTCTGGAGCTTTTAAATGCGCAGGCAGTGATGCATAATGTACAATTCAAGGAACGATATGACGGGTCTCTTCCTGCTATGTTTGCCGAACCAAACCAGTTAAAACAGGTCTTCATTAATATAGTAAAGAATGCGATAGAAGTGATGCCAAAGGGTGGAACCATTACCATTTCAATATCGAAAAAAGATGAAAACATGGTGAGGATATCCATATCTGATGAGGGAATCGGGATACCGAAAGAAAAAATCAAGAAACTCGGGGAGCCTTTTTACACAACCAAAGAAAGGGGAACCGGGCTTGGCCTGATGGTAACCTTCAAAATAGTGGAAGAACATGAAGGTATCGTGGAGGTGGAAAGTGAATTAGGGAAAGGGACAACTTTCCACATCGATTTTCCCAGCAAGAAAGGATGAGATCATTGAAGACGGAAAGCATGGTAGTATCAAGTCCCATAGGAAACTTAAGGATTACAGCAGAAGATGAATGCCTCACGAAAGTAGAATTTGTTACTGATCCAGAGTCACAGAGTCAAAATGATATCCTTAAAGAGACTTCGGTGCAATTGGAAGAATATTTTTCTGGAAGAAGGCAGAATTTTAATCTGCCCCTGAAGCTAAAGGGAACTCCTTTTCAGGAAAAAGTGTGGAAATCCCTCTGTGAAATTCCTTTTGGAAGTACACGCACCTATAAGGATATCGCAGACGGGATCGAGCATCCCAAGGCTGTCAGGGCAATTGGACAAGCCAATAAGGCGAATAAACTGCCAATTATTATCCCCTGTCACAGAGTGGTCGGTAAGAACCGCACACTGACTGGCTATGCCGGTAAACAGCTGGACAAGAAGGAAATACTGCTTCAGGTTGAAAATATAAAGTTATAGTGAGTGAAGTCTCAACGAATGTTGAGGCTTTTTTTTGTTCTTTTACAGAAGGGGCTTTTTATATTCCAGCATAAAGCAGAAAACGCAGCTGAACTGGGTAATTCGTTCAGTCATGCTGATGCGGGCTTAATACTCCATTAGGTAAATGTCTCATTAAGATATTGACAAACTAATCTATTTAGATAATAATCAAATTAGATGAATGTCGAATCTATAGGAGGACAGCATGCAGCTCGATAAACAAGTTTCTTTTCATAAAACAATGGGAGATCCAACGAGGCTGAAAATTATTATGCTTCTAAAAGAAGGGCCTCTGCATGGCTTAGCTATCGCGGGCAAGCTGGGTCTTACAGCACCCACCATTTCGCATCACTTGACAAAATTAAGGGAAATCAATCTTGTCTATTCTCTCAGAGACAAAAATTCGCTGTATTACCATTTGAACAAAAAAGTCATACAGCACCATGCCAATGTGCTTTTGAATATGGCTGAAGAAAAGAAAGGAGATGAAGTAGAAATGGAAAAACGACAATTGGAAAAACAAAAGGTCCTGAATAACTTTTTTTCTAATGACGGAACTCTCAAAGGGATTCCTGCCCAGAGGAAAAAGAAACTATTTGTATTCGAGCATCTTATGGAAGGGCTTAAGCCGGGCATAAAGTATGAAGAAAAAGAGATTAATGAATACATAAAAAAATTCCACGATGATTATGCCACAATCAGAAGGGAATTCATCATTAATCATTATATGTATAGAGAAAATGGCATCTATGAAGTGAACCCAGTGGAAATGTGGGCATCCATCGATTGACTTTGGAGATTCCCCTGTTCCTTGAAGTAGAACGGGGGATTTGTCGTATTTCGTCATATTGAAGCTTCTCCGACAAAAAAGTCTGGAGGATTTTGTCTTGTTTTAGCGATTCTATTTACTTTTATATCTGAAGTTGGGATACTTCAAAAGTACATAAATTTATGAATGAGAATTCAATGAAATTTCATAGAGAAGAAAGGTGAGAAATTCAATGACAATTCCATTTGATAAAGTCTGCGAAAAAGTTATCCTATACAGAATCGCTAAGAAGCAAAAAGCAATGCTTCAAATAGGTATAGAGTATGGATTGAACGATTCCAGAACTGTTAAAAGCAGCCAGGAACTGGATAAGTTGATCACTAAATATCAAGAGATGAATTATATAAAAAGCGCTGAACAGCATCCATAAAGAGTCCCTGAATAGGGGACTCTTTATTTGGGCGGGATGAAGTATTTCTATGATTCTGAGTCAGAATATAACTAAGTTTCTCTGTCAGGCTTAGTAAAAGTGCCGTCAATTGCGTTTGCAGGGATTACGAGGCTGGAGGACGACCCACGAAGTAATAATAATAAAACTGGTGGATGTCAGCTTTTAAGCAATAAACTAATAGCCGCATTGAAAACAACAGCAGCTCCCTTATTGATTTTTATCTTTGGTTAAGTACTTAATGGAAATAGCTAAATTACTCTTTTTAAACAGCTTTTCTCATTATTTTCTGTAAAGCAAATATGAAGACTATGTAAAAATGCATCATAATAACTACTGAAAAAAGTATTTTTCATACATTTAAACCTAAAAATCGACTAAAAGTATAAAGAAATTGTAAAAAAAATCAAAATAGTATAGCGGAAATTACAGTTGTAAGTCATAATAAATTTGTAACGTGATAGAAATAGTTTTCTAGGGAGGAAAAAAGAGAATGAAAAAGTTTTTCAGTTTTATGCTAGTACTTTTGATGGCTGCAGCACTAGTGGCTTGCGGTACGAACAATGGCAATAACAATGCTTCAAATGAAGGAAGCAACGGTGATGGTGATACAGCAGGCCAGGAAACACCAGATAAAATCGTTATGGGCTTTGTCCCTTCTCAGGACTCTGAAACAATCGCGGATACTGTTCAGCCTTTAGCTGATCGTTTAGGTGAAGAATTGGGAGTAGAAGTAGAAGGAAAAACAATGACTGATTACACTGCTCTTATTGAAGCGATGGGTTCTAACGAAGTACAAGTTGGATTCATTCCGGCGTTTGGTTATGTTTTGGCAAACGAGCAATACGATGTTGAAGTCATTCTTAAATCAGTTCGTCATGGCAGCGGTACTTATAAAGCACAATATGTAGTAAAAGCTGATTCTGGAATTGAATCTCTTGAAGATCTTGAAGGCAAAATCTGGGCTTACCCTGATGCTGCATCCACTTCTGGATTCTTATTCCCTGCAGCACAATTGATGGAAGAATTTGATATCGAAAGTGCTCAAGCATTACAAACAGAATTTTTCTCTGACGGAATCCAAGCAGGCGGACATGATTCAGCAGCTATCGCTGTATATGAAGGTGACGCTGACGTAGCAACGACTTTTGACGATGTTCGTACTACTTTAACTGAAGAATATCCTGATATCGAGGAAAAACTTAAAGTCATCGGACATACAACTGATATTCCAAATGACACAATCTCCGTTACTAAAGAACTGGATGATGAGTTCCAACAAAAAATTAAAGAAGCATTCCTTTCTTTCAACGAAGATCCGGAAATGATCGAAATTATGAACGAAGTATACAGCTGGGATGAAATCACTGAAGCAAGTGATGAAGAATACCAAGTGGTTAAAGATACTTACGAAAAATTCAAAGATTCTATTTCTTTCTAATATAGGATCTTCAACTTAATAGAATTGCAATCTAGGGGGAGGTTGCTTCCCCCTTTTTCATGTCTAAAATATGCACTTATATTATATTATTCTATTTTTTCAGGATTGAAGGGGGTCACATCATGATTGAGTTCAAGGACATTTCACTAGTTTATCCAAATGGTACCAAAGGGCTGAAGAATGTCAGTGTCAAAATAAATGAAGGTGAATTTGTAGTGATCGTTGGTCTATCGGGAGCAGGGAAATCTACATTCATTAGAAGTATCAATAGACTGGTTACACCGACAGAAGGTGAACTCTTGGTCGACAAGCAGAATATTTTAAAGTACAAGGGCGGGGACTTGCGCAAGCTTAGAACAAAAGTAGGCATGATCTTTCAAAATTATAACTTAGTCAAACGCTCCAATGTATTGAAAAATGTTATGGCTGGTAGATTAGGGTATACCGGTACAGTGCGTTCCGTTTTTAATCTATTTAAAAAAGAAGACCTCGCGCTTGCCTATGAAAGCCTAAAGCGTGTCAATATAGAGGAAAAACTATATAATCGTGCAGATGAACTGAGTGGCGGACAGCAGCAAAGGGTAAGTATCGCCCGTGTTCTTACCCAGAAGCCTAAGTACATTTTAGCTGATGAGCCAGTCGCTTCATTGGATCCTCCCACTTCCCATCAGGTGATGACTTACTTGAAGAAAATCAATAAAGAAGATAATATCACGACGATCGTCAATCTTCATTTTATTGACATGGCAATGGAATACGCTGACCGGATCATTGGTATGAGGGCTGGTGAAGTTGTATTTGACGGACCGGTTTCTGAAGTAACGGAAAAAACCTTTGAGGAAATTTATGGTCGTGCGATTCGCGAAGACGATTTGCGCGGAGGTGTGGAAGAGTGAAGCATGTTCAGGAAAAAGGAACTTTCTCGCCTTCTCTTCTTCCTGGAAAGGCGAAAGCACGGCTGTCTGCCATCTTTGCAGTCATAATAGGTTTTTATATTTTAAGTACTATCAAGACGAATGCCACTTTACCTGACTTAATAGAGGGGATTCCGAATATGGGGAGAGTTATAGTGAAATTCTTCCCTCCTAATTTTGAAGCATTTCAGCATATAGTAGAACCGATGGCTGAAACTATCCAGATGGCAATTGTAGCCACAACGATAGCGTCAATCCTTTGTATTCCATTAAGCTTGCTGGCTGCCCAGAATATTACTACCAATAAGTTTGTATATACCTTTGTCAGGAGTATTTTGAATATCCTGCGTACCATTCCGGATATGGTCCTGGCTGTCATTTTTGTAGGGCTGTTCGGTATAGGGATCTTCCCAGGTATCGTTGCATTGATCATATTCTCCTTGGGCATCCTTGCAAAATTAATCAGTGAAACCATAGAATCTGTTGATATGAATCCAATTGAGGCAATGCAGGCGTCGGGAAGCAATACTCTGCAAAGTATTTCCTTCGCGCTTGTTCCGCAGGTCCTTCCTCAATTCACATCATTCGTTTTGTATGTATTCGAGATTAACATAAGGGCTTCTGTTGTACTGGGCCTTGTAGGAGCTGGGGGTATCGGGCTGGTGCTCAGTCAGCAGCTTAAGTTCTATAACTACCCTAATGCGATGTTGATTATCTTGGTCATCTTTGCAGTGGTGGTCATCATTGAATATATTAGTACGAAAATCAGGGAGGCGATTGTATAATGGAAATGGTACTGCCTCCTAAGAAAAAACGTTCGCCTGCCAGCGTTATTAAAAAATGGGCCATTTTCCTGGCAGTAGTCCTTATATATGTCTGGACTTTCATGGGTATCGATATAGATTGGGGAAGGGCATTGGAGCGGATGTCCAGTAATTTCACCAGGGTCATTCCTAAGCTTTTCGATCCTGATTGGGGTGCGATGGGTAAGGTATGGACAGCGATGGTGGAAACATTATATATTGCCTTTGCCGGCTCTTTAATGGCTGCCATCTTAGCAATCCCCCTAGGCTTCCTTGCAGCCTCCAATATGACGAATAGCAAGGTGCTTACCACAATTGGCAAATGGATTCTGAGCGCCATCAGGGCCTTTCCAGACTTGATTCTGGCCATTCTTTTTGTCGTAGCGGTAGGTCCTAATCCTTTTGCAGGGGTCCTGGCCATTGCAATCGGTTCGACAGGAATGCTGGGTAAGCTTTACTCGGAAGTACTGGAATCAATTGATTTCAATATAGTGGAAGCCATGGAAGCAAGCGGAGCAAACAAAATCCAGATCTTATTTCATGGAATCATTCCGCAAATCATTCCAGAGTTTCTTTCTTATGCTATCTACCGTTTTGAAATTGATGTGCGTGCGTCTACCATTCTTGGTATTGTAGGGGCAGGAGGTATCGGAACATTAATCCAGTTTGCCCAGATGAACAGAAACTGGGAACAAATGGGCTTGATCCTTCTTGTCATCATAATTGTGGTTACTATCATTGATTTTGTTTCTTCAGCAATCAGGAGACGAATCGTTTAATGTTACGGCTGTCCATGAAGGGTCATACCTTGGGCAGCCTTTTTACATTTTATAAGGCTCTTTTCGTAAACTTTGTGGCTAATTAATACTCATTCCCGAAAAAACAAACTTAATTCACCGGAATAACCTAGTTAACAAGATAAGAAATGAGATGCAATCCCCAATCAGAATGAATACCCTTAGTATCCATGGGAAAACCGGTTCTTGGGATTTTTTCGAAAGCAACAATTTTTGCGACAACAGCCTTTTATAAAGACTCTCTGCAGTTGAAGGAGATCTTCGGAAATAAAAATAGACTGGAGAAAATCATAAACTCTATGAAAAGAGCTCTAACTTAAACCATTATGAGGCATGTTTGACAATGGCGATCATGTATATGGTACAATCCGCAGTGAAATTTGATACAATATATTTATGAGAGAATGCTGGAGGTAAATGATGTCACATATTACAGTAACAATATTAGAGACAAGTGATGTTCATGGGAACATATTTCCTGTTAATTATGGAACGAACGAAATTCAGCCTCTTGGTCTGGCCAAGGCGGCAGCGATCATAAAAAGATTCAAAAGTGAAAATGAACATGTTTTGACAATAGATAATGGTGACATCATACAGGGTACACCTCTTACCTATCACTATGTAAAGTTTATGGGTGACGAACCCAATCCCATGGTTGAAGTACTTAACCACCTTCAGTATGATGCAGCCGTAATCGGGAATCATGAATTCAACTATGGTCTCCAAGTCATTAAAGGAGCGGCGGATCAGTCATCTTTTCCTTGGCTGTCAGCTAACATACTTGATAACTCCAGCGGATTGCCTTACTTTGGAACGCCCTACATTATAAAAGAGTTTAATAATGGATTGAGGGCAGCAGTACTTGGTGTGACCACTCACTATATACCCAATTGGGAAAACCCTGAGCATATCCATGGACTGGTTTTTGATGATGCTTTTGAAGCAGCGAAATTTTGGGTGGACCATATTCGAAAAAAGGAAGAACCCGATATTCTAATTGTTTCTTATCATGGAGGATTCGAAAACGATCCGCAATCAGGAAAACCGACTGAGCCTCACACCAGTGAGAATCAAGGATACAGGATGTGTACAGAGATACAGGGAATCGATGTACTTTTAACCGGACATCAACACCGCCAGTTAACAGGAACAGTTAACGGTGTCCTGATTTTACAGCCTGGGTTCAATGGGGAATATGTTGGCAAGGCGGATATAGTCTTGGAGAAGAGTACAGGACGATGGAATATAATCGATAAAAAATCAGAGCTTCTTCCAGTAGGCGTTGAAGAAGAGGATGAAGAAGTCCTCCAGCTGGTCAATAAGTATGAAACTTATACCCAGGAATGGCTCGATCAGCCGATTGGCTTTATAGAAGGGGATATGACCATTTCAGACCCGGTTCAGGCCAGAATGGAGGAACATCCGCTGGTCGAATTTATCAATGAGGTGCAGATGGATGCCCTGGGTGTGAAAATCTCCAATACAGCATTATTCAATAACTCTGCAAAAGGGCTTCCCAATACTGTCACCATGCGGGATATCGTTTCAAATTATGTATACCCCAATACGTTAACAGCAATCGAAATCAGCGGTAAAGATATGAAGGAAGCACTGGAGCGGTCCGCTTCATATTTTCTGGTTGATGAAAGTGGAGAAGTTATTATTAACCCTGCATTTTCAGTACCGAAGCCTCAGCATTACAACTATGACATGTGGGAAGGCATTCAGTATACAGTCAATATCAGCAAGGAGATCGGGAGCCGGATTGAAAATCTGGAGTACAACGGCAACCCTGTTGATATGGAAGGAAAATATGAAGTGGTAATGAATAATTACCGTGCAGGCGGCGGGGGAGAATATCCAATGTTCAAGAACCGTCCCATTACCAAATCGAGCCAGATTGATATGACGGAAATGCTGGCGAACTACTTTCTAAAACATAAAACGGTGAAAGCGGCTGTTAACCATAACTGGAAAGTAGTAAAATAGGTACAACTATATTAGAAGGAAATGATAGCTATGGAAGACAGAAAAGATATTGAACAATCATTGAAGCTGTTTATTGTATTATCACGTGCCTTTAAGGCAATCAACGAGGATGTCCAGGTCTTTATCCAAAATAATGGTTTGAATATGACTGAATTTGCCGTTCTTGAACTGCTATACCATAAAGGTGATCAGCCTCTTCAGCAAATCGGCGGAAAGATCCTTCTGGCAAGCGGCAGTATCACCTATGTGGTCGACAAACTCGAGAAAAAAGGTTTGATCAGGCGGGTGGCCTGCCCTAATGACCGCAGAGTGACGTACGCCCAAATTACAGAAGAGGGAAAAGATTTCATTGGTGAGTTATTTCCACGCCATGAACAGCAGATTCACAAGCTCATGTCCGTACTTGATAATGAGGAAAAGGATACAGCAATCGAACTCCTGAAACGTGTGGGGTTATCCATTAAAGACCTGTCTTATTAGGAGAGTTCGAAGTCAGCCATGAAAGATTAAAAATGAGGTACTTCCCGTTGGATTGGGAGGTACCTCTTTTGTTAAGGGAATTTTTAGTTATGGTGTTTACATTCAGCTGCAGCTCCTGAGGGACAGTACCCACTGGAACGGACTTAGCCCCTCGGGGTCAAATAACCCGAAGCGAATAAAAGGGAAAGCGCCTTTTTTTCTCTCCGGAACATTTGCCTGTCGGGACTGTTCAAGGCGCTTCCGCTTTTGTATCGTCCAGCTGCAGCGCCTAGCCCCTCGGGGTCAAATAACCCGAAGCGAATAAAAGGAAGAGCGCCTTTTTTCGCTCCGGAACATTTGCCTGTCGGGGCTGTTCAAGGCGCTTCCGCTTTTGTATCGTCCAGCTG
>NZ_NIJF01000040.1 GCF_003316765.1 Bacillus sp. P14.5 | reverse complement strand
CTCCCGTAGGAGTCTGGGCCGTGTCTCAGTCCCAGTGTGGCCGATCACCCTCTCAGGTCGGCTACGCATCGTTGCCTTGGTGAGCCGTTACCTCACCAACTAGCTAATGCGCCGCGGGGTCCATCTGTAAGTGGCAGCCGAAGCCGCCTTTCCACTTTTCCTCATGCGAGGAAAAGAACTATCCGGTATTAGCCCCGGTTTCCCGGAGTTATCCCAGTCTTACAGGCAGGTTACCCACGTGTTACTCACCCGTCCGCCGCTGATTTCAGGGAGCAAGCTCCCATCAATCCGCTCGACTTGCATGTATTAGGCACGCCGCCAGCGTTCGTCCTGAGCCAGGATCAAACTCTCCGATAGAAGTTTGACTTGCTCATTTGCTAATTAAAGTGTTAGCAACTTTGTAAGAACAATGTTCTTACTAGTTTAACGTTGACGTTTTGTTTGTTTTGTTCAGTTTTCAAGGTTCAATCGACCAGAAGTCTATCATAACATGACGTTTCGTCATTGTCAACTTCTGCGAAATTCATTTGTTGTTACTTCGTTTGAAGCAACTTTTATATAATAACATCAGCCAGGATACCTGTCAACAAGTTAATGTAACTTTTTTCAGTTCCTTTTATTCTGATGTCTTGCTGCCTGCCTCATTGGGAGACAGTAACAATATACTAACAGGTTATTCCCTAGAGTTCAATGGTAATTTATTACTTTTAAAACACATCTGTTACTCCTTAGAGTTTTTTATAGGATACTTCTTGTTTTACCCGGGAAAAATACCAACTAAATTAAGAAGGAATGGAGTGAATGAAGATAATAAAGTTTCTATTGCTCTTGCCGCTAGTATCTTTACTCTTTTTAGCCGGGGACTATAACTACGTGCTTTCTAAGGAGCAACGCCATCAATCCAGCGAAGAAATCTATAGGGAAATTGGATACCAGACAATTGATAAGGCTTTGAAAGAATTTGAAGTCCACTATGGCCAAAGCCTTGATATGCCCCTTAGAACTCCTCCTATTCCCTTTACTCACACGCTTGGACGTTTCAATAATCTCGATGGTGATGAAAAAGATTCGCTTGAAGTGAAGTTCATAAATGAGAAAACTCCCGATCATCATTATAAAATCACCATTCGCTCTGTCAAACACCGCCTTACTTTTCAAAATGAGGAAGTCATTAAGGTTATAAAGCTTAATGATGGAAAAGATGCATCCTATTTAGATAGATATGGATTTAATGTTTTGGTGTTCGAGAGAGGTCCTTGGCAATATATACTCAGTATTAACAAAAGAGCTTCCGACCTGATGCTTCCCGGAGTATTGGTTCAAATAGCGAATTCAATAAATATGACTGAAGCAAAAGGACAATAGCACCAGAAAAACGGCTCACCATGCAAGTGGGCCGTTTTCTCCATTATAGATACTGTTTTTCTTCTTCAGTGAACATCCTGGACCGAGTTAAAAACCTAAGCCCTTCTGGACCTTCAAGTGAAAACATGCCGCCTCTGCCTTTTACTACATCTATAATCAGCTGGGTATGCTTCCAGTACTCATATTGAGCTTTGGAGATATAGAATGGACAACCATCAATATGGCCAAGCAGGACATCACTGTCTCCTATCAGCAGTTCTCCCTCCTGATAACACATTGGAGAACTGCCGTCACAGCAGCCGCCGGATTGATGAAATAAAAGCGGACCATGTTTCTCTATTAATTTCGAAATTAACTCTGATGCTTCTTCTGTTACTGTCACTCTATCAACTTCAGGCATATTTCTCCTCCTTTTTATGAATGAGGATTAAAAGAAACCTAATTTCTGAGGGCTGTAGCTGACAAGCAGGTTTTTAGTCTGCTGGTAATGGCTCAGCATCATTTTATGGTTCTCTCTGCCGATTCCCGACATTTTATAACCGCCGAATGCTGCATGAGCAGGATAAGCGTGATAACAGTTAGTCCATACACGGCCGGCTTGAATTTCTCTCCCGAAACGGTAAGCTGTGTTCATATCTCTGGACCAGACACCTGCTCCCAATCCATACAAAGTGTCATTGGCAATTTCAAGAGCTTCTTCAGCCGTTTTAAATGTTGTAACGGAGACAACCGGCCCAAAGATTTCCTCCTGGAAAATTCGCATCTTGTTATTTCCTTTAAATACAGTCGGTTCAACATAATAGCCGCCTTCCAAATCACCCTCCAGGTGATTACGGCTGCCGCCTGTTAGTACCTCAGCACCTTCTTGTTTTCCGATATCAATGTAAGAAAGGATTTTTTCTAGCTGCTCCGTTGATGCCTGGGCTCCTATCATTGTTTCTGTATTCAGAGGATTTCCTTGCTTGATGGCCTTCACCCTTTGAAGTGCTCTTTCCATGAATTTATCATAGATGGATTCATGAATCAGAGCACGGGATGGACATGTGCATACTTCACCCTGATTCAGCGCAAACATGACGAAGCCTTCAATTGTTTTATCAAGGAAGTCATCATCTTGGTCCATTACATCCTCGAAAAAGAGATTCGGTGACTTTCCGCCAAGCTCTAACGTTACGGGAATGAGATTCTGGGACGCATACTGCATGATCAAGCGGCCTGTTGTCGTCTCGCCAGTAAAGGCTACTTTGGCAACTCTTTGGCTGGTCGCCAGAGGTTTTCCAGCTTCCACTCCAAAGCCGTTGACTACATTCACAACTCCCTTTGGAAGCAGGTCTTGAATCAGTTCCATCATGACTAAGATGCTTGCAGGTGTCTGCTCAGCTGGTTTCAAAACTACGCAGTTACCCGCTGCCAAAGCAGGTGCAAGCTTCCAAGTGGCCATCAATAACGGGAAGTTCCAAGGAATGATCTGCCCCACGACTCCTAGCGGTTCATGGAAATGATAGGCTACCGTATCATTATCTACTTCTCCAATGCTGCCTTCCTGTGCACGGATGCATCCGGCAAAATAACGGAAGTGATCGATAGCGAGCGGCAGATCTGCGTTAAGAGTTTCCCTGACAGGCTTGCCATTGTCCCAAGTCTCAGCAACCGCCAGCATCTCAAGGTTCTCCTCGAGCCTGTCAGCTATTTTATTCAATATATTGGCCCTTTCTGCAACAGACGTTTTACCCCAGGCATCCTTAGCTTCATGAGCAGCATCAAGCGCAAGCTCAATATCTTCAGAGGTTGATCTTGCCACTTCACAAAAAGCCTGTCCATTGACAGGAGAAACATTCTCAAAGTACTCACCCTTCACCGGCGCCACCCATTCGCCGCCAATGTAGTTGTCATACTTTGATTTAAATTCCACCATAGAACCCTCTTTATTCGGCTGTGCATAAATCATGAAATCCCCTCCACTTTGTTTTGTAGTTATGTAAATCCTTCGGTGTTTGTAAGCGCTTACTATAAGTTGTAAGTCTAGTATATTATAAAAATATTCAGAAATCATTTATTTAGAACTATTACTCTATTAAATACCGCTGTTAAAGTTCCTGAGACCCCTAAAAAAGACTGTTAATTGAGGCAATATAGACACTTTTTCTCCCTTTAATCGTACTAACATTTTCAAAGTGAAGAAGACAGCGATCCATTTGATAGACGATTAAACCTCCTTCACCAATCCTTTTCCATAATTATAAATCTGTATTCTTTTCCCCTTATTTGGTTCTGAAATTCTGCCAGGTTGACAGGAGAAGAAGATGTATCCGAGCTAGCAACTTGGGTACACAATCCATGACGGAGGTATTTTTTAGGGGCTCCCCCCGCGAATATTAAGCTTGAGTACACGCTAAGGTTGGTAGGAGAAGGCAGTTGTCTCCGAGTATCTGCCTTGGGTACATCATATAGAGCCAATAGAAAAGATCATGTCTCCAAACAGCAAAATTGGTGACACGACTTTTTTTAAAAAATACAAAAAAAGAGCACCACTTCGGGTACTCTTTTGCTCGCCTGGCGACGTACTACTCTCACAGGGGGAGACCCAACTACTATCGGCGCTGAAGGCGAGGACGGCGATGAGCGGCGAATCTCTTCGTTCGCTTCGCTCGTTCACATCCTAATAGGCAGAGCCCATTCCGGTGTTCTCTCCCTCTCGTCCTTGACCTTCTTGCTCCTCCCCATCCTCGCTATTGCTTCTTATTAATGTGCGGAAAGGAAAGTGATCTCTTCTTTTTATTATCAATACAAAAAAGAGCACCCCTTCGGGTACTCTTTTGCTTGCCTGGCGACGTCCTACTCTCACAAGGGGAGTCCCCAACTACCATCGGCGCTGAAGGCTCGGACGGCGATGAGCGGCGAATCTCTTCGTCCGCTTCGCTCGTTCACATCCTCATGGGCAGAGCCCACTCCGGTGTTCTCTCCCTCTCGTCCTCGACCTTCTTGCTCCTCCCCTTCCTCGCTCCTGCGTCTTATCAATTTGCGAAAGGGAAGAGCAGTCTCTCCTTTTCTTTTGTAACACAAAAAGAGCACCACTTCGGGTACTCTTTGGTTTGCCTGGCGACGTCCTACTCTCACAGGGGGAGATCCCCCAACTACCATCGGCGCTGAAGAGCTTAACTTCCGTGTTCGGCATGGGAACGGGTGTGACCTCTTCGCCTTAATCACCAGACATATTTAATTGAAAGAACATCGTTCTCTCAAAACTAGATAAAGTATTAGAAGAAAGAAGAAAGTATTCCGAGTTTCGCTAATAATTTGTGGTTAAGTCCTCGATCGATTA
>NZ_NIJF01000070.1 GCF_003316765.1 Bacillus sp. P14.5 | reverse complement strand
TTTTTTCCCCTTATAGTGGCACTCACGAATACCACGAGTTCCACCAGAAAGCCACTTTTCCTTTTAGTGGCACTCACGAATACCACGAGTGCCACCAGGAAGGCTTTTTTCCCTTTTAGTGGCACTCATGACTTCCCCGACTGCCACCAGGAAGCCAATTTTCCTTTTAGTGGCACTCATCACTTCCCCGAGTGCCACCAGAAAGCCATTTTTCCTTTTTAGTGGCACTCATGACTTCCACGAGTGCCACCAGGAAGCCATTTTCCCCTTTTAGTGGCACTCACCACTTCCCCGAGTGCCATCAGAAAGCCATTTTCCCTTTTAATGGCACTCACGAATTCCACGAGGAACACCAGAAAGCCATTTTCCCCTTTTAGTGGCACTCACGAATACCACGAGTGCCACCAGAAAGCCATTTTCCTTTTTAGTGGCATTCAAAGCAGATGGAATTAGAAATAAATGCCGCTGGCTTCGTCGTGCAATGTGATCCCCCGCTTCCAGCTTCCATTAAAGAAAAAAGTAGTGTCTGATCAGAACCTAATCTGAACCGGACACTACTTTTTAGTGAGTAATTCGACAAGCGAAGCTCATCTTTTTCTCAAGCTTCTACTCTATTGATAAAAGGCCGCTTTCACCTTGATTGACCTGTCCTTGTTTCTTGACAGTCAATTTTGTCAGGTTTGTAAAAAGAACCGGTGTAACAGTGGAAGCCGCTGATTTTTCGATGAAGTCCAGATCGAATTCCAGAATCTCCTGCCCTTTTGTAATAGAATCGCCTTCATTGACCAGAGCAGTGAATCCTTCACCGTTTAGTTGTACTGTATCCAGACCTACATGGATAAGAATCTCATATCCTTGAGTGGATTGGATTCCAATGGCATGCTTGGTAGGGAAGACATTGACAATCTTTCCGTCAACTGGGGAGACCACGGATCCCTTTACTGGCAGGATAGCGAAACCATCACCCATCATTTTTTGAGAAAACACTTCATCTTCCACTTCTGTAATCGGGATGATTTTCCCTTCGAGCGGCATGACAAAGTCTTTGTCGCTCAGTGGAGAGCGTCCTTCTGTCTGAGGAGAAGATGTTACCGAAGCAGCTGAAGGCGCTTCGACTTTTCCATCCCATCTCTTCATCGCGTCAGCCACGAACTCGACTTGGGTACCCACTATGATTTGCAGGTTGGTTTTATTTAATTTCATTACTCCTTTTGCACCATGTGCTTTTAAGGAAGCATCATCCACTTTCGTCATATCTTTTACATTTAAACGAAGGCGTGTCGCACAGTTATCAATAACGGTGATATTTTCTTTGCCTCCGATATCATGGATAAAGTAGTTCGCCATCTGTTCATACTTGTCATTTCCAACCGCTTTGGAAGGAGTTGTGCTTTCGTCCTCAACTGAATCTTCACGGCCGGGTGTTTTTAAGTTGAAAGCTTTAATCAATGTATAGAATAAAACAAAGTAAATAACAGCGTAGATTAAACCGATGCCTATCAGCCATAATGGTTTTTCGGCAATATTAAAGTTCAATAAATAATCCATGAAGCCTGCAGAGAATGTAAATCCATCTCGTATACCGAGCACTGACGTCAGCCACATTGAAACCCCGGTTAAAAGGGCATGTACTACATACAGCAATGGGGCTACAAACATGAACGAAAATTCTATCGGTTCTGTTATTCCTGTCAGGAAGGAAGTCAAAGCCAGCCCAATGAACATACCTGAAACCGTTTTTCTTTTTTCAGGCTTGGCAGCAGCGATGATGGCAAATGCCGCTGCGGGCAGTCCGAACATCATAACAGGGAAGAATCCAGTCATATAGCCGCCGGCTGTCGGATCTCCAGCGAAGAAACGTGCAATATCCCCGGTTTTCCCAGCATACTCCCCGAATTCGAACCAGAATAAACTGTTTAATACATGATGAAGTCCTAGTGGAATCAACAGTCGGTTCAGCACACCGTAGATCCCTGAACCAATTGCGCCTAGGTCTATGATCCAAGTACCGAGGGAATCAATTGCTGCTTGTACCGGCGGCCAGGCAAACCCGGCGATACCGGCGATAATGACCATAGCAACAGAAGTGACAATCGGAACAAAGCGCCTTCCGCTGAAGAACCCGAGCCATTCAGGGAGTTTTACATCGTGAAACCGATTATACAGCAGTCCGGCAACGATCCCGGTGATGATTCCGCCGAGCACCCCCATATTGATATCTTTATTTATAGCTTCTGCACCACTTGTTAAAACTAAATAACCGATGGCACCGGATAAAGCTGCAGCGCCATTATTATCTTTGGCAAATCCCATAGCAACCCCGATTGCAAATATTAATGCGAGGTTTGCAAAGATGGCATCCCCTGCGCTTGCGATAAAAGGAATATCAAACAAATCAGGCTGACCGAAGCGGAGAAGCAGGCCGGCTGCCGGCAGAACCGCAATAGGAAGCATGAGTGACTTACCGATTCGTTGTAAAAATCCTAACATAGTGTTCATCTCCTCTTGTATTATTGAAAGCGTTTTTTCACAAGCCCAATCTTAACACTAGATTATTATAGATGTCTATACCATTTTTCTTTATTCATAGTTTTGTAAGGAAATTCAACGATTTTATAGAGGTTTAAAGGGCCAATTGGTATAGACAACTATATTAAGGTGATGCTAAGATGAGTAGGAATCTAAAAAACATCAAGACTTGAATAAGGGTACGGTATATAGATAGAAGCAAATATCCAATCTGAAAGGATGAAGTCCATATGGTGAGCCATAAACCTATTTTGCTTAGAGGGATGCAGATTTATTCTGGGGACTCAAAGCTGGAAAAGGGTTATATAAAGATGAAGGACCACAAGATTGAAGATTTTGGACCAGAGGCCGAATTAACCGAAGAGGAAGGCTATGAAGTTCTGGAACTTCCTTCAGATTACAAGGCAGTTCCCGGCTTTATTGATGTTCATATTCATGGAGTGAATGGCACGGATGTTATGGATGCCTCGGAGGAAGCATTGGATACCATGGTACAAACTCTTCCCAGGGAAGGGACCACCAGTTTTTTAGCGACGACCATGACTCAGAGCAGTAATGAAATTGAGAAAGCTTTAAAAAATGCAGGAAGATACATTCATAACCAGAAAAACACCGGGCAATCAGAAATCATCGGTATCCACCTGGAAGGGCCATTTGTGAATGCGGAGAAAGCAGGCGCCCAGCCGAAGGAGCATATCACAGATCCCGACGTAAGTATTTTTAAAAAATGGCAGTCCTTATCGCAGAATTCTATTAAGCTTGTCACATTGGCAGTCGAACAAGCGGGCGGACTGGAAATGGTCCGCTATTTGAGTGAGACCGGAGTCATTGCATCCATAGGCCATTCAAATGCTGACTATGAAGAAGTAAATGCTGCCATTGAGGCTGGCGCGAATCATGTCACCCATCTATTTAACCAAATGAGAGGGCTGCACCACCGTGAACCGGGTGTTGTAGGAGCCGCGCTTTTATCTGATAAGCTAAATGCCGAAATCATTGCGGACGGAATCCACGTGCGTCCAGAAATGGTCAAGCTGGCCTATAGAGAAAAGGGGAAAAAGGGATCATCCTGATTACGGATTCCATGAGGGCCAAATGCTTGAAAAATGGACAATACGATTTGGGAGGACAGGAGGTTACCGTCAAGGATGGAAAAGCGGTCCTTGAAGATGGCACCCTGGCAGGCAGCATCCTGAAGATGGGTAATGCTGTTAAAAATATGCTGGCCTATACCGGCTGTCCCCTCCACCAAGTTATTGAAATGGCATCCGCTAATCCAGCGAAACAATTGAACATATTCGACCGAAAAGGAAGCATTTCAAAAGGAAAAGATGCGGATATCGTTATATTAGATGACAACATGGACGTTCTGATGACATTCTGTCGCGGAACGATTGCTTTTAGAGAAGAGGAGAATTGAAGTGAAAATCATCGAAGCACAAGACTACCAGGAAATGAGCAGATTTGCAGCAGAATATATTTCTGGGAAGGTCCGCAGTTCAGAAAAAATCAATCTTGGCCTGGCTACAGGCGGGACACCCATCGGAACCTATACCAACCTAATTGAAGAGCATCAAAAAAATCAAACTTCATATAAAAACACATCCACTTTTAATTTAGATGAGTATGTCGGTCTTTCAGGAGCACATCCCAACAGTTACCGACACTATATGAATGAAAAGTTGTTCAACCATCTGGATATAAAAAAATCAAACACGCACATTCCACGGGGAGATGCACGGGACATGCTGCAGGAATGCCTGGATTATGAAAAGCAGTTAGTAGAAAGCGGGGGAATAGATCTGCAGATTCTTGGAATCGGAAGCAACGGGCATATAGGCTTCAATGAGCCGGGCACCTCATTCAATTCCAATACCCATCTGGTGCGATTGGCAAAGTCCACAAGGGAAGCGAATGCAAGGTATTTTGACAGCCTTGAGGAGGTACCGACAAAAGCCATCACCATGGGAATCTCAACTATCATGAAGAGCAAGGAAATCCTGCTCCTTATTTCAGGTCAGAGAAAAAAAGAGGCTTTATCAAGGCTGATGGAGGGGGAAGTGACCGAAAGCTTCCCTGCTTCTATATTAAGAAACCATCCACATGTTACAATTGTTGCTGATAAAGCAGCGCTGGGAACAGAAGGATAACAGTTGATTTTTAGTACAAAAGAAAGGGTGTCCGTCAAGCAGAATGATTAAAAAAATTCCCCCATCCCCATATATTATCAACTTGGTGAAATCATCAAAGACAAGATAGAAAGCAGTGAACTGAAGCCAGGTGATTCTCTCCCTGCAGAAAGAGAATATGCCGAGCAATTCCAAATCAGCCGGATGACCGTAAGACAAGCCTTCACTCAATTAGTGAATGAAGGGTATTTGCACCGGATACAAGGCAAAGGAACATTCGTAGCGGAACGGAAGCCTAAAATCGAGCAGGCACTTCAAGGATTAACAAGCTTCACAGAAGACATGAAATCAAGGGGTTTGAAACCTGGGAGCCAGTTGGTTCAATTTGAAATCATTCCGGCAACGAGCCATATAGCCCAGCAATTAGGAATACAAGAGTATGGACCTGTTTATGAAATAAGAAGAATTCGGTTAGCAGACGATATGCCGATGGCACTGGAAACTAATTATATATCAGCGAACTTCATCAAGGGCATTACAGAAAAAATAGTCAATCAATCCCTTTATGATTATATTGAGAATGAACTGGATTTAAAAATCGATCATGCATCACAAGTGATTGAATCATCCGTGGCCAGTGAAATGGAAGCGGAATTCCTTCATATTCAGCCAGGCGCACCTGTAATGCTGATCCAAAGACATACCTTCCTGACAGACGGGACCCCAGTGGAATTTGTTCAATCATCTTACCGGGCGGACCGTTATAAATTCAAAATCCAAATGAACAGATAATGAAGAAGGGGAGGGATGGTTTATGTTCAAGCAATATTTTAAGAAGCTTGAAGAATTATTGAATGTAGTAGAGATTGCTGAACATGAAAATATCAAAAAAGCAGCAGAGGAAATAGCTCGGAGCATACAGCAGGGAGGCATTATCCACGTGTTCGGCTGCGGGCATTCACATATCCTCGGTGAAGAATTATTTTACCGTGCCGGCGGACTGGTTCCCATTAGTCCTCTTTTAATAGAAGATTTGATGCTCCATAAAGGTGCCGTGCGTTCTTCCCAATTGGAAAAAGAAGAAGGGCTCGCTGAACAATTTATGGCTGGTGTGGAAATTGAGCCTGAAGATGTAATGATAGTTGCATCCACTTCCGGTAGAAATCATGTGCCGGTAGACGTGGCGGAAATCGCCAGAAGAACAGGTGCATTTGTTATCGCCATCACTTCTCCACGTTACGCTGTCAGCCAGTCTTCACGTCACAGTTCAGGAAAATTTCTATTTCAATCAGCAGACCTAGTGATAGATAACCATATAGAAATAGGGGATGCTCTTATGAGTATGGAAGAACTCGATGTCCTGTTTGGAACAGGTTCTACCATTATTGGCGCGGCCATTGTGAATGGAATGATGGTAGAGGCAGTGGATCTTATGGTGAAAAACGGCTTCACCCCTCCTATTTTTAAAAGTGGAAATGTTGATGGTGCTGAAGAACATAATAGGATATTGATCAATAAATATAAAAGCAGGATTCCAATGCTTGAAAGATGATAATAAGCTAAGGCTATCAAACCAATTTGGTTTAGATAGCTTTTTGATTTGAAGAGGGAATTGAGTGGATCTTAGAGATTACATGGCTGAGAAGGAGTTTCTAAAAAATCTCAAGCCCCACTGGCCGACAATAAAATTAAGAAATCCTTAAGGGTGTAAAAATATAATCACTGAAACCTCTCTCAGGTCTTGCTGAAAAATCCACGGCAATAAAAAAGCAGAGGACATGGTTCACCACCACGGCTCTCTGCTTTTAACAACACCTTACCCAACTTCAAATACCTAAATACGGTGCTGCTCATACACATTCTGCTTCGTCAATTCCTTCAATAACCCGATCTCCTCTTTGGCCAGGGGCTCAGATTTGACGGCCTTGGCGTTATCCTTAACCTGGCGGGCAGAACTCGCGCCAGGAACGACTGCGGAAACTTCTTCATGGCTAAGGATATATTGCAGGGCGATTTCGTTCATGGATCGCTTTCCTGCCAATTTGCCATGAATGCTTGAAAGGACTTCCTCGAGTTCCTGATAAGAGTAGTCGAGATATCCATTCTCTCTGATTTTTTCTGAGGCTTTTTCAAGCATCTTGTCACTGAGCAATCCTTTTGCGACAGGGCCTCTTGTCACGACGCTCACATTCTTTTCTTTAAGGAGGGGAAATAGTTCCTCTGGGCGCCTGTCCAATAAGCTGTACTGCATCATCACGGAGACCAGATTGGAGGACTCTGTGAACCGTTTTATGACATTTTGGCGGATGGAAGAGATTCCGTAATAGCGGATGAGTCCTTCCTGTTTGAGTTCCTCAAAGGCTTCAATCGTTTCATCGGAAGGATCCTCGATGGTTCCGCCATGAAGCTGAAACAAATCGATATAGTCTGTACCAAGTCTTTTTAAGCTGTTTTTCGCTGCTTCCTTAATGTATTGCTTGGAAGGATCCCAATGCCAGTCATTCTTGGAATCATTCCAGCGGTTGCCGGCTTTTGTGGCGATGATGACATCCTCTCTTACTGATTGCAGGACCTTGCCGACGAATCTCTCGTTTTCACCGAAGTCGTAAAGGTCGGCAGTATCAAAATAATTGATCCCCTCCTCTAAAGCGGCTTCAATGATGTGCTGAGCTTTTTCAGGATTTTCCCCCAGGGACATGCAGCCCAGCCCCATTTTGCTGACAAACAGTTCTGAATTGCCTAATTGCCGTTTTTCCATGATTTCCTCGCGTCCTTTCCTTCCGTATCGTTAATGATATTGTACCGAATACGGACATGGGAAACCAAGTTTACTGTTTCATATTTTCCGAAGCCTTGATCCACTCTGCCACAGTTTCAAACTTTTTACTGTACTCTTTCAGTTTGGCTCTGACTTCCCAAGCTTTTCCGCTGAGAATGAACCCATTTGGGCGAACAATGACTTTCATTTATACGAACCCCCGTAAGAGAATTTTTAAAATATCAAGGAAGAAACTAAACCCAAGTCCATTGTGGTTAATACATATTCAAAAGAGGAAATAGTATGAGTGAATGCAGAAAAGAAGGGTTTGGAAAATTTTTTTGCTATAATAAAGAACAACAATGGTTTCAGGACAGGAGTGTAATGATGAAGAAATTTGAAGAAAAAACATTAAAAACTGAAAAGATTTATGAGGGGAAAATCATTGATTTGCAGGTGGATGAAGTGAGCCTTCCCAACGGAAAGACGTCGAAGCGGGAATTGATCAAGCACCCGGGGGCAGTGGCGGTCATTGCGTTGACAGAAGAGGGGAAAATCGTGATGGTCGAACAGTATCGGAAAGCACTGGAAAAATCGATTGTGGAAATACCCGCCGGGAAGCTGGAAAAAGGCGAAGAACCTATGAAGACGGCGGAAAGGGAATTGGAGGAGGAAACGGGTTACGGCTGCAGAAAAATGAAGCCGCTCATATCCTTTTATACATCCCCCGGATTTGCCGATGAACTGGTGCACCTCTTTATTGCAGAAGATATATACCAATTGGAAAATGCGAGCGGGGCAGACGAAGACGAGTTTGTTGAATTGCTGGAAGTCACTCTTGAAGAAGCGCAGTCCATGATCGAGGATCAAAGGATTTATGATGCAAAGACAGCATACGCGGTCCAGTATTTGCAATTGAAAGAAGCAATGAAGGGCTGATGAAAGAATTCTTTGCCGATCTGCACGTCCATATCGGAAGGACTGCAAAGGGACGGGCGGTAAAAATAACAGGATCAAGGACCTTGACGCTGCAAAATATCCTGCGCTATTCAGGAGAACCCAAAGGCCTCCATATGACCGGGATCATTGACTGCCATTCCCCGGAAGTCATTCAGGAAATTGAAGAGCTGCTCGAAACTGGGGAACTGATGGAACTGGACGAAGGCGGCTTTCAGCATCGTAATGGTCTTGTTTTGATTCCTGGAAGTGAACTTGAAATTTATGATGAGAACTGTAAAGGACCCATTCACGTCCTCGCTTATTTTCCAGACCTTAAGGCGTTAAAATCTTTTTCAGCCTGGCTCAGTCAAAGAGTGACCAACATCCATCTCAGTTCACAGAGAATCTATGCGGGAGGGAAGGAACTTCAGGAGGAAGTGAAGTCGCTGGGCGGCCTCTTCATACCCGCCCATATCTTTACTCCATTCAAAAGCCTGTATGGAAAAGGAGTGAGGAACTCCCTAAGTGAAGTATTCCTTCCTGATATGATTGATGCCGTTGAGCTGGGTTTGAGCAGCAATACGGAGATGGCCAATTCCATTGCCGAGTTGCATGATTACACGTTCTTGACCAATTCTGATGCACATTCGCTCGCCAAGATTGCCAGGGAGTATAACTCTATTACAATGGAGAGTCCTTCTTTTAAAGAACTTGGAATGGCGCTCAGGAACGAAGAGGGAAGGAGGATTGCAGCCAACTACGGTTTGGATCCTCTTTTGGGAAAATACTATGAAACAACCTGCAGCAGCTGCGGGGAGATCGTTCCAGATAAAGGGGAAGAGTGCCCGGATTGCGGTCATTATAAAAAAATCAGAGGGGTAAAGCATCGAATCGCGGATTTATCCGGAGAGGCGATTCCGCCTGCAAGGCCCCCATATATTCCGCAGGTCCCATTGGAATACATCCCGGGACTCGGCCCCAAAACGATGGAAAAACTGCTGAATCATTTCGGGACAGAGATGGACATTCTTCACTTTGTTCCCACAGAAAAATTGGCAGAAGTCACTACTGAGCCTCTCGCGGACAGCATCCACAAAGCAAGGATTGGAAAGCTCGCCATTCATGCCGGCGGCGGAGGGAAGTATGGAAGGGTATCCAAGGAGAAGTAGTGCTCAAAAAAGGACACCGGTTAAATCTTGAGCACTGAAAATCTACCGAATTTAAGAATGTAACAGTAATCAGAGGCACTTATCAGCTGAATTCATCGCATTTGAAAAATGGCTTTTTCGCATATATTTTTCCCTGGATACTAAGGTGGAGGGAGAAGCTCTTTTCTTTCTTGCTTACCAGGGTAATTAAGGTGAGTTATGGTATTAGCTTACTAAATTTATATTAAATAGCAACAAAGTTTACGAATAGAGCCTAATAATTAGCGGGAAAAACTCCCTCTATTTACTAAAAAACACCGAAAACAGCTTGAATAGAGGGAAAAATTCCCCTTATTTGAATTAAAACACTAGAAAATAGAGGCTTTTTTTCATATAGAGGGAAAAACTCCCTCTATTTATTCCATTAGGAGCTGAAATTTGCAATTAGGGGGAAAAACTCCCCTTATTTTTACGTTAGATACTTAATTAAGGAGCAGAAGGCTTCCGCTATAAAGCCACTCCATCGTTCGCCACCCTAGAGGAGCCGCACGCCTTGAAATGAAATGTTTTTGGACTTTTTCAGTGCTCTGGTTAAACCAATTCTGCTTTTGCAAAAAAATAGCGGCAACACTGAAAAAATATAAAAGGTCTCTGGATGCTCTCCGGAGACCTTTTTATATAATATCAACTTTAAAAGATCCTTCTAGCACTGTTTTATCAGTCATCCCCTGTCCTTCAAACCAAGAAACTCCCTGATATTACTCACATACTCCTGCTTAGGGTAGGAGTTGTATAAGATTCCGGCAAGGCGGACAGGATCACCAAAGAAATACCTTTCATATTGAGTCTGCCTGCTGCCAAAGGGGCTCATGGTAAGATCCCAGGCCAAGCGGAATATCCTGGTTTTATCCTCAGCGGTCTGGTTCGTTCCTTTAAGATACTTATCAAGGTCAGGCTTTATTGGTGAATGAAAGGCGTTTTCTGTTGGGAGGGTGACCATCCCGCTTGCTCCGATCAGCTGAAGAATTTCAGCGAAACGCGGATAGATTTTCGGAAAGATATTCGTAGCCACACGAAGAGGGATGATGCTTGGGCGCATGAACCCGTGTTCATCCTGTTTAGCATCGTTTTCGGATTTCTCCAACATGGCTTTCATTGTTTCAAGACCAATGATGATTTCGGATACTTTCTCTTGAATGTGAAGATATTCTCTCACACCGATTGTTTCTATCAGGAGTTCAGCCAGACCCAGAACAAATTCAAGTTTGACGATTTGCCGGACCAGGACCTGGTGGGTGGCAAAGTGATGAAAAGAGCTATCCAATATAAGCTTGTTGGAGGCGTCTGGATTGTCGTAAAAAAATACAGAGTCCCAAGGAACAAGTACATCATCGAACACAATGATGGAGTCCATCTCCTCATATCTGGAGCTGAGGGGATGATCAAAAATCGAGTTTCCTCCTACATATGAATCTCTGCAAATGAACTTAAGGCCTTTAGTATCTGATGGTATTGAAAAAGCGAAAGCCTCGCCTGATTCAAATAAAAGCTTGCTCGGGGCACTGAAGACCAATACTTCATCACTTAAGCCTCCTTGTGTGGCAAGGAGGCGTGCCCCTTTTATAATGAGACCGTCCTGATTTTTTTCAATAACCCTTGCAGAAACAGGGTCCTCACCGTCTTCTTCAAAATAGCTCTGCGAACGATTGACTTGAGGAGTGATGAAAGTATGGGTAAAGGACAGGTCGTTCTCCCGTGCCCGCTCGTATACTGTCTGAAAGTGAGCGGGGAAACAATTCTCTCTTTCTTCTAAAATATTCGAAGAGCAGGCAAAGCTCATGAGAACTGTACTAAGATAATCAGGGCTTCTTCCCATCATCCCGCATGTGTGTCTTGCCCAGCGCTCCATCATTTTCCGCCTTTTATATAGATCATCTTTCGTCTCTGGCTGCAAAAAAGAAAGTCCTACAGGTTCATTTGTTGAAGGAGATGAATAGGTCATCTCTTTTGAGTGTTCCGGATGACTCTGTAAATCATATAGAGAGGCTTTTGTCTCGACAACCCCCTTGAATGCCGGGTGCTCAGATAATTTCCCTGCTATTCGTTTCCCGTCAAACCAAATTTCTGTTTTCTTACTTTCAAGCCGGTTGATATACGTTTTTCCATTGATGGCTCCCAATTTGCTTCATCCCCCCGGTTTAAAGAAGGCTCACGGCCGTATTTGCGTTCATTATATTCACCGCTGACTATGGCCGATTGGGGTATGTGTCCATAGGGGCTTCCCGATTTGAAGAGAAATTGTGTGGCAGTTGGGCGGCATTAATGTAGATGATAATCCCATTCATCCGTCAAAACTGAATATACACAGGTGTTTCTTAGGTGCTTTCCATCAGCGCTCAAACTGTCACGGCGGAGGATTCCCTCCAGTGTGTAACCCAGACGCTCAGGAATCCGGCGTGAAGCAATATTTAATTCATCACAGCGGATTTCCACTCTGTTGGCTGCGAAGTGTTCAAAAGCAAATCGGGTCAGTTCTTTGACGGATTCGGTAATGTATCCCTTCCCGCTATGCTTGGAAACCCCCCAGTAGCCAATTTCAACACTGCCGGCTTTCCAATCCATGCGATGATATCCTGTCGAGCCAACCATCTCGTCACTTTCTTTTTCGAAAATATGGAGCAGGAAATCTTTTCTGGCAATAAATTGGGCATAAGACTGACGTATTCCTTCCTCGACTTCTTCAATTGATTGTTCCTTTTGGGCAAATGGCATCCATTCCGACAGCGTTTTGATAGATGAGTTGATTGCTTCATGTACCATTTCTCCATCGCCAGGCTTGCAAGGCTTTATGTAAAGGCGGTTAGTTTCAATACGTTCTGGAAAATCAATAAGGATCGGTTTATCCATGGTGGTTCCTCCTTAGTTTTCTGAAAATTATAGCGGATAAGAACACGGCCTGCAAGACAAATAGGACATTTCCTTGAAGGAACCTATTTTTCCAACAGACATAATTACTAGAGTTGCAACATAGTATCTAGTAACACGTATTTAGGAGGAAAAAAGATGCGAAAGGGAATCTCAGCAAAAAATCCAATAATTGAACATGTACAGTCACATTCCTCTATCTATCTATTCATATTGACTCTCTTTTTAATGGGCGTCATTTTTGGGGCTGTAGTTGTGAACAGCCTTTCATTCACTCAAAAAGAAGATCTTTATTTTTATCTCGGACAGTTTTTTGGAGAGATATCTGACGGAAAGATTGCTTCTTCAGAAGAATTATTTCGCCAAAGCTTTCTTCATAATGTTAAATATTTGGGGTTCATGTGGCTCCTTGGCATATCCATCATTGGTCTTCCGCTCATTTTTATCCTTTTGTTTATGAAAGGAGTCGTGATAGGATTCTCAGTCGGCTTCCTGGTGAATCAGATGGACTGGGACGGTTTCCTGCTATCTTTCGCAGCTGTTCTTCCACAGAATATAGTAATCATACCTGCATTCATATTCATCAGCGTCATTAGTGTCAGTTTTTCCTTGACGCTCATCCGCAAGATATTCATGAAGCTTTCGCCGCACTCCCAGGTGCAAATGGTGCCGCTGCTATCCAGGTACGTCCTGGCTTTCGTCCTGGCCATTGCTGTCATTACAATTGCTGCGGGTATTGAAGCCTACATTTCCCCGAACCTGATGAAGACGATGGTCAATCTGTCAAATAAGTAATAATTATTATTTAATAAAAATTATAATCTCTTCTTTATAATTATTTTATTTTGCTTATTCCTCCCTTTTTGATATAATAATGTAGACATTGACGAGGGAGGGAGACGGATAATGGAAAGCCGGATAGACCGTATTAAAAAACAACTTTCTTCTGCCAGCTATAAGCTGACACCTCAGCGGGAAGCGACAGTAAGAGTTTTGTTGGAAAATGAAGAAGATCATCTAAGCGCAGAAGATGTATACCTCCTCGTTAAAGAAAAATCTCCCGAAATTGGATTGGCCACTGTCTATCGGACCTTGGAGCTTTTGACAGAGTTAAAGATTGTAGACAAAATAAATTTCGGCGATGGTGTATCGAGGTATGATCTCCGTCAAGAAGGAGCCGCTCACTTTCACCATCACCTGGTGTGCATAGAATGCGGAGCAGTAGATGAAATTCAAGATGATTTACTTGAAGATGTAGAAACCATTGTAGAACGAGATTGGAAGTTTAAAATAAAAGACCACCGCCTCACGTTTCATGGAATCTGCTGGAGATGCCAGGAGAAGACGGATAACGGAGAGGAATAATAGCAGTGAGAGAAGAACTGGCTGAAACGGGTCAGTTCTTTTTTGTTTGAAAAGAAGAAGAACTTTTTAGGCTTTTCCTGGTATAAATCTGCACTTTTTCGTCATAGCTTGTTAGAAACGACCTTTATGGAGGACAGGCGCATGTTTCAATCAAGCATGAAGACGATTTGGCACACTGTAAAAGTGTTTATATTGTTCACAGGCTCTACGATTCTTTTTTACTATGGTATTATGTGTATAAGCGAAGAATATGAAAGCTACCACAGATATGATGAGCCGGAAGGTGCCGCTGTCAAAGTATCCCAGACTGTTTCAGAGGAGGAACGCAGCTGGACGGACCGGTTATTACTTTTTTATATGAATGGGGAGTAATGCAGTTTGGAGAGCAGACTACAAGATTTTATCCATTTTTTGATCGTTGAGAGAGGGCTGGCCAAGAATTCGGTGGATTCCTATCAGCGGGATCTGAAAAATTATTTGAAATTCCTTCAAAATGTGGATTCAGTACAAAATTGGAATGGGGTAAAAAGGGTCAACATAACAGGGTTTCTGGGTCACTTGAAAAATGAAGGAAAGTCCAGTAAAACCATTGGGCGGCATATTGCTTCAATCCGTTCGTTTCATCAGTTCCTTCTGCGAGAAAAGGTAACTGAACAGGATCCTTCTGTACATATTGAGTCACCGAAGATGGAACGTTCCCTTCCAAAGGTGCTCAGTATTGATGAGGTGGAGGCCCTATTGGAAGCGCCGCAGGAAAGTACGCCTCTTGGGATAAGGGATAAGGCGATGCTGGAAGTGCTGTATGCGACAGGCATCCGAGTCTCAGAATTGATCAAGCTGCAGATGGACGATGTTCATTTGAAAATGGGGTTTGTCCGTTGTATCGGTAAAGGCAACAAGGAACGGATCATTCCCATCGGCAAGGCAGCCATCTCAGTCCTGGAAAAATACTTGCACGAAGGACGCTCCAAATTGATCAGTAAGAAGCATAAAGATGATTCACTATTTTTGAACCATCATGGCAAAGGATTATCCAGACAGGGGTTTTGGAAGATCTTGAAAGGACTCGCTTCGGAAGCGAAGATTTCAAAAGAGCTTACTCCTCATACTCTCAGGCATTCCTTTGCCACTCATCTCCTGGAGAATGGCGCGGATCTCAGGGCCGTTCAGGAAATGCTGGGTCATGTCGATATCTCCACCACTCAGATCTATACCCATGTGACAAAGACGAGAATGAAAGATGTTTATTCAAAATTCCACCCGCGGGCATAGAGTCCGGGGGATTTTATTTTACAGCTTCTAATCTTTTAGGGAATAAGATAGAGATCATAGCATTAGCGAAGAACTTGTTGAGGTAAAAATTGCAATCTAAGCTTCCAAGTATATCAGTTCTAATAGAAAAAACTGTGGGTTTGATGTAAACGCTTGTATTTTAAGGACTGCCGCCTTAAAATAAAGGTTGTCTGACTTCTGACGAATATCGATTCGGCAGTGAGTATCCTTTTAGCTTTCTGGTTTGGGATGCTCTTGACTGTGCAGATTTTCCCCTTTTTCAACTAGAGAAATCAGCTTTATTCTTGCTCAAAGTAAGTAAGGTGTTATAATTCAAAACATTTTTATAAAGCAGTAAAGTTTGTGCAGATGGCTTTGGTTACAACATAGCAATCGGGGTATTATAAACATATTAATGGTAAGCCGATTGGGTGAAGATAGTGCCCGCCCAATGGCTGAATCTAAAAAGGAGGAAGAGACGGATGAGCAATTATACATATAAAAGAATCCACCTGGTTGTCATGGATTCTGTAGGAGTCGGGGAAGCTCCCGATGCCAAGGAATTCAATGATGAAGGAGCAGATACATTAGGACATATCGCTGAGAGAATGAACGGGTTGAACATGCCCAATATGGCTAAGCTTGGTTTAGCGAACATCCATGAAGTTAAAGGGATCGAGAAACAGGAAGAGCCTCTCGCCTATTATACTAAAATGGAAGAAGCCTCAGTGGGGAAAGATACAATGACTGGTCATTGGGAAATCATGGGCCTTAATATCAGCCAGCCATTCAAAGTCTATCCAGATGGGTTTCCTGAAGAATTATTGAAAGAATTGGAAGAAAGAACAGGGCGCCCGGTGATTGGAAATAAACCAGCAAGTGGTACAGCGATCATTGAAGAGCTCGGAGAAGAGCATATGGAAACAGGTGCTCTGATTGTGTACACATCGGCGGATCCTGTGCTTCAAATCGCTGCTCATGAAGACATCATTCCGATTGAAGAGCAATATAAAATCTCTGAAATTGCACGGGAATTGACGAAGGAAGAGAAATACCTTGTTGGCCGTGTCATTGCCCGTCCGTTTGTCGGGAAGCCGGGGAATTTCCAGCGCACCTCGAACAGGCATGACTATGCTCTAAAGCCATTTGAGCGTACGGTAATGAACGAGTTGAAAGATTCAGGGTATGACGTGATTGCCCTGGGGAAAATTTCTGATATTTATAATGGCGAAGGTGTAACCGAATCTGTCAGAACGAAAGATAATATGGATGGTATGGATCAAATGGTGAAATCATTCGAACAGGATTTTACAGGACTGAGCTTCTTGAATCTTGTCGATTTTGACGCTTTGTTCGGCCATCGACGTGACCCAGAAGGATACGGAAAAGCTCTTGAAGAGTTCGATGCCCGTCTTCCAGAGGTATTCGAGCGGATGACAGAGGATGATTTGCTGATTATCACCGCTGACCACGGAAATGACCCTGTTCATCATGGAACAGACCATACAAGAGAGTATGTTCCATTGCTTGTTTATTCCAAGCGGATGAATGGAGGCAAAGAGCTTCCGGTTCGGAAGACATTTGCAGATATCGGGGCGACAGTAGCAGATAATTTTAATGTGAAACTGCCGAAATACGGCGAAAGTTTCCTGAATGACATTAGTAAGGAGTCGTAATATGAATTTTGATAAAATTGAGAATGCAGCCCATTTTTTAAAAATAAATATACAGGTGAGCCTGAAATCGGCCTAATTCTTGGATCTGGTTTAGGTGTTCTTGCCGAGGAAATTGAAAATCCTGTAGTCGTTCCATATAAAGAGATCCCTGATTTCCCAGTATCAACCGTCGCAGGTCATGCGGGACAGTTAGTATTTGGTCAGCTGTCTGGAAAAGAAGTCGTAGCGATGCAAGGCAGATTTCATTTTTACGAAGGATACGGCTTTGATAAAGTTACATTTCCTGTTCGCGTTATGAAAGCACTTGGTGTTCATTCTTTGATCGTAACGAACGCAGCCGGCGGGGTCAATGAATCGTACCAGGCAGGTGACTTAATGATCATCTCCGATCATATCAATAATATGGGTGGAAATCCTTTAATCGGACCGAATGATGACCGTCTGGGCGTCCGTTTCCCGGATATGTCGGAAGCTTATACAAAGTCGCTCAGGGAATTGGCAAGAGCTGTATCCGACAAGCTGTCCCTCAAGGTTAGGGAAGGTGTATATGTTGGAAATACCGGTCCTGTCTATGAAACACCTGCGGAAGTCCGTATGATAAGGACACTTGGCGGGGATGCGGTCGGTATGTCTACTGTTCCCGAAGTGATCGCTGCCAGGCATTCTGGCATGAAGGTGCTTGGAATCTCTTGCATATCCAATATGGCCGCAGGAATTCTTGATCAGCCTCTCACTCATGATGAAGTAATCGAGACGACAGAGAAGGTTCGTGAAGACTTCCTTAATTATGTTAAAGAAATCGTTAAGTCGATGTAAGCAGCATTTGCTTTTTAGTACAAGATAAGAAAGTTTAAAAATTTCGATTAGAAAATAGGCAGCGTTTTTCCATCCAGCTCTCGGAATAAAGTATTTGGTCCTGCAGGGGATGAAATGAACGTTTGCACATTTTTATAGGAAGCGTCTTTTCAAAAAGGCAGCTTCCTTTATTTACTCAAGACAGTATTGAGTGAAGATTTCAGTTTTGGAATTCAAGAAAATATTATTAATGACAATGTACATGAGGTGAATGGAAATGAGAATGGTGGACGTAATTGAAAAGAAGCGGGACGGCAATGAGCTGACTGCAGAAGAAATCAATTATTTTGTTGATGGATACACGGATGGAACGATTCCCGATTACCAGGCAAGTGCTTTAACGATGGCAATCTTCTTTCAAGGAATGTCTGAAAGAGAGAGGGCTGACCTTACAATGGCAATGGTTAAATCCGGCGATCAAATTGACTTGTCAGCAATCGAAGGAGTCAAAGTGGATAAGCACTCTACAGGCGGTGTAGGCGATACGACGACTCTAGTCCTCGGGCCTCTTGTGGCGGCAGTCGGGGTACCGGTTGCGAAAATGAGCGGCAGAGGTCTTGGCCACACAGGCGGGACCATTGATAAATTAGAAGCCGTTCCAGGTTTCCATGTGGAAATCGATAACGATGAATTCATTCGTCTTGTAAATGAAAACAAAATTGCCGTAATCGGTCAAAGCGGGAATTTGACTCCAGCAGACAAGAAACTGTATTCCTTACGTGATGTTACCGGAACAGTGAACAGCATTCCTCTGATTGCCTCATCGATCATGAGTAAAAAGATTGCAGCAGGAGCTGACGCAATTGTCCTTGATGTAAAAACAGGGGCAGGAGCATTCATGAAAGAGCTCGATGATTCAAAAGAACTTGCTCAGGCAATGGTCAATATCGGAAACAATGTCGGACGCAAAACAATGGCAGTGATCTCTGATATGAGCCAGCCGCTTGGTTTTGCAATCGGAAATGCACTGGAAGTAAAAGAAGCGATCGATACATTAAATGGAGAAGGACCTGAGGACTTGACTCAGCTATGCTTAACGCTTGGCAGTCACATGGTCTACCTTGCAGGCAAGGCGGAATCCCTTGAAGAAGCTCGTGAAAAATTAGTTTCTGCTATGAAAGACGGCTCAGCATTGAACAGTTTCAAACTCTTCCTTAAATCGCAGGGTGGAGACGAATCAGTCGTTGACCAGCCTGAAAAGCTTCCAAAAGCTGCGCATGTTTTCGAATTAGAAGCCAGGCAGGATGGGTATGTTTCAGAAATTATTGCAGATTCAGTAGGAACAGCCGCTATGTGGCTTGGTGCGGGTAGAGCTACCAAAGATTCAGTAATTGATCTGGCTGTTGGATTGGAGCTAAGGAAGAAAATCGGTGACAAGGTACAAAAAGGTGATTCTCTTGTAACCATCCATAGCAATACTGAAGATATTGAAGATGTAAAAACGAAGTTATATGAAAGCATCAAAGTGACAGAGAATCAGGTGGAATCCCCTGTACTTATTTATGGGGAAATCAAAGAAACTGAATAAGAGAAGAGTTAAGGCAGAAGGTCTCCAGGGCCCTCTGCCTTTTTTTTATGGTCCTGAAACCCGCTGGCAGAGAGCAAATAACACGGAGGATAAAAAATCCCTCTCATGATGGATTAAACAGGTCTCCCTATCACTTCATTCCATTCTAGCAGGAGGTATACTCTGCAAGTACATGAATAATTCTATCTGAAATAAGCGGATATTTTCCGGTTAAGCTGCCGAATAGCAGATGGGATGGGGTATATAAGCGGAATTTCTCCTCTTATTTTTCAAGGGCTTATAGGCCAAGCTTGGCAAGAGAGGTCCTCCAGCCGCAGAGCAAACCACCAGTCAATGGGGGGATTTGTTGTATAAGATTCGTAAACATTTAAAAAATTCCGCCGGAAATCCTTTATCTATGAACGAATCTTCCTGCTGAGAGAGGAAACCCTTAGTTATCCATGGGAAATCAGAAGGGACCAATATTCTAAAAAAACAGTTTTGAATAAGAGAAACCACCGCACTAATTTTACAAAATCATTGGAAAAGCCTGTATAAAAAAGCTAAGAATGGAAAAAATGGGGCTATGCATGTTATGAAATTTGTACATTGAATGGAGGACCAGGAATGAAACGAATACTATCGGCCATCCTTATGTTAGTTATGATTGCATCCACATTTACTCCGTATGCCGCGGCTGAGGAGAAAAAGACAGAGATTGCTCCCGGAGCTAAGTCTGCTATTTTGATTGAGAGAGACACAGGGACGGTTCTTTACGATAAAAACAGCCATGAGAAACTCCCTCCCGCATCCATGACCAAGGTCATGACGATGATTTTGATTATGGAAGCAATAGATAAGGGACAGATCAAATGGGAAGACAAGGTCAGGACAAGTGAGTATGCCGCCTCAATGGGAGGCTCACAAATTTTCCTGGAGCCAGGAGAAGAAATGACAGTTAAAGAGATGCTCCTTGGAATATCGATCGGTTCAGCCAACGATGCATCGGTTGCAATGGCAGAGCATATAGCGGGCAGTGAAGAAGGTTTCGTGGAAAAGATGAATACAAAGGTGAAGGATCTGGGATTAAAAGACACCAACTTTAAAAACCCGACAGGCCTCCCGGCTAGTGACCACTTCAGTTCGGCACATGATATGTCGATGATGGCCAAAGAACTTCTAAAATATCAGGAAATCACAAATTTTACGGGGACATATGAATCCTATTTGCGTGAAGATACGGATAAAAAATTCTGGCTGGTAAACACAAACAAGCTGGTTCGTTTTTACCCGGGTGTCGATGGATTGAAAACTGGATTTACAAATGAGGCTAAATATTGTCTTACAGCAACAGCAAAGAAAGACAATATGAGAGTCATAGCCGTTGTATTTGGAGAGCCGAGTCCGAAAGACCGAAACGCAGAAATCAGCAAAATGTTCGATTATGCGTTCAGCCAATATCAAACACAGCCTATCTTTGAAAAAGGGGCAGTCATAGGAAAAACAAAAGTTTCAAAAGGAAAAGATAAGGAAGTAGAAGCTATGACCAATGAGCCAATCTCCCTTTTGGCTAAAAAAGGCGAGAAGCTTGACGGGGTCGAGAAAAAGTAAAGCTTGATAAACTGAAGGCTCCTGTCCAAAAAGGAGATTCAATTGGCAAGCTGATTATCGAAAAAGATGGAAAAACCCTTTCTGAAACGCCGCTGATTGCCAAAGAAGATGTTCCGCTGGCCAGCTTCTGGCAGTTGTATAAGCGTGCATTCGGCATGTTTACCAAGAGCGGGAATTAATTGATTGCCTCCTTGTAAAAAAAAGCTTATTTTCGCATATATTGTTGCTTTAGGATATCCCCGGATACTAAGAGTTTAAACTCTAAACGGAGAAGAGCAGCTCTTTTCTCTTCGGTTTTGCCAGATTTCATCTTCGTAATAGGGTTGTTTTTTGGAATAGTATCAATTAGCAAGAAAGTTTACGAAAAGAGCCTTAAAAATTCAGCATAAAATGTCTAAATTCTTCTAGTTTTGTCTTGTTGAAGGAATTAGACAATCAAAAATAGAATTGACTCACTATACGACAGAGAAGGAGGCCTGTGAATAGTGAGTCTTACTATTGGTCTGGAAGTTAGAAGTGATGTACTTTGTATACGCCTGAGTGGAGAATTGGACCATCACACGGCAGAACAGTTGAGGCAGCAAGCCTCTGAATTAATTGAAGAGCATGGAATCAAGCACATCGTACTGAATTTGGAAGCCCTCGGATTTATGGACAGCTCGGGACTTGGTGTGATTTTAGGGAGATATAAACAAATCAAGCAAAAGCATGGAGAGATGGTTGTTTGTGCAATTTCCCCGGCAGTCAAACGACTATTTGAAATGTCAGGTCTATTCAAAATCATTCGTTTAGAGCCGTCCGAAGAATTCGCATTACAAAGTCTGGGGGTTGCATAAAAATGAGGAATGAAATGAACATCCAATTCAGTGCAGTGAGCCAAAATGAATCCTTTGCACGTGTGACCGTGGCTTCGTTTATTGCCCAGCTGGACCCGACAATGGACGAATTAACGGAAATCAAGACAGTAGTTTCCGAGGCTGTCACTAATGCCATTATTCATGGTTATGATAATAACCCCAATTGCTTTGTATATATTACCGTGAAGATGGAAGACGGCTTAATCGACATGGAAATCAGGGATGACGGTATGGGAATACAGGATGTTGAAGAAGCACGCCAGCCATTATTTACAACCAAGCCGGAGCTTGAACGCTCAGGAATGGGCTTTACCATCATGGAAAATTTCATGGATGAAATCGAAGTGAATTCGCAGCCTGGAGCAGGCACAACCGTTCGTTTAAAAAAGCATTTAGCCAATAGTAAAGCGCTATGCAATTAAGGAGCCGTGCTTATGGATGTCGAAGTTAAGAAGGACAAAGAGCAGAGCTTTTTAAAAGACACGGAAGTTAAAGAGCTCATAAAACAAAGCCAGGAAGGTGACCAGTCAGCCAGGGATACGATTGTACAGAAGAATATGAGGCTTGTCTGGTCAGTTGTTCAGCGTTTTTTGAACCGGGGCTATGAACCGGATGATCTTTTTCAAATAGGCTGTATTGGACTTCTGAAATCGGTGGACAAATTTGATCTTTCTTATGATGTGAAGTTCTCGACATATGCGGTCCCGATGATTATCGGCGAGATTCAGCGGTTCATCCGTGATGACGGCACAGTAAAAGTAAGCCGCTCTCTGAAGGAGATGGGAAACCGCATCCGAAGAACGAAAGACGAATTGTCAAAAACCTTTGGAAGGGTTCCGACCATCAATGAAATCGCTGCTCATCTGGAGCTGTCGCCTGAGGAAGTCGTCATGGCGCAGGAAGCCAGCAGAGCGCCATCTTCCATTCACGAGACCGTCTATGAGAACGATGGTGACCCGATAACGCTCCTTGATCAGATCTCCGATACCTCTGATCAAAAGTGGTTTGACAAAATAGCCTTGAAGGAAGCCATCAGGGAACTGGACGAAAGGGAACGGCTGATTGTTTATCTCCGCTACTACAAGGATCAGACCCAGTCCGAAGTCGCAGACCGGCTTGGCATTTCACAGGTACAGGTCTCAAGGCTTGAGAAAAAAATTCTTCACAACATGAAAGATAAAATGAATTTGATATAAGAATGAAAGAAGCAAATCGCGAGAGTGCGGTTTGCTTTTTTTGTGGTACATAAAGGTGGCAGCAATCTTTGGACCGGAAGTGGGAGCTGTGGTGAGTTGATGTCCCCAATACGCTCAACACGCATCATCGAATCCTCAAATAGCCAAGTCGGTGTCCTCAGATTACGTCACAGACAGCACCGAATCCTCAAAAAGCAGAATCGATGAGCCCAGAATGTGTCACAGACTGCACGGCATCCCCCAAAAGCAGAATCGATGCGGCCAGACCCCCTCGCAGCCATCATCGAATCCTCAAAAAGCAAAATCGATGTCCCCAGAATACGACACAGACAGCACGTAATTCACCTGAAACAGGATCGATGTACACAGACCGCGCCGCAGCCTACATCGAATCCTGAAAAAGCAAATCGATGTCCTCAGATAACGTCCCGGACAGCACGGAATTCACCAAAGGCAGAATCGATGTACCGCGATTGTATCACCAAGGCAATTTTCGTAAACATTGTTGCTTTTTGATATGAATTTCGTAAGATGTCGTCATCATTCATTGGAAATATTCTGGTAAGCAAAAAAGAAAAGATGTTAATGAGAGAGACATTAGTATCCTGGGGTAATTTCGGTTCTTGGGGGTTTTTCCGAAAACGACATTATTTGTTAAAACAACCTTTCTAAAAGATCGTTGCTATTAAATGTTATTTTATCCTCCTCCCTTTAACGTAGAAGGATTGGAGCGGAAGGCGTGCGAGCTCCTGCGGGACTAGCGGGACAGGTGAGACCCCGCAGGCGAAAGCCGAGGAGGCTCAACGCCCGCCCCGCGGAGTCGCACGCCTGCAGCGGAAATCCATTCATTTTAAAACAGCCATAATCTTTGCGATAAAGCTTTTAAAAAAATCATGGCTTAACACTTCATTCAAAACAGAAGTTACCTCCAAAAAACAAATTCAACTAACCGGCAAAACACTATAACAGCCAGCCTCAAAACCAGTTAGCAATTATTGGCTTCATGAAATATTTGTCTAAAATCCATACTATTTATACAAGCAGGAAAATAATGTTGACCAGGATGTGATCAGTATGGAAGGTTCAGTATATATTCGGCTAAGACATAGGCTGCAGGTTAGACCTGAAAGCAGTATCCTGCTTGAAAATACTGCCCAGATCATCGCGCCTGAACATTATCTTCAGTCCATTCGGAAGATTGTGCTTCATAAGGTGACAAAAGAGGATAAGAATATTATCATCCTCGATCTCATGAGAGTCATTTCTCAAATTAAAACAACTCTTCCTGATGTTGATGTGCAAACGATCGGGCCTTCACAGACGATTGTGGAAGTAGTGTATAAGAGGAAAAAGGTATCACCGGCGATGTTTGCGGCTGTCTGGCTTTTGTTATTCATTGGTGCAGCTATGGCGATCATGAATTTTCATGAGGATGTAAGTATGCGGGAGGTACACCAGCGCTTGTATCTTATGATGACAGGCCAGGAAGACCCTCATCCTTTATTATTTCAAGTTCCGTATTCCTTTGGCCTCGGTTTAGGAATGATATTATTTTTCAACCATCTATTTCGGAAAAGAATTAATGAAGAACCCAGCCCTCTTGAAGTTGAAATGTTTAATTATCAGCAGGACCTCGATCAATATGTCATCATGCATGAAAATAAAGAAAGCATGAAGCACCTTGATGACGATTAGCATAATTATCTTGTGCTTTGTCGGCCTTGCCGGGGGGCTTGCTGTGGGTTCAGGTCTGGTGGCTTTTTTGACGGTGCTAGGAATCATTCCCAGATTGACTCAATTAACCAAGACGATGAAAATGATCCATTTTTATGAGTGGGCGGTAGTATGTGGAGCAGTCATTGGAAGTATCTTCAGCTTAAATGAGTTTACCTTGATATTCTCGCCGTTTGTTCTTATGCCTATTGGGTTATTAAGCGGTATCTTTGTGGGAATGCTGGCCGCGGCATTAACAGAAGTATTGAATGTTCTGCCCATACTCACGAAAAGAATCGGGATCAATGACCGCATCATCACTCTCTTAATGGCCATTGTCTTTGGTAAAGTGCTTGGATCGCTGTTTCACTGGTTGTATTTTGTCCGCTTATAAAGGTTGAGAGGAGAGCTCTTATGGCAGAAAAGAAAAATGTGATAATCGTTACTGATGGAGATGAATATGCCAAGAGAGCAATCGAGGCAGCGGCCAAGGAATACGGTGCCAGGTGCATTTCCAGGTCACAAGGCAATCCCTCTGTTTTGAAGGGTAGTGAAATTGCCGGACTGATCAAGAAGGCAAAAGGAGATTTGGTGTTTGTCATGTTTGATGACAGTGGTTTTCTGGGAGAAGGCAGCGGTGAGACAGCCATGAAGTATGTTGCAGGATGCCGTGAATTCAACATTCTTGGAGCTATTGCGGTTGCTTCCAAAACAAGACAGGCTGAATGGACAAGAGTGGATGTATGTGTTGACAAATTTGGAGAATTGACTCCCTATGGGGTTGATAAATTTGGTGTTCCTGAAAATGAGATAGGGAGACTCAATGGTGATACAGTGTACTGCCTGGACCAGTTAAAGCTGCCGATTGTCGTCGGAATTGGCGATATCGGGAAAATGGCGAAGAGGGACGATTTCTCCAGGGGAGCTCCAATTACTAAAAAAGCAGTGGAAATCATACTTGAAAGGAGCGGATATCATGCCAAATAAGGAACGAGAAAAGACGCCGATACCTGGAAACCTGGGAAAATTGGAACAATTGATGATTGACACAACGGGACTGAACAAAAGCTTCGACCTGGGTGTAAGGAAGCTGAAGATTCTTCATAAAGATGTTCACTTGTACTATATTAACGGATTGTGTGATACACAGTTCATTATGAGGATAGTGGAAGATCTCGTTGAGGTCAATGATCACGAGCGGCTTTCATCGAAACTTCCAGAGATTGTTCAAAATAGAATTCCCCATCAATCCGTTGCGCCTGTCAAAACTGTTGAAGAAATGGTGGATGAGGTATTAAGCGGACTGATTGCCATTCTTGTTGAGGGTGAAGAGGAAGCGCTGATTGTGGATGTCAGGAGCTATCCAGGCAGGCAGCCTCAGGAACCTGATACAGAAAAAGTGGTTCGGGGATCTCGTGATGGGTACGTTGAAAATATCATCGTCAATACCGCTTTGACGAGAAGAAGGATACGTGACCCCCGTCTTAGATTTGAAATATTCCGGATAGGGGAAAGGTCCAAAACGGATATTTCCATTGCTTATATTGAAGATGTGGCCAATCCATCATTGATCAATGTCATAAAAAAGGAATTGAAGGCCATCAAGATAGACGGACTGACCATGGCTGATAAGACTGTAGAAGAATTCCTGGTGAAACAAGGTTATAACCCGTTCCCGCTGGTTCGATATACGGAAAGAGCGGATATCGGCGCAACACATTTACTCGAAGGACATGTGCTGATATTTGTGGATACATCTCCAAGTGTGATTATCACTCCCACAACGTATTTTCACCACTTACAGCATGCGGAAGAGTATAGACAGTCTCCCGCGGTCGGCACCTTTGTAAGATGGGCAAGGTTCGTCGGACTGCTGGCTAGTTTGTTTTTACTTCCCTTGTGGTTTTTGTTTGTACTTGACCCGTCGCTTCTTCCTCCCGAATTAGCATTTATCGGGCCGAATGAGGAAACGAATATACCGGTCATTGTCCAGCTGCTCATGGCGGATTTGGGTATAGAGTTCTTGCGGCTCGCAGCCATACATACCCCGACACCGCTCTCAACAGCAATGGGGTTGATTGCAGCAGTATTGATAGGACAGATTGCCATCGATGTTGGCTTGTTTGTCCCTGAGGTCATTCTATACGTCTCTGTTGCCGCAATTGGAACGTTTTCCACACCAAGTTATGAACTGAGCGTTGCCAACAAGCTTCTGCGTCTGGCTTTGTTGATTGTTGTCGCCATCTTCGGCATCCCTGGATTAGTCATTGGTACGACTGTATTCCTGCTTCTGCTGGTGAGAATCCGCTCATTGAATACACCGTACTTGTGGCCGTTTATTCCATTCAGCCCTAAAGCCTTTATGCAAGTTATCATCAGGCGTTCAATGCCTGGGTCTAAAATCAGACCAAGCATAGTACAGCCAAGAAACAAATACAAACAGCCGGCTAAATCCCGTTAAGATTGCAACACAACGCTTTCTGTGATAAATTTACTTTAAATTACTAAAGCGATAAAGCAGTCAAAGGGATGAGAAGGATGCATTTTAATGGAACTGCCAAAATCAACAGCCGCGACCACCTGGAAATCGGGGGCGTCGACACAGTAGAATTGGCGAAAGAATATGGAACACCTTTGTATATTTATGATGTAGAGTTGATCAGAGAGAGAGCCAGGGGGTTTAAAGACACATTTGAAGACCTTGGCATTAAAGCGCAGGTAGCTTATGCAAGCAAGGCTTTTTCTTCAGTCGCAATCTTCCAGCTGATGGCTGAAGAAGGACTGTCATTGGATGTGGTATCCGGCGGTGAGTTGTTTACAGCGGTAAAAGCCGGTTTCCCAGCTGAGCGCATTCATTTTCATGGCAATAACAAAAGCGAAGAGGAGCTTAGAATGGCATTGCAGCATGAAATCGGCTGCATAGTCGTTGATAATTTTTATGAAATTCAGCTTCTTGAAGATGTTTGTAAGGATATGGACCAAAGCGTCGATATTTTGATCAGGGTTACTCCTGGGATTGAAGCGCATACCCATGATTACATTCTCACAGGTCAAGAGGATTCTAAGTTTGGTTTTGGTTTGGAAAACGGACAGACAGAAGAAGCTTTGCTGAGAACTATAAAATCTCCTTATTTGAATGTGCTGGGTCTTCACTGCCATATTGGCTCGCAGATATTTGAGACAACCGGTTTTGTTCTCGCCGCAAGCAAGATCATTGGCAAGTTGGCCCAATGGAAAGATGAACACGGTTATACCGCTGAAGTGCTGAACCTTGGCGGAGGTTTCGGAATCAGATATACAGCTGAAGATGATCCGATTCCGGCTTCTCAATATGTCCAGGAGATCATTACGGAAGTAAGAAAGAAAGCTGGGGAGTCCAATCTCGATATGCCGGAAATTTGGATTGAGCCGGGGCGTTCTCTGGTCGGCGACGCAGGAACTACTTTGTATAGTGTGGGATCCAGCAAAGAAGTGCCGAATATCAGAAAATACCTGGCAGTGGATGGCGGAATGAGCGACAACATCCGCCCGGCGCTGTACGAAGCCAAATATGAAGCGATCCTTGCGAATAAAGCAGGACAACCCAACCAGGATACCGTCTCTATCGCAGGTAAATGCTGTGAATCAGGAGATATGTTAATATGGGATCTGCCTCTTCCTGAATCTGAACAGGGAGATATTCTGGCTGTATTCTGCACGGGTGCATATGGATATTCCATGGCGAATAACTATAACCGGATTCCAAGGCCACCGGTAGTTTTCGTAGAAAATGGTGAAGCAAAACTTGTTGTCAGAAGAGAAAGCTTTGAGGATTTAGTCAAACTGGACTTGTCCCTAAAGGAATAATAATTTATAGTGGAGGCGGACACGAAGTTGTGTTGGCCTCTTTTTTGCACTAGTTGAGAAGCGGTTTTTATATGATTGGAGAATATTTTCAACTACCTTCCAGTGAATTGTGGATTTGGAAATTCATATTACATAGCAGAAAAGTTTACAAAACAGCCGTCCGTAAAAAATGATAGTTAGAATAGGAAATTAACAAATTATTAGACAGCAAAAAGCTGTTCATAAAAGATTCTTTCATGCTGCTCTCAAATTTCTAAAGAGACAAGGCCTCTTCTTTTAAAATCTTTTATGCCGGTTTCGATTTAGAAGAACAAAGCCTGTGAAACTTTTACTATTTACCGCTTGAACAGGAAAAAACCTGTCGTGGATTTTTTCAAGATAAGACGAAGGAGTTGCACAAATATGAGAAAGAAAAATATAATGTTATTCATCATTCTTTTAATTATTTCCCTTGGTTGGGGCGTTCTCTATTGGATGTTCTTCGCGAGTTGAGGGAGGACAGCGGTTTTGATTTACCGCTTACATGCGAATAAAGTTGAATATTTTCCTTAATTTTAGTAAGATAATAAACGGTTAATATGGATACACGGAAAGAATAAAAAACATTGTGCAGAACATGCGCAAATTATAACGAGGGGTCTTTTATGCTTATACGTTACAAAAAAGCTTTTGAAAAAATTGCGATGGGGTTGCTGTCCTTTATGCCGCAGGAAAAGGATTTGAAAAAGCTGCAGCAGACGATGCTGAATTATGAGCAGGAAGATGACATGCAGTTATTTCTTTGGAAAGACGAAGATATTGTCGGCTTGATCGGTGTCGTTATCGGGGAAGAAGCCATTGAAGTAAGACATATTTCAGTCAATCCTTCACATCGCCATGAAGGTATAGGGAAAGCAATGCTTAGAACCTTAAGTGAAATTTATTCCAACAAAGTGTTGAAGCCGAATGAACATACTGCCGCATTCTTTGAAAAGTGCCATTTAGACAAAAAAGATGAAATCTGATAGCGGAGATTTTACCCTCCGCCTTAAATAGTACAAAAAGACTGACATGAATTTGTCAGTCTTTTTGCTTCTGTTTATTAAATAGTGCTTCTTCCCTCATCCGTATTACGTCGGAACGGTCTCGGAGGGAATGCCGGTGAATGATAGAAGGCGGGATAACCGGTGAATTTCCGATTCTGAGGCAAGCCTGTTCGCATACCTGTTCCAATTCCTTATTGAGAGGAAGGTCGATACTCTGATATTTTTTTCCGGATTCGATATTTTTCAGAGTTTCTTCGAGCAGTGGAAAGAGTCTATCAATTTCGATTCCCAGCCCCTTCAATGAACTGGGGTGCTGCTTCAAGATATTGATACCTTTCCGAAGAATCCTCGCTGCTCCGCTTCTGTTCTCTCTGCGGTAATGGTAAAAGGCGACTGCGGTCTGAATGAGACCAACCCAAATAGATTCCCTGTTGCCTGGATCAGTTTCCTTCCAATATTCCTCGAGCACTTCATGGCATTCAAAATAATCCCGATCACAATGAAAATGAATGAGGAAATCGAGATAATCGGCGGGATAATTCATAGGCGATTTTCCTCCTTTTCTCGATTAGTTTACCATATTCCGCCTGGCGCTGAAAAATCCCAATCCTAAATTTACTATTGGAGAATGCTCTATAATCTACTATACTAATAGGTAGTCTGAAAATGCGTATAAAAATGGAATTGGTGATATTATGGAATACAATGTGAAGATTGATGCCTTTGAAGGTCCCTTAGACCTGCTGCTGCATTTAATTCACTCGTTGGAAGTCGATATTTATGATATTCCGATGGCTCAAATTACTGAGCAGTACTTGTTGTACATACATACTATGAAAAACCTTGAACTTGATGTGGCGAGCGAATACCTGGTGATGGCTGCTACGCTTCTTGCCATTAAAAGCAAGATGCTTCTGCCCAAACATGAAGAATCGGCGGATGATGAGGATTTTGAAATAGAAGAAGATCCACGGGACGAATTGGTTGACCGTCTGATTGAATACAAGCGTTATAAGGAAGCGGCTGTAGAATTGAAAAGCCGTGAAGAAGAAAGAGGCCGGATGTACACCAAGCCGCCAAGTGATTTATCTGAGTATGCTGAAGAGAAGGCATCCGGACAACTGGATCACGATGTGACGATTTATGATATGCTGGGTGCCTTTAATAAACTGCTGCGCAGAAAGAAACTGCAAAAGCCTGTAACCACAAGGATAACAAGACAGGAAATACCCATTGAAAAAAGGATGGATGAAATACTCATCCATATTAAAGGGTCCAAAAAGAAAAAAGACTTCTTCTCATTATTCCCTGACGAAGACCGTGAACATATCGTCGTTACATTCCTGGCAGTATTGGAACTTATGAAAAGAAAGCAGATCATCGTCAGGCAGGAACAAAACTTTGACGATTTTACTGTGCAGTCAGCAGAGGAGGCAGAACTGGTTGGAAATCATTAATTGGAATGGAATACTGGAAAGCCTGTTATTCGCTGCTGGAGATGAAGGATTATCCCTCAAACAAGTCTGTGCAGTCTTAGAAATTGAGGAGCATCAGGCTTTAGAGATTATAGAAGGGCTTTTCGACGTATACAATAAAGACGTAAGCAGAGGCATACAGCTCATAGAATTAGCGGGTACTTACCAGCTTGTGACGAAAAAGGAGCACGCCCCATACTTGAAGAAGCTGGTTGAATCACCTAATGTCAACTCCCTTTCACAGGCGGCTCTTGAGACACTGGCTATCGTTGCTTATAAACAGCCGATTACCAGGGTCGACATAGAAGAAATTCGAGGAGTCAAAACCGAGAGGCCGTTGAGTACACTGGCGTCCAAAGGGCTGGTGAAAGCGGTCGGCAGGGCTGAAGGAACAGGGAGAGCTATATTGTATGGAACAACAAAAGAATTCCTGGATTACTTCGGTTTGAAGGATATCAGTGAACTTCCTCCACTCCCGGAAAATATTGACGAAGAATTCATGTCGGAGGATGCCGATTTGTTTTTTGAAAAGTTTCAGGAAACATTGGATTCACAGTCCTGACTTTATGGTAAAATTATAACAAGCTGATCAAAGGAGGCGGCTTTCAATCTCCCCGGTCAGCTTTTTCTTTAAATAATCGTTTTCAGAAAGTTCAAAAATAACAGGTGAAAAGGTACTGGATGTTTTTTGTCTCATACAAATGGTAAGGAAGAAAGTAATACTATTTCATCTTAAATAAAAAACTTATGGAGGGGTTAGATGAGCAATCCTATCGTCAAGTCGCAGGTAGAAGAAGTACATACATTCCTTGAAAAAACAGTAATGGAGCTGGAAGGTTACCTGAATAATATCACCATTGATGGACTGCTTCAGGAGAAGAATGGTGATAGAGCTTATTATGAAGGTGTTCTCTCCAATATGAGAAGACTGCTTGTTTATTGTGAGGAAGGGCTGGATTCCTGTTCAGTCGTATTGCAAAACGAGCCTTTCATCAAGGGAGCTGCTGAAAAAACACTCTATAAAGTTTACCATCAGTGTATAGAAGAGTTCTTTTCTCCCCGCTACGATTTATGGTACGAAGACAGCCGGTCAGCTTATACAGGCAAAAATTCGATCATGTTTCGCCAGGATCTGCCTCAAAGTATCGTGAGCTTGATGGCGGCAGCCGAAAGCGATTTCCAGCAAGTCAGGGAAGAACTTGAATATTACGAAACAGATTTCAGGACTAAGATTACACAGGCCAGGGGCTGATTTACTGCAGGAAGTGAGACTATCACTTCCTGCAGTTTTTTGTTTCTCCGGTAATTTTTTCGGTAAATACCATTGAGTCCAGCCTTTATGTTATCTTGGTGATTTTCCTGGCAGGTTACACTTGATCATGACTTTTACCCATCGCAGGCGGGTGGATACATAAGAGGAGTGTTTTTGTTGGAGACATGTATCCATTGGAGGCAGGTGGGTACATAAGCGGGTAGTTTTTGTAGGAGACATGTATCCATCGAGGGCAGGTGGCTACATAAGAGGAGTGGTTTTGTAGGAGACATGTATCCAACGGAGGCGGGTGGCTGCATGAGCGTAGAGTATTTGTAGGAGACATGTATCCATCGGAGGCGGGTGGATACATGAGCGTGGTGTATTTGTGTGAGACATGTAACCATCGGAGGCGGGTGGCTGCATGAGCATGGTGTATTTGTGTGAGACATGTATCCATCGTAGAAGGTTGGCTACATGAGCGTGGTGTATTTGTGTGAGACATGTATCCATTGGAGGCGGTTGGCTACATGAGCGTGGTGTTTTTGTGTGAGACATGTATCCAACGGAGGCGGGTGGCTACATGAGCGGGGAGTTTTTGTGTGAGACATGTATCCAGCGAAGCAGGGTGGCTGCATGAGCCGGTGGTTTTTGCTGCAGACATGTATCCAACGAAGGCAGGTGGATACATGAGTGAATTAAACTTGTCGAAGATATGTCACCGTCCATCCCGCAAAGCCATACGCCTTGAGAGGAAATCGAGTATTTTTTAAAACAGTGTTTAAAAAAGACGTCTATTCAGGACCATCCAAAAAAGATCTTAGCAAGGTGAATTGAAGGAAAAATGAAATTGGTTTTCTGGAATCATAATTCATACCGCTCTGCATAGACTTGTACAAACACCTTTGGACAAGGAAAAGGAGTAGATGTCTATGAAGGAGAGAAGGCTGAGAGCCGGTATTTATACGGTAATCATCATGTTCATCATTTTTTCTTCTTTTAATGCAACGGCTGAGGCGGCACCTTCTGTCAGTGCGCAGAGGGCGATTGTCATAGATCAGGACACGGGAAGGGTATTGTATGAGAAGGACGCACATACCCAGAGCCGGATTGCCAGTATCACTAAAATCATGACAGCTATTCTTGCGATAGAATCAGGAAAGCTGGACGAGAAGGCAACTGTGAGCAGCAATGCTGTAAAAGCGGAAGGTTCGTCGATCTATCTAAAGCCGGGGGAGAAAATTAAGCTGGAGGATTTGGTGTACGGCCTAATGCTTCGGTCAGGCAATGATTCGGCTGTCGCGATTGCTGAGCATGTAGGGGGAAGCCTCGATGGTTTTGTTTACCTGATGAACAAGAAAGCGGAAGAAATCGGGATGGTAAATTCTCATTTTGAGAACCCTCATGGATTGGATGATCATGAAAACCACTATTCCACCGCCTATGATATGGCTATTTTGACGAGGTACGCTATGCAAAATGACACATATAGAGAGGTCTCGGGTACCAAGGTGCACACATCCCCCGATCCTGAAAATGACTGGGACAGGAAATGGCGGAACAAGAACCGGCTGCTTACGGAAAAATATAAGTATTGTACCGGCGGCAAAACCGGCTATACGAAAAGAGCCAAAAGGACATTGGTTACAACTGCGACCAAGAACGAGCAAAACTTGATTGCTGTAACGCTCAACGGGCCGGATGACTGGAATGACCATATTCAGATGTTTGAATATGGGTTTAAGAACTTTGAGACTGTCATTGCTCTTCCACAAGGGAAAATTCCAGATATCAAGGATGAATTTTATAAAGATAAGGTCTTTATAAAAAGAGATGTGCTCCTGGCAATCAAAAAGGAAGAAGAGGATTCTATCAGGGTTGAATATAAGTTCCTCAAGCCTGAAGACTCCTGGAAAGACGGTAATGTTCCTGAGGTTGTCGGCCGAGCAGTGGTTTATATGGACGAGAAGGAGACAGAACGAGTACCTGTATTTTTCAAAAAAGATGAAGAAGCAGAAGAGAAAAAAAGCTGGTGGATGTTTTGGAAGCAGTCTTTCATTTCATTTCTCGGAGTAAAAGCGGATGGTTAATTATATTTGGGTTGGAATGACCATCATTGGCCTTATCTTTGCAGCTGTGAACGGTAAAATGAAAGAGGTAAACGAAGCCATCTTTCAATCCGCTAACGAAGCGGTCACATTATGTATCGGCCTTGTGAGCATTTTGGTGTTCTGGCTTGGAATCATGCGTATCGCTCAGGATTCGGGATTGCTGGATAAACTTTCCTTTCTGTTCCGGCCGATTGTCAAAAGGCTGTTTCCAGAAGTGCCCGCCGACCATCCTGCTATGGGCTACATACTTTCCAATATGATGGCCAACATGTTCGGGCTTGGCAATGCGGCAACTCCTCTTGGCATTAAGGCGATGGAGCAGCTGAAAGAATTGAATGGGGGAAGGGACTATGCCAGCCGTTCCATGATCACATTTCTCGCTATTAATACATCGAGTTTGACGATCATCCCCACCACAGTGATTGCCATCAGAATGAATTATGGTTCGGTCTCACCTACCGAAATCGTCGGTCCGACTCTCGTGGCAACCTTTCTCTCGACAATAGGAGCAATTATGATTGACCGTTATTTTTATCACAGAAGAATCCGCAATGGAGTGAAGTGATATGGAGATTATCTCAACGATTTCATTATGGCTGATTCCAATGCTGATTGGAGTCATTCTTTTATATGGAACCTACAAAAAAGTGCCCACATATGAGAGTTTTGTTGACGGCGGAAAAGAGGGTATCAAAATTGCGGTTTCGATCATTCCGTTTCTGATCGGGATGCTCGTGGCCATCACTATATTCAGAGCTTCCGGGGCACTGGAATACTTTGTTTCTCTAATAGAACCTGTTCTTTATGCAATTGGAATACCAGCCGATATTGTACCACTGGCAATAATCAGGCCGATTTCAGGCACAGCTGCGTTGGGGATGGTAAGTGATTTGCTGGCAACCCATGGTCCGGATTCCTTTATAGGGAGGCTGGCTTCCGTTCTCCAGGGAAGCACCGATACTACCTTCTACGTCTTAACCGTTTATTTCGGAGCGGTGGGCATCAAAAAAATGGGAGACGCCCTAAAAGTAGGCCTGCTCGCAGACCTGATCGGCATAATAGCCGCGATAGTCATTGTGACCCTTATGTTCTCGTGAGTTCAGCATGAAGGTTTACAGAATGTTTTAAGGGTCATTTTTAAAAAGGAGATTCAGTTACTTCCTTTTTACCAAAATAAGATGGATAGACAAACCCCGCATGGGCATTTGCGGGGTTTGTCTTCTTTTAATTGTGCTTTTGGTTTATGTCATTGCTGTCAAAAATTCTTCGTTCAACCCCTCATTGTTTTTAGGAACTTCTATACTTAATGTCAGTTAGCTTTAAATAAGTATTTGATAAAGCGACAATAAATTGTTTCTTAATTGGCATTGTTTTCCGACAGAATCTTGCAAAAGAGACCGGTTAATCTGTTCAATATGCAATTCAAAATGTACCCAAACCAGCCCTGACAATCCTTATAGTTCTTCAAAATTTTTGGGGCAACTTCCTATAGACTTTAATTCCTTATATTAACGTAATGAGAGTAGTAACTATTAAAAAACTAGCAATGATTTGATTGGAACGGAAGGTGCGTGACCTCCTGCGGGACTAGCGTGACAGGTGAGACCCCACAGGCGAAGCCGAGGAGGCTCACCGCACGCCCCGCGGAGTCATGCACCTGTAGTGGAAATCAATAAATCCTCATAGACATCAGCCGCTGACCATTTTTAACAATATGTTTTGGTTGTTAATCAAAAGAGTATATTTCAAAACCGAATTCGTTATATGCAGGATCCCTTTTAAAAAGACCTTATGTTACCAATACTAATAAAGGACAATCCCTTTGCATTTCCTTGCTAATATGTGATAATTCATTCATGTGAATGAATTTCAAAGTATTGATTTGTATAGAAGGACTTTTAATTATAGAAAATCTGAAATAGATCAATGGAAATGAAACACGTACTTAATAAGAGGTGAATTAGAATGGAACGTTTGCAAAAAGTGATTGCGCACGCAGGTGTGGCATCAAGAAGAAAAGCAGAAGAAATGATTCTTGAAGGAAAAGTGAAAGTAAACGGCAAGACGGAAAGAGAATTAGGAACGAAGGTATCGGGTTCTGACAAAATTGAAGTCAACGGGATACAGATTGAAAGAGAAAATAAGGTTTACTATCTTCTTTATAAACCAAGAGGGGTAATTTCGGCTGTAACAGACGACAAGGACCGCAAAGTGGTCACGGACTTCTTTCCTCACATCCAGGAAAGGATTTATCCTGTCGGGAGGCTGGATTATGATACTTCCGGTCTTATTTTGCTCACAAATGACGGGGAGTTCGCGAATCTGCTGACGCATCCAAGCTATAATATCGACAAAACGTATGTAGCGAGACTGAAAGGCATACCGCCGAAATTCAAACTGAAAGAACTTGAGAAAGGAATCACGCTTGAAGATGGAAAAACAGCTCCCGCAAAGGTGAAAATCTTGAGCATAGAGAAAAACAAGATAAGGCCATTGTGGAAATCACCATTCATGAAGGACGGAACAGACAGGTAAAAAGGATGTTCGAAGCAATTGGCCACCAGGTTCAAAAGCTGAAGCGTGAAAGATTTGCTTTCCTTGATCTTCATGGACTGAATGCGGGCGACTCTAGAGAACTTACTCCTCATGAAGTAAAACAGCTAAGAGCATTGGCCGAGACTGGTAATTAAAAGAGTTCGTATTCTTAAAAGTGTCACACTTCCTTCAAAAACAGGCTCCTGAAGGAAAAATAACAATGCTATAATAGATGGGAATATATAAACACAGACAAAAGGGACAATCACATTGTCCCCTTTCGTTTGCACGCAAAAACTGTAAAATGCAAGGAGGCAGTAAAGAGATGGATAAAAAAAAGCGCCGCTTGCTTATCCGGACAATCATCTTGGTTGTGCTCGCTGCAGCAGTCATATATACCTTATATGCCAACTTCACTAAGGAAGACAGAGGTGTCCTCAAAGCGGGAGACCAGGCACCTGATTTTGTGCTTCAGGATATGGAAGGCAATACTCACCGGTTATCCGATTATAAGGGCCAAGGAGTATTCCTTAACTTCTGGGGAACCTGGTGTAAACCTTGTGAAAAAGAAATGCCGTATATGGAAAATCAATATCAGGCATTTAAAGATGAAGGTGTACAAATACTGGCTGTGAATGTCGGCGAATCAGATTTTCAAGTCAATAAGTTCATTGAAGAACACGACCTTACATTTCCTGTTGTAGTAGATTCTGAGAAAGATGTCCAAAACATTTATGGCATAAAGCCATTGCCTACAACACTTTTAGTGGATGAAGATGGAAAGATTGAGAGAATTGTTACAGGGGAAATGACTGAAGCGGACATCGAGCAGCATATGGAAAGCATCAAACCTAATTAACAGGAGGCCGGTTCATGCCAGCAGGGAAAGTGCCGGCCTGTAGATTAAGGAGTTTTAGCATGAAGGAAATCAAATGTGAATGCGGGCATGTCAATCCTCATGGAACGATCCTTTGTGAATCCTGTGGAAGGGCTTTGACAGAGGATGCGAAAAAAGACAAGCTCCATGATATGAGATATGAGGGCAGTGCGCGTCGTTCACAAACATATAACAAATCAATCATTGATAAAATTTGGAACTTCTTTTCATCTGTAAAAGTAGGAATCTGGCTTATTTTAATTACTCTGATTGCTTCTGCCGTGGGAACAATCCTGCCGCAGGAAATGTACATTCCTAATACGATGCCTGCTGAAGAATACTATGGCGAGGTATACGGCTGGTTCGGTGAAGTCTACTATATCCTCGGGTTCCATAATCTTTATGGCTCCTGGTGGTTCCTGCTGATGATAGCTTCTATAGGAATCTCTTTAGTGATATGCAGCTTGGACAGGGTCATCCCTCTCTATAGAGCATTGAAAAAGCAAAAAGTATCCAGGCATGAAGGGTTCCTTAAAAGACAAAGGCTGTTCAGCGAAACAGAAATGGCAGATTCCGAGCAGACTTTACAGCAGATAAAAAAAAGCATGGAAGAAAAGAGATATAATGTGCGTGAAGAAAATGGCAGCCTTCTGGCGGAAAAGGGCAGATTTTCACGGTGGGGCCCATATGTTAACCATATAGGCCTGATCATCTTCCTGATAGGCGCCATGCTCCGTTTTGTTCCTGGCATGTATGTGGATGAAGTGCTTTGGATAAGAGAAGGGGAAACGAAGGCGATTCCGGGAACCGATAAGGAATATTACCTGGAGAACAAGAACTTCACATTGGAAATGTATGATAAAGTCAAAGATAAAGAGGTTTTTGGCGAAGCTTTGGAGAATGCAGGTGAAGTAGCTAAAAATTATCAGACAGACGCTGTGCTTTATCGTGCGGAGAAGTCCGATATTCCAGGTGAAAAAGCTGAAATGCAAGAGGAAAAAGAGAAAGCAATTCAGGTCAACCAGCCTTTGAAGTTCGGTTCGTATGCAGTATACCAGACTAGTTACCAATTAGATGAGTTTAAGGCGATGTCATTCACACTTTCTAACAAGGCTACGGAAGAAGAGTTTGGTAAATTTACAGTGGACCTTTTCGACCCTCAGGAAATGTATGAATTGGAAGATGGCAGAAAGGTAGAATTGATGGGATATTACCCGGATTTTGACGGCTTTGATGATAAGGGTGAACCGCAGACGAAGTCACCGCTGCCGAACAATCCTGCATTCCTTTTCAAAATGTTCTCACCTGAAAAGCCTGATGGAGAAATCAGCTTTGTCGGTATCCAGCAAAACCTTGAGCCATTGGGTGATAACACTTATAAAATGAATTTTGCAGGTCTGGATACCAGGGATGTTTCTGCATTGACAGTCAGAAAGGACCTGACTCTTTGGGTGATTGGAATTGGCGGGGCTATTTTCATGATAGGAGTAGTTCAGGGAGCATATTGGAATCACAGAAGAATCTGGGTCCGTAAATCGGACAAAGGTTTGATTGTTGCCGGTCATACCAATAAAAACTGGCATGGACTGAAAAAGGAAATCAGTTTTGTCCTTGAAGGTACAGAGGTTGAAGAACCATATGACCAGCAGGAGATTGATGGAAAAGAAAAGGCATGAATTGATTTGGAAAACTAAAGCGGCTGATGAAAAATCAGCCGCTGCTTGCAAAAGGAGGATTACCTGATATGGATTTAGCACAATGGAGTAGTAATCTGTTATATATATCTTTTATTCTTTACTTAATTGCCACGCTCTTTTTTGGCGGTTCCATTCGCGATAAGAATAATAAAAATAAAGGTGTAAGCCGCTGGGGCAAGATCGGTATGGGGCTTACACTTGTGGGCTTTGCCGCACAGCTGGGGTATTTTTTCACCAGGTGGTTTGCTTCCGGCCATGCACCTGTCAGTAACTTGTTCGAATTTACCACGTTCTTCGGGATGATGCTGGTGGGGGCTTTCATCATTATTTACTTTTTATATCATTCGACCGTGCTGGGATTATTTGCACTGCCGATCGCTCTCTTAGTCATTGCTTATGCCAGCATGTTTCCAAGAGAGGTCAGCCCGCTCATCCCTGCATTGCAAAGTGACTGGCTGAAGATTCACGTTACTACAGTTGCTGCTGGTGAAGCGATTCTGGCTATCAGCTTTGTGGCCGGATTGATTTATCTCTTGAAAAAGGTGAATCATGCACAGGAAAAGAAGCAATCATTCTGGCTGGAGAGTGTTATGTATGGGTTGGTAGTGGTTGTTGGATTCATTGTCTCTACAACTGCGTTCAGCCTGATGGGATACAACGCTGAATTTCAGTATGTTAACCAAGCGGGACAGGAAGCGGTTGAAGAATTCAAAATGCCTGCACTTGTCGCTCCCCATGAAGGTGAGCTTCTGACTGCGGACAGATTCGAACCTGCTGTCGACGTGCCTTCAATCGTTAACGCCCTCAAGTTAAATACAGTGCTATGGTCTTTCATTGCAGGAACGGTCATTTATTGGATTCTTCGTTTGGCTGCCAGAAAAAACTAAGCCTGTGGCTTCAGAAGTATGTTAATAGTGTCAACCTTGATCTTATGGATGAAATCGGATACCGTTCCGTATTAATCGGGTTCCCGGTATTCACCTTGGGTGGTTTGATTTTTGCCATGATCTGGGCACAGATTGCATGGAGCCGTTTCTGGGGATGGGATCCAAAAGAAGTATGGGCTCTTATCACATTCTTATTTTATGCAGCCTTCCTTCATTTCCGTCTTTCAAGAGGATGGCACGGTGAAAAGTCTGCCTGGCTTGCAGTCATCGGTTTCATCATCATTATGTTCAACCTGGTGGCTGTTAACCTGATCATCGCAGGTCTTCACTCTTATGCTTAATTGATTCGTTTGCAGGCATCTTTTTTCAGGAATACTGCGTGTTTCCTCAAGCTTTCCTGAAAAAGATGCTGAAATAATGCCCCTCCGCTTTTAGTGGAGGCTTTTTTCTATTAAAATAGGAAGTATATTGAAAAGGCTGTTTTCGTATAAATTGTTGCTTTCGGAAAAATCCAAAGAGCCGGATTTTTCCCTGGATACTGATATTTTCTCTCAAATCGGAGTGAGTAGCTCTTTTCTTTCTTGCTTACCAAGATATTTATGGTGATTTATCTTAACAACAATATATTAAAAGCAACAAAGTTTACGAAAAGAGCCATTGAAAAAGATCATAATAGTTCAAAGGGGGATATAAGGATGGATCAAGATGTAAAAGTATTAATCGTAGATGACGAAGCACGCATTAGAAAGCTTTTAAAAATGTACCTGGAAAGAGAGAACTACGTAATAGAAGAAGCAGAAGATGGGGAAAGTGCCCTCGATCTGGCATTGAATAATGAATATGATTGCATTCTGCTTGATTTGATGATGCCTGGAATGGACGGAATCGAAGTATGCAAGGAGCTTCGCCAGAAAAAATCAACACCGGTCATCATGCTGACTGCAAAGGGAGAAGAGGCTAACCGGGTGCAGGGCTTTGAAGTGGGGACAGACGACTATATCGTGAAACCGTTTTCTCCAAGAGAAGTGGTTCTAAGGGTTAAGGCACTCCTGAGAAGATCTTCCCAAACAAGCTATATACATACAGACACCAAGGCAAAGGATATGGTCGTTTACCCGCATCTGACCATTGATAACGATGCCCATAGAGTCACGGCAGACGGGAAAGACGTCAATCTGACTCCGAAGGAATATGAACTTCTGTATTTCTTGTCAAAAGCGCCCGATAAAGTATTTGACCGGGAACATCTCCTCAAAGAAGTATGGCATTATGATTTTTTTGGTGATTTAAGAACGGTGGATACACACGTTAAAAGACTGCGTGAAAAATTAAATAAAGTGTCAGAGCAGGCTGCGAAGATGATTGTCACGGTCTGGGGTGTAGGTTATAAATTCGAGGTTAATAATGAATGAGACTTTGGCGCAGTGTCGTAGGGAAACTATGGATCACCATACTGCTGTTAGTTGCGTTTGTTCTCTTTATACTTACCATCCTTCAGCTTGAGTTCTTTCAGAATTACCATTTGGAACAGGTAGAGAATGACTTATCTGACACAGCAGAAAAAATTGCATCCGTGCTAGAGAATCATCAAGACCTGAGCATGGGTTTGCAGATTTCAAAGGAAATCGTCGATGATCCCCATAATTTAATTGTTGCTGAAGACCGGAATCAATTGTATTATGCCGAAGATATAACGGCTGAGCACTTGGAGCTTCAACAGGAGATCCTTCAGCAAAAAGAAGTCACGGCTGTTTTCGAAAGGCAGAAACCATTTGTCAAAGAAGTTCATTTAAATGGGGAGTCTGTATCTAACCTATATGAAAATATTGTGGCTGTCGGTGCGCCTGTACAATTGGAAAATGGCGGTACAGGAGCCGTTTTGATCTTTCAATCTCTTGAAGAAATCAAAGAAACCACCAGGCAGACAACCAGACTCATTTTGCTGGCTGCCGGAATCGCCATCATTCTGACGACGATATTCGCCTTCTTTTTGTCTACCAGGATTACAGCACCACTCCGGAAAATGCGTGAAGCAGCCTTTGAAGTAGCCAGAGGAAGATTTGATACGAAGGTACCCATCCTGACACACGATGAGATAGGTGAGCTGGCAACAGCCTTCAATCAAATGGGAAAACAGCTGAATTACAATATGCATGCCCTCAGCCAGGAAAAAGAACAGCTGTCCAGTATCTTAAGCAGTATGGCTGACGGGGTCATAACGTTTAATAGAGATGGAACCATACTTATCACAAACCCGCCGGCTGAACGTTTCCTCCAGCAATGGTACTATGAGCAGGAGGGAAATGAGCAGGAGGCAATCCCGCCGAACCTTAAGGAACTTCTGGAGAAGGTCATCCTTCTTGAGAATGAACAGACGGGGGAAGTGAGTCTGCAGGGGCGCTCCTATGTAGTGATTGTCAGTCCACTTTATAATGAAGAGTATGTCCGGGGAGCCGTAGCGGTCGTAAGGGACATGACGGAAGAAAGACGACTGGATAAATTACGTAAGGATTTCATCGCGAATGTTTCACACGAGCTTCGCACACCTATTGCGATGCTTCAAGGATATAGTGAAGCCATAATAGATGATATTGCAGCTTCTGAAGAAGAGAAAAAGGAAATCGCAAAAATCATCTATGATGAATCCCTCAGAATGGGCAGGCTTGTGAATGACCTGCTTGATTTGGCCCGGATGGAAGCAGGACACATTACCCTGAATTATGAAGAAACAGATGTATCGGGGTTCCTTGAACGGGTGACAAATAAATTTCAGGGAATAGCGAAGGAAAAGAATATTGAGTTAAGCTTTATTGGAAAGAGATCCAATGAGAGTGAACAGCTGATTTATTTAGACCCTGACCGAATTGAACAGGTCCTCACGAATCTGGTTGATAATGCACTGAGACATACCCCTGAGACAGGCCGCGTCTTCGTGAATTACAAACCTGTGAATAGCGGGGTCCTTGTTGAAGTCAGTGACTCAGGGTCGGGAATTCCTGAAGAGGATCTGCCTTTTGTTTTCGAGCGTTTCTACAAGGCAGATAAAGCAAGAACCCGCGGTAAGTCGGGGACAGGTCTCGGATTGGCAATTGCAAGGAATATCATTGAGGCACACAACGGCCAAATCAGTGTGCACAGCAAACTGGACCAAGGTACGACTTTCTCCTTCTTCCTTCCTCAATAATCGCCAAATTTCATTGACAAGAAATCGTGAAGTCGTCTCATAATGGAGATTGATGGCGATTAATCTTGTTACACGGGAAACATCACAGGCAGCGCCCAGAGAAATCTGGGCGTTTTGTAATGAAAAATTTTTTGTTTGAAGGCTCTTTTCGTAACTTGTGGCTATTTAATAATTTCTGAAAAAAAATAATCTAAATTCACCAGAATAAACCTAGTTAAAATGAAAAAAAGAGCTGCAACCCCCGATCAGAGTGTATACCCTTAGTATGCGGGGGGAAATCCGGCTCTTGGAATTTTTCCGAAAGTAACAATACAGGTGAAAATAGTCTATTAAAAGAAGGCTCGATGAACAAACGCTCATGATAAGAGTTTCCAAGGAGATTGCCTTATTTTAGCCGCCATTACCTGAAGAACAATCTAGGTCAGAGCCACTTTTCCTGCTCACTAATTAGTACCATACAGCGGTGACAGGCAGCTTGGATCGTGAATAGTAAGAACCGGTTTCCTGCTAAGAGAGATACAGAGAATGAACGAAGATTTTTTTGATAGTTTGAAAAATCACCTTCCTTTTTCAAAACATTAATAATATAGTTGAGGGTGTGTAACTTTTATATAAAAAAACCGTCTAATCCATTGAACGGGGAGGGGAAGAAATGGACTCCGTTTTTGAAGAACTTTATTCAAAGTATCATCAGGATGTTTTCCAATTTTTAATTTATACGGTCAGAAGCCGGCAGGTTGCAGAAGACCTTGTCCAGGAAGTATATATCCGCGTCTTGAAATCACATAATAAATTCGAGGGAAAAAGCTCTGAAAAGACCTGGCTTTTTTCTATAGCAAAAAATGTAGCGATCGATCACTTTCGGAAGCAAAAGGGATGGAAAGGAAAGATACTCGAGAAATTCGACTGGAGCCAGCCCATCAAAGACGATAAGGAAATTCCGGAAGAAATTGCAATGCAAAAAGAAGAGGTAAGAGATTTGTATAAATGCATTAAAGAGTGTACACCGGATCAAAGAATGGTCATTACCATGAGATACATCCAGGATTTATCCATTACAGAAACAGCAGAAGTTTTGGATTGGACAGAAAGTAAAGTTAAAACAACCCAGCATCGTGCCATCAAAACTTTGAAAAGGCTGATGGAGCAGCAAAAACGAGAGGAGGGTGCCAGCGATGAAGAAACACAATTGGGACGAGGCGGAAATTAAAAATCTCCTAAAAGAAATGCCCTCGATGAAAGACAGCAGAAGCCGCAAAGAAATATATGAAGCAGTGAAAGGATCCGGGCTCAGGAAAAAGCCGAGATCATGGGGGTATCCTGCAATAGCCGGAATCGCGGCCATATTAATCCTTTTTCTGATTTCACCTTCTCTCTTCAACTCCTTCAACCAGACCCAATATGAAAACTCAACAGCTGATATGGCTGCAGATGATGCGGGGGAAGCAGGCTCTCCGCAAAAGGAATTGGCCTCCATGCAGGAGTCTGAAGAAAACGCTGTGATAGATGACAATTCTAATAACACCGAGAACAGTGAACAATCATTAATGAGGAAATTGGAAACCGCAGAAAGACCAAGTGTGTATGAAGAGGATTTGCTGCAATACGATTTATTCACTTTCGGGCTAGTTACCCCGGATGCTTCAGTTGTTCCAATGAGTGTGCTTGTTGAGAAACAAGACTCTGCCGATTGGCTGGAAAGATTCAAAGAAGTTTCAGAGGAAATCCCGGAACAAAGCTGGGGGTTCGATGAGTACTATCCTCTGCCCGGTACATTGGATTTTAACAAGGAAGATAATGAGTTGACCTATACAGTTACGGAAAAAGAATTGACGATTCCCGGCAGCGGAGGCGAGGAGGTTTTTTACGACTCCATTGCATTTTCCTTGAATGGCTCAGGGTATGAAAAGATGAACCTTCAAAATGAAGATGGAACTGTTCCTTCGTTTTCACATATGGGAGAGATATCTGAGATACCAAAAGCAGGCTACTCTAAAAATGGATATTTTAAGTATTCTCTTCCTAATGGAGAATCTTATCTTATTTCCGGTGAGAATGAATATATGAGCTTTAATGAAGCATTAGAGGGCATGAAATCATCATCCACCAGCCTTTATGAAACGCTCATCCCTGAGGATATTCAGTTTGAGGTGACCTTGGATCACAACCTTGCAGCCATCTCATTTGAAGAACCTTTACTGTTAAATGAAGAGATTGATCCTCTTTTCGCAGATGCGATTTTGCTGACAGCCCGTGAATTTGGCTATGACGAAGTCTTATTTAAAAATATTGAGAATACAACTTGGAATGGATTTGACTTTACGAAGCCCATTTCCGTACCTCTCAGCCCGAATAAGAAGGTATTAAACTTAGAGGACGGATCTTAAAGAAACGTGTAATGTACTGAACATTGATTGAAGAGTCCTATACCTTTTTAGGTTCTTCCCTTACTTCCAAACTAAACTGTGAAAACGAACAAACGACCAGAGTATCCTCTCTCTGGTCGTTTTTTATTATCCGGCCAAAATCAGTAAATCAACCTTTGCTGATAACTTTTAATTATGTTGTCATCGTCCAGCTTCAGGGCCTTGGGGGCAAATGTTCCGAAGCGAATGAAAAAAAAGACGACCTTTTCTCTTTTTGGAACACTTGCCTTTCGAGTCTGGGCAGGGCGCTTACGCTTATTGAATTTCTCTATAGTGGTAATTGTAAGGAAATACATAATTACTCTAATTTTGGTAAAAGCTATCCAGGTAGATTTTATAAAGTGCTCTCTTTATTTTTAAAGTTTACTCTATTTACTATGTGTGTTGTTAGATCTGCAAATCTTTATTGGAACTATCAAGGTATGTGAGAAAGCAATCAGCTGCTTTCCTAGTTTCTGAGAAAAAGCAAAGATTGGTTCTATTGTGGTACAAGCTGGCATAGCTTTAGAGCGTACCCGAATATAAAGGAGGATATTAATGGTTGTCGATTATATAAGAAGGATTTTGATTGTCAGTTTGCTTGCACTGTGTGTCAGTTTGTTATTCTGGAGCGGCTCAGCTGCCCATGCGGAACAATCCGGAATTTCTACTTGGGTTTTTCCTGTGGATGGTTATATTACTGATCATTATGGAACAAGAGGAGGACATCACAAAGGAATGGACATAGGTGGAGAGCATGGTTCTCCTGTTTATTCGGTTGATGAAGGAGTTGTTAGTAAATCGTATTATTCATCAAGTTATGGACATGTAGTTTTTGTCAAACATCCCAACGGCTATGAAACGGTCTATGGCCATTTGAATGAAAGGGCAGTTTCAGAGGGACAAGCCGTTTCGAAGGGTGAAGAGATAGGGACAATGGGCAATACAGGCAGGTCGACCGGTACCCATCTTCACTTTGAAGTCCACAATGGTGACTGGACTGAACATAAAGACCACGCAATCGACCCTTACCTAGTATTTGGGGAAGGAGAGACAGGACAAACAGTTTTTTCAAAAAAGCACGACCCTTATCAAATTCGCGAAGTTGCAATGAAGATTCCTCAATTAGAGGCTTTGCAGCCAGCATCTTCATCCAAGGACACACATAACTCCGTTGAGAACAAAATACATACAGTTACAAAGGGAGAGACGCTTTGGGGGATTGCTTCAGCTCACGGAGTGGACACCTCAGTCATTATGACACAAAACGGGCTTGACGATTCCACAATCATTATTGGCCAGCAGCTGGTCATCCCTTCCGCAAAAGAGTCGGTGCATAGAGTGAAACCAGGAGAAACCTTGTATGGAATTGCCGAATTATATGATATTACCGTTGATGACCTGCTTGTTTGGAATGAGGTTCGGAAGAGTGATCCTATTATCCCTTCACAGGAACTTATCGTGAACAGAGAATAGAGGAAATGGCATAAGTACGGAGGCAGAAAAAGGGCATAGCCCGCCGTCAAGACGGTGCAGTGGACTGCCTTAAGCACAAGGGAAGTAAAAAAAAGTAATTTAAGGACCAATCTCTCCTCCAGTATCAAAGAGCGGTCAGTAATTTTAACAGGCTCATTACACTTCACATCAATCATTATGTCTCGAATTCGAATCAATCTCTTCACACATCAGCCATTATTTTGTATAATGGTGTTGTAACAAAAAAATATAGATTCGTCTTCGGGGCAGGGTGAAATTCCCGACCGGCGGTAATGAATGTAAATTCTAAGCCCGCGAGCCTGTTTTTTTGGCAGGATTTGGTGTGATTCCAAAGCCGACAGTACAGTCTGGATGGGAGGAGATGAAGGTGGAGCCGCGTTCAAAAACGGATGTTTTGAACGTCTATTTGGGCATGCCTTTGACTTCTCAAGAGAATCTCTTGAGTTTTTTTAGGTTGCTCTGGCAATACTTTTCTTCTAACGTGAGATGAGTCACAAGGGAGAGAGAAAGTATGAAGAAATTGAACACCAGAGGATTTATCCTAATTGGAATGTTGAGCGCAGTATCTTATGTATTAATGCTGCTGAACTTTCCGATTCCGCCATTCCCTAGTTTCTTGATGGTCGACTTCAGCGATGTACCTGCATTGATCGCAGCAATCACTTTGGGGCCGCTTGCAGGGATCCTGGTGGAATTGATGAAGAATGTCCTTGATTATGTCATGACCGGGAGTGACACGGGAGTCCCTATTGGCCACTTTGCCAATTTCATGGCGGGCATTTCATTTATCTTGCCAGTGTATTATATCTACAACCGCATTCAATCTAAAAAAGGAATGGTTACCGGGCTTGTTGCAGGTACATTTATCATGTCCGTCTTGATGAGTGTTTTAAATTACTTTATCATTTTGCCGGCGTATAAATATTTCATGAATTTTGAACTTCCGACAACCATTATCGTTACCGGGATCCTTCCATTTAATATATTGAAAGGCATCTTGATCGCCATAGTATTTGTCCTGTTATTCACAAGGATGCAAGTGTGGCTGAATAAACAATTTGCTTTTAAACGTGCTTAATGGGAAGCGGCTGACTCTGTCAGCCGCTTTTTATGTTGTTATTAAGGCAGGTACGGGCTTACCTGCTTCTTTAATCAATGCTCTTTTCGTAAACTTTGTTGCTGGGTAATATATTTCATTAAGGTGATCTTTATTTCATCAGAAATATCCATGTATTCAAGAAAGAGCAGAGCTTCTTCGGCTTAAAGCGAAATACTTAGGAGGCGGGATGATATTACTCGGGCCACGAGTGCCACCTAACATCAAAAAACAGACTCCAGGTGGCACTCAACCGTCTCCCGAGTGCCACCTAGCAACGAAAAACAGACTCCAGATGGCACTCAACCTGCTCCCGAGTGCCACCTAGCAACGAAAAACAGACTCCAGGTGGCACTCAAACTGCTCCCGAGTGCCACCTAACATCAAAAAACAGACTCCAGGTGGCACTCAACCGTCTCCCGAGTGCCACCTAGCAACGAAAAACAGACTCCAGGTGGCACTCAACCTGCTCCCGAGTGCCACCTAACAACGAAAAACAGACTCCAGGTGGCACTCAACCGTCTCCCGAGTGCCACCTAACATCAAAAACAGACTTCAGGTGGCAACTCAACCGTCTCCCGAGTGCCACCTAGCAACGAAAAACAGACTCCAGGTGGCACTCAACCGTCTCCCGAGTGCCACCTAACATCAAAAAACAGACTCCAGGTGGCACTCAACCGTCTCTAAGACAGCACTAAACCGCAACACAGTTTGTTAGAAGATAGTCTTAATCATTAAGAGAGAGATCTCGAAAATGGTTTGTTTAATAAATCTCAAGTTGCGGATCCCCGATTTTCCACGGTATTTAGGCACAAAAAAACGGCTGGGGTTTCCAGCCGTTCACTCGATCTTTATTCAAATTTCAAGGCGTCTCCGTCGAACGGCTCATCTGCAACCTTGATGGAATCCGTCGGGCAGCCTTCGAAAGCATCAATCATATCGTCTTCGAGAACATCAGGTACTTCCACTGTACCCTCGTTATCATCCAGAACCACAAACGCAATACCTTCATCATCGTAATCATAGATATCTGGAGCAGCAGCACCGCAAGCCCCACATGCAATGCATGTATCTTTATCAACAATCGTATACTTTGGCAATGAAAAAACCTCCTGAAAAATGGTCGATATTGTTAAGTATCATACACTGGTTTCATTAAGTGTATTAATATTCATATTATTATTCTAATGGTGATTCATAAAACTTTCAATAGTTAAGGTACCCATCAGTGATAATTTATATCTTATATAGTGTAAAGTTAAGTAGGAAAAAGTCGCAAATTGTCGGTTTCGTGATACAATAATTTAAATAAGAACATGCGTTTAAAGGAGTTAGTTTATGAACTATATCGAGGCCGTCATTCTGTATTGCCTTAAGGAAATTAAAGGGGAGAGGACTATCTTTTCCATTTTCCATTTACTTAAAGGGAAAAGGTCCTCCCAAACTATCCAGGATGCACACTTATATTCTTTGGCTTCTTTGTTTTATACTTATCCCCTTATAAATCGGGATCGCTTTATGAGGATGGTCTCTGGCCTTCATGAAAAAAACCTTATAATTGAAACGGAAAAAGAAAAATATATTCTTACTGAACAGGGAGTTCACCAATTGGGTGCTTTTTTCAATGAGAGGCCATACCCTGCCTCATTAAACGGATGGCTGTATGGAACTACTGTGGAGGTTCTCTGGAAAAGGTTATCGCTTTTGATCCAGGTCTTATCTCATTACATAAGGGCCAGCCAGCAGTATTATCCTATCCAGAGAGAGAGAGAAGTCCAACGGTGGATTAAAACGTTCCTTTATGAACCTCCGCTGCCTTTAAAAGAATTAAATACTGCGTTATATTCAGATATTGTTTCGTTAGCCAGGCAGGAATCTTTTCCGGATGATCCGGAACTCCTGGTTAGCCGGCTGACAGGCGGGGAATTTATTGGACTTACCAGAGGACAGGCTGCAGAGAGAGCGGGTTTGGAGGAGGATGAGTACTGGTACCGTTTTTGGAATGTGCTGCATTATACAGCAGCTGAAGTTACCGCTCAAAAAGAAAAGTATCCTGTGCTCTATGCCTTGATATCAGATTTGGTGCCAGAAATCACGCTGACCCATTCCAGCGAAGAAACGTATAAGCTCCTGAAAAGAGGAGATGACATAAAGAGAATTTCTGAATTGAGAAGGTTGAAGGAGAGCACTATAGAGGATCATATAGTTGAAATTGCCCTAAATGATAAAGAATTCTCCATTGAAAGATTTGTCCCTGAGTCTGATATAGATCAGATTCTTCATAAAGCACGGGAAGTGAATAAGCGGAAACTGAAACCGATTAAGGATGCTTTGCCTCAGCTTTCTTATTTTCAGATCAGGCTGACGCTGGCCAGGTATGGTGATAAATTATGAACTTGCAAAATGAACTGTATAAATGGTTTGGGTATAAGGAGTTCAGGCAGGGGCAGGAGGAAGTGATCCAGTCGGTACTGAAAGGGAAGGATACAATTGCTATGCTTCCTACCGGTACAGGAAAATCTTTATGTTATCAGCTGCCTGCATATATCACTGGCGGAACTGTATTGGTAGTTTCGCCTCTTCTCTCTCTAATGCAGGACCAGGTGGAGCACATGAAAGTGATGGGAGAAAAGAAGGTTGTTGCTCTCAATTCGTTTCTCGATTTTAGGGAAAGAATTTATATTTTGAACAACCTTGGAAAGTTCCGGTTCATTTTTATATCTCCTGAAATGTTAATGATGGAAAAAGTGATTGAAAAGTTGAGAAACGTATCAGTTTCCTTGTTTGTAGTTGATGAAGCTCATTGTATTTCTCAATGGGGACATGATTTTCGGCCGGATTATCAACGACTGGGTGAAGTAAGGAACCTTCTTGGCTCACCATCGACGCTTGCATTGACGGCAACCGGGAACAGGGAAGTACGTGAGGACATTAAAGGAATTCTGAGAATGGAGGACTGTCAGGAAATTGTCTACTCAGCAGACAGGCCTAACATTAGTCTCGCCATCACTCATGTTTCTTCTTACCCTGAAAAGATGGAGCGTCTTCTGGAGTTTGTTTCCTCCTTTCAAAAGCCTGGAATCATTTATTTTTCCAGTAAAAAGATGGCTGAGGAGACAGCTGAATGGCTCATACAGCAAGGGCTTCATAAAACATCTTTTTATCATGGAGGGATGGAACAAGAACAGAGAATTCTTATCCAGCAGCAATTCCTTCATGGCCAGCTTGATATCATTTGTGCGACAAGTGCGTTTGGGATGGGCATTAACAAACCGGATATCCGGTTTGTCATGCACTTTCATCTTCCGGCAAGTGCTGAAGCCTATCTTCAGGAGATTGGAAGAGCAGGCAGGGACGGTGAGCGGAGTATTGCAATGCTTCTCTACTCCCCGGGTGACGAAGGACTGCTGTATCAAATGATAGATAGTGAAATGCCTTCAGACTATCAAGTTGAAGAGTATTTTAAACAGGCTGGGAGCAAGGGAGATCAGGAATTAATGGACTTACTTGGATTAAATGAGATCCATTTCAGGTTTTTAAGCTTCTATAAGCAGGTATATATTAATAAGAACAGGGATTTAAGTCCCGGTGACAATGGCGCTGCTTCGTTCGTTAAAAAAATTAGAGACATACGGACGGAGAATAAGCGTATGAAGATTGGCTCTATGACGGAATGGGCAGTTGGTTCAAAGTGCAGAAGACAGGGAATCCTTAATATGTTCGGGGAAGAACTTAGAGGAAAGCAGGAAAAGTGCTGTGATACCTGCGGGTTGGATTTTAGTGACTATGAAGGAAATAATATCCAGGATTCCCGTATGGAAAAATCATTTACATGGGAAGAACAGCTTTACAAAATGCTGCTGAACGGCTCCTTATGAAAAGCAAACAAAAAGACCTCGTCATGCAGATCACAGACCGGGAGTTGACCTTTCATCTCTATGCCACGCAAATAGTCCTATTAACTTCAGCTATAATTTTGGGTATATTCTTATATGACGATATTTCAACTTTTATAAATCAATTTGTCTGGAATCGTCAAATTTTGGTGTATGGGGCTGGAAGTGGAATGGCCATCGTCCTCCTTGATCTTCTTTTTATGAAGGTGCTTCCTAAGAAGTATTATGATGACGGCGGTATAAATGAAAGGATCTTCAGAAATAGAAGCGTTATGCATATTTTCTTTCTGGCGGCCGTTATCTCTGTATGTGAAGAATTGTTATTCAGGGGAGTCATTCAATATCACTTTGGCTTCATTACTGCTACAGTCATATTTGCTGTCGTCCATATCAGGTATTGGGGTAATTGGTTCCTTGTTATTAATATAGTCCTCCTCAGCACCTGGATTGGATTAGTCTACGAGTGGACGGCCAATCTCGCTGTCACTATGGTGATGCATTTTGTCATCGACTTTTTATTAGGGTTAACCATTAAGTATCAAGCCGAAAATCAAGAAAAAAGAAGGGATGTTTTATGAGTAGAGATCCTTATCGTGCTCAAGCCGAAAAACTCCGCCAGAAGATTGAAAGAGTAGAACCCGCGCCCGAGCAGGAAGTTAAACAAAAAAGATCACTCCCAAAAAGGAGTGACGTACATCAGGAGAAAAGAAAGAAAATAAAGTACCCTCTCATAAAAGGAATGCTGGCTTTTTTCGTACTTTTACCAATAGTAATGTATGGTCTATATTCATCCTTGGATGTCAGTGGAAACGAGAATAGAAGTGTAGTAACTGAAACAGGGCAGATGGAAGAAGTTACTTATGAATCAAAAGAAGTCAAAGATGAAGTAAAGAGCGGAACTACAGAAGAAAACAAAGAAATTGTTGATTCTGAATCAGCGGCCGCAACTGCCGAACCAGATGATTCCCCTAAAGCTGAGGAAGAGGAAGTCCGGATTGAAGAGGTGTCTGAAGAAAACATTGTTCAATTGAATGACCAAGAAGAATCAGTGCAGGAAGACGAATTCGGAGAAAATGTACAGGTCATCGAGCATATTGTGGAACCTCAGGAGACACTGTTCAGAATAGCGATGAATTACTATAAATCACAAGAAGGAATCGAGAAAATCAAAGAATGGAATAATATTGATCAGCATGATCTGGAGGCTGGCCAAGTACTAAAGATTCCTCTCCCAGTCGATTAATAGGTAAGAATAATCAACCTTATGAAGGTATTTCTTCATAAGGTTTTTTGTTTGCTTTTCTGTGTCTGACACGATGCCTGTAGATATTTAAGTGAAGCAGTTTTATCAAGCATTTACTTAGGGCCAGCTTTCTTGAAGCAAGCTTTCTTAATAGCACTTTACGTGATCTTGTTAAAGTCCTGGATCAGTCTTTTGACCCCTGGTCATTAGAAGTTCAGCCACCTTAATGAAAAATTTACATTCTGTTACAAATACACTAACAAACATCCCATACAATAATAGTGACAACAGTTCGGAAAGGGGATGCGTATGGAAAGGGTCAGATCACGGATTTTTCAATATGATGAAAGCCTGTTTTACCATTTTAACGGGCATCAAGGATTTTTATTATCTTTCTTCCATATGATAACGCACTTGGGAGGAGCGCGATTTACAATCAGCTCCATGGTGCTTGTGTACCTGCTGGCAGACCAAGAATCATTACTTAGGCAGACAGCAGTCATATCCATGCTCGCCCTTACGTTGAGTCATTTGATGGCAGTGGGAGTCAAGCGGATGGTGAAAAGGATACGCCCTTATGCTGCATTGCCCAAGGCGAACCTATATGGACATCAATTTAAAGATCATTCATTTCCATCAGGACATACAACAGCCATTTTTTCCATCACTGTTCCTTTTATGGTAACTTATCCGGCATTCATGATAATCCTCTTACCAGTTTCCCTTTTGACGGCTCTTTCCCGAGTCGTTCTGGGAGTTCATTATCCCAGTGACATTTTGGCAGGGTTCTTTCTTGGCACAGTGACGGCCGTCGTACTTCTCATAAATTTTTGATTCGGTAAGACTCTTATCGCAAACTTTGCTGCTATCTAATATGACTTTTGCTAGATGACATCATAATTCACTAATTAAATCCTGGTAAGCAGCTGCTTTCTCTGATTAGAGAGAAAAACCTCTGGGATTTTTCCGAAACCAACCATATATGTGAAACAGCCTTCGGTAATAATGTTTGGCCGGATTACCAACTTACTTCTTTCATGGAGGGGATTACATGAGGATTGCCATCTTTTCTGATACTTATGATCCGCAGGTAAATGGTGTTGCCAGAACGTTAAAAAGACTGACAGATCATATGGAAGCAAGAGGGGTTGAGTTTGAACTCTTTGTTCCAGAGCTGGGAAATGACAGCCGGACCTATCCTAACATACATCAACATACAAGCTTCCCGTTCTTTTTCTATCCTGAGTGCAGAACGGCCATTGCCAATCCCAGGAAAATTGAAAAAAGACTAAGAGAGTTTTCCCCTGACCTTATACATCTTGCCACTCCTTTAACGATGGGTCTGTACGGCCTGCATGCTGCCAAGAAATTGGGAATACCGATGGCGGCATCCTATCATACTCATTTTGATCGATATCTGGATTATTACAAAATGTCCTGGATCTCACCATTTTTATGGAAATATATGAAATGGTTCCACGCTGAGTGTGAGAAAATATTCGTTCCTTCAATAGAAACGATGCTGCATCTTGAAGAGCAAGGTCTGAGCAATCTTTCCATCTGGACCAGAGGAGTGGATTGTTCCATGTTCACTCCCAGTAAGAGAATGCTTCAAACAAGGGAAAAATATAAAATCCAGAAAAAGTACCTGATTCTTTTCGCTGGAAGGCTCGCTCCTGAAAAAGATCTGGATACTCTGATATCTACCATTAAAGGCCTCTCGCCATCCATAAGAGATGAGGTTCATTGGATGATTGCAGGGAACGGCCCTTGTTATCAGGAGGTACAGAAAAAGCTGCAGGGAGAAAGTGTGACGATGACTGGTTATTTGAACAGCAAGGAACTTTCTGAACTATATGCTTCCTCTGATTTATTTGTCTTCCCGTCACCTACCGAAACGTTCGGAAATGTGGTTCTTGAGGCAGCGGCTTCGGGCATTCCTGCTGTGGTGGCGGATCAAGGAGGAGTCACAGGCATCATAAAAAATCATTTCAACGGATTGATCTGCCCTGCTCGTTCCAGTACCGGCTTTGTAGAGGCGGTGGAGTTTTTGATCACTAACGAAGAGGCAAGGGAAAGAATGGGAAGGAACGCTAGGGAGTTCGCAGAAAATCAATCATGGGAAAGAATTTTTGACGGGCTGCTGAATGAATATGAAGAGATTATAGAAGCCCCAAAAGATATCAGAAAGCATGCTTAGGAGGAGTGGTGATATTTTCATCGCTTTTTTCTTTGGGACATTCACATGGTTTCTTCTTGTAAGCAGTCTTAGGATTGTGGCTTAAAAAGTACCTGCATTTGTTGGTTATCAAGCCTCTCCTATCCAGCGGAAACCAAGCTTTTTCAGCATTGCTTAACAAAAAGGGCATTTAAATAGATTTAAGCAGCTTCTATTTTTCAGGACAAGTTCATATATTTGAAAGAGAAAGATAATTGGACTTTGAGGTGAAGCCTATGAATCCGCACATAGTAAAGCTTAATGACTGGACCGATTTGGCGACAAAACAGATGCTGCATAATGTTATTGATAAAAACAAAAATGGGACAAGTATAAGAACATCCACCTTCTCATGCTATGGAGCAGCGTCTTCCTTACTTTCTGTTTCCTATATTATTTCTATAACTATATTATCGAGCCATATTCATACTCCTTCGAATCAGCATTCTCTGCCATGTTCTCTAAGGAAGGCCACCTATATGTATTTCTTTTACTTGTTGGAATGTTTGGTGCAGTGAAAGTCCTTTATACTAAAAGGGAAAAAGCTGAAAAGGAGTACCATGCGCTCAGAAGCGAGATCATTGATCGGAGCAAAGACCTTTGGAAGGAAGATTCATGGAAGAAGAGAAATGAAGTATATGAACTAATGAAAAAAGAATGGGATATCAATTTATATCATGTGAGCAAGTAGCATATAGGAAAGAGAAGAAACCTGCAATATTTGCAGGTTCCACCTAAAATATCTTCTTTCGGTCGCGATCTTCTTTAAGAATTTCAACAGCTTCCCTGAATCTTTGGGAATGCACGATTTCTCTCTCCCTCAAGAAGCGAAGGCCGTCATTTAAATCAGGGTCATCACTCATGTTGATAATCCATTGATAGGTTGCCCTGGCCTTTTCTTCTGCAGCAATATCTTCATATAAGTCCGCAATTGGATCGCCTTTTGCCTGGATGTACGACGCAGTCCAAGGCACCCCTGCGGCATTATTATAGAACAGAGCATTGTCATGGTTTACATAGTGAGGTTCCAGTCCAGCTTCTTTTAGCATCTCAGGAGTTGCATCCTTTGTCAGTTTATAAATCATCGTCGCAATCATTTCCAGGTGGGCAAATTCCTCTGTGCCGATATCAGTTAGCAGTCCGATTACTTTATCCGGAATGGAATACCGCTGATTCAAGTATCTCAATGCCGCGGCCAGTTCCCCATCAGCACCACCGTACTGCTCGATTAGATATTTGGCAAGCCTGGGATTGCAAGTACTAACACGTACAGGATATTGCAATTTTTTCTCATAAACCCACATATATTATTGACCCCTCCTTGTAATGGGAACTCAAACCTGCCAAGGCCACGGAGCTTCCGGCCATTCATATGGATAATGGGAATAACTGTACCCGAAATTAGTCAGCATCCCAAACTTTTCCTCAAAAGCTTTTTTTATTTGTTTCCGCTGTTTGACGAATTGATTGTATTGCTGGATGGCATTAGAATCATCAGGATGTGTATCCAGATATAGTGTGAGCTCGACTATGACAAAGTCGGCAGTCTGCAGTTCCTCGAGCAATTGATAATATTCAGGAGGCATTTGTTTCATTGTACTCACTCCTTATATTTTTCATATGGACTGTAATAAGGGTCATAGAATACCTTCCATAGCGTCCCGGCCTTCAATGCTTCTTTTGGTGTGAACTGCGGCAGGTCTGGAGGCTGATAGCCGAGATAAAGGTTGGGCGGAGTAGAATAGGTTTTCACTTTAATAGGCGGACAGGGATCAAAAGGGGAAATGTAAGGTTTATAACTTTTATACAAACTGTGCAAAGCAATCCCTCCAGAATTTAGTAATTCCTATTAGATTGTATGAATAACAGAGTAATTCATTCCAAAAGTTTTTGTTTTGCTTTATTAAAAAGCAGGTATTTACCTTGTGTATGATGAATTATAATAATATAGTTAATTTTAATGGGGTGATAAGGATGTTTGTGAAAAGTGCGATGATTCCAAAACACAAATGCTATGTGGTTCAGGAAAACGATTCTGTGGAAAAAGCATTGGACGTGCTGGAACATCATCAAATTGACGGTGTTCCAGTCCTGGCAGGAGAAAAATATGCAGGAGTTGTTACACGATATCATATTTATCAAAGCTTTTTCTCTTCGGAAAAGCTTAAAGCGGATTTTGTAAAAGAAACCCTTGTAAAAGATATTGTCACTCACAAGGATAAGTATTTGGTCGGTGATGAAATATTCGAGAAGACGCTGCTTGAATTACAGGATTTCCCGATTTTGTCGGTGGTGGATGAGGAGAGAAAATTCCTCGGGCTTGTCACCCGTTTTGATATCCTTGAACAGTTCCAGAGCGCTTTCGGTATGCACCGCGAAGGAATCAGGATAGCCTTTACCTCTGTAGAAACAGAAGGCCGGATTGCCCGTTTAGGCGAAATTATCCAGCAGCATCATGAATCCGTTATTTCATTAGTTACCTTTGATGCGACGGACAAACTGCTAAGAAGAATAGTATTGAAGATCGAAAAGAAAGACAATATCGATAAGTTTTTGAAAAAGCTGGAGAAATCAGGCTTCCGCATTTTAGATATTCACGAAGACTGAGTTCATTAATTAAAAATCCCTCTCATATATTTTATGGGAGGGATTTTTTTGCTGTTTAATATACTTAAAATTTGTATGTCCTTCATAACAGGGTATCTATTCATTAAGTGGTGTCCTGTTATAGAGTTATTGAGCATATCGGATATAATCGTCAAGTTGGTATTAAACCCTATTCAGTTCTTTGCGTCTTCACTTGCCTTTATGTCAGGTCTAATTATTAGCGCAGACCTGATCAAAAAAGAGGCCCTGTTGCTCGCAGCTTTTTTTCATGGAGAGTATTCCCAGGAGATTCTGGCCATTCCGATTCATATTGCCGGAATCTACTTTCTGAGCACAATCGGAATATGGCAAACAATCATATTCTTATGTTCTGCCTTGATTTATGGTATGCTTTCTATAGATTTTTCAGAGAGCAGGAGGGCTCCATGGTAAAGGTGTTAGGATTTGTCTTGGGATGCGGCTTCTTGCTGCTATTATATATGTTGAGAGAAGCGTTTATAAATAAAGTAAATATAAAAGAACTATACTTTGAAGATTATCCAGAGAATGCCCGGCAGCTCTGTATCTTCTTTATATCGGATGTTCACAGACGTATTATTCACGACAGTATCATCGAGAAGGCTGAGGGTAAAGCGGATATAGTTGTTATCGGGGGAGACCTGACAGAAAAAGGAGTTTCCTTTCCTCAAGTCAGCAAAAATATTCATAAACTAAAAAGACTTGGACCTGTATACTTCATATGGGGGAACAATGATTACGAAGCAGGCTTAGAGAGCTTTGGCAATTTTTTGAGAGAGATGGATGTCATCTTGCTGGAAAATTCATCTGTATTGATTGAGGCTGGCCATAGTCATCCTATCGCGCTGGTCGGTACGGAAGACCTCAGTTTAGGAAGGGATAATGTGGAAAAAGCGTTTATGAGTGTACCTCCAAAATCATTCAGAATCCTTTTGGCCCACAATCCAGACACAATAAAGAAATTAAGTAAGGAACATCATATTAGCTTAATGCTGAGCGGACATACTCATGGAGGACAAATCCGGGTCTTTGGCTTTGGAATGTATCAAAAAGGTGGTTGGAGCAATGTAGCTGGAACGACCGTTCTTGTCAGCAATGGTTATGGTACTACAGCCTTGCCGCTCCGTCTTGGGGCACCGCCGGAAACCCATTTAATTACAATAAAAGGAAAATGATAGAGAGTTTGAGGAGTACTTTAATTTTACAGCTGTAAATCACTCCATTATAATTTTAATACATGGGACATTTGGAGGATTTTAAATGACAAACCAATCCGAAGGAAAATATAATATTAAAGCTATTTCCAAAATGCTCGGAATCCAGCCTGGCACATTAAGGGCTTGGGAGAGAAGATATAAAATGATAGCCCCTGTCCGGAATGAATCCGGACACCGGCTATATTCAGAGGAACACTTGAAGATATTGAAGTGGCTCGTTTCCAAAGTGGAACAGGGCTTTACCATCAGCCAGGCGGTTTCGCTTCTGGACAAGCAGGGACTTGTCGAGGAATTGGAAAGCGAAAATCCCACCGGAAATCGCCTGGATGGCTTAACGGAAGAATTGCTGCAGTCGCTGCTTAAATTCGATGAAACCAAGGCCCATCAGTTAATGAACAGGGCGTTTTCAATGTATACGATCGATAAAGTGGTCATTGATGTTTTAGGAACTTTGCTTGTCAGGATTGGAGATTTGTGGGAGCACAATCAAATCACGACTGCCCATGAACATTTTGCCACTGCTGTCTTAAGGGCGCGTATTTCTACTCTCATGCAGACCTTCCCGCATAATGGGCTGCTTCCGAAAGTCGTCGCAGTATGCGGGCCAGGTGAACACCATGAATTGGGTTTGCTTGTATTCACGCTGTATGTCAGAAGGAAAGGCTTTGAAGTGATATACCTTGGTGCGAGTATCAAGGAAGAAGACATAGAAGTAGTCATCGACATCGTTCAGCCGCGATTTTTGTTTCTGTCCTGTACAATGAGGGAAAATATCGATCAAACTCTTGGCGTCATTGATGAGCTGCAGAACTCAAAGGATTTCTTGCATGTGGGGATCGGCGGGCTTGCAGTCAATTCATTGCCTCAACGCTTGAAGGAAGCCTATAAGGATAACCTGGTAGGATCAAGTAAAGAAGATTGGGATACCTGGCTCAAGTCCTATCTATAACAAGGGACGGCCGGCTCAAACGTTTTTTCGTTTGAGCCGTTTTTTTGATGGTCTTGAAAACCTCTTGCAATGCCGGGTCTTCCAGCGAGGTATTGAAATCGGCCTTCATGAGGGGATAAGCAGGTTGCCCTAACACTTCTTACCATTCAAGCAGTCGGTTTACCTGAGAAGGAAATGAATAATCTTAAATAAGCGGAATTTTTCCGGCTAAGCTGTAAAACTGCATTCGATATGGGGTAGATAAGCGGAATTTTTCCGCTTAAGCACTGCTAAATGGACCCTTTTCATATCTTTTTAGCAAATAAGCGGAATTTCTCCGCTTAATTTAGCTGTTTCTAATACTCTTTTTAAAAGGCTCTTTTCGTAAACTTTGTCGCTATTTAACATGTAATTCGGAAAATAATGCCGTAATTCCCCCCGAAAAATCCTGGTAAGCAAGAAAGAAAAGAGCTACACCCTCCGTTTATAGAGGAAATCCTTCATATCCGGGGAAAAATCCGGTTCTTGGGATTTTTCCGAAAGCAACAATCAATCCGAAATCAGCCTTTTAAAATAAGCGGAATTTCTTCCCTTATTTCCTACAGTTTTTTTCATGGGGATAAATCGCTGATGAAATCGCAGGGACCGGTAAGAAAGGATTCAAGCCGCAGAGCAAACCACCAGTTCTCACTGGTGGTTTTGATTTGATACAACTCCTGCGGAAGATTTTGAATTTTGCCAGCTCCAAATCAGGTCAAAGTCCATTTTATATAAAAGTGAATAGCAGGAAAGACACCACCAGACGATTTGCCGAACCTTCTTTTTCCTCTAACATAGTATGTTGGTAACCATTCATACTCAGGGGGCGGGAAGATGAAGCTTGAGAGGTTATCCAGTAATACAGTAAAGTTTTCGATAAGTATCGCAGAACTGGAAACAAAGGGAATACTTGAGGATGACCAATGGAAAGACTCATTGGTCTGGCATGAATTTTTCGAAGATTTGATGGATGAAATGTACAATGAATATGGAATCGATCTAGAAAGCACTGTCACAGTTGAAATTAATTCAGTCAACTCAAGAGAGATGGTCCTTATATTGACGCTGAGTGAAGAAGGGTTCTTTGAAGATGATCCTTTTAAGGCAATAGAAATAGTGGATGATGGTCTTCTGTTATTAGAATTTCAGCTGTTTGACGATGTTTTGGCCTTTACTTACCGGCTTTTAACCGGAGATTATGAGGAAATATCTCTATATTCCAAGGATGATAAATATTTCTTAGAGGTTAAGGGAGGAAGCGAAAGGTTGTCTTCCCTGGCTGGTGAATATGGAGAAAAGGCAAGTGAAACAATTCATACATTGAAGGAATATGGAACTAACATCATAGACAAAACATGCAAGGAAACTTTAGCCCGATATTTTCACAGCTAGACATTCAGGAGGCAGGCAGCAGAGCCTCCTTTTTCCATGTATGCCTTTACTTAAGGTAGAAGATTAAGGATGTAAAATACCACCAACTGAGTGGCTGCGACTGAGGCATGTATAGCTGATTAGGGGAGAAGATAAGCCAATTACTGCAGAAAGGCATATTTTTATGAATATGTAATGCTCATTCGGGTAAAAAACTAATGGAAGAAGGAACAGACAGAAAAGGAATATATAAAGAATGACAGCGTTTTCATCAAATCCAACTTTTTTTATTTTAGTATCTTTGCAACACCATATCTAACGTGTATACTATTGCTTGTAAAGGCGGACACGTTTCCGAAATACAGTGAACAAACTGGGAGGTTTACTAATGGTAGCCGAGAAAGATGCAGCAAGCAGCAATCCTGAAGATAAAAACGATGTACTTAAATCGACTCAAACCGTAATTAAGCTGGCTCTGGAAAAATTGGGATATTCAGATGAAGTATTCGAGCTTCTTAAAGAGCCTGTGAGAATGCTTACAGTTAAAATACCAGTCCGAATGGACGATGGAAAAATAAAAGTATTTACTGGTTATCGTGCTCAACATAATGATGCGGTCGGCCCAACCAAAGGCGGAATCCGCTTCCATCCTAATGTGACTGAAAAAGAAGTAAAAGCACTTTCCATCTGGATGAGCTTAAAGTGTGGAATTGTCGACCTTCCATATGGCGGAGGGAAAGGCGGTATTATTTGCGACCCTCGAGACATGTCATTCAGGGAATTGGAAAGGCTGAGCAGGGGATATGTCCGTGCAATCAGCCAGATCGTAGGTCCTACTAAAGACATTCCAGCTCCTGACGTTTTCACCAACTCACAAATCATGGCTTGGATGATGGACGAGTACAGCCGTATCGATGAATTCAACTCGCCTGGTTTCATTACAGGAAAGCCGCTTGTCCTTGGCGGTTCTCACGGACGCGAAACGGCAACTGCTAAAGGTGTTACCATATGTATCAGAGAAGCAGCCAAGAAAAAAGGCATCGATATTGAAGGGGCGAGAGTCGTCGTTCAAGGATTCGGGAATGCTGGCAGTTTTCTGGCGAAGTTCATGCATGATGCAGGAGCAAAAGTCATCGGTATCTCAGATGCTTATGGCGGCCTCCATGATCCAAATGGGTTGGACATTGATTATTTACTGGATAGACGGGACAGCTTTGGAACGGTTACGAAACTTTTCAATAATACTATAACCAATAAAGAATTGCTGGAACTTGATTGTGATATCCTGGTCCCTGCAGCAATCGAGAACCAGATCACAGAAGAAAACGCTGCAAATATTCGTGCGAGCATTGTTGTGGAAGCGGCAAACGGTCCTACTACACTCGAAGCTACCAAGATCCTCACTGAACGTGATATCCTGCTGGTACCCGATGTACTGGCATCTTCCGGCGGAGTGACGGTTTCCTATTTTGAGTGGGTACAAAACAATCAAGGTTACTATTGGACGGAAGAAGAAGTCGAGGAGAAGCTTGAAAGGATTCTTGTAGCTTCCTTCAACAATGTATATGAAGCTGCCCAAACCCGCCGAGTGGACATGAGGCTGGCAGCTTACATGGTCGGCGTTCGAAAAATGGCAGAAGCCAGCAGATTCAGGGGCTGGATTTAATTAGAATGAGGGAGGATGTCTTTAATGGGCATCCTTTTTTCGTGGTCCTGAAAATCCATGGCTATACCGGGGGTTCCCCCGGATACCAAAGCTTTTCTCCCTAATCGGAGGGAGCAGCTGCTTTCTAGCTCTGCTTACATTGATGTCTTCGCTGAATTATGAGGTTATCTTACAGAATTCTAAAGAGCAACAAAGTTATGAAAAGACCCATTTAATAAGAAGTTCTTTTCGCAGTGATTGTTTTATGATTGCTGTATAAGAGTAATGGATTTTCTCTCCAATTTCGCGGCTGCGAGGGCGGGCGGTGAGCCTCCTTAGCTTTGTCTTTATATAAGGCTGTTTTCGCATATATTGTTGCTTTCGGAAAAATCCCAAGAACCGGATTTTTCCCCGGATACTAAGAGTTTTATCTTTTATCGGGGGATAGTAGCTCTTTTCTTTTCGGTGTTCCCAGATTTACCCCTCTTAATAGGGTTACTTTTTCGGAATTAGTAACAAATAGCAACAAAGTTTACGAAAAGAGCCTTATATAAAGTGGAAGCACCTTGGTCAGCCCCGGCAGGCAATAGAACGTTTGCCTGAAGGATAAAAGGGGCTTGAGCTATATTAAATAGAGGGAAAATTTCCCCTTAATTAATATAAAGCATTGAAAATAGCTTTAAATAGAGGGAAGAATTCCCCTTATTTGACTCAAACACTAGAAAATAAGTGCTTTTTCTTTAAATAAGGGGAAAAATTCCCCTTATTCACCATCAAAACCCTCCCAAACCTGCAATTAACGGTAAAAATTCCCCTTATTTTTTCCGATAGTTACTAAATTAATTTCAGGACTTGTTATTTCGCTATTTTCTGGCTAGTTGTGTAAAAATGCCATTTCTCCGTTCCTTTTTTATTGCTTTACGACAGGAAGCTCATCTATTTTCACGCCCTAATGTTCCTGGGTTTAGTGTGAGAATATAAAAAATACTCTGGGACACTCAATGTTTTGCATACTTACCGAAATTCTCCTATCATATTATGGTAGGAGAATTTTTAAAAAAGAAATGATACAATCAACCTTTATGGATTGAACTAAGTTATTCTCGTCCAGCTTCAGCGCCCGAAGGTCCGTACCCCCTGGAACGGACTTAGCCCCTCGGGGTCAAATAACCCTCAGAGAATAAAAGGGAAGACCGCCTTTTTTTCTCTGAGGAACATTTGCCTGTCGGGGCTGCCCAGGGCGCTTACGCTGTGGTTTTAATCGTGTAAATAAGACATGATATAGATAAATGAAAAGCATCCCAAGAGGAGTGAAGGCAATGAGACAAGAAGAGTGCATTATAGTCGGAGGAGGACCTTGCGGATTATCGGCGGCCATTGAACTGAAAAAGATTGGAATCGAACCGTTAATTATTGAAAAAGGCAATGTCGTCAATGCCATTTACAATTATCCTACCCATCAGACATTTTTCAGTTCAAGTGAGAAATTGTCAATCGGAAATATACCTTTTATAATTGAACAGCATAAACCAAAACGTAATCAGGCATTGGTCTATTATCGCGAAGTAGCAAAGATGCATGATTTAAGGATAAACAGGTTTGAAGAAGTGAAGAGTGTTGCCAAACTGGATGCAGACCGGTTTTCTGTTAAGACGTCTAAAGAAGAGTATGAAACAGGGAAGGTCATCATTGCGACTGGGTATTATGATCATCCTAATACTTTGAATGTACCGGGAGGAGACCTTGAAAAGGTTCACCATTATTTCAAAGAAGCCCATCCTTATTTCGATACTGATGTGACAGTCATTGGAGGAAAAAATTCAGCAGTTGATGCTGCCATTGAATTGGAAAAAGCAGGTGCGCGCGTAACAGTCCTTTATAGGGGAAGTGATTATTCCAGCAGTATTAAGCCTTGGATTCTGCCGGAATTCGAAGCTTTGGTTAAAAGCGGTAAAGTCATGATGGAGTTTGAAGCCAAAGTTTTATCGGTCACCTCTGATAAAGTGGTTTATACGGTTCCAGGTGAAGAAAAGGAAATAAAAAATGATTTTGTTTTCGCGATGATCGGATATCATCCTGACCATTCGTTTCTTTCAAAAATGGGCGTTAACATCGATCCAGGAACGGGCAGGCCGGAATTTGATCCTGAGACCATGGAAACGAACGTAAGAGGGATTTTCATTGCCGGTGTCATTGCTGCGGGAAACAATGCGAATGAAATTTTCATTGAAAACGGACGGTTTCATGGCGGGCTGATAGCAGAGGCGATAAAGAATGTTTGATAAAAGGCCGAAAAACGGATTGCCGTTTTCGGCCTTTTGAATGCTTTCAGTTTTTAAATATCTCCTCAAGTTCCTTTAAGTCTGGTTCATTGGCAGCTGAAAGGGCTACAAGAAGCTTCATTCGGGCTTTTTGGCCATTTAAGCCATTCGAAAAGATAACACCCATTTCTTTCAGTTGTTTTCCTCCCCCCGCATATCCATAAATATCCTGAGCGATTCCGTTAAAGCATCTAGACACAAGTACAACAGGGATAGTTGAATTGAGAAGAGATTCCACACCCTCTACAGCACCTGGAGGAAGATTTCCCTGACCCAGTGCCTCAATGATGACACCATCGAAATGCAATTCCTTTAATGCGAAAAGCAGGGCTGAATCCATGCCTGCATGTGCTTTAATCAGCGCGATGTTTTTTGAAACAGATTTCACTGAATACTTCTCGAGAGAGGTAGGCTTATGGTGAAAAATCACTCCGCGTTTGGTAACAATTCCTATAGGGCCATATTGCGGGCTCTGGAAGGTGGAAACATTGCTTGTATGAGTTTTAGTAACATTTTTGGCAGAATGGATTTCATCATTCAGAACCACAAGGACCCCTTTATCAGCAGAATCTTCATTGGATGCGACCTTTATGGATGAAAGAAGGTTATAGAGTCCATCGGCTCCGATTTCATTGCTTGAACGCATGGCGCCGGTTACGACAATGGAAATAGGTAAATCGACCGTTAAATCAAGAAAATAAGCTGTCTCCTCAAGCGTATCTGTTCCATGGGTGATGACAACTCCCTGAATTTTTTCTTTCGTGTATTCTTCTTCAATAATTTTTTTCAATTGAAGCATATGATCGGGTGTTATGTGAGGGGAAGGCAGGTGAAAAGCCTCTTTAACTGTTATGTCTGCAAGCTGGCCAAGGGATGAAGAATGAGCTGACAAAGGGTTTTCTTCACTTGGCTGAACAGAACCTGTTACTTCATCTTCCATCATGGATATAGTCCCGCCGGTATGTATGACTAATATTTGCTTTTTCATAGATAAGCTTCAACTCCTTCGAATATACTAACGTAATTGCAATCGGATATTTTCTTTCTTCCCTCTACATGATACGATTAAGAAAACAGAAAGAAAAGAGGACAAATTATATGCTGGTGATTTTATCAGCTGGTTTTGCACCGGGGCTGGCACTGCTCAGCTATTTCTATCTGCGTGATGAATTTGAGTCAGAACCCGTCTCCTTCATCATTAAGACCTTTATGTATGGTGCGATCCTGACTTTTCCCCTCATGTTCCTTCAATATGTATTGCAGGCTGAGGCCGTCATAACTTCACCATGGATTCATGCCTATTTTTCCGCAGGACTTTTGGAAGAATTCTTTAAGTGGTTCATCTTGTTTTTTGCAGTATTTCAGCATGTGGAGTTTAATGATCCATACGATGGAATCATTTATGGAGCAAGTGTCTCTCTCGGCTTCGCTACAGTTGAAAACATCTTATATTTGATTGCCCATGGAGTTGAATTTGCCATTGGCAGGGCGCTGCTTCCTGTGTCTGCCCATGCGTTGTTTGGAGTAGTCATGGGCTATTATCTCGGCAAAGCCAAGTTTGCAGGCGAAAAGATGAAATTGAAAAGCATCTTCATTGCATTCTTTCTTCCATTCCTTTTACATGGAACATATGATTTCATCCTTAGTTCGGGAAGGAATTGGATTTTCTATATGATTCCGTTCATGTTGTTTCTATGGTGGACCGGTATCAGGAAAATCAAGAGTGCGCACCGCATGACCACCTCGCATTATGACCAGGAAAATATCAATAAGAAGATTTCAATATAGGCCTCTCATTCAGAATCAACTGAATTGGGGGCCTTTTTGATGCCGCCTTTTTTCCTGATCCTTCCTAATCGTAAATTGAAATCCTCAGTATGTATAAAATGGGTTTTACTACAGAAACTAGATTCAATGTTAATACAAGATTTGGAGGGTAGTATGATGAAAAAACACATCAAGTTGTTAACGGTCTTTCTGTTTATGGTGCTTATATTAACAACTTTATCATTCAGGGATGAAATTGACCACGCAGGGGCATTTTCCAATCAGGTGATCCAAAAAGGAGCAACCGGCGAGGATGTAATCGAACTTCAATCCCGCTTGCAATACATTGGTTACTACAATGGGAATATCGATGGAGTGTTTGGCTGGGGTACATACTGGGCTCTAAGAAATTTTCAGTATGAATTCGGTTTGCCTATTGATGGTCTTGCCGGGCAGGAAACAAAAGATAAACTTGTAAAAGCATCTAAATATAATAAAGAGTTTGTCAAAAAACAAATTAACCAAGGTAAGGATTTCAGCCATTACGGTGGAACCGATTTATCGAAACAATCGGAGGGCGGCAATGCTGGTGGCGGTTCACCCGCAAAACAAGATAACCCTCCCCAGGAAGCAGAACAGCCTAAGCAGCCGACTGCTGTCAATATGCCGAACGGGTTCTCGCAAAATGATATCCAGCTCATGGCCAATGCGGTTTATGGTGAGGCCAGGGGTGAACCTTATGAAGGACAGGTTGCGGTTGCTGCGGTCATTCTGAATAGAATCGACAGCCCTTCTTTTCCTAACACGGTATCAGGTGTAATTTTTGAACCGGGGGCCTTTACTGCAGTAGCAGATGGACAAATCTGGCTGACACCCAATGAGAAAGCTAAAGAGGCAGTCATGGATGCCATTCAGGGATGGGATCCTTCGGAAAACGCACAGTATTACTTTAACCCTGTAACAGCAACAAGCAAATGGATTTGGACAAGACCTCAAATCAAAAAAATCGGTAAACACATATTCTGTAACTAGAGAGGTGAATAGAATTGATACGAGGTATATTGATTGCAGTTCTGACGATAGGAGTAGCAGGAACAGCTTATTGGGGATATCAGGAACATCAAGAGAAAAACGCCATCCTCATCAACGCGGAGAATAATTATCAGCGAGCATTCCACGAGTTGACCTACCAAATGGATCTTTTGCATGATAAAATCGGGGCAACTCTTGCGATGAATTCAAGAAATTCACTCTCGCCGGAACTTGCAGATGTATGGAGGCTGACTTCCCAGGCACATAGTGATGTCGGCCAACTCCCTCTTACCCTGCTTCCTTTCAACAAAACAGAAGAATTCTTGGCCAATATTGGTGATTTCAGTTACAGGGCAGCAGTCAGAGATCTGGAAAAAGAGCCTTTGTCTGATGAAGAATACAATAGCCTGCAAAAGCTTTATGAACAAAGCGCTGATATCCAAAATGAACTGAGAAACGTTCAGCATCTCGTCATCAAGAACAACCTTCGCTGGATGGATGTCGAGATGGCACTTGCTGCGGGGGAAGAACAAGCGGATAATACAATCATCGATGGCTTCAAGACGGTCGAAAAGACAGTGGATGGGTATGACGAAGCCAACTTTGGCGGTCCTACCTTCGTCAACACTCAAAAGAGAAATGATGATTACAAGAACCTTAAGGGTGAAACGATCTCTAAAGAAAAAGCGGTCGACATCATGAAGAAATATACAAAAATCAAAAATGTAAAAGAAGTAAAAGTAACCGAAAATGGTAAAGGATCAAACTTTGGCTTTTACAGCGTTTCTTTGGAAAATACCGACAGCGAAGCAAGTATGGATGTGACCAAAAAGGGCGGTTATCCGATTTACTTCATTCATAACCGGGAAGTAAAAGAAAACAATATCGGTTTGAATGAGGGGGCAAATAAAGCAGTAACGTTCCTTAAAGAAAATGAATTTAAGGATATGGAATTGTTTGAAAGTGCCCAATATGACAATGTCGGAACGTTTACCTTTGTCACCATTATTGACGGGGTCCGCGTATATCCTGATGCATTGAAACTGAAGGTGGCACTAGATAATGGACAGGTAATCGGCTTTGCAGCGGAGGAATTCCTGAAAAACCATCAGGATAGGGAAATCCCAGAACCGAAGATCAGCAAGAGCGACGCGGAGGGTAAGATTAATCCTAAGGTGAAGATAATGGAAGACAGGCTGGCTGTCATTGTAAATGATCTGAACGAAGAAGTGTTGTGCTACGAATTCATGGGAATGCTCGGTAACGATACTTACAGGATCTACATCAATGCAGACAGCGGCATAGAGGAAAAAGTCGAAAAGCTGAAGAATGCAGAACCAATATTTGAAGAAACGGTATAAGGAAAACCAGGCAGCAGGTTGGACCAGCTGCCTGGTTTTTGTTCATTTTTACCGTGTATTTTGAATAGGGGCGGTGTTTCTGGTGACGGAGGTTAAGCCTGGATTACTCGTGGTTTGCAGGTGGTACATGAGTTGATTGGTTTAAGGTAAGTTATGTAGCCATAGATGGGAGGTGGGTACATAAGTGGGTGAGTTTTAGGTGAGATATGTCTCCACGGCGGGGAGGTGGATACATAAGAGGGTGAGTTTCCAGTGAGATATGTATCCACGGGGGGTAGGTGGATACATGAGAGGGTGAGTTTTAGGTAAGATATGTCTCCAGGGCGGGGAGGTGGATACATAAGTGGGTGAGTGTCCGGTGAGATATGTATCCAAAGCGGGGAGGTGGGTACATGAGTAGGTGAGTTTCCGGCGAGATATGTATCCAAAGCGGGGAGGTGGGTACATAAGTGGGTGAGTTTCCGGTGAGATATGTATCCAAAGCGGGGAAGGTGGATACATAAGTTGGTAAGTTTCAGGTGAGATATGTATTCACAGCGGGAAGGTGGATACATAAGAGGGTGAGTGTCCGGTGAGATATGTATTCACAGCGGGAAGGTGGATACATGAGTGGGTGAGTGTCCGGTGAGATATGTATCCAAGGCGGGAAGGTGGATACATGAGTAGGTGAGTTTCCGGCGAGATATGTATCCAAAGCGGGGAGGTGGATACATAAGAGGGTGAGTTTTAGGAGAGATATGTCTCCACGACGGAAGGTGGGTACATGAGTAGGTGAGTTTCCGGTGAGATATGTATCCACGGCAGGAAGGTGGATACATGAGTAGGTGAGTTTCCGGTGAGATATGTATCCAAAGCGGGGAGGTGGATACATAAGAGGGTGAGTTTCCGGTGAGATATGTATCCAAGGCGGGAAGGTGGATACATGAGAGGGTGAGTTTCATGTGAGATATGAGATGATAATTTGATTGCCAACAGCAACGGCTTCCATAGCTTGCAAATCAAATAGGTATAAACTCATAAAAACTATGGCAGAAACAAAAAATCATGCCATAATATACCTGTAGTACATATTGGTTGAATTTTGAAAACTCTCATCAGCTTGAAATGATGCAAACGTATAGGAAGTGTAGTTATGTTGAAAATTGGAACCACTTTGACATTAGAGCCGGTCCAGGCGGATAAGGCAGAAAAATTCAGATGCAAAGCCGTGGAGTTTAAAGACTCTAAGCTGTATATCGATTACCCTGTCCATACCGAGACAGAAAGGACCGTATTTTTGATTGACGGAACCCAGTTGAAGGTAAGCTTTGTATGTAATGAAACCACTGTCTTTTCTTTCGAAACCGAAGTTACCGGAAGAAAGAAAAGCAACATTCCGATGATCTGCCTGCACTATCCAGGAGATGGAGAACTTGTAAAGGTGCAGCGCAGGCAGTTTGTAAGGGTCGAAACCTCAGTGGATGCGGCGGTCATCACCCCTTCAGCCTCCTATACGACCATTACAACGGATCTTAGTGCTGGAGGATGTGCGGTCAAGGTCCTGAAGAACCATCATTATGAAACAGGAATGAAAGTAGAAATTATACTGGTTTTGCTCATGCAGACAGGGGAATATCATTATTTCAATGTCCCAGGAAAAGTCGTCAGGGTATGGGATACCGGTTTTGGCAGGGTTGCGTCCCTGGAGTTCGATGAACTTAAGGATCTGCAGCAGCAGAACATCCTCCGTTTTTGCTTTGAAAGGCAGCTTTCTTTGAGAAATAAAGGCCTGATTGAATAGAGCTTATGATTTTATTCCGGGGTTTTGTCGTTGGAAAATTAACGATGGGCTGCTCTCCCCGTTTTAGTGTCAGGAAAATCTGGCAGATTTCTCCAGAAGAGTCAATATAGATGAATACAGCCTGCTCTAAAAAGCGCTTAGCAAGAGAGTCAAAGGCTGAAGAATTAAAAGAAAGAAGAGAATGTAAGCAAGAGAATCAAAGGAAAGAATAAAAAAGGCAGGACAACCCATACTTTTAGTAAATCCTAAAAGAATGGAAGATATAGAAATGAGAGCAATCGAACGAATAATTATTAAACTGGCTATTTTTCATTTTATCCTGCTGCTGGTTATACAAGTTGCTTTTCATGCGTTTCACTTTCTGCCTGAGATGAATAAGTTGGCATTTTATGAAGGAGTCAACAAGCAGGATTATACTGAGATAATTGAGGTATTGAACAATGAACCATAGATTCACCAGGGGGAGATTGAGTGATCTCTCTTTTTTTGTATCCAAATAGAGGGAGCAGAACAGGATGAACAGGTTTCGGGAGATTGGAACATTCTATGTGTCTAATCCTTTTTTATGGTAAAATATACGAGGATTTAAGCAATAGATTATAAAGTGGGTGTATTGGAATGGAAAAGAAATTAAGGATTGCAATCGACGGGCCGGCAGCAGCCGGAAAAAGCACGGTTGCCAAAATCGTAGCTGAAAAGCTTTCATACATTTATATTGATACAGGAGCAATGTACAGGGCAATTACCTATAAAGCCATACAAAACGAGGTTGACTTGAACGACGAGGGCAACCTGCATGAACTGCTGATTCAAACTACCATCGATCTTGAGCCTGGTGAAGAAGGCCAGCTTGTTTTCGTGGATGGTAATGAGGTTACGCAGGAAATCAGGCAGAATAATGTTACAAACTCAGTTTCCATAGCTGCTAAACATCGCCTGGTCCGTGAAGAAATGGTCAAAAGGCAGCAGGAACTCGCAAATGAAGGCGGTGTGGTAATGGATGGCCGAGATATAGGTACGCACGTCATTCCGGATGCGGAAGTGAAAATTTTCCTGCTGGCCAGCGTTGAGGAAAGGGCACAAAGAAGACACAGCGAGAATACCAGAAAAAATATTCCTTCTGATCTTGGCAAGTTGAAATCAGAAATCGCGCAAAGAGATAAACTCGATTCCGAAAGAGAAGTTGCACCACTTAAAAAAGCAAGCGATGCAGTTGAAATCGATACTACTTCGCTGGGGATAGAAGAAGTAGCCTCCACGATCCTGAATTTGGTATCTGAAAGGACTGGCGCCTGATGAAGTTTTATTACTTTGCAAAAGGAGTTGTGAAAAGCATCCTTGGGCCACTCTATAGAATAGAAGTGCAGGGGACAGAACACTTCCCGAAAGACGGGGGAGTCCTTCTTTGCAGCAATCACATCAATAATCTGGATCCTCCTGTAGTGGGCATCAGCTGTCCAAGACCGGTCGCTTTTATGGCAAAAGAAGAATTATTCAAGGCGCCTATCCTGAAGCAAATACTGCCGCACGTCCATGCCTTCCCTGTTAAGCGGGGAATGAGTGACAGAGAGGCGCTCAGGACAGGAATGAAAATTTTAAAGGAAAATAATGTTTTAGGTCTTTTTCCTGAGGGTACTAGAAGTAAAACCGGAAAGTTAGGTAAAGGGCTTGCTGGTGCAGGATTCTTTGCTTTGCGGACAGACGCTGCTGTAGTGCCATGTGCCATCATTGGCTCCTACAAGCCTTTCCGAAAACTGAAAGTTGTCTTCGGACCGCCTGTCGATATTGAAGTACTGCGTGCCGAGAAGGCCAACGCTGAAAAAGTAACTGAAGTCATAATGGCGGATATCCAAAAACTTTTGGATAAGCATCAATGAGCTTTTCTGCTTGACAAATGAGCCTATTTATTAGAAGTTAATAGAAAGAATATTTTTAAAGAAATGTGAATTCATTCACTTTAAAAAGATTAGCAGTCATGGATTAAGGAGGAGTACATATGGTAGAAGACATGAACCAAGTGGAAGTAAATAACCTTGAAGTTGGTGACAAGGTTAAAGGAACAGTCACGAAAGTTGAAGAAAAGCAGGTCCTGGTTGACGTAGAAAGCAGTAAAGTGGACGGCATCATTCCAATCAGTGAATTATCCAGCCTCCATATTGAAAAAGCTTCTGATGCTTGCCAGGAAGGCGATGTACTTGATTTAATCGTAACTAAAGTGGAAGAGGAACTCCTGGTTCTTTCCAAGCGCAAAGTTGACGCTGAAAAAGCATGGGACGAAATGCAGAACCGTTTTGAAAGCGGGGAAGTATTCGAAGCGGAAGTTAAGGATGTCGTAAAAGGCGGCCTTGTCGTTGACCTTGGTGTCCGCGGATTTGTTCCGGCTTCACTTGTGGAAGATCACTATGTAGAAGATTTCAGTGACTATAAAGGAAAATCACTTACTTTTAAAATTGTAGAACTTGAAAAAGATAAAAACCGCTTAATCCTTTCTCATCGCGCTGTCGTTGAAGAGCAAAAGGAAGAGCAGAAGAAAGAAGTCCTGGATAAAATCCAAACTGGCGAAGTGCTCGAAGGAACGGTTCAGCGCCTGACTGATTTCGGAGCGTTCGTGGATATCGGCGGTGTTGACGGTCTTGTCCATATTTCCCAGCTCTCACATGAGCATGTGGAAAAGCCATCTGATGTAGTAACAGAAGGCCAGCAAGTCAATGTCAAAGTGCTTTCCGTAGACAGAGATAACGAAAGAATTTCTTTATCTATTAAAGAAACACTGCCTGGACCATGGAATGACATTGCAAGTAAAGCGCCAAGAGGCGAAGTTCTTGAAGGCGAAGTGAAACGCCTTGTATCCTATGGTGCGTTCGTCGAAGTATTCCCTGGAGTCGAAGGCCTGGTTCACATTTCTCAAATTTCACATAAGCATATCGGTACACCTCATGAAGTACTGGAAGAGGGCCAGACTGTTAAGGTGAAAGTACTTGATGTCAACGAAAATGATCAGCGTTTATCATTGAGCATCAAGGAATTAGAAGAGAAGCCTGTTGATGAATATGATAATTATGAAATGCCTGAAGAAAACACTGGCTTCCAGCTTGGTGATATGATCGGGGATAAATTAAAGAATTTCAAAAAGTAATCTATAAAAGCCGGCCAACTATGGTCGGCTTTTTTGTGGTTTTCTAGAGGGAACAAAAGTGTGAAGGATAGGGACTCATGGGGCTTTTAGAGATTCTGCAGAGGAAAAGGATGAAGAATATTATATGAGCTCATAGAGACCTATGGAAACGAAAAAAGTGCTAAAGAAGGACTCAAGGAAACTTTTAGAGACCCAAGGAAACCAAAAAAGTGCCAACGAAGGTTTCAAGAAAGCCCCAAGAGATCTAAGAAATCAAAAAAGTAAGAAGAGAAGGTCTCAAGGAAGCTCTAAGAGACCCAAAGAAACGAAAAACGTGCTAAAGAAGGTCTCAAGGAAGCCTTAAGAGACCCAAGAAATCAAAAAAGTAAGAAAAGAAGGTCTCAAGGGAGCCTTAAGAGACCCAAGAAATCAAAAAAGGAAGAAGAGAGGGTCTCAAGGAAGCCGTAAGAGACCCGAGAAATCAAAAAAGGAAGAAGAGAGGGTCTCAAGAAAGCTTTAAGAGACCCAAGGAATCAAAAAAGTAAGAAGAGAAGGTCTCAAGAAAGCTTTAAGAGACCCAAGGAAACGATAAAGTCCGAAGAATAGGTCTCAAGGAAGCCCTAAGAGACCCAAGGAAACGAAAAAGTCCGGAGAATGGGTCTCAAGGAATCCCCACGAGACCCAAAGAATCGGGCAGCGGTCGATCTCCTTGACTCAAGAGCTCTCTCTGAGCAGCCGACTCCCCCAAAAGAACCTCACAACTTTTGTAACCCTTTTAAAAACAGGATGAAAACGCCTAGAGAGAACCTCTAGACGTGTTTGTGTTTATCAATCAGGTATACATTTCGCAAATAACATTGTTGTACCCAGACCGAAAACGGTGTACGGACATGAAGTTCACCAATTATCTTTGTCTTCGTCTGGATTCCTCTGGTCCTTCCAATCTTGTTGCTCCGGCTTTTTCCAAAGTCTGGTCCCTATCAGATTCAACTCGGCCGCTTTTTCTCAGCTTTTTCTCTTGGCGATCTTTTCCCATATTAGCCACACCTCCTCCCTTTAATTTTTCTCAGAAGATTTTAAGTATGCATGAATGGATTACATAAAGATTTTCCATAATGGAATAATAGGAGGTAGGTACATGAATGGGTTGATTTTTTTATGGCTGATGTGGGCGGGGTGGATCGCCAGTACATTTTTAATGAATAAAAAAAGCGGCTGGCGTTTGAAGAGTTCTGCCGGCTCTCTGATTTTGATTATCAGTTTTCCTTATGGGATAGGAATAGACGGGATGCACGCAGGGCTGACAACCGTTCTTATTTTCCTGTTTTCTATGCTGTTTGCCAGGAATTATAATCTTCACGAAAAACTTTATCTAATTCTAAGCAGCTTTATTATCGGAGCATCATACTCCAGCTTTAAACTCTTATCGTTTTATGATCCTGTCATTATGTTTTTGAATGAAAAAATAATGGTTACTGCCATACTCCTGGTAATTTCTTATTTGCTGTACAGTGATTCTGAACAGGTGAAAAAGAGACTGCTCGCTTTGGTTATTGGCTTGATTACTGGAGAGATCCTGACAGGTACTGTGTTTGCGCAGCAAAACTTTCCTTATGGAGCGGGGGGACACTTTTTTCTTGACGTGATTTCTATAATAGCGGTCAGCGGAGGAGCCCTGCACTTATTACAGTTATTATCCAACACTCAATCCAGCTTCATAAAATCTGCACTTAAAAAAGGAGAAGTCAAGAATTTATGAATGAATACGTTTATCCGGTGGTATTTGGTGTGTTCATTGGGACGTTGACTCGTGTCTACATGCTTAGGACGGATTATCGTCAATACCCTACCTATCTGCATGGAAAAATCATACATATCGCACTTGGATTCATTGCAGCAGGGCTCGGCACAATTGCAGTTCCAGCCTTATTGGAAGAAAACTTCACAGCCATCACTTTTTTGACAGTGGCAGCGTCCCAATTCAGGGATGTGCGTAATATGGAAAGAAATACATTGACAGAGCTGGATGCGTTTGAATTGGTTCCAAGGGGAGCGACTTATATAGAGGGAATCGCTATTGCTTTTGAAAGCCGGAATTACCTGGTGATTTTTTCTTCATTGTTGACCACCTTAGCTTATCTTATCGTGAATTTCTGGGCTGCTGTAGTTGTGGGAATCATCAGTATTATAGCGGCCCACAGGCTGATGGCTGGAGGAAAACTGAAGGACATTGTTGATATTGAGTTTGTGCAGCCTCACTTTGAAGGACCAGGCCTGTATGTTGATAATATTTATATCATGAATATAGGGCTGCCTGCGAGGCAGGAAGAAATAATTAGATACGGGATGGGATTCTTACTGACACCCAAATCCTTCGACTCCAGATCAACGATTGCCAACCTGGGTCAGCGGCAGGCAATTTTACATGATATGTCTACAACATTGGGGATTTATAAAGATTCCGGAACCCCTGCCCTGACTCCATTAGCCAAAAGAGATCTGGATGATGGGCGGGTAGGTGTGTTTGTCCTTCCGCAAGAAAAGGATCGTGAAAAGGCGATCGCGGTCCTGAGCCAGGTACCTACCCTTGAGAACGCAATCAGGATGCCTACTGAATCTAAAGCAAATAAAAAGGGGAGGAAGCTTAAATGAGTTCAGTGGACAAATTCATACTCGCGGCTGTTACCACCTACCCCGAAAAGTGTCCAAGCGGTACAGCTGTATTTCATTGCCGGACACAAGAAGAGTTACTAAAGATTTCTGCCAATCTGGAGGCAATCCTGGACGGAATAGCCCATGAATTGGATGAAGGTTTATTCATCATCGTACGGCACTGAGTATTGGTTGAATCTGTTTTAAGTCGTAAACTTTGTTGCTATTTAATATGGATATTTTAAGGGACGCGATAAAACACAGAAAAAATCCCGGTAAGCAAGAAAGAAAAGAGCTGCTTCTCTGTATAGAGAGAAAACCCTTAGTATCCTGAGGCAAATCAGGACCTTGAGATTTAAAGTCAGAGCAAACAGCCTGAGTTGATAACTGAAATAAAAACGAAGATATATGAAGAATAATTGCTAGAATTTGCTTTTACTGATAAAATAACGAAGTTAAGGGGGCTGGCCTGTAAGGAGATAAACCTTAAAAGGTCAGTCTTTAATTTATCCTCCTGGACGGGGGATTGAGCAGCATTAGCCGAAGTCAATATAGACAAGCATTATGAATCGTTGGAGATATGATGATTAATTAAATCAGGCTCTTTTCCTGAATTATATAAGAAATCACTGGAACATTAATATAACCTTTTGAAAAAAGCCTGCAATTAACATTAGGAAGTACTGCTTCTAAAAAAACGAAACAGATGAATGAAAACGGCCTTTAATGTACCTAATTAACAGAAAGGGTGAACAATATGGCAAAACCTGTTGTTGCAATTGTTGGACGTCCCAACGTAGGGAAGTCAACCATCTTCAACCGAATCGTGGGAGAACGGATTTCTATTGTTGAAGATGTTCCAGGAGTGACAAGAGACCGGATTTACAGCTCTGCTGACTGGCTCACACATGATTTTAATCTTATTGATACTGGAGGGATAGAGATCGGCGATGAGCCGTTTCTTGAGCAGATCCGCCAGCAGGCGGAAATCGCCATTGATGAAGCGGACGTTATCATTTTCCTTACCAATGGCCGCGAAGGAGTGACTGCTGCGGATGAAATCGTCGCTAAAATCCTCTACCGTTCCAAGAAGCCGGTCGTACTGGCGGTAAATAAAATCGATAATCCTGAGATGAGAGAAATGATTTATGATTTCTACTCTTTAGGATTCGGAGAACCTTTCCCGATTTCGGGTTCACACGGTATCGGGCTTGGGGACTTGCTTGATGAAGTGGCCAGGAATTTCAAGCATTCAGGAGACAATTACGCAGAAGATGTAATCAAGTTCTCCTTAATCGGCCGTCCGAATGTAGGGAAGTCTTCTCTTGTCAATGCCATGCTTGGAGAGGATCGCGTCATTGTCAGCGATGTGGCGGGCACTACCCGCGATGCTATTGACTCCAGATTGAAAGTCGATGGACAGGACTATGTGATCATCGACACTGCGGGGATGAGGAAAAAGGTAAAGTATATGAATCCACTGAGAAATACAGTGTCCTACGTGCTTTAAGAGCGATTGAACGGTCCGATGTGGTTCTTGTCGTCATAGATGGAGAAGAAGGAATCATCGAGCAGGATAAGAAGATTGCAGGCTATGCCCATGAAGCGGGACGTGCAGTCATCATTGTGGTCAACAAGTGGGATGCAGTAGAAAAAGATGAAAAGACGATGAAAGCTTTTGAGCAGAACATTAGGGAGCACTTCCTTTTCCTTGATTACGCACCTATCCTCTTCTTGTCTGCTAAAACTAAGAAAAGAATCCACACACTGATACCTGTTATCAATCAGGCTAGTGAAAACCATGCGTTGAGGGTGCAATCCAGTATTCTGAACGAGGTGATTGCCGATGCGGTGGCAATGAATCCTACACCTACCGATAAAGGAAAACGACTGAAAGTATTTTATGCTACTCAAGTGGCTGTGAAACCGCCTACCTTTGTCGTTTTTGTAAATGAGCCTGAATTAATGCACTTTTCTTATTCACGATTCCTCGAAAACAGGATAAGAGAAGCCTTTGTCTTTGAAGGAACACCGATCAGGATTATTGCTCGTGCACGAAAATAGGTCAGGAGGTTGTGAATGTGGAGAATCCTTTGAAAACTGTTACAGTACTCGGTGCCGGCAGCTGGGGTACTGCCTTGGCGATGGTGCTTGCGGATAATAAGCACAGAGTGAATCTGTGGGGACATAATGCAGTGCTTATGGAGGAAATCAACACCAGACATACCAATGAAAAGTACCTGAAGGGCATACAGCTGCCCAAAGGGATCATAGGCCATACAGACCTTGTAAAAGCCCTTGAGGGGGCTGAGACGGTCATACTGGCTGTTCCAACCAAAGCTGTCAGGGAAGTTCTTCAGAAAGTTAAGCACACTGAAGCGAAGCCTTTGACAATCGTCCATGTAAGTAAAGGGATTGAGCCAGATACATTGATGAGGATTTCTGAAATGATCAGGGAAGAAATGGGTGAGTCGGGATTAAAGGATGTCGTTGTCCTTTCCGGCCCTAGCCATGCAGAGGAAGTCAGTTTGAGACATCCGACAACTGTCACGGTATCTTCTGAAAACATGGAATCCGCAGAACATGTACAAGATCTCTTCATGAATCAGCATTTCAGGGTTTATACTAATCCGGATGTTATCGGTGTGGAGATAGGCGGGGCACTCAAAAACATCATCGCTCTTGCTGCGGGAATCACTGATGGTCTTGGATATGGCGATAATGCCAAAGCAGCTCTCATAACGAGGGGACTTGCTGAGATTGCGCGGCTGGGTACCAAGATGGGAGCAAACCCGCTTACTTTCTCAGGATTGACGGGGATTGGCGACTTGATTGTGACATGTACAAGTGTCCACTCCAGAAACTGGAGAGCGGGAAACCAGCTTGGAAAAGGAATGAACCTGCAGGACGTGCTGAATGAAATGGGAATGGTCGTTGAGGGCGTCAGAACTACAAAAGCAGCCCACCAGCTGGCGGAGAAGTACAACGTCCAGATGCCTATCACCCAAGCGCTCTATGATGTCCTTTTTAATGACGTTCCTCCAAAACAGGCAGTTGATTCATTAATGGGCAGGATGAAAACCCACGAAATGGAAGATCTGTTCAATATACTCGGTGAAAAAATGACGGATTAATTCACAATAATGGGCATTCGACGATGCAAATGCCTTTCATTTGCATACGATGAATGGAACATAAACAGCTTTAAACGTGGATGGGGTAACTGTCACTTTGGACTGGAGTTGGGAAATTTCCCGGCTTCAGTCTTTTTTTGCTGCATTGGAACTGCCTATGGGCTTCATTGCCGTTTAATCATGATTTAAAAGCACTATCAGCCGTAATTGCCGAGGGTCGGATGTGGGTGTTTGGAAGGAGCGGCAAACAGGGAGAAATGCCCTCCAGAAACCTCTGGCAGGCTTCAGATATATACAGCCAGATCAGACGGCTATGGTTTTGAGGGCCTTTAAAATCATTCTTTCGTGTGCTGAAATTTAATTCAGCTCCTTGCCCTATGAAAAGTGACTTTCATACTAACCGATTTTATAAGAAACAATGTAATTGTAGAGAAGTAGTGCGTCTGAAGCGGAAAGGCTTTACTACTCATTATCCAGAATCTTTAACGAGCGAAATTTGTAAGAGACGCCATTATCCACCGAAGATATTTTGGAAAGCAAGGAGAAAAGACCTCATCCCAGTTTAGAGAGAAAAACCTTGGTATCAGGCAAGAATCCTGTCTTGAATTTTTCCGGAAACCTATTTATAGCGAAAAAGTATATTTTCTTTGCTTTTATAAAAAAATGTCGCTTTAGATCGTTATTTACCTTCCTTCCCTGTAATAGGAGGATCTTCGCTGCAGGCGTAAGATCTCTTGCGGGACTAGCGGGACAGGTGAGACCAAGGTTACGTACCCACACTGGAACGTAACCCCCAATCTAGTTCCAGCGCCTAGCACCTCGGGGTCAAATAACCTCAAGAGAATAAAAGGAAAGACCGCCTTTTTTTCTCTTGAGAACATTTGCCTGTCGGGTCTGACCAAGGCTCTTCCACTTTTGATACAGGCGTATCCGAGGCTCACCGCACGCCCCGCGGAGTCGTACGGCTGGAGCGGAAATCCATTACTTTTCAATAGCTGCATTTTTTGCAAAAAGAGAAGCAAATAAAAATCAATACAAATATCCACCTAAATACGACATAAACGTGAATTATCTTCATTCTCTATTAACATTATTGGAGGGTGTGATATAATACTTTCGACAAATAAGGAGGGACGTCCAATGTCTTCGATGATGAAAATGTGGGTTTCATTTGCTTCCATGGGATTTATGATATTTGCCATATTAACTATTTACGTAAGCAGATATAAATTAAAAAAAGGCTTTTTCCGCTTTGTTACTGCATTAATAGCATATGTTTTAATGATTACCGGCGGATTGATGATGGCCTATATAGTGTTAAGCGGGCCAACGAACTAAGTTTTATTGACTGTTGATGGAAAACAAATAGAAGAGGAATAGAAAGTAAAAATATTACCAGAAGTTATGCTTGAAGGATGTGTTACGTTGAAGAAAATTATTGCCGCACTGCTTATGGTGCTTACAGTATCGCTTCTGACCGGCTGTTTATATCCCCAGGAACAGCTGCAAAAGAATCAGCTGCCGTATGATGACCAAATCGCTGCGGTCCAGTCGGCTGTTGAGAAATATCAGTCAGATAATGGCGGGATCCTGCCGATTAAAACGAAAGACCAGGACACACCCATTTATATAAAATACCCGATCGAATTTAACAAATTGAAAGGCCAGTACCTTTCCGAAGTTCCCGGAAATGCCTATGAAAATGGCGGGATCTTTCAATATGTCTTGATTGATGTGGAAGAAAAGCCGACAGTAAAGATTTTTGATTTGAGGATTGCGGAGAAAATCCGTGAAATCAATATCAGAATCCGTTCAGCCGGTTACCCTCCATTCAAGGAGAGTATTGCCGACAATGTTTATACACTTGATTATTCCCAGATTGGTTATGATGAGGAGCCATTCGTTGTGAGTCCTTATTCAAAGCAAAATCTGCCGCTTTTAATCAGCGGCAGCGGAGAAATTTTTGTTGATTATCGAAATGACTTAACTCGAAAACTGCAGGATCAAGAATACAAATTGGAAGAAGGAGAAGATATCCGGTCAATACTGACGGAAGACTCTGCATTCGTTCCGGCATACTCGCCTGCATATACTATAAATGAAAAGAATGAACCGGTCTTTATGACTAAATAGGCATAACCCCTTACTTACAAAATATATTTGTATAGAAAGGGGTTTTTTCATTTTCGTTACTCCCATTTCAAATCTGCAATTTTCTTGTCTTCAGTATTTATTTTCCCTTTTTAGTAATAAGGAGGCAAAAAAACATATTAATAGTCATAAGTAATTGGGACAACATCATAAATATATATTGTCCAAACAGCTAAGCGGATGAAACATCCCTGGAAGATAAAGATTGGAGGGAATCTCTTGGAAAAAGTAGATCTGTTTAAAGACATTGCAGAAAGAACCGGCGGAGATATTTACCTAGGTGTTGTAGGAGCCGTTCGAACCGGGAAATCGACATTCATCAAGAAATTCATGGAACTAGTCGTCCTTCCTAATATTTCAAGTGAATCAGAACGGGCACGAGCTCAAGACGAACTGCCTCAAAGTGCAGCTGGCAGAACTATCATGACAACGGAACCGAAATTCGTTCCGAATCAAGCGGTTTCTGTTCACGTGGATGAGGGCTTGGATGTTAATATCCGATTGGTCGATTGTGTGGGCTATACAGTCCCTGGAGCAAAAGGCTATGAAGACGAGAATGGGCCAAGAATGATTAATACACCTTGGTATGAGGAACCGATCCCATTTCATGAAGCAGCTGAAATTGGAACAAGGAAGGTCATTCAGGAACACTCCACTATTGGTGTGGTTGTCACGACAGACGGTTCGATTGGGGAGATCCCAAGAAGTGACTATTTAGTTGCAGAAGAAAGAGTAATCGAGGAACTGAAAGAAGTCGGAAAACCATTCATCATGGTGATCAACTCCGTCAAACCACATGCACCTGAAACTGAGGATCTGCGGATTCAACTGCAGGAAAAGTATGATATACCTGTACTCGCTATGAGTGTTGAGAGTATGAGAGATTCAGATGTTCTCAATGTACTGCGCGAAGCATTATATGAATTCCCAGTGCTTGAAGTGAATGTAAATCTTCCAAGCTGGGTAATGGTGCTGAATGAGGACCACTGGCTGCGTGAAAATTACCAGGAAGCAGTCAAAGAAACGGTCAAAGACATAAAACGATTAAGGGATGTCGACCGGGTAGTGCACTACTTCAGCGAATTTGAGTACATTGAAAGAGCTGGATTAGCTGGAATCGAGATGGGTCAGGGTGTAGCAGAGATTGACCTATACGCGCCAGATGAACTGTACGATGAGGTGCTGAAGGAAATAGTCGGTGTTGAAATTCGCGGCAAGGATCATTTGCTGGAGCTGATGCAGGACTTTTCTCATGCCAAGCGTGAATATGACCAGGTAGCTGATGCTTTAAAAATGGTAAAACAAACAGGGTACGGTATTGCCGCTCCTTCGCTGGCTGATATGAGTCTGGATGAGCCGGAAATTATCCGCCAAGGGTCCCGCTTTGGTGTCAGTTTGAAAGCTGTAGCTCCATCTATTCATATGATTAAAGTAGATGTACAGTCTAAATTCGAACCTATAATCGGTACTGAAAAGCAGAGCGAGGAGCTTGTCAGATATCTGATGCAGGACTTTGAGGATGACCCGCTTTCAATTTGGAATTCGGATATTTTTGGCCGAAGCTTAAGCTCGATCGTCAGAGAAGGTATCCAGGCTAAATTGTCCTTAATGCCTGAGAACGCCCGGTATAAATTGAAGGATACGCTGGAAAGAATCATCAATGAAGGTTCAGGCGGCCTGATAGCGATCATCTTGTAGGAGGCTCTCTTTTGAGAGTCTTTTTTTTTGTACATCTTACAAGGCGCAATATTTGCGAAAACAGTTTTGCTTTATTAAGAAACAGGTTTAACTTTAGAAGCCCTTCTATATAAGGATTTACTTTGTTGAATCCGTTTTGAATGTTAAAATAACAGCCAAAAACGTTCGTTAAGAAGAATTTAATGCCCGGAAAAGAAAAGATTCCCATTATTTCTTGGATTATTCTTGCTAACCTTATTTTTATATGATAATCTTTTAACAGAATTGATGTCGAACATTGATTCTACAACGTTTTTTGAGGTTTTTGTTCACCTTCATGTATAGAAACCGAAAAATATGTTCACTAATGTAACAAGACAGTTATATGAATCATGACTGAAACATTTCCTTTGGGAGGAGGTGAATGGCATGAACAAAACAGAACTAATTAATGCTGTTGCAGAAGCTGCTGAGCTTTCTAAGAAAGATGCTACAAAAGCAGTTGATGCCGTTTTTGAAAGTATTCAAAACGCACTGGCAAATGGTGATAAAGTACAATTAATCGGTTTTGGTAACTTCGAAGTTCGCGAACGCGCTGCTCGTAAAGGACGCAACCCGCAAACTGGTGAAGAAATCGAAATCTCAGCTAGCAAAGTACCTGCATTCAAACCAGGTAAAGCGCTTAAAGATGCAGTAAAATAATTACATACTTTAAAGCGTTAAAAAAGAGCCGCATCATGCGGCTCTTTTTTAAATTTAGTGGATACCTTAAGATTTCCTGATTAAAAAAGCTGACGTACACTTGAGACTATATTTTGCCAGAAGACAGTGGAAAAACCATCGTTTCCTTTTTAAAGGCTCATTTCGTAACTTTGTGGCTATTTTATATGAACTTCCTAAGTTGAAATCATTATTCACAGGAAATATTCTGGTAAGCAAGAACAAAAGTGCTGTGCCCCTTTTGAGAGAGTAACTGGGTAACCGGCTATTCCTGCACTAGAGATGTTTCCGAATGCAACAATTCATTGAAAACAGTCTATTATTTAAAGGGCTCTTTAAAAAATTTGTTTGAGAATCCGCTTTTACCATCTCGTTCTTGCCGGAGAAGGATCTTCGCTGCAGGCGTACGATCTCCTGCGGGACTAACGTCGTCTAGTTCCAGCGGCCAGCTGCTAGCAGATTTCGGTCTCTCTCCTTGCGATAAGTCAACATCAACTCACTCCGTTCGTTTTGTTTCCTTTACCTCATCCGAGAGCCCTGAAATGTGTACGTCGCTGAACGGCCGCTTCCGCTTTTTAATTCACCGCCCGCCCCGCGGAGTCGTCCGTCTGGAGCGGAAATCCATTAATTCTCAACAGCCGAAATCAGTCTGAAAAGAACGTTTTTTAAAAATAACACTCTTTGGTGGATAAATGGCCTTGTGCTACTATTAATTTATAGAATGTTTAAAAGAGACTTTATGTTTACGGATAACAGTAATTGAAACAGGTGTCACCTTGGAATCAGCATGATTCCTATAAACTTTGATACAATATTAGTATGAACATAATGAACTTGTAATACATATATGAGTTTTCAGAAAAGGAAAATCAAATTTTTAAAAACAGGAGTGAAGAAAATGGCAAACAACTCAACAGATTATATTGTGATCAAGGCAATTGAAGACGGAGTAAACGTGATAGGCTTGACTAGAGGGACGGACACGAAATTTCATCATTCTGAAAAGCTTGATAGGGGAGAAGTAATGATTGCTCAATTTACAGAGCATACTTCTGCAATCAAAGTCCGTGGCAAAGCGAAGATCATTACAAGCAATGGAGAAATCGAAAGTGAAATGAGAGAAAAATAATCCCTCTAGCCGGTGGCATTCAGCTGCGGGTTTTTCACTCGATAGTACCGCTGCTTAATGACTGTGAATTACTTCTAATAATTTCAACTGCCAATAATGGGGAAAAATTAATTTGGAATAATGATTATTGCACTTTAATTTCTTTTCTAAAAAGGCTGATTAAAGGAGCTATGGAAATGCCTCCTTGTGTCCCTCACAGGGTCAAGCCGGTTTGGAGCGAAGGTTCAAAGACCTCTCGGAAAGGGAATTAAAAACGGACTTTCCAAATGAGGGGTAAAGGCAGTCTAAGTGCCTAATGGGGAGATATAGTATTCGCCCGGTATAGCTTATTATGTTATAATATTTGTTGCTGAAACGACTAAGTAGATACATATACGAAATGGGGATTTAGGTTTATGAAACGTTTGGACTGTTTTCATCTTGAAGCATCAATAAAACACTATGTGGAAGAGAAATTATCTTACTCTTATTTGCAAAAGTATATTGATTCTCCTCAAATTGATGAAGACAGGATCAGCTTTTTGCTCGTTCCATTTTTACAAGGTGGACATGAGCTGGATGAGAATGAGATCATTCGGGTCATATCGACTGTGATGCTGATCCAGATAGGCCTCGATACCCATGAAAAAGTTTCTAATTCACCAACCGGTTCCTTGAAGGAGAGACAATTGACTGTTTTAGCTGGAGTTTATTTCAGCGGTCAATATTATAAGATCCTTTCAGATCTTGAAAATGTAAGCCTGATCAATCAACTGGCACAAGCTATTAAAAGGGTGAATGAAAGCAAGATATCCCTTTATAAACAAGAATATTCAAGCATTCATGATATCATGGAAAGCATCAGGACAATTGAATCTGCTGTAATAACAAGTTTTTATGGCCACTATGGTGCAGCACAATGCATGGAACTTGTAAGCGAGATATTGTTTTTGCGCCGGATGCTTAACGAGAAAAATAAATTGAATCAAGGAATAGTGACGCCGGTTTTTCCATCAGTTAAGGCTGCACTGCTGCCGCAGGACATTCTCCCTTCAGCAGGGGGCAGAGGTAACCAGCTGCTGGAAGAGATATTCACAACATACATCAGTGAATCGAGGGACAGGGCAGCAAAACTGTTGAGAAATGGATCCTTCGTCGGCTTGGGTGTGGAAAACCGCATCCATTCCTTGCTCAAACAAACGAGGCTACACACGAAAATTTTTGCGGAAGAGGGTTAATGGATGAACCAGTCAAAAGAGCAGAGAGTTCATACCGTTTTTGAAAAAATATACGGCAATTATGACAAGATGAACTCCCTTATAAGTTTTCAACAACACAAAAGATGGCGGAAAGATACAATGAAACGGATGGCCGTCAAACCAGGGTCTTCCGCACTTGATGTTTGCTGCGGTACCGCTGATTGGTCGCTGGCATTGGCGGAGGCGGTCGGAGAAACAGGAACGGTAAAAGGACTGGACTTCAGTAAGAATATGTTGAAAATCGGGGAAGAAAAGGTACGTAATTCAGGGATGGACCAAGTGGAGCTGATTCATGGAAACGCAATGGAACTTCCCTTTACGGACAATTCATTTGATTATGTCACAATCGGCTTCGGCTTGAGAAATGTACCTGATTACCTGCATGTCCTTAAAGAAATGAACCGGGTGCTGAAACCGGGTGGAATGGCTGTTTGCTTGGAAACCTCCCAGCCAACTATGTTTGGTTACCGTCAGGCTTATTATTTTTATTTTCAATTCCTGATGCCTTTGTTCGGCAAGGTTTTCGCTAAGAGCTATAGTGAATATTCCTGGCTTCAGGAATCAGCCAAAGATTTTCCTGGCATGGAAGAGCTCTCGGATATGTTCAGCAAAGCCGGTTTTGATAAAGTGGCTTACAAGCCATATACCGGCGGAGTGGCGGCAATGCATATGGGGTACAAAAGAAATAATCAATAGAAAAATTTAAATCTGGGTGGAAATGAAATGAAGTTTAAAATGATATATTCGTTTCTGAAAGCGGATATCGACCTCATTGAAAATGAATTAAAAAAGGCTATCGATTCCCGCTCGCCTCTTTTAAACGAAGCATCACTTCACTTGGTGGAGGCGGGCGGAAAACGTATCCGCCCCGTTTTTGTTTTGTTGTCTGCGAAGTTCGGCAGCTATGACATTCACAGTATTAAGAACGTGGCAGTTGCCTTGGAACTCATTCACAGTGCCTCACTAGTTCATGATGATGTGATCGATGATGCGGATCTTAGAAGAGGAAAACCGACGATTAAGTCTCAGTGGGATAACAGGACGGCGATGTATACGGGAGATTATATATTCGCTCGTTCACTTGAATATATGACGAAAATCCAAAATGAAGATGCTCACAAAATCCTTTCTAATGCCATCGTTGAGTTGACAGTTGGGGAAATTGAGCAAATCAAGGATAAATACCGTTTTGATCAGAGCCTCAAGGATTATCTCAGAAGAATAAAGAGGAAGACGGCTTTGTTGATAGCTGTCAGCTGCCAGCTTGGAGCCATTTCAGCAGGAGCACCGCCTCATATACATAAGAAGCTTTATCGTTTTGGATATAATGTAGGTATGTCCTTTCAAATCACGGATGATATTCTTGATTTTACAGCAAACGAGGAAGAGTTGGGAAAACCTGCCGGAAGCGATCTTCTCCAGGGGAATATTACACTGCCGGTTTTATTCGCCATGCAGGATGCTGCGTTAAAAGAGAGAATAATCCAAGTCGACGAGACTGCTGATCAACAATCCATGACTGCCGTTATCGAGGATATCAAAAGGTGCGGGGCGATTGAACAATCTCATGATCTCAGCTCGCGTTATTTGAAGAAGGCATTAAAAGAGCTTGAAGGACTGCCGAAGAACGGGGCAAACAAAACGTTGAGAGACATCGCCAATTTCATCGGCAAGCGAAAATTTTAGAAAATTTCAAATGGAAACGTTGCCAAAACGTGAAATCAATGATACCATTTTTGTGGGAAATGAAATAGAGACCCATACATACATATCTAGGAGTGGAAAAAAATGGAAAAAACATTTTTAATGGTAAAGCCTGACGGCGTACAACGCGGTTTGATTGCTGAATTTGTTTCTCGTTTTGAAAAAAAGGTTTCCAACTTGCTGGTGCCAAGTTGATGAGCATCTCTAAAGAATTGGCTGAGGAGCATTATGGCGAACATAAAGAACGTCCATTCTTCGGTGAGCTTGTGGACTTTATCACTTCTGGTCCTGTATTCGCTATGGTATGGCAAGGAGAGAACGTCATCACTACAGCTCGTACAATGATGGGTGCTACCAACCCTAAGGATGCTGCACCTGGAACTATTCGCGGCGATTTTGGAATCACTGTAGGTAAGAACGTCATTCACGGCTCGGACTCTCCTGAAAGCGCAGAGAGAGAAATCGGCTTATTCTTTAAAGAAGAAGAGTTGGTTGAATACTCTAAATTGATGAATGAGTGGATCTACTAATTTTAATTTAATAGAAACTTTCCTTTTCTGAATAGGGGGAGGAAGGAATAAAAAAGCCTGATCCAGGTAGATTATCTCTTGGATCAGGCTTTTTATGTATTTAGGGTTTAGGAATTTAAAGGAATGAATGTTCTTTAGGATGGAAGCGGCGGGAGGGGAATATAGGCTGTAATGTTAGAGATACGTTCTTTTCTCAAGGCTGTTTTCACATATATTGTTGCTTTCGGAAAAATCCCAAGAGCCGGATTTTCCCCCGGATACTAAGAGTTTTATCTCTTATTGGGGGAGAGTAGCTCTTTTCTTTTCGGTGTTCCCAGATTTTCCCCTCTTAATATGGTTACTTTTTCGGAATTAGTATCAAATAGCAACAAATTTTACGAAATGAGCTTTTCTCAAAGATGGTGGCTGTTTTTTAGTAATAGATTTCCGTTCCAGGCGCGCGGCTCCGCGGGGGCGGGTAATAGGATCCCGAGGAGTTAGGTGCTGTAACCAGATACCCGGTTTATTATTATTTCTGCTAAATTACCCTTTTCTCTGAAAATTTCCGCTATACTAGAAAGGAACTTATTAACCATTGCTGGAGTGTTTGCATGATGATTTATGATTACAGTCATTTCACTAAAGATATACATAAGAAAACGGGAATCGATCTTTCCCTCTACAAAGAAGCCCAGATGAAGAGAAGGCTGACTTCTCTTTATGAAAAAAAAGGTTTTTCTGACTTTAGAGCCTTCTACCAAGGAATTGAAATGGACACGCCGCTCTTGCATGAATTTCTCGACAGGATGACTATCAATGTTACAGAATTTTACCGAAATGAAAAGAGATGGTCAGTTCTGGAGGAGAAGATCCTTCCGCGGCTGCTGTCACAGAACAATAGGCTGAAAATTTGGAGTGCTGCCTGCTCGACAGGCGAAGAACCTTATACGATAGCCATGGTGCTTTCCAACCACCAGCCCCTATCGGGAATATCTATAAAGGCTACTGACATAGATGATAACGCAGTTGCAAAAGCCAAGCTTGGAGTATACCCTGAGCGCTCTTTGAATGAAGTCCCAGCTGTTATTAAGCAGAAATACTTTTCTAAAAGCGGCGATTTTTATAATCTATCTTCACAAATTAAAAGCAGGGTCTCATTCAAGAAACATAATCTTCTCTCTGATTCTTATGATTCCCATCATGATCTAATCGTTTGCCGGAATGTCATGATTTATTTTACCGAAGAAGCAAAGGAAGAAATATACCATAACTTCAGTTCAGCCCTGCGTCCTGGCGGTGTGCTGTTTGTTGGAAGTACCGAGCAGATATTCAATCCTGCCAAGTATGGTTTGGAGACAGAGGATACATTTTTTTATAGAAAAAAGTAAGGGGAACGCCGAGTGAAACGGCGTTTTTTGTTGGTTTTCGGACCACTCCATGTCATTTTGGTTTGAAGTACAATCTTTCATTGAGTCTTAAATTAGCGGAAATTTTCCAGTTAAACTGCTGAAGAGATATCGAGTTTGGGTATATAAGCGGGATTTTTCCGATTAGGCACAGCAAGAAGAATTAAATTTACAGCTATTAAGCAAAAGATTATCTTCTATGTTTTTGGCGGAAGAATGTGTTATATTGATACAAAATTATTTAAGCAGGGAAGGGGAATACTGGATGAGATATTTAACAGCCGGGGAGTCACATGGCCCACAATTAACGGCTATCCTTGAGGGTTTGCCTGCAGGAATGCCTATAAGTGCTCAAGATATTAATGATGAGCTGGCGAGGCGCCAGAAGGGTTACGGAAGAGGCCGCAGAATGCAGATTGAAAAAGACCGGGTCAATATTGCCGGGGGAGTGAGGCATGGGCTGACGCTTGGCTCACCACTCGCGCTTTTAGTTGAAAATAAAGACTGGACCCATTGGACGAAAGTTATGGGGATCGAACACATTTCTCCTGATGAGCAGGAAGAAGTCAAAAGGAAGATTACAAGACCGCGTCCCGGTCATGCTGATTTGAATGGCGGAATTAAGTATGGCCATCGTGATCTCAGAAATGTTCTTGAAAGATCCTCTGCAAGGGAAACGACAGTAAGGGTGGCAGCTGGAGCTGTAGCCAAAAAGCTGTTGAATGAGCTGGGTATCAAAGTGGCAGGCCATGTAAGGGAGATAGGTGGAATTATAGCAGAAGAAGTAACCTATTCATCTGTTGAAGAGTTAATAAAAAAACAGAGGACTCTCCTGTACGTTGTTTAGATGATGAAGCAGCTGTGAAAATGATGGCGGCAATTGATTCTGCCAAGAAGTCCGGAGATTCTATCGGCGGCGTGGTTGAAGTCATCGTGGAAGGAATGCCTCCGGGGATAGGCAGTTACGTACACTATGACCGAAAGCTTGATGCCAAAATCGCAATGGCCATCATGAGTATAAATGCATTTAAAGGAGTAGAATTCGGCCTTGGTTTTGAAATGGCAAGAAAACCAGGGAGTGAAGTCCATGATGAGATTGCTTGGACTGAAGAGAAGGGCTATTACCGTAAAAGCAACAGACTGGGTGGATTTGAAGGAGGCATGACGACTGGTATGCCGATTATTGTGAAAGGTGTTATGAAGCCTATCCCCACCCTTTATAAACCATTAAAAAGTGTGGACATTGAAAGCAAGGAAGAATTTTCAGCAAGTATAGAGCGGTCTGACAGCTGTGCAGTACCCGCGGCAAGCGTTGTTGCCGAATCGGTGGTGGCATGGGAATTGGCTAATGCCATAACGGAACAATTCAACAGCGATCAATTCCAGGCATTAAAAAATTCTGTTGCTGAATACCGCCGGCACTCCAGAGAGTATTAAGCCATGGATATTTTGCAGATTTCTACAGATTCAAAACAATATCCTGTTTACATAGGCAGAGCCATATTGGGAAAGCTGAGGGATTTCCTGCTGGAACAAGCAGTCCCAATTTCACAAATCATGATTATCGCCGATAGCACTGTATATGATTTACATGGTGAAACACTGAAAGGTTTTCTCCCATCATCTCTTGAGTACTCTGTCTTTATTGCGCCTTCAGGAGAGGAAGCAAAGACGTTGAAGGTCTATGATGATTGTATGACTTTTGCCATTCAGAAGGGGCTGGACCGCCAATCGTGCATCATTGCGTTTGGAGGCGGGGCCTGCGGGGATTTAGCGGGATTTGCCGCATCCACTTATATGAGGGGAGTAAGGTTTATCGGACTTCCGACAACCATCCTTGCTCATGATAGTTCAGTAGGAGGAAAAGTAGCCGTCAATCATGAACTTGGGAAAAATATGATTGGACAATTTTATCATCCTGAAGCCGTGATTTATGACACGAAATTTTTGGAAAGTCTGCCCCTCAAAGAAATCAGGTCTGGCATGGCAGAGGTTATCAAGCACTCTTTGATAGCGGACAAAGCTTTTTATACGAGGCTGAGAGAAAACGTGGCAACCCTTTCTTCAATTGACCACCCTTTTCTTATAGACTCTTTAAAGCAGGGGATTGCCATTAAGGCAGGAATCGTGGAAATGGATGAAAGGGAGAAAGGGGTAAGGGCTTATTTGAATTTTGGCCACACCTTTGGACACGCGTTGGAAAACCTCGCGGGGTACAAAGGGATTTCACACGGAGAAGCTGTGATGACCGGAATGGTTTTCGCCCTTTTTCTCAGCGTGAAGCATGCAGGATTGCGTCTTGATCTGCCCGAGTTCCTTTTATGGATCAACCAGCTCGGATATACAGCCGATTATGCAGCTGAACATTCATTCGACGATATATATGATGTCATGACAAGGGACAAAAAAGCTGAGAATAAAATTCCCCGGTTTGTTCTTCTCCAGGAAATTGGCAAGCCTCTCATGAAAAAGGTGAGCAAGGAAGACCTGAAGGAAGCTCACGATTTTGTTCTGAGCCTCTAAAAGAGTGAACGCTGCAATGGAAGTACAGACTACCTGCCATTCCGAGATAGATGAATCAGGGATCATGAATGAAGTCGGTATCATATCGTAAAAGGAATAAGTAAAATTGTCCGCCGCACTTATACCGGAGCAGTCAGCGAAGCCTCTGGAGGAAAATCAAGGTCTTTTTTCATAGACATTTCTTTGCTTAGGCAACCTCATAAATTCACTGTACATCTCCATATAGAAATAAACATAGAGTATATGTTAATATTATTATTGTAACGCTTTAACGTGATAACGTATTAGAGGACTGAAGGGAAGGGTGGATATACAGTGAATTGGAAAAAACAAATAGAGAATTTAAAAGCATATCAGCCTGGCAAAACAATAGATGATGTGAAGAAGTTATATGGGCTTGACTCAATCGTAAAGTTATCTTCGAATGAGAACCCGTTCGGATTTTCGGCGAGAGTAGAAGAGTACTTGAAAAAGGCGGACTTCACTTATTCCATTTATCCTGATGGATATGCTAAGACGCTTAGGAGTGCACTTTCTTCGCACTTGGGAGTGTCAGAAAAAGAAGTGATCCTTGGGAACGGATCCGATGAAATCATACAAATTATTGCGAGGGGGCTCCTGCAGCAGGGAACGAATACGGTAATGGCGAGACCGACATTTCCTCAGTACAAACACAATGCTGTAATTGAAGGGGCAGAAGTGAAAGAGGTTGTGCTGGATGAATACGGCCGCCACAACCTTGATGAAATGCTTGAAGCCATTGATGAAGAAACAGCTGTCGTATGGCTTTGCAGTCCAAACAATCCAAGTGGAGAGTACATATCAGAGAAAGCATTGACCAGTTTCTTGGACAATGTCCCATCACATGTATTGACGGTTTTGGATGAGGCTTACTTTGAGTATGTGACAGCAGGAGACTATTATGATTCCGTGGATCTGGTACAGAAGTATCCCCGTCTTTTGGTCACAAGGACTTTTTCTAAAGCCTATGGACTTGCAGGGCTTCGTGTCGGCTACGGAATCGCCAATGAAGAAATTATCTCGAAGCTGGAACCATTGCGGGAGCCTTTTAACAATAATATCGTTGCCCAGGGTGCCGCTGCAGCTGCTCTCACCGACCAGGAGTTCATTGAGGGGTGCCGGATTGAAAACAGAAAGGGCATGGAACAGTATTATGAGCTATGCAGAGAAAAGAACCTGAAGTACTTTCCGTCACAAGCCAATTTTATCGTGATCGATTTTGGTGTTGATGGAGATGAAGTTTTTCAATTCCTATTAAGCAAAGGGTATATCGTCCGTTCTGGAAAGGCACTGGGCTTTCCGACAGCCGTGAGAATCACGATAGGAACTCCTGAGCAGAATGATGGCTTAATCAAAACAATCAGGGAATTCCTGAAAAAGGGCAGCTGAAGATTAAAGTACGTGCGTATGGAGCGGGGAGCATCTGCTTCTTAAAGAGCTATTATGGTTAAAACACAGACATTGGAAAAGACGCGAATCAAGACAAGCAGAAAAGAGGGTGAATCTTTTGAAAGGAACCGTTCTGGCTGCCGGATTAGGGTTAATTGGCGGCTCCCTTTGCATCAGCATCAAAAAGGCGCACCCGGACAGCAGGATAATCGGGTATGACAGTAAAAAAAGTGAACAGAAGCTGGCGAAGGAACTCGGAATTATAGATGAAGAGGCTGCTTCTTTTGAAGAGGCTGCTGAAGCAGCGGATTTGATCATCCTTGCCGCCCCTGTCAACGCTATCGTTGGATTGATTGAAAAACTTGGGAATCTGACTTTACGAGAAAATGTCTTAATTACAGATGCGGGAAGCGTGAAAAGTCCCATCATGGAAGCCTCTAAGCAGCTTGCAGGGAAAGGGGCAGCTTTCATAGGGGGTCACCCGATGGCAGGATCTCATAAAAGCGGTGTTCAAGCTGCAAAAGACCTTCTTTTTGAAAACGCCTATTATATTTTGACTCCCGGAGATGGTACCTCCCCGGAAGAAATAGCAGCACTTCAGCGATGGCTTGAAGGAACGAGAGCGAAGTTCCTTGCACTTAATGCAAGGGAACACGATGAACTAACCGGTGTGGTAAGCCATTTCCCTCATTTGATTGCCTCTTCACTGGTCCATACAGCCAAGACGGCTGAAGGTCAATTTCCTTATATTTCGAGGCTTGCTGCAGGAGGATTTAAAGATACCACCAGAATTGCATCCGCAGACCCGCAGATGTGGAGCGACATCACTTTACAGAACAGCCGGGTGCTCCTCAAGCTTTTGGATGAATGGAAGGAAAGTATGAGTTCTCTCATTGAAAAAATTAAAGCGAAAGATAACGGAAGTGTGTTTCGTTTTTTCTCTGAGGCAAAGGTATTCCGAGATGGACTACCGATGAAAAGCAAAGGAGCAATTCCTGCTTTTTATGATTTGTATGTCGATATTCCGGACCATCCAGGTGTCATTGCTGAGATTACAGGAGTGCTGGCAAGGGAACAGATAAGCCTTACGAATATTCGGGTCTTGGAAATGAGAGAAGATGCGGTGGGAAGGCTGGTAATCAGTTTCCAGAATAACATGGATCTTGAAAGAGGAAAAAAGGTCTTGATACAACAAACGAGTTATGAAGTATTTTAAAAAGGAGGCTGCTATGGAAACCTCAAGAAAGCTAGCTTTTATGAGCAATGGAATTAAAGGAAAAATGAAAGTTCCTGGTGATAAATCAATTTCCCATCGTTCCATCATGTTCGGAGCAATCGCCAGCGGCACCACAGTCATACAAAATTTTTTAAGAGCAGAAGACTGCATAAGTACGATGACCTGCTTTAAACAATTGGGTGTGGAAATCACCGAAGAGGGTGACAAGGTGACCGTCCATGGAAAAGGCTGGGAAGGGATTCAAGAACCGGAGACCATTCTTGATGTTGGAAATTCGGGGACTACCGCCCGCCTGATGGCTGGAATATTGGCGGGGAGACCGTTTCATTCTGTTCTGGTCGGGGATGAATCAATCGCCAAGAGGCCAATGAAACGAGTCACTGGTCCATTGGGCCTTTTCGGTGCTGACATAGCCGGCAGGAGAAATGGAGAATTCACTCCTTTATCAATCAGGGGCCGAAAGCTGTCTCCTGTTGACTATAATCTGACAGTCGCCAGTGCGCAGGTCAAATCAGCGATGATCTTTGCCGCTCTTCAAGCAGAAGGTGTCTCTTACATCAAGGAGCCGCTTTCCACACGGAATCATACGGAAACGATGATAAAAAAATTCGGAGGGAATATCAGCAATGAGAATGGTTTGATTAAAGTCAGCGGGGGACAGGAATTCAAAGGAACAGAAGTTGAAGTCCCTGGAGACATTTCTTCCGCAGCCTTTTTCCTTGTGGCAGCTGCCATTGTGCCTGGAAGTTCATTGGTTCTTTCAGATGTTGGCCTTAATCCGACAAGAACAGGCATCATTACAGTATTAGAAAAAATGGGTGCGGATATTAATGTGGTCAAATCGGAGGATAGCAGCGATTTTGAAGCAAGGGGATCAATTTCGATACAAGCGTCTCATCTTAAGGCGATCGAGATAGGGGGAGAAATCATTCCGGCATTGATAGATGAGCTTCCAGTTATCGCTTTGCTGGCAACACAAGCAGAAGGGCGTACAGTAATCAAAGACGCTGAAGAACTGAAAGTGAAAGAAACTAACAGGATTGATGCCGTAGTTTCCCAACTGAAGGTTCTTGGAGCGGATATTGAAAGCACGGAGGATGGCATGATCATCAATGGCAAAACCAGTCTGCATGGGGGAACAGTAGACTCTTTGGGGGATCACAGAATAGGCATGACGCTGGCTGTTGCAGCTCTCCTCAGTAAAGAAGAAGTTACCCTGAAGAATGCGGATGCTGTCAATATCTCTTTCCCGTCCTTTTATTCGGATCTGGCATCATTATCCACTACTTAAGTTCGACTCTAAAAGGTGCTTCTGTTCTTTTATAGAACGGTGGCGCCTTTTTCAGCATAATTGGCAAGGGAAGTTGAAATGACAGGTCACTATCTATTGTTAATAGGGGCTTTGAGAGACAATTGGAGGCGTCTCCTGATTGGTAAAGTATTTGAAGCTGGTTCTCAGAGACAATAGTAAGTATTCCCGGATTTTTGCAGATACCTTTCCGGGTAAATGGAACGGCCGGCTTGAATGAGGTCGCTTCTGTATGTTGAGGCTGTGCTATAAAGCGAAATTTGCTGTAGTAAAACTAGCAGCAAATCCTAAGAGGTTAATAGAGAGTGCGGGTAATTTAATTGTCATTACTTTGCTCTTTTTCTCATAGCTTGTCTTAAGAGAAGAAGGGAGAGCTGACAATGGCCTATATAATAGATAATGTCCCCTGCATCGAATACGACCGGAGAAGAGATATCACAATGCTCGTTGAAGACAATACTATTCGTTCTATTAATTCGAATTTTAAACGCTATACTTTTCCGCGGATGAATGTTTCCCCTTTCCTAATGTCGCCTGTCCACGTTATGGCAGATCTTGAACTTCCTGATTTTTTGGAATTCCACCATTTCAAATCTTATTTTACAACTGAATTCTTGATGAAGGGATGTACAACCCTTATCACGTCATTTTCTATAGATTTTCAGTCGCAATTTGAATTGAACTTAAGACGCACGAGAACTTCACTGCTGAGCAGCCCGATTGATTATGTGCTGGTACTTCGGTGCAAAGCCAAGCTGGTGGCACCTGACTTGATCAGGCAGCTGAAACGGAACAAGATTCCTGCGGTATTTATTGAATTCTCATCAGAAGAAGAGCTCAGGAACATAGCGTGGGGATGGGTAAGGGAGGCTTTATATGGTTACCCATTGGTTTTTTGTCCTCTTATTTCACCAGAAATCGACAAAAGGAGAAGGGAGAAATTGTTGAATGCGTGGCAGGAAATCTTACGAGACGAACTGATTCCGCATATTCAGTCACCATTATCAATCAAAAGACCGCTGCCTCTGCAGTTTTTGAAAAAAATTGGCATCTATCCTCTTAAAGGGAATTTCATGGTAGGCGGAGAAATTAGTTATAACCTATATGAAAGCCCAGCTTCTGAAATAGTTGCCCATTGCCAATCATTTCTTTATGATAATCATATGTTAATTCTTACAGTAAACAAGGGTAAAGTACTTATGTCTAATGGAAGATGCTTCTTTCAGCCTGGAATCGGGGAAGAATTGATGATTAAAAATCCCGGCTATTTAATATGATCATCTCTTGATATAATTTCTGAACAGCCCTTCTATAAAGTACCTGTAGAAGAAAGGAATTTTTTATTATGAACTATGCAGAAGAAATGATAACATCACTCGAACAGGGAGATCTTGACAACGCCGCAAAACATTTCAAGCGGGTGAAGAATCTAGGTACAGATGAAGAGAAGTTTACACTTGCGGAAAACCTCTATCACTTGGGTTTTTTGGAAGAGACAAAAGAATTGCTCGAACAGCTTTTGACTAAATACCCTGGAGAAGGCGAACTGATAGTGACCCTGGCAGAAGTCCTCGTTGAGATGGATGATGAGGAAGGTGCCTTGGAACTGCTGTCAGAAATGGATGAAGAGGACCCGGATTATCCCAGGGCGTTATTACTACAGGCAGACCTCTATCAAATGCAGGGCCTTTTTGAGGTGAGTGAACAGAAGCTGCTTCAAGCCAAGAAGATACTCTCAGAAGAACCAGTTATTGATTTTGCGCTTGGTGAACTCTATCTTGAAATAGGGAAATTTCTTGAAGCGATCCGTTCTTACGAAAATGTCCTTAAAGCTCAAAAGACAAATGTTGGCGGAGTGGATGTCCATCAGAGGATGGGTGAGGCCCTCAGTGCCGGCGGTGACTTCGAGCAGGCCCTGGACCATTACGAGAAGGCTCTTGATGAGCATTTGGAAATCAATACGCTGTTCGGCTATGCCTTCACAGCTTATCAAGCGGGGTACTATACGAAGGCGATAGAAAAACTGGAGTCTGTTAAAGCACTGGATCCTGGCTATAGTTCACTTTACCTGCTCCTGTCTAAGGCCTATGAGCATGAAGAGGAACTCGAGAAGAGTCTGGAAACAGTGAAAGAGGGAATCACCCATGATGAGTTCAACAAGGAGCTCCTTTTCCATGGAGGTAAAATTTCCTTGAAGCTCGGCCTTGAAAAGGAAGCAGAGCAATTCATCCGTGAATCTCTTGCTCTTGACCAGGGCTATATGGAAGCCGCCCTCACTTTGAACAAACTCTTTCTCCAACAGGAAAGATATGACGATATCCTGGAAATCATTAAATTGATGGAGAGTGAAGGTGAAGAAGAACCCCAGCTTCATTGGGACGCGGCGGTTGCTTTTGAAAAAACAGAAGATTATAAAGAAGCATTAAAACAATACCGTCTTGCATATACTTTCTTTAAAGAACATCCAGAATTTCTTCAGGAATATGGATATTTCCTTATTGAAGAAGGAAAACGCGATGAGGCTCGAGAAGTATTTAATGAACTGTTAAAGAAAGACCCAACCAACGAAGAGTGGGCAATGATGATCGAAAGGTTGGAAGATTGACTGCCTGTATCGCTGCAGGACATAACATGCAGAGGAGGGAAATGAATGAAGACCCCTGTATCTGTCAACGAGAAAAAGGATTTCATCCGGTGGTTTTTAAATCGTTATCAGCTGAAGAGACGTGAATGTGTCTGGATTCTTAATTACCTTATGAGCCATGACCAGCTAATGAAAAAAGTTCATTTTGTCGAAGAAGCACAATACTGTCCAAGAGGGTTGATCATGTCCACCCATTGTGTAGAAGAAGTACCGTTCAGGTTTTATAAAGAAAATATTATGACGACGGATGCTGAAAAATCATTTCATGATATCAGGCTGAATAAAGATGAGGATATCTATATTCAACTAAACTTCAGCAAGGCCAATGCTTCCTACCAATATGCCGCGGTCCGTGAAGAAAATCCGTTCATGCCAAAGTATTTGTTAATTAATGAGAAAGACCGGATTATAGCCGAGCAGTTCTTGAAAATAAGTATTGAAACCTATCAGAGACAGAAGATCCTCGATGCCATTGATGATGCTTTGGATAGAAATGATAAAGAGAAGTTCAGGGAATTGACTTCGAAATTAAAGAATTTGCTGGTATAGTTCTAAGCTGACAATCCAACAGGGTTGTCAGCTTTTTTTATGGTCTTGAAAACCTCTGGCTATGCCGGGGGTTCCAGAGGGTATATAGCCAGGGCCAGGAATCCTCACTTCAAGATGAGGCAAAGTTGGTTATCCGGCATTTCCCTTCCATCATAGAATGAGGTTTATCCTGTGGGATGGAACAAACATTCATTGAGTCACCAATTATATCTAAAATAAGCGTAATTTTTCCGGTTAAGCTGTGGAGCCGATATCGATTTGGGGTATATAAGCGGAATATTGAGACCGTCGATTAATTCAAGAAAAACCCCATTTTCACAAACTTTGTTAGAATTCTTCTTTTTATTATCACTTCATTCCATCTATTCGGTAAAATTGAGATATAACTTGTATATGGAGTGATTGTGATGGCGCACGTTCAATATAAATCTTTTGGCCAGTTAACCCTTTCGGATTATGAAGTCTTCTCTTCGGTTCCTTCCCATCCTTTCTGGAGTCGAGTAGAAAAAGTGATTGACTTTTCCTTCGCTGATAAACTCTGCGCCCCATTGTATTCCTCAAAGGGGCAGCGTCCTTATGCCCCGTCCCTAAAACTGAAAGTTCATTTAGTTCAGCGCTATCATAACTACTCCGACCGCGAAATGGAAGAGGCCATCCTTTACCATCTACATTTAAAAAGCTTTCTGGGAGTGCCCGTTGCCTTCAACGGCTTTGACCATAGTACTTTGGGAATGGACAGGGGCCGCATGGGTTCCGACCTTTTTGATGCATGCCTTCATCATATTCTTTCCCAGGCCCTGGCGAAAGGGCTGTGGGGCAAAGAAGAAGACCGGTGGCTCATCGATTCTTTTCATACCTTCGCTAATATCGCCAAGGTGGGGGCATACCGACTAATCCAACAGGGAATGCTTCAGCTTATCCAGCACATTAAGCGGTCACATCTAAAGTTATATGCCCAACTTTTACAGGACTGTCCCCTAACAAACTTTGAGAAACGACTCTCCGATAAAGCACCAGAAGAAGACCGCCTGGTCATATTCAGCCGGCTTGTAGTGGAAGCATACAGCTTATTGCATTGGCTCGAAAGTGACAGGGCGAAACCATTATTCTGGACATGGGAGAAAGACAGACAACAATTGAAATGCTTAGAGCTTCAAGCAGTTCTATATCAAATTTTACAGGAGAACACGAAACCGGCTAATCCCGAAGGAACTGACGAGGAACCCCTTCTCTATCAGGAATTATCCAAAAAGGAAAAACCTCAAAATCGCATCAGAAGTGCTTATGACCCGGAAATCCGCAGTGGACATAAGACGAAATCAATGAAGTTTACCGGAGATAAAATCCAAATCCTAGAATCAAGGGAGTATGGATTGGTCTTGGATGCGGAACCCATTCCCGGCAACGAGTGGGATGGGGATCGCCTTGTCCCCATGGTGGAGAATATCATTAACCGTCACAAGGCAGCCCCAGCACAAGTCATCGGTGATACGGCTTATGGCACAGGTGAAAATCGCAAAAAAATAACAGATATGAAGATTTTACTGTGTGCTCCCGTACAAAGAAGCTCAAATCCCACGGGACTTTTAGAAAACAAATGTTTTATTTATGATGCGGAATCGGATACAGTAACCTGCCCGCAGGGCAACTGGACCTCAAAAAAAGTACGAAACAACAAGAGCCAAGGGCATCAATTCAAATTTGATGGGGATCTCTGTAAAAATTGTCCGATGTTTGAAAAATGTACGACCAATGAAAAAGGCCGGACCATCTTTATCAGTGATTATCATGACATCATGGAACAAGGGAAATCTTATAATATGACAGAAGCAGGGAAGCGGGCATTAAGGGACAGGTACGATGTAGAAAGAACGAACCATGAAGCTGCCAACCACCATGGTCTCCGGAAGCCAAGAACAAGAGGGCGGGAGTCATTAAGGATTGCATCCAAATTGACGGCAATGCTCATCAATTTAAAGATTATGGTCAAGGAATTAGCCCACCCCATCAAGCCGTTATATCGTTATAAAAAATGTGAAAATCGGGTTAAGGCACCCGTCTGCCCAAATTAGGAAAATCTGGACAGAAGAAAGGCATAGAAAGTTAGATAAACTATAATATTAACTAAAATTTGTAAATAAACGGATGGAAATTCCCGTTGATTGTGAAAAAACTCTAAAAAGCCTGTGAACAAAGGATTGGTGAAGAAAAATCACTATTTAATCGACGGTCTCATATTTCCGTTTAAGTACAGTAAAAGGAATCATTTTTGCGTTTTTATTTTCTTCCGACTCATTTTAATGATTACTCAAGAATTCCCCATTAGTTCTTACATTCCCTCGCTTCCCATGCATCGTTTACCTTTCAATGTCCTCCCTAAAGTGATATCATATTCCGCAAGAAGGACAAATAAGAGGTGTTGTATAGTGAATTGGAATGGAAAAGAAGTAGAAACCTATATGAAAGAGAAAAAATATATCGATACAGCGATTATCCCGCTTCTTCCGCTGGGTTTTGAAGAGGAGATGAAGACATCTGCGGCACAAGGAGAGTTCATTTCTCTACTATCCATGCATCTGGAGCATCAATTCAAAGGCAGGCTGATGCTGTTCCCTGCATTTACATACCTGAAATCAGAAGAAAAAGGAGCTGCTGAAAAGAGGCTGCGGGGATGGAAGGCGGCCATGGGAGATTCCGGCTTTCAATATGTTTTTTTCTGACTTCCGACAGCGATTGGAGATTTGCGAGTGATGAACTTGAACGAAGCCTTATGTGGCTCCCTTCGATCCCGCTTGATAACATGGATGAGAAATATAAGCATTCCATCATGGAAGATCAGGTCAAACAGCTGCTGAATGTCATCGTGAAAAAATGGCAGACAGAAGCTTGAATATAAAAAAGTCACATTGTTGACATCATTTTAAAGGACTGAGTTATTGACCTGGTAGAGAGATTAATATATCATTATTATGTCCTAGTTTTATATTTGTGCGAAAAATGTCCATCGGACTGACCTTACGATAGAGGGGGGATAAGGATGAGCAAACAACGTGTATCTAGACGTCAATTCCTTAATTATACGCTTACTGGTGTAGGCGGTTTCATGGCTGCTGGAATGTTGATGCCAATGGTTCGATTTGCAGTGGATCCTGTTTTGAAAGCTCAAGCAGGAGGAGATTTCATTGCAACGAAGCAAAGAGTTGATGAAATAACAACAGAACCTGTGCGTGTGGATTACAGCTACGAGCAAGTCGATGCGTGGTACACTTCTGATGTTACTCAGACGGCTTGGGTTTACAAAAACGAAAATGATGAAATCGTGGCACTTTCACCTGTTTGTAAACACTTGGGATGTACAGTTAACTGGAATGGCGACAAGAACAATGAAAACATGTTCTACTGCCCATGCCATGGCGGTCTTTACAAGAAAAACGGGAATAATGTTCCTGGAACACCGCCGGTATCACCGTTGGATGTATATCCAACACAAGTTAAAGACGGTATTCTGTACCTTGGAAAACCGGAAGCAAATAATCTAGTAAAGGAGGCGTAATCCGTGCTTAACAAAATGTATGATTGGGTTGATGAGCGTTTGGACATTACGCCTTTATGGCGCGATATCGCTGATCACGAAGTACCTGAGCATGTTAACCCTGCACATCATTTCTCTGCATTTGTTTACTGCTTTGGCGGATTGACTTTCTTCGTGACAGTCATTCAAATCTTGTCTGGAATGTTCCTGACTATGTACTATGTTCCGGATATTCAAAATGCTTGGCAATCTGTTTATTATCTTCAAAACGAAGTAGCTTTCGGACAAATCGTCCGGGGTATGCACCACTGGGGAGCGAGTTTAGTTATTGTAATGATGTTTTTACATACTCTGCGCGTCTTTTTCCAAGGAGCATACAAGAAACCTCGTGAACTGAACTGGGTTGTAGGAGTTCTTATCTTCTTCGTAATGCTTGGTCTTGGTTTCACAGGATACTTACTGCCATGGGATATGAAAGCGCTATTTGCGACTAAAGTTGGCTTGGAAATTGCGGCAGCAACTCCGTTTATTGGTGAACAGGTTAAGATTCTTCTTGCCGGTGACGCCTCGATTGTAGGAGCTCAGACTCTTACTCGATTCTTTGCCATCCATGTGTTCTTCCTTCCGGCAGCATTGCTTGGATTAATGGGAGCCCACTTCCTGATGATCCGTAAACAAGGAATTTCAGGCCCATTGTAAAAAATAATGTTCAATAGGTTAACTAAAAAGGAGGGGACACTATGCATAGAGGAAAAGGGATGAAGTTCGTAGGCGACTCTCGTGTGCCTGCAGAACGTAAGCCTAATATTCCGAAAGATTATTCCGAGTTCCCTGGGAAAACAGAAGCCTTCTGGCCCAACTTCTTGTTGAAGGAATGGTTGGTCGGAGCGGTATTCTTAATCGGTTATCTTTGTTTGACGGTCGCTCACCCATCGCCGTTAGAACGTATTGCCGATCCAACGGATGCGGGATATATTCCATTACCAGACTGGTATTTCTTATTTCTTTATCAATTGCTGAAGTATACTTATGCATCAGGTCCATATAATGTTATCGGTGCATTTGTCATTCCAGGAATTGCCTTTGGAGCTCTTCTTCTGGCTCCATTTATCGACCGTGGACCTGAACGCCGTCCGGTTAAACGCCCATTTGCTACAGGCTTCATGCTTTTGGCTCTTGCAGCTACTATATTCCTTACTTGGGAATCGGTCGTCAACCACGATTGGGAAGCAGCTAAAAAGCAGGGTCAAATCGTTGCGGAAGTGGAAGTTGACACGGAATCTGAAGGATATCAAATCTATCAGGAAAACGGTTGTATCAACTGTCACGGTGATACGCTTCAGGGTGGTTCTACTGCCCCTTCATTAGCTAACCTCGAGCTTAGCGAAGAAGAAATCGCTGATATTGCAGTGAACGGTAAGCCGCCGGGAATGCCTGCTGGTCTGTTTGAAGGTACTGACGAAGAACTTGAAACGCTTGCAGCATTTATCGCTGGACTAGAAAGTGAATAAAAGATGTGGATCCGGCGTATGCCGGATCTTTTTTTGAATAGGCTTTTTTCGTAAGGAACAATATAGGTGAAAACAGCCTTTGGATAATGAGAAGCATAAGGTGAAAAACCTTTTGCTTTTTACTATAATTAAATACATAAGATAATTTGTAATAATGGATATGAAAAGGAGATAGCATGATTCGACTATATTCCTACTTAACACACAAGTCATTTCTCGCCCTGCTGCTTGCTGTCAATATTCTGGGCACAATTTACGGCTACATATGGTATCTGCCTCAGTTAGAAAAAACGGCTCCGCATTTTTGGGTTTTTGTTCCTGACAGTCCTACAGCGAGTCTCTTCTTTTGCTTTGTAATTGCTGCACTTTTAATGGGCAGAAATTGGCCATTAATGGAAGCTTTAGCGATCATCACTTTATTCAAATATGGAATATGGGCAGTGGTCATGAATTTGCTGACTCTCGGGGTTACTGGTTATCTGCCGTGGGAAGGATATATGTTGATAGGGTCTCATTTTGCCATGGCAGTCCAGGGAATCCTTTACTCTCCTTACTATCGGGTGAAAACTTGGCATATTATTGCGGCCGCGGTATGGACGCTGCACAATGATATAATCGATTATGTATTCATGCAGTACCCGATCTATTCACAGCTTCATCTTTATATTAGCGAAATAGGTTATTTCACTTTCTGGCTGAGTTTATTTTCCATATTTTTGTGCTATTTTTTCACAAAAAAATTGGAAAGACGTGAGATTCAGCCGGGACGATAGAATTTTCAGGTCTACTCTTGTCCTCCCCTTCATACAATTTAGTAGTAGTTTGAGGGGGGACAAGTATGAAGTTATTCCGATCGGTTTTTATAGCGCTTATCCTTTTGGTGATTTGCATTCCCGTACAGTCATCAGCTGAAGAGACTTCTTTTAAAGAGCTGGATAATATCGCGGATGAGGCCTTGCAGATGACAAAATCGGGCAGGTTCGATGAAGCGAAACAGCTTTTACAATATTTTTCGGACAAGTTTTCCGAAGCAAATGCAAGAAATCGATCCTTTTCGATGGATGAATTGAGGATTCTCACCGTTGCTCATGAAGGGGCTTTGCAATCTCTTGCCGGTACTTCTGAATCCATGGAACAGAGGATTGATTCTGTGATCACCTTCAGGCTGGTCGTCGATGCGATATCTTCCCAGCATCAGCCAATGTGGACTGAAATGGAAAAGCCGATCATGTCAGCTTTCCAGCAGGTGCAAACTGCCGCAAATGAGGGAGATGCCCAGGAATATCATTCGACCCTTAATCAGTTTTTGACTAAATACAGCATCATCCAGCCCAGCATCAAATTGGATATCCCGGTTGAAAAAGTACAGGAGCTCGATTCAAGGATAACATTCATTGACCGCTACAGAAGTGAGAGTGGAAATAGTGTCGAAACACTTAATGAATTGAATACACTTGAAGATGATTTGGAAGATTTATTCGATGGGCTTACTGAAGATGAAGCTGATCCTTCACTCTGGTGGATGATTACTACGACAGGAAGCATTATTATCCTTACATTATCTTATGTTGGATGGAGAAAATACAAAGGAGAATCTGAACAAACCAGGTCTGAAAGGCAAAAGGATTGACAACCATTCCAACAGTGGATAAAATTTTAGTAACTACATCTAGATGGAGGTTTGAAATGGGAGGAATAATCCTTTATTTCATTTTGATTTCGCTTATACCGATATTGGCAAGTATGAATGTGAAAAAAACATTCAAGAAATATTCCAGGGTTGCCACCACTTCAGGAATGACAGGAGCGGAAATGGCACGCCGTATCCTGAATGAAAATGGTTTGTATGATGTAAAAGTGGTTGAAGGACGCGGATTTTTAAGCGACCATTACAACCCTCTAAATAAAACCGTTGCACTATCACCTGATAACTACCATGGCCATTCAGTTGCCGGTGCGGCAGTTGCTGCCCATGAAGTGGGACATGCGATTCAGGACAGCGAGAGCTACGCTTTTCTCCGATTCAGGCATGCGCTGGTTCCGGTAGCAAATATAGGTTCAAATATGTCATGGGTATTCATTATGATAGGGATCTTCAGTGGACTCTCTGGTATGCTTTTGCTGGGTATTGTCCTGATGGCCGCAGGGGTTCTCTTTCAATTGATTACGCTGCCGGTGGAGTTCAATGCATCTTCCCGGGCAATGAATCAAATTGTCTCGCTGGGATTGATCCGTAATGAAGAAGAGCGCCATGCCAAGAAAGTGCTAAATGCGGCCGCGTTGACTTATGTTGCTGCTGCAGCTGTTGCGATTATCGAATTGCTTCGTCTCCTTTTAATTTACACTGGTATGCAAGGAGAAGATTGATATAAGGCGGACTGGTCTGTTCGGCGGTATCTCAACTGAAACGGCCTAACTGTTAGAAAAGTGCTTCCCGGGAATGGGAAGCACTTTTTATTATTTTTAGTCCTCAAGGGGATGTTTGTTCTCATCCAGAGTGAAACCCTCGCCTAATACATCGTGAACCACTGTTACAGAAACAAAGGCATGGGGATCGACAAAGCTGATGATATTTTTCAAACGTACAATTTCATTTTTTCCAACAACACAATACAGTACATTGCGGTTTTCTTTTGTAAACGAGCCGTGTCCTTTGAGAACGGTAACTCCACGATCCATTTTTTCATTAATAGTGTCCGCAATTTCTTCATATTTGTCGGAAATGATCATGGCCCCTCTGGCAGCATAGGCGCCTTCCTGCATGAAATCAATCACTCGTGCCCCCACAAATACCGCCACAAGGGTGTACATCGCTTCTCTGTAGCCCAAGTATGTAAGAAGGGAAACCCCTATAACAAGCGCATCAAAGATAAACATTGTTTTACCCATGCTCCAGCCTACATATTTATGTACGAGCCTTGCGATGATGTCCACTCCGCCGGTTGTTCCGCCGTACCTGAAGATAATCCCCAGTCCCACACCGAGGAAAGCTCCGGCAAAAAGTGCCGCGAGGAATAAATCGCCTTCTAATGGTATTACCATTTGATATCTCTGAAATATCCACAGAAACACAGAAAGGCTTATCGTACCGATAATAGTATAGAAAAAAGCACGCCTTCCTAAAAACTTCCATCCAATAAAAAAATGGGAATATTCAATGCAAGGTTAGAATAAGAAGGGTCAATGCCTGCAAGAAAGTATAATAATAACGTAATACCTGTAAAACCACCTTCTGCCAGCTCATTCTGCATGTTGAAATGGACAAGTCCAAAGGCGAAGATGGCTGATCCGAGAATGATGAAAAGTGTGTTTTTGACTCGCAGTCCGAGTAACATGATTGTTCCTCCAATCGTTGGTAAGTTAGAGTATAAGATTTAAAGACGTATTTGTTAATGAATCCGGCAGTGGGTCCGATCGGCAAAAATCTTTGCCAAATTACCCCCATACATACAAAATGATGATGGCTTCGTGGAAACAGCCGCCGTATTCTTTTCTTATAACAGAGCAATTATATAGGAAGAGATGTAAACTATCAATAAAGGGTTTATTCTAAGACATTTTTAGTGTTTTATGTGATCGAAACATGCTGCTTTAAGTAGAATAAGCGAAGAGCTTGAATGTAATATTCTGAGCTGGCCGGGAACTTCCTTGGTATATAACCATCTGGTTTAATTATTTGTCAAAAATCAATTATTTAGCTAACATAAATAGAAGAAATCAGCGAGGTGTTAGTATGGGAGAAAATAAAACAATCAAGGAAATGCAGGCAGAAGTAGATACATACATAGGACAATTTAAAGAGGGGTACTTCAGCCCGCTGGCTATGATGGCCAGATTGACGGAAGAAATGGGTGAATTGGCCAGAGAGGTTAACCATTACCACGGAGAAAAACCGAAAAAAGTACTGAAAAAGATAATACCATAGAAGACGAACTTGGCGATATTCTTTTTGTTGTTACATGCTTGGCCAATTCATTGGGGCTTGACCTCGAAAAAGCACATAATTCAGTTATGCATAAGTTCCAAACAAGAGATAAAGACCGATGGACACGCATAGAGGAGGAAGAAATCAATGGCACCGATTAAAGTTGCGATAGCGGGTCCCAGAGGAAGAATGGGCAGGGAAGCAGTCAAAATGGTAGAAAGCACTGAAAACTTTCAATTGATTAGTGTGTTGGATCATAAATATGATGGCAAACGGCTGCATGAATTAGAAGGTTTTTCAGGGGCTGATGTACCAGTCTATACAGACATTAAAGAATGCTTTGATACCGAGGCTCCCCATGTACTGATTGATTTGACGACCCCTGAGACCGGGTATCTCCATACAAAAACAGCCTTGGAGTATGGAGTAAGGCCAGTTGTTGGAACAACAGGATTTTCTTCGGATCAACTGGCTGAATTGACAGATCTAGCCCGGGAAAGAAAACTGGGATGTATCATTGCCCCAAATTTTGCAGTCGGGGCAGTGTTGATGATGAAGTTCTCCCAAATGGCCGCTAAGTATTTTCAAGATGTGGAAATTATAGAACTGCACCATGATCAAAAGCTCGATGCTCCTTCCGGAACGGCTGTAAAAACAGCAGAAATGATTGCTTCTCAAAGAGAATCCAAGGAACAGGGACACCCTGATGAAAAAGAAACGATAAAAGGCGCAAGAGGAGCAGACTACGATGGCATGCATATCCATAGTGTCCGTCTGCCGGGTCTTATTGCTCACCAGCAAGTGATGTTCGGTGCTGAAGGGCAGAGCTTGACAATCCGACATGATTCATATAATCGGACTTCCTTTATGTCAGGAGTTAAGGTATGCGTAGAAACGGTTATGAAAATTGATACATTGATTTATGGACTGGAAAATATACTGGATTAAACAGGGGGCTTCCCTGCGTATAGGTATGAGGATAACTTTTTCGCAGAGGGCTTCACTTCGAGTCAAGGAGTGATTGTTTTGAATATTGCTTTAATAGCGCATGATAAGAAGAAAGATAATTTAATTCGTTTTGTATTGGCCTATAAAGATACGTTTCAAAAGCACAACTTGTATGCAACAGGGACAACAGGTTCAAGAATCAATGAAGAGACGGGTCTCGACCTTCACAGGTTTAAGTCAGGTCCTCTGGGCGGCGATCAGGAAATTGGTTCATTCATCGCAAACGATAAAATGGACATAGTCATCTTTTTCAGGGACCCATTGACAGCGCAGCCGCATGAGCCGGATGTTTCTGCCCTCATTCGTTTATGTGATGTTTATTCTGTCCCTCTGGCAACCAATATGGGTACTGCTGAAATTATTATAAGAGGACTGCAGCGCGGTGATATCCATTGGCGCGAGATCTCCAAAGAGCAAGGGGAGAATGACGGTAATGGAAATTGATATCCTGGCATTCGGTGCACATTCAGACGATGTAGAAATCGGGATGGGCGGCACGCTAGCCAAGTATGCGGCAGCGGGAAAAACAGTAGTGATCTGTGACCTGACTAAAGCAGAACTGTCTTCAAACGGCACTCCTGTGTCAAGGGAGGAAGAAGCTGAAGAAGCCGCCTCTCTATTAGGTGTAACGGAAAGGATAAACCTTGGCCTTCCTGACAGGGGACTTTACTTGATGAAAAATTACATTGATGAGATAGTACGTGTCATCAGACTCTACAAACCCAAAATTGTGTTTGCGCCTTATGAAGTCGACAGGCACCCGGATCATGGAAATGCATCCTCGCTGGTGAAAGAAGCTTTTTTTTCCGCGGGAATAAAAAAGTATGGAGAAGGAGAATCGCATAAACCTTTATCTTTATATTTTTATATGATTAACGGGTTTCACAAACCTGATTTTGTTGTGGATATAGAACCATACATAGAGACCAAAATAAAAAGCTTGGAAGCATATCAAAGCCAATTCGTCAGTTCATCGGGAAGTGTTTCTACTCCTTTGACTGAAGGGTACCTTGAATCGATCGAGGCAAGGGAAAGAATGATGGGCAAAACAGCCGGTCTTTCATTTGCGGAAGGATTTATGACCCACACCACTTTGATTGTCGACAAGGACTTATTAGGAGAGTAGTTTATGAAATTAAAAATCGGGATCACTTGCTATCCGACGGTTGGGGGTCCGGGGTAGTAGCGACTGAACTTGGAAAACTGCTTGCGGAGAGAGGGCATGAGATTCATTTTATCACCTCCAGTGTACCGTTCAGGCTGAACAGGATGTACCCAAATATTTATTATCACCAGGTAGAGGTGAGCCAGTATTCGGTTTTTCAACATGCTCCATATGACATAGCTTTGGCTAATAAGATGGCAGTGGTGGCCAAAAGGGAAAACCTCGACATACTGCATGTTCATTATGCTGTGCCTCATGCTGTTTGTGCCATCCTGGCAAAACAAATGGCAGGCACGGAATTGAAAATCGTCACAACGCTGCATGGAACGGATATCACCGTCCTGGGATATGACCCGTCGTTAACGGAAGCCATCCGGTTTGGAATTGAACATTCTGACCATGTTACAGCAGTATCCCATGCCCTTGTAGACCAGACGTACAGTCTTATTAAACCAGAGAAAGACATTGAGACAGTTTACAACTTTATTGATGAGCGTGTTTATCGCAAGGTGGACTCGAATCATTTGAAAAAAGAATATGGTTTGCGCCCCGAAGAGAAGGTCGTCATCCATGTATCGAATTTCAGGGCAGTCAAAAGGGTGGAAGATGTTGTTCAGGCTTTCAGCAGGATTGCAGATCAAATCCCGGCCAAACTTATGCTGGTAGGAGACGGGCCGGAAATGACTGTCATCTGTCAACTGGTAAGAGAACTTGGGCTGAAAGAGAAGGTTCTTTTCCTTGGTAAGCAGGATAGCCTTGAAGAACTTTATTCACTGAGCGACCTCATGCTCCTCCTTTCTGAAAAGGAAAGTTTCGGACTTGTAGCTCTTGAAGCGATGGCGTGCGGAGTTCCATGTATAGGGACTGATATCGGTGGAATACCTGAAGTGATTGAAGACGGAGTCAATGGATATATTTGTCCCCTCGGGGCTGTTGATTCTGTTTCGGAGAAGGCGGTATCATTGCTTTCTTCGGAAAAGCTCTATCAGGAACTATCAGAGAATGCCACAGAGACGGCCAGGACAAAATTTCATTGGAGCAAAATAGTGGATCAGTATGAACAAATATACAGAAAGCTTCTCGTAAAGGGTAGGTGATGAAGGTGCTCCCTTCCATATTCCAGCGTGCTTTGCCTGTACTGAAGAAATTGGAAGAAGCCGGGTATCAGGCTTATTTTGTCGGCGGTTCTGTAAGAGATCTGCTTTTGAACAGAACGACAAATGATATTGATATTGCCACTTCGGCCCTCCCTGAACAAGTTAAGGAAGTTTTCCCCAAAACGATTGATGTTGGGATTGAACACGGAACAGTAGTGGCGGTCTATAACAAAATTCCTTATGAAATCACAACCTTCAGAAGTGAAGATAACTACAAGGATCATCGAAGACCGGAATCGGTTACATTCATCACCTCGTTAAAAGAAGATCTTCAAAGACGGGATTTTACCATCAATGCGATGGCGATGGACAGCACGGGAGAAATTCATGATCCTTTTCGTGGAAGGGAAGATCTTAAGGAAAAGGTGATCCGTACGGTAGGTGATGCAGATGAACGATTCAAAGAGGATGCCCTTAGAATGATGAGGGCCGTCCGCTTTATGTCTCAGCTCAATTTTAAAATTGAAACCGAAACCATTAAAAGCATAGAGAACAACAGAAATACTCTTAAGTATATTGCTGTTGAAAGAATATCTGCTGAATTCGAAAAGTTAGTAAGTGCCCCATATAAACGTTCTTCATTTAATATCCTGGAAGAAACAAAGCTCTATGAGTATCTTCCTGAATTGAAAGAGGAAGTAGTAATGTCTGCTGCCGCCTTGCCTATTGACCACCTGAGCAATGAACAAATGTGGCTGCTGCTCAATTACCTAACTAAACCGCGATCCGGCTTTTTAGATCCATGGAGACTTCCTGCAAAGAAAATGAAATACATAACCAAAGCAATAGCTTTTCTTTGTGAGAGGAAGGAAAGTGAATGGGATTCTTACAGACTTTATCATGCAGGGGTTTCGATGGCGGTTGATGTTGAAAGAGTATACCAGGTGCTGAATACTTCAGATGGAAAAACAGATGAAAGCTGCTTAAAGGATTTGCATGATGCTTTGCCGATTAAAAGCCGTGCTGAGCTGGAACTGTCCGGAAATGACCTGATGAAGTGGACGGGAAAAACAGGCGGCCCATGGATAAAAGACATAATTGAAAAAACGGAAAGAGCTGTCATAGAAGGGGAAATACCCAATCAAAATTCAAGCATAAGGGAGTGGTTAGGGCTTTGCAATCACCAATAAGAAAAAATTAATGGAAGCTTTCAGAATGGCAGATGGAGAGTTTCTTTCCGGACAAGCCCTGGCAGATATAGCAGGCTGCTCTCGAACAGCCGTATGGAAACATATCGAAGAGCTTAGAAAAGAAGGCTTTGAATTTGAAGCTGTGAAGAAAAAGGGGTACAGAATTTTGAAAGCTCCTGACAGGGTAAGTGCGGAAGAAGTATATTTAGGTCTGAGGACAAGAGCAATTGGAAGAGTGATTGAATATATGGAATCTGTACCATCCACACAAAAAATCGCCCATGCTCTTGCGCAAGAAGGAAGTGTGGAAGGAACCACTGTAATAGCTGATGAGCAGACAGAGGGAAGAGGAAGGCTCCTGAGAAGCTGGCACTCTCCGAAAGGAACCGGAATCTGGATGAGCATCATCTTGAAACCCCAGCTGCCTCCACAAAGAGCCCCGCAATTCACTCTGATTGCAGCGGTAGCGGTCGTGCAGGCAATCGAAGAGGTATGCGGCCTAAGTCCAGAAATTAAGTGGCCGAATGATATTTTACTTAACGGCAAAAAGGTTACTGGAATATTGACAGAGCTTCAGGCAGAGGCGGATAAAATCAATTCCATTATTATCGGGATCGGGATGAACGTAAATCAGAAGAGGGAAGATTTCCCTGAAGAACTGCAAGCCATTGCCACCTCTTTGTCCTTGGAGAAAGAAGAAAAGATATCGAGGGCAAAACTAATCCAAAAAGTGCTCGAGAAACTCGAATTGTATTATGATTTATACATGGAAAAAGGCTTCACCCCGATCAAGCTGCTCTGGGAAAGCTATGCCATCAGTATCGGAAGACAAATTACGGCGAGAACCATCACAGGCAGTATTAAAGGAAAAGCCCTGGGCATCAATGAAGATGGCGTGCTGAGAATTGAAGACGCCGAGGGAGCCATTCACGAAGTTTACTCAGCAGATATTGAACTGGATTAATATGAAAACGTTTTCTCTCAGTCTTTTTTTCTATTGAAATCCTGTTTCTTTTGTTATAATCTTTTATTGAAGGGCAGTATCCTCAGTGAACTGCACCGTATCTCAAAAACTGAATACATCAACTTATATCTGCCTTGATCCATTTGGACAGGGACGGAGGGTCGAAACTTTAAATTGAACTTAACGGGATCCTTCTGCCTTTATTTGCGGAAGGATCCCTTTTTGTCAGGTTCTTTTGCAGCAGCCCATTCTCAGCGGATGGAGTTTGCAAAAGCAGCCAATATACTAGATGTTTCGCCGCCTCTGATAAAAAAGGAGGAACTAAAAATGAAGAGCACATCCGATTTTATCAAAATGAAAAGTGAAGATGAAAAAATATCAATGGTGACCGCTTATGACTATCCTTCAGCAAAGCTTTCCGAGAAAGCCGGCATCGATATGTTGTTGGTAGGAGATTCCCTGGGGATGGTCGTATTGGGCTATGGCTCAACGGTTGCTGTGACTCTTGAGGATATGATTCATCATACCAAGGCGGTAAGAAGAGGAGCACCTGATACTTTTGTGGTGACTGATATGCCTTTTATGACCTATCACCTTTCCAAACGAGATACCCTGCAAGCGGCAATGGAAATTGTTCAAAAAAGCGGTGCCCATGCTGTGAAGGTTGAAGGCGGGGGGGCTGTAATTGATACAATTGCCGACCTCACAACAGCTGGCATTCCCGTTGTCGCCCACCTTGGACTAACTCCGCAGTCAGTTGGTGTTCTTGGCGGATACAAAGTTCAGGGGAAAACGGCAGAAGCAGCCGAAAAACTTATAGAAGAAGCAAAAAGGTGCGAAGAAGCCGGTGCGTTTGCACTTGTCGTTGAATGTATCCCCCGCCAGCTGGCAGCTGAAGTGACGAAAAGCATCAAGATCCCGGTGATCGGCATTGGTGCCGGAAGTGAAACAGACGGCCAGGTCTTGGTATTTCATGACATCATGACCTATGGTGTTGAAAGAATACCGAAATTCGTGAAGAAATATGCAGATTTTAACGAAGCGGCTGCTGCCGGTCTACGGACTTACCATAATGAGGTGAAAGACGGCCGGTTTCCCGAAGTCGGCCACACTTTCACAATGAAAGAAGAAGAATTGCAATCCTTATATGGAGGAAAGAATTAACATGATAAAATACACCTCGATTCCTTCCCTGCAGGAGTTTTTAATGAATGAAAAACGCAGAGGAAAAACAATAGGTTTCGTGCCGACAATGGGCTTTCTGCATGAAGGCCATCTTACCTTGGCGCAGCAGGCCAGGGAGGAAAACGATATTGTCGTCATGAGTATCTTTGTCAACCCCCTGCAGTTCGGACCAAATGAAGATTTTGAAAGCTATCCCCGCAACCCGGAAAGAGATGCGGAGCTCGCCCAATCGGCAGGAGTCGATATCCTGTTTCTACCGGAGGCGGAAGAAATGTACTCAGGCACTTCAGTTAAGATGCATGTCACCGAGCGGACCGATGTTTTATGCGGAAGCAAGAGGGAAGGCCATTTTGACGGTGTTGTCACCGTGGTGTCGAAGTTATTTAATATCGTCGGACCTGATAATGCCTATTTCGGGTTAAAGGATGCACAGCAGGTAGCTGTTATTGAAGGTCTTGTTAAGGATCTGAATTTTCCTGTGAATATCGTCCGTGTTCCAACGGTCAGGGAGAAAGACGGCCTTGCCAAGAGTTCCAGGAACGTTTACCTATCCGAACAGGAAAGAATGGAAGCTCCGGTTTTAAACAGAAGCCTGAATGATGCAGAAAGGTTGATCAAGGAAGGTGAAGCAGATCCAGGTCGGATTATTTCCTTTATCCGTGATAGAATCAGCGCAGAAACCAGTGGAATCATTGATTATATCGAAATCTATTCTTATCCTGAATTAACAACCTTGGATAAACTTCAGGGAGAGGTCATAATAGCCTTAGCAGTGAAATTTGATAAAGCCCGGCTGATTGATAATATAATCATCAAAGAGGCACAGGAGGAGATACACCATGTTTAGAACGATGATGAGCGGAAAAATCCATAGAGCGACAGTGACAGAAGCGAACTTGAATTATGTGGGCAGCATTACGATTGACCAGGATATCCTCGACAATGTTGGCATGCTTCCAAATGAAAAGGTTCAAATCGTCAATAATAATAATGGTGCAAGACTGGAAACTTACATCATTCCGGGAGAACGCGGAAGCGGTGTATTCTGTCTGAATGGTGCGGCCGCACGTCTTGTACAGCCTGGTGACGTCATTATTGTCATTTCGTATAAGCTTGTTCCGGATGAACAGGCCCATACCCACGTGCCGAAAGTGGCCATCATGGATGAAAAAATAACATAGTTGAAATGCTGGGAACGGAGCCTGAAGCTACGGTTTATTGATTCTTTTTTTAAGGCTGTTTTCCCAAAGACTGTGGTTGTTCTAAAAGTAATGGATTTCCGCTCCAGGCGCACGACTCCGCGGGGCGGGCGCCCGGCCTCCTCGGCTTCGCCTGTATAAAAAGTGGAAGCGCCCTGATCAGACTCGACAGGCAAATGTTCCGCATCGAAAAAAAGGCGGTCTTTCCTTTTATGCGATGCGGGTTATTTGACCCTGAGGGGCTGGGCGCTGCAACTAGACGCCGCTAGTCCCGAAGGAGGTCGCGCGCCTTCCGCTCCAATCCTTCTGCCTAAAAGGAGTAGGAGTATAAAATACCATTCAAAAGCAACCATCTTTTAGAAAAGAGCTTTTTTAAATACCTCGGGAATCTTATGGTTCTCCGTTACGAAGTGAAAGTATAATCCTTATTAATGGAGGACGAAATCGTTTATGGTTTCGTCCTTTTCTTTATTCGTATATGGAAGTTTCAAAAGCTGGGCTTGGATACATATTTTGATTAGAGATACGACGGGACTCGTTTATCTAGGAGGGTGGAGTGGGTACATAGCACGGCCGAAATTCCAGGACTCATGTATCCACCAGCGCGAGGTAGATACATGTCTCGGCTGAAAACCAGTTACTCATGTATCCAGAAGTGCGGAGTGGGTACATATCTCAATCGAAAACCAGATACTTATGTACCCAGAAGTGCGGAGTGGATACATATCTCAGTCAAAATACCAGAACTCGTGTATCCACCAGTGCGAGGTAGATACATGTCTTGGCTGAAGGTGTGTACCTTATGTACCCAGAAGTGCAAGGTGGATACATATCTCACGCGAAAACCAGTTACTCATGTATCCACCAGCGCGAGGTAGATACATATCTTGGTCGAAGTGTGCACCTTATGTATCTAGAAGTGCGGAGTGGATACATAACTCAGTCAAATACCAGAACTCATGTATCCACCAGTGCGAGGTAGATACATATCTTGGCTGAAGGTGTGTACCTTATGTACCCAGAAGTGCGAGGTGGATACACATCTCACGCGAAAACCAGTTACTCATGTATCCACCAGCGCGAGGTAGATACATATCTTGTCCGAAAGTGTGTACCTTATGTACCCAGAAGTGCAAGGTGGATACATATCTCAGTCAAAATACCAGAACTCATGTATCCACCTGCGTGAGGTAGATACATATCTTGTCCGAAAGTGTGCACCTTATGTACCCAGAAGTGCAGAGTGGATACATATCTCACGCGAAAACCAGTTACTCATGTACCCAGAAGTGTGTAGTGGATACATAACTCAGTCAAAATACCAGAACTCATGTATCCACCAGTGCGAGGTAGATACACATCTCATCCGAAATTCTAGAACTCATGTATCCACCAGCGTGAGGTAGGTACATATCACGGCTAAAAAGTTATGATCCATGTATCCCTCAACCCGCTAGAAGACAAGCGTTGTCCTGGTGACAAAAAAACGGTGGATCTCTAAATAAAACGCTTATTCTGATTTTAGAAGAAGGCTTTCTTCCTATACATTGTTGCTCTCGGATATCCCCGGGTACTAAGGGTTTTCACTCTAATCGGAGGGATCAGCTCTTTTCTTTTCATGTTAACTAGGTTATTCCGGAGAATTAAGGTTGTTTTTCTCGGGAATTAGTATTAAATAGCCACTAAGTTTACGAAAAGAGCCTAAAAGAATAAGGCATTCAAATCAGGCACCAGCTAACAAGTATATCAGCCACCACTCTTCTGGCTCTGCTCCAAGGAATTATGGTACACTTGTGAAGATAAAGAGATGATAAAGGCTGTGTGATTTTATGGTACCTCATAAAATAGTTGTAGTGGATTTGGAAACTACAGGTAACTCCCCGAAAAAGGGAGATAAAATGATTCAATTAGCTGCAATGGTGGTCCAGGATGGAGCTGTTGTAGATTCGTATACTACTTTTGTTAATCCTGGAGTGAGGATTCCTTCATTCATAGAGGAATTGACCGGGATTAATGGTGAAATGGTGAAGGATGCCCCTGATTTTTCCGAGATAGCTCCAAAAGTTTTGGAGCTGTTGGACGGGGCTGTTTTTTGTGCTCACAATGTCCAGTTTGATTTGGGGTTCCTTCAGGCGGAATTGGAAGAGGCAGGCTATAATACATTTTCCGGCCCCTCCTTTGATACTGTCGAGCTTGCGAAGATCACTCTTCCGACTGCAGACAGTTATAAGCTCACGGAACTTTCCGACCGCTTTTCATTTGATCACAGCCGGCCGCATCAAGCTGATAGTGATGCTTTGGTTACAGCAGAATTGCTTATCCATTTTATTAAGAAGCTTGCAGAACTTCCGCTCGTGACACTTGAGCAACTGGAGAAGCTGTCCAACTGGTTGAAAAGTGACTTATCTTTGCTTTTTTCTAATATCCTTACCCAAAAGAGGAAGTCAATTGGAGACATTGATCGGGAACTTGAGGTTTTCAAGGGGATTGCTATTAGAAAGAAAAACGTTCAGCCGTATGTGCGTATCGATCCTTCAGAGGCAGTCTATCCCAATAAGGATGAAGACAAAATAGATTTGTTATCCACTGCTTTAGCTTCATTTGAAAAAAGGGATGGCCAATTCTTGATGATGGATAAAGCTTATGAAGCAATGAAAGAAAATAAGCACATCATTATTGAGGCGGGTACGGGTGTCGGAAAGTCGTTAGGATATCTTCTGCCTGCGATTTTTCACAGCAAACAGGAAGGGATTCCTGTGGTGTTAAGCACTTATACCATCCAGCTTCAGGAACAGCTGCTGGAAAAGGAGGTCCGATTCCTCAGAGAGATGCTGGACTTCCCTTTCAATGCGGTCCTGTTAAAAGGGAAAAATCACTATTTGAATCTGTTCAAATTTGAGCAGTCGTTGTCAGAGGAAGAGAATCATTATGATATAGCTCTTACGAAAATGCAGATTCTCGTCTGGTTGACTTCAACGGAAACCGGGGATGTTGATGAGCTTAATTTGACAAGCGGAGGAAGGTTGTTTTGGAACAGGCTTCGCCATGACGGCTGGCATATCGATAAGGACCCTTGGATCAGCAGGGACTTTTATCTTCACGCCCGGAATCTGTCCAAGAGTGCGGACCTGATTGTCACCAACCATTCAATGCTGCTTGCTGACCTGGTCAGTGAAAGGAAGCTCCTTCCAGGATATGAAACGGTCATTATTGATGAAGCTCATCATTTGGAAAAGTCGGCAAGGAGCCACTTTGGCAAGATAATCGATTATCTATCGGTGAAGTTTGTCATTGGACAGCTTGGGGCTATCGACCAAAAACAGCTCTTTTTCAAAATGGAAAATATGATTGACAAATATGCCCTTAAGCCGGGGCTTCATTCTTTTGAGCTTGACCGGTATGTCAATGATTTTTACAGAGAAATCGAAGAGTGCTTTTCGATCATTACAGCCCTTTTCCTAAAACAGGCAAAAAGGAGAAAAGGGATTCAGAAGATCCAAATGAGGCTTACACATTCACTTTTGAACTCAAATGAGTGGAGGCCGGCGGTTATGTCTGTCGAACGAGTGGTCTCTCAAATGAAGAGGCTGGAGGGAGAAATGGAAAGCCGCTTGCAAATGTTGAAGGAAAAAGAAAATTCCCTGGATGATTCCGAAAAGGCTTCTTTGGAGGAAATGTACAGCTTCCTGGTTGAATGGGCTGAACTGAGGTTGAATTTCCGGGAAGTTTTTATGTTCCCTTCAGACAACGATGTGATATGGCTGGAAGGCGATTTGCGTTCACTGCCTAACAGTCTGTTAATCCAGTCTCAGCTCGCAGCGGTTGGGGAGAAGCTGAAGAGCTCGTTTTTTGATGAAAAAAAATGTGCGATTATGACATCGGCAACCTTGACAGTCCAAAATTCTTTCAATTATTTTCAGGAAGAAGTAGGTTTGTCACGCCAAAAAGTGGATTCTATCCGTATTTCTTCGCCGTTTAATTATAACGAGATGACCAAGCTGTTCATTCCAACAGATGTTCCAGAAATCCAGAACGTCTCTTTGGATGAATATGTGGAAGCCATATCGACACATTTAATTGGAGTGGCCCAGGCTACAAAGGGAAGAATGCTGGTTTTGTTTACCGCTTTTGATATGCTCAGGAAGACGCATGATTTAATGAAAGACAGCGGTCTCCTGGATGACTTTGTGTTGATGGCACAAGGAATTTCCAGCGGAAGCAGAACAAGGCTCACTAAAAATTTCCAGAGGTTTGACAAAGCTATACTTTTTGGAACGAGCAGCTTTTGGGAAGGTGTTGATATTCCCGGAGAAGATCTTTCTTGTCTAGTATTGGTAAGACTACCGTTTTCACCTCCCGATGAACCAGTTGCGCAGGCTAAAAGTGATTTCTTGAAAGCTGAAGGAAAGAACCCGTTTTCACATTATTCGCTTCCTGAAGCTATACTCCGTTTCAAGCAGGGTGTCGGCCGCTTAATCAGACGCAGCACAGATAGAGGCATCGTCATTGTATTCGACAGAAGGATCATTACAGCCAGGTACGGAAAAGCTTTTCTGGAATCAATCCCGGAGATGCCTGTCCGTCAAGGAGAACTCAATGAAATGGTGGAATTGATCGAGGAGTGGTTGTAGAATCACCCTGCGACTTAACGGGATAAAATTTCATGATTAACGTACTCTAAATGTAGAAGTGAAATAGGAGGTATGTTAGTCTTGAAACGCTTTATCTTGGCACTCCTGATTTTAATGTTTTTTCTTTCCTTTGAAGGGAATATAATAGCAGCCGGCCCGCAGGTTGACTTGAAGTTAAAGCCTGATGAGTTTGCCCTGACTTTCCTTCCCTTCGAAAAAGGGGAAGTTGCAATTATCCACCTTCCGGATGAAGTTAATTACTTAATCAACACCGGCGAAATTAATCAGTCCGAGTCCCTTTTTTCCACTTTAGATAAGTATGGTATTAAAAAGATCAATGGAATTTTAATCACTGATATAAAGGAATTCCACAAGGATGCGATTAACTCTATCATTGAAAAACGGGGAGTGGAACAAATTTTTACAGGTGTCAAGCTTGCCCCGGGATTTACTGGTCTTGATTTGCCGGTACGGCCTCTGGAAAAAGAAAAAAGATCAACCTGAATCAAAAGACTGTCATAGACGTCATGTATGAAGGCAGCTTGGAAGATGAAGGGCTTGATTTCACGATCACCTCTCCGCCTCATCGTTTCCTTTGGCTGAGTTCTAATTCCGCGGATTCTGAAGCCGGTTTAATCAATGAGCAGTTAAGTGATGTCAATATACTAAAAGTTCCGTTGTATAATAAAGCTGAGCTTTTATCGGAAAGGCTGTTGAATCACATCGATCCTCAAACAGCCATTTTTTATCGTGAGAAGAAAAAGTACATGAATACAGATCAGCTTGAACTTTTCCACGAAAGCTGGATTGATGTTTATTTCACTGGCCAGCATGGGCTTATTACGATAAAATTCAACAAAAATAATTATGAAGTGATTACCTTCCCGGAGGAAAACCAGGTGCTGGGCTGATTAAAAAATGAAAAGGCTCTTTTCGTAAACTTTGTTGCTATTAAATATGAATTTGGTGAGGTAACGTCAAATTTCCCCCATGATATTCTGAGAAAAAATAAAGAAAAGAGCTACTCACCCAGAATAAAGGAAAAACTTTAGTATCCGGGGAAAAATCCGGCTTTTGGATTTTTCCGAAAGCAACAATTTATGAGAAAACAGCCAATGAAAAAGAGGACTGTTCTGGCAGCCCTCTGAAGAAATGTGTGTGGAATAGAGTTTTTTGTTTGGTTGTGTTCGGATTTAAGCTTATTTGCTGTTATAATGAGTAATGGTTCTAATGTTATTGTGTCTAAATGCTTTTCAAATATTAATAACAATTTTTGTGATGTAAGGGGGATTTTCGTTGGAAAGTAAAATAGAAGTTTTATCCACGGTCAAAATTCAGCACTCGCCTGATTTTTATAAAGTGGTGGACGCTTTAAACCGCACATTGAAAGAAAGAGATCTGATGTTTGGTCTGGCCTTGGATCCCGAAGACCAGGAACAGGCAGTCTTTACAATATATCGTACATAAAGAAGTGATGAAATGAAAAAATTTATATTTTTATCAGTGATAATACTAGTTGTAGTTGTTGGAGCAATGGCAGCCGTTTTCCTGAATGCCCGTTCCCCTGTTAATGAAAAGGCAGACGCTGCCCTTCAAAGAGCTGAAGCAGAAACGGAATTGAAGTCAACAGAAGATGTTACTTTATATAATGGCAATAAGTCATACATTGTCATTACCGGTGAGAATGCTGCCGGTGAAAGAATCATCTTATGGGTTCCGGATAAAGATGAAGAGATTATTGTCAAAAAATGGGCTGATGGAATTTCGAAAGAAGACGCGATTAATAAACTGAATCAAGAAAATGATGTTGCAAAAATCCTGTCTGTTAAATTAGGAATGGAAAGTGTAGGGCCTGTATGGGAAATGACGTATCTTGATGAAAATGACTATCTAAACTATTACTACCTTCTGTTTGAAACAGGAGAGTGGTGGAGGAAGATTGAAAATCTTTAATAGGGGGAAATGTAGATGAAATTGGAATTGGCACAGAGAGTCAGTGCTTTAACACCATCCACAACCCTTGCCATTACGGCAAAGGCAAAAGAAATGAAATCACAGGGCATAGATGTTATTGGGCTTGGTGCAGGGGAACCGGACTTTAATACCCCTGAACATATCATGACTGCTGCCACTGATTCAATGCATAAGGGACATACCAAATATACTCCTGCCGGCGGTTTGCCGCAATTAAAGGAAGCCATCATCAACAAATTTAAAAAGGATCAAGGGATCTCTTACGAACCCTCCCAGGTCATTGTAACAAACGGTGCGAAACACGGATTGTACACTTTATTTCAAGTCCTTCTTAATGATGGGGATGAAGTAGTCATTCCCACTCCTTACTGGGTAAGCTATCCTGAACAAGTTAAACTGGCAGGGGGTAACCCGGTATTCATCGAAGGAAAAGAAGGAAATGAGTACAAAATCACTCCTGCACAGCTTCAAGAGGCTGTGACCGATAAAACCAAAGCTGTCATCATCAATTCACCAAGCAACCCGACAGGCATGTTGTACAGCAGGGAAGAACTGGAAGCTATCGGCAGAGTCTGTCTGGAGAATAACATCCTGATTGTTTCTGATGAAATTTACGAAAAGCTCATATATGGGGAAAATAAACATGTGTCAATTGCAGAGATTTCTCCCGAATTAAAAGAGCAGACAATTGTCATAAACGGAGTATCGAAGTCACATTCCATGACAGGCTGGAGAATTGGTTATGCAGCAGGAGATGCCCAGCTTATCAAAGCGATGACAAACCTTGCCAGCCATTCAACTTCCAATCCGACGACAACTTCCCAGCATGGTGCGATTGCCGCATATGAGGGTACACAAGAGCCTGTCGAAGATATGAGACAAGCTTTCCAGGACCGCTTGGGCACCGTCATCGAAAAGCTGAATGCGATTCCTGGATTCAACTGTATTGAGCCCCAGGGAGCCTTTTATCTTTTTCCGAATGTAAAAAAAGCCGCAGAGCTGACAGGTTATGAGTCAGTTGACTCCTTTACGAAAGCTCTGCTAGAAGAAGCAAAGGTCGCTGTAATTCCTGGTTCCGGATTCGGTTCACCGGATAATATCAGGTTGTCGTACGCAACATCTCTTGATTTATTTGAAGAAGCATTAAAAAGAATCCATTCTTTTGTTACTCAAAAATAAAGAAATCCAACTAAATAACAAGTTTGGGCGGCAGGTTTTCTGCCGCTCGTCCTGATGAAAAACCCCTTGCCGTGTTTTCTGTGTTGCTAGGGTATGGGTGGATATGTATAATAAAAAGAAATTGATACATAAGAGTGTTGAGTTTTTGGAGGGAATTAAACGTGAAAACAACAATTGCAGAAGTGAATAAGCATGTTGGAGAAGAAGTGACAATCGGCGCATGGCTTGCGAACAAAAGGTCAAGCGGCAAGATCGCATTCCTGCAACTTAGAGATGGTACAGGCTTCATACAGGGAGTTGTCGTGAAGAGCGAAGTCGAAGAAGAGATTTTCCAAAAAGCTAAATCAATTACCCAAGAGACATCTCTATATGTCACTGGTGTGATTCAGGAGGATACACGCTCTCCTTTTGGTTATGAAATGCAGGTGAACAGCCTTGAGGTTATTCATGAAGCTGTTGACTATCCTATTACACCGAAAGAGCATGGAACGGAATTCTTGATGGACAACCGCCATCTATGGCTTCGCTCCCGCCGTCAGCATGCGGTGATGAAGGTCCGTAATGAAATCATCCGTGCAACCTATGAATACTTCAATAAAGAAGGATTCGTCAAGGTAGATCCGCCAATCCTGACAGGCAGTGCCCCTGAAGGAACTTCGGAGCTTTTCCATACGAAGTATTTCGATGAAGATGCTTACCTTTCCCAAAGCGGACAGCTTTATATGGAAGCAGCGGCAATGGCTCTTGGAAAAGTATTTTCTTTCGGCCCGACTTTCCGAGCCGAAAAGTCAAAAACCCGCCGCCACTTAATTGAGTTCTGGATGATTGAACCTGAAATGGCTTTTTACGAGCATGAGGACAGCCTTAAAGTGCAGGAAGAGTATGTGTCCCATGTTGTACAATCTGTTCTTGAAAATTGTAAATTGGAATTGGAACGATTGGGCCGTGATACTTCCAAGCTTGAGAATATCAAAGCTCCGTTCCCTAGAATCACTTATGATGAAGCTGTTAAATTCCTGCAGGAAAAAGGGTTTGATGATATAGAGTGGGGAGACGATTTTGGTGCTCCGCATGAAACGGCCATTGCTGAAAGCTATGACAAACCGGTATTCATCACTCACTATCCAACGTCCTTGAAACCTTTCTACATGCAGCCGGATCCAAATCGGGAGGATGTTGTCCTGTGTGCAGATTTGATTGCTCCAGAAGGCTATGGAGAGATCATAGGAGGTTCTGAGCGTCTTCATGACCATGATATCCTCAGCCAGCGCATCAAGGAGCATGAGCTTGATCCTGAGGCTTACAAATGGTATCTGGAATTACGCAAATATGGCTCCGTTCCCCATTCAGGGTTCGGCCTTGGCCTGGAGAGAACAGTGGCTTGGATCAGCGGCGTAGAACACGTACGCGAAACCATCCCGTTCCCAAGATTATTAAACCGACTTTATCCTTAAGAAATTATCACACACAAACGACTGCCTTGCGATTAATTCCTCGGCGGTCGTTTTTGCTTGATAACGGGAAATACGCAAAATTTTTAAACCATAATCATGTTAGGTAAGTACCTATGCTTTCCAAGGCACTTTTGTAGTCTTTTTCCATGTTCAGTGTTTCTTTCATCATGATATACTATTATTTGAGGTGGACGTATTATGGATTATAAACAGTTAATGGTCAGTTGGCTGGAAGAGGGCACTATCAGCATCCCTCAACTGCTTCTTTCCAATTACAATAAACTCGGTTTGAGTGAATCAGAATTTGTATTGCTTCTTCAAGTTTACTCTTTTATTGATAAAGGCAACGATTTCCCCACGCCTGAAGAAATTTCCTCCAAAATGAGCTTTTCGAGTGAGGAGTGTTCCTCAATCCTCAGAAGGCTCGTTCAAAATCAATTCATTTCCATAGAGGAAGGAAATTCATCCAGCGGAATTCTGTATGAACAATACTCATTGAAACCGCTTTGGACAAAATTGGCTGAATTTGTGCTGAACGAAAGCAAAGGGGAAGGCATGGAAAAGGCTCTTCTAGAGGAAACGGACTTGTATACGGTTTTTGAACAGGAGTTCAGCAGGCCGCTTTCGCCTTTGGAGTGTGAAACACTTGCCATGTGGATCGATCAAGATGAACATAATGCAGTGATTATTAAAGCAGCGCTTCGGGAAGCTGTCATTTCCGGAAAACTTAACTTCCGGTACATTGACCGTATCCTTTTTGAATGGAAAAAGAATGGCGTCAAAACAATTGAACAGGCCAAGAAGCAGGGAGAAAAATTCAGGCCGCATCAAAAGCAGCAAGTATCCTCCCAGACTGCGCAATCAGATAAAAAAACAGTCCCATTCTATAATTGGCTTGAGCAGTAGCATCTTTGCTTAAAAGGTGTCATTTGGATTTAATGGTTTTTTTCGCGTGAGGGTATGCTGTTCCCGCAGGAGACCTGTCCATCACTTCCGGCTACCATGTAAATAAGGGAGAGGTAAAACCAGCATTCAAATAGCAACAAGGGATATCACATCCAAAAACAATCGATCAGTGGTGAATATATTATGTTGAATAAAAGTCAAATAGAGTATTGCTTTAATGAAATGGAGAGAATGTTTCCGGATGCTCACTGTGAGTTATACCATCGAAACCCTTTCGATCTGGTCATTGCGGTTCTATTGTCAGCTCAGTGCACGGATGCTCTTGTCAATAAAGTAACCAAAAACTTATTTGAAAAATATAAACAACCGGAAGATTACTTAAAGGTCAGCTTGGAAGAGCTGCAGCAAGATATCCGCTCAATCGGACTATACCGAAATAAGGCGAAGAATATCAGAAGTTTATGTGAAATTCTTTTGGAAGAGCATGGGGGAGAAGTCCCTCAATCTAGAGATGACCTTGTCAAACTGCCAGGTGTTGGCCGCAAAACGGCTAATGTCGTGGTTTCTGTTGCATTCGGGGAACCAGCATTGGCTGTTGACACCCATGTTGAGAGGGTAAGCAAGAGACTGGCAATATGCAGGTGGAAAGACAGTGTGCTTGAAGTCGAGAAGACATTGATGAGAAAAATTCCAAGAGAAAAGTGGTCAGATACCCATCATAGGCTGATTTTCTTTGGAAGGTACCATTGTAAAGCTCAAGCTCCTCAATGTGAAATATGTCCTTTGCTGGATCTGTGCAGGGAAGGCCAAAAGCGAATGAAGAGGAAGAAGTGATGGAGAAGCTTTATCGGCTGCCGGAAGAGGTAAAGCACCCATTTTTCTATATGGATACAGATGCTCTGGTGTCCATAGATGATGAAAATACGGATCCGCTTCAACCTGTTTTTTGTTATGAAATTCTCTATTACAATAATGTCAGTCTTTCAGTGATTCCTTGGGAGGAACCTTTCTCCATCAAAAAGGCAGAAGAGACGTGGACGGAACTGCGTGAACAACTGAATGTCGTTTTTGCTGCGCGTACTTCTGATGAAGTTAAAGTGCTGATGAATAAAGCGGCAGCACATTTTATAATGTATTTATTCTGGACCAATGAAAAGCCTGCTAACCCTCTTAAGTGGAAAGAGGAACTGGAGGTTCTGTCCGTAAAGCCGGTAAATGTCAGAGAAAGGCTTGAGTTTGTTTTAAATCAGCCGTCTTTGTTTCATTCCTACAAACAATTGGATCAGTTGTTCATTGAGCAAATAAAGCAATTCGCAAAGGCTCAGGCTGTTCGAAAACACCTTAAATAAGGTTGCAGCTTCTTTAAAAGTAAGGGGTTTTCGCACCAGCCGTATGTCTTCCGTACCCATCCCTCTATCCAGATGGAGGAGGGATAGCATTGCCACACAGGATTTCCTAAAAATTGAGCAAATAAAAACAGCGTCTGACTGAGTCAGACGCTGTTTTTTAGTATTACTCTTCATCATCAGAGTTATTATTTGTACCGTTGCTGTCCGCGTTACCTTCGCCTTGGCCTTCATCTTGGCCATCGTCGTCATCTTCATTTTCTCCATCTGTGCCATCTTCGGCTGGCGGTGTGGTTTCTTCCTCTTCATTTTCACCTTCGCCGTTGCCTTCACCATTTTCTTCTTCATCATCTTCATTGTTACCGTCTTCGTTTTCTTCACCTTCAGGAGTTTCTTCTGAATCCTCTTCAGGCTCTTCCTCAGGCTCTTGGCCTTCAACGTTGACGTTTACTGTTGCAGGCTCACTGCGCTGTTCTCCATCGACAGCAGTAACGGTGAATGTGTAGCTGCCGTCAGCTGCGATGTTTTCAACAATCAAACCTTTTTCAGAAGTCGTGGAGAGGACTTTGGGACCTTCTTCATTGAAGGAACCTGAAACCTCAAAGTTTGGATTTCGATCGTCGTCATTATAGTCCCATGTTAACGTAATGGTCTTTTTGTCGTTATCGAATTCTCCCTTCAAGCCTTGTGGTTCAGGGATTTTATCGAACTGCTCAGATACCTTGCTAGGCTCTGTCCCTCGAACAAATAGTTCATAGGTGATTCTATCTTCCGGTGTGTAATCACTTGGAAGCCGTGCAGGGTTGGATCCTTTTTCTACAGGAGATTCGACCACACTCTTAGGCTTCTTGAAATCTGGTGTATCGATATCCTGTGATACGTAGCTCATGATGTCTTTGACGATATATTGCGCGATATGACGTTCTGAAGGATTGAGTGGATATTTCCTTTCTCTATATCCGGTCCATACAGAAGCAGTGTAATTCGTTGTATAACCGACAAACCATGAATCTGGTGCTTCATTCGCTGCAACATTGTATTTAGCTCTATCTTCATCTGTATAATTGGTTGTTCCTGACTTTCCTGCCATCGGAAGACCTTGTACGTTTGCATAAATGCCCGTTGCACCTGGCTTTAATACATCCTTCAGCATGTCAGTAATCATGTAAGCGGTGTAATCCTTCATAGCGTTCTTTGGTTCAGGGTTGACGTTGACCTCGGTTTCACCATCTCTAAGTACGATTTTTTGAACAGAATGCGGCTTATTGTATATTCCGCCGTTTCCGAAGGCAGCATACGCTCCAGCCATCTGTACGGAATTCACTCCAGGTGTTCCGCCTAGAGCATAGGCTTCAAAGATATCTTCAAAAGAAATTCCCAGACCTGATAGGAATTCTCCTGCTTTCGCAGGGCCCACTTCCTGTAATGCCTTTACTGCAGGGACATTACGTGAATCCCAGAGTGCTTCACGTATGGAAATATCTCCTTTGAAACGTGTATCCCAGTTATTGATATCGATGTCAGTATCCGTATATTGATATGGTTCATCTTTTATTTGGTGGTAAGTAGACCATTTTTCATATTCTACGGCAGGTCCGTAATCCAATAGAGGTTTAATTGTCGATCCAGGCTGTCTTTTGGCATCAACAGCATAGTTGAATCCACGTTTGATTTCTCCATAGTCACGGCCGCCTCCAATAGCGCGTATTTCCCCGGTTTCTGTATCTAGGAGGGTGATGCCGGCCTGCATCAATTCCTCAAATCTTTCAGGATATTCAAAATCAATCGCTTCCCCTGCAAGAATAGCCTCGACACGTTCCTGTGCTTTCGGATCTACAGTTGTGTAAACCTTCAGGCCGTCCGTGAACAGGTTATAGTCTCCAAGTTCCGCTACTTCATCGATTACAACGTCGACAAAAGCCTGATATTTATCAATAGAGCGTTCTTCCCTTGCTTCCTCAGTAACGAGAGACTCTGTGACTGGCATTGCTTGCGCCTGTTCCATTTCTTCCTTGCTGATTTTTTCATGCTGATGCATTAGGCTGAGAACGATGTTCCTTCTCTTTTCAGCTTTTTCCGGATAATCAAAAGGGTTATAGTTATTAGGACTTTGCGGCATACCGGCAAGCAGGGCTGCCTCATGCAGCTCAAGGTCCTTTAGTTCTTTTCCATAATAATAGGTAGCAGCTGTGCCGAAGCCGTTAATCCCGGCAGACATATATACCTTGTTAAAATACATCTCGAAAATTTCCTCTTTGGTGTAATCCTGTTCAAGTTTAACAGCGAGCCATGCTTCCTGTGCTTTACGTTCAAGCGTCTTATCAGGTGACAGGAAAGATCCCTTGATGACCTGCTGAGTTAAGGTGCTCGCACCCTCTGAACCGAAACCGTTGGTGACATTGGCAATCACTGCACCGCCTAAACGGATTAAATCAATTCCATTATGTTTATAGAAGCGGTTATCCTCGGTAGCAAGTATCGCATCTTCCATAAGAGGGGGAATCTGTTCATAATTTACATAATCCCTCTTCTCGGTCCCTACAGTGGTGATCAAATCACCGTTCATATCGTAGATCTCAGACGCAATCGGATCCTTCAGCAGTGATTCGTCCAACTCGGGCGCTTTGCTTGCGTAGTAGGCAAATAAGCCTGCTCCTGAAAGCATCCCGATAATTCCAATGATAAATAAACTGATGATGGCCTTTGCAAAAAACGATTTCTTTTTGCCTTTGCCCTTTCCTTTAGCCTTTTTTTGCTGAGCAAGGCGTTTTTCTTCCCTGGATTTATATTGACCAGACATAGTGTGTATCCTCACTTTCATCTTTACTCCACATTTGCTGCACGCTCTTTATTGTACTGCAGCAGGAGACCTGAGTTTAGAAATATAATGAATGTACCGTCTTAAGATAATCAATGCGGGGGTGGAAGCCCAATGAGATTTTCACTCCATCTGCTTCAATCTCTTCTTTCTTGATTGATTTTCTACCGCCCTGATCCATTCTCTTCCAGTACTTATACAGCTCAATGAATTTCATGAAAAAGATTTCTTCTGTCATTGAAAAACGGATTAAGATAAATGCGATGCCATCCTGCTCATCCACCTGTTTCATATGCTGAATTTGATGGATATGAAGATTTTGAAGGGGAAAAGAAGTTTTGTTCTTCGTTTCTTTTGCTTCAAAATCAATGTATCTGCCTTTATAAAGACCATTGTAATCCGTTGTTGAAGGCTGTTTGAAATAGGCCTCTTTAATGACTGCCGCGCTTCGCTGAGGATAGTGGACATCGACAATTTGAACGGGTGTCGGTTTTTTATGGATAACAGCGACTCCGTTAGCAAGATAATATTGATTGGTTTCGTTAATATCCTCCTCAAGAGTCATTCCCCGGTTGCTGTAGGAGACTTTTTTTGCCGCCGTTTTTTTAATGGCGGGGGAAGCCTTCTGGATAAATTTTTTTCCATTGGGATAATGGAAGTTCATATTCCCACCTCACAAACTAATCTATATCATATCAGATACGTCAAGATGATGGGTGAATAAAAATGCCTAAATCTCGTTAACATAACCCTATAACGACGAACGGGGCGGTTAATATGGCCAAATTATCCTTTTTTCACCGGTTTTTACCCGAATACTCGCTTGCTGAAACTCCTGAACAGATTATGGGGGTGATTAGCGAACAAACATTCAAATATAACCGTGATAATATATCAAGAACTAAGGCTTATCAAGAGTATTACCTATTACATCCAGAAATAAAATGGTCATTTTTAGCCTCGATGGTCTCACGGAACGCCGGTTGGAATATGTGCGATCTCCAAGGACCCTGGCTTCCATCGATTCTTGATAAAAGAACCAGGGAGACTTTATTCCTTACCTATGAACGAGCGAATTGGCTGATCTTTCAGGACATTTTTCCTCAGCTGCTGATACATCATTATAAGACGGAATTAGATGTAGAAATGTTTCACTTATTTCGTGAATTTTTTGTGTCTTCCTTCATGCAGTCTGAGTGGAGGAGGTTTTGGGAGTCAGGGGACCAGGACCGGTTGATGCAGGCTCTTATTATCAATGAACAGAATGTTATAGAGGAACCAGTGATCCGCCACCCGGTTTATAAACGCAAGGTTTTCAAAAGTAAGGTGTTTTTCCTGGAAGATCGTTTTCACTTTAGTTCAGTAGTTTTTCCTACAAAGAAGGGGAGTCTTTATGGGGCAAGTGTGAGTGACTTCAGAAACTTGGACAGCAGAATTGCGCTTGGAAACAGATTATCGCAGATTCTGTTCAAAGAAGAACTATACCCATACTTTAAGGAATTCGCACTCTCGACAGAACCCACTGGGTCCAGAAGGGATTATGAGCGCTGTTGCAGGGATGCCCCTTATACAGGTACTCCGATTTTAAGAACCGTCTATGAGGAACAAGAGCACCATGTACACAAGGAGTTGGAAGACTGGTCCAAAAAGAGAAAAGTGAAAGAAAGGTGGTTTCAGAGGTCAAAGTTTGAAGAACCGGTGAAGTTGACAGAGTGGTTTTTCCAAAAGCAGAGACAGCTTCACAAATTAATTAAATTGGAAGAACTGTTCAGGGGATAAAGGCTGCCACTCGTTTTAGGGGCGGATAACCAGGCAGTGAAAAAGTTTTATCCCAACCCTCATCAATTTAGATCACCCCGGTGACACTTCTTGAAAACAACCTGTAAAATAAACAGTGCCGGCAATGCTTCATCCATGAGCACGCCGGCACTGTTAAACAGAATGTATTAAGTTGATGGGCGGTCGGGACCTGATAATTTCGGGTTCCCTTTACCAGCTTTCGTTTCTATCCGCTTCGCTTCTTTCACTCTTTGTTCTTTGCTTTCATTTTTTGTCATGATTTTAACACCTCCTCACTATATTGTTCGAAAACACCATTGTTTTCATTCAGTAATCTGTCGAAAGAGTTTGCTCAACTTGTTTGATTCCGACTTTCTTTGCCGAAAGAGTACTAGTTTTGTCAAGGGGGAAGGTGCAGGTAAGAGAAGGGCGAATACTACAATAAACGAAATTCGAGGAGGCTTTAAAATGGTGTGCAAAGATGACCTGCTCCTGCTGCTGTCGGATATAGAAAGTCAATTGGATGAACTGGAAGAAAAAATTAGTGTAAAGGTCTCAGAAGAAACTCATGCATTGGTCAATGAGAGAAAGTTAAAGCTGGCAAAGGCCGAAAAAAAATATACTAAAACGGAGACCCGGGTTCTCCTTAAAATGAGCTTATACGGAGAAACATCTCTCGAGAAAGCGATGAATAATCTTGAATTATCTTACAAAACCACATAAAATGAAGAAACAATAAAAGCAGCTGACAAAGGCTGCTTTTTTTAAATCTCTTGAAAGGCTGTTTCTCAAAGAGCATGTAAGCGAAACAGGATATTGCTGCCATAAAGCTAAATTCGGTTAAGAAACTTATACGGTCTGCCTCAAGGAAGTTTTAAAGCAAAGGAGAGGTCATGTGAAAAATCTCAGGGAATTAACTTCAGAACTACTGGAAACCAATGGAGAAATCCTGAAATTATATAAAGAAACTCGAGAGCGGGGAGAAAAAGGCGATTTTTATCAAGAGGTAAAGCCTTTCGCCGATGAAGCCAAAGAAAAAATCGATCTTTGGCAGGAAACTGCTCTCGAATGGATGAAGAAGCAAAGGCCGAAAAACCTTCACCCCAGCCAGATTATTAATACGGCTGAGAATTTGGAGATGATCTCCATTCAAGCCTTTTTTCCTGAAGCAAGCTACAAAAGATTCATCAGCCACTCCCAGTCTGTTCACTATGTATTACAAACAGTTCTGGAACAATTAAAGGCACAACAGGAATAGCAAGAGGGGGGCAGATTTGTTGAATCTGCCCCCCTCTTGCTATAAATATATAATTAGTTTGAAACCATTGGAGAATCGGATGCAGGATAGGCTGCTTCAATTTCTTTTACAAGCTGCCTGTATTCAGTAATTGTGATTTCATTCAATATGTAACATTTTCGGGCAAAAGTCAGAAGTTCATTTAACGAGGCTGGCTTAAAGTTGTATTTCTCTTGAAATAATTCCTGAATAGTTTCCAAATTCATAATGAATCCTCCCCTTGTTACGTTTAATATCAGCAGGTTTTCTCCCGCTTCCCCTTACATGCTCATAGTAACATGAATTGCAGATATTTAAAGTTGTAAGAAAAATGGAACTTCCGACAAAGTTCTTCATTTGTCGAATAGTCTTTGAAGGAAGGAAGCCTGTAGACTAAACCGGGCACCTGCACATTTTTTCTGAGAAGAACATACTTTATAGCAGAGATTCCTTTGTCAGGAGGATGAGTGGAAATGTATCAATTTCATAATCACTATCAAAATTGGAGAATACCTGCCCGACGATATTACGGTCACCAACAACAACATAATGGAGCCATGCCTTACCCTCCTTATGGAAGCCCCCAGCAGTTCCAGCAGCCGCCGTACCTGCAGCAGCCGGCATACGGCTATAACCAAGGCTACCAAAATCCGGCTGGGGACTATGGGATTTATTCTCAAGGTAATCACTATGCCAACCAGTATTTTCAAAATCCTTTACAGCCCGATGAAATCAATCATTCTCAAGGCGGCATCTATAATGATTATCAAGGAATGATGAATCCATATCCTAAAGGCAGTTTTATGGCAAAACCGCAGTCATCCGGGATGGGAACCATCATGAAATCATTTAAATCCCAGGACGGTTCCCTTGATTTCAATAAAATGATGAATACAGCTGGTCAAATGATGAATGCAATGTCACAGGTCTCTTCGATGGTCAAGGGAGTGGGAGGATTCTTCAAAGTTTAGTATAAGTATAGAAAAAGCTCAGGAGAGGTCCTGAGCTTTTTTAGGTACTTTTTGTAAACTAGTACAATGGAATAATCTGCGGATAATGAAAAGAAAAGAGCTGCTCTCCTCTATTCGAGAGAAAACCTTTAGTATTCGGGGAAAAATCCGGCTATTAAAAGTTTTACAGCAAAAAAACAATATTAATCAATATATTGGTAAGTGGTTCGCGCTAAGAAGGGTAAATTGATTTCCACTCCAGGTGCCTGACTCCGCGGGGCGTGCGGTGAGCCTCCTCGGCTTCATAAAAAGCGGAAGCGGCCGTTCAGCGACCTACAGATTGTAGGGCTCTCGCATGAGATAAAGGAATCACGAAGAGCTTAAGCGATTCGATGATGACTTATCTATATAAAGTGGAAAGGCCCCGCTCAGCGGCGTACGGACTGGACTGACTCCGCATGAGATAAAGAAAACACAACAAACGTAGTGAGTTGATGTTGACTTATCGCAAGGAGGAGGCAGGGAAGTACGCTAGCCGTTGGGCCTTGCAGCTAGAATAGCAAGGAGAGAGACCGAAATCTGCTAGTCGCTGGAGCTGGATTCGCCTGCGTGGGCTCACCTGTCATCAAAAGTGGAAGCGCCCTGCTCAGGCCCGACAGGCAAATGTTCTCAAGAGAATAAAAGGTGGTTTTTCCTTTTATTCTCTTGAGGTTATTTGACCCCGAGGGGCTGGGCGCTGGAACTAGACGTCACGCTAGTCCCGCAGGAGGTCACGCACCTTCCGTTCCAATCATATCATTGCTAGCATTATTATAGTTAACTGCATCTCATATACATTAATATCCGGTATGAAATGTATAGGGAATTATGCAGCAAATTTTAAAGAACACTTAGTTCTGTCATTTGCTATTTAGAATACATATTGTATTACCAATTGAACAGAATTACTAGCAAAAATACTGTGATATAAACAAAAAAGAAGTGTCAAATTCTATGCGATTTGACACTTCTTTTGAGGTGCAATTGTTAGTTTTGTACTCGAAAACAGAACCCGTTACTTTTCTAAGAGATTGTTGCTTTCTAATGCTGTTTTATCATCGTCTCCCTTTTAAGAAGAAGGATTAAGCTCAATGCGCGCGAACTCTTGGAGCGACCGAGCCTAGGTCGTGACATATAACGGGTGGGATTCCCGTCGAGAAAGAACTAGCCATTCACTCGTAGCGAGTCTTGGAGGGCAAAGTGGTAACACATTGCCTTTAAGCGTAGACAGCGAGGTAGTGGGCCGTAAACTAACTGGTTGAAGGGATTGAGCTCCGAAAACGCGCATTATTTAGGAAGGCCGATATTTTCGGGAGTATAGAAGGCAACATTGTTATTCACGTTAGCGGCAAGAGAATAACAACTTCCTCGGAGTCGATGACCTCGGCACGCTATACATTGATATGTTACGGCAACTCGGGAGATCCTTTAGGTCTTTTGCCGAAGAACCGGCAAGAGTAATGACGAACAAGCGATAATAAAGTGAGGGTTGTCAAATGCCTAAAGGAAGTCGGATAGGGATATAGTACCTATGAAGTCGGTCAACGCTGATGGAGGGAAGGTTCCTACCTGTC
>NZ_NIJF01000041.1 GCF_003316765.1 Bacillus sp. P14.5 | reverse complement strand
CCTCGCTCCAGCTGAGTCGACCAAGTACAGAATGGGCACTTTAAGATTCAGGGCAGTTTCCTGGATACGGATGATTTTTTCCACTGTTCTGGCACCCCATGATCCAGCTTTGACTGTAGAATCATTTGCCATAACACAAACTGTTCTTCCTCCAATTTTGCCAGTTGCCGTCACTACACCATCGGCAGGAAGCCCTTCTTCCTGGCAATTGGCGAACATGCCGTCTTCTTGATACTCCCCGTTATCGAACAATAGATTCAAACGATCTCTTACAAAAAGCTTATTTTGTTCTTTAAGCTTTTCATGATATTTCTGCTGGCCGCCGCTGGATATTTTCTCCCTTTGCTCTTCCAGTACATGTTCATATGTCTTCTGTGACACAAAAAATCCCCCTTTGTTTTCAAATGCATTACTGCCATCTGCTTTTTTAAAAAATTGATTACCGCTCCTGAGGCACAACTTCGCAAGGGGCAGATGGACCTTCTCCAGATGAAGGTTCCGATAGGCGAGGACCCCCGGGTCAGAAGCTGGATTGTCATAAATAGCGAATGCGCCCTGGTCAGCCCGACAGGCGATGTTCCGAAGAGAAAGACGGTTTCCCTTTCTTTCTCTCCAGGTTTATTTATTGTGATGCATCTCTATTCGAACGTAATAAGAACGTCGCCCTCATTGACAAAATCGCCGACATTCACTTTTACTTCAGCAACCTTTCCAGCCGCCTCAGCTTCTACCGGAATCTCCATTTTCATCGATTCAAGCATTAGGATGGTCTCCCCGCCGTTAACCTCAGCTCCGCTTTCAACAAAAACGTTCAATACTGTTCCTGCCATTGATGCTGTAATTTCTTTCATTTCCTGTTCCTCCTAAGTAATCGTTGTCAGTTATTTACGGTCTTCCTTGAACTCAGCCACGCAGTATTATAGGACCCGTCCTGGAAGCTCTCTTCTTTGAGCACTTCCCTGAATAAAGGGATATTTGTCTTTACCCCTTGTATTTCCGTATCTTCAAAAAACTTGATTGCTTCTCGAACGCACTCTTCACGGGTGCTTCCGTAAATGATGACTTTGGAAATCATCGGGTCATAAAAAGGTGTTACATTATTTCCCTGCTCATAGCCGGTGTCTATCCGGACATTTTTCGCGGTTCCCCATTTAATGGACGAAATATTGCCGGGTGAAGGGAAAAAGGTTTTGGGATCTTCTGCATATACCCGAAACTCCAGGGCATGGCCATCGCATCGGATAGCTTCCTGGCTGGAAATAGGAAGTTCTTCTCCTCTGCTGACGAGGACCTGCCACTTAACCAGATCCAGATTGGTGATGCTTTCTGTAACCGGGTGCTCGACCTGCAGTCTCGTATTCATTTCGAGAAAATAGAAATTTTCTTCGCTATCCACAATGAATTCGACCGTACCGGCATTGACATAATTCACCGCCCTTCCTGCCCTGACAGCTGCTTCAAACATTCTTTCCTTTGCCTCATGAGATAGTTGAGGTGACGGCGCTTCTTCAATAACTTTTTGATTCCGCCTTTGTACAGAACAATTTCTTTCAAATAGGTGGATGATGTTACCTTTTTCATCTCCAAATATCTGTACCTCTATGTGTCTTGCGTCATCTATACATTTTTCCAGAAAAACTTCGTCATGACCAAAGTAGGCTTTTGCCCTGTTTTTCGTAGAATCAAAGCTTTGAACGAGCGCTTGCTCATCGTTACAGCGGATCATGCCGATGCCCCCTCCGCCGCTGCTGGCTTTCAACATAACAGGGTAGCCGATGGATTGCGCCACTTCCTTGGCCTCTTCGATCGAAGCGACCCCGCCTTCGCTCCCAGGAACAACAGGTACATTCGCCGCAATCATTGTTTTTCTTGCAGCAACTTTATCTCCCATCATCTCCATCACTTCCGCTGAAGGCCCGATAAATGTTATGCCGCGGTCTCTTGTCTTTCTTGCAAAATCGCTGTTTTCTGATAACAGCCCATACCCTGGATGTATCCCTTCTGCTCCTTCCCTTACAGCAATGTCCAGGATGGTATCAGTTTGTAAGTAAGACTTATTAACCGGCGGCTCCCCTATACGGAATGCACTGTCTGCTTCAGCAACATATGGCATATCTTTATCAGCATCTGAATAGATTGCTATAGTTTGTATTCCCATTTCCTTGCAAGTCCGAATGATTCTTGAAGCTATTTCTCCCCTGTTTGCCACTAAAATCTTCTGCACAACATATCCCCTTTCCTTGTTCATGAATAAGTATTCTAGTATTAGATTTCTACAAAAAACAAAAAATCCTCCCAAAACTGCAAACGCTTTCTTAGCTGAGTGCAGAATTTTTTGTATTTTTGTTATATAATGATAATATCATAATCTTCTCCTATAGTAATGAATGAAAAGAGATACTCATACTCTTTACACTAGATGATATTCATTCAACAGAGAAGGTATACACTTATATCACTTGGCCGGGAGGTACCGCATATGACAGTAAAAGTTGAAAAACTAAAAGTAAACTACAAGACTTTGGAAGAATTCAAGAAATTTAAAGAGTACGGTGTACAGGAGCTTTCGATGATGGAAGACCTGGAATCCAATATAATCGAAAATAACAGTGAGTCACCCTTCTATGGCATTTATTTTGGCGATACTCTTATAGCGCGCATGAGCCTATATCAGAGGGACTCAAGCAATGACCAGTATTTTGATCCACCGCAAAATTACCTTGAATTATGGAAGCTGGAGGTTCTCCCAACCTACCAGGGAAAAGGGTATGGCAAAGTTCTGGTTGATTTCGCTAAAAGCTTCAATGTGGCGATCAAAACAAATCCCAGGATACAATCTCATGGATTCTGGGAAAGAATGGGCTTCGAGAAGGCAACCTACGATATGGAAAGAGACCTGGGGCAAAATCCGCTGATATGGCTTCCTGAAGGTGTCCACGAACAAAAACATTCTTGATTAGATCAATACAAAAGGCTGACGATTAGTCAGCCTTTTGTGTGTTTAAGAATCTCGCCATCTGGCAGTAATCATTTTTGAAGCCGCTGCAGGTTTCCGTTTTTATCCATTTGGAACTTCACTTTATCATCACTCTCTTGCAGCAGAGCCATCTTCCTGGCTTTTTCAAATATGAACAGCAGGGATTGATGATCTTCTTCAAGCAGTTCCAGTTTATCTTTATAGGCTGAATTAGCTTCTTTAAGCCGCTCTACCTGCTGCTCAAGCTTTTCGGAGTATTCTTCAAGTTTTCTATAAGCAGTTTGCAATTCTATATCCTCAGTTAAATTGCCCTTCAGGCTCTTAAGAAATTCTATGACCCCATCGAGTGTCAGCTTTCCTGAATGCGTTTCATCGTTTTTCAGTGACGGAATTTCCTGGACTCTTTCATTCTGCTCAGGTTCAGGCTGCTCGGCAGGTACAGAATGTTTTTTATTTTCCTTACGTTGTCTTTTTGCAAGTTCTATCCCGGATTTATATTGTTTTCTCACAAATGAATTCCAGCGAAATCCGCAGGCGGCGGCCGTTCTTGACAACTTCCTTCCCACTTCCTCAAAAGCCTGAAGCTGCGTTCCCCCTTCTCTGATATGACGAAGCACCACCTCGGCAAGCAATAAATCCTCATCTTGGCTCCATGCATCTTGTCTATTAGAAGTCACTTCTATCCCTCCTGTATGAATTTATTTATTAATCCATACTTATGTTTATAGTAGAAAAGATAGAATATATAACTCAAGATTTTAATGCTTTTTAGAACCGATGCTGCTCTCTTACCGATAAATTCCTCTTTCTTTCAAATTCTTCCATTTCACTTTTTATATAAAAATTTTTCTACCGCTTGATGATGAGCTTCTTTCTCCCATAATCCTGCACATGTCCTTATTTCCTTATCAATTCTTTCATAGAGATTGACTGATTCCCATTTTTCTTTTACCGCTTGCTTATAAGCGACAAGGACGTTAACATCTTTGTTCAAAAAGCCTTTCATACATTGAACCAACGACGGAACATCCGCCTTTTCAAGAAGATAATTGATGAATCCATATTCATGCATATGCTCAGACGAGTATAAATCGGCAGTTCCTAATAGATAGAGGGCATGTCCAGGCGTCATTTTTTCCATTAGCAAGGAACCTCCGCCCCACCCCGTTGTAATCGCCAGCCTTCCTTGAATGAATCCCAGCTTTACTCCTTTTCGCGCAGCCCGGAAATCACATGCTGCCGCGATTTCACATCCTCCCCCTACCGCACTTCCATCTATCAGGGCAGCGGTAATTTTCGGAAGTGTCGCCAATTGATAGAGTATGTCCCCCATCTTTTTCAGCATAGAATAGGCCTGTTCTTCTGTCTTTAACCCATGAAAGGTTTCCAGATCCCCTCCAGAACAAAATGCCTTTCCTCCAGCAGCTTTTATAATCAGAAGTTTAATCTCATCATCAGAAGACGCCTCATCAATAGCTTTCTGTAGTCCGTCCATCACTTCATAATTAACCGCATTTCGTTTCTCTTCCCTATTGATGGTAAAAACAAGAACGCCGTCTTCTGTTTTTTCCAGTAGATAATCTTCCATCTTCATTCCCCTTTGCAGTAAATTTTATATGTAGTTAAACTTGTTTCTCTTTCTATATTAATACCATACATTTACAGATACAGGGGAAGTTTTTCTATATGCGCAAGCGGTGATCATTAATTCTTTGTTAACGGGTCTCTATAATTCGGGAATGAGGGTGTTCCCTGCGCCGAGTTTCTGATTTTCATCTATTTAAAGGATGCAATTTACTTAGGTGAAGAAGATCGGTTAAGTCATTGTGATAGACTAGTGCACCAGACTCAATACCCCAAGACGAGTTTATGGGATCAATAAGACTATATCCGCACGTCATGCATCAGTAACAAGTCAAGGATAAATACCACCTATCTTAATCGAGGCTTCGAAATCAACACTTTATACGAAACTGCTTTACTTAAATGTCAGAGAGAACCCTCGTAATCGACATCCTTAATAGCAACAAATTCACTTGGCAAACGAATGACGGTACATTAAAAATGGAAATTACGATTATGATGTCCCTCGCTCACGCAGCGCGGTACATCAAAAGAAGAAATCACGAAGATGATGCCCCTCGCTAACACAATGCGGTTCATCAAAAGAGGAAATTACGTATATGATGCCTCTCGCTCACATAGCGCGGTGTAATGAAAACCGAACAGCTCCCCTGCACAAAGCAAGTAACCAGTAAAACGAAAAAGCTCTTTTCGTAAACTTTGTTGCTATCCACATAAATATCGAAAACTACCGTTATAATTGAGTGGAAATAATCTCATAAGAAAGAAAAAGAGCTGCTCCCTCCATATTAAAGAGAAAAACCTTAGTTTCCGGGGGAAATTCGGAAGCAGCAATTTTTGCAAAAAAGCTTTCAAAAAGATTGTTGTTTTGGGTGCTATTATAAATCCCTCCCCCTTTTACACCCGGAGCAGAAATCCATTACTTTTAAAACAGCCACAATCCTTAAGAAAACAGCTAAAAGAAAAAACAAAAAAGCGTGAAGAGCCATGGTCTCTTCACGCTTTTTTGCTGAGAATAAACTTATTTATTCACAACTTCTTTTCCTTTATAAGTACCGCACTCTTTACATACACGGTGAGCTAGTTTCATTTCCCCGCAATTGGGGCATGCAACCATACCAGGTACATTTAACTTGAAATGTGTACGGCGTTTTCTCTTTGCTGTTTTAGATGTTCTTCTAAAAGGTACTGCCATTTCTTCCCACCTCCTTACAGAGATATGTTATGATGAAGCCAGAACGAGCTGGTTCACGACGCTTTAAGAGTTCTTGTCTTGTTCAAGAAGCTTAGCAAGACCGGCAAGCCGAGGATCAACTTTCTTTTCCTCTTCTTCTTCCGCCTGAATGGCCTGCTCTTCCGTAATGACTTCCCAATTCTTGCCGGATGGAAGGTTTTCATCGTCTTTCGCTTTTTCGCTGAAAACTTGCATAGGAATTTCCAGGACAAGCAGCTCATTGATGACAGGCATCAAGTCAATGACATCTCCCTGAATCCTGTGCACTTCTTCCTCTTCATACTGATCATAGTCATTTGCTTTTAATAAGAATGTTTCGACCGTGTCAATATCAACCGGAAAATGGACATCTTCCAGCGTTCTTGAGCAAGGAAGAACAAGTTGGCCTTCAATATGCAGATGGAAGGTTACTTTATCAGAACTGATGTCTGCTCTTCCTGTGACATGGATTGGAGAAACATCACGTATCTGAGGATCAAGTTTTTTCACTTCACTTGCATCTACTGTTTCATCAAGGGGCATTCCCTTATCACGAAACTTTTGCAATTGAATAATTGACCATTTCAATGTAATCACCTCAAGGCAACAAAGGTAATTATAGCTTTCATAATACCTTTTGTCAATATTTTTTCTTTACACTCTTTACAAGTATAGTGTTGTAATTATAACTTGTATTTATGAGTATTTACCACCCATTTTAAAGGATGTGAAAAAGAAATGAAAGCAGCGGGCGTTATTGTAGAATATAATCCATTCCATAATGGACATTTTCACCATCTTTCAGAGACGAGAAAAATGACAAATGCAGACCTGATCATTGCTGTAATGAGCGGAAATTTCTTGCAGAGGGGAGAACCTGCCATTGTTTCTAAATGGTCCCGCGCAAAGATGGCCTTGAAATCAGGTGCAGATATAGTGATAGAACTTCCCTACGCCTTTGCAACCCAGCATGCTGAAATTTTCGCCTCTGGATCGGTTGCACTGTTGGATGCCATGAAATGTTCGGCTTTTTGCTTTGGAAGTGAGTCGGGTAACATCGCCTCCTTTGAAAATACTGTAGAGTACCTTCATAACCATGATGAGCAATATAATGCTTTTGTACAAGAATATATCAAGATGGGAATGAGCTATCCTTCTGCATTGTCAAAAGCATTTCAGAGTCTCAATCCGGATAGAAGCCTGGTCGACCTTTCACTGCCCAATAATATTCTCGGATATCATTATATCCATGCACGCAATGCTATAGGCTCAGAAATGAAAGCTTATACCCTTGCCAGAAAAAATGCAAATTATCATGATGAACATTTTAGCGATGAATCCATCGCAAGTGCTACTAGCATTAGAAAAGAATTAAAAAAGAGAGAAGGAAATGTGGATGCAGTCCACTCCTTCATCACTGAATCAACCCTGGCTGAACTGAAAGATTACCAGGATACATTCGGAATTCTTCATGACTGGGAACTTTACTGGAGCCTTTTGAAATATAAAATCTTATCATCTTCCAGTGAGGAGCTCGCTGGCATCTATGAAATAGAAGAAGGCATCGAAAACAGATTCAAAGCCGCAGCTCGTTCTTGTTCAAGCTTTCAGGAGTTTATGGAAACAGTTAAAACGAAGAGATACACCTGGACACGTCTTCAACGGATGGCACTTCATATACTGACTAACACAACCAAGGAAGCTATGGATGCCCATAAATCTCCGCAATACATACGTCTGCTGGGCATGACGGAAGCAGGCAGGCAGTATCTTAATACAATAAAAAAGGATCTCGGCCTGCCATTGATCAGTAAGCTGAGTTCTGCCGACAGGGAAATGATTTCCCTTGATATAAAGGCAGCTGAAATCTTTTCACTAGGTGCGGTGGACCCGGAATTACAAATGAAGCTGCTGCAGCAGGAATTCAAGCAGCCTCCGATCTACCTGAAAAGTTAAATAAGGATAATTACTGTATTAAACAGGAAGACTGATATCTGATTAGATTTTCAGCATTTTTTCAAAAGGCTGTTTCCGCAAAGATTGTGGCTGTTTTAAAAGTAATGGATTTCCACTCCTTTTACGTATGAGGGGGAGTAAGGAGAAATTAGCATTTAAAAGGAACAACCTTTCCGAGAGGATTTTTTACAAATATAGCTACTTTTGGACTAATCCCCAAGGTACGTGATTACCCCGGATACTCAGGTTTCTCTCTTTAACATGGATGTAGTAGCTCTTTTCTTTTTTGCTTACCAGGATAGTTCCAATGAATAATGACGTCAACTTACGAAATTCATATCATAAGCAGCAAAGTTTACGAAATGAGCGTTTATAAAAGAAAGAAATGAACAGAAATTGTTAACGAGTTCGGTTTTCGAGTAGAAAATGCTTATTCGTTAACTCAATTGTAATTGCAATAGTATTAGCAATGATGATAACAGAAGAGCAGCAGGTGACCCAAACACCTGCTGCTCTATTTTATATCCTCTAAAGGGGCAAAACAAAATGGGGATTTATGTTAAAATATAATTCAATCAATTGTTCCGGTAAAGCAGTGGAGTTCAAAATAAGGGGGGATTATATGGAGGTTTTCGGGATTATGGGGTTTATTTTTGGCATGGCGGGATTTACTTTCGGTATTGTTGCTTATACGACAGTGTTGAATAGTAGTAATAATGTAAAAGAACTTGAAAAAAGAATTAATGATTTAGAGAGAAATTCGTGATGAATATAACTATTGGTCAGAGGTGACAGCCACTGACCTTTTTATTTGCCCAATTTAACAGTGTGATTAACAGACTAATTAAGTCGACTTCCGTCTATCAGGCACTTGTTAAGCTGTATAAGAACTCGCTAAGTCATACTTGGAAACAGTTCAAATCCCTATAAATAAAATAAAAGCGGGATACCAATCCATATGCGGATTAGTATCCCAAACGCAGCGTTCATTTAATTTTTCACTTCAAAACCCATCACTTAAGAAATTATTTAGTTCTTTCTTTTAATACACTGTTTTCGCAAAGAGTGTCGCTTCCGGAAAAATTCCAATTGCCGGATTTATCCCTTTATATAGAATCCAGATAATTCAACGCATCTTCAAACGTCTTGACAGGCACTATTTCCATGTCAGTTCCAATTTCTTTGGCTGTTTTCAAGGCTTCTTCATAATTCGGTTGTAAATCGGGGTTGGATTTCTTTATGTCTTCGGGAATGATGTCCATAGGGGCAAAGAAAATCTCCGCGCCTGCATTATCTGCTGCAATGACCTTTTGCTCAATCCCGCCTATTCTTCCAACAGTTCCATTCGATGAGATGGTTCCTGTGCCGGCAATATCAATCCCCCTGGTAATATCTTTTTCGACCAAGCCATTATACAGCTGTAAACTGAACATCAATCCTGCGGACGGTCCTCCGATTTTCTCGGTATTCATTGTCACTTTTGTTTCAGTGACAATATCCTTGTCATCCACCAGGCCGATCCCCAGCCCGACCTTGCCGTCACTGGCCGAAAACTCTGCAAGCGGAACTTCTTCTTCAAACACTTCCCCTTCTCTGGTAAAAGTGATCTTGACCGTGTCATCCACTGTCTTTTTGCTGATATAGTCAATGAATTCCTGAGAAGAACTGAATGCATTCCCATCTATGGCTGTAATCATGTCCCCTGGTTTAAGAACCTCATCTGCGGGCATACCAGGGTAAACGTTCAAGATATAGACCCCGTTATAGTCAAATGAATAAGGTTTGTCTGCATGTTTAAAGGCGACTTCTATGGCATTCAACTTAGACGTTTCCATCAGGTGAAGCTGCCTTACATTGTATTCTTCATCTGTTTCTTCCGGGCTTCTGACTTCACCTGCCGGATAGATATGTTCGTACTTCCGTAAAGAAGCGATGAGATAGGTATAGATATTGGCCTTCCCCATCCGGACGGTCGTCAGCATGAGCCGGCCTTCATCCTCAAATCCGTTCTCCACTTCAATGATTGAATCAAGATCTTTTGCACTTCCAGGCTTGGTGACGTAGTACGGTAGATAATAAAAAGAACTTCCTATAATAAGAATTGTCATGATGACTAGAATTCTGATCCATTTTTTTTGTGACACTTATTGCTGCTTCTCCTTCCATTCTTCAATGGCTTGCTTTATTGAAGGAATTATTTTCTTGGCTTCTTCTTCTCCCGCGGCAATGATTTCCTCCGTATTAGTGAATGCTCGTGAACTGTACTGTTCCACATTCGGCCTTATCATAAAATCAGCGCTCAACTCCCGATTCATGATGATTTCTTTTTGAAGTATATCAATACTCTGCATTATAACATCATACACAGTCAGAATTTCTGCATTTTGTTTCACTTGTGCAACATCAACTCCTATGACGATATCCGCCCCCATCTCTTCAACTACAGAAACAGGCACCCGGTCGATTACTCCACCATCGACAAGCAGTCTTCCATTGATTCTCTCTGGAACAAAAATTCCCGGTATGCTGATGCTCGCTCTTACTGCCTCGGCTATAGGGCCTTCAGTAAAGATTACTCTTTCTCCCTTGGTAAGGTCAGTGGCGACCACTGCTATTGGAATACTGAGATCTTCTATGTTTTTATTATGGGTAAACAGCCTGACAAACTGCTTGATCCGCTTGCCTGCGATGAACCCCATTTTTGGCACAGTGAAGTCCAGATAGTACTTTCTTCGAAATGCGGTAGATAACTTATAAAGATCTTCCATATTATGGCCGACTCCGTACAAACAGGCAGCAAGTGCCCCCATACTGCTTCCGGCAATCATATCAACAGGGATATCTTCTTCTTTAAAGGCCTTCAGCACCCCCAGGTGGGCAAACCCTCTTGCTCCTCCTGAACCGAGAGCTAAGCCGACTTTAGGCTTGTTCACTTGGCCTCCCCCTTTTTTCACCGTTTGGTTTATTCTATGGTCTATTTTGAGTGACTATGAGTATATTTCAATAATATGAGGACAAGGTGTGATTGCTTGTTATAGCACTACCTAATTTCATTCTACCATTTTTTCCACTATCTACAAGGTAAGGAAATGGATCATCCATATAGACTCCGGGAGGGAACAGATTGAATGCTTCGCAATTTAAAACAATCTTTTTAGCACTATCCGTCACTACACTTGCAGCCTCTTTAATTATATTTCCTCAAGAATCCTTTGAAGCCTCCATCAGGGGACTGAATATGTGGTGGGAAATCGTCTTTCCGTCGCTGCTCCCATTTTTCATCATCTCCGAAATGCTCATAGGATTCGGGGTTGTTAAGTTTATCGGTGTTATTTTGGAACCGCTCATGCGCCCGTTTTTCAGGGTTCCTGGAGTAGGAGGATTTGTCTGGGCAATGGGCATGGCATCTGGATTCCCTGCTGGCGCAAAGCTGACGGCCAGGCTCAGACAAGAAAAGCAGCTGACTCGGATCGAAGCTGAAAGACTGGTTTCTTTCACCAATTCTTCCAATCCTCTTTTTATATTTGGTGCAGTATCCATCGGCTTTTTCTATAACCCGCACTTAGGGGTCATTCTTGCATGCGCCCATTATCTTGGCAACATTTTTGTTGGGTTGATGATGAGCTTCTATGGACGTAAAGAAGAAAGTCAGAGTAATACAGTTTCCAATAATGGCTTTTCAATCAGGGCAGCTTTAGCCGCACTTCACAGAACAAGAGTGAAAGAAAAGAGGCCCATTGGCAAACAGCTGGGAGATGCAGTGAACTCGTCGATTCAGACTCTGCTTATGATTGGCGGTTTCATTATCTTATTTTCAGTGATCAATAAGCTCCTCTTTCACCTTGGCATTACTCCATTTGCTGCAGATGCGCTTAATATTTTCCTAAAGACGCTGACCCTCCCTGAAGCTTTAACTCTTCCTTTTATATCAGGGTTATTTGAAATCACCCTTGGAAGCCAGATGACCAGCGGGGCCGGAGAAGCAACCCTTCTTCAGCAAGCCATCATCACCAGCTTCATCCTTGGATTCAGCGGTTTCAGCGTCCAGGCTCAAGTGGCCAGCATACTGGCACAGACAGATATCCGCTTTCGTCCATTCTTTATAGCCAGGTTTATTCACGGGACTGCCGCCGCCATCATAACTCTCCTTATTTGGAAGCCGATTTATGTGAATTTTTACGGAGATAAACCTTCAAATTCTGTACCTGTTTTTAACCAGCCTGACTGGACTTTCTGGGAACAGGCACTTTTATGGCTGAAACAGTGGGGGCCTGTGATCACGATCTTTTCCATGGTGGTTTATATACTCTTATATGTCCAAAAATTGAGAGAGAACAGCCGGCTTTAAAATAAGCGCTCATTAATAACAGCTGGGGCAGATTTTTTCATTTCTTCAAAAAGAGGCTGGGACAAAACCTTATAAAAAGCTCTTTTCAAAAGAATGTGTCTGAGTATAAAGAAAGGATTTCCGCTCCAGGTGCACGACTCCGCGGGGCGGGCGCTGAGCCTCCTCGGCTTTGCCTGCGGGGTCTCACCTGTCCCGCTAGTCCCGCAGGAGGTCGCACACCTTCCGCTCCAATCCGCCTACGATCAGGAACTGGGGGATAACCTAATCTATAAGGTAAGAGCCTAATAACAAAAATGAACCGCATGAGATCAAGTATATAACCTTGATCTCATGCGGTTTTTTTCGATGATTTCTACTTGCATCAATTAGTTTTCTACTTTTGTCCCAGCCTCTTAAATTTCATATCTAAGATCAACCGCTATTTTTAGCCTGCAGGGCAATTTCGACAGGTTTAGGGACAAGTTCTGAAATATCGGCATCATACTTGGCCACTTCTTTAACAATCGAAGAACTTAAGAATGAATATTGATTATTGGTCATGATAAAGAAAGTCTCGATATTTTCATCCAAAACCCTGTTCATGGAGGTGATTTGCATCTCGTATTCAAAATCCGAAACGGCTCTCAACCCCCGGATGATGGCATTGGCATTCACACTCTTGGCATAGTCGATAAGAAGCCCCTGAAAGGAATCCACTTCTATATTAGGTATATCCTTGGTCACTTCCCTGATTAACTGCATTCTCTCTTCTACTGAGAACATCGGTTGTTTCGATGAATTGTTCAAAACAGTTATATACAATTTATCAAATACTTTTGCACCCCGAGTTATGATATCCAGATGTCCATATGTAATTGGATCAAAACTTCCAGGACAGACAGCTATACTTCCCATTCGCTTGCAGCCTCCGTTTCATTAGATAGGGGAACTCCCCTAGAAAAATAGTTCGTAATCTTTTGGAAATGCTGAATTCGTTTCCATTTCCTGACATGCGGACTCGCGGATATACTTGCCCCTCTATAAAAAAACAATAAAAATCAAGAAGAGTAAGCCTTTGAAAAAGGCTCAGCTCTTTTGATAGATTGTGATTCCGATGATTCCATAGGATTCCGCCCTGATTGTTTTCAAAGTGCCGACTTCTTCCGGCAGTTCAATCTCGGATCCATGCTCACAAATAACGAAACCGCTTTCATTCAATAAGCCGTTTTCATCAATCTCTTTCATTAATTGCTGAAGTTTCTGTTTCTTATACGGAGGATCAAGAAAGATATAATCAAAGGTTATATCTCTTTTCATAACAGCTTTAAGTGCCCTTCCAGCTTCATTACGGTATACTTCACTTCTATCACTGTATCCGCATGAATCCAAGTTGGATTTAATGGTCTGTATTGCTTTGAAATCCTTATCCACAAATATAACCTTCCCGAGTCCTCTGCTCAGGGCTTCTATTCCAAGACCGCCGCTGCCTGCAAATAAATCTAGACCGCTGCCAGACTCAAAATAGGGACCTATAATATTGAATATTGCTTCTTTCACTTTATCAGTTGTCGGCCTGGTCCCGCTTCCCGGCACTGACTTTAACGGCCTTCCTCTACATTCGCCTGATATAACTCTCATTAAATTCACCACTGAATATGTATTTATTTCTTTTATATCCTACCATATATAAACATTCTTTTCTATCCATCGTCGAATTGCGGAGGAAAACGATGAAATTTGGATCCTCATGTATAAAACATAGTTCACTGGTGATAATGCTAGTAACAACATCTTTTCTGGTGTTGTTGCCAACCGCGGAGAAGACTTACGTTTCCCCATAAGTTCTTCCTCCGGTTTCTCCTCTCCCTTTGCCTTCTTTCCCTTGTGGAAATAGAAGGACCCTGCAGGAAGTCCTGCAGGGTATTTTTTATATTTCTAATGCCTTTCCATATCAGCAGCATTTTTAAAGTCTCTAACATGAATTACTGTTTTAACGGAATCTTAACGTCTCCTTCAATCCATGATGGATAATCTTGAAGTTCAAAGGTGATTACCCCGGAACTTTCGCTTCTGTCATAAGGAAAACCAAAACGCGGCATGCGGTCCACACCGCCGCCCTCATGATACTGTGACTTCAATTCATGCACTTCCCCATCAGCTCCGGTGTAGCTTTGGATTGGGGACATATGATCAGCCTGTTCATATCGTTTATCCCACGAAAAGAGTAAGGCGCCAGTCTCATCAAATATTTCCTCATATTCCACTTTTGCAAGCCTTTCATCGGGTGCCTGAATGATCTTCAGCTCTCCGGTATCTACCTTCACTTTCAGTTTATCTTTTTCTAATGCCCTTACCTTACTGAAGACCAGATAAAGCTCATCAGGTTTCTCAAAGTAGTTGCTTTGAAGATAATAGGTTTTTTCTTCAAAATCACCGCTGGCTGTAAGACCGTTTGAAATTCTTGACCAGGTTTCTCCATTCTCATCAACTATACGGAGGTCCTCTATATCAAAAATCCGTTTATCGTTTTCAGCCGGAAATTTCATCTGTACTTTGGTCCTGCTTGGTGAAACCTCAAGTTTTTCTACTAAGACCTTTTGGCCTTCTACCAGGTATTCTTTATTGAGATGTTTTTCTCTCGTTTTTCCAATTTTCTTTTTGTCCACTGAGAAAGGGATTTCCCATGTTTCAGAAAACACCTCACCCCCATTGCGCAAGTTCATTACCAAGGTATACTCCTCATTGTTTAAGGATTCTTTCAACCCATAGTTAGACTGATACATATTTGACTTCTCCGTATCAAGTGAGTCAATGCCCAAGCTCTCAAATGGAACCTCATCGCCGGATTCCTCCTTCACCATGATCTTTTCGACCTGCAAATCTTCAAACGGAGTGGAGTCTGATTCCACCTGGTAAAACAGGACCAGCTGCTCCTGGTCGGCAACGAATGAATTCAGTGTGATTGTGATTCCCTTATGTGTAACAGAGCTGTTCACTTCCTGAACATAATCATTCTCAATTATGGATACCAACCCTTTGTCCTGTCTTACCAATTCAACAATCTGCTCCATACCTGGTATGTTCCTGACATAATCGGCAAAAGCCTCAGAGACCCTCAGTGAACTGATGAAGACTGTAAGCAGGATCACCGCTGCCGCTATCCCTGCTTTCCAAAGATGACCTGATTTTTTTGAGCGTTTGGCCTTTTGGATTCCCATCTTAATAGCCTCATCGATTGCTAATTCTGGGTATTTTCGTTCATTCAATTTCTTTTTAAGTTCTTCAAGACGATCTTCTTCACGATTAGACATCAGAATCCCCCTCCTCATCTTCAGTGAATTGTTTTCTTAAAGAAAGCAGCCCCTTATGAAGCCAAGTCTTGATTGTACCCTGTGGATGTTCCAGTATGTCCGCTATCTCATCTATTTTCATCCCTTCCAGGTATTTAAGGATGATAACTTCTCTGTATTTTTCATCAACCCGCTCAATAGCCTCATCTATTTCCAAGCTGGATTTCTCTTCGGAAGCTGGTGCCTTATGGAGAATTTCATTATTATATACAATTCTTTTTTCTTTCTCAGTTCATCGTTGCAGTAATTCAAAAGGATTCTGACCAGCCATGTGGAAAAGTAGCTGGGTTTCTTCAGCTTCCCAATTCCTTTGTAAGCGCGGAATGTGGTTTCTTGAATGGCTTCCAGAGCATCCTGGTCGTTTCGGAAATAAGATAATGCTATACGGTATAATTGCATTTTATATATCTTCATGAGCTGATAAAATGCTTCGCCATCACCTTTACTTGCTTTCTTGACTAATACTTCATCTTCTTTTTTCATATAATCCTCCTTCCTGTACGTTAGACTTTCTCACTCTGAAAAAGTTTTAGTAAATTAAAAATTTTTATTTTATTTTTTAAACTTTATCGCTGCCTTAGAAATACGGTTTTGTGCTGGAACCGGGTCACCCGCCTTTCACAATCATCACCAATTTAACAATATCCTTTACTTATTTATAGGCTTTTGGAATAATTGAAAGTTGGAAAAGACTATACTAATGAAGGCTGAAAGGAAGTAGTATACATGATCCAGCGTTTTATTGAACTAGGAGAAGGGTATTCTGATTTATATGAGCTTATTGAACTGGCCCAATACAATGAACCAAGAATGCTTCATTTCATGGCGTTTCATACTGTTGTGAAAGAACGACCTGTAACTTCTCTGGCGGTTGTACTTAAGCCTGCAGGAGAGAGCAAATTCCAGCCACTATATATATGCAGGGAAGGCGTTCCAGATCCAAACCACCTGCCTAACAAAAGATATCAGCTATTTGATGAAGCAGCAAGGGCTCAAGGCCGGGAAGTCATACAGATGGACGTTAAGCCTTCCTCCTTCTTCGCGGAAAAAGAATTATACTATCAGCATCTGATTGCCATTTTGCGCCTGAACCACTTTATCCCCCCTTTACAGTAGTTAGACCCAGGACGGGGGCTTTCAATTGAAAGAGGTTTTGGAAACGGGAAAGTCTTATAACAAAAAAAGAAAACAGGTGGCAGACACCTGTTTTCTTTCACTTAAATACCCATTTTATAATCATACTCTTTTGCTTTATCCGGCTTGGAATTTTCAAACTGTGTCTTGATGAAAGGCTTGTAGGACGGCTCCACTTTTTTTACATAGGAGTACGAAGACAGCTTTTCAACAATCGCCTCTGTCTCATCTTGATTACAATACAGGACAACATACTTCATCTTTCTGGAAACATATTGTACATTGCCAAACCTTCTCATCGACTTGGCGTGTTTTAAACTATATAACCATACTGTAATACCTTGTCTATCGGTGAACATCTTTATTTTCCCCTTAAATAACACTCTGTTTTTCATAAGTCTAGCATAAGAAATAACTATAAATCAACAAAAGAAGGGCTGAGAAGCATGGACCTTGCCTTGATTTGGGATAAATTCGCAGAACATTTGCAATCCTTCGAAGGCATTGAAGACTATGAAATGAAAAAAATAGCTGGCATTCCCTTTATTTATATTAAAGCCGAGCTTCCTAAGGAAGAGCTTGAAGACTCAATTAAACGGGCGGCCGCAAAATCCATCCGGGGCAAGCGGCTGCATTCCGAAACGGTATATGTCAGGAAAAGATCAGAGTATTACGTATACCGCCACCGTTTCTATGTACCACAGGAAAAAATGTTCTGCTGCGGCAACCTGTGTGTCGACTGCATAAGACTGCGAGGGTAAATTTAAAAGCGAAAGCCCCTGGTACAGCCCCGACAGGAAATTGTTCTCAAGAGAGGAAAGGCGATGATTTTCTTAACGGGTTCTATTTTGAAGTACAAACTTCTAATTATCCAAAGAATTGGTTGAGTTATTCACACCTTAAAACAATGTCTATTGATTTCCACTCCAGGTGCGTGACTCCGCGGGGCGTGCGGTGAGCCTCCTCGGCTTCGCCTGTGGGGTCTCACCTGTCACGCTAGTCCCGCAGGAGGTCACGCACCTTCCGTTCCAATCAAATCATTGCTGACTTTCTATAAATACTCTCCTTTATATTAATATTGGGAATGAAAGTGCATAGGAAATTGTGCCACAAATTTTGAAGAACAAAAAGTTCTGTCATTTGCTATTTGAGTTACATTTAGTATTACCCAATAAACAGATTAACCAGCAAGAATAGCGTTAAACTAACAAAAAAGGAGTGTCAACATCGATGCGATTTGGCACTCCTTTTGATTTGTAATTCTTGATTATGTACTCGAAAACAGAACCCGTTATGATTTTCTTGTTTTCCTCTATAATCAAAACCACTAGTGTGAACTGGTGGTTTTCTATGCCGCTGAGAACCTTACTTACCGGCCTTGACATAAAAGGCACACTTGTATCACTTGTATGCGGATCGGCGGATTTTTTAAAAATAAGGGGAAAAATTCCGCCTATTTTTAAAGATAGCTCTAAAAACAGATGAATTAACGGAATAATTTCCCTTATTCTCTGAAAAGGTGCAAAATGAGTCCAATTGGCGTGCTTAAGCGGAAAATTTCCGCTTATTTGCCCTAAATAGACTTCTGTTCCACAGCTTAACCGGAAATTCTCCGCTTATTTAAATATAACTGGTGACTCAATGAAGGATTGTTGGGTCCTTCACATGGCAAACCTCCTTCTATGATGAAATGGATTAGCCGGCTCCTATCATGAAGGAGGTTTTAACTCCAGGTATAAGATCTTTGCAACCCCCGGCACAGCCAGGGATTCTAAGAGCATCAAAAAAAATGCGAGGAAATCCCCGCATTTATGAACAGCCGCAGCTTCCTCCGCTTCCGCAACCGCCTCCACAAGCAGAGCCTGAGTCAAAGAAGGGATTTCCGGTCGGCACTTTAACATTTTCAGAAACTGAACGGCCGACTAAAACACTGACCTCATCCAGCAGGCTTTGCAGATCCTTTTCTGCACGTCGGAAGTTTGCGACATTTTCATCCATATCCATATCACGTTTCAGCTCCCGGATTTCCTTCATCACCCTTTTATAATCGGGATGATAACGGCCAAAGCGCTGAACCTCTTCATACAGTTCTTTCATTTTGCTGAATTTCTGTATTTTGAGCTGCGTGCCTTTATCTGACTTTAACATATATAAACTACGGCGATACTCTTCTGCAACATCTGATTCCAGAATCTGAGCTGCCAATTCTTCTGCGGATTCCTGAATTTCCAATCTTTCCAATGTAGCAAGCAAAAACGCTCACCTCCATAACGACATTTTAACACGTTTAGGGAAAGTAAGCTAATAGTTGTTTTTAGGGGATGGTGATATAGAATTGTTTTTGAAGCCCTAAAGATTGCCTGCTTTTTTTCTCCACTATATCAAGCTTCACATGGTGTATCCCTTTGGTAAGTCCCTTGATGACAAATGCTGCAGTATGATATTCGTCATGCCTCTTCCCATCTACACTGACCACTATTTTACCCTTCTTGCCTTTCTTTCCTGTCGAAAAAGTGACTCCGGGAACAATGCATTCTACGTATACTTGACTGCCTTGAACGATATGTTTCACTGTTATATCTGTTTTCTTTTGGGCGTTAAGCATCGCTGCCTCTGCTTCATGCTCCATACCAAAAGATTCCGGTTCAGGCATATCTTCTCTGCAGCCTGCCAAACATATTATGACCAGTAATAGTATCCATTTTTTCATAAAAACCACTCCTTGCCGTTAGCGTTTGCAGACATGGGGGTTTTTAAACAAAAAATAAGCCTTATTCTCCTGGCCGGAACTTCAAGCTTCCATTACTACTGGGAATCATTCATAGCCTGGAACATTTGCATCATCATCGATGCCATTTGAACGCCATTGGAAAAACGCTGAACCTGATGGTGGACCGTTTTTTCATAATGATTGATGGAGGCTGCTTCGAACTTATCCAGCAGATGGGGATTTTTACTAAGGATTCGATACCACGCTGGCTGTAACCTTATAAAGTTTTTAAGATCTTCCTTAGAATGGATATAGTCCACCACTTCTTTTCTCATACAAACCACTTCCCTCAATCTTTTCTAAATGAAAACGGATGGGGCCGCCGCTCTGGTGCTTCAGACTGTTTAGGTGCCGGCGAAGATGAAGTATCAGACGATTGAAATTGCGAAAGCACTCCTTGCACTGCACCAATCGCCTGGCTCAAACTGTTGATATGCTGTTCCATTTGAGCAGGATCCATATTTTTCAGCATCCCTCCAATTTGATCCATAAACCCTTTGGAGTCCTTCTTCTCTTCTTTAGTATGCGCCTTTCCTTCTCTAAACTCATCCCACCTTGAATCTTCTTCCCCCAACAAGTACCATTCCTCAAATAACTCCTGCCAACTGGCTGTACCCTTCCTGACTTCTGACGACATTTTAGGGTGCCTTTGCACAAATTCCTTGAATTCCTTAACTTTTGGATGCAGCTTTTTAGCCATATCCTTCACCTCCTAAGTCGGGGCATATACCTACTATAAGATATGAAAGTCCTGATTAAATGTGAATTCTTAAGACAAAAATGCTGGACCCTTTCTAAAAGTTCTTTTCACAAGGTTGTTTTTAGCAGAGAGACTCTAGCCGTTTTAAAAGTAATGGATTTCCGCTCCAGGCGCGCGACCCCGAGGGGCTGGGCGCTGCAACTAGACGACCGCTAGTCCCGCAGGAGGTCACACGCCTTCCGCTCCAATCCTTCTATGTAAGAGGGGGAAGAGGATAAGATAACAATTAATAGCAACAATCTTTTAGAAAGGCTGTATTCGCATTTATGTTGCTTTCAGAAAAATCTCAAGAACCCCATTTTACCCCGAATACTAAGAATTTCATCTCTTAAACTGAGGGAGAAGCTCTTGTCTTTCTTGTTTACCAAGGTAATTTCGGTGAGTTATGGCATTAGCTTATGAAAATTATGATTTAAACCTCTTCTCAAGGAGAATATACACTCTGATATAGCCAGCGGCCAAAAAGATTAAAGCAGCTCTTATTTCACTCCTTGGAAAAGAAGCCTTTATAATAAAGCAGGAAAAAAACCAAAAATTCCCCGGAAAATTATTTCATGATATGATTAACTAGATTTATCTTAGAACCGGTAACAATAACATGGCTGTTTATTCATATTATTAAGATTTTCTAGAATGAATTTGCTCCCAATCTTCTATTCAAATATAGTAAATGGCCAATTCAAGCTAAAACAAAGACGAAGGATGAAGTGAAAATGAAAGAAGAATTAACAGAACTTTTGAATGACTGCATAGAAAATGGAAATGAAGCAGACTTCAAAGTTTTAAAGCAAGTGCTTCAAGGAGTCAGAAGGAAGCAGGACGAGTACAATGGATCCTATATAGGGGCCGCCTTGGCGATGGAGAGGGTCACCTCAGAAGATTCCTGTGAAGTGACAATCCCTATTACGCCTTTCACTTATAACTCCCTGGAAATCGTACATGGAGGCATCACGGCCACTTTAGTCGATTCTGCCATGGGAACATTGGCTAACATACTCCTTCCCGAAGGATATGGCGCGGTCACAACCAACCTGAATATTCATTACCTGTCACCTGGGAAAACAGGAAGCTTGACGGCCAAAGCTGCCCTTGTGCATAAAGGCTCCAAAACCTTAGTTATTGATGGCAAAGTAATGGCGGATGATGGAAAAACAGTTGCCCATTGTACAGGATCATTTTTTGTGGTTAAAAAAAGACCCTGATTGATTTAATAAGCATGCCCTTTTATGATTAATGCGCCCTGAAGCCGAGGGAGTCTCACCGCCCGCCCCGCGGAGACGTACACCTGGAACGGAAGTCAACATATCCTGTAAGAACAACAATAATCTTTACCAGAGCCTTTACACATATCAAAATTCACGAAAAAGAGCCAAATAAAAAGAATCAGTCATCAATGACCGATTCTTTTTATTATGGTTGGAACTGCTGTATAAAGTTTTGAGTGAAATACTTTCTATACACTCCTACTCCAAGATGTGTGAAATCCGGCTCCAATAAGGTTTTTCTGTGCCCTTCGGAATTCAGCCAGCCATGTACAGCAGCAGGGCCGTCAGCATATTGTGCTGCAATATTTTCTCCCGCCATTCCAAAGGCCACTTCCGCACTTTCAAGCCTGTCGGCGAGTGTTCCTGAGGTAGGAGATTCATGGGAAAAATAATCTTGTTCAAACATGTCTTTACTGTGCTGCTCTGCAACAGAGGCTGTTTCTTCGTCCCATTCCACCTCGCCCGCTTCATAACTGGAACGGATAATATTGGTAATGTCGAATATCTGCTTCTCACTGCCTTCTGCTATCTCATTCCATTTTTCTTGAGGAATTTCGCTTTCTTCCATCAATTCCCCTCTATACACCATCTCATAGGGTCTTTGTTCTACTAAGGCCTCTTTATTGAACAGACGTATACTGACAAGCTTACCAGTATATTTATCAAGATTAAGCTGGGCATACACATCCCCGAGTGTGGTCAGCATCCTTGTATTAAGGTCTTCTTCAGAAAGTTCAAATCGGTAGGTGCCTTCATTAACCTTGACGACTACTTCTGATTCCACGGGAGATGTCTGGTAGATTTCTTTTATCGTCTGCCCCACCTTGAATGGTTCTATCTCCGCTTCATCTCCAGCGGCATAAATGGTAACGATTTTGCTTCGAAGTATTCCGACTTGAAAGTACTGCTGATCAGAAATATGGTAGATCCACCACTCGTACCCGTATGCTGATGGATCGATACGGTCAGGCTCCCCTAACTGCGCAACCAATTCCTCGGCGCTTTTATTGATAAAGGAGGCTATCCCTTGAGCTGGTCCTCCCGGAGTTAAGTTTTTTTCTGTCCCATTTAAGGAATCGTTTTGATCCTCTTGAGGCTCATTTATTGCAGGCCCTTGTAATATAGGGGTGTCATCCTGCTTTCCATTTGAATAAATACCTACAAAAATTATAATGGCTAAAATTGTTAAGATACGAAGTAAGGTTTTCAGGAGTTATCCTCCTTTCTCTTAGTATGCTGATATAAAATATTTCTACAAACCTGAAGAAATGAACCATGAATTTAAACATCCAGACAGAGGCCTTATGTATATATAACTATTATTAGTATAGCATTACTTATAATTCCTTTTACAGTAAGACCTTTTATAAATTTCAACGGCAGGCGTATTCATTTCTATTTTTCATATATTACTTATAATATTCACTGTCTACTTCTTTTATTTGAGTGTTTTTAAGTATTTGACCTAATTACACAGTTGTCAGGGTTGGGATTTATAGATAATTGAATTTAAAGCAGCAAAGGTTATTTAGCGCTTTTGAGATCTTTCTTTAATTCAAGGCACCTGTCTAACCAAATAGAGCCGCACTCTGAAAGCACGGCTCTATCATTTTTTAAAGCTCTTTTCGTATACTTTGCTGCTGCCGTTAAAAAGATTGTTTGCTTTAATGCTATTTAAATTCTTATCCTTTAACCCATAAGGTTCGGAGCGGAAGGCTTGCGGCCCCCTGCGGGACTGGAGCTGCAAGCCATTACTTTTAAAAAGAACACTCACATCTTATAATCTGGCCTCAAGAATTGAAAGCAAGTTCTTGACGTGCTAAGCCACTGAAAGGAATTCAAACTATTAACAAGGTTTGTTGGAACCAATATCGTGCTGTGATATTTTTTCAATAGCCATGTTTGTTTGATGATCAAGTTTATCCCTCACGGCAAGGTCTCCAAGCGACACGATTCCCACTAGCTTCTGGCCATCCACTACAGGAAGTCTTCTTATCTGGTTCCTGCTCATGAGCGACGCTGCATCATCGATAGAGGCTTCCGCACCTATCGTGACCAGTTCATCACTCATCACTTGTTCGACTTTAGAAGAACCAGGATGCTTTTCTGCGACACCCCTGACCACAATATCTCTATCGGTAATCATCCCCACCAGAAACTCACCATCCACAATTGGAATCGCGCCGACATCATTCTCCTTCATTTTTACTGCCACTTCATAAACATTATCAAGCAGGGTGCATGTCTCTACATTCTTGGTCATGATTTCTTTGACATTCATTCTGATCCCTCCAATTGTCATTGATGCTGTTATTATCATTCTCCTTATAAAGCGAAGTATTCGCCTGCAATTCCGCGATTTACTAATTTCGTCACAATGTATTCGTTGCATCAATTGACAAATTACACTATTATAAAGAATGAGGAATTTTGCATTCTGAAGGAAAACAATAGGTGAGAATGCGTTGATGATATTGGAGGGATATATATGCGTTTTGAAACTTCTGGCGTCAATGAAATGAAAGCGGATTTAAACAGACTTGATGAAGTAATGAGTTCACACGGCATGCTGCGTGATGGACAATGGGATTATGAGCGCGTGACTTATGACAAAAAGTTTGAGATCAAAGAAGGTACATACTATCTTAGAATTCAAGGTCATACGGTCAACGGTGACATCGGCAGACATGATGCAATCATTCAGCTTATGACACCTCTTCTGGGCAAACACTACTATCCGCATGGTATCGAATATGGTGAGGGAGAGCATTTCCCTGCCCACCTTGTGACTACATGTGAAAAGCTATTGGCTGAAATTAAAGCTGAAGTATCTGGATTTGCCGAATAACGAAAGCTTAGCTGGCAGGAAGGTAGATTGATTACCTCTCTGCCGGCTTTTTTTTATAAGAATTTCGTATTCAACGATGTAATTTATTGTGAAATATAAAGAATATCTTTGATTTACAAAAAGAAAAGAACTGCACTCCCCTTTTAGAAAGAAACACCTTAGTATCCAGGGGGAATCCGCAAGAAACCATTTATTCGAAAACCCGGGTGCCATTTTACCCGCCCCCTATTGATTGGAGGGGAAGGCGTGCGGCCCCCTGCAGGACTAGCGGGTTTCTATTTGCGCACCTAGCACCTCTGGACCCAGGTGCCCGAGTGGAAATCGATTTTTTCAACAACCACCACCTTAGCGAAAACAGCAGCCTTTTATGAAGAAAAGAGCAAACAGAAAAAAATGTGGAATTAGAAGCTGTGCTCTATTCAGTATAGGCTGTATTGTAATATAATAGTTATATAGGTACATAAGAAGAAAGGGGCACCAAATTGACAAAGTTTCTTTCCAAGAAAATGATTTTGATTGCAATCTCAGTCATTTTAATTAGTTTATTGCTTTATTATATCCTCCCTGTTTCCATCCCTCTTATAACCGCCATTGTCACCGCACTATTGCTTGACCCTGCAGTAAAAATGCTTGAAAGAAGATTTAAGATCAAAAGGAAGCTTGCTGTCTTAATCGTCTTTATCATTTTTATTCTCTCAATCGGTGTGGTTTCATACTTTGTGATTACGAAAGTCGTTGGTGAAGGTGTTAAACTTGTAGAGGATATTCCCTTATATATCAATCAGTTAAGTGATATCTGGCTGTCTTATGAGAAACAATTTACTAATGCGGCAAAGGACCTGCCAATAGAAATTGTCACTGAAACAAGCAGAGAGGTCCAAGACTTTTTGAACAGCTTCAAAAGCAGCTTGAAAGAGTATTTAGATATAGAGAAAATCAGTGCATTTCTCGCCTACATTCCTAACTACTTAGTCAGTTTCCTTGTATTTTTAATAGCATTGTTCATGTTCATGCTTGACCTTCCGAGGATAAAGCAGACCATTTTTAACCATCTTACGGAAAAAACTGCAGAAAAAGTGAACTTTATGACTTCCAGGCTTTCCTATGTTATATTCGGATTCTTTAAAGCACAGTTCCTGGTAAGTATTATAATCTTTGTAGCTGCACTGATCGGCCTTCTCTTTATTTCTCCTGAAGTGGCCATCGTCATGTCGATCATCATATGGATCATTGATTTCATTCCATTGATAGGATCAATCGTTGTGCTGGCTCCTTGGGCCATATTCCACCTATTATCAGGAAACCTCACTTTAGGAACAGAGCTTGCAATCCTTGCGGCGGTCCTACTGATTATCCGGAGGACAGTAGAACCCAAAGTGATGGGAAGCCACATCGGCCTCTCCCCACTAGCCACACTAATTGCGATGTATTTGGGGTTAAAGCTGCTGGGTGTTCTCGGTTTCATATTGGGACCTTTGATTTTAATCGTGTTCAATTCCGCTAAGGAAGCGGGAATCATTAAAATGAACTTCAAAATTTGATTCAGAAACTTAATCAGCACTTTCCGGCTCAATAATCTTATATAGAAAGAGGCAGGTCATTAGCGACCTGCCTCTTTTTTGAGGACAATACGTTTCATATACGCCTTCAAAAATGCCTCTTTTTTCAGATTGCTCCTTTAGAAAAAATCGATAAAGAAACCAGGTCGTGAATGAAGATTTTCATTTAAAATAAATATTTTCTCTGCATTTCCTTTAATGAGCCCCATATTAAAAAGCTCTGCGGCAGAATAAGTCCCGAAAAACAGCGGAATTAAAACATTGATGTCCAACTCCAGGTCTACTTCATGTTCAGGAGACATGCTCTTGATTTCTTTGTTCGTCATGAGAAACTTTCCGTTATTCCAAGGAGCATATTTATCATTGATCTGCATCGATAATTCTCCATTAAAAGAAGGGAAATATAATCGAAAGAATTGTGTGACATCCACTACCCTTGCCATGAAATAAGGATGCAGCTCTGTTTTTGTTTTTGGATTATCAAGCAGAAAGGGTAATGGATCACCAGGATGCAATACTAATTCCACTTCTGTAAGCATGGAGTCGTGCTGGCAGATGAAATTCCATAAGCCGTTTCTTGCTTCAGCGTTCAGTGGTATAAACTCCTCAACTTTCATCTTTTCTTCCTTGATCTTATAAAGAATATATCCTGTCTCTTCTCCTTTATCGTTGGAGTAAATGGCAACATGGAGAGTCGTTATGGATCTATCCTTCCACCACTCACTATCCCTTGCCAGCATGCCGCTGTACCCTTTGGCATACCGCCTGTATATTTCCTCTAATTTATCAGGATAGCTTTCTTTGTTGAATCTCCTTACTGTCCCGGGGGCATGCTCAAACATTTTCATTTCCGCCTTTGGTACTTTTACCTTTTTTAAAGTGGCGAACAATTCCCAGCCATATTTCCGATAGAACGCTATCGAGAAAGGATGAAGCATTGAAAGAGTTTGACCTTTTTCTCTCATCCGTTCCAGAGTAAAGGTTAATAAATCATGCACCATTCCTTTTCTTCTATATTCAGGGTAGGTTGCCACTCCGGCTATACCTCCCATTTTAAACTCCTTCTCTCCCAGGAAAACATTCAATGACAACAGGTGGAGTTTCGCTGCAAGATTTTCTTCAATCTCAATGCCATATAATTCATGTTGATCCAACTGCTTAAATCTTTTTTCTTTTTCCTCTTCAGGAACATTGTACTGAAACGCATACATCGATAAATTTAACGTTTCTTCATAAGAATGTTTGTCCAGTCTTTTAATTGTCATACTCATTTCACCTCATCATAAATAATTCTATAAATAAAGGTATAATCCCTTCAGCGTTCACAAAAAGGAGCCGGAAAATTCACCGGCTCCTTACATTACCTTGCTATTAAAAGCCTAGGATCGCTTTGATAACAGATGTTGTTTCTCCGCCTTCATAAATGACATATAACAATGAGTATACAGCTACACCCGTAGTGGCCGTGAAGAACCAAATGATACTTGTAATTGGCCCCAATTTTCTGTGTCTTTCATAATTAGCTTTGTACCCTGTCCATAAAGTCACCAGACCAAAGACCGCTCCGGTTGTAGCCAAGGTGATATGAAAAATCAAAAATAGGGTGTAGTAGATTTTTATATCAGCAGGACCGCCAAATGCAGTATTTCCAACAAAGATAGTCCGGCTAACATAAATAATAAAGAAAGTTAAAGCGAAAACAGCTGCCATAAACATTGTTTTTTATGAGCTTCAATCTTTCGTTGTTTAATCTGCCACCAGCCTATAGCCACAGTAATGGCACTTAAAACGATAAATGTGGTGCTGATAGTAGGTAAAATAGGTAAAGACATGATTTCTTCCTCTCTTCTCTATATGGTAGAAACGCTTCTTATTCAACAGGTCTTGGATTAGTGAATTCTCCATTTTCATATTGCTTCATGGTTTCATCGGCTTCTGCCTGATCTTTTTTATACCATTGGAAGAATAAGCTGGCGAGCACAAACCCAAAAACAATTTCCTGAATGATTTTCATGACTACGCCGCCTAGCTGCTGATCATTTTCAAGTGACATGGAAGTAAATAATTCCGGACCGCTTAAGTTCAAACCGGACAGAGTGTTTGCAGGGACACACAGGGCCAAAGCTTTTAACCACTCTGTAGGATCATAATAAGTGGCATAAAGCGGATTATCGGCAAAGATGATTAGTCCGCATGCTGGAGTCAACAGTACGGCACTTCCAAGGATATAGCCGATTTTTTTCAGGCCGTGCAAGTCAATTTTATTATCTGCAGGGTTAAGCAGCGGCCACCACATAAAGATTGCCAGGAGGAATAAGATGAATGTGAACAAACCATGCAAGGTCACATCTGTCCTGACATTGTCAAAAACCCCCGGTATATGGTAAACAGAGAACAAAATATTGAATGAAACAAGGGCAATCAGCGGTTTTGTCATGAATGACATGACCGGTTTGATTACCGGAAGCTTCACCACGCTCTTCCACACCCAGGAAGGAATACCAAGGATAAACAACGGTGTGAATACCAGGTAAAGAGTCGCCATCTGGGTCATATGGACGGAAAACAGCATAGTGCTCATCACTTCCACAGGGGAACCTTTAATAGCATAGAGTAGTATCATAGAGATTAAAAAGCAGGCTGCTTGTTTAACAGTAAGCGGCTCACTCTCTTGAAAACTGCCCCTCCACTTAATGGTTATTAAGAAATATACAGCAGTAATGAATAAGATTGTAATTATAAATAACGGACTCCACAGTGCAAAAAATCCGAATATACCTAAATGCATAATGAATACCTCATTTCCTAGGAATGCTCATCTTTATTATACGTTGACCCTTACAACAGTTCAACGCCAGCTCTTGACAAGTTCATGACATTTCCCATAGCAGCCATGCTCTCTTCCACTGTCATCATTAGCATAGCAGCTACTTCAAGATCTCATGATTTTTATATGGACATGCAAGGATCAATGCGCAGGGTATGCTTAAAAATTGTACAGATGAGTTGCACATGGAAACTTATCACCATCTTATATAGAGAGAATTATCTTGTTGTGTTTAACTTATTACAGAAAATCCATGACATTCATTGACAGTGCCTCACCTAATGGCATGCAAAAAAGGCTGTATTCGTATAACGGGTACTGTTTTGAAGTACAATCTTCTAATTAACCAAGGAAATGATTGAGTGATCCGCACCTTAAAACAATGTCTATTGATTTCCACTCCAGGTGCGTGACTCCGCGGGGCGTGCGGTGAGCCTCCTCGGCTTTGCCTGTGGGGTCTCACCTGTCACGCTAGTCCCGCAGGAGGTCACGCACCTTCCGTTCCAATAAAATTATTGTAAGATTTTTAATTATTAACTACTCTCTTAAAGATTTATATTGGGATTGAATGTGTTTAGGAAATCCTTCCCTAATTTTGAAGAACAAAAAGTTCTGTCATTTGCTATTTAAGGTGCATTTTGTTTTACAAGAATGCCTCCGTTTTATATTATTTTCGCATTTTATTTTCAGTCACTTTTACGCAGGGGAAACTTCGCTGCAGGCGTACGACTCCTGCGAGACTAGCGTCGTCTAGTTCCTGGCCCAGTCCCTCGGGTTCAAATAAACCCAAGCGGATAAAAGCAAAGACCACCTTTTTTTGCTTTGGAACATTGGCCTGTCGGGACTGAGCAGGCTGCTTTCACTTTTTATACAGGCGCAGCCGAGGAGGCCAATCTAGCTCCAGCGGCCACCGACTAGCAGATTTCGTTCTCTCTCCTTGCTAATCTAACTGCATGGCCCCAACGGCTAGCATACTTCCCTGCCTCCTCCTTGCGATAAGTCAACATCAACTCACTACGATCATTGTGATTCCTTTATCTTATATGAGAGCCCTGAAATCTGTACGTCGCTGCTCGGCCGCTTCTACTTTTGCTTCACCGCCCGCCCCGCGGAGCTTACTCCTGGAGGGGAAATCCATTATTTTTCTCAAGAGCCACAATTTTTGCTAAAGAGCAAAAAAAGAAAACCCTTGAAACTGCCATTGCAGTTTCAAGGGTTTTATTCATTAGATCCAGACGATTGTCATGAAAGCCAAGATGGTAATGAACCCAACCAACGCTCCTGAATACAGGAACAATGCTGGAGCTTCATGTCCTTTGTGGCTCATGTGCATGAAATAATACAATTGGAATATCAGCTGCACAGCTGCCAGCAGAAGGATAAATGGTATAACAAACCATTTAGAAAAACCACCTGCAACTGCCACGAATGCCGTCAAAGTCAAGAAGATCATCAGAGCAAACGATACTACCTGCATTCTCATGTCTTCTGCGTTTTTCTTGCGGCGATATTCGTAATCTACACTTGGGTTACCTGAATTTGATTGTACATTCGCCATCAGTTTATCCCACCATTCCCATTAGATATACTACCGTGAAGATGAACACCCACACGACATCAATAAAGTGCCAGTATAAACTTGCTACATAAAATTTTGGTGCGTTATACAAGCTTAGTCCGCGTTTCGCATTTCGGACCATCAATGAAATGATCCACATCAGACCGAAAGCAACGTGGGCACCATGGAAGCCGACTAAGGTATAGAAGGCGGAACCAAAGGCACTGCTTGTAAATGTATGCCCATATGCATGAACATAATGATAAAACTCATAAATTTCCAGTACAAGGAAAGCAAAACCAAGCAAAACTGTAATCAGAAGCCAAGCCTGCATACCCTTGAAGTTATAGTTTTTCATATGGTACATAGCATATACGCTTGTTAGTGAACTGGTCAATAATAACATGGTTGCTATAAAAGCCAGCGGAAGGTCGAAGATATCTTTCGCAAGCGCATGATCAGGACTTGGAACACTGTCTTTCAATGCAAGATAAGTAGCAAACAGGGAAGCAAACAATACTGTTTCCCCGCCAAGGAAAAACCAGAACCCCATGAACTTATTCTTAGCTTCCAAAGTTGCCTTTTCGGGAGCCGCAGGCCATGTTTTTGGAGTGAACTTTTCTTCATTATGCATTATGCATTACCTCCTTTGTCAGAATCGTCAAGAAGGTCTTCTTTATGAACATGGTAGCCGTGATCATCAATTACTGATCTCAAGAACATAGCTCCGAGAGTAATCAGCATTCCAATTACAAGGACAGGAATCGCCCATGCCTTGTCATCCACTCTGTACATTGCCCCGAATGCAGCTATGAATAATCCAAGTGAGATAACAAACGGAAGGAATGAATTGTTTGGCATATGAATGTCTCCAAGCGGTTCTGCCGGAGTATATTCTTTCTTCCCTTCCATCTTCTCTAACCACCAAGCATCCAATCCGCGGACAAGCGGTGTTTGCTTGAAGTTATAGAATGGAGGAGGAGATGGAATTGCCCATTCTAATGTACGGCCGTCTCCCCAAGGATCGTTGCCGACTTTCACACCTTTGACCTGAGTCATGATGATGTTGTAAAGCAATACCAGAACTGCCACTCCCATGAATGCGGCTCCGATGGAACTTACCAGGTTTCCTGTTTCGAAACCTTGACCAGGCAAGAATTTCCAGATTCGGCGCGGCATCCCCATGAGTCCAAGGAAATGCTGGATAAAGAATGTTAAATGGAATCCGATAAAGAATAACCAGAAAGAAATCTTCCCCAGGAATTCATTCAACATTGTACCAAACATTTTAGGCCAATAGAAATGCGTTCCAGCCAATAGTGCAAATACTACTCCGCCCACGATTACATAGTGGAAGTGAGCTACAACGAAATAAGTATCATGGAACTGATAATCAGCAGCTGCGGATGCAAGCATGACACCTGTTACACCACCTGCGGTAAATGACGGAATAAAAGATACCGCATAAAGCATCGGAGTTGTAAAGGAAATGCTTCCGCCCCAAAGGGTTAACAGCCAGTTGAATATCTTAATTCCTGTAGGAACAGCGATAGCCATTGTTGCAACAGCAAAGATTGCGTTCGCGATAGGTCCCAGACCAACTGTGAACATATGGTGAGCCCATACCATGAATCCTAAGAAACCAATAAGTACTGTCGCGAAGACCATTGAAGAATAACCAAACAAACGCTTTCTTGCGAATGTTGGGATAATTTCAGAGAAAATACCGAATGCAGGCAGGATCAGGATGTATACCTCAGGATGTCCAAAAATCCAGAAGAAATGTTCCCAGATAATTGTGTTTCCTCCAGCTGCTGAATCAAAGAAATTAGAACCGAACATACGGTCAAACATCATAAGGAACAACCCGATAGTCAAAGCCGGGAATGCGAATAAAATCAGTGCGGATGTAACGAATGCCGTCCAAGTGAACAAAGGCAGTCGCATGTAAGTCATCCCTGGAGCACGCATAGTAATGATCGTTACCAAAAAGTTGATACCGCCAATAAGCGTACCGGCCCCAGAAATCTGAAGGCCTAAGACATAGAAGTCAATTCCATGGCCTTCTGAATGCAGTGATAAAGATGCATAGGATGTCCATCCAGCATCAGGAGCGCCACCCAGGAACCAAGAAAGGTTTAAGAATACTCCTCCAAAGAAGAAGAGCCAGAAACCAAGTGAGTTCAAGAATGGAAATGCAACGTCACGTGCACCTATTTGCAAAGGAACAATGGCATTTAAGAATGCGAATATAAGCGGCATGGCTGCCAGGAATATCATCGTCGTTCCGTGCATGGTCAGAACTTCATTGTATAAGCCTGCGCTGATAAAATCACTGTTTGGAACAGCAAGCTGAATACGTATTATCAAGGCTTCAAGTCCACCCAGCAAGAAGAAGAATCCTCCTGATACCAGGTAGAGTATAGCTATTTTCTTGTGGTCCACTGTTGTCAGATAGTCCCAAAGAGTGGCGCCGAAGCCTTTCTTTTGTGCATAGCTACTCACGATTAAACCTCCCTTTTACTTTCCCCAATTAATCTTGTACTTTTAAGCCCATCAGATATTCTGCAAGGGCGTCCAGCTCCTGTTCATCCAGTTCTTCATACGTTCCTGTCATCTTGTTTCCAGGTTTGTATTGTTCTGGATCTTTCAGCCAGTTTTTAATTTCTTCTTCATTATGCTCAAGGAAGCCTGCTACACGTGTACGCTCGCCAAAGTTGGCAAGGTTAGGTGCAAGACGTGCCTGTTCAGGTCTTTCATCCACACCTGATACTGCGTGGCAGCTTAAACATTTTTGGTTGAAGATTTCTTGTCCTTCCTGAGCAAGTTCAGTTGTAGGAGCTTGTTCTTCTGTATCTTGCATAGCTGTTGTCCAGCTGTTGAAATCATCTTGGGAAATTGCTTTAACTTTAAAATCCATCAATGCATGTGATGGTCCGCAGAGTTCAGCACACTTTCCGTAGAATACACTTTCAACTTCTTCAGCTGCATCACTGTCAAACTCAAGGAAGAACGTGTTGACATTATCAACGTTTGTATCAATCTTACCTCCAACTGCCGGAATCCAGAACGAGTGCTTGACATCAGAAGCTGTAACATTGAAGTAAACTTTTCTGTCAGTCGGCACTACAAGATCCTGGGAAGTGATGATACCTTGATCAGGATACTCGAATTCCCACCAGTAGAGATTAGCACGGACATTAACCACAAGTGCTTCGCGATTGCCTTCCGCGTCTTTCTTTTCCATTGCTTCTGTATCCGCCAATTTGAAAGTAGCTGAAACAGTAGGAACAGCAAGGATCAATAGCAGGATGATCGGGACAGTCGTCCAGATTACCTCTAATGTGTGGCTTCCTTCCACCTGCTTAGGAATCCTGTTTTCGTCTCCTTTTTTACGACGGAAACGTGTAATAGCAACAAAATAGACAACTGCAACTACCAGTATGACGAGAACCATGATTACGGTAGACAAGATCATAAGATCGTATTGCATCTGTGCCACTTCACCGGCTGGCTGTAATGTAGAAACAAATGGCTCTCCACAGCCGGAAAGAACGAGCGCCATCAGCGTGAAAAGCGATAATAGACGCCATTTAGATAGCCTTGCTTTCATAGCTTAATCAAACCCCTCTTTCGTGTAATGTACTTTTTGTAAAACAAGGACTGAAACTTATTTTATATGGATTTCCTATAGAAAGAATTCCCGGATTCATTAAATGACTGTAACGATGACCATCGCTACAAAAAGGATTGTCAAATAGTTTAGAGAATAAACAAACATGAGTCTTGCCCATTTAAGATCATCTTTCATTCTATATCCCCAAAGGGCAAGCGCTAACCATCCAAGGTTGAATGCTGTGGCTAAAATAAAAAAGGGCAAGCCTAGATCCATCAAGAAGAATGGAATCGGCAGCAGGGCAGCTACCCATGCAACACTATGATGCTTTGTAACTTTAAATCCTTTTACCACCGGAAGCATTGGAATATTGGCTGCTCTGTATTCTTCACAGCGTTTCATCGCCAAGGCATAAAAATGCGGAGGCTGCCAAATAAATACTATTGCAAACAGCATCCATGCCAGCAGACTGAGGTCAGCATCAACTGCGGCCCATCCAATCAGCGGAGGCACTGCACCCGAGATACTCCCCACAATCGTGTTGCTTACATGCTGCCTCTTCGACCACATAGTATAAAGAACAACATAGCTGAAAATACCAATAATCCCTATGACTCCTGCAGTCACAGTTGTCATAAATAAAAAGACTGTCCCTATCGTAATCATAAGCAGCCCGATCAGCAGTGCTCTGCTTCCTGTAATCTTACCGGTAACCGTAGGGCGTCCTTTGGTTCTCTCCATCAAATGATCAATATCGCGGTCAATAAAGTTATTGATGCTGCAAGCTCCGCCCATGACTAGTGCTGATCCTGCCAAAGTAAGGAACATTGTATCAAGTGAATTTAGAAAATGTGTATTAGTGAAGTAAAAGGCTAACCACATACCAGTGAATGTTGTAATCAAATTGGAATTGACAATGCCAATTTTTATAAGGGCCAAAAAGTCTTTCCAGGCTGTAGTAACTTGAATATCTGCATCTTTCATATCTGCAATTACTCTGCTGTTAGACATCTTTCCCCCTCCTCTCTCTTAAATAACAGAGGTTTTCCTCACCTCTATACTATAAAGGAATTCCAAAACCATTTCTATAACCACGCGGGAATTTAATAGATTTCCTCACTTAACTTCGAAAAAATGATCTGCCCAGCCTGAGAAAATTTTGAAATTCAAGCTGTCAATATTATATTAAACCACAGATTTTTTTCTAAATGGGAATTAGAACGGAATGAAATATGGCGATATTGTGTCATCCAGCTTCCTTCCAACATTATAGTTTATTTCACAAAATCATCATATCACAATTTTCATTGAAACGCTTACAGACATTCGACGTTTTTATAACAATTCCATCATCCTCTTTAACTTCCACTCTTTCACATTAGTTATTGCATAGTGATATTCTCGTTATTCTGTAACATTTTATCTGTTGTTTTTTGAGGGTTTATTCGGTATCATCTTAGAGGCGTACATTTTTGCAGTATACCTTTTTAAACCTTATTACAAATGCTTCATTTTGAAATGTTTGTCTTGTTTCTTATGATTATAAGTCTCAGAGTTTATTTAAAGTAGGTGAATAGATTGCACAAAGGATTAAAGTGGTTAAGCGTCATAACAACCCTGGGAATGCTTTTTGTTTTACTCGGCGGGGCCTTGGTAACCAAAACCGATTCAGGGATGGGCTGCGGACGTTCATGGCCGCTGTGTCATGGAGAGTTTGTCCCAAGTAACATTACTTTCGAACTGGTCGTTGAGTTATCTCACAGGCTGGTATCAGGAAGTGTAGGGATTCTTGTTCTTATACTGGCTGTCTGGTCCTGGAAAGCCATCGGACATAAAAGGGAAACAAAGCTTCTCGCTGCTTTATCTTTTTTCTTCCTTGCCGCTCAGGCACTTATAGGAGCTGCAGCCGTTATATGGGCGCAATCCGATTTTGTGCTGGCACTCCACTTCGGGATCTCATTGATTTCTTTTGCAGCAGTATTATTATTAACTCTTTTGATATTTGAAGTGGACAAAAAATTCGATGCTGACAAGGTGGTCATCGACCGCAAGATGAGGTTCCACATTCTCGGCATTACTCTTTACAGCTATATCGTCGTTTATACCGGCGCTTTGGTCAGGCATACAGACTCAAGCCTTGTATGCCGTGATTGGCCATTATGCCTTAACGACAGTCCTGGACTTCCTTCGAATATGTACGAATGGATTCAGATGGGCCATAGATTCGCTGCTGGCATTATCTTTTTCTGGATTGCTTATGCCGCATATCTCGCTGTCAAAAATTACAAAGATCAGAAAGTCATTTACTGGGGCTGGATCATAGCCTTTATTCTTGTCACGCTTCAGGCTTCTACAGGTGCATTGACAGTAATTACAAGATTGAATCTTATGATCGCCCTTGCTCACGCACTGATTATCTCCTGCTTGTTCGGGCTTCTGTGCTATTTGATCCTGCTTGCCTCCCGGAGCAAGCTCCGTCAATAAAATAGACTGTTTTCGGACCGGTTGCCGCTTGCGAACAGCCTTTTAGTTTCTTAGATAGAGAGAGTCAGCTCGTTCATTCTTGCATACCTGGGTACAGCAGGATAATAAGGGTAACCAATTTCTTAAAAAGATCATCCTGGTTTAAGAGAATTGAGCATATGAATATCCAAAAAGGATGCCGCCCCTCTGGGGACGGCATCCTTTTTTGTCAGATTCGGTCTATTTCTATTAATAAATCTCCAGGGGCAATTGCATCTCCGCCCTTTACATGGATATCTTTTATCGTTCCAGTAAAAGGAGCCTGCACAGTCGTCTCCATCTTCATTGCTTCGTTAATTAGAAGATGGTCGCCTTGACTGACTCTTTCACCTTTTTCCGTTATTACCTTAATGACAGTTCCGGGCATGGTGGCACCGATATGGTTTTCGTTTTTAGGGTTTGCCTTTGGTTTCAAAGTTACCGAGGCTTTGATGCTTTCATCCTTGATGACCACTTCACGCGCCTGGCCATTCAGCTCGAAATACACAATCCTTGTTCCATCTGCTTGAGGCTCCCCTACAGAAATCAGCTTGACGATCAAGGTCTTACCCGTTTCTATCTCCACCTCTACTTCTTCACCCAGTCTCATACCATACAAGAAAGTCGGTGTATCCAAGACTGAAATATCGCCAAATGTATCCACCGTCTTGCTGTATTCCATGAAAACTTTTGGATAAAGAGCATATGCTATGGCATCAAAGCTCGTCACTTGACGGTCAAGGTCCTTGAACAATTTTTCTTTCAGCTTGTCAAAATCTACATTATCCAGCAATTCCCCAGGTCTGACCGTGATGGGTTCTTTTCCTTTTAAAATTGCTTTCTGCAGATTTTCCGGAAACCCTCCATATGGCTGTCCCAGATAGCCTTCAAATAGTTCAATAACAGAATCAGGGAAATCGATTTTCTCACCCCGTTCTAATACATCAGTCTCCGTCAAGTCATTTTGAACCATGAATAATGCCATATCCCCCACAACCTTAGATGACGGAGTCACTTTGACAATATCACCAAACAGGTGGTTCACCCTTGAGTACATTTCTTTGACTTCTTCCCAGCGGTCCCCAAGCCCCACCGCTTTTGCCTGCTGCTGCAGGTTGCTGTATTGGCCGCCTGGCATCTCGTGCTGATAAACCTCTGTATGTGAAGACATCATGCCGCTTTCAAAGTCACGGTAGTATTTCCTGACATCTTCCCAATAGTATGAAAGTTTTTCAAGAGACTGCACATCAACTTTTGGTTCTCTATCAGTTCCATTAACTGCATAATACAGTGAGTTTGCACTTGGCTGTGAAGTTAATCCGGACATGGAGCCAAGTGCCGTATCAACGATATCCACCCCTGCCTCGATTGCTTTGGCATACATATAGATCCCGTTACCGCTTGTATCGTGGCTGTGCAGGTGTATCGGCAGGTCGACGGTGTCTTTCAGTTCCGATATCAATCGATAGGCTGCCTGAGGCTTTAGAAGTCCAGCCATATCTTTGATTGCAAGAATGTGGGCTCCTTGGGCTTCCAGCTCCTTGGCGAGATTCTTATAATACTGTACATCGTACTTTTGTCTGGAAGGGTCCATTATATCACCCGTGTAACAAATGGCAGCTTCTGCGATCTTGCCATTCTGCCTTACAGCGTCAATGGCTGTTTCCATTCCCTGAACCCAGTTAAGGCTGTCAAAAACACGGAAAACATCAATACCCGTAAACGCAGATTTTTCTACAAACTCCCTAATTACATTATCGGGATAATTCTTGTATCCAACCGCATTAGAAGCCCTGAGCAGCATCTGAAAAAGGACATTTGGAATTCTTTGACGCAGGGAAATGAGCCTGTCCCATGGATCCTCCTTAAGAAAGCGGTAAGCCACATCGAAAGTCGCCCCTCCCCACATCTCATAAGAAAAGAGATCCGGCATCAAACGGGCAGAAGGTTCTGCAATCGAAGTTAAATCAGTGGTTCTGACCCTCGTCGCCAGCAATGATTGATGCGCATCCCTGAAAGTGGTGTCAGTCAGGAGGACTTGGTTCTGTTCCCTGATCCAGTTAACTATACCTTCCGGACCTTGCTCATCAAGAATTTGCTTTGTACCGCTCCGTAAATCCGGTAATTCTTTAGCTTTCGGGATTCTCGGTTTGTCAAACACCGGCTTCCTCTTTTTTTCAATCCCCGGAAAACCATTGACTGTGACATTTCCAATATATGAGAGCATCTTTGTTCCCCTGTCTTTTCGTTTGGGGAATATGAATAACTGCGGAGTTGTATCAATAAAGGAAGTATCATATTGACCAGTCAGGAATTGGTCATGTTTAATTACATTTTCAAGGAAAGGGATGTTCGTCTTGATCCCCCTTATCCTGAATTCCTGAAGGTTGCGGACCATTTTTGATGCAGCCTGGTCAAATGATAATGCCCATGTGGATACCTTCACGAGCAGTGAATCATAGAATGGGGTAATGATTGCCCCCTGGTATCCATTCCCGGCATCAAGCCTTACTCCAAAACCTCCGCCTGACCTGTAAGCCATAATCTTTCCTGTATCCGGCATGAAGTTATTCAAAGGGTCTTCTGTGGTCACCCTTGATTGAATCGCATAACCGTGAATCGCTATCTTATCTTGAGCAGGAATGCCGATTCTGCTTCCATGGAGCTCATTTCCTTCTGCAATCATAATCTGTGACTGCACGATATCCACACCTGTGATCATTTCAGTGATGGTATGTTCAACCTGCACCCTTGGATTTACCTCTATAAAATAGAAACGGTTATCCGCTACCAGGAATTCAACGGTTCCGGCATTCACGTATTCTACTTTTTTCATCAACTGGACAGCTGCATCACATATTTCATCTCTCAGTTTTTCATCGAGTGAAACACAAGGTGCAACTTCCACCACTTTCTGGTGCCTGCGCTGAACAGAGCAATCCCTCTCAAACAAGTGGATAATATTCCCTTGTTCATCCCCTAAAATCTGAACCTCAATATGCTTGGGATTTTGTACGAACTTCTCTACATACACCTCATCATTACCAAAAGCGGCCTTAGCTTCAGATTTAGCTCTTTCAAAGGATTCTTTCACCTGGTCAGGTCCGTGAACAATCCTCATCCCTCTGCCGCCGCCGCCAAGTGAAGCCTTGATAATAATGGGATAACCGTGCTCCTTCCCGAACTGCACAACTTCATCAAGCCCTCTGACCGGTCCGTCACTTCCCGGTATGACCGGTATTTCAGCCTGTTGAGCCTGCTGCCTGGCTTTTACTTTATCTCCAAACATATCAAGATGTTTAGAATGCGGTCCTATAAACGTAATACCTTCCTCTTCGCATCTTCTCGCAAAATTTATATTCTCGGACAGAAATCCGTAGCCCGGATGTATGGCGTCAACATCCGCTTTCTTGGCGATCTCGATGATCCCCTCAATATCCAGATAGGCGTCAATCGGTTTCTTCCCTTCGCCGACAAGGTAAGCCTCGTCGGCTTTATAACGGTGATAGGAACCTGAATCCTCTTTAGAATAAACTGCTACGGTCCTTAGATTTAATTCTGTACATGCACGAAATACCCGGATTGCGATTTCTCCGCGGTTGGCCACTAAAACTTTGCTGAATTTCCTCAAATTCTACCTCTCCTTTAAGCAATAATCTTGTGAGTTATGTATTGAACATGCAGCTGCTGAAAAATCAATGATAAAATTTTAATTTTTCAAACAAATCTGCTTATATAGAAGGGCTGATCACTAAGGTATATCTTAAATAACCAGCCCGTTCTTTCTAATGATGGATATTGTAAACATTTTTGACTTCCCTGCTGTCATTGACGGCAGAACTCTCTTTTTTCTTGCCGTATTTCTCGTCATATTTAACAAACATCGATACATTCACAAGTACTCCCATTGAAAGCGAGAGAACAAGCAGGGAAGATCCGCCGTAACTGACAAAAGGCAGCGGGACTCCTGTGATGGGTATCACACCAGATACGCCTCCCAGATTGATGAATGCCTGAAGGCCAATCATGCTTGAAATACCGACAGCAAGCATTGTCCCGAAAGGATCCCGGCTCTTCACCCCGGTGTATATGCCCCGGAGTACAATGTAGGAAAGCCCCAGGATGACAAAAGCAACCCCCAGGAGGCCAAGTTCCTCAACTATGATGGCCATGATGAAGTCTGTGTGTGACTCCGGAAGATATCCAAGCTTTTGGATGCCCTGCCCCAGGCCAAGCCCTTTTAAACCGCCAGCACCTATCGCCAAATAGGAGTTGACGAGCTGGTATCCGTCACCTTGTGCATATTGAAAGGGATCAAGATAGGCATGGATCCTTCCCACCCTCTCAGTAGTGAAAATATACTTCCTGCCCAGATAAATGAGAGGAGAAACCAATATCAGCAGCCCGGCTCCTAATGCTCCCAGCTTAAAAAACATTTTAAAGCTAATGCCGGAACAGAGTATAACAAAACAGCCGATCACAAAGATGATTCCCGCCGTTCCATAATCCGGTTCCAGAAAGACCAGGAAACAGATAAAGCCAAAAAGCAGTAATGGAGGCATGACACCAACATTCAATTGATCTATGTAATCCTGCTTCTTAGCATAAACTGCAGAGAGATAAATAATCACTGATAATTTGGCAAACTCGGAGGGCTGAATCCTCATGATTCCGGTGTCGATCCAGCTTTGTGCCCCATTCACTTCTACACCAATGAAATGGACAGCCAGAAGGAGCCCGATTGTGCCAAAAATCACTGCTTTTAAAGGGAACTTGAACTTTGTGAAAGCTTTGTACGGAAATGCAGCAGCAAATAAGAATGCCGCAAACCCTATTAAAATATTAAACAGCTGTTTTTTATAGAAGTGGTCACTGCTGTAACCATAGATCTCTACCGCTGTCACCATGCTTGCGCTGTATATCATGATCAACCCGAAAAAACACAAGAAAAGATAAACAGCTACCAACGAGTAATCATACGATTTTAATATTTTTTTATGAGCATAATCTCTTCCTATCCCTTTTTTAGAAATATTCTATCTAAATAGCAAAAATCCTGCTGCTCTTTTAAAATGGCTGTTTTCACCTATGTTGTTGCTTTCGGAAAATCCCAAGAGCCGGATTTCCCCCGGATACCAGGAGTTTTTCTCTAATGGGGGAAGAGCAGCTCTTTTCTTTTCATTAATACTAAATTATTCCTTCGTACTATAATTTTTTCGGAATTAGTATAGAATAGCAACAAAGTTTACAAAAAAGGGCCTTTTAAATAGAAACAATATTGATAGGCTAGTAAAAAACCCAAACAATCATATGCTTTTGTTTGAGTTTTCACTAGTATTTATTTTTTAGTCGAAGCTTCATGCAGCGCAGAAAGCTCTCTCTCTAAA
>NZ_NIJF01000086.1 GCF_003316765.1 Bacillus sp. P14.5 | reverse complement strand
ATGTTCTTACTAGATTAACGTTGACGTTTTGTTTGTCTTGTTTTGTTCAGTTTTCAAGGTTCAATCTTTCGCCGCTCGTTTTTGGCGACTTAATTATCTTACCATTTTCATCAAGCTGAGTCAACAACTTTTTTGAAGTTTTTAAAATGTGTTTTTTGTGAATCACTGTCGTAAAACAGCGACGTTTAATAATATATCAGGATGCTAATTGAAAGTCAACGGTTCTTCACAAAAAATTATTGACCCACGCTTGTCCGTTTTTCCCGTATCATTCTATCTTTCCTGCTGCAGCTTTTTGGTCTTCATGTACTTAAGGCATTCTTTGTGAGAGGCAACTCTTTTAAACAAAGTAAATAATATTTTATATCTCTCATCCATTGCTCTTTTTACAATATGATCAATTCTGGAATCTTTTAAATCAAACAGTATCTCATCCATTTCTCTCTTTAATAAGTATTCGATTTCCTGTCTCTCTCTTTCATTAATAAGAAATCCCAGCAAAACTGTCACCCCTTCAATGTTGTATTTGTAGTTTTTTCCAAAAGAGTCTAATTTATAATCATCATTTCATTTTTTCTGTAATATTTTTTCTTCGGACATGCATATGTTAGAACAGGAAATCGTCTCTTGGAGGGATAGTATGAATGTTTTTTACACATTAAATGCCCGGAAAGTAAAACAGGGTGTTCTTATTCTGGTTATTTCTTTCTTCACCGCTTTATTTATTTTTACAGGGAGCCTTTCTGCATTGCCTGTCTTCTCAACCGAAGAAGGACCCAAGGCCATTTATAAAGGAGATAAGGGCGTCTCACTTACATTCAACGTGGGTTGGGGTGATGAAAAAACAGAACCAATTCTTGAAGAGCTCGAAAAACAGGGAGTTCAATCCGCTACCTTCTTCCTTTCGGGAGCTTGGGCGGAAAGGCATCCGGATATAGTAGAAAAAATCAATAAACAAGGATATGAAATCGGCAGTCTCGGCTATGCTTATAAGGATTACAGCGATATGGACGATGCTAAAGTGATCCAGGATTTACAGAAAGCACAGGAAGTATTTACGAAGCTGAACATTAAGGATGTCAACCTCCTAAGAATGCCGACTGGCCATTTCGATAAGAGGGTTCTATCGATAGCAGATAAACTAGGATATACGGTCGTTCATTGGAGCGTGAATTCCCAAGACTGGACCAATCCCGGAGTTGAACAAATTGTAGAGAATGTTTCCTCCGCTAAAAAAGGAGACATCGTCCTCCTTCATGCTTCTGATTCTGCCAAACAAACGGAAAAGGCACTTCCGGAAATTGTAAAGTCACTGAAATCTAAAGGGGACTTCATAAGCGTGTCTGAAATGATCGCGAATGGAAAAACAAAGACAACATTAGTTCCTTAAATAAACGAAAGGACTGATCCGGCTAAAACGGATCAGTCCTCTTTTTAGTTTTTACTCTTTCTCTCTTCCTCTGACCTTTTGTTGAATTTCGGCAGAGCGAGCAATTGATAAGCATTACAAGCCAGCAAGGCAAACAGCATCAGGAAAAGCCACTTGCTTTCTTTTGCTTGAAGCACCGGCAGCCATTCAAGCACCGTAACAACCACCATGAAGAATATGGCAGAGACAAATGTGTTCTGCCCGGACTGCTTGTTCTTTAAATAAGCAACAACCAGCCCTGTTACGACAATCAAAGAAAATAAAATGATATAAGATGGCTTAATTTCTCCATCAACCATAAAGCCGTCAAAGCGGAAATAAATCAGATCAAACAGAACGAAAAGAGTGATAACAATTTGTACCGTCTTCCAAAAGGAACGGAACATCCCCAATCCAAATTGATGGATGGTCAAATATGCAAAAAAGCCCATTTGGCTGATGACACTAAATGTAAAGCCGACCACTACCAGCCATAAAAATACAGATATGACTTTTCCAATTTCAAAGTCGCTGAACCATGGTGCGAATTCATCCCACCTTAATATTAATCCTGAAATACCAGTAACAAGTCCACCTATCATAAGCGTGGAGAAAAATAATCGAATCCAATTCCGGATAGTCACTTAAAAAATGCCTCCATTACAATTTTTTGCACTTCCTTGATTGTACCAAACGAGCATTTAAAAAATCCACATCAACTTTTCCTTCGGTATATTTTTTTCGTTTAACTCATATTAATTGTAGGGATATTTTGAAGTGAAAGGGGCTTTAAAATGAAAAAACTATCCTTACTTTTGTTAATATTGCCGCTCCTTATTCTTACTGCCTGTGGCGGTGGTGGAGGCGGCCAAGCAAGCGCAAGCCAGCCTGACTATGATGAAACCAAGAAAATGGTTGTTGATATACTAAAGACAGATGATGGAAAGAAAGCGATCCAGGAAATCATTACAGACGAAAAAGTAAAACAGCAGCTGATCATGGATGAAGGTATTGTAAAAGAAACCATCGTGTCCACCCTTACCTCCGAAAAAGGAAGCGAATTTTGGAAAAAATCCTTTGAGGATCCTAAATTTGCTGAACAGATGGCTAAGAGCATGAAGAGCGAAAATGAGAAGCTTTTAAAAGACCTGATGAAAGACCCGGAATACCAAGGGATGGTCATGGACATTCTTAAAGACCCTGAAATCCAAAAGGAAATCGGGGAAACGCTGAAGAGCAAGGAGTACAGAGAACATCTTCAGCAGGTTATTACCGAAACCTTTGAAAGCCCATTATTCAAAGCCAAAATGCAAGATATCCTGCTTAAAGCAGCGGGTGAAATGAAAGGCCAAGGCGGAGAACAAGGACAAGAAGGCGGCGGTGAAAGCGGTGGTGGAGAGTCTGGCGGCGGCTCTGAAGAATCCGGCAGCGAAGGTGAAGGCGGAGCCTGATTTATTTTGTCAATAAAAAGAGCAGTGAACCCTATAAGTTCACCGCTCTTTTTTATACTCTAAGACAACAAATTAATCACTTTATGCGCAATGTCACCATAGATTTTACCTATGCGGTGATCCACGTCATATACGGATGGCGCAAAGTCGTCTTCATTCCAGTCAGGCTGTTGAAGCGGAAGCTGCCCAAGAAGTTCTGTTCTAAGTTCTTCAGAGAGCTTCTCGCCGCCTCCCCTTCCAAAGACGTATTCCCTCTCGCCGGTCGTTTTGCTTTCGAAATAAGACATGTTCTCGATGACACCCAGAATTTCGTGATCTGTGCTCAGTGCCATTGCTCCCGCACGCGCAGCAACGAAAGCCGCTGTAGGGTGAGGAGTGGTCACAATGATCTCTTTACACTGAGGAAGCATCGTGTGTATATCAAGAGCTACATCCCCTGTTCCCGGCGGCAGGTCAAGCAGAAGGTAATCCAGCTCTCCCCACTCTACTTCACCAAAAAAGTTATTGAGCATCTTGCCAAGCATTGGTCCTCTCCAAATGACAGGCGCATTGTCTTCTACAAAGAAGCCCATGGAAATAACCTTCACTCCAAATCTTTCTACCGGAATGATCTTTTCACCACGGACGACAGGTCTTTTTACTATCCCCATCATATCCGGAACACTGAATCCGTAGATATCTGCATCCACCAATCCGACCTTTTTGCCTGCACGTGCCAGTGAAACAGCCAGATTAACGGCAACTGTTGATTTTCCTACTCCGCCTTTTCCGCTCGCGATGGCGATAAAGGTTGTCTTGCTTCCAGGTGAAAGCAGGCTTCCCGATTCGCCGTCTGCTTCCGGCTGGGCTCCCCTATGTTTCTCAAGCTCTTCAGGGGGAAGATCGGCAAATCGAATTCCGACTGTTTCCGCACCATTTTCCTTTAAGATTTTGACGATTTCCTGCTGCATCTTCATCTGTTCAGCTGTCCCTGTCTTGGCTATCGCGACTTTTACGCTGACATGGCTTTTCTCTTCTTTGACACTTACTTCAACAACACCGTTGGTTTCCTCAAGTGTTTTATGTAAGAATGGATCTTTAATTTTATATAATAAATCTCTCACTTGTTGTTCTTTTAACATATTGTACACCTTCCTTTTAATCTTGAATTCGTTTACATCCTTTTTCAGTATAACATATTCTAATTCTATTGAATTGTCTAACAGCTTGGAGGCAGAAAATTACAGAAGTTTGTTTGGCCTCGGAAAGCAAGCTAAGCTTAATTATTGGGTTTTAATTAATGACCTGTGTCATTGCACAGATATATTTCAAGCAAAAAACTCTTACTCTGTGCTACTCGAACCCTTTAGAAGCATGTCTCAACCTAATCCCCTTACTCATGTATCCACCTGCACTCTCTGGGTACATATCTCAGCCGGAAACCTCTCACTCATGTATCCACTTCCACTCTCTGGGTACATATCTCAGCCGGAAACCTCTCACTCATGTATCCACTTGGACTCCTTGGGTACATATCTCAGGCGGAAAACCTTCACTCATGTATCTACCTGCAATCTCTGGATACATATCTCAGCCGAAAACCTCTCACTGATTTATCCACTTGGACTCCTTGAATACATATCTCTGGCGGAAAACCTTCACTCATGTATCCACGTGGACTCCTTGGATACATATCTCAGCCGAAAACCTCTCACTGATGTATCTACTTGGACTCCTTGGATACATATCTCGGGCGGGAACCTCTCACTCATGTATCCACTTGGACTCCTTGGATACATATCTCGGGCGGGAAACCTCTCACTCATGTATCCACTTGGACTCCTTGGATACATTTCTCGGGCGGCAAACCTTCACTCATGTATCCACCTGCACTCTCTGGATACATATCTCAGGCGGGAATCTCACTCATGTATCCACTTGCACTCTCTGGATACATATCTCGAGCCGGAAACCTYTCACTCATGTATCCACGTTGGACTCCTTGGATACATATCTCGGGCGGAAACCTCTCACTCATGTATCCACTTGCACTCTCTGGGTACATATCTCGGGCGGAAAACCTTCACTCATGTATCCACGTGAACTCCCTGGGTACATATCTCAGCCGGAAACCTCTCACTCATGTATCCACTTGGACTCCTTGG
>NZ_NIJF01000101.1 GCF_003316765.1 Bacillus sp. P14.5 | reverse complement strand
CACCATTCCGGTTCTATATGGGAATGAATATGGACCCGACCTCCCAGTTGTTGCCCAACACAATGATATGTCAATTGAACAGGTGATCGAGATTCACACTCGTGAGCTCTACACAGTAGCATTTTCTGGGTTTTTCCCCGGGCTTCCCTTTTTTAAGAGGAATGTCACCTGCTATTTCCACACCAAGACGGCAAAAGTCCGAGGATTAAAATCGAAGCTGGTTCTGTAGGAATTGCGGGGAGCCAGACTGTGCACGTTTCGAAGTCCGACAGCCGGACCGACACCTGAGCGAGCATTTCAGCAGCCCGCAGGAACAGGACCTGCAGGCGCTCCCTCTCTGTCAGGCACCAATCGGCAAATCGGGTGGTCCGGCAGATAATCTCCCTCATACAGCTTCAAACCCCTCTCCAGCAGCTCCTTTTGCCTGAAAAGGGTCTTTCTCTGTCAATCCTTCTGTCACCCACTCTTCAAACAGAATCGTATCTAATTGAAAAACAGCATCAGGATTGATTCCATAGAAAGATCCATTTCTTCTGATAAAATAGGATTCTTCTCTTGCCTTGCGATGCGGCTCAATAGTCTTCAAGAGGGAATTCAAAGAAACTTTGAAACTGCGGTTGGCCGCATCCTCATCCTGCCCAGGCCAGATTTCCCGGAAGATTTCCTCGCGGTCAATCAACTTATTTTATTTGTTATAAAACTCGAATAACTCTTTCGCCTTTCCCCTCTGCCAGTCACTCTCCCCGATGATTCGGCTGCCCAAATGGATCCTGAATTTCCCCAAGGTATCCACCCTCAATGTATATCCTGGATGATTGTCCATGCTGCCTATCCCAAGTTCAGAAATGAACGGACTGTGGATATTATTCTTTTGAGCTTTCACCAGCATGGGGACAAAGTTCTGGATATCGGCCGGTCCAAATGTTGTCCGCCTCTTCAAGAAATACTGATATTCCCCTGCCAGCATCTCATTCAGGAACTGCCTCATTTCACGGGAGAAGACCTCTTCTTTTCCTGTTTCATAGGCAGCATAAGCTTTCCAAAAGGAGTGAGCATCATGCCGTAGCGGTCTCCGCACCCTTCAAACTGATTCCTTACTTCAACCAGTACATCATAGGC
>NZ_NIJF01000097.1 GCF_003316765.1 Bacillus sp. P14.5 | reverse complement strand
CTCCCGTAGGAGTCTGGGCCGTGTCTCAGTCCCAGTGTGGCCGATCACCCTCTCAGTCGGCTACGCATCGTTGCCTTGGTGAGCCGTTACCTCACCAACTAGCTAATGCGCCGCGGGTCCATCTGTAAGTGGCAGCCGAAGCCGCCTTTCCACTTTTCCTCATGCGAGGAAAAGAACTATCCGGTATTAGCCCCGGTTTCCCCGGAGTTATCCCAGTCTTACAGGCAGGTTACCCACGTGTTACTCACCCGTCCGCCGCTGACTTCAGGGAGCAAGCTCCCATCAGTCCGCTCGACTTGCATGTATTAGGCACGCCGCCAGCGTTCGTCCTGAGCCAGGATCAAACTCTCCGATAGAAGTTTGACTTGCTCATTTGCTATTTTTAAAGTATTAGCAACTTTGTAAGAACAATGTTCTTACTAGATTTACGTTGACGTTTTGTTTGTTTTGTTCAGTTTTCAAGGTTCAATCGACCAGAAGTCTATCATAACATGATATTTCGTTGTCGTCAACTTCTGCGAATAAATTCTTTATAGCTGATATTCATTTTATCGCTCTACTGTAGCAGCGACATTCATTACTATACCACCCTACTTCGTGGAAGTCAACTTCTTTTTGTTCATTTATTTCGTTTATCGGCCCCGAAATTCAAAGCCGAATACACAATATATCATTTCTATAAATCTTTATCAAGGGTTTTCTACAAAAAAGAGAGAGTACTATATTCATACCCTCTCCAGCTGAGATAATTCCTTTTTTAGCTATCTTTTATAAATGTCTTGTGAATAGCATCTTCTAAAGCCGGATGCTCTACTTTTGATTTGGTATACCTTTTGGTTACATTTATATCCTTATGCCCGGCAAGCTTGGAAACAATTTCAATACTGACACCCTTATCCACCAGCTGCTGGCAAAAGGTATGCCTAAGCTTATGGGGATTAACCCCATATTTCTTTAACATGTATTGGATAGATCTTTCTGTAAGCCTCTCATTTGTTCTGGAGACAAACAACGAAGTTTTATCTGGTGAGGTTTCAATATATCTTTTTAAGTAATCATTTGCTTCTTCTGATAATGGAATATTTCTTTGGACTCCAGTGGAAGTATTGATTTCCAAAGTCCTCGCCTTCAAATCAACATCTGCTCTATCGAGTGCACAAAGTTCCGATACACGGATTCCGGTGTGGAGAAGCGTGTAAACAATGGCTGTATTTCTGCAATTTCCTTCTTCTTTTACTTCTTTCAATAATGCTGCACATTCTTCATTGTTTAAAGATTCAATTTCACTTTTCTTATCTGCCGTTTTCATTTCAATACCTGCAGTTATATCCGGCCGTTTTAAGAATTTCGCAAACGTGCGAATCGCGCCAAGTATTTTATCGTTGGTTATTGGACTTCTGCCTTGTTTCTCTAAGAAGTTGATATAACTCTGAACCTCGTTATGGGAAATTTCTTTTAAGGTCAGTCCTTTTGTTTGCAGCCAGTCTTGGTATTTCTTCAGTTCTCTTTCATAAGTTGTTACCGTATTAGCTGACTTTCCTTCTTTTCTTAGCCAAACTGAAAATCTATCGATAATATCATGAGAATGTTCCAAGGTTAACACCCCTGAGAAATAGACTTGGTTGATTTTATGGTAAAGGCTTTAGTGTAGGAAGTCAACTTCTGCGAAAAAATACAACTTAATGATAAAGAACCGTTTTAAAGCTCCTTTTAAAGGAGGATTACCTCATATTATCCGCCTTCTGGTTGAATAGTCTTTACCAGTTCCTCTAAGCCCCCATCATTATAAAATTTCATGGTGTTTATTTTACCTGTATTATAAATATTGACTCTTCCTGAGACTTTAATTTCTCCCTCTTTAATATCTCCTTTGTAATATTGCACATTAACTGTAAAGTTGTATGCACCATCAGTTTTTTCATCTTCTATGACATCTATTTTGTCTGCTTTCAGTTGATAGCCTTTATAATAGGCTAATTGGGTAAAAGTCAGCTGATTGGTATTTATATGGCCTTGAAATGTATTTTCTTCAAAGTAAGGTTGATAAATATCTTCATAATGGGAATATAAATCATTTTGGTATTCTTGAACTTTGTCTTGTTCTACATAGGACTCTTCATCATCTAATATATTCTTCAACTCTTTATCTGGTCCAGTGAATACTATTTCTAGCACCGTTTCAATTGTTTCAATATTTTCATCCTGGGGTGCAGCTTGATCCAATAGTATTTTATCTGCTATAAAATATCCTCCTATGAGGAAAATCATAATGAACGCAGCTGATAAGACATGGATGGACCAATTAAAGCCCCTGTCTTTACCTTTCTTTTTTCTAAATTATTAATAAGGTTAGAATACACCTCCTCTTTATCCGATTTTTCCATTTTGATGGAATTGAGCGATTTAAGAGTTTGGTCATATTCATTGCTTTCATCATATTGTTTCATGATCATACCCCTCCTTTTGCAATTGAATTTTCATTGCCTGCAATCCCCTGAAAAGGGTAGTTTTCACTTTGCTTTCTTTCCACTCAAGCACTTCAGCTGTTTCTCGGATAGACAGTTCTTTAATCTTTCTCAAAATAATGACCTCCCGATAAGATCTCTTTAATTTACTTAAGGCATGATAGATCTGACCTTCAGCTTCCCCTAATTGAATAATTCTTTCTGGTGAATGATCATTTGAAGGAAAAGCCTTTAATGAATCTGCAATATAACGGATGGGTTTTCTTTTACGCATAAAATCTATGGTGACGTTCCTGGCAATACGATATAACCAATTCTTGTCGCTCGTTTCTCCTTTGAAATGTCCCATATGATTATAGGCTTTCAGGAAAGTATCATGTGTTAAATCCTTCGATTGTTCATGGTCTCCAATCATTATGAATATAAATTGATAAATCGCATCGCTATATTCCTGATACCACTCACGTATCCTTTGCTTTCTATCTTCATCTTCCACATCTTTCACCCCGCTTTTTTAATCTTACTTTCTAAAATCCTTGACGCCTCACCCTAAAGACGGGTGGATTGTAAAAAAGTTTCACTTTAAATTCGAAGTGATTATGCAAACAGGTAAGCAAGCTTAATACCCACTTAACTTTTATAACTCTGGAACGTTATAGAGATTCGATTTGCTTTCTATATGTATTGAGAAGGTTTATGAATATATAACATTATGTGGTAAAATTTATTATAATATTGTGAAAATTGCTTTCGCTTATTTAACGATCAAGGAAGAAGAATACAAAGGCATAAGTAATCCTCATACAAACATACGAGTATAATTACTTTTGAAAATTTAAGTACTTTGTGGATGTAATACTAATGTTAGTAAAAATTAAAGCATTACATGAGAAAGCTTTTTATATTGGGCTGTCTTTAATATTGCTCAGTCCATTATTTTTATTTTTGTCTTCCTGTTTATTCCCTGTTAGTGATTGGATGACTATGATTATACAAGCAGTTATATGGGGTTTTGCTCTTTTATTCGTACTCAGTGCGGCAGACTCAAGACATTCACGTATTAAGAAGAAAAAGTAAAGCCATATTCTGATGTTCTAATTGGATATATTACTATATATAACTATGTAAACTTTCTTATAATTTAATTTCCACTTCAGGATACTGAGATTGCTCTGGCAATGTTCTTAGGAGCTGATAGTCAAAGTATAAACTAACGGCGAACTTTAATTGCCTAGTATCAACAATATAAAAGACAACAAAACCTTGGAGATGTCTCCAAGGTTTTTTGTATTAGTTGTATTTTGTATTTGTTATTTATGCTCTGTCAGAATGCATGAATTATCTTTAACACTTCTCTTTTTTTCCGCCCAAAGAAATTTTCCACTTCTAATTAGATGATTTAAAGCCGGCCAGTGTTTTCGTATGTTTAACGAGTTACCCTGATCTTCCATTAAAAACTTCAGGTCAGCCGTTCGATTAGCATACGGATCAAATTGTATAACTTAGACGTTATAGACTTATTAAATTCACCGTAACAATTATTGATAATGAGGACCAGATGATAAAAAGAAAAGCTGCAAAGTGAGGGGATACTTCGTCATTTATACTCTTTATCAAAGATAGGATAAAGAAATACCCAAACAATAAGAAGAGAACTATGTATAAGAAAAACAATAAAACCTTCCTTTCATAGTTAATAGTATAATCTTAATCTTACTATAAGCTTGTTTCTATTCAAAAAGGATTGAGAAAAAACTACAAGATCTACAACTCCGTTTGGTGTTTGATTTTAAAGTTCAGACTCGAATGCTGCTTAATTGCCTAGAAAACTGCCATCAGCACTGAAGGCGAGGACAAAGAGGAGCGGCGTCTTCTTCATCCGCTCCTCTCGTTCACTTCCTCTTGGACAGAACCCATTTCGGTGCTCTCTCCCTCGTGTCCCCTATCTTCTTACTCCTCCCATCCTTGCTCCTACGTTGAAAGAGAATTTTGAGTAAGATGGATTCGAGCTAGCCCCTTGGGGACATGATTCAAGTTGATGGGAGAAGATTATGTATCCGAGCTAGCAACTTGGATACATAATCCAGGTGGGAAGTTGAAGAAGATGTATCCGAGCTAGCAACTTGGATACATAATCCAGGTGGGAAGTTGAAGAAGATGTATCCGAGCTAGCAACTTGGGGACATGATCCATGATGGAAGTTGAAGAAGGTGTATCCGAGCTAGCAACTTGGGGACACGATCCATGGGGGAAGTTGAAGAAGGTGTATCCGAGCTAGCCTCTTCTGTACATAATCCATGAGGGAAGTATTTTTTAGGGGCTCGCCCTTTTTTTTCAATACAATAAAAGAGCACCCCCTCGGGTACTCTTTCGTTTGCCTGGCGACGTCCTACTCTCACAGGGGGAGTCCCCAACTACTATCGGTACTGAAGGCGAGGACGGCGATGAGCGGCGAATCTCTTCGTCCGCTTCGCTTGTTCACATCCTCATGTGCAGAGCCCATTCCGGTGCTCTCTCCCTCTCGTCCTTGACCTCCTTGCTCCTCCCCATCCTCGCTCCTGCGGGAATGAGAATCTATTTGGGGGATCTCCCCCTTTTTTGAATATAAAAAAAGAGCACCACTTCGGGTACTCTCTGATTGCCTGGCGACGTCCTACTCTCACAGGGGGAGATCCCCCAACTACCATTGGCGCTGAAGAGCTTAACTTCCGTGTTCGGCATGGGAACGGGTGTGACCTCTTCGCCTTAATCACCAGACATATTCAGTTGAAAGAACATCGTTCTCTCAAAACTAGATAAAGTATTAGAAGAAAGAAGAAAGTATTCCGAGTTTCG
>NZ_NIJF01000007.1 GCF_003316765.1 Bacillus sp. P14.5 | reverse complement strand
GTTTATGGAAGGTGACAATGAACTGATCACTGACAAACATATTCACCTCATGAAAGTCGAGTGTCTTATGATCAATCGTATGCATCAGAAGGAAAAAATAGTGATCATAAAAATCCAGTTTAGGTCTTTCACTGAAATCTTCTATACAATCCTCTATGGCTAAAGGATGAAAGTGAAAAAATTCCTGAAGCTGATTGATCTCATTGCTGTCAGGCTGGGAAAAGTCGACCCAAAACCATTTATTGTCTTCTTTATTGACCTCTTTTAAGGGGAGGTCTCGTCTTACATCCCCAATTTTTAACTACTGTGGTTCTAATCATATCGTTCTCCCCAAACTCCATGTAATATATGAAAACCTTCATCTATACTTCTTAAATAACTTGCCCTTCGTGAGCGCGATCTATTGCTTACCTCAGTAAGTGTTCTGTTTTAATGCTGCTCTTTTAAATATTTTGACTCTGTTAAAAAATGGTTGTTTTAAGGGTCTCACCTTTCCCAGAGGGGCTGCAGCGGAAATCCATTACTTTTAAAAACAGGCGCTATCCTTGCGAAAGAGCTTTTATTTTTACCCTTTTAAAACAAGGTAACCTTCAATTGTCGTTTTAATGCCGATTACATGGTAAAATATGAAACAAGTTAGAAAGAGAAGGTGTTAAATAATGGACCATTTAATCAATAAACAAGTTCAAGATATCGAAATATCAGGCATCCGAAAGTTCTTCAATTTGGTCTCGGATATTGAAGATATGGTATCACTTACCCTTGGCCAGCCTGATTTTCCGACTCCGGATCATGTCAAAGAGGCAGCCAATAAAGCTATTGATGAGGGATATACTAACTATACCCATAATGCTGGTTTCCATGAGTTAAGAGAAGCGGCTGCAGACTTTTACAGAACTAAATACAATGTTTCTTTCGACCCGGCTAATGAAGTAATCATTACAAATTGGGGCCTCCAGGGATTGATTCAACTCTAGAACTATATTGAATTCAGGAGATGAAGTCATCCTGCCAGGGCCTGTGTATCCTGGATATGAACCAATCATCAAATT
>NZ_NIJF01000028.1 GCF_003316765.1 Bacillus sp. P14.5 | reverse complement strand
TTGACTGAGGAAGAGCAGTGGGCGAAGCTGAAGTATATTGTGGATGTTTCTAAAGAAATTTGGAGGTGAGGGTTTTCGGGTTTTTAAGGAAGCCGGCTTTTAAAAGGCAGGGACAAGGGGAAGCCATCTTGTTCCTGTCTTTTGTTTTGGGCGTGAGATATAGTTCCTCCGTTCCTAAATGAGGTTTAAACAGCATCAAAGGTAGAGGTTTGTAGGTTTGATGCTGTATAAGTGAGGTTTAAATGGCATCAATGGTAGGGGTTTGTGGGTTTGATGCAGTATAAATGAGGTTTAAACAACATCAAAGGTAGAGGTTTGTAGGTTTGATGCTGTATAAGTAAGGTTTAAACAGCATCAAGTATAGGGGTTTGTGGGTTTGATGCTGTATAAGTGAGGTTTAAATGGCATCAATGGTAGGGGTTTGTGGATTTGATGCAGTATAAATGAGGTTTAAACAACATCAAAGGTAGAGGTTTGTAGGTTTGATGCTGTATAAAAGGGGTTTAAACGGCATCAACGGAGGAGTTTATGGATTTGATGAGGTATAAAACTTGGTGTACCCTCCCTAAAAGCGGACCCCTCCCTCAATCCCAGGTTGTCGAGCCAGCAAAAGAGCTATATAATGATAGTAACTTAAACATAAAGGAGGGAATATCATGCATTCGTTCACTGTAGACGTCAAAAAAGAGAAAAAGTATCTTGTTTTTATGATGTCTATTTTTGGATTCTCTGCTGCCAACGGGACAGGTCTGTCCTTTTTCAGCGGAAATACCAACTGAACGATCGCATGATTTCCTGAAGATATATTACAGCCGCAGGGGATCTCTCTGTGGTTTTTTACATTTGTGTTTAAGAGAGGACGAAATTCAATGGCTATCAAAAAGAATAATATTTATATGCTGTATTTTTATATATTTTTTGCACAGTTATTTTTTGACCGGGCATTATGGGTCATCTATCTGGGCGATAAGGGTCTGACATTAGGCGAAATCGGAGTTTTAGAAGCTCTTCTTCATCTGGCAATTGTGCTTTTCGAGGTTCCGACAGGCATGATTGCTGACTTGTATGGAAGAAAAATCAGCCTGGTGGTCGGAAACATTTTCAGCTTGCTTTATGGTCTGTTTATGCTGATGAGCGGTTCGTTTTCGATGTTCACGCTGGCTTTTTTATCCATGGGATTAATGGTTACTTTTCATTCCGGAGCCGAGCAGGCATTTGCTTATGATACGTTGAAAAATCAAAACCGTGAAAAAGATTATACGAGGGTCATTGGCAGTATGACGGCGATTAGTTTGCTGTCACTAAGTCTGGCCAAATTCTTCGGCGGCTTCATGGCGGATGTCAGCTGGGAATGGGTGTATGGTTCAACGATCTTCACCCATGTCCTGGCGATGATTCCGCTGTTATTTTTAAAAGAACCACTCCGTGAAAAGCCGGAAGAAGTTGCTGGGCGCTGGTATCATCAATGGGTGCATCAATTTAAGCTGGGGCTTAATGTCTGGAGAACGAATTCAATTATTCACCAGCCGGTCGTACTCTTTATTTTAGCGAGTGCCGTCATGGTGATCATTGTTTTCTACGGACAGGAATACTTCATTCAACTGGGGTACTCGCCGGTAGTTGTCGGGGCTGTATTTACGGTTGAGGGCCTGCTGGGAGTGGCCATGGCGAAGATTGCTTACAGGGTAGAAAGACGATTGAAGTTCTTCAATATTCTTTATTATGGATGGGGTCTGTTTCTTCTGTTCTTTATCCTTTTCATCTTTGCCAAGGACTGGGCGATTCTGTTGTCGTTTCTTTTCCTTGCACAGCTGCTGAGCCTTTTTGAACCGATATTCAGCTCGTTTGTGCAGCAATTTTTAAAAAGTAATGTTCGATCTACTTTCCTATCGCTCATCGGCCTGGTGGAAAGCTTCGTCATCATGATCAGCTTCCCGCTGTTCGGGTTTGCGGTGGAACGTGCCGGCTTCACCAACGGCTTTACCGGCCTGCTGATTATCTTCTTTATTGGGGCAGGCGGATATCTGGTCTTCCAGCGAATCAAGATGCATAGAAAAACGGAATAGAGTATTTTACACGTGAAAAGCTGAAGATCTGTTTATTGGGATCTTCAGCTTTTTTATTGAGCTAATAAAATTGGAAGGTGTCAGAGGCAAATTAGTATGGAGAGCCTGTTGGGTAATAACCTGAAAAAATTAAATGGAGGCAGAGTAGTTAAGCTCTTATGGAGGCTTTCAGATCCTTTATTTCACTTTCATGCTTAATAGAACGAGCTGAAAGTGTGTCAATCATGCTTTGCTGCTCATTGAGGGTTTCTTTAATTGATTCCGTTTTAGCGTCGATGTGCTTCTCGATTTGTTCAAAGTATGGCCCTAATCCATTGATGAGGTTGTCTTTTAATTGGTCTTGTCCAGCCTGCAATCGATCTTGTCCGGCTTGCAATTGCTCTAGTCCAGCTTGAAAATGATCCTGTCTGGCTTGCAGTTGGTCTTGGCGAGCTTGCAACCGGTCTTGTCCAACTTTTAATTCTTTTACGTCTTTGGTTAAGCCGTCGAGCCGTCCTTCAATTGAAACAAAGCGCTGGTCTACTTGGTCAAAACGGTTATTCATTTGTTTCATGAACTGCTTCAATAATTCTTCCATCATTGTCTCCTCCTTTCCTTTTTTTATATTATATCACGGGGAAGTGGGCCTGTCCCTTGGTACCAGGAGGGATTTTTTGTATTTTTATCGAGGGAGGGAAAGCTTAAATTGTAGTGCTTTTGCAAGTGTTTTTTATCTCCAAAAAGTGGTATATAGGAAGAAAGTCTTTTTGTGAAAAAGGAGGAAGATAAATTGACAGGTCATAAAGAAATGCCGAAAGAGACGGGGCTGATGGAAAATGTCCGCCTGCTCAGGGAAGGATATTTATACATAATGAATCGAAGTGAAAAGTATGACTCTCCTGTTTTTGAAACGAATCTCTTGGGGGAAAAAGGTATTTGTCTGACAGGTAAGGAAGCCGCGGAACTTTTTTATGATAATGAACGCTTCAAGCGTGAGGGTGCAGCTCCGAAACTTGCGCAAAAAACCTTGTTCGGCGAAGGCGGGGTACAAGGCCTGGACGGGGAGGAGCATCGAAATCGGAAAGCGATGTTTATGTCGATGATGACGAAGGATTCGCTTGAAGAAGTTCAAGCACTCTTCCAGGAGAAGTGGGAGAGATACAGTAAGAAATGGGAAGCGGAGGAAGAGATTGTCCTTTACGATGAAGTGAAAAAAATGCTGGCTGAATCTGCCTTTGAGTGGACGGGTGTTCCGCTTCAAGGAGAAGATTTGGAGAAGTGGACAGACGAGTTGAGCGACATGTTTGAAGGAGCGGCGAGTTTTAGCTTGAAGCATTTTCAGTCACGCCGGTCCCGTTCCAAAGCAGAAGAACGGATGGAGGCATTAGTTGAGAAGGTGCGTTCCGGAGGTGTTCATGCTGATGAACAGAGGGCGCTTTATCAGTTCTCATTCCATAAGGATACCAATGGAGAGTTATTGAGCCCGGCTGTTGTTGCGGTGGAACTCTTGAACTTGCTGCGTCCAATCACAGCAATCTCCGTCTACGCAGATTTCACTGCCCTGGCTGTCCATGATTATCCAGAGGAAGCGGCAAAAGTGAAAGGCGGAGGCAAGGATGAACAGCAGCGCTTCATTCAAGAAGTGAGACGCTATTATCCATTTTTCCCGTTTGCTGCAGCCCGTGTGAAGAAGGAATTTGAATGGAAGGGGTACGAGTTTAAAAAAGATACGCTTACTCTTCTTGATTTATATGGCACCAATCATCATCCTGAACTATGGGAGCAACCTGATGAATTTAAACCTGATCGTTTTTTGACCTGGTCGGGCAGTCCATTTGATTTTATCCCGCAAGGCGGGGGAGAGTATAATATCGGCCACCGCTGTGCCGGAGAATGGCTTACACTTGATATCCTGCGGGTGACGGTCGATTACTTGGTGAACCATTTAGAGTATACGGTTCCGAAGCAGGATTTAACCTACAGCATGAACGATATTCCGAGTCTGCCTGAGAGCAAGATGAAGATTCGGGATGTGAAAAGGAAGCGTAACTAAGGCGGGGCTAAGGGAAAGTTTTTTTGAAAAATAGGAAGCTGATACCCCTAAAGTCACGCTGTTCTTCATTCCAAAAAGACATGCCGCAGCAGCATGTCTTTTTGGGATATTCTCGGTCGAGTGAGACTCACGCTCTATTGAAGATAAGCCCAGGACGGCCTCATGCCGATGTTGGCAGAAGCACTCGCCCCAATCATGGTCTGGCCCTCGTGTTCATAATGCTCCACATTGGAAGAGACAACGATATTTTCTCCTCTCGAACCGTAGACTTCTTTAATGTCATCAGGCTGGAGTTCCGGGTTGAACTGTACCGTCAAGAAGTAGACGATATCTGATTCACGTTCAAGCGTTACGTCCAAGCCGCCGTTGGAATCAACTTCCATTGTTTCTTCTAAAACAGGTGTCTCCACAAGCTCAACTTCGCCATTGAAAATGTCCCTTAAGGCGGCATCTTTTGGGTACTGTTTTAATTGTACCTTCAAGACGGCTCCTTCTTGCAAATCCGTCTCTGTCATCAGTCTGATTTGGGATTCATCGTAATCAATTTCTCCGTTAATGAAAACACTTAAACTTTCATTCTTTTTAACTGTGTTGGCTTCTGAACGTGGGACACTGGACTGAGCAGCACCTCCAGTTCCAGGAGGCGCCTCGTCCAGACTCAACTCTATACGGCAGCCGCTCAATAGCAGCAAAAGGGCAAGCAACAAAAATACTCTGTACATAACCTGATTCCTTCTCCCATCCTTGAATTATTTATCGTACTATATATCTTCTATATAATGGATAATAAGTCCTGCCTGGGACAAGGAACCTGTCCCTCCGTCCCGAGTTCCCTCAACCCGTCCCCCGTCCCGTTACCGCATATTCGACAACCCTTTATTAATAAAATTATTAAGGATTTCCGCCATTTCCTTCGGTGTTTTGTTCTGTCCGCTTTCCAGCCAGTTTTTTGTGACGTAGATGCTGCCGCTGACGATGAAAAGGTTGATGTATTCATAGGTTTCCTCATCCATTTTCATGTCGGCGATCCAGTCGTTGAAGATGTACTCCCGGGTGATCATCATGCCCTTTTTTGAAAATGAATGTCCGTATTTTCGCTTAAAAGGGTCTGGCAGACTTCACTGTTTTCCGCAATGAATTCAAAGAACTTTTCGCTCATTTGCAGGGAGTCATCTTCTTTTGACAAGTTATATTGAGTGAGCGTCCCGACCAGGTCCTCGATGAATTCTTCTTCGATAGAATCGAGCAGCTCGTATTGATTGGCGAAATGAGCATAGTAAGTCGAACGGTTGATGTCCGCTTTTTCACAGATTTCCTTGATGGTGATGCTGGAAATGGATTTTTCCTGCAGCAGGTCCATCAAGCTCTCTTTTAAAACCATCCTCGTGTATTGCTTTCTTCGATCCATTTTTGAACTCATAATCCGTAATCCTTTCTTTCACAATATAATCACAAAGTTAACCAACATAATTTAAAAATATGTTGTGGAATGTACATAATATATGCAACTGTTTGTTGAATATCCAACACGGTGTTTAATATAATGATAGAGTGTAAATCGGAAAGTGACAAGAGAGGATGAAAAATCATTAATATAGCATCATGGATCATCAAACATAAAAAAGCTGTTTTGGCTGCTTTCGTCCTTGTTACGGTGCTCTCAACAGCCGCGCAGTTTTTTGTATCTGTCAATTACAATATGGTTGATTACTTACCGGAAGACGCCCAGTCGACACAGGCGATGGAAATCATGGAAGAGGAATTCACTGGTGACGTGCCGGATACCCGGGTCATGGTCACCGATGTCACCATTCAGGAAGCCCTGGATTATAAAAAAGAATTAGAGACCATTGACGGGATTTCAAGTGTGATGTGGCTCGACGATATGGTCGATTTAAAAATGCCGCTTGAAATTGCCGATGAAGAAACAGTAGAGAATTACTATAAAGACGGCAATGCCCTCTTTCAGATCAGTGTCGGAAGCGGGGATGAAGTAAAAGCCACCAATGCGGTTTATGAACTGATCGGCGAAGAAGGCGCGATTGCCGGAGAAGCCATCAATACGGCAAGTTCGCAGACAATGGCGGGGCAGGAATCGATGTATGCGGCAATGCTTCTGGTTCCGATCATCATCTTGATCCTGGTCGTCTCAACAACCTCATGGGTGGAGCCGCTGTTCTTCCTGACGGCGATCGGCGTTTCAGTCCTGATCAACTTAGGAACGAACATTTTTATGGGAGAAGTTTCGTTTGTGACCCAGTCGGTTGCGCCTATTTTGCAACTGGCTGTTTCGCTGGATTACGCCGTGTTCCTGCTTCATAGTTTTTCAGATTACCGGAAAACCACGAACAGTCCGGAAGAAGCAATGGAGCTGGCAATGAAGAAGTCCTTCCCGGCAATCATGGCCAGTGCGGCGACGACTTTCTTTGGATTCATGGCACTGACATTCATGAAGTTTGAAATCGGGTCCGATCTTGGATTGAATCTGGTAAAAGGGATCGTCCTGAGCTTCATCAGTGTCATGGTATTCCTGCCTGCATTGACGCTCGTTTTTTACAAATGGATGGATAAAACCAAGCATAAGAACTTTGTGCCGAGCTTCAAGGGGATTGGCAATAAAGTGATGAAGCTGAAGTTTCCAAGCTTGATCCTGATCGCGGCGATCATTGTTCCCGCCTTCCTGGCACAGACGAACACGTCGTTTATTTATGGAACTGGCACGCAGCCTGAAGATACACGTGTCGGAGGTGACGCGGTACTCGTCAATGAAGCTTTTGGTGAAACGACCTCAATCGTGCTCCTCGTCCCTAGAGGGGATGCGGTGAAAGAGACGGAGCTAGTGGACGACATCGAAGAAATGGAATACGTCACAGGTGTCATGGCCTATGCAAATCAGGTTGGTGCAGAAATTCCACCTGAATATCTCGATGAATCAATTACGAAGGAATTTTATTCTGAAAATTACAGCCGGATCATCATCAATACGAATCAGGGAACAGAAGGCGACATTCCTTTTAGCATCGTTGAAAATGTAGAAGAGGCAGCACAGAACTATTACGGAGATGACGCGCTCGCTTTGGGCGAAAGTGTGACTCTCTATGATATTAAAAATACAGTCAATAAAGACAATGTTGTCGTCAATGTATTGACCGTTGTGACGATCGCGCTTGTCCTGCTGTTCAGCTTCAAATCGATTTCAATTCCGATTGTGCTGCTGATCACGATTCAGACAGCGGTCTGGATCAACTTATCGATCCCTTATTTTACAAATACCTCACTGGTGTTTGTTGGATACTTGATCGTCAGTACGGTCCAGCTGGCCGCGACGGTGGATTACGCGATTCTGTTCACAGAAGAATATAATCATAACCGGAAAAAGATGTCGGCGAGGGAAGCGATTGTGAAGACCCTGGATGAAAAGACGTTCTCGATTTCAATTTCAGCAGCGATTTTATCCAGTGTCGGGTTTATCCTGTGGATCACATCCACCAACCCGATAGTCGGATCGATCGGCCTGTTGATGGGAAGAGGGGCGCTGCTGGCCTTCATCATGGTTCTGTTCGCCTTGCCGGCCATGCTCGTCGTTTTCGATAAAGCTATTAAGAAAACAACCTATAAATCAAACTATTATGAGGAGAAATGATGATGAGAAAAAACAAGTACGTTACACGGCTCTCGCTGCAATGGTCTTCTTGCCTTCATTTCTTAGCGAGCCTGCTCTGGCGGCGACGGAAGGCAATGTCACTTCAAAAGATGAAGTGATCTATGCCACGTTGAACGCAAGCGGAAACCCCGATAATATCTATGTCGTAAACACGCTGGAGGTTGAAAAAGCTGGGGAAATCCTTGATTACGGGAAGTACAGCAGCGTCAAAAACCTCACTGATTTAGCGGAAATCAATCAGGAGGGGCAGAAGATTGAAGTGGAAGCCCCGGAAGGAAAGTTTTATTATCAAGGAAACATGGATAAGGAAACAGAACTTCCTTGGAATGTGAATGTTAACTATCTGCTTGATGGAAAAGAAGTGCAGCCCGAGGAGTTGGCAGGGAATAGCGGACACCTTGAAATCTCGGTGGATATTTCAGAGAACGAAGAGGGAGACGCGGCTTTCTATGAAAACTATCTTCTGCAGGTGTCCCTGGCGCTTCCCAACACCTACCGGGACATTGAAGCACCTGACGGAATGGTGGCCAATGCCGGGAAGAATAAGCAAATCACCTTTACGGTCATGCCCGGCGAAGAGGAAACCCTCAGCGTGGAGGCAAATGTAGAAGACTTCGAATTTACCGGAGTGGAAATTGCGGCGGTTCCATCCACGCTCCCGATTGATGCATCAGAGACTGGAAACATGACAGAAGACATGTCAGAGCTGTCCAGCGCCATCAAGGAATTGAATGATGGTGTCGGAGAACTGGAAACAGGGGCAGCTGAGCTGAACAATGGCACAGCGAGCCTGCAGGATGGTTCGGCACAATTTAAAAATGGGATGGGCGACTTAAACGGCTCTTCCGCGGGCCTTGTTAATGGGTCGGCTTCGATAAGGGATGCGCTTGGGGGCATCAATCAATCGCTCTCCGGACAGACTGCCGACATGGACCTTTCGAGTCTGAGCGAACTGCCTGCGGGTCTGACCCAGTTAGCGGGCGGCCTGACGGAGGTTGCTGGCGGCTTGAATACTCTGCAGGAAAATTATGCGGGAGCTTATGCTGCTTTGGATGGCGCAATTAATGAGATTCCAGCAGGGCAGGTATCAGAGGATCAAATCGCGGCGCTTTATGAAAGCGGCGCTGATCCAGCGGTGGTAGACCAGTTGGCAGCCTCTTATGCAGCTTCGCAAAAAGTAAAAGCAACATACGCTGAGGTACAGGAAGCTTTTGCAGCCGTTGAACCTACACTGAAAAGGCTCAGCGGTTCGGTGAGTACAATCAGCGGACAGCTGACATCGACAGCTGATAGTATCTCGGCTTCTCTCAACGAAACAGACATGAGCGGCTTGGCTGAGCTGCAAAAAGGCATTGCTTCACTTTCGGCCAATTACAAGGAGTTTCACTCGGGCTTAGTAAGCTACACAGATGGAGTAAGTCAGCTCACGGCTTCTTACAGCGAGCTTCATTCCGGCATCAGCGAGCTGACAGGCGGTACAAGTGAACTGGAGAATGGGGTAGGCGAACTTCATGACGGCACTGCCCAGCTATACAAAGAAACAAAAGACCTGCCGGCCCAAATGCAGGAGGAAATCGATAAAATGATATCCGAATATGACAAATCAGACTTCGAACCGATATCCTTCGTCTCTTCCGAAAATGAAAAAGTATCTTCCGTGCAGTTTGTCATCAAGACGGAAAGCATTGAAAAAGAAGAACAGAAAGAGAAAAAAGCAGAACCTGAGAAAGAGAAGGGGTTCTGGGAGCTGTTCTTGGATTTGTTTAAATAAGAGCGGGACGGAGGGACAGGTTCCTTGTCCCGGTTCGCCCTGTTGTACAGATAAAATAGCAGAAGACCTGGTTCCATTTTGGGACCGGGTCTTTTTTATGCAGCAAGCGTTACATTTAAGGCAGGAAACAGCCAGAATCCCAGCTGCGGCTGGGGGACAAACTGAGGTTAGTCTTTTTGTATGGTGCCTCGAGAAGGGGAGTTCGTCGATAGAAGATGGAAAATCGTTGATAGAAGCAGCAAACTCGTTGATAGAAGTATAAAAGTCGTCGATAGACTCGTAAATTTCGTCGATAGAGATCAGTGCCAGGAATCCCGCAGCCGCTGTATTCAAAGATGGAAACAGCCAGAATCCCAGCCGGGGCTGGGGGACAAACTGAGGTTAGTCTTTTTGTATGGTGCCTCGAAAAGGGGAGTGGTTGATAAAATGGGTAAAGTGGCTGATAGAAGCGGCAAACTGGTTAGATGGCAAAAGTGGCTGATAGAAATACGAAAGTGGTTGATAGAATCGCAAAACCGGTTGATAGAAAAAACCTCGAAGTATCTGCACCTCATAATTAACGCGGGAAACAGCCAGAATCCCAGCCGGGGCTGGGGGACAAACTAAAGTTAGTCATTTTAGCCCCTAGGAAAATAGTAACCCTTAATTCCATAAGATGCCTATCAGAAAAATTCTCCTATTATGAATACTTTCAGAAGTATTTCTTTCTTGGCTTCTCTTGACTATAATGTGGGTATTGTTTTTTAGTAATTGTTAGAATTTTTAATAATAAAAGAAAAAAGGAGGAAGAAAAAGATGGAACAAAAGAAGAATAATGGTCTCATCATGCGTATGTTAAATATCATCGAGCGTGTCGGAAATAAACTTCCCGACCCGGTCACTTTGTTCTTTATCTTTTCTTTATTAGTAGTTGTATTGTCTGCTGTCTTTTCTTCGATGGGTCTCAAGGTAGAAGATCCGCTGAATGAGGGAGAAATGATTGCAGTCAAGAACCTGCTGAGCTCCGAAGGGATTCTGTATCTCTTTGAGAGTGCTGTAACAAACTTCACGAGCTTTGCGCCGCTTGGTACTGTCCTGGTGACAATGCTTGGTATCGGGATTGCGGAGCGCTCAGGATTGATCAGCGCCGCACTTCGCGGACTGGTTACCTCTGTGCCGCGTGTGCTGATGACAGCTGCTCTGGTATTCGGCGGAGTTATGTCAAGTATGGCTGCCGATGCTGGTTATGTCGTATTAACGCCGCTTGGTGCGGTCTTGTTCGCAGGACTGGGACGCCATCCGCTTGCTGGTCTGGCAGCTGCATTCGCCGGTGTTTCCGGAGGATTCAGTGCCAACCTATTGCTGACGTCACTTGATCCGCTTCTTGGTGGATTGACCCAGGATGCTGCCGCAATCATTAACCCGGATTACGCTGCCGGCATCAACTATGCGATGAACTACTACTTCATGATTGTATCGGTGTTCTTGATCACGATTTTAGGTACATTGGTAACAGACTTCATCGTTGAACCGCGCCTTGGAAAATATAAAGGCGATATAAAAGAGGAAGTCGATTATCTGAAACCGGAAGAGAAAAAAGGGTTGTGGGCTGCACTTGCCGCTTTCCTTCTGACGGTTATTGCCATTGCACTGCTTGTCATCCCGTCTTGGGGACCTTTGCGCGGCGGAGAAGAGAACATCATTGATGCACCATTCTTCCATACGCTCGTTCCTATCATTTTGATCACGTTCTTTATTCCGGGACTAGTGTACGGACGTATCACAAAATCTATTCAAAATGACAAAGACGTGGCAAGACAGCTCTCTGAAACAATGGCGACCATGGGTGCCTACATTGTCCTTGCCTTCGTGGCGGCACAGTTCGTTGCTTACTTCAGTGAATCCAACCTTGGAACAGTACTAGCTGTAAAAGGAGCAGAATTCATTGATGCCACAGGCTTCAAAGGAATTCCGCTGATCCTGACATTCATCGTCGTATCCGGCTTCATCAACCTGTTCATCGGAAGTGCTTCCGCGAAATGGGCGATCATGGCACCGGTATTCATCCCGATGATGATGCTCTCAGGCTACTCACCGGAATTCACGCAGCTTGTATACAGAATCGCAGACTCAACAACAAACGTCATCTCACCATTGATGCCATACTTCGCAATCGTTATCGCCTTTGCGCAAAAGTATGACAAGAAGGTTGGAATTGGAACGCTTATCGCAACAATGCTCCCATACTCCATCGCCTTCACCATCGGCTGGGTGATCCTGCTGATCATCTGGATGCTCACTGGACTTCCGATCGGTCCTGGATCTTCGATTACGTATTAATCGGCTGGCGCTATTAAAAGCAGAGAGACCTGATTCCTTTTTGGAATTGGGTCTCTTTTTGTATAGAATTTAGACATTCTTTACATGTCAGGGAGTATTGACCAGAAGCCCAGCCTCGGCTGGGAGACAAACCGGAGTTTGTTCTTTTGAAATGTGCCTCGAAAAGGGAAGTCGTTGATAGAAAAGGGAAAGTAGTTGATAGGAACGCGAAACTCGTTGATAGAACCATAAAACTTGTCGATAGCACCGCAATTATCGTTGATAGAGACACTAAACTCGTTGATAGAAGAAAACACCATGCACACACATGACATGGGGGAAACAGCCAGAAGCCCAGCCAAGGCTGGGGACAAACCAAGTTTGTTGTTTTGAAATGTGCCTCGAAAAGGGAAGTCGTTGATAGGAGCGCGAAACTCGTTGATAGAACCATAAAAGTCGTCGATATAACCGCAATTTTCGTTGATAGAAACACTAAAACTCGTTGATAGGTGAAAATATCGATGCACACACATGACATGGGGGAAAAAGCCAGAAGCCCAGCCAAAGCTGGGGACAAACCAAAGTTTGTTGTTTAGAAATGTGCCTCGAAAAGGGAAGTCGTTGATAGGAGCGCGAAACTCGTTGATAGAACCATAAAAGTCGTCGATAGTACCGCGATTTTCGTTGATAGAAACACAAAACTCTTTGATTGCCCCCTCATCGAGAAAGGCCCGCAGCAATAATTAGTACAAAGCGCGGCAAAAAAACAATATAAATCCCGCATCATCATGTATAGTTAAAGCATGAAATCAAACATCAGGAGAGTAAACGTGCGAACAATATTACCAAGGGGGAAATAGGATGCGAAGGATTATTTTAACGACCGAAAGCGGTGCCGACTTACCGGAGGATTTAGCTCAAAAGTACAATGTGCAGGTAGTTCCCATGCACATCATTATGGACGGGAAGGATTATTTAGACGGTACTTTACCGGTCCAGGAGATCTATGACTATTATGGGCGCACAAAAAAGATACCTTCCACGACCTCAACGAATGCTCATGAGTATGAAGAGCTATTTTCGAAAATTAGAAAAGATTCTCCAGACAGCATCATTGTTCATGTCGGATATACCTCCAAAGCGTCTTCTTCCTTTCAAAACGCGGTGATTGCCGCGGAAGAATTCCAGGATATTTATCTCATAGATGCCCTCAATGTTACCGGCGGATTAGCGGCGATTGTTGTATATGCGGGGGAGCTGCTAGAAAAAGAACCGGACATTGAACCGCAGCGCCTGGTTGAGAAAATCGAGAAAATCGTTCCGAAATCAAGGCTGGCTTTCATCCCGGGCAGCCTGGAGTTTCTGAGAGCAGGAGGACGTGTAAGCAACATGGCGTCTCTGATTGGGACTCTTTTAAAAATTAAGCCGTGCATAGAACTGAAGGACGGCAAGCTTATGTCAACAAAGAAGTACCGCGGAAAGATGAGCGGCGCAGCTGAAAAACTCTTCAAAGATTACTTGAATGAATTCGACATTGATAGAGAACAGCAGCTCTATCTCATCTATTCAATCGGACTCGATGAAAGCATCAAAAAGCGGATGGACGAGGCTGCCCGTGAAAATGGTTTCCAGAATATCAGATGGATCCAGGCAGGCGGGATGATTTCCACTCACTCTGGTGCCGGCGGTTTCGGAGTGGCAGGTTTAGAAAAGTAGTACAAAGATTGGAGTGTAACATATGAAGAATCCCGTCATCATTATCGGGGCAGGATTGAGCGGTCTCCATGCGGCGTCCCTCCTTATTTCGCAAGGGATCGAGTGCAAGGTTCTGGAGGCCCGCGGGCGAACGGGAGGAAGAGTGTTGAGCAGGGAGGTCGAGGACAAACCGGAGATTGGCCGATTTGACCTTGGACCGACCTGGTTTTGGCCGGAACATGAGCCAGTCATCTCCAGCCTGGTCAGCGAGCTTGGGTTAAAAACAATCGACCAGCATACGGAGGGCGCCATTCTTCTCGAACAGTCCCCGGGAGGTCCGATTCAGCGGCATCTGCTCCCGGAAGGATCCGTGGAAGTATCGGTCAGGCTTGCCGGAGGGATACAGTCGCTTATTGACGCCCTGACTCAAATTCTTCCCCAAGACACGATTGAACTCAACACGCGGGTAACAGCAATCACTTTGGAAGAAGAAAAGGTTGTAATTAAAACAGACCAAAGTGATGGCACACATAAGAAGATATCAGCAGGAGCTGTCATTTTAGCTTTGCCTCCCCGGTTGGCAGCACAGAGGATTAGATTCTCGCCAAGGCTTCCCGAGGACCTTGTAAAAAGCCTGGAAAACAAGCCGACCTGGATGGCGGGACAGGCTAAGGTTCTCGCTATCTATGACAGTCCTTTCTGGCGAGAAGACGGCCTTTCAGGGCAGGTGATGAGCTGGGCGGGTCCCTTGCAGGAAATCCATGATGCCTCACCTCTGACTGGATATGGTGCACTCTTCGGCTTCTTCAGCTTGTCTGCACAACAACGCGGGCAGCTGGGGAAGGAAAAAGTTCTCCAATTGGCCGTCAATCAGTTGACCCGCCTATTCGGACCGCAGGCTGAAAATCCGATTTCTATCCTATACAAGGATTGGTCCGCCGACCCCGAAACGGCGGTAGAGGACGACCTCCAGCCGCTTAGCAGTTTTCCGGCCTATGGACTGCCAGTAAACAGCGGTCCCTGGGAAAAGAAAATCCTTTTTGCAGGAACAGAAACCTCGCAGGAATCCGGAGGGCATCTGGAAGGTGCGCTGCGGTCGGCCGAGCGTGCGGTTACTGAGGCTATAGCATTATATAAAAATTAAAGAGACTCAGCCATCCATCCTGAGTCTCAAAAATTGCAGTAACCAAGAACCTGTTCTAATAGAAAGGTTCTTTATCTATGAAAAAAATATCTTCGACAAAAATAGACAAAACCCGGGTGGTGACTGTCACTAGTGCTGCCCGCTGCCCCACTTGTGCATCTCCTCTAACAAGGGCTTTAAGGTCTCACCCTTTTCAGAGATGGAATACTCCACTTTTGGCGGCACTTCGTTGTATTGCTTTCTATTGATCAGCCCTTCTTGCTCAAGTTCCTTCAGCTGCTGGCTGAGCATTTTGTGGGTGATGCCGGGCAAGAGTCTTCTCATCTCGTTATAGCGATGCATCCCATCGAAGGCGAGATGCCAAAGGATGACGAGCTTCCACTTGCCGCCAACCTTGTTCAGTGTATATTCAATCGAGCATTTCAGCTTTCCGTTTTCATCTACTTCAATGGAACTGTCCATCTTTTTTCCCTCCATGCTTCCCTTTTGGGTAGTATCTCCCCAAAAAGTGCATACTTTTGTGTAGAAGAATAACCGTTTATGATAAGAACTGTCAAACCAATGAAGGAGGAAATTGAACATGATGACTTATCCAAGAAACTTTTCACATATCGGGTTATCCGTTCCCGACCTGGACAAAGCAGTGGCATTCTACACAGAAATCTTCGGATGGTACACGCTTATGGAGCCTTCGGATGTCCAAAACGACGACACGCCTATCGGCCAAATGTGCCGTGATGTCTTCGGCGATGATTGGGAAAGCTTCCGTATAGCCCATCTTTCCACAGGGGACAAAATAGGAATCGAACTATTTGAATTCCCGCAGAACGAGCAGCCTGAAAATAATTTTGAGTACTGGAAAACAGGAATCTTTCACTTCTGTGTCCAGGATCCTGATATTGAGGGTCTTGTCGAGAAAATTAAAGAACACGGAGGCAAACAGCGCATGCCGATCCGTGAATACTATCCTGACGACAAGCCATATAAAATGGTCTATATGGAAGACCCATTCGGAAATATCTTTGAGATTTACACTCACAGCTATGAGCTGACATACTCAGAAGGTGCATATTAGAAATAGGAAAAGGGCCGGCCCCCGGTATAGGGAGCACGGCCCTTCTTTTCTCCAGCAAGCATTTATCTGTCAGGACTAAAAGGGATGCTTGCTCTTTTTAAAAGGCTCTTTTCGTTAACTATGTTGCTATTTAATATGAATTTCGAAAGGCATCACCAGAATTCACCATTATATCCTGGTAAGCAAGAAAGAAAAGAGCCACTCGCCCCGTTAAGAGAGAGAAACATTAGTATTCAGGGGAAAAATCCGGCTCTTGGGATTTTTCCGAAAGCAACAATCTATACGAAAACAGCCTTTTAAAATAAAGGGAAAAATTCCCCTTATTTACTAAATTCCACTGAAAATAGCTTAAATAGAGGGAGAAATTCCCCTTATTTAATTCAATACACTAGAAAATAAGTGAGTTTTCTTAAAATAAGGGGAAAAACTCCCCTTATTCACCAACAAAATAAGTTCCAATAGGCACTTAAGGGGAAAATCTCCCCTTATTATTTGGGCGCAGGTTACCCAATAAAGGTTTTTTTAAAAAGGGCAGGCCCTATCTCTCACATCTTCCGGCTTTCCACCATCTCAAACAATCCCTGATCGGCGCGGGATTGTTTCTGTTTTTCTTCTACTAGCCCTGCGTCATGCGAGATAGAACTCCTCTCCAGCTCTTTGGACAGCCCCACTAACATCATCTTTCCAGCCAGAATCGTCAGGGTGAAAAAGACCACCGGTATGAAGGCGATCCAAGGATAGGTCGTCCATAAGAACTGCCACCACGTGCCGAGGGAGCCGGACCATTCATGGGCCAAAGAGAAAAAGGAATTATTACCGAATAGGTCTTCGGCCACTCTTGATCCCCCGATGAAAATTCCCAGCACCCCCAGGTGAGAGATTAACAGCATCGTGGCAATGAACTCCCTGATTAAAACAAGATAGATTTGCGGGACGATGAATGGGCGAAGATGATTCTTGATGAAGTGAAACTCCCGCGCACCAAGCACCCTTGCACCATCTATGAATTCTTTTTTCATGACGGACTCAATTTCATTGGAGAACAGCAAGGACACAGATGGAATGGAAATGGCAACCAGAATCAAGATGTAAATCACGACCAATTCCTGAAAAGAGTAAAGGAAATCATCGGGATTTCTCAAGGGGCCGTCGGACATGACCCAATTTAACAACAGAAACGCCAGCAGGGTCGTTGGAAAGTAATTCGAAGCATCTACTATGCCAGCGAGTATGGGTTTGATTTTTTTAAAAAGAAAATGAATGATCAACCCGAACAAGACAGACGGGATAACTCTTAATAATGCTATGGCCAGCGCAGCTCCAATCGTATACTTAGCGCCAACCAGCATCAGAATGAAGACATTGTGTCCGAAATTATCCGTTCCCAAAGGGGGAAATTCCAAAGGCGAATACGGCGGCGGCAGGAATTTTCCGTCTTTATCTTTTAAAAGATCAATGACAGGAACATGGTCACCTGTGTAAAAGTAATAAACCAGACTGCTGCCAAACAAACCGAACAAGAATAAAAAGCCGAGTAGAAAATAAGGATTCTTGATTAATCTCCATATCAGCATCAGAGCACCACCTTCTGTCCAGTTGTCAGGTGGATGATGACATTACTGATCATCAGGAGAATGAAAATAGGAATATAGAACAAAATCAAACTGAAGCTGATCACATCGACTTGCGGAAAAGCAAAAATGAAATGGGTGATTCCGTAAATATTAAACAGTCGTTCAAACACAATCAAGTTGGACAGCAGGATCAGGATGAAGGATTTCATATGGTTCATCAGGCTGGGCATGATGTTCCGTACAATATGAGTCGTAAAGATATACATCTTTTTAAAGCCTTTACTGAGAGCCAGTTCCACATACGGTTTCGTCAGTTCATCTTCCACAAGCAGCAGGCACATCCTAAAGATGAAAATCGCCGGCAGGATGCTGAGGGCGACAATCGGAAGAAAGTAAACCGGATCATTCCCGCCGGCCACTGGAGCGAGCAGGACGCCTGTCCGTTTAAAAATGACAATGACCGAAAACTGAATAATGATGATGATAAATAAATCTGGCAAAGACTCTAGGAAGTTGAGAATTTTCAGCATGATATTGGAAGCCTTCTTCGGCAGCTGGACGGTAAAATAGGTCAAAGTAAACGCGGTGAAGGTAGCCAGCAGGATGGAAGAAATGAAGATAATAATAGAATACGAATAATAACTCCAGAACGTCGGAAACATCGAATAGGTATTGTTGCTTTCATTCGTGATGGTATTCTCGGAGGGAGAAGTCAATGACACGAGAATCTGCCAAATATTCTTCAGATATGCCACGAGACTCAAGTTAATTCCATTCGTGAACAGCCCGACAACCCCGCTGATCATCACAATCCCCAGAGAAACAAATAGAAATTTCATCAGCATAGCGGCCAAACTTTTATACAACATGACAATGCCCCCTTCAATGAACAATCGAGAAAAGCAGGTTCAAATAAAAATATTTATTATTCAAAAATTTACCATTATTGGAATTATATCGAAAGGATAAAAGGAGATGTAGGTTTTTTAGCTGGAGGGCTGAAAGGGGAGCTTGCGCTTTTGTAAATAGGGGAAAAAAGTTCCCTTATTTTTTGGTCCTAGTTACTCAGTGAACAGGCAACTGATGCACGGCTCGTGTTTGAAAGTTTTCGGAAGTTTGTCTCTTTAGGGGGGACTGTCGCGGTTGAAAGGGAGCTTGCGCTTTTAAAATAGAGGGAAAAATTCCCCTTATTTAAAAAATACCATTCAAAACAGCGTAAATAGAGGGAGAAATTCCCCTTATTTGACTCAATACACTAGAAAATAGGTGCGTTTTCTTAAAATAAGGGGAAAAACTCCCCTTATTCACCATCAAAATGTGTTCAAGTGGGTACTTAACGGGAAAAATTCCCCTTATTTTTTTGCCGACATTGATTTAGCGGCGAGTGAATTCTATCTCCATCCCTCGCCCTAAATTTGTCCGGTGCGGAATGCCCGCCCCGCGGTGATCAGCTGCTTACAAAAAAATCTTAATGAGTTTGGACATATGTCCTTTCTTTTATCAGGTAAATCCTTTTTAATGATGAAGGAGAACAAATCAAAGGGCGTGGAACTGTGGAAAGAATAAATAACCTGCGGAAAGTACGGGAGTTTCTTGAACAGCATGATCTTTTAACATTATTTGAATTAGAGCATCTGAGTCATTTTAATCTGTATCGGTTGGAAAAAGGGGACGTGCTCTACTCAGAGGGAGAGCAACTGGAGGAACTAAAGGTTTTAGTAGAAGGCAGGGTCAAAGTCATGAAGACTCTGCCTAGCGGGAGCTCGCTTTTGCTGAGGTTCAATGATGCTTTGTCGATAATGGGCGAAGTGGAACTGGTTACGAGAAAGCCTGCTGCCAATACCGTCATATCGGCAAGGGAATGCTATGTGATTGGAATCAGCTTCAGTCTGCTGTATGAATTTTATTATCACAATCCCCTGTTCCTGCAGTATATCAATCAATACTTGGGACATCGATTATACACGTCTTCAAATGCCGCCATCCTGAATGCGTTGACCAAAGTGGAAAATCGTTTCGCGAGTTTCTTGATTGCCACAAGGTCGGATCATGCGGGAACCAATTCAGAGGAATTCCGGACGGAAAACCTGATGGAAACGGCTGAGTTATTAGGGACAAGCTACCGGCATCTCAATCGGGTTATTAATGAGTTTGTGGAAAAGCAGTTTGTGGAAAAAAAGAATGGGCGCATCACCATTACTGATTTAGCTAAGCTTGAGGAGCTGGCGGACGGGATCAAATATGAATAAAAGGGGGAAGAACAGATGATTCAAGGTATCATTTTTTCATTGATTGCAGGGGTCTTCATCACACTGCAGGGGATTTTCAATACAAATGTGAGTTCAAAAGTAGGCCTCTGGTATACGACCGCCATAGTTCATGGAATTGGGCTTCTCGGTTCGATCCTGGTGCTGTTTTTCCTGAAGGACGGAAGCTTAAGGCAGATTACCGAGGTCAACAAACTGTACTTGATTGGCGGTTTGTTCGGGGTGCTCATCGTTTACAGCACCATGAAAGGAATATCCACGGTGGGCCCGGCTGTTTCCATCTCGATCGTTTTAATTTCCCAGTTAGCCATCGCCTTAATCATCAACACATTCGGGCTGCTGGGAGTCGAAGCGGTACCTTTAAGCTTCAGCAAAATAGCCGGGCTATTATTAATGGTAGCAGGCGTCGTAATCTTTCAAATGAAGTAATGTTAGGACACAAAACCCGCCAATTTTTCAATTCTATTCAATGAGGTCACAATAATATACAGAGGGATTGCCACAGCAAAAATAATATTGCTTTCAAAGACGGCCTTCCACAGTTTCATATCTTTACGAATCTTATAGAAAAATAAAATGATTGATATAGTCACTGCGGTGTATAGCAACCATAGAAATTCTTTCTGTCTGTCTACTTCATAAAGCAGGGCGTCAAGTATCCAGGAGTCTTCGTCAGAGAAGGATAGAGTGGTGATATCCTTTTCCATCCCCAGCCAGTTGAAGGATTGAAGTGATACACGATCTTCCTGCGCAGCTGTAATTTCGTATCCATTTAGCAGGAAAGAGGCTTTATAAACAATAAGGTAGGAGAGGCCGGCCGAAATGCCTGCAATGAGTATGAATGCGAGAAACTTCTTGATTTTGGTTTTATTTTCCTTCATTTTTCAAATCAGCTCCTCTACTTTACATTTTATTGTCAGTTTAACATACGTTTATCCAAGCCACTCCCGGATGAAGGAGGGGGAAGGCATAAAAAAACAGCACCCCTTAGAGGATTGCTGATTTTTTTAAGAAGATATAGAACTACCCATTCCGCCTCTTCGTATACCGGTTCGCATAACTCGAAGCCACAAACGCATCCGGCTTAATTTTCGGCTCCACACCCATGGCTTCCATACGGGCGACCATCTCCGTCACAAACTTGTTCGTCTTGCTCTTCTTACCTGCCCCGATATCGATATGCCCCTCCATGGTAAAAGAAGCACCTTTATAAATGTAAGGAAGGACAATATCAATCAACTGATTTTTTTCTCTTCCGTAAACAGCGAAACAATCTCCTCGGATAAAGATAATTCATATGAAATCCGCTCATGCAGCTGCAGCATTTTCCGCGGAATAACCACTTTCCTGATGCAGGCCCACACGCCTTTTCCTTCATTTAAAATGACAATTCCCGTGATGAAGGTGGTGTGTTTGGCGTGGACCTGCGAGTCCGTCCCGACCATCAGCCGGTAGCTTCCGTTTGGCTGAATTCTCATGAATTTTACAATATGCTCAAAGACCTGTTCAAACGACATACCGCTTTTCTTCAGGTTTCGGAATGAGTAGTGATCAGCGCCATCGCTTTTCATCTTTCATATCACAGCCTTCTTGAAATTTGTGGTGTACAGTGTTCCCTTATCTCTATCCTATGACAGGGGATTTTGGTTGATGTGGGCAAATGGAGGGTTTTGTCCTTGGGAGGTCTTGAAGAACACTTCGTGCAAAAAACAGAGCCCAAGTGTCGGATAGGAAGTTTGTAAAGGACACTTCAGCCAAGATATCAGGTTGAAGAGTTCTATAGGGAGTTTGTAAAGAACACTTCAGCTAAGCTCTTCGGTTGAAGTGTTACATAGGGAGTTTGTAAAGAACACTTCAGCTAAGCTCTTGGGTTGAAGTGTTACATAGGGAGTTTCTAAGGACACTTCAGCTAAGATATCGAGCTCAAGTGTCACATAGGGAGCTGTCTAAAGAACACTTCAGCCAAAATATCGAGCCCAAGTGTTTCATAGAGAGCGTCTAAAGAACACTTCAGCCAAGAAATCTGGCTCAAGTGACACATAGGAAGCGCCTAAAATCCACTCCAGCAAAATATCAAGCCCCAAGTATACGAATGTATTAACATGCCAGTCTACACTACAACCCTCGACAAAATCCGGGTGGTGACTGTCACCCCCCGGCTTGAGCCGTGTCTTTTCTCAGCCTTCAGGTGGATGAATATTCAGATTATTAACGGTAAACTGTAAACAGAATAATAGTTACATATCTTAGGAGGTATAACGTGGAACAGACTTTAAGCAGGAAATGGGATTTGGATTCAATCTATAAAGGCGGCAGTCAATCGGAGGAACTCATCGAATTTATCAATCAACTGAACAGCTCCATTAAAGAAGCGGGATTGAAAATTAACCTCATGCAAGGTAAAGAGGAATTAACGATAAGCACCTTGGCAGATCTTCTAGAAGAAATGCAGGACATCCTGCAGTCAACCGTGCAAGTGGATGAATTCTTGATTTGTGTATCATCCGATAATGTGGAAGATCAGTCGTCTGCCAGCCTTGTTAACCAAAGTACCAAATTACGCGGAGCATTTGAAGTTTTGCTGAGTGAACTGGACCAACTTTTGGTATCTCTGCCTGATGGAACTTGGGAAGCTTTGCTTCAGGATGAAGAAGTCAGCCAATACCGATTTTTCCTTCAAGAAAGAAAGCAGCAAGCTGATGACAAACTGCCGCTGCCGATGGAAAAGCTGATTCAGCACCTTTCCATAAATGGATTCAGAGCATGGGAAAACCATTATGGCCAGCTTGTTTCCAAGCTTAGAGTCAATGTAGAAACCGACGGGGAATATCAGGAAATAACACTGGGAGAGGCTTTACAAAAAGTATTGTTTTCAACAGACCGCGATTATCGCCAAACGGTTATGAGTGCGATAAAAAAGGTATGCGAAGCCCAGTCAGATTCTTTCGCCTCGGTTCTGAACCATATTACCGGCTTCAGGCTGGATATTTACGAACAAAGAGGGTGGGACAATGTCTTGAAGGAAGCCCTCAATCAAAACAGAATTTCACAAAGTTCCTTGAACACCATGCTTGCAGCCATTAAATCCAATCAAGAGCCCCTTCGCAGGTTTATGAAGAGAAAAGCTGAACTGCTCAAGGTGGAAAAGCTTAAATTTTACGATCTCTTCATTAACACTTTTACTTCACAGAAAAAATACTCCTATGCGGAAGCAAAAACCATCATTGTCAATCAATTTCACGCTTTTGATGAAGGACTTGGGGAATTCGCTGAAAAGGCTTTTAATGAGGGCTGGATTGAATCGGAAGATCGTCCCAATAAACGGAATGGAGCTTTCTGTGCCTCTATTCCTCTTAAAAAAGAGAGCAGAATCCTCCTGACTTATAGAGGAAACTATCAGGATATCGTCACAATTGCCCATGAACTGGGGCATGCATATCATAATCTCATTCTTGATGAGGAAGCTCCTTATGCCCGGGAGAAAGGAACAAGCGTGGCCGAGACTGCATCTACCTTCTGCGAAAACCTCGTGCTGGATGCGGCACTTCAAACAGCTAAAGATGAAACAGAGAAATTATCACTGCTTGAATCAAAAATTATTGCCGGTCTTTCATATCTTGGAATGATTCCTGCTATGTTTGACTTTGAACAGAAGTTATATGAAAAGAGACGAAGCGGGCTTCTTTCCAGTGAACAGATAACAGAGCTGATGAGGGAAGCAGAAGCTGAATTCTATGGTGACATTGTGGATGAATATTATGAGTACAACTGGATTACAACACTTCATTTTTACAGCACCGAAAACGCATTTTATAATATTCCTTACACAATCGGCTACCTATTCAGTAACGGTGTATATTCTTTGGCGAAAAAACAAGAAGGAACATTTATTGATCAATACAATGAGCTGCTGAGAAACTCAGGAAGAATGACGGTGGAAGAGCTTGCCCAGACCTACCTCCATGAGGATATTGAGAAGGAAGAGTTCTGGCAAGCTGCTATCCAGCCAGTCAATGAAGCGATCGAAGAATATATAGAGCTGACAGAAAAGCTGATTTAAGAACAAAAAATCTCCCAGGACCTCGTTGGTTCAGGGAGTTTTTTTCCAGCCTGCACTGCACTCCATCGACAAAATCCAACAAATTCCGGGTGGTGACTGTCACCAGAGAAACAAGGGAGGACATTGTTTCACCTTTACAACGTAACAGTGTTATGTTACGTTAATATCAAGGAGTGAAGAACATGGATAAAGACTTGATTTCCAAGAAGGATCTGCTGGAGCAGACGGATATTACGTACGGCCAGCTTTATCGCTGGAAGAGGAAGAAGCTGATTCCTGAGGATTGGTTCATTAGAAAGTCAACGTTTACAGGGCAGGAAACCTTTTTTCCGAAAGAGCAGATACTCGAAAGAATCGGCAGGATTAAGGAACTGAAGGACCATCTGTCACTGGATGAATTGGCGGGTGCGCTGACGCCTAAGACGAAGGACATCCAAATCACAAAGCAAGATTTCATCAAAGGTAACATTGTTTCGTCCAATACGGTTTCTATTTTTGAAGAGCAATTCGGTCCACTGGATAGTATTACTTTTCAAACCGGCTTGTACTTGTATCTTTTAGACAGGGCCTTGGAGTCAGGGGAAGTAGGCTGGGAGGAAGGAAAACAGATTCTGCAGACGTTGGATGCTCATTTTTCCAAGCTGGAGGATAAGCAGGCTTCGTTGGTGGTCTTAAGGAAAATGGGTGTTGTAACAGTGTTGCTTCTGACGAATATCAATGACTTTTATGTGGATGAGAAGACGAAAATAGCTGTCTCATTATCCATTGATTCTGAAACGGAACAGCTGATGAAAAAGCTGACAGCGGGAGGGTTTTAAATGAGTGGAGAGAGAACGAAACGGTTGAAGGTGATCGGAGAGGGCACCTATCCGGGCGGTGATTATGAGAAGGTGAAAGTTACCGGCCAGGGGAAGGTTTCCGGGGATATCCGTGCTGTAGAAACGAAGGTGACGGGTGAAGGCCATGTAAAGGGAAAGGCTGCGATCAACCAATTGAAGGTGACAGGAAAACTGACCATCGATGAAGAACTAAGCAGCAATGAATTGAACATCATCGGTGAGCTGAATGTCGGAAGCTTTATAAAGGCAAATACGGGTACTGTGAGAGGGTTTCTGAATAGCTCAGGAAATGCGGAGCTGGAAAAGCTTCACGTAAAAGGCGGCGTTAATATTAATGGCCTGTTGAATGTCGGAGAGCTGATCATCAACCTGCATGGAGCGCCAAGCAAGGCAGTCGAAATTGGCGGAGAGACGATTAAGGTGAAAAGCAGAAGCTTCTTCAGCCGGTCTCAAACCCTTCAGGCAGAGGTCATCGAAGGCGACAGCATCTATCTTGAGAATACCACAGCCAAAATGGTCAGAGGCAGCAACGTCGAAATCGGACCGGGATGCGAAATCGAGAAGGTGGAATATCGATCGACGTTCACCAATAGGCATAAAACCATTTCCAATGCTAAAAAGATTTAATAGAGGGGGATTTTTTATGAATCAAGAAGTGAAAGAAGCTCTGATATTGTCAGGGAGCGGCGAGACGGGTGGCGGCTCGTTTTCAAAGGTTGAAATCAACGGAAGCGGCAAAATTACCGGCGATGTCCAATGTGAAAGCCTGGAATGCAATGGCTCTGCCAAAGTATATGGAAACATCACCTCGGAGCACACGCTCATCAGAGGAAGCATGAATATACAGGGAGACCTTACTTCAGACAAAATCGAAGTGCAAGGAAATGCAGACGTGAGCGGCCATGCAGCTTTCAGGGACATGGAAATCAAGGGACAGGCGAAAGTCGATCAATCACTGAAGGGAGACCACATACTCCTTGAAGGCATGATAAAAGTGAAAGGCGACTGTGAAGTAGAATCCGCCGACCTCAAGGGTGCCTTTACCATAGGAGGTCTGCTTAACAGCGACCGCGTTGCTATCGAACTGCATGGAAAGTCAAAGGTGAAAGAAATCGGCGGAGAAACCATCACGGTGAAAAGATCCGGACCATCCATTCTGAACCTGGACAAATTCATCAAAACCTGGAGCAAAGAGCTGCAGGCAGAGCTCATCGAAGGCGACTCTATCAATCTTGAATACACCAAGGCAAAAGTGGTCCGCGGGAATAACGTAGAGATTGGGCCGGGTTGTGAAATTGAGCTGGTTGAATACGGAAATGATTTGCAGGTGTCGGAAAAGGCGAAGGTAGGTAAAAGTGTGAAGCTGCAATAGCAAAGCCCTGATTTCTTCAGAAAATCACCTCTCACATTCCCAAACCTTTTTGACTTTTTATGGAGAATGTCTCAAAATAAAGGGAGATGAGGTGACACAATGAGCGAAAATGTAACGAGTGTAAAGTGGTTTGGCATGGCGATTCAGGCCCTGGTGGTCATGGCCAGCAATGAAGGACTCTGCCCAAGCGGCCAGTTGGCAGAAAAGCTTAATTCCAAATCAGTCTTTTTACGAAAAATCTTAAGGCATCTGGTAAAAGAAGAGCTGATTCAGGCGAAGGAAGGCCGGGACGGCGGCTATTATCTTGTGAAAAACCCTGAAGATATCAAGCTGTCTGACGTGTATGAAGCCATGAGATCGGAAACCTTTCCTAAAGGATTCTTTGATGTAGAAAGCAAAGAATGCTTTGCTCCCTGTACGCGTGAATCCATGGGTGAACTGCGCGATGAAATGGAAAGCTGGGTAGTGAGCGGGTTGGAGCAGAAGACGATTAGGGATTTGATGAAGTCATAGAAATTTTTCAAATAATAATAGATCTACAAGAATGAGCGACGCAATGCTGCGTTGCTTTTTTTTATTGTTGACCAAGTTCAAAATTAGATCAATTAGTTCTGTTACATTAATATGCTTAAAGTGGGAGGAACGTCTTTTAATCGAGGGGTTTGATAGTTGAAACCTTTGCCGAGGAGAGTACTTTACAAGTTGTGTGAGAAGTTGAAAATGAAAAAACTTTCAATGAAAGGCTCTTGTCCTAGAGATTGTGCTTTTTAATGTTTTTTCCCCTCCTCTCCCTTTTACGTAAAAAGATTGGAGCGGAAGGCGTGCGATCTCCTGCGGGATTAGCGGGACAGGTGAGATCCCGCAGGCAAAGCCGAGGAGGCTCAGCGCCCGCCCCGCGGAGTCGCGCGCCTGGAGCGGAAATCTATTCCTTTTAAACTGCCACAATTTTTGCGACCAACAGCCTAATGAAAAGATACCTTTGGATTATTTCCGTTGGATCCTCTTCCATCTTCAAAAGGGGTGGGTGGTTGACTATGCCAGCACAGTTAAGGGAAAATAAGGTAATTAAGAATTTTAATTGTCGAATACATCTTAGGGGGAAACTAAATTGAAAATCGAGCAAGTTTTTGACCATGATATAAATGATGAGTTAAGAAGTAAGCTGCAAAACCTTTTAATAGAGTGTTTTTCAGGTGGCTATCCACAGGAGAGAATTTATTATAAACAGGTCCCTCACTTTCGGTTCGTAGTAATGGATGATCATAACCAACTTGTGGGTCAAGTTGGTTTGGATTACAGAGTGATGAATTTAAACGGAACACCTATAAGGGTTCTTGGTGTTATAGACTTATGTGTATCTAAAGCAAATCGGTCACAGGGAATAGGGACATTATTACTCAAGAAGATAGAAGATTTCTGTGCAGGGAAATCAGTTGATTTTCTACTCTTGTTCGCAGATAACAAAAAATTGTACTCCAATGCAGGTTTTAAGTCGGTAAATAATCAGTGTAAATGGCTGCAAATAGACGATGAAAATCAAACCACTCATGGAATTGGAAATGAAAGAATAAATGAACTCATGATTAAAGAAGTGGGTAATATAAAGTGGGATGATGGCAATATAGATCTATTAGGATACCTTTATTAAACTGAATGGAGGCGTTTCCGGAACAACAGAAAGGCCATATCCATTAGGTCGGTAGTAAATAAAAGAAGAAATTGATTAATAGAAGTGCGTTGGAGTATTCAAGTCGGGGAGGTTTATGATGGACTTACATTAACATTGCTAGGAATTCTATCTTCCGCAGCGGTTCTTTTTTATATGGGTAAGGCTGGCTTCGAATGGGGTAAGAACGTTGACGAGGATCAAGGTGATGGCAAGTAACGATTTAGAGAGTTTTAGTCTTTTTAATTGGCGTAATTAGTCTTTTAGTTCTTTCCCTTGTTGTACTATATAAAAAGTTGAAAAATAAGAGTAATACTTTGCATAACGAAAAGTAATTCAGCTAACCGGTGTGTTCCTTCAAGAAAGGTATGATTATTAGTGAAAGTAATAATAAGAATTATTTTAAGTGTAATAGTTTGTATGCTTCTTATGGCAATTGTTGATTACTCCATAGATCAAGAACTAATAAGAATCTTCTTAATGGGGATGGTCGCAGCAGGAACTTTATGGTTTAATGAAAAGCAAAATTACAAGTTAAAGGAAAAAAGATAAATTAAATCGAACGGGTGTATGTTTGTTGAATAAGCAGTCATAGCCTCCTCCATTTAAATACGCTATCAAGAGTTGGTAGTTCCGCTATAGAATAGAATATTTGAATATAGAGTACATAATTTTGCTTTTAAAGAGAGGTGTCTTAAATGAGCAAGAGAAGTAGGATTACAAAATGGAAAAAAGTTAGAGAAAAAGGGAAAAAGCATTATATTCTTTACTATGGAATTTTTGGTTGGGGAATATCAACTGGAGTGCTATTTTTTCTTCTTGGACAAGCTTATGAGTATAAGTTAAACTTTTCGGAATACTTTAGTGGGGATTGGATGGTAACACTCATTATTAGTCTAGTGAGCTTTATGCTAGGTGGAATTTTATTTGGTATTTACTCTTGGGGAGCTAATGAAAATTACTACCATGATAAATATATCAATACATAGAAAGGCATCTTCCGTTATAGGAGGCTTTAATGGAAAAAATAGTTTAACGAAAAGACTTAGAGGAGTTTTCCCCTAAGCTTTTTTGTTTAAATTTATAGAATGAAATAATGCGATTTTGGTTGTGATTTGGTCTGCTGTTTAGAAGTTGGAACCTACTTAAGAAGCTGATCCAAGAAGGATTAACGCCTTTATTGTTGAAGTTATTGGATATAAGGGGTGTTCAAGGAGGAGACATTAATGTTAGACAACGAAAACGAAAAAAGGCTGACAGGATAACGGGTTCTGTTTTCGAGTACATAATCAAGAATTACAAATCAAAAGGAGTGCCAAATCGCATCGATGTTGACACTCCTTTTTTGTTAGTTTAACGCTATTCTTGCTGGTTAATCTGTTTATTTGGTAATACTAAACGTAACTCAAATAGCAAATGACAGAACTTTTTGTTCTTCAAGATTTGTGGCACAATTTCCTATGCACTTTCATTCCCAATATTAATATAAAGGAGAGTATTTATAGAAAGTCAGCAATGATTTGATTGGAACGGAAGGTGCGTGACCTCCTGCGGGACTAGCGTGACAGGTGAGACCCCACAGGCGAAGCCGAGGAGGCTCACCGCACGCCCCGCGGAGTCACGCACCTGGAGTGGAAATCAATAGACATTGTTTTAAGGTGTGAATAACTCAACCAATTCTTTGGATAATTAGAAGTTTGTACTTCAAAATAGAACCCGTTACTGACAGGAGGGAATGTCTCCAACGTTTATAGGGTGGGAGATACTGTCAGACGTGAGTTACGTCAGGACAGCCACAAGATTCATAAGCTCTTAATACATTTAGAGAGCAAGGGCTTCGGCTATGCACCAAAGTTTTTAGGAATTGATGAAAATGGCAGAGAGATCTTATCATTTATTGAAGGAGAAGCTGGTAATGATCCTTTAAAAAAATACATGTGGTCTGATGAGGCTTTAAAAGGTATTGCAAAGATGCTCCGTCTTTACCATGATGCTGTTAGCGACTTCCCTTTAACAGATGATTGGACACCGCTGGATAATACCCCAGGTGATTTCGAGGTCATATGTCATAACGACTTCGCCAGATACAATATAATTTTTAATCATAAACGGCCGGTCGGTATTATTGATTTTGATGTTGCAGGACCTGGTCCAAGAATTTGGGATATAGCGTATACTCTCTATACTTGCATCCCTTTAAGTCGATTTTACCTTTCTGAAGAGGGTGAAGAAATTCACTATGCAAAAGAGCATGCTCCTCGCATAAAACAACGGGTTCATTTGCTTTTTGAATCTTATGGGATCAGTAGAGATGAAGATTATTTAGAAATGGTTTTGAGAAGATTAGAAGGGTTATGTATGACGATTAATAGAAAAGCGGATGAAGGTGATACTGCTTTTCAAAAGATGATAAATGAAGGGCATCTTGAACATTATCAAAATGATATGAAATTCATTCGCGAACATGGAGGTGAGTGGGGTAAAGGGGTGCTTGCTGAACAGGCAGCAGCTCTTCTGCCTCGTTACCTCAGAAAGAAGAGGCTGATCTCCTTATTGAAGAAAAGCCCTAATCGGAAGAAATCACTATTATGTAGTGAATAACTGACCATCGAGTGCTCTTATGTAACGAATGGCCGATCTTTGAACAGCTTTATCTGCATCCTCTTTTACCACTTTATGAAAAGCGTTATATAACTTATTAAATGGTAACGCACTCACCTTATTTGCTATGTCTTTTACCTTACTTGCCGGCAGTGGAATTAAGTTTGGATAGCTGTACATAAAACTTACCCAGTTAGTATCTGCTACAACCTGAATTATATCTCCGGTTAGAAGAATGCCTCTGCCTTGATTTCCTTCTCTCCAATGAAGTACTGCCCCGCCTTTAAAATGACCTCCTAAACGATGTAATTTCAATCCTTTACTTAACTCTTTTTCTTCACCGTCCCAAAAGTGTATGAGTTCACTGGGCTCCATTATCCATTCTTGATCATCCTGGTGTATGTAAATTGGTGCATTGAATGTTCTGGCCCAGTCAACCTGTCTTGAATAATAATGTGGATGAGAAAGGGCTATTGCATCGATTCCACCTATAGAGTTTATGAACTGAATGGTTTCATCATCGAGGAAGGTTATACAATCCCAAAGGATATTAGAGCCATTATCTACTACTAAATAAGCGGTCTGTCCAATTCCCAATTTTGGGGAAGTGGTTATACTATACAGCCCTTCTTCTTCCTTTGTAATGATGTTTTTATACTTCCCACTAGTAATCAAATGGTTATGAGTAGTCCATTCTTGCCCATCCGGGTTTACATACTGTCTTTCTTCCTCACATATAGGACAATGTTTAGGTTCGCTATTACTTTCGGAAAATTGAACTCCGCAAGTAGTACAAATATACTTTTCCATTAATCTGCCTCCTGAAATCTTATTATTTTAAGTTTATTGAAATTCAAAGATATATACCTCCTTAATTAACCTTAAGTTATGTACAACTTTAGTCGTAGAAGCCATTTTTCACGGCCAGTTTGGGTGTTGAATGTGTCCTCTTTTTTTAAAAAAAATTAACTGTAGTTGACAAAGGAACAGTTTAAGATTTATACTGTTCCTGTAGAAGTTACAGTTTAAAGGAGGAAAATTTTATGTCTGATAAAACAATGAGCAAAGAAGAATATTTAAATAAAGCGAAAGAACTTGATACAACGAAAGAAGCACCGAAGCAGCTGGAGGATACGGACTTTTTGACAGTGGCAAGAGAGCGCCGTTCCGTACGCCAATATGATCCGAATTTTAAAATCGAAGAAAGCGAAATCCGTGAACTTCTGGAAACAGCTGTGCTGGCGCCTTCATCCAGCAACCTTCAATCATGGAGATTCTTAGTTATTGAAGATCAGAAGGAAAAAGAAAAGCTGCTGCCAATCGCCAACAACCAGCAGCAAATCGTGGATGCTTCCGTTGTCATCGCTATCCTTGGTGATCGTGAAGCCTACAAAAAAGCTGATCAAGTCTACACTCAAATTGCTGAAAGAGGCAACATGCCTGAAGACGTCAAAGATATGTACGTCAACAGCATTTTCGATAACTATGGAAACTTCCCTAAAGAGCGTTTAGCGAAAATTGCCCACATTGACGGCGGAATTGTCGCGAATCAATTAATGCTCGCAGCGAAAGCAAAAGGCTACGACACTGTGCCAATGGGCGGCTATGATGAAGCGCAATTCGTGGAAGCTTTCAATGTGCCTGAAAGCTATGAGCCGGTTATGCTGCTCTCGCTTGGTAAAGGAGCTAAAGCGGGATTCGAGAAAACTCGTCTGCCTCTTGATGATGTACTTTCTTGGAATCGATTCTAATTAAAAATGAGGGCCTGACTCCAGTGAGCAGGTCCTGAAATTTTTTTAAATAAAAAAGGTTTGAAACAGGTCATTAGACATTGTGATTGAATACCGTTTAGGCTATTTATAGAAACTAAATCAGAAAGGATGGATATTATGAAAATTCTAGTTGTTGGAGCAAATGGACAAATCGGAAAACACTTAGTCGGACTGATACAAGACAGCGGCAGCCATGCCGCCAGAGCGATGATCCGTAAACAGGAGCAGGTCTCTCATTTCGAATCAGTCGGTGCCGAAACCGCGGTTGTGAACTTAGAAGGTGAGATAGAAGACATCGCCAAAGCAGCAGAGGGAGTCGATGCCATCGTGTTCACTGCCGGATCCGGCCCGAACACAGGGGCAGATAAAACCCTTATGATTGATTTAGACGGTGCTGTCAAAACGATAAAAGCGGCTGAAATGGCAGGAGTGAAACGGTTTGTCATGGTCAGCTCATATGATACGACCCTTAAAGCAATCCAGGAATCACCTGAATCCTTCGCACCATATGTGGCTGCCAAGCACTATGCAGACGAGTGGCTGCGAGGAACAGACTTAGATTACACCATCGTCCATCCTGGTATGCTGACAAATGACAGTGGAACCGGTAAAGTCGAAATCGCAAGTGAAGTGGAAAGAGGAGAAGTACCGCGCGAAGACGTGGCGCAGGTTCTTTTCGGAACCTTGGAAGACGACTCGACGATCGGAAAAGAGTTTCAAGTGGTGACAGGATCTACTCCTGTGAAAGAGGCTTTGGGTAATCTTTAATAAAGCTGGTTATTTCTTTTTAAAATGCCCTCGATCTTGAGGGCGGAGAGTAACTATTATCTTTTTTAATAGATTCAATAAACAGGCCTGATCCCGAGTACCGGGGTCAGGCCTGTTTGCTTACCAATTGTTATGTTGGTGGTGAGATTCACTTTAATATCTCTGCTGAGTGCCACTTGGACGCGATTTTGGTAGTTAGGTGTCCTTCGTGGCCTGCGTGAGTGCCACCAGGAGGTAGTTTTTCGTGGTTAGGTGTCCTTCGTGATCGGCTCGAGTGCCACCAGAAGGTAGTTTTTCATAGTTAGGTGTCCTTCGTGGCCTGCGTGAGTGCCACTAAGAGTCGTTTTTTCGTCGTTAGGTGTCCTTCGTGATCTGCTCGAGCGCCAGCAGGAGGTAGTTTTTCGTGGTTAGGTGCCCTTCGTGGCCTGCATGAGTGCCACTAAGAGTCGTTTTTTCGTCGTTAGGTGTCCCTCGTGGCCTGCGTGAGTGCCACTAAGAGGTAGTTTTTCGTCGTTAGGTGTCCTTCGTGATCCGCTCGAGTGCCACCAGGAGGCATTTTTCGTGGTTAGGTGACCTTCGTAATCCGCTCGAGTGCCACCAAGAGCCGATTTATCGTAGCTAAGTGTCCTTCATGGCCAGAGTAACAGCTCAAAAAATAAAAAGTTCTGACCAACAATCCACCAAAGGATTGCTGGCCAGAACCAATCAAACTATTCCTCTCCAGATCTCTAAAGAGGCATCAAAATCCGAATCGAAGTCCCATCCCCAGGCCTGCTTTTCACATTAATGCTTCCCTGATGAAGCTGAACCAATTGCTTCGTAATCGCCATCCCCAGACCAGTTCCGCTTCCGGAATCGCTTGTATTGGTTCCGCGGTAGTATCTCTGGAAGAGGCTGTTGACGGTTTGCTGATCCATTCCGATGCCATCATCGGCGATCATCACTTGAAATAATTGATTCTCAATGGTGGTTAGTGAAACCGTGACGGTGGTTCCGGCAGGGTTATATTTAAGGGCATTTTCAATAAGATTATCTGTGATCCGTTGAAACCATTTGGGATCGACCGAAGCTAAAATGGTTTCGTCCTCTGCTTGGAAATCAATGATTCTATCAGAGTAGCCCGGGTTGTTCATATACCCAATTACGGTCCTGCGTACGAGTTCTGTAATGTTGGCTTCTTCACGGACGATGGGCAAAGCCCCATTTTTGATGCGGTAGGTTAACGTCAAGTCATCCAGCAGATCGCCCATGTAGGATGCTTTGCTGCCAATGACTTCCGCAAACTCCCGCACTTCTGACTGTGACCAGTTGTACTCCTCGGACTCCATCATTTTCGAATATCCTGCTATGGAGGAGAGAGGGGTCTTTAAGTCATGTGAAATCCCGCTGATCCATTCCTCTCGGGTCATTTTAATTTTCGCCCGCTGATCCTGGTTCTCCTTCAACGTCTCAGTCAATTGCGATAGAGTAGTAATGAGGTCACGGTATAATTTGAATTTTCGTTTGAGCTTTCCGTTCTTCTTGAACAGGATAGGCTGATCCACATGGTTTACTGGCTGCTGGTAATGGCCTTTTCCAAGGTTCTCGATCCACTTCATCATCGTCAGAAGGGGATTGCCGAATTTATAGGCATACCAAAACGTGATCAGAAGCAATAATACAAAGATCAACACGGCGACAAGGAGAATGCTGCTGCCAATCTTGCTGTCCACCGTTTCCTCCAATGCGGCAGCGGTCCCTTGGATAGGCATTCCGAGCAAAATCGTTTGCCTAGTATCTCTATCATAATGAGCTGAAACGGATTCCTCCATGGATTGAGTCAGCTCCAAAATATCTTCCTGAGAGTAACCTTCACGCTTCTCTCCGGCAAGATACCCATCCGTTACTTCCCCAGAAGAGTTCACCAGCTGCACCCACGCATTTTTGTCCTCCAATTGGGAAGCCAGTCCTTGTTGCAGATCCAGTTCACCTTGCTGCCAATCAACCTGCTGGACCACTGACTGTAGAAGGAGCGATTCGCCGTTCTCTTTTTTTAAAAAGACCATTGGAGAGTCAGAGTCTGATTCATCGAGCCTCCAATAGGCATAGTCGAGTGTCGGATCTTTTTCCAGCAGCAGGCCGGCGAGTTCTCCTTCTTTAAAAGAGATGCCTTGGGATTCGGGATAGCCGCCAAGAACTTCTCCTTCTTTTGACACGACAAGGAGGGTGCCGTACTGCTCTTCAAGCAGTCTCTTTAATCTGTCTGAAATCGTTGCTGCTTCATCTTCGAGTGAAACGTTCTCTGAAATAAAATAATCTTCGGCTTGCAGCAAATCAAATTCCGCCTCCGTATCGGAAAGCAAGAATCCGATCATGCCAAAAAGGAAGAAGAGAAATAACCCAACGAAGAAAAAAATGAGCATGAGCTGCAGGAAAAGTTGAATCATAAACCGTTTATGAATGTTCATGGAGGTCTCCGTGCGGAATGAATTTGTACCCCAAGCCCCTGACCGTTACAATATAGCGCGGATTACTTGGTATGTCTTCAATCTTTTCGCGAAGCTTCCGGATATGGACCATCACCGTGTTGTCCTCTCCCAGGAACTCTTCGCCCCACACCTGTTCATACAGCTGATTTTTACTGAAAAGCTGGTTCGGGTGCTGGCAGAAAAAAATCAACAGCTGATACACCTGGGCGGGCAGATCGACTTTCCGGCCTTTTACGGTAACAACTCCCGCAGATGTGTTGACGTTCAAGTCACCGAATACATAGGTTTTTAAAGGAGAGGCAGGTGCTGCCCTGCCGTCTTTCCGTCTTAAATGAGCCTTGATCCGCGCGACGACCTCCAGCGGATTGAAGGGCTTCGTGATATAATCATCCGCTCCCAAAGCAAAGCCGGACAGCTTATCCAAATCGGTTGTCCGGGCTGTCAGGAAGAAAATCGGAGCGTCGGTTGTCTCCCGGATCAGCGGACAAATCTCAAAGCCGCTGCGGTCGGGCAGCATGACATCGAGCAGGACTAAGTCGTATTGCTTCTCTCGGCAGCGGGCCAGTGCGTCACCCGCAGTGTGGGCGCTGTCTATATAATGAAAATTTTCCTTCTTTAAAATGGTGGCGAGCATTGTGACAATGGAAACTTCATCATCCACAATGAGAATCTTAGAATCATGCATTATCCAAACCTCTGTTTCTATTAAAGTTATAGATTCATCATATCAATATCTACTTTGGAAAAATAGGAATTAAGGTAAAATTAAGGAAGAGATTCGCAAGCCTTAAGGAAAGGGATGTAAGATGGGGATATCAATAAAAAATCGTGTTGATATCGAAGGGAGAAAAGCTATGTTTGCCATAGGAAAAAGAGAATTCCTGAAATTATTTAAGGGTATAAAATCAATCATCATCATTCTGATACTGGTTTTAACTTCTTACTACTCTGCCAAGTTTTCTAACTTGCTGCTGTCTCTGGACGAATTCTCGCCGGAGGATGCGGACAAGATTCACTATGCAGGATTATTATTTCTATTACTCTTTTTAGGACAATTATTTGTCATGGGGCTGTCTCATGATGCGATCAACCGGGAAACCCATGAACGGACGATGCGGTTCCTGGTTACAAGGACCTCGAGATTATCAATTATACTCGGAAAATTTTCCGGGATCGTGCTGTTCTGGTTGACGTGCGTAACTCTGTCTTTCCTGATCATTTTGATCATGTCCGGCACGATGGATTTCCTCAGTTACTTCCAGACAATGAGTCTGCTGGTCTATCAAATAGCGCTGACCATCCTATTGTCGACCGTAATCCCAAAGCCGGCATTCACCATGTTTCTCAGCATTGTCATAGGACTGGCCTTTCCGATCCTCGGGTTTTGGCTGTCGTTCACGAGCAATCAGTGGGTGAGCTGGCTGAAGTACCTGACGCCGTTTCACTACTTGATAGAGGATTACACCTTTCCGATCATTCTGCCGCTTGCTGCTGTAATGCTCGTCATTTCATACATCGTGTTTAGAAGGAGGGAGTGCTGATGGCTGTGATTGAAACCAAACAGTTGGTTAAAACGTATGGAAGAGTGACCGTTGTAAAAGGGATCGATTTGTCTGTGGAGAAAGGGGAAATCTTTGGGTTCCTGGGCAGGAACGGAGCAGGGAAATCCACTTTTATCAACATGCTGACAGGCATCATCCTCCCAAGCTCGGGTTCTTTCTCCTTATTAGGAGCGGACGGCCCGAATGACGAGGTGAAAAAGAGGATCGGTGTGATGCCGGATTACACAAGCTTTCCGGAATCCATGACAGCGATGAGTTATTTGAAATTTTTATCAGAGGTGTCGGGTAAAAAGGCTTCCAAGGAGAAGTGCCTCACCGTGTTGCAAAAAGTCGGCCTGGAAGCAGATGCCCATAAGAAAATCGCGAAGTATTCATTTGGAATGAAAAAGAAGCTCGGCATCGCGCAGGCCATCATCCACGATCCCGAGTTGATTTTCCTGGACGAGCCGACTTCCGGAATCGACGCCGAATCCGTTGTCCACATTCATCAATTAATCCGGGAAATGCACCAGCAGGGAAAAACGCTTTTCATGACTTCTCATAACCTGGATGAAGTGGAAAAGCTCTGTTCCCGCATTGCGATTATGAAAGAAGGCCGGATTGTAAAAATGGGCTCGATGGACGAGCTCCGGTCCTTTTACCAAACAAGAATTGTCGTGAAAATCAAGCACGGAAGCATTCCCGAATCAGAAGAAGCACGCTTGCTGCAATGGCTGGAAGGCGCGGGCGAGGAACTGGAGCTTCTGGACAACCGCCTCCAAATTACCGTCGGGCAGGAGAAGAAAATTGCCGAGATCATCCGCGCGTTCAACCAATGCAAGGTGGATGTGTACCGTGTCGAAGTCGAAGAACCGACTCTGGAAGAAATTTTTCTGGATGAACGAAACCAACATGGGGGATAAGGAAGTGGAAAGAGCATGAATATGCCGCAGAAAAAATTAGCACCGGAGGCGGTGAAGGTATGGAGGATCTCAAGCATCATTTCCAGTAGCGTCGGGTTTCTCGTCCTTGCTGTCCTGTTTTATCTGGATCATTATTTTTCGTGGAGGGAGTGGGCGGGATGGCTGCTAATCGCCCTTACACTCTTTACTGCTGCGGAATTGATTTGGTCGATGTTTCAGCCGACATGGCTTTACAAGAGCTGGCGGTTTGATATCGACGAGGAATTTTTACAGTTAAAATCGGGAGTCTGGCAGGAGCAGCATCACCTCGTGCCGATGACCAAAATTCAGGCTGTCGCGACAGAAAAAGGGCCGCTGCTCCGTAAGTTCGGATTAAATTCCATCAAGATCGAAACGATGGGTTCGTCTCACACCATCCCCGCCTTGCCTGAAAAAGAAGCGATTGACATACGAAACAAAATCGCCAACTTTGCAAAAATCAAGGAAGTGGAACAATGAGTTCCCCGTCACGCTATCATCCGCTTTTAATGGTTTTCCGGCTTTGGAAGCTGGTCCGTGACTCGGCCTTCTTCCTGCTGTTTTTATTTGTGCTGAAGAGAGATTCAGACTCTCTCTTTATCTACTACGGAAAATGGGTTTTCCTTGTCATTGTCACCGTCAGCCTGATTTCCATTCCGCTGAAGTGGCTCTATGAAACCTACGCTTATGACGAACGGGCTTTTTATTTAAAGAAAGGTATTTTTACCAAGAAAGAACAGACGGTGCCTTTTTCAAAAGTACAGAATGTTAACCGGCACACATCGCTTTTGCATCGTGTCTTCGGCTTAACGTCCCTGCAATTTGACACAGCCTCTGCAGGGGAGGATGCGGAGGTGAAGTTTGAAGCTGTGACCCTCCAGGAAGCAGGCAAACTGGAGGAGCTTGCCAGCAGGAATGAGAAGGATATTTTGGAAGAGTCAGAGGAAGCTGCTCCGAAAGTGGAGAGAGTCGTGCACTTCCGTCCTTCTAAAAAAGACACCATCAAAGCCTCATTCATTTCGATGAGCTTCCTCCTACTGATTCCGATTCTATTTTCCTTCTACTCCAAAATCAACGATATCTGGGATGTGGAAGAAGAGGCGACCGGCATCTTTTCGTCCATCATCGGTTCAGCAGCGACCCTGGCCATTGTCGTAGTCGTGATTCTGATCGTATCCGTCCTTTTGGGAGTCATCCGCACCTACCTTAAACACGGTGCCTATGAACTTTCCTCCGATGAAGACCGGATCTATATCCAGAATGGGGTGCTGGAGCTGCAAAGCTTTTCCATTCTGAAGAACAGAGTACAAGCAGTGGAAATCAAACAGCCCCTGCTTAAAAGGTGGTTGGGGCTGGCAGAAGTCGAGCTGGTCAGTGCCGGACAAGGAGCTGTTTTGGAGGATACCGCAGACATTAAATCACTCTATCCGTTTCTGCCGACGGACCGTGCGTATGAATTGATCTCTGAGCTTTTACCAGGTTACTCTGTCGAAAAAGAGATGACACAACTGCCGCTGAAATCGCTGTGGATAAGACTGCTGCGTCCCAGCTGGCTGTGGATCATCGGGACGGGAGTGGTTTATTGGTGGAAGCCATCCCTGTTTGGAACCATCGAAGTATCAAGGGTAGTTTTCTCAATTGTCTTATTAGCGGGAATCCTGCTGTGGAGGTGGCTGGACTTCCTTAACACTGCCTATACGGTGCAGGAGAATTTTGTTCAATTTAAAAAGGGCTTCTTCGTGTCATCAATTTTCGTGACCAAGCGGGAAAAGGTAATCGAAGTCGAGGTCAGCCAGTCACGGATACAGAAGCTGATCGGAGCCGCCTCAATTTCAACAATCAACCGGGCCAATCCCATCAGGGTGGAGGATGTGCAGGATATTCCTAAGCAGGCTGCTGACCGGTTTTATTCTTGGTATTTGTGGCGGTGATGGGAGCTTTGGGTTAGGTGAGGGTCTGTCTTTGGTATGTTTGGTGCCGGGACAGGCTTTTTTTATTGTTAGGTGTCGCTGGTGATTTGTGTGAGTGCCATCAGAATGCCTTTTTTGATGTTAGGTGTCCTTCGCGGCTCGTGTGAGTGCCACCAGGAGGCGGTTTTTCGTAGTTAGGTGGCCTTCGTGGCCCGCGTGAGTGCCACCAGGAGGTAGTTTTTCGTAGTCAGGTGTCCTTCGTGGCCCGCGTGAGTGCCACCAGGAGGTAGTTTTTGATGTCAGGTGTCCTTCGTGACTTGCTCGAGTGCCACCAGGAGGTAGTTTTCGATGTTAGGTGTCCTTCGTGATTCGCTCGAGTGCCACCAGGAGGTAGTTTTGATGTCAGGTGTC
>NZ_NIJF01000001.1 GCF_003316765.1 Bacillus sp. P14.5 | reverse complement strand
GACTTAATTGCGAGCCGCTGATCATATCGAGATCCAATTCCTCGCGTAAAGATGGGTGGGCGAATAGCTTCTCTTCCATACGATTGTAGGAATTCCACTGATCTAACTGGCCAGCGATAAAAACTTTGATTAAGGACTCTGTTTTAAGCTTCTTTCTGTAGTCGAGCAGCGGACATCTAAGGTGCTCGGTTGGCAATAACTTTAAACATTGACAAATTAACGTCTCATGACCTATACTTTTACTCATTGTGATGAGCTCCTTTTGTAGAAGATTTGGGAACAAGTATGGTCCTGCATCTTCTACATTAGGGCTTTTTTTGCGTTTAGGGAAGCATTTTTATTTTTTATCCACAGACTTCCATATTTTGTAACACGTGCAAGGCTAGTGAGGGACAGTCCCTTTTAGCGCTTTAACGCAGCACCACACAAAAAGGGACCGCCCTGAATTCAGGACAGTCCCCTTCCGATTTACATTTGCACTTGATTCATAAGGGTCGTTTTGATGCTCTGGAAGACTTCATGCCAGATGGCTTCGCTTCCTGTGTATTGGGCAGTCAGCCTGCCGATCATTTCCTTTTGCGCTTCAGGGAAAGTTTCATGGTCGCGCGGCGGAAGTTTGGCTTTCTCTTCATCCACCAGCTGCTGGACTACCGGAGCCCTTGGACCCCATACCGCTTGCTCGGTAAAGTCGCTGTCAACGAAGATGAAAATCGGGATGGCCCTGGATGTACCGTTTGTTAAGTACTGATCCATCAATTCAAGGTTTTCATCCCTGTTCAGAGTGCGCACATCCATATCCGCTGCTTCCGCGATCCTTAACAAGACAGGGAGATTGACCATCGCGTCCCCGCACCAGTCCTCTGTCAATACAATCACATTCAAATTTTCCGAAGCAAGCTGTTTCAAGTTTTCCTTCTCGCTTTCGGGTACGGTAAAGCTTTGATATACCTTCTGCAGGTTATCTTTGTGGGCTTCCATCCCATCTATATAATCTTGAGGGGTCTGCCCCTTTTCAAACCATTGTTTCAGATCCATTATTATCCTCCTTGTAGCTGCTTCCTAACGCCGAGTAATTTCAGCACATTTCTCTTTTGGGTTTAAAACAAGAAATTATCCTTTTTTCAAAAGTATTGTTTGAAAATAATATGCTTACAGGCATATAATTAATTAAAGACCTAAATACATACCTTTGCAAGAAATAAATAATTCTGCGAAAGAAATCCGCGAAAACTAAAAGCGTAAGCGCCCTGCTCAGCACCGACCGGCAAATGCCCCTAAGAGAAAAAGAGACAGGCTTTCCTTTAATTTTTCACAGGGCTATTCGACTCCGAGGGGCTTGGCGTATAATTTCCCGCAATAAAAAAGAGACTGCGGCTTTTGCTACAGCCTCGTTGCTATTAACATTTCTGGGAGCTCTCAATAATATTCTTAAACTTTGAGTAGTAATGCTTCAGCTCGGTTACGCTATCTGCCTCCTTTATTTTTTCCAAATAAGTCTCTGCTTTGGAATATTGCTCCGGGGGCAACTTAACTGTTGTTTTCTTCTCTTTCTTGGACTTCGCCAACAGGTTTCACCTCATTATGTTTTGAAGATCCTCCTATAGTAGAGGTCGTCTCGAGCTGATAATTTGAAAGCTCTTGAAGGTATTCCCATTTTGTTCTTTCCAGGTTTTGCTCGATTTTTCTCGTAATGACCGAACTTCCGCCAATGCCGGATAATAAACTGATATAAATCACATACCAGACGGGTACAGTTTCCACAACAGGCAATACTGACAAGTAACCGGCCAACACCCCAATAATGATATCCTTTGAGGATCCAAAGACATAATGCTTTTCTCCTTCTTCATCCACTAAAATACGGGGAAATGTAAAGCGGCCGCCTTTAAAAACTAAAATATGTCCTAAGCCACCAATACCTCCCATCAACATCGGTAACAGTATCAATTCAATTAAGGACATTTCATCCACCCTCTGGATTGATTTACTAATAGTATACATTATTTACAGAATTTTCTGAATAGAGAATTGGACGCAATTTTGTCCATTACAGAGGAAGGTGCCGCATGCGTAAAATTGTGCTGAAAGTCTCGTCAATCGACAAGCTTCGATTCCAAAATTTCCTAGTCTTGATGCAAAAGGCGGAAAGCAAGTCAGAAGCAGACATGTATTTTCGCCTAGCCAAAAAAATCATCCAAAAGAACCGTATGAAACAAAATTAAAAAACAACCTTGTAGCTTTGATACAGCATAAACAGGGCCCCGCCCAGAAATGCAAATAAAATAACCAGAAGGAAATACCTGAAACGGTAAGCAAGCGGATGTTTGTACTGCTTGGGATCCTTCATTTTTTCCATTTCTTTCGGAAAATGATAAACAAACAAAATCAAAGCAGGAACCGCGCCAACCAGAATAAAACCGATGAACAGAAACTGATTGAATTGCTCCATCTTTCCTTCGTCCCACATCGTCTTCAATACCTCGCCGACCGAAACAAAGAACAGGAGCACCAATATTGCGTTAGAGGTAAACTGATCCGTAAGCGACTGTCCCTTTTTAATACCACTTATAATAAAAAATGGGGTAAGAAACAGCAGCACAACAGCAAAAAACAGATAGATTGAAGCCTCCCCTGTCATTCTGTGCCACACTCCAATACTACGTAATGAATTGCGTTTGCATACCTTCTATTTTTAACAAAACCAAGCCATCTGTATAAAAGATCAACTTCTTTATTATCTGTATTTAATAAAATGATCTTAAAGTCCTCCCTTGCCTTATTGGAAAAATCCCAAGATCCGGTTCCCCGGATACTAAGTATTCTAAAAGAGTCTTAATAAAATTCTCCCCGCCAGTCTTTTACCGAAACCCATCAAATAGAACCTTCCCATCCTCCCATACCTGATCCACCTGTATATGGATTAAGATCCATGCCGCCGACGGCAAAAAGGGGGCATTAATCGTTCACCGGGTTCCGAAAAGGTATTGCTTACCTCACGAGCATCCCGAGACGGCCTGCAATTTTCATTTTCTCTATTTCACTCACGCCAGCATCAAACGCTGCTTCTCCGCCAGCTCCTCCAATTTCCCGATGATACTTCCCTCACAATCCCCTTGCAGGGAAATGGATTCAGTGGCATACCAGGATAATTCATCATGATGGCCGATCATCACGGAATGGACCGCATGCTGAAATAAAGTGATGTCGTTCGCGTCATTTCCAAACGCTATGTATTCTGACTCGGCGATGCCAATCGCTTTCAGCGCGCTCCATTTATCAATATTTTCAGGAGAAATATCAATCACCTTTTCATTTCGGTGAGTATGGAGAGTGACATCCAGCAGTGATAATTCTTCAGCCATCTTCTCAAAATCGTTGGACGTCAGGATCAGCACCTTCAAAACTGTGTACAGACTTTCCATTGACACAGAGTTTGCCAGGTTTGCCTGATCGAGATTCCCCACGATCGGGTGATTGGCAGGACCTGTATAACAATAATCCCAGTCACCATCTATCAAATAAGAGGCCTCATACTTATTAATCACCCCCTTGATCTGCTCCAGGTCATCCTCCGGGAATGCCTGGGAAAAAACCAGTTCCCCGTCCTTGTAAATCATTGAGCCGTTTCCGCCGATCAGAGTGTTGGTATGAAACCGGGGATGAATCACCGGCAGCATGTCGCGGATCGGCCTGGCTGATGCAAAAATAACTTCATGACCGGCTTCAGTTAATTTTTCAAACGCATCCATGAGCCTTTCTGTAACAGGCTGTCCCTTGAAACAAATCGTTCCATCCAAATCAAATACAAATTTCATAGAGTGATCTCCTTTATGCTGCGATTGTCTGTGATTATTTTGAGCTTGTCTCCATGTGGTTTAAGGATATTCATGATTTCCGGCTTACTGACCTTCTCGAATTGATAGTTCCACTGATACATTTTCCTGAGCATACTCCAAGTCTGCTTGTAGTTTCCTTTTTCAAAGCCAAGCTTCTGGACAGTGAAGCGTTTAAGGATCCGCCAGTTCCTCACCATGACCGGGGTGTCGAGATAGATAATGATATCAGCCTCACGGAACCCGTTGGTTGTCCATGTATGATGGACCCCTTCAATGATCCAGTCCTTCTGCTTTATGATTCTATTAAATTCTTTGTCGCGCACTTCGGGGCTGTTTCGGATATCCCCGCTTTCATTCCTCTGCCAGACAACGTTGTCCAATTCATAGAGAGGAATGCCCATTTCGGAGGAAATCCTTCTGCCAAGGGTCGATTTTCCGCTGCCGACCGAACCGATCATATTTATTTTCATTGTGACTCCTGGTTTTCTAAGTATTTCAGGTTGTACCTGTTCAAGGGATGCACTGCTGAAATTCCTCTGCAAAAATTCCCTCTCTTCTATTTCGTTCTAGGGTAAGATAAATCCTTCTTTAAATTTAAGTTAACCAATTATTATAATTAGGTTGACACAAAACAGGATTTTAATATATTCTATTTTCAGAAAACAAATAGGAGGATACATACTATGAAACTCAAAGCTATCGACATCACTATGGCTGCCATGTTCGCCGCTTTAATGGCCATCGGCGCCAACCTTACTTCCATGCTTGTCATCGGCGGTGTTCCGATCACACTGCAAACGTTCTTCTGTGTTCTGGCCGGATTGATTCTCGGAAGCAGACTGGGAGCGATCTCCATGACGGTGTATGCGCTGATCGGTTTAGTCGGTGCGCCTGTCTTTGCCGGTTTCACGGGAGGACCTGGTGTTTTACTAAAACCAACATTCGGATTCATTCTTTCTTATATTCTGGTAGCCTACCTTGTCGGCAAAATGGTAGAAGCGAAACCAGGCAAAAAAATGTTTATTACCGCAGCCCTTGTCGGTATGGCTGTCAACTATGTATTGGGCACCAACTGGATGTATGCCGCTTACATCTTCTGGGCAGATGCACCTGACGGATTCACATATAAAATGGCATGGGTATGGATGCTTGCTCCGCTGCCGAAAGATATTATTCTTTCAGCGTTTGCCGGAGCTGTGGCACCGCGATTCCTGTCTGCTATCCGCAAGAACACGAATACCCTAAAGAGCAAAGCTGCATAATTTTGAACATCCGGAAATCTTTTTTTCCGGATTTTTTTATCCAACAATCGTTATTTATTACTGAAAGGCAGACCAATAAATTTTAAAAAGGAGACGAGATTCTATGACCTATTGGAATGAACTCGCAGGACGTGTGCTGAATGGAGAAGAATTGACAGATGGGGAAGCTCTATCGATTTTGGAATGCCCTGATGATGAGGTCCTGCTTTTATTACACGGAGCTTTCCAGATAAGGAAGCATTACTACGGCAAGAAAGTGAAGCTCAACATGATCATGAACGCCAAGTCGGGATTGTGTCCCGAGAACTGCGGTTACTGTGCCCAGTCTGCCATTTCCAGTGCCCCGATTGAGTCCTACCGGATGGTGAATAAAGAGACGCTGCTGCAGGGAGCGGAACAGGCACACAAAATGAATGTCGGCACTTACTGCATCGTGGCAAGCGGACGCGGGCCAAGCAGCCGGGACGTCAATACGGTCATCAGTGCTGTGGAAGAAATAAAACAGAGTTATGACTTAAAAATTTGCGCCTGCCTTGGAATCCTGAAGCCCGAACAAGCCAGACGGCTGAAGGATGCCGGTGTTGACCGCTACAACCATAACCTCAACACCTCAAAAGGCCACCATGACAGCATCACCACTTCACATACATACGATGACAGGGTCTCGACGGTCAACACAGCAAAAGAAGCGGGCATCTCCCCTTGCTCTGGTGTCATCATCGGGATGAAGGAAACCAAGGAAGATGTCATTGACATGGCACGCAGTCTGAAGGCCCTCGATGCCGATTCGATTCCGGTCAATTTCCTGCATGCGATCGACGGAACCCCACTCCAAGGGACGGATGAGCTTGATCCGCGATATTGCTTGAAAGCGCTGGCGCTGTTCAGGTATATCAATCCTTCTAAAGAAATCAGGATTTCCGGCGGCCGGGAAGTCAACCTGCGCAGCCTTCAACCGCTTGGCCTATATGCCGCCAACTCCATCTTCGTCGGCGACTACCTGACAACTGCAGGACAGGAAAGCACCAAAGATCATGAAATGCTTAAAGATCTAGGGTTCGAAATTGATTACGTTCCTGCTCCAGAAACTGTATAATAATACCAGGTCTATTGAGTTTGTTTTGTACTTTAAAGCACTAACGGAGGAGGAATCGGGATGGCACAGGCTTGCGTGATCAGTATTTATGTAGAGGATATGAATGAAGCCCTAGATTTTTACGGTGATGTACTTGGATTTGAAGTGAATAAAAGGTATGGAGCTTCCATAGTTTCACTTGTTCATGATGGGCTGCCGATTGTTTTGGAAGAGAGGAAGCAGCAAAACGCAGGTGGTTCGGGAATCGTCCTGGGACTGCAGACAGCGGATATTTACCAGACGGCACAGGAGCTTAAAAGCCGGGGAGTGGAGCTTCTAATGCCGGAACCTGCAGACTGCCCGCCGGGTAAATACATAAGCTTCAAAGACCCATTTGGGAACACCTTGGAATATTTACAGTTCATCGAATAGATAAAAATAAACGCTTGGAAGAAGGTTGAACAGCTTCTACCAAGCGTTTTTCATATGGAAAAGTATGCGGCCGGGACAAATTTAGAACCACATTACCTTCGCTCTATTCCCCAACTAATTTTCTTCCTATTTTTCCAGATGGCGTTCAAATTTTACAAAAGAATAAATTCTATATCCAACTGGGATTAATGCCAGTAAAAATACCCATTTCATTACCCCTTCTGCAAATATCGGCCAAAGCGCGGCCAGAATCAGTGAAATGACCGCGGTGACATTACCCGCCAAGCCATTGATGGGTTCATTGCTTACGAATAACGTCCTTGCTCCTTTAATATTGCTTCCAAAGCAACTCTCATGAAACGGAACCACCTCTAGCATCATTGTTGAAGTTATGAGATCATCTCTCACTTTGATCTGCTTTTGGCAGAAGTCACAATAAATTTCCTTCGACATCCTTCTTCACCTCGATTTGCAAAATGGTAGGAGTTAACAGTCATACTGCCTGTTCTTGCTTCACATCCCGCCACTTATACTACTTCTATACTACCGGTGAGTTTCCCTGCCTTTGTGAATTCAGCCACTGGCTCCTGGGTGCTTTAATTACTCACCCTTCTGTTCCGATATTTTCATAGCATCTTGAATAGTCGGGAGCTGTATGTGATGGCTAACTTCAGCTTGAGTCAGGGAGGTTGGGTATTTAAGGGCTTTCTTGGTGACCTTTTGAAGTGGAAATCTTGTAGTTTGGGCAGGCATGAGCTTTCTTGGTGACCTTTTGAAGTGGAACTCTTGCAGTTTGGGCAGGTAGGAGCTCTCTTGGTGACCTTTTGCAGTGGATCTCTTTCAGTTTGGGCAGGTAGGAGCTTTCTTGGTGACCTATTGAAGTGGATCTCTTGCAGTTTGGGCAGGTAGGGGCTCTCTTGGGAAACTGGGGGCTGATTTTCGGCGGCTGGTGTCTCTCGGGAACTATTCGAGTAACACCACATGGCTGGTTTTCTGCAGCAGGTGTCTCTCAAAATCGGTTCGAGTGTCATCTGCTGCAGCGACCTGCGGACAAAGCTCATTCTAAGTCATCAATCAATTGCACTATCCAGCTCCCCCACTGCCCAATCCACATAAAAAACCCGCCGGCATCAGCCGGTCGGGTTCATTAAGATAGCCTTATTAACGTTTGTTCATTTCTTCGATCAATAGTTTGTTGACCATCGGCGGGTTGGCCTGGCCTTTGGTCTTTTTCATGATCTGTCCTACAAGGAATCCAAGGGCACGGTCTTTACCGTTCTTGAAGTCTTCGATGGACTGCGGATTGTCGTCCAGCGTCGCAGAGACGATTTTCAGAAGTTCTCCTTCATCAGAGATTTGGACCAATCCTTTTTCTTTGACGATTTGCGAAGGGTCTCCACCTTTTTCAACAAGCTCCTTGAAGACTTTCTTCGCCATTTTAGAAGACAGTGTTCCGTCCTGGATCAGCTTGATCATGCCTGCAAGTCCTTCCGGTGTCATCGGCAGGTCCTGCAGTTCTTTTTGTTCAGCGTTCATGTAGGCAGATACTTCACCCATCAGCCAGTTGGATGCCTGTTTGATGTCGGCTCCATCAGCTACTGTTGCTTCGAAGTAATCGGACATTTCCTTCGTGAGCGTAAGGACCATCGCGTCATACGCAGGCAGGCCCATATCTTCTACATAACGTTTTTTACGGGCATCCGGAAGCTCCGGAATTTCCGCGCGGACGCGCTCTTTCCACTCCTCATCGATGTGAAGAAGCACTAGATCCGGTTCAGGGAAGTAACGGTAATCATCCGATCCTTCTTTGACACGCATAAGGATCGTTTTGCCTGTCGCTTCGTCGAAACGGCGTGTTTCCTGCTCGATGATTCCGCCTGAAAGCAGTACTTTTTCCTGGCGGATCTGCTCGTGCTCAAGTCCTTTGCGCACGAAGTTGAAGGAGTTCAGGTTCTTCAGCTCCGCCTTTGTACCGAACTTCTCCTGGCCGATCGGGCGTAATGAGATGTTGGCGTCACAGCGAAGGGAACCTTCTTCCATTTTACAATCGGAAACGCCTGTATATTGGATGATCGATTTTAATTTTTCCAAGTAAGCATACGCTTCAGCCGGTGTACGAAGATCCGGCTCAGATACGATTTCAATCAGCGGTGTACCTTGGCGGTTGTAATCAACGAGCGAGTAGCCGTCGCCAGAGTGATTCAGTTTTCCGGCATCCTCTTCAAGATGCAGGCGGGTGATCCCGATACGTTTTTTATAGCCGTCCACCTCGATTTCAATCCATCCATTCTCACCGATTGGCTTATCGAACTGTGAGATCTGGTAGGCTTTCGGGTTATCAGGATAGAAATAGTTTTTGCGGTCGAACTTGGTATCTGACGCGATTTCACAGTTCAGGGCAAGGGCTGCCTTCATTCCGAAATCGATGGCACGCTTGTTAACAACCGGCAGTACGCCCGGATACCCTAAATCGATCACGTTTGTGTTGGTGTTTGGCTCTGCGCCGAAATGGTTCGGGGCAGGAGAAAACATTTTCGAATCTGTTTTTAGCTCAACATGGACTTCAAGTCCGATAATCGTTTCAAAGTTCATTGATTTCACCCCTTACAATTGTGGTTTTTGTGTATGGAAGTCTGTTGCCTGCTCATAAGCATGTGCAACACGGTAAATTGTGCTTTCATCAAAGTGCTTTCCGATGATTTGCAGTCCAAGTGGAAGCCCGTCTTTTGAAAAACCGCATGGAACGGAGATTCCCGGCACCCCCGCAAGGTTCACTGGGATGGTTAAAAGATCATTCGCATACATCGTAAGCGGGTCATCGATTTTTTCCCCGATTTTAAAAGCAGGAGTCGGCGTTGTCGGTCCAATGATGACATCATAATTTTCAAAGACATCTTCAAAGTCTTTTTTGATCAACGTACGTGCCTGCTGGCCTTTTTTGTAGTAAGCATCATAATAGCCGGAGCTCAGCGCGAAGGTACCAAGCATGATACGGCGTTTCACCTCATCACCAAAGCCTTCTGCACGGGTCTTTTTGTAAAGATCGAGAAGGTTCTCAGGATTTGGCGTGCGGTAGCCGTAACGGATTCCGTCAAAACGGCTCAGGTTGGATGAAGCCTCGGATGAAGCAAGGATATAGTATGTAGCTACACCATATTTCGAGTGTGGAAGAGATACTTCATCAACCGTCGCTCCCATGCTTTCAAGCAGCTTCAACGCGGCCATGACCGATTGACGGGCTTCTTCTCCTACACCTTCACCAAGGTATTCTTTCGGTACAGCGATTTTCAAGCCTTTGATATCACCTGTCAGAGCTGAAGCATAGTCTGGCACTTCAACGTTGGCAGACGTCGTATCATTCGGGTCTACTCCTGCAATGGCTTGTAAAAGGTATGCGTTGTCTTCAACGTTGCGCGTGATTGGTCCGATCTGATCAAGGGAAGACGCGAATGCCACAAGACCAAAACGGGAAACACGTCCATATGTAGGCTTTAATCCAACAGTTCCTGTAAAGGCTGCCGGCTGGCGGATCGATCCGCCTGTATCTGAACCAAGGGAAAATGGTACTTCTCCTGCTGCAACGGAAGCCGCTGATCCACCTGATGAACCGCCTGGCACCGTATCAAGATTCCACGGGTTGCTGGTTTTTTGGAAGCCGGAGTTTTCCGTAGAAGAGCCCATGGCGAATTCGTCCATGTTCAGCTTTCCGATTGTTACTGTTTCCGCGTCACGAAGTTTATTAACGACTGTCGCATCATAAATCGGATTGAAGTTTTCAAGGATTTTACTTGCACAGGTTGTGCGGAGGTCTTTCGTCACGATGTTGTCTTTCACACCGATCGGCATACCGAACAGCAAGCCCTTTGCTTCGTCCGTTCCAATTTTCTTATCCAGTTCCTTTGCTTTTGCACGTGCATTTTCTTCATCGAGCGTTAAAAAAGCTTTCACTTTTCCTTCAACCGCGTCGATTCTTTTATAAGACTCACTCACTAAATCGCTGACAGAAACTTCTTTCTTCTGCATCAGTTCATGAAGTTCCGTTAATTTATGGTCGAATAATGACATTGAATTCCCCTCCTATTCTAAAACAGATGGCACACGTACCTGTCCATCCTGGTGGTCTGGTGCGTTTTTCAGTACTTCTTCCTGCGGCAAACCTTTCACAGGCTTATCTTCACGCACGATATTCTTCATCTCCAACACATGTGTTGTCGGGTCGACCTTCTCTGTATCGAGCTCAGTCAGCTGCTCTGCAAAGCCAATGATGGCATCCAATTGAGTCGTGAATTTTTGAGCTTCTTCTTCCGTGATCGCAAGACGGGCAAGGTGAGCCACATGCTTGACTTGATCTTCTGAGATTCTTGACATACTCTTTCACCTCCGCAAAATTTCGAACACTAGCAATACTATTGATAATATCAAAATATCAGTCGAAATGGCAACTAAGTCCCGTCATTTCGCTGTTTTTTTCAACCTCTTTTGACAGGGCTTCCTGGTTTAACGCGTTAATGCACTAAGAGGGACTGTCCCTTTTCGTACTTCAGTGTGCTAAAGTCTCTAACCCCATTCTAACATGATTAGCTTTTTTTCCCGAAAGTATAAGTCGGCGGCGGGTTTCTTCATTAATATAGGCTCTTGTCGTAAATTTTGCTGATATTTAATTTAAATTTTGAAAACTATCGCTAAACTCCGGCTCAAGGGAAAAATCTTGATTTTTTTCGAAAGGAACAATTTAGAAAATGTCTTAATATAGAAGGAAATGAGAAACACTTGGCGAATAGTGGGTTGAGGTGATTTCTGTGAGGATTTTTACATACTACCAACAGGACGGAAAAGTCATTGACCGCTTCGAAAGCAAAGGAGCTGTCATTCATCCGCTGGTAAAGTCAGACAAGCCCTTTCAGATCGGCTGTATGTACCTTGACAAGAACAGTGTTCTCGGGATGCATGAAGCGATGTGTCCGCAGCTGTTCATCGTAACGGACGGAAGCGGCTGGGTAAGGATTGAAGGCGGGGAAAAGATCCCTGTTGATAAAGGGACTGCTGTGTTCTGGGATACCGGCGAGAATCACGAATCCGGCTCTGATACCGGAATGACCGCCATTATTGCGGAAGGGGAAGAATTCGACCCTGAAAGATTTTTAGATTTGAAATAGGTTACATGCTCTTCTGCGCGGACAATCTAATACTTAGCCGGCAAACTCATATCCGGAATAATGGCAGGTGAGTGAACTCATCCTGTTTAAAAGAAACTGCCCTTGCGAGTCATGGACTCAGAGGGCAGCTTTTTTTATTGTGAACAGCACCCCTGCTACCCATTAGGACCTCGCCTCCTGTTGATAGAAGTTGGTGAAATGCCGAATTCGTTGATAAGAGAGTCAAATTCGTTGATAGATAGTCTGAATTCATCGATAGCAGCACCTTTTTCGTTGATAGACGATCTGAATTCGTCGATAGCAGCACCAAAAACGTTGATAGACGGCCTGTGCACATCGATAGGAGAACTAAACGACTTCTTAAGCAGAGGGTTTTCTCTTTCAACAACCCATGTGGTAAGCTTATTCTCATTAAGACTGGATTTTCCGCTGCAATCTCTATTAAAAATAAAAAGTAAGGTTGATTCGATTTAATATCACAAACCTTTAAATACAGCTAAAGCTGCCCGCAATTCAAGACAGCATGATGAAATTTTTTGCTGATCCAAAAATAAACGGTTTCATCAATACAAACATTACGATATTACTACTCGTTGAAGAAGGGATCTTATGTTTTTAAAATTTTTTATACACTTCTGATAGGCTTGGCCGGGGGATGGGTTTTCAGTCTGCTGCAAATTCCTCTCGCATGGATGCTCGGTTCCATGACAGCGGTGTTCGCTGCAGAAAAGCTGACTCCTTTTAAGGTATATTGGCCTCCCATTTTTCGGAATATCGGCTTGATTATCGTCGGGTATGCAATCGGCCAGTCGTTTTCACGGGATACAGCACTTGAAATATTCCACCAGCTTCCATGGATGCTGTTCCTGACTGTGCTGCTTCTCTTATTCAGCGGTGTACTCGCCCTGTTCATTACGAAATTGACGGGAATCAATTTGAAGTCTACCATTACAGGCTGCATTCCGGGCGGGCTGTCACAGATGGTTGTCCTGGGTGAAGAACTCGAGGATATCGATGTCACCGTTGTCACGATCATCCAGGTCGTCCGGCTCCTGTCAGTAATTTTCATTGTTCCCTTCCTGGCGTTCAGCCCCCTTTTTCAAGGAGCGAAAGACGGGCTTGTGGAGGATCCAGCATCAACAGCTTTTACTATAAGCCCCCCGCTGCTGATCTTTTTTGCCGCTGCGGCTGTCTCCGCCCTGATTGCGGTCAAGATCAAGCTTCCCACTCCGACTTTATTGGGACCCATCCTGGGAATCGGTCTGTTATCGGCATCTGGAATCGCTGTCCCCCATATGCCTGATGCAGCTATCATCGCCGCCCAGATTTTCCTCGGAATTTACTTTAGTAAAATGATGAAATTCGAGGGCTCTGGTTCACTATCCAAATTCATTGGGCTTACTGTGGCAACATCAATCCTGCTTGTCGCCTTCACGTTCGGGCTCGGAGCTATATTGATGGCGTCGCATCACATTTCATTCATCACGTCATTCCTCAGCATGGCTCCTGGAGGAATGGCAGAAATGGCCATCGTGGGACAGGCGTTACATGCCGACCTATCCATCATTACCGGCTACCATTTATTCCGCATCCTGTTCATTCTGTTTGTCGTACCGATCATCCTCAAATGGCTCTTCAAGAGAAGAATGTTCATGTCGGATTCGACTGATTCCGGAATGTAAACAGAAAACGAAAGAGGCTGGGACAAAACCTTATTAAAAGGCTCTCTTCGTAAAGAATGTAACTGAGTAAAAAGAATGGATTTCCGCTCCAGGTGCACGACTCCGCGGGGCGGGCGTTGAGCCTCCTCGGCTTTGCCTGTGGGGTCTCACCTGTCCCGCTAGTCCCGCAGGAGGTCGCACACCTTCCGCTCCAATCCGTCTACGTTCAGGAAAAAGCGGTAAATAACCTTAAGAGCAACATCTTTTAAATAGAGCCTAATAAAATAAAAAACCGCATGATGTCAAGTATATAACCTTGAACTCAAGCGGTTTTATTTTCGATTATTTTAACTTGAATCGATTGGTTTTCTACTTATGTCCCAGCCTCTTATTGAATGGACATTATTATCGAAACAACTTCGCGAAGAAGGATTTCTTTTTAGCTTTTACTTTGGGCTTAGCCTGTTGGCCTTCTTGATTATCGTCGATGTAAATTTCTTCTTTATCTATGGCATGTGGATATGCGAGCACCAGGCCGATGTCTGTGTTATGCTCCTTGTTGGTCACCATCGTATAGTGAATGCCGTATTTTCCGGCAAGCTTGATATATTTGGAGAGGTACGTATAGCTCATATTTCCATTCAAAAACATATGTGCGCCCTCATTCTCTTTCATTAAGGCTTCAGCCTGAGGCAGAGTTCCCTTTCTCCTGACCTGCCGCTGGGTCAAAGCAAACACGATCCTTTCCCTTATCGTCCCGAGGAACTTCCTCCGTTCGTCCGGTTTCGTCTGCTTCTGTCCATACATTCCCTGCTGTAAATATTCATCCACATTCGGTCTTTCCACCATTACACCTCCAACATGATACTCGGATTCCCTACACTATATGTCACGGTTAAAAAAAATGCAATTACAAGGGATTTCTCTGTACCAGCAGCATTTCTTCTGTCCGCGAAATGATTTCCTTGCCGATCCTTCTATATCCTTCCTCATTGGGATGAAAAAAATCTTCCGCCAAATACTTATTTGTTCCATCCTCAAATAGATGCTGAATCGATATGAAGGTTGTATTAGGATACATTTCCAATAAGTTTTTCGTCGAAACATTCCAAGATGAAATGATTTCATTAAACTCTTTTATTTCGGCCAGGGATTCAAAGACAGGGTTAAAAATACCAATAAAATAGACCGGCACATCTTTATTCAGAAGACGGATGGTGGACATGATTTTCCGAAGATCCGCTTTGAAGCTTTCTTCTCCCTTTGTAAAATCCCCGATAGTCAAGTCAGTGAAGTTGTGATTGAAAACAGAGACCAGATCATTGCCTCCAACAGTCATAAATATTACATCCGCTTGTTCAATGTCACTCTGAAGATTTGGCTGTTCGAGCATTTTCAATAAATGTCCGGCCTGAGCCCCATACTCACTATGATTAGCCAGAACTACCTTCTCATTCTGCTGTTCGTAATAGGATTTAATGGAGTCCAAGTAGCCTCCTGTCTCCTCACTGCCCGTTCCCAAGGTCAGAGAGTCTCCGATTCCTATGATCGCAAAGCTATCACCGTCGATTTTGCTGTGCGGGATGTCAATCTCAGCCTCCTGATACTGAAATGCGACTCTCTCCATATTAAATTCAACTTCACTTCCTAATGATTTCTTTTCCGCTTCGATCACTTTCGAAAAAAATGCTGGTTCGTCAATCAGCGACTCCTCCATTTGATTGGAATCGGGAGAACTTATCGAAGAGGGAAAGGTATAGAATAACGCGAGCATCACTGCCGCCGCTGGAAAAATGATAAAGAATACCTTTTTCATGCTGACTCCGCCTTTTTGGTTGAATTGATCATAAAGGGTTATTTAGACAGTAGCAGTATCGGCATGTCCCCATAGCTTAATACGTATAAATTCATTCAAAAGCGGAAGCGCCCTGATCAGCTCCGGCAGGCAAATGTTCCTCAGAGAATAAAAGGCGCTCTTTCCTTTCATTACCTTTGGGTTATTTGACCCCCGAAGAGCTAAGTCCGTTTCAGTGGATACGGACTTTTAAAAAGATTGCCAAACCTAAAAAAAGCGCCTGCAAGGTAACAGACGCTGACATAAATCATATTTTAAATCGAAATTATTCTTCTTCGTTCAATTCTTCCTCTGCTTCATCAATTGCTTCTCCAGCTTCTTCTTCCAATTCTTCCTCTGTAGATTCTGCTGCATCTTCAACCTCTTCTCCGGCCTCATTCAATCCTTCTTCCGTAGACTCACCGGCGTCATCCAATCCTTCTTCAGCTTCTTCCCCTGCATCCTCTGCTTCTTCCTCAAGGGAGTCGGCCCCTTCTTCTACATCCACACTATTGTCTTCCGCTTCCTGTTCAACTTCTTCCAGATCCTGAGCTTCGTTATCATCTTGCGCACAGCCTGCCAAGAAAAGACCGGCTGCCATAGGAATTGCTGCTAGCATTTTGAATTTTTTCATTATCCATTACCTCCTGGTCTTTTATACTATATTTTTCCCTTTCCCTTATTTGCAGTTTAAAAACATTGTATATAAAATTACAAAAGAACCTTCCCCCGCAGAGAAAGGTTCCATTTATGAGTAGCACGCCTAATTTTTTTCATAGCAGGGTATTAGTCTTCTTCATCCGCTTCTTCTTCAGTCTCCTGTTCTGTGTCCTCTGCCGCTTCTTCCACTTCTTCTCCAGCATTATTTGCTCCGCCATCTATTTCCTTACCTGTCTCTTCTTCATCTTCCTCTATTTCTTCAACCTCTTCTTCCACTTCATCTAGACCTTCTTCTGCGTCTTGTTCCATCTCTTCGGATCCTTGTTCTGTTTCTTCTTCCACTTCCTCAAAGTTATCGGAAGTATCATCATCAGAACATCCTGCTAAGAAAAGACCGGCCGCCATCGGAAAAGCTGCAAGCAAATTACGTTTTTTCATTGCCATTCCTCCTAGCTTTTTACTGTTTTTACTATTTTTTGTTTACCCTAAGCCCGGTCCCCAAAACATTTCAACACGTTAAAGCACTAAGAGGGACTGTCTCTTTTAGCGCTTTAACGTGTTGAAACTAAAAATGCACACAAAAAAACTGTCCATCGAGTTACCGATGGACAGTTTAGCACTATAGCTTTATTTTGTAATGTCATTGGCCACTGCTGAATCAAATTCAGCCTGTATCTCTTCACTAGGCTGCGGTCCAACCTTGGAGAAGATGAAGATAGCCAGTGATGCAAGGATGAATCCTGGCACGATTTCATAAAGAGAGAACGGAATGACCGCTTCTTGGACAACTTCCCCTGCCTCATTCAATTCTGGAGTGGAAAGAAGTTTCCAAGCAACAACTGTTACAGCTCCAGTAATCATACCAGCCAGCGCACCGTTTCGAGTCATTCCTTTCCAGAACAATGCGAACACGATAACCGGTCCAAATGCAGCACCGAATCCAGCCCAAGCGTAACTTACAAGGTCCAGGATACTTGATGCATTTTCATTGGCAGGATTACCTCCGAGTGCAAGAAGTACAGCAATCACAGCAATCAGAATGACACCGAAACGTCCTACCCAAACCAATTCTTGATCTGAAGCATTCTTGCGGAGAATGGCTTTATAGAAATCCTCTGCAAGGGCACTTGAAGAAACAAGAAGCTGGGAATCAATTGTACTCATGATCGCAGACAGGATTGCCGCTAAAAGAATACCCGATACCCAAGGGTTGAATAGTACATCCGTGAACAGGATGAATACTTTTTCAGAGTTGTCGACTGCGTCCGTGATTAGGGGAGCATCAGCAAAATAAGCAATACCTGAAAGGCCGACCAATACAGCACCGGCTACAGAAGCAATCATCCAAGTCATACCGATCCAACGCGCTTTCGGTACATCCTTCGTCGATCGTAATGCCATAAAACGGGTGATGATATGCGGCTGTCCAAAGTAGCCAAGCCCCCATGCAAGCAAGGAAATGACACCGATAGCTGAAGCCCCTGCGAATAAATCAAGGCCCTCAGGGTTTACGGCAGTCACTTGATCCATAGTGTCTCCCCAGCCGCCAAGCTCAGTAATCGCAACTATCGGAGCCACGATTAAGGCAAGGAACATCAGGATACCCTGGATAAAGTCAGTCCAGCTGACCGCAAGGAAGCCGCCAAGGAAAGTGTAAGAAATGATAACGATCGCACCGATAAGGAGTGCAGTATTATAGCCCATATCAAATGATTCTTGGAATAGAATCGCTCCACCAACAAGACCTGATGAAGTATAGAAAGTAAAGAAAATCAGAATTACAAGTGCTGAAATTACGCGAAGCATACGGGATCCGTCTTTAAAACGGTTTTCAAAGAAATCAGGGACCGTAATGGAATCGTTGGCAACTTCTGTGTAAGAGCGAAGCCTTGAAGCAACGAATTTCCAATTCAAATAAGCACCGATTGTAAGGCCAATTGCCAGCCAGATAGATCCAAGACCAGACGCATATGCGGCACCCGGCAGACCCAATAGCAGCCAGGAACTCATATCAGATGCCCCGGCACTTAAAGCTGCAACGCCCGGCTTCAGGCTGCGTCCTCCTAAAACGTAATCAGACAAGTTACTTGTTAATCTGTAAGAAATAATACCAATTGCTAACATACCGACTAAATAAACAATAAACGTGACTAAAGTGGCAGTATCCATATGTTGTCTACATTCTCCTTTCGATTTCTTAAATTCTTTTGTAATTAAACCTCTTGGATGAGTAGTGCATTTTACTACTGACAATCTTATTTACCCTATGCATCACACTTGTAAACTTATTCACACATACTCCTTCACCCAAAGGAGACGAATAAGACCGATGAGCCAGGAATAACTCTACAACATTAATAATCCTAACACAAAGCAGAAAGTATATCATTTTCATTATTCTAACTATAATTTTTTAACTGAGTAATTATACAATTATTTTGTATAATTGTTTCTTTGAAAGCGCTTTAACCATCATATATATTCAGAAAAATTTATAAAATTAAATTCATAATTTGTTCAAAAATCACTATTGCAAACTGGAGAATCACCGGTTCTACACGTCAATTTTCCACTTTCTTAGCGTGATTCTCATTACTTGAGACCCTGTTTAGTCCTTGAATTTCCAATTCATGATTTCTGCAGATCTCCTTTAAATCACTCCCATCGTCAGCAGCATCTGTAAAAGTTTCTCCTCAAAACAAACTTGAACATACTAAATTCAGCAGTTCTACTGAGAAAACCCTCCAAATATTATTCCCAAATAGTTCTTATCCGCTCTTAACTCTTTACCATCTAGTAATGACGACCTTATTTTTCCCACTTTACCCTCGGCTATACAAAAAAGGTTACTTAAAAAACTGCCCCTTAGAAAAATCATTCCTTTTTGAGGTGCTCGAACTCAAAAGATTTACCCTATGACACACAAATTGGCATTTATACATAACAAAAAAACCGTCAATCGACGAGTCTTTTTCTCTTGGAATATAGATGGTTACGGGTAAAATCCACTAGAAATTAGTTTTCTCTATTTTTAATCTGTAGACAATTTAGAATTGGAAATCCCCCTCCTTCATCAAGAGGACTTCAGTTCCACCTTCTTTGATCCCCACAACTTTCATATCTTCAGTACCAAAGGTCACATTGACTAACAAAAGGGAAGTATTCAGACCTGCTGCCTTCAACTCTTCCTCAGATTGGTTAATGCCATTTTGAATATTGGAGGGAGAAGCATTTCCGATTCCAATATGACAGGCTGTGTTTTCATCGAACAAGGTATTGTAAAATAGAGTATCTGCCTGAGCAAGGGGGGACTTATTAGAGACCAAGGCAATTTCACCTAGATAATGTGTACCTTCGTCTGTTTCGATGAGATTTTGTAACACATCTTGTCCCTTTGCGGCATAATAGTCGGTAATCCGTCCATCTTTAAAAATCAGATAAAAATCATCGATGACACTTCCTCCATAGATAAGAGGTTTAGTTCCAGCCAATTTGCCATTCACCTTATTTTTATGAGGGGCAGTAAATATCTCTTCCGTAGGAATGTTCGGAAAGAAAGGTATTCCATTTTTATCTTTGACACCCCCGCCGATGTAAAGATGATCTTTAGGCAGACCGACTACTAAATCAGTTCCAAGGTTATTTTTATAATGCAGGGCTTGGAATCGGCTCTCATTCAGGATTTTTTTGCGGGACTCGAAGGCTCTATTGTGACTCTCCCATTCTTTAAGAGGATTTTCCCCATCTGCCCGACACCCTTTTAGAATTAATTTCCATAATGATTGTATAGCTTCTTCTGTACTTAGGTTGGGAAATACTTTAGCTGCCCATGCTGCACACGGGACAGCCACAAGACACCATCGTACCTCATGGGATCTGATTTTCGCATGATGATCCTTCATTTTGGTACGGGAAGCTTTTTGGAAGCGACTTATCCTTTCTGTAGAAACCTCCTTAAAGACATCTAAGTTTTCAGAAATAATATGGATGTAAGCAGCACCTGCAATATTCCACTCTTTAAAACGGTCAGCCTGCCAGTCTGGAAAGTGATCGATGGCACGATCTGCTGCATTTAGGTAAAATTCTTTCGCAGACTTTTCATCTGTCCAATCTATAAATACATTTGAAGATCCTGCCTCGTAGGCTGCCGTTTGGATCAGACGTGCAAACGCAGCGTTTTGTATATCACTATGAATAATCAATAATTGATTTTTGTGCAGATTTACACCAGCTCGTACAGCAAGTTCCGCATACTTTTTTAAATGTGCTTCGCTTATAAATTCATATATTCCTTTCATCATTTAATCTCTCCCCTGTGATGTTCTTGTGAAATTTCACTGCAGAACCCTGCCCTGCTTAAACTAACCCAATAGCTTTCTTTTTGAAAATAATAAAAAAGACCGGCCCTTTAACAGGCCAGCCTTACCATTGTCTTATTCATAGATATGCACAAACGGCTCTTCCTGCTGGCTGAGGACGATTAATGCCTCGGCGCCACTTCCGGATGTTATCTCTATCTCGACACTCATTTCATCCGGGAAAAGTTCAGCAGCAAGCTCCGCCGCATACTGAGTAAAGCCGATCGTTTCAGCTTTTCCATTAAATTGTATCGGTATGTCAATCTCAAGGTTTTCGATTGCTCCATCTTTATAAAAAGCATTTCCAACGACACCGACATAGTTCGGGAAATAGGTTTCTATTTTCTCTTTAAATTCATTGAAAATCTTCAAATCCTCAGGCTGGTGCTCTTCAGCGTCAACAGATGGAAAGAAGTAGCGCTGTTCATCCACACTCGTCCACTCACTGATTGATGAACTTCCGGCCGGGACATTGGTGTAGGCAAAATAGCTGCCGGGAGTTACAGAACCTTTGCTTGATTGCTCATACAGGGCAATCATGATTGGAACTCCCTCAAGCTCAGGCTTCTCTCTCATTCTGTTGATTACTTCCTCGGCTATCTGCGTTCCTTGCTCCCTGACTTCTTCATGACTCATAGTCGTTTGCCTGGTCTCGCCGGTAGATTGATCCTGATAGTAGGAAACTGAATTCAGGGCCAGTCCGACAGCGACACTTGACAGCTGAATTTTGTTTTCCTCGATTTTTTCCAAGTAATTGTGTTCAATCACATGGGCGAGGTATATCGGAGAATCCTTTCCCTCTCCTGGTGTATCTTCAACAGGATTGAGGCCGATATTATCCTTTTCCTCTAATCCTTTTTCCTTCAATTGTTCACTGTTGAACTTCCTGTTCAGCCATGATTGTATCGTTTCTTGATCCAATATCTGTCCTTCTTTGAAAAGATATTGATCGGTCGAATAAGCATTCTTCGCCATTCTGACCAAACCGGATTCAAATACATCAATATCATAACGGGATTGAAGGTTGTTGACGACCATGCCCCTGGTGTCTGTTGATTCATAAGGGAGCAGCGTCTTAAAATAATCATTCGAAATTTGATAATTCGGTATGATCGCCTTTTCCGATTGCTGAGCATCATCTTCCACTACTTGCTCCTGTTTTTCAAAAGCGGGAGCACAGCCGCTCAAAACAAGAGCAGCCGACACTGCCGCAAACCACTTTTTCATTCATTTCTCCACCTTTAACGGTTAAGTTCCCCAAGCAGTTTCTCTTCGTCCCATATTTCTATATCTAATTCTTGAGCTTTAGCCAGTTTTGAACCGGCTTCTTCCCCGGCAATCAGCAAATCTGTTTTCTTGCTGACAGATCCAGTGACCTTTCCGCCAAGCTCTTCAATTTTTTGTTTCGCTTCATTTCTTCCGAGTTGTTCCATCTTCCCTGTTAAGACAACTGTCCTGCCGGCAAAATAGGAATCAATTTCTTCCGCTTTCACGGGTTTCGGACCTTTATATTCGGTATTCACGCCTGCTGTCCTCAGCTCGCCAATAAGCTCCACTGCTTCTTCTTTTTCAAAGTAAGCCACAACGGCATCCGCCATTTTATCACCGATTTCGTTAATGGCTGTCAAATCGTCCTTCGACGCATTCATCAGCGTGTCGATATCACCAAATTCCTGAGCCAGGGTCTTTGCCGCTTTCGCACCAACATGGCGGATGCCCAAGCCGAATAGCAGCTTTTCCAAAGAATTGGCCTTGGACGCTTCTATGGCATTAAGCAAGTTGTCCACCGATTTCTCGCCCATTCTTTCCAGCTGAAGAAGCTGATCTCTTTCCAAACGGTAGATATCCGCTACATCCTCAATCAAGCCCTCTTTGAAGAGCTGGCTGATGACTTTTTCTCCTAGTCCGTCGATATTCATCGCATTCCGGGAAACGAAGTGGATCAAGCCTTCCCTGATCTGAGCTGGACATTTCGGATTGATGCAGCGAAGGGCAACCTCTCCCTCCAGCCTTACCAGCCCGCTTTCGCATTCAGGGCATCCTTCGGGCATAAGGAAATCCTTTTCCCCGCCAGTCCGGCGTTCCTCGAGGACATTCACCACTTCCGGTATAATGTCCCCCGCTTTTTTGACGACCACATAGTCGCCGATCTTAATATCCTTTTCCCTGATCAAATCCTCATTATGCAGGGATGCACGCTGGACCGTCGTACCGGCCACCCGCACAGGTTCCAGGATAGCTGTCGGCGTCACAACGCCTGTCCTGCCGACACTTAACTCTATCTCCTTCAGCTGTGTGACAACTTCCTCGGCAGGGAACTTGTACGCAATCGCCCATCGCGGACTCTTGGCGGTGGTCCCTAACTGTTCCTGAAGTTCAAGGGAATCTACCTTAATGACTATTCCGTCGATATCGTACTGAAGATCCGGTCTTCTTTCAACCCAGCCTTCTACATATTCAATGACTTCATCAATGGTTTGGCATTTCTTTCTTTCTTTATTCGTTTTGAAGCCGAATTTATCTAAAAGATCCAAGCCTGAGCTGTGTGAGACAACTCCTGTTTCTCCGACATCCGCGATGGAATATAGGTAAATATCCAGGTTGCGTGACGCGGCAATCCGCGGATCGAGCTGTCTTAGAGATCCCGCTGCGGCATTTCGCGGGTTGGCGAACGGTTCTTCTTCCCGTTCCTCCTTTGCCTTGTTCAACGCTTCAAAGGAACGTTTCGGCATGAATGCTTCGCCTCTAACCTCCATCGTCATTGGCTCAGGAATCCTCAATGGGATTGACTTTATGGTTTTAAGGTTCGCTGTAATATCTTCGCCGACCGTTCCATCTCCCCGTGTCGCTCCCTGACGGAAAAGGCCGTCTTCATAGCGAAGGGAAACAGCCAGACCGTCAATCTTCAATTCACACACGTAAGAATAATCGTCTCCCGCTGCCTGGCGGACTTTACGGTCAAAGTCCCTTAAATCTTCTTTATTAAAAGCATTGCCAAGACTGAGCATCGGAGTTCTGTGCTGAACTTTCTCAAAAGCTTGCAGCGTGCTGCCTCCAACCCGCTGTGTCGGTGAGTCCGCTGTCCTCAGCTCAGGGAACTTATTTTCAATCGCAATCAGTTCATTCATGACACGGTCATATTCGGCATCCGGCACCGACGGCTTGTCCAGCACATGATATTCATAATTATATTGATTTAAAAGATTATGAAGTTCTGCAACTTTTTGTTCTGCGCTTTTGATATCCACATTAACAGCCCTTTCGTGTGCGAGTTATACTTTTTCAACCGGAGCGAATTTAGCTAATAGGCGCTTAATGCCTGTCGGGCTTGGGAATGCGATATCAAGCTCCATTCCATCTCCGCTTCCTTTTACGCTGACAACCGTTCCAGTGCCCCATTTTTTGTGGGCTGCTCTGTCGCCAACCTGCCAGGAGATTCCTTCGCCTCCAGTGGTTGTTGGCACCGGCCGGGTAACAGGCTTCCTTCTTGGCTGCGGTCTTGCGGAGGCAGCAGCACCTGTACCTGTACCGCCTGATGAGAACGGACTTTTCTTTTGCGGCTCGAAATTATCAATGAGGTCTTCAGGAATTTCCGCAATAAACCTGGATACCGGGTTCATTTTCGTCTGGCCGTACAGTGTCCGCATCTGGGCATTGGTCATGAATAATTCCTCTTCAGCCCTCGTAATGCCCACGTAAGCAAGGCGGCGCTCTTCTTCCATCTCCTCTTCGTCCATAAGAGAACGGCTGTGAGGGAAGACTCCTTCCTCGAGTCCCATCAGGAACACAATCGGGAACTCAAGGCCTTTGGCAGCATGCAGTGTCATCAGGATAACAGCATCCTGAGGCTTTTCATCATCATCCAGCTTATCGATGTCCGCAACAAGCGCCAGGTCGGTAAGGAAAGCAACCAGTGATTTATCATCATTGCTTTCTTCAAAGCTCTTCGTAACAGATAGGAACTCATCGATATTTTCCAGACGGCTCTGCGCTTCAATGGATTTCTCGACTTTCAGCATTTCTCTATAACCTGATTTTTCAAGGATTTCTTCAACCAGTTCAGTAACAGAAAGATACTCCTGCATGCTGGTATAGCCTTTCAAAAGGTCCTTGAATTCAATGACCGATTTGGTGATTTTCGGGCTCAGTCCGATAAAATCCGCTTCCTCCAAGGCCTGCATCATGGAGAGGTCATTCATAGCCGCGTAATTAGCGATTTTATCAAGCGATGTCGAACCGATTCCCCGTTTCGGTACATTGATGACACGGCGGAGACTGATGTCATCATCCGGATTGGCAATCAGCCTAAGGTAGGCCAAAATATCCTTAATTTCTTTTCTGTCGTAGAACTTGATGCCTCCGACAATGCTGTACTCGATATTGGATTTCAGAAGTACTTCCTCAATTACACGGGACTGTGCGTTGGTCCGGTAAAGGATGGCAAATTCAGAGAACTTCCGCTTGCCGCTGTCTGTCATTTCTTTGATTTTACCGGCAACAAACTGTGCTTCCGATTGCTCGCTGTCCCCTCTGTAGTAAGTAATCTTCTCTCCTTGGTCATTTTCCGTCCAGAGATTTTTGGCTTTGCGGTTCATGTTTTTCTGGATGACATCGTTGGCTGCATGCAGAATCGTCTTTGTGGAGCGGTAATTTTGTTCCAGCAGAATCACATTCGCTCTAGGATAGTCTTTTTCAAAAGACATGATGTTCGCGATATCCGCCCCGCGCCAGCGATAGATCGACTGATCCGAATCACCGACTACACATAGATTCTGAAAACGGGATGCCAGCATTTTGACAAGCATATACTGCGCTCTGTTCGTATCCTGATACTCATCCACATGGATATATTGGAATTTTCTTTGATAATATTCCAGTACTTCCGGAACCCGCTCGAACAAGTGGATGGTCATCATGATAAGGTCATCAAAGTCCAGCGCCTGATTTTTCCGGAGACGTTTTTGATATTCTTTATAGACGTCAGAAGCGACATTATCATAGTAGCTGCCTGCTTCCTTTTCAAAATCTTCCGGTGTTTTCAATTCATTTTTTGCTGAAGAAATCGAGCCCAGGATTGACCGGGGATCAAACTTTTTCGGGTCGATATTTTTGTCCTTGAGAATAGACTTAATGACGGATAACTGATCCGTCGAATCCAGGATTGTGAAGTTTCGGGTAAAGCCGATGCGGTCGATATCCCGTCTAAGGATCCGCACACACATGGAGTGAAACGTTGAAATCCAGATTTCTTCCGCCACTCCGCCAAGGATTTTTCCGATTCTGTCTTTCATTTCCCGTGCAGCCTTGTTTGTAAAGGTAATCGCCAGGATGTTATAAGGATTGACTCCTTTTTCTACCATCAAATAGGCGATTCGGTGTGTCAGGACACGGGTTTTCCCTGAACCGGCACCCGCCATGATCAACAGGGGGCCTTCAGTTGCTTTTACCGCTTCAGCCTGAGGCGGGTTCATTCCATTCAATAATCGATCTGTTAAAAATTGCATTTTCCTATTCCACCACCATAACGAACATTTGTTCTTATTATATCAATTTCTGTTTCCTATATGAAGTTAGAAGTGCTGATTGATTTCCGCTCCAGGGAGCACTACTCCAATCAATAATTACATCTCTAAAAAACAATCACGGTCCTTCTCATGAAAAATTAAATATAATCATCTCTCGAAGATACCTTGATATGAAAATATAAATTAATTTATATTGATTTAACTGCTCTTACTGTTTTCAACGCTGCTGATAAGTCTTCATATACTATGTTTCCGACCACGATGACGTCTGCGTGTTCTCCCATTTCCCGCGCCTGCTCCGGTGTTTTGATTCCCCCGCCATAGAAAAGGGTGGAATTTTCAAGTACCCGGGCGGTTTCACGGACATATTCGACATCTCCGTACATTCCGCTGTATTCCAGATAAAAGATGGGGAGGTGAAACATTTTCTCTGCCATCATCGCATAGGCCGCCACATCTTCTTTAGATAAATCCGCTTTGGCGCCGGTAAGCTTGGCTGCTTTGCAGTCGCTGTTCAGGATGCAATATCCCTCTACAATGATTTCATCCCAATTCATGATTTCCCCATACTCTTTTACAGCTTGATGATGAAGGCCTTTCAGCCACATCGGATCCTCGCTGTTCAACACAGTCGGGATAAAATAAAAGTCGAAACCCGGTGTGAGAGACTCCATATTGCTGACTTCGAGAGCGCACGGCACAGTGTACCTCCTGACTCTCGCCATCAAATCCAGAACCCCTTCAAGGGTAATATCATCGGTCCCTCCAATGATCACCGCATCCGTTCCCGATTCACAGATTTTCTCTAATTCATCGTCGCTGATCTCCTTGGCGGGGTCGAGCTTAAATACATGGCGCCACTCTCTGACATCGTACATCCTTACTTCCTCCAATTCTTTCAATTCCATTAAAACATTATACCATTCCTATTGCCAATTAACGAGGGAGCAGTGCAAGGTGATGATGGTTTATACTTCCAAAACTTCAGTACCTTTCTCAGCATCGAAAGGCGTAAATTAACTCCCTTTTAGACACTTCTCTATGCCGGAACACCCCCGCCCGACCGAACTCTCCTGTGCTTCATACATATCTTTACGCAAACCAGCTCTGCCCGGCCGAAGCCTCCTCTACCTCATACATATCTCAACAAACGGACACCCGCTCCCGACCGAGAGCCAGGCGCTGAAGCTGGACGTGGAAAGCATAACTAAAAGCTATTCATTAAAATAGATTTTATTATTCCTAAAAAACCAAAAAGACTGGCACGCTTTTACTCTGTGCCAGTCTTTTTGGTCTGCAGCGGAAAGGACTTTATTTCAAACCTAATTCCCCTTGGTACACTATCAAAAAATTTTACTCTTCTTCCTTCTGATTACCCACACGTTCCAATACCATATGATAGGCATCGTTACCGTAGTTGAGGCAGCGCTTCACGCGGGAAATCGTCGCCGTGCTGGCGCCTGTTTCCGCCTCGATCTTATGATAGGTTTTGCCTTCTTCCAGCATTCTCGCTACTTCAAGGCGCTGTGCAAGGGATTGGATTTCATTGATTGTTGCCAGATCGTCAAAGAAACGATAGCACTCATCTTTATCTTGAAGGGACAATATCGCATTAAACAACTGGTCCAATTCTTTACCTTTGATTTTATTGATTTGCATGTTCATTTCTCCTTTTATTGAAGACTTTTTCCGCATAAATTGCTGCTTTTGAAATTTAAGAAAAGAGCCTTGTTCAATTATTGTACTGTAATGAATTTATCCAATCCTGGATTATCAGGTATGATATTGATCCATGTTTTCCCCGGCAGCAAACCTGTATCACCCGCGGGAACGATTCTTCCATCTTGATTTTCCCATTCTACTTTTAACAGTTTCCCCTTTTGCAGGAGATAAGCATTTCCACCGGAAGTAAGGTCGATATCCCGGCGTCCCGCATCATCTACGACTGCGTGTGGTGCTTCTATGATAAAAATGTTGTCCAGCAATACAGGATCTCCGGTATCGTAATCCGCGAGTTCTTCGCCTTCAGAGACTCTCTTGTATTTCTCTGTTCCCTGATCGTATTCATAGACAGGAGAGAACGAAGGATTGTCATAGTACGAAACCTCAACAGATGCCGCGTCTTCTCCTTCAGCCTCTGTTGATTGAGCAAACTCCAGCGGTTCCGGAGGTGTATCCATTTCTGCCCCTGTATCCTCAGCACCCTTTTCAATATTTTCGAAAGAGATATATGAATTATGAGGCGCCTTACGGAAATCTGCCCGTTTGAATAAAGAGCCGTCATATACCATCCCATTGATATTATCCACAGATCCGCTTGCCAGCAATTCTTTCGCTTTCGGACTGTATCCATGGGCCACGAAAAAGCTGTCATACCCCTCTGCCAGCTCGATGAAATAATCGCGGGCACTCCTGACCGGCCCTACTGTTTCCGGCTGCTCACTTTGGAACAGAGCAACAAACCGGGTCACATTTCCTTCCGCAAGGACTTCATAAACTATATCCGCATGATCCAAGCCTGATTGCGGCCGGGCAATAGGATGGTTGTTGACGACCACCGCCACTGCTCTTTGCGAGGATTCTTCATCAGAACTGACTCCTGTCAGCGGATATTCATATTGCGATTCCACCGCTTCGTCATTGTTATCCTGATCAACTGAATTATTTTGTTCCGTATTGTTTTTTGCCGTGTTATCATTATTTTCGGCTGTCTCATTATCTGAACTGCATGCTGTCAGCAGTAGCGCGGCCATGGCCGCTATCGCAGTTTTCTTCCACATCTAAGTATTACACCCCTAAACCTGTCTTCTATCTCTTACTTTAACATTTTAACGCATTATCGTGGGAAAGAGTACCGTTTTCTTCATAACATCATATATTCCCCGCTGCGTAACCCGGATGTAAGGAAGGTGCGTCGATTGCAGGAACAGCAAGGTATAGACGGGATCATTGAAAGAGTATCCTCTTGCGAATAACAGCTCTTTCATTTTCTTTTCCTCGTCAATCAACTCTTCCATCCCTTTGTCTGACATAATCCCTCCGACCTTCAGCGGAATCTCATGAAGAATCTCTTCATTCTCACTAAGGACAATTCCACCGCCGATCTCTTTCATCCTTTTAAAAGCATTCATCATGTCCCTTTTATCCTTACCGATCAAGATGATATCGCCAGTGTTTGAAAAAGAAGAAACGAAGCCTTTGACACTTTTGGCAAAGCCTTTCAGCATGGTACTGATCCTCCACTTGCCATTCCTATCCACCAGCATCAGGAAGCATTCATCATGTCGTTCTGATAAGGAGGTTTCGGAGGCATCGATACTGACTGAGTAAGGCTTCGTGATTACTTCATTGACCATTTCGATTCCGAACGGCATGGAAAACTGCAAGTCATCGTACGTCAATTCCCATTGAAAATCAAGCGGTGCAAGACCGAACTTTTTCCAATCCGGTGCCGGGACATCAGCCAGACTGCCTTCTAGGGACTTCACCCATTGACCCTTGGCCATGACACTAATCGGCTTTGGCTGGTCCTTCCTTTCAAGAAAGTTGATGTTGGCGACTCTTCCCGCTGCGATTATTCCATGCTGGTGGGAGATCCGGTAATGTTTTGCCACATTATAGCTCGCCATATGATAGGCATCGATTACCGGGATCCCGCTGTCAATGGCTTTTGCGATAAGATCATCAAGTACACCATTTTCATAAAAAGCCGGTGTTGAGCCGTCTGTTGTGAGCATCATTTCATCATAATTCTCTATATCGTATTCCTTCATTTCTGCCAGGAGCTTATCCAAATCAGGCCTGATGGAGGAATTCCTCAAAGTCACAGCCAATCCCTGCATGAGCCTCATGTATACATCTTTTCCCGTCATGGCTTCATGGTCGCCGTCTATTCCGAGCAAAGCGAGCTTAGCCAGGGTTTTCTCAGAAGCGCCCGGCAAATGGCCTTCCACTACTTTATTCAACCTCTTGGCTTCCTGCATGAGGTGAAGGAGCATGTCATCGCCATCCAGCAGCCTCGGCCACGAAGTCAATTCTCCGCCCTGGACCACATCCTGATGTCCCAGCCAAGCTTTCACTTCACTTTGGGAAAATACCGTCTCCTCCCTCTGCATTTCTGTCTGTGAATCAAAACGCGCCCACCAGAACATTGAAAACGGAAGGTTCTTCAGCTCAGCCAATAAAGAAAACGCTTTCTTTTTGTTCATCAATAAAAACAGCATAAGGTTGTCGTTGATGAATGTCGTCGTTCCGGTCCGGGATGCATAATGAGCAAAAGAATGGGGATTATAAAGTTGAAACGGGTGAACATGGGGTTCTATGTAGCCAGGGACGAGAAAGTAACTGCTGCAATCTGTCACTTCACACCCATCCAAGTTTTCAGGAAGTTTATCGCCGCAGTATATGATGCGGTCGTCATAAATCCAGATATGGGCAGACACCCACTTTTTCAGAACCGAGTGCAGATATACCGCATTCTTTAGGATCTTGGTCGGCTGCACGGCGCCGTTTAAAACATCTATATGTTCTCGCAGCTGCTTGTTTTTCCATCGATAACGTTGTACCAAACTATGAACACTCCTCTTGATAGAGATTCACTAATGAACAAATTCTTTCAGCATTAGCTCAAAGTATTAATTAATGTTATCACAGTTTAGACTTTAACGCATTAAAGGTTTACAGAAAAAATGTAAAAATTATGTAAGGAGGAAATGTCATGAAGGTTACACAAAACATTGGCATTGTTAATGCTTTAATTCGAATCATGGTAGGCTTTACAGTCCTTTCCTGGGCAACGGCAAAACTGGTCAAAATGCCTTGGAGAGACTCATATTTATGGATGGCTCTTCTCGGAGGGATGAAAGTCGGGGAAGGAATTCTGCGCTTCTGCCCGATCACGGCAATCTTCGAAAACAAGATGAACGATGATGGCGGAGCAAAAGAAGGCAAAAGCATGCTGAACATTGCTTCTATGTTAAAAGGCAAAGATGGCGCAAATTCTTCTCATCAGAAAATCGATGACATCGACCGGGATGAAAAAATACAGACGCACCCGATCTGCCGTATAACCCATCCTAATCCGGCAGGCACTTTAGTGCATCACCGCACGAAGAGGGTCAGTCCCTCTTCATGCGGTGACGCGTTAACTTGCTAAAAGGGACTGTCCCTTTCAGCACTTTGACGCGTTAACTTACTTTATAAAATAAAACAGGGTGTCCTCTTTGGGCACCCTGTTGTTTACAACCTCTTATAGAAATGGAGTGATCATGATGTTCTGGGAATATGTGACCGATCTGTCTTATGTGCTGATCTCCGTCATTGGCGGCATAATTGCCATCCTCTATGCTTTTATTCGGAAGGGGCGGAAGAAGCGCGTTCGATAGCCCTTCTGCCAATATCTCTGCGATAAAATAGTCCATCAACATCCAATTTCTCAATCTCATTGTAGACTCTTTTCAGTGCGTCTTCTATTTCTGGCTGTTTGGAAGCCACCAACAGTACCCTTCCGCCATTTGATACCAGCCTGTCATGCTCATCCAGGCAGGTTCCCGCATGGTATACAAGTGTATCGTCACTCAGCCTGTCCAGCCCTTGAATGGGAACCGACTTTTTATAAGCTTCCGGGTAGCCTTCAGCTGCCAGGACAACACCCGCAACTCTGTCCTCATCCCATTCCAGAGATACTTCTTTTCCCTCACAGATATTATAAAACACCTGAGCAAGATCGGAGAGAAGCCTCGGCAGGACCACCTGTGTTTCAGGATCACCGAAACGGGCGTTGAATTCAATGACTTTCGGGCCTTGAGAAGTCAAAATCAAGCCCGCATATAGAATACCAGTGAATGATCGCCCTTCAGCTTCCATTGCATTGGCCGTTGGGATCAAAATCGTTTGGACAGCTTCCTGGATAACGGCGCTGCTGATGTGAGGAACCGGTGAATACGCGCCCATCCCGCCAGTATTGGGACCTTGATCGCCATCAAATGCACGTTTATGATCCTGCGCAGCCTCCATTGGATACACATTTCCGCCACCAACAAATGCCATCAAGGAGAACTCTTCACCTTCTAAAAACTCTTCAATGACGACCTTTGCAGATGCTTCCCCAAATTTAGATTGAAGAAGCATAAGCTCCAATGCATCCATCGCTTCCTCCACAGTCTGGGCTACCACGACCCCTTTTCCAGCTGCAAGACCGTCCGCTTTGATGACAATCGGAGCACCCGATTTCAACACATACTCTTTGGCGCTCTCGAAATCAGAGAATGTTTCATAGGCTGCTGTCGGGATGCTGTATTTTTTCATCAATTCTTTGGCAAACGACTTGCTTCCTTCGATAACCGCAGCTCTTTTATCGGGACCAAACACCCTGATTCCCTCTTTCTTGAAGGCATCGACAATTCCTTCTAAAAGCGGAACCTCGGGACCTACTACCGCCAAGTCTATCTTGTTTTCCTTCGAGAACGAAATCAGCCCTTCAAAGTCTGTTTCAGCAATATCAACTGTTTGGACGATTCCCGCGATCCCGGTATTGCCGGGAGCACAATAGACTCTTTCCACACTGCTTCCTTTTTGCAAGGCATCGCAAAGCGCATGCTCTCTTCCTCCGCGGCCGATGACAAGTACGTTCATTTGGACACCCCTTTTTATGTATAAGCCTTTATTTCCAGGTATTACTTCCTTAAAATGGAATTTTTCCTCTTATAGTGTCTCTCATGATTTCCACGAGGGACACCTGGACGCTTTTTTCCCTTTTAGTGGCTCTCACGGCTTCCTCGAGGGGTACTAAAAGGACTTTTTTCTTTTAGTGGTCTCTCACGGCTTCCACGAGGGACACCTGGACGATTTTTTCTCCTTTTAGTGGCACTCACGGCTTCCTCGAGGGACACCTAGAAGTCTTTTTCCCCTTTTAGTGGCTCTCACGGATCCCACGAGGGACACCTAGAAGTCTTTTTCCCCTTTTAGTGGCTCTCACGGCTTTCCCGAGGGACACTATAAGGACTTCTTCCCTTTTTAGTGGCTCTCACGGCTTCCTCGAGGGACA
>NZ_NIJF01000011.1 GCF_003316765.1 Bacillus sp. P14.5 | reverse complement strand
ACTTAAATTCCAGCCCAAGTGTCGCTTAGTAAGCTACTATAGAACAACTTCACACTTAAATTCCAGCTCAAGTGTCGCTTAGTAAGCTTCTATAGAACACTTCACACTTAAATTCCAGCCCAAGTGTCGTTTAGAGAGCTTCTATAGAACACTTCAGGCTTTAATTCCAGCCCAAGTGTCGCTTAGTAAGCTCCTATAGAACACTTCACTCTTTAATTCCAGCTCAAGTGTCGTTTAGAAAGCTCCTATAGAACACTTCGCACTTAAATTCCAGCCCAAGTGTTGCTTAGAGGGCTTCTATAGAACACTTCAGTCTAAATTTCTAGCCAAATTGTCGCTTAGAACTTCTTAAACAATCGTGCACCGACCATTTTTTCTTGAAAAGTTTAAGTCGGAGTTTTTTTAAACCTCACTGTCTTATAAAAAAGTCTTGATAAAAAAGAAAAACCGCACCTGAGAAAGGCACGGTCCAGCTTAATTACTAAAAAAGTTTTCTGTATAATAAGGCTGGGATTCCTCGTTAAAGGCTACTCCAACACCGAGGAATTCGTAGTCTTCCTTAACAATGTTCTTTCTGTGACCCATTGAATTCATCAACCCTTCATGAGCGAAGATGGAGCTGAATTGCCCATAAGCGAGATTTTCACCGGCCACAGTAAAGGCAATATCATCCTCCTGCATCCTGTCAAAGGGCGACTGGCCTTCCAAGTTGGTATGATTGAAGTAATTGTTCTCAGCCATATCCAGACTATGGTCGCGCGCAGTACCTCTGACATGGTCATTCCAAGTCAAAACTGGGAGACCATGATTGACCCGGGTGGCATTGGTAAGGTCAAAGAGCTGATACTCGAAACCTTCTTTCAATTCTTCACTTTCAGCAGAGTAGATGTCTTTTTTGCCATGTTCCAAATCTTCATCTATAATCTGCAAAGCAGTAACGCTATCATTTTCGTGTTTATCATAAAAAACGGTAATGTAGCTATTGTCACGCTGGTAAATCTCATATTCACCATCATCCTGCAGTTGGTAATAGACCAAGCCTTTTCTAATTTTAGTAATGGGCTCGCCGAGGGTTTCATGAACTTCTTGCTTGGAACTGTTTAAAGCGACCCCTGAATCGGAAGCTATTAGATCCTGGTTGGTGTAAAGCGCGCTCACCTGATCGTTATCATCATAGGCGGCCATCAGGAAGTTATGGTAATCCTGGTGATAGGCATGCCACTCTACACCATACTCATTGACGGATGAGCGGACAGGTGTGCCCAACATGTCCTCAACGGTTTCTCTTGTATCGCCCATTTCTAGGTTGTGAATGGAGAACACCTGATTCTCTGGCTTTGTCAGTTCAGGCTTACTTACCTCAACTGCTTCTGTCTCTTCATTTGGTTCTTTCACTTCTTCTTTTACATCTTGGAGCGAACCTTCCAACCCGTAAATAATGGATCCTATCTTATCATTCATCTTGGTTAATGCCTCTTGCACCTCAGGTTTTTCTTTAAAAGAGTCTAATTTAGCAATTGTATCATTCATGAAGGAAGAATCCAGATAATCTTCCCAATAAGGCTTCGTATTAAAAGCAACAACTATAATTATTATGAGCATCAGTAGTCTTCTCATAGTCCACGCTCCAATCCTACTTCCATTTTACCCGAATTCCTGTTTATCAAAAACTATGCGGCGCATCAATTGTTCTTTTTTATGCTGGAAAATAAAACTAAATTGCTTTCCATTTGAAATAATCTGTTTGTATAACTGTTTACTTGGTGCTTTCTATAACCCAAAAGCACTCTAAACGAGAGAGAAGCTCTTTTTTCCTGCTCAACATGATTTTTTTAGTTAATGTCGTTATTTTTCGATATACATTATAGATAGCTGCAAAGATTAAGAATAAAGCTTATTTCATTAACCTCACTAATTTTCATTTCAAGTGTATGATCTGCCAGTTTCCTCATCAAGCTCAAATCATGGTTAAAAGAATATCGTTTTATTCTCTGAATGACAGGGTATCATAACAAATAACCAAGAGTTGAAACATATAGTTTCTGCATCATTTTACATAGGGGGAAAGAAATCATGAAAATGTCTCATGAAGAAAGAATCCAGCTTCACGAATTTAATAACCTGACTAAATCACTGAGTTTCAACATGTATGATATATGTTATACAAAAACAAGGGAAGAGCGGGAGGCTTATATTGAGTATATCGATGAACAGTATAATGCAGACCGTCTCACAAAGATCCTATCCAATGTATCGGATATCATCGGGGCACATGTTCTCAATATAGCAAAACAGGATTATGTCCCACAAGGTGCTTCAGTCACCATTCTTGTTTCTGAAGGTCCGATTGTTGAAGTGCCGAATGAGCATTTCGATGAGTCCCCAGGACCGCTTCCTTCAGCGGTTACCATGCAGCTCGATAAAAGCCATATCACCGTCCATACTTATCCTGAGTACCATCCTCATGAAGGGATCAGTACATTCCGTGCTGATATCGATGTATCCACTTGCGGGGAGATTTCACCTCTTAAAGCACTAAATTACCTGATCCATTCATTTGAAACGGATGTCATGACGATGGATTACAGAGTAAGAGGATTTACAAGGGATATCAGCGGACGCAAGTTATTCATTGATCATGATATTAATTCAATCCAGAATTATATCCCTGAGGAGATAAAAGAGGAATACGATATGATCGATGTGAATGTTTATCCTCAAAATATCTTTCACACGAAGTGCAAACTGAAAGAATTTGATTTGAACAATTACTTATTCGGATATACGAAAAACAAGCTTGAGGAAGGAGAAGTCAAAGAAATCACCAACAAATTGAAGTTAGAAATGGATGAAATCTTTTATGGAAAAAATATGCCGGGAAGCTCCGGTCAATAACCCAAAAGTCCTCATAATGATGGCTCTTTTATATGGAAAAACAGAACCAGGTCCCCTTAATTCAAAAGGGGACCTGATTCTTTATTAATTCTGTCCTTCAGCCAGCGTCTGTTGTGCAAGAGCGACGAGACGTTTTGTCATCTCTCCTCCAACAGATCCGTTGGCGCGCGCGGTAGTATCTGCTCCAAGTGTTACTCCAAACTCATTGGCGATTTCTTCTTTCATCTGGTTCAATACTCTTTCTGATCCAGGAACCACAAGTTTGTTTCTTGCCATGGTAGAATCACTCCCGATGAAGGATTGAGCAAGAATATGCTCATTCCTTAATTTAACCCTATAAGAGACAATTCATTAGTGATTCTTAACAACTTCAGCGAGCCAATTATTTCTATTCAAGAGGTAAACGATATTTTCCTCTAGAGTTATTATAGTGAATCAGCTCTCAGTGATTATTATCATAGCTGGCAAAGGGTAATCTATTTTTTTCAGTAAAAGAAGGTGAACAAAAATCCATATCAGATTTCACTATTTGCCATCAATTTGGTAAAATAATAGAAAAATCAGAATAAAAGGAAGTGTTGTTATCAGTTTCCATTTTGATTGGAACAGATTAAAAAAGGCAGGATTCAAGAAGATAATCCTTTATGGTGCAGCGCTTTTAGTTGCACTCGCCGGTCTCTGTGCAGCTGTAACCTTGATTCTCCTTTTGGTGCTTGAAAAGTTTGATGACCGCTACAGTGAAACTGAGGCAGAAGAAATTGGACTGGACGCTGGATTGAGCTCCAATGTTTCATCTTTATGGAAATGAAAGGGAGGCTGCCCAATTGTATAGTAAGAAGCTTTATGTTTTTCAAAAAGATAAACCTTTTGCCGCTGAAATCAGATCCTATGATCATTCCGATTTTCCAGGATTGATTAGGGTTCAGCAGGAGAGCTTCCCCCCGCCATTTCCTTCAGATCTTTGGTGGAATGAAGAGCAGCTTTCAAATCATATTAAGTTGTTCCCAGAAGGAGCCCTATGTATAGAAGTGGAAGGAGAGATTGCCGGTTCGATCACTGGCATGATAACCTGCTTTGATCCGGCTAAAATCAATCATTCTTGGTCAGAATTGACGGGTAACGGGTATATCAACACTCATGAGCCCAATGGAAATGCATTATACATAGTAGACATTGGGGTATCTCCAAAGTACAGAGGACTCGGCTTGGGAAAAGCATTGATGAATTCCATGTATGAAGTGGTCATTCAACTGCGTTTGCAACAGCTAATTGGGGGCGGAAGAATGCCTGGGTATGGAAAAGCAGCCAATAAAATGTCGGCTGCTGAATATCTGGAGGCCGTAGTCAAAGGTGAACTTCATGATAAAGTCATATCCTTCCTGCTAAGATGCGGACGTTTGCCTGTCGGCGTTATTCCTGATTATATAGAAGACGAAGAATCCAGAAACTATGCTGCGCTAATGGAGTGGAGAAATCCATTTTTAAGCAATTAAGTAAAACCTCATTTTTGAGGTTTTTTATTTTGTGCTCTCCTATATTAGATTTCATTATAGGTTTCAATAAGTCTTACTGAAACGGTCTAAAGCTTGAGAAAAATTCTTTGTCTGCCTGAGATAATTATCTAAGCAAAATAAAAGAATTAGGTTATTTTATAACTTTTTTAAATCCCTGTAAAGAAATCACGATTTTTCATTCAGTATGTTCTCGACAATCCCTGACACTCCTCGAGAATTAATTTGTAATTTGTCATTTTGAGTGCTATCATTCACTATACACCTGTTATCAACCTGCTAGCAGGTTGATAACAGGTGCTAGAAAGCTGTCATGAAGGGAAGTTAAGTTACTGTGAGTGATCAAAACAGGATACAGTTAAATGTTCGTATAAGCAAAGATACAGCCGATATGCTTGATGAAATTGTGGAATATTATCAAAAAAACACTAAGCTTGGCAGAGTATACAAAGGCGATGTGCTGACAGATATCATCGAAAAATCTCACGGATTAATGGAAAAGCAGAAAGCTATTCAGAATAGAAAGTACTAAAACTCAGATACACAAAGCATCATATTTCCTTTATAAGGTGAAAGTAGGGATTCCATTTTGAAAGACTTTAAATCGTTAGGGATTTCTGAAGAGATTACTTTAAGGCTTCAGAAAAATAATGTAACCACTCCAACCCCCATTCAGGAGAAAGCAATACCTTCTGTGATGGAGCATAAAGATGTAATCGCACAAGCACAAACCGGAACAGGTAAGACACTTGCTTTTATATTGCCGGTCATCGAAAAGTTTGATTTTGAAAAGCAAAGCATTCAAGCATTGATAGTGACTCCGACCAGGGAGCTTGCCCTACAAATAACGGAAGAAGTCCGGAAGCTGATCCGCCATATTGAAGGAATCAGCGTTCTCCCTGTATATGGCGGACAGGATGTAGATAAGCAGCTTAGTAAACTAAGAAGGAATGTCGGAATTGTTGTTGGAACTCCCGGAAGGATTTTAGATCATATCGGACGTGGAACCATTGATTTGTCGCATTTAGACACTCTGGTATTGGACGAAGCCGATCAGATGCTCCATATTGGTTTCTTGAAAGAAGTCGAAATGATAATAAGGGAGACCCCTGCGAGTAGGCAGACTCTGTTGTTTTCAGCGACCATTCCCGATGAGATCAAAGTTCTCTCCAAAAAGCATATGAAAAATCCGCAATATATCTCTGTGGAAAGAACACAAGGACCTGCAAAGAGTGTTAAGCAATTGGCAGTATTCGTCAACGACCGAGCGAAACAATCTACACTTATCGATATGATAAAAGAAGAACAGCCCTATCTTGCGGTCATTTTCTGCAGAACCAAACGAAGAGTGTCTAAATTATATGGTGAACTAGTTTCATTCGGATTTAGTTGTGATGAGTTGCACGGTGACTTGTCTCAGGCAAAACGCGAGAAGGTAATGAAGAGATTCCGGGAGGCGGAGTTTCAATTATTGATTGCTACTGATGTTGCTGCCAGGGGCCTTGATGTTGAAGGTGTCACACATGTTTTCAATTATGATATTCCGGAAGATGCGGACAGCTATGTACACCGAATTGGAAGGACAGGAAGAGCAGGGGAAACAGGTCTTGCCGTTACATTCTATTCCCCGGCCCAAAAAGATGATCTGACTCAAATTGAAAAAGAATTGAACATTAAGCTTCCTAAGCAAACTATTGGAAACGTCACTGACAGGGAGTCCAAGCCTAAACAAAAATCGGCAAAGAAACCAAGTGCCCCAAGAGAAAGAACAACTAAAGAGAAACAGGGACGGAGCAGCCGGAGTACAGAGGACCGTTCACGCTCAAGAAACAGCAGAGGCACCAAGCCTGCAGCCTCTGATAATCCTAGAAGCAGTAAACCTGCCAAATCATCATCTGCAAAAGGCAGAAAGCGTTCAAATGTGTTGGAAGCCAAAGAGGTCTCACGGGGATCTCTCCATAAGTTCGCTGATAATAGCAGCAAAGGCGGAAAGAGCCGCAGCAGCTCTTCAAGAGGGAAAACAGCCGGCAGGCCGGCTAAAGGTTCTTCGACAGGCAGGAATCAAAGAAAAAATAAAAACTTTAAAAGAGTATGGAATCCTAAGGGTTCATACTCTTTTCTTATTTGCCGGCCAAAAGGGAGGGGTGCTTTAATGTATTAAAGCTGGTTCTCTCTACGTGAAGACACCCTTGTTTTCTGTTAGAATAGTATCCTAGTAAATCAACGGGAGAGAAGCATTTATGAAATTAGTATCGTGGAATGTTAATGGGATAAGGGCTTGTGTGAAAAAAGGTTTTTTAGACTTTTTCCATGAGACCGATGCCGATATTTTTTGCATACAGGAATCCAAGCTTCAGGAAGGACAAATTTCTCTGGAATTGGAAAGCTATCATCAGTACTGGAATTATGCTGAACGGAAAGGATATTCCGGAACAGCAGTGTTTACGAAAGAAAAGCCTCTATCCATCTCTTACGGAATCGGGGAGGAAGAGAGTGAACCAGAAGGACGGTCCATCACCTTGGAGTTTGAGAAGTTTTTCTTATTGAACGTTTATACCCCCAACTCAAAACGAGACTTAACCAGACTGGCAGACAGGCTCAACTGGGAGGAACGAGTCAGATCCTATATTAAAGAATTGGATGCTGTCAAACCCGTAATCTATTGCGGAGATTTAAATGTCGCACACAATGAAATTGACCTTCGCAATCCTAAATCCAATGATGGCAATTCAGGGTTCACACAGCAAGAACGGGATAAAATGACACTTCTTCTTGAAGAAGGCTTCATAGACAGCTTCCGGCATTTATATCCTGAGAGAGATCAGTCATACACCTGGTGGTCTTATATGAGTAAAGTCAGAGAGCGGAATATAGGATGGAGAATCGATTATTTTATTGTTTCTGAAAGGCTTAAAGGTACCTTAACTGATGCCGGGATGCATACGGATACACTTGGCAGCGACCATTGTCCAGTTTTCCTTGATCTGGATATTTAATTTATCTTTATAGGTAATCTTTATTGATCAATCGGATACAATTTATCCTAAATAACCAGGATAGTAAGAAAGAAAAGGAGACAGCTGCCCATCCAGAGGGACAAAGCTTTGGCTGTATCTTAAAGCAGAAGTGACCTGTCCACAGCAGGTCACTTTTCATTTGGATAATCACAATATTCTATAATCGTTCCTTCCGTATCAGCAGGATTCAGGTAGATGAGCCTTCTTCCATGTTTGTTGGTGCGCAAAGTGTCTTCCAGTGTACGTATCCCTTGCTCCTGAAGTTCTGCGAGTGCGTTATCCAGGTTGTCGACCCTGTAAGCCACGTGGTGGACACCCTTGCCTTTCTGCCTGATGAATCTTGCAATGGGAGAAGTGGTATTGTTCGTCGGAGAAAGCAATTCAAATCGGTCATCATGAAGGCCGATAATGGCGATTTCACTTTCAACACCGGCCGCTTCGCTCCTATATCTATCAATCAACACTCCTCCTAATACATTCGTATAGATATGTATGCTGTTATCTAAATCCCTGACAGCAATGCCGATATGATCTAACTTCTTTTCCATAGTTTCGTTCACTCCTTTTCCTCATTCTACATCAATTAATAGCTATCCCACAAAGAAGGAGACTGGCCCGAAAGCAGTCTCCCTGAGTTTATAGCGACCTTCTGTGAAGCAGTTCTTTGACTGCAAGATAAAAGATCACGAGTGAAAATACCACAATAACGATTACTGCCAAGCCTGCCAATGGTGCAGCCAGCGGGCCTAAAAATCCTGCAGCAGCAACACCTGTAACATACAGCAAAGAAAATCCTGCCCCGATTGCAGCTAGGAATAACAACAAGTAATAATGCATATGGTTCCCCTCCTTTAAGAATATCGTATGAAAGCAAAGGAGGGCTTGATTGGTCATTTAACCAGTGGGAGACAATTCTAATCAGCTGCTAGTTATCAGGCATGGTTATAAAGGACGAGCATATAGTGTAGTAAAGTCTATAGCAGAAGGGATCATTGATGCGTAATATGAATGCTAAACTTGCCGCTTCATTATATGCGGGAATGGCGATTTTTTTCTGGGGAGTTTCTTTCGTATCTGCAAAAGTGGTGTTGGGTAAACTTGATCCGTTCACTCTGATTGTCTTTCGCTTTGGAATAGGAGCTGTCTTCTTGTTCGCCATTATCCTTTTGACGAGAGAGAAGATTCTGTTTTCTGCGCGTTATTTACCGCATTTGTTCATACTCTCCATACTGGGCACATTCTGTCATCAGCTGCTTCAAACGACTTCGCTTATATTCATCGATGCTTCGTCGGCTGGGTGGCTCATTTCCGTCACACCCGTTTTCACTGTTTTACTTTCCATGATTTTTTTACATGAAAAGATGAATTTAGGTAAGGCTCTCGGAATCATAGCCGCCATTACGGGAGTCATGATGGTTACTACAGCCGGGAGCAGCGGCGGTTGGCACTTCACTTTCAATATCGGCTTTTTCCTTATGCTGCTCAGCACCTTGAATTGGGCGGTGTATACTGTTCTTTTAAAAAGCTTAAAGATACCACTGGAGCCTACCGCTTTGACGTTTTATATCACGTTTATCGGTTTTCTTGTTTCTTTGCCATTTATCATTAGAAATCACGGATGGGAAAGTCTTCCCGGGATGACTTCAATAGAATGGGGGCACCTGATCTTCCTCGGTGTATTTGTATCTGGGACAGGCTATTGGTTCTGGGCTAAATCCTTGAAAGTACTCCAAGCTTCACAGGCAGGCGTCCTTTTATATCTTGAGCCGATTGTTACATTTGCAGCGGCCATTATCATCCTTCATGAAAAAGCGGTGGTAACCAGCATTGCAGGAGGATTGATTATCATTGCCGGGGTAGCGGTTGTGAACGGAAATTTCTTTTCAAGAAGAATCTCCAGCTTTCCCAGGATTAAAAAATAAAACGACAAGCAGATAGAAACAAGAACTGCTTGTCGTTATTGCTGCTATAAAGCTATTTTTGCAAAGATTGAGGTTGTATTAAAAGTAATGGATTTCCGCTCCAGGCGCACGGCTCCGAGGGGAAAGTCAAAGAGCTGGACGCCTGTTAGTCAGCAGAAGGGGGCAACCCTCCGTTCTAATCTCCCAACAGAAAAGGAAGGAATTTCCTTTTAGAAAGTTCGTTCTCAGATATCCCAAGAGTCGGATTTTCCCCTGGATACTAGTTTTTTCTCCGACCACTAAAACAGTTATTTTCTTTCTTGCTTACCAGGAATAAGCAGACCATTTAAATCAAATAAACCTATTATAAAAACAAAAGACCCAGTGAAATCACAATACCGCTAACGACCAATGTAATGGTACAGAACCCCATAATGTCTTTAGCTTTAAGCCCGGCAATGGCGAGTGCCGGCAATGCCCAGAAAGGCTGTATAAGATTCGTCCATGCATCACCCCAGGCAACAGCCATTGCCGTTTTGGCAGTCGATACTCCGAGTGTCTGCGCCGCTTCAAGCATGACCGGAGCTTGGACAGCCCATTGTCCGCCTCCAGAAGGAACAAAGAAATTGACGATTCCTGCGCTGATGAAAGCAAAGAACGGGAAGGTAAAGTCATTTGAAATCGATACAAAACCTTCAGACATGACCGCAGCCAGCCCTGAAGCCGTCATCATTCCCATGATTCCTGCATAAAACGGAAATTGAATAATGATTCCGCTCGCTCCTTTTACTGCATTAAGGACTGATTCCAAAAAACGTCTCGGCGTGCCATGAAACAGGATGCCCAGAAACAAGAATAAGAAATTAACGATATTTAAATTCAGCTGAAAACCGTTATTTACAAAATAGTATACTAAGAAAGCGATTCCCATAATCGAGGTTAATAAAGAAACAATATAGCTATTCTCCAGCCGTTCCGCGGGAGTATAATTCCCTGACGAAGCTGTATTCATTTCTGCATCATCTTCTTCCAGAATCCTTGGATCAACGGTCACTGTTTCACTCCCTGAAGGCATCATCATACGATTAAGGAGTGGGAGGATGATGAATAAGGCGAGGACGATTGCCACGTTAAAGACCGCAAAAATCGTTTCGTTCGTAGGAATGATACCAATTAAATTTTGAGAAAAATGTCCCTCGGTAGCAATTGTTAAAGGAATAGACCCCGAGAAGCCGCCGTGCCAAACTATAAAACCGCTGTAAGCGCTTGCAATTAAAAGCCTGTAATCTACATTTTTTACCCTTCTGGCCAGTTCCTTGGCAAATAGAGCACCAATGACGAGACCGAATCCCCAGTTGACCCAGCTGGCGATAATGGAGACAATCGTGACAATAATGATCGCTTGCGAAGGGGATTTAGCTGTTGAAGCCAAGTATCCCAATCCTCTCTTGAAAACAGGACTGCTTGCAAGTACATACCCAGTTACAAGGACAAGCACCATTTGCATCGAAAATGCCAGCAGCCCCCAAAATCCTTCTCCCCAGTATTGAACCATATTCATGACCGAGCTGTCTGTAAAGACCAAGCCAAGCGCCAGAACGATAAACGTCAGGATCACTACAAACAAAAAGGGATCAGGCAAAAACCGCTGCATGATTCTGTTGAAGAACGAAATCAACCTCTTCATCTTTAAATTCCTCCTTTTTTATGTTAGTACCTTCTATTACCTACTACTATTTTTTAAAACCTATAAATATTCCATAAAGAGAGCGGAAGTGTAATGATAGTAATCGAAGGCTGTTTTGCGTTACACTTAAGTCAGGAAAAACGAACGGAGGAACATATGGATAATCATAATAATCCTCATCCACGAGAAGAAGAAGAAAAAGATGTTTTCAGTGATGAGCCTGATCTGGAAGATTTTTTATCCGAAGAACAGGAAGACGCACCAGCAAGGAAGAAAGCCAGATCTTTTTTGGCAAAGTTTATGGCTTATGCGATAGCCCTTAGTTTGGTCATAAGTGTCCTTGCTGTCTGGGTAAGGGTGTTTAATATGCCATCCTTCTCATTTCTTGAAAAGTCAAATGAGCTTTCAAAGATTGAAAACATTCAAAATTATAAAGAAGCAGTAGTTACCATCGAAGGCAATGGGGTAAAGGGGACCGGCTTCAATATTGCCGAGGAAGGTACCATTGTGACGAACTACCACGTGATAGAAAACATGACCTCCATCACAGTGATTTTTCCAAGCGGTGATATAATGCAGGCGACTGTTACAGAACAATTCCCGGATTTGGATATTGCCATGCTGCAAGTGGAGGGAACAGATCTGCCTTACCTTGAAATCAAGGAAGGAAAAGGGTGGGGGGCTGGCGATCCCATTTATGTCATAGGAAACCCGCTTGCATACAATCAGATAGTGATGGAAGGTGACATCAGCAAATCAGAAGACAGGTTGTACCTTACAGCACCGATTGAGAAGGGTAATAGCGGAAGCCCAGTCATAGACTCCGATGGAAAGGTGATTGGAGTTGTATATGCTATGACAGTCCCGGCAATAGGGAGCGGAAAAGAACCTGAGGGACTGGCTGTTCCGGTCAATGAAATACCAGTCCTTCAATAAAGGCTATTTCTTTTCGAGTATTTCCGTGATCACGAAGCAAAGTTCTTCATTACCGTACATTTCGAGAACGGAAAGCAGGGAGGAGAGAGGAATTACATCAGACTCTTCTTTTGGAAGGGTGGAGTCATGTGCTTCAATTAGAAGAGGATTCTTTTCCTGATGCGGGTATGCTTTTGTATAAACCTTCTGGGGATCCAGTTCATTGTTCCGGCACCATTGAGCAAAAGCAAGGATCATCATTTTTTCGTCCTGCTGGTACTTTTGAATAATTTCTTTTTCTGTAAGGTGGCTGGTCATTACATTTCTCCTTGTCGGTTTTATTGACGTTTAAATGGAAAGTTTCCCGGGAAACCGCAGGATATGACAGTTTACCTGAACTTTATACATCCTATATACTTATCTTAAATATTTCAGCATAGTTTGTCGAATAAGTGTATAATTGCGGGGGATTTACTAAAATTAATCTTTAGAAGTATCGAAAGGAATGCATGAGTTATGAAAATTACTGGATATACAGTTGAACAACTCGAAGATCCAACGGGAATCCTCCAAGGTGAGCGGTATGAATACCTTTTGGAAGTTGAAGTTCCGGAAGATGACGAACTATATACCGAAAACGGCCTTTTGATCAAAGCCATATACGCGGTAGATGAAAGAGGCGCACGCATCGCCCAGTATTATCTCATGGAACAATCCACTGAAAAATACCTCGATTTTGAACTTGAAGAAGAAGAGGAAGAGTTGATCACTACATATATTGCCCAGTATCATTATGAGGAAGAATCTGAATCAGTTCAATAGATGAAAGGAGAATGCTATATGGAAAGTGTAAAAGTAGGAGAAGTATTTACGTTAATCGGGGAAGATGATCAGGAGCAGGATATCGAGGTTCTTGCCACTTTGACTTTGGAGGGAAATGACTATGCAGCCGTTGCCTTTGCAGATGATGTGCGGGAACAGTCTCAGGAGGATATGGATATCTTCTTTTTAAAAGTGGATTCTGATGGCGACTTGACAGGAATTGAAGAAGATGATGAATTTGCTAAAGTGTCAACTGCATTTTCTGAGAATATGGGCTAAACGTGTTTTAGATTAAGTGCTTCTGGATTTTCGGAAGCACTTTTTTTGTTGGTAAGAGCAGTTCAATACATGGGAGTTTTTATTTTTCCAAGTGGCTGTTCGCTTTGATACAAATAAAATAATAAGAGGAACTACAGCTTTCCTAAGAGAGAGAAAAAATACTCCCATTTTCACTATGCATTATAAGTGGCTGCCGCATGTTTGAAAGCTCTGTAAGACACTCTTTTTTCCAATTCACTTTCCTTTACAGACAGCACCCGCCCTGATAAATTAGACACATTACTGTTTTCGAAAGAAGTGTGAGGAACGTGTCCAAATCGGGCCTTTATATTTTATTGTTTTTATTGATGGTCGTATGGGGTTTTAATGTTTCTGCCATCAAGATTCTTGTTACTCATTTCCCGCCAGTCCTGATCCAGGGAGTTCGCGTTATGCTGGCGGGGATGGCAGTCATCTTCTTTTTGGTTTTAAAGAAAAGCTTCCATAAAGTTTCCAGAAGGACCTTGGCTGGTATATTGACAGCTGCTTTATTTGGAGTGCTGGGACATCATCTTTTTCTTGCCATCGGCCTTACTGAAACCACCGCTACCAACGCGGGATTGATATTGGGACTTGTCCCTTTATCCACCTCCATCATGGCCATGGTTTTCTTGAATGAGAAACTGACCATCTTGAAAACCATGGGGATTTTTGCTGCTTTATTTGGGGTATATCTCATAGTAATGAACGAAAAAGGAACTCTTTCAGGTCTATCAATGGGCGACCTGTACATCCTTGGAGCCGTATTGACACAGGCAGTGAGCTTCATCCTGATTAAAAAGCTGAGTGTAAGCATCGATTCCCGTCAAATGACAGGCTTAATGCTTTTCATGGGTTCCATTCTGCTTATCATAGCAAGTTTCTTTTTCACAGAAACAGAAACTGTTTTTGCTGCTGAGAAGCCTGCCTATGTCTGGTGGGCGCTGATAGGTTCCGCCATCCTTGCAACCGGTCTGGGACATATGCTTTATAACTACAGCATTCATAGGCGTGGGGCGGGGGCGACATCTATTTTCATCAATCTGACACCGTTCTTTTCAATAGTCGGATCTTCTCTTTTCCTGGGGGAGGAAATTCAGCCTAAGCACATAGTGGGCTTTTGTTTCATCGTACTTGGTGTTCTTCTTGGCACTGGTACATTCAGGGCACTATTGAAGAAACGGAAGAATCAAAAACAGTTATCCGCTTAAACTATGAACACCTCTCAGTAACGAAGGAGCCATATCATGATCTTTTTATTTCTGCTTCTTTTGACTGGAGCACTTATTGTCGGTTTCATTCAAAAGTATATTTTAAGGATCAAAGAGCCCGAAGTGGAAGAATTATGGATCGAACTTGAAGAGCAGGATTGGTACAGGGAGCTGCAGTCAGATCCTCAAATAGAGGAGTTTCTGAATTATTCCAAGCGTGATGGACTGCTGGAGGATCCTTATTATGTCCGGAAGATCATTGATAAGGAAGGCCATAGGGACGGCTTTATTAAACATGTGAAAGAAAAGGCATAAATGAAAACAGCGGGTGGATATCCCGCTGTTTTCATTTTACTCTTCATCATTATTTTTGGCCCAGAATAACTGTTTCTCCCTTTCAACACTCTCTTTCAGAACCTCGGAAATTACTTTCCCCAAACTGTGGGCACCCTCGGCATCATGTCCCGCTTCCCATATCATCATTCCGCCGAAATCATTCTGCAGAGCCAACTCTGTTTTTCGCTGGATAGTAGATTTACCATTATAGTGGTATGTCATGCCGTCTATCGTCACAGCATCCTTATCTGGATTTTCCGCTCCCTTTTTAATTATCGCCGAGAACGAGATAGGAGCTTCAGCAGGATCTTCAGGTTGTGCATAGAAAGGAACTCCAAGAACCAACTTATCCTTAGGTAGACCGTTTTCATTAAAGAACCGGCTCCAATAGCCGACTATATTTTCAGCAAAAGGAAAAGGGGATAAATTAGCTGCATTATATCCGCCGTCCCACTGGCCATCGTAGGCCATGATATTAACATAATCTACGTCTTTGAACATAGAAGGCAAGAAAACAACGGATTTATTCTCTTGGCCGGTCACACTGTCTACTTTAGAATAGACAGCGATGGAGAGCTCTTTATTTTGAGCTTTAAGCATGGCATTTAATTCTTTTATAAAAGCAGCCAGATGTTCTGCATCCTTCTCAGAACGAGGATGTTCAAAGTCGATATCAACCCCATCCAGGTGCTCATCCATCACCACTTCCATCAATTCATTGACAAGCGTCGTTCTTGAATCAGCATTATAAATCGCTTCCTGGAAATAAGGATAGGTTTCACCGCCTCTTATATGAAACCAACCCCCTACTGCAAGCAGTACTTTGGTATCGTTTTTTTGCGCCAGTCTCACTGTCTCCCGTAAATTAGTCCGCGCATGTTCCCCGTTGAATAGAAGCTTGCCATTCTCAGCAGGATGGGCGAATGAAAAAATCACATGAGACAAATAGGGGTAGTTGATTTTCCCCGGGTCGTGGTGATCCTGAATATAACCCATCACAACCTTAGTGGAAAACTCTTTTCTATCTTCAACTTCTTTAATAGGGAAATTAACCATTTTCTCAGAACGGATTGGATGAAAATCAAGTTTTATTTTATCTGCTTTAGCTGCCAGATAAGAAGTTCCGGCGTAGAAACCCGCCACAAATGTAAAAACAGCTGCAAAAAGAAGCAATAAATTTCGCTTGGTCATGGGTGAAAAGCCTCCTGTCAGTTTATGCTTTTAAAAGTTTACCAGAAAACGAGAGGAGAGAGAGTTGGTAATATCACCCGAGACCTCATTAACACTCAACCCCTTAGATGAAATGAATAGGAGCGGAACGTCTTTCTAATACTATATTTGGAAACAAAAACAAGAAGAGTGAATTATGACAAATGGAGTGATGAAATGAAGGCAGTAACATACCAGGGAAAGTACTCAGTAGCAGTTAAAAAAGTTGATGCACCAAGGATTCAAGATCCTCAGGATGTCATCATCAAGATTACTTCGACAGCAATTTGCGGCTCTGACCTTCACCTGTATCAAGGGAATTTCCCTTTACCAATAGGGTATGTCATTGGGCATGAACCTATGGGAATCGTAGAAGAGGTCGGCCCAGAAGTCACAAAGGTGAAAAAAGGAGACAGGGTCGTCATTCCTTTCACCGTTGCTTGCGGTACCTGTCATTACTGCAATCACCACCAGGAAAGCCAATGCGACAACGCCAACCCTCACTATGACTCTGGCGGCTATTTCGGATATTCAGAGAAATTTGGGGATTACCCCGGCGGACAGGCTGAATACCTCAGAGTACCCTATGGTAATTACACTCCTTTCTTAATTCCAGAGAACTGCGAATTGAATGACGAACATTTACTTTTCCTTTCTGACGTCCTGCCCACAGCCTATTGGAGCGTGGAAAACGCAGGAGTGAAGAAAGGAGATACCGTCATAGTACTTGGTTGTGGACCGGTCGGATTGATGGCTCAGCAATTTGCCTGGAAAAAAGGAGCAGAACGAGTCATTGCCGTAGATTACATTGATTACAGATTAAATAAATCCAAGAAAATGAACAAAACTGAAACATTTGATTTCACACAATATGACGATATGGGAGAGACCCTGAAGGAGCTGACAAAAGGTGGCGCTGATGTAGTCATCGATTGTGTGGGAATGGATGGAAAGAAATCTCCTCTGGAATTTGTTGAACAAAAGATGAAGCTTCAGGGAGGGACACTCGGGCCGATCCAAATCGCTACAAAAGCCGTAAGGAAATGCGGAACCGTCCAATTGACCGGTGTTTACGGAGGTCTATATAACATGTTCCCTTTAGGACCGTTTTTCACCAGGAACATTACCATTAAAACGGGACAGGCACATGCAAGAAGCTATATGGGAACTATGTATGACATGGTGGTTAAAGGTGAAATTGATCCCACAGCCATCATTACCCACAAACTTCCGCTTGATGATGCAGCTCATGGATACAAAATTTTTAACAAGAGAGAAGATGACTGCATCAAGGTTATATTGAAGCCATAAGCAACACTCATGCAAAGCTGCCTGAAAAACGGGCGGCTTTTTATCACTTTTAAAGGTATTGAGATGGTGAATAAAGAAGTAAGTTACATCCCATTAAAATGGAGTTGTAAGTTATGATACGGAATTATTCACCATCAGATTCGAACGAGATCAATGAATTATTTGCCGCCATCGATACCGGATATGAAATTGACAGTGCTGAAGGTATCGAAAAAAATGCGGGAAAGTTCATCCTCTATGAAGAAGACGGTATAAAGGGAGCCGCATATGCAGCATTGTCTGTTAACGAAGTAGGTGAAAAACAGGCTGATTTGAAAATATATGTTGAACCTTCGTCAAGGAAACGCGGAATAGGGACAGAATTATTCCACGAGCTTTCAGCTTATGCGGAAAAGGAGAAGCAAGAAGTCTTAATTGCTTCATTCCGTACAGATAAAATGAATCCGGCAGGTTTCTGTGTGAAAAATGGAATGGAAAAATGGTGGGGCTCTCCGAGTCTCGTCTATAAGGGCCCTTTATTTCCAGACCCGCAGACACAATTCGAGTTGTATGATGATAAGCTGTTTCAGCAGTTTGTCAACATCGTTCAGGAATGCTACTATCCCTTACATAAAGAAATCGACCTGAAGCCCTATCTGGCATCTTCTGAAAGTGTGAGGGCCTATCAATTGAAAGATCCTGAGAATGTTTACGTTGCAATGTATGGAGAAGAAATCATGGCGTCCGTTTCAATCGGAAGAGGAGAAGTGGATAACTTAATGGTTTCACCCCGCTTCCAAAAAAGAGGTTTGGGTAGAGAGGCTTTGCATTTTGCCATGAATAGATTGCTAAACAGTGGATATGAAGAAATCCACATTTGTTATATGGAAAATAACAAGGCAGCGGAAAATTTATACTATACTGCGGGATTTATGATGGCGGAGAATATGGATGTCTATCGAAAATACATAGTTTGACTGCCAGGAGGCCTCATGAGAAAAATAAACGGATACAAATTACCACCTGAGGTATTAGAATCTTGGAGAGACAAATTCATTCCAGAGAATGAAATCTTATTTTTTAGGGAAGAGTCTGGTTACATACCTTCTGAAAAGTATTTACCTGAAAAATCCCAATCCTTTTCCCTAGATGAGAGAACCTCCTTTACAACCTGGGCTGTAAGCAGGGAAGCAAGATACTTCGTTAAAATTAACGCTAAAGATTTCCGGAAGTTGAATGAAGGCCAGCAAAAGAAAGCTATAAAAGAGCAGCGGCTGCTTCAAAGAGGGATGACTTACACTGAAAAGGAACTTATCCAGCTATTGAATGGAATCACTCATGCCGATGAAGTACTGAAGGTTCTTGAACCATCCACCTTTGTTGATGAAGCCGGCGAAGAGAAGGTATATATGCTGCAGTATTACCATTGGAACTCCTTATCCTCACAAGTGCAGACTAAATTCCTTTTAAACTATGCTGAATTATGGACGGATGAACAAGCAGCCTTTGAAAACCTTGATGAACGCACCCAACAGGAGCTGAAGGAAGAATACCATTCTCTATCATCTTTCATTGATTTTTTCCCGTCCAAAAATGGCCCTAACTGTCTTTCAGCTGCTGCAGCAGGATTTACTGCGGATATAAAGATTATCGAGGATTGGATGAAGCCTGACCGTTTTCACTCTCTCTTGAATCACTACGGGTATACACCCATTGATAAAGCAGCTACTCAAAAGGGGGATGTTCTGGTGTGGAGGGACGAACACCAACGAACCATGCATGCTTGCTTTCTTTTGAATGACCAGTACAGTTTTAATAAGCACGGACAGACCATGTTCAATCCTTGGCAGGTTCTACCGGTAGAAGAGGTCATGAATGTTTGGAATCGTGGTGGATTTTCTATGCAACTTCACAGAAAAGAGCAGGACAAAAACAAAAATCCCCGGACAAGGCAGTGTTGGAAGCAGACAGATTGTCGGCATCGGTGGTATAAATACCGCTAACGCTGCGCAGGTCATTAGAGCGGGTGCGGATGGGACAGCAGTCATATCCTGTATAAGCAAAAACCCGGATCCAATATCTACTGTCAAGGATTTAAAAAGGAAATACAAAAGCCAAAAAAATGAATCAAAAATTCTATTGATTGTAGAAACTATTCTCTTCTCTCCCTCGTCTAACAAGTAAGGAATTAGAAGGAGGGAATGACTTTGACTACCGATCAAAAGACAACTGTATTGCTATTAACTCTCGTTTCCACTGTAATCGGGGTTACCTTTAGACTTTTAGATGTCAGCCGATCATCTCATGAGCTAATATCCTTCCACAGTATGGATATCCTTATTTTAATGATTATCATGGTGATAAGCGGGACGGGACTCCTTCTGGTCAGGTCCGATTCTTTTAGATTCAAGAAGCAAAGGTGAGAATTGTGAAAATTAATTTTTATTGCGGTGAAGTATTAAGCGGCAGAACAGAAGTAGGGAAATCGGCAATCGGAAAAGGTCCATGCTTATCATCATGCCAAACCATTTTATACGGCACATATAGTGGCCATTCTCAAGAAACATATAGCTTTTTTGACCACTTTGGAACAAAGTGATCATCCCATCACGATGGAACGGATGTTTGTCATTGAAGATTTAGCTGCAACGGTTCTAGACAATCAAGGTTCATGCAAGGTAAATACGATTCTAGGAAAAATTCAGGATTTTAAGCATCTACTCTGGCATATTGTTTCCGGGGAACCTCTTGATCAATACTAATCACGTTATTACCTTACCTTAGTTAACTAATTAAACTCCTGTGTTTGATGGTCTCATACTTAGAATACCACTAATAGGGCTAAGCCTCCGCATCTGTCGTGAGCTGAAGAGTAGTGGCACGGCAGCACATTTTCAGGATTGTCAAAATTTGAACACTTGAGGGTGGATCTTTATTTACAGCTTATTTTAAGACAGCAAGGAATCCTCCAGCAGAAGTAAACAATTAAGGGCGAATTTTTCAAAATTCCAGTTGACTTAGATTGGAATATGCGATATATTAATAAAAATTTATATGAGACGTTGAAAAGGATAAGAGTTTTTCTTGACCGGTTCACAGAGAGGGAAGGCATGGCTGAAAACTTCCTAATGCTGAAAGAAAAACTTACCGCCTTGGAGTTGTATTGAGGAAATCATAGTATTCAATACCGTATTGCTGCGATAAAGCACCATAAGCCGCCAAAACCTTGGCGGGAAGCTGGGTGGAACCACGGGTCCAAAACACACTCGTCCCTTTATTGGGATGCGTGTGTTTTTTTGTTTCCAAAATGAATAAAGATAGCGATGATAAGGACACGGGTTTTTCTTAAACGGTTCACAGAGAGGGAAGGCACGGCTGAAAACTTCCTAACGCAGAAGAAAACACTTACCCCCTTTGAGCTGCATTGGTGAAAATTGAAGTAATCAATGCCGCAAGTGCTGCGATACAGCAAAATGAAGCCGCCGGGGATTGGCGGGAAGCTGGGTGGAACCGCGGGTAAACACACACTCGTCCCTTTTACAGGGATGGGTGTGTGTTTTTTTTATTCTTAATTTAAAAGGAGTGGAGCAACATGAGTCAAATACTCATCAAGTTTCCAGATGGACAGAAAAAGAATTACCCGGCGGGAATATCATTATCAGCAATAGCCCAGTCAATCAGCCCCAGCTTAAAGAAAAAATCTGCAGGCGGTAAAGTTAACGGTGTAATGTACGACTTAAGCCGTCCAATTGAAGAGGATGCAGAAATTGAATTACTGGATTTGGTTTCTGCTGAAGGAATACAATTACTGAGACACAGTACAGCCCACCTATTGGCACAAGCCGTAAAGCGTATCTTTGAAAATGTAAATTTAGGCATTGGACCAGTCATTGAAAATGGTTTTTATTATGATTTAGACCTAGGTCAGAATATTTCCGAGTCTGATTTAGAGAAAATCGAGAAGGAAATGAAAAAGATCATTGCTGAAAATCACCCATTTCTCCGGCAGGAAATTTCGAGAGAAGAAGCAAGGGACTTATTTTCTGAGGACCCTTTAAAGTTAGAGCTGTTAGATGATATACCCGATGGAGAAAAAATCACTGTCTACAAGCAGGGGGAATTTACAGATCTGTGCAGAGGGCCCCATTTACCATCTACAGGGGCAGTAAAGCACTTCAAGTTAACTCATGTTTCTGGTGCATATTGGCGTGGAGACAGCAATAAAAAGGTTTTGCAGCGAATTTATGGTGTCGCTTTTTCATCCAAAGAAGAAATGGAGGAATACTTCCATTTCCAAAAGGAAGCCCAGAAGCGCAACCATCGCAAGCTGGGCAATGAGCTTGAGCTCTTCATGTTTTCAGAGGAAGCTCCGGGAATGCCTTTTTACTTGAATAATGGGCAAAAAATCCGGAATGAACTTCAATTCTTTCTGAGACAGCTTCAGCATTCTTATGACTATGAGGAAGTGCATACACCGATTATGATGAACAGAAAGCTGTGGAAACAATCTGGACATTGGGATCACTACAAAGACAATATGTACTTTTCGAAAGTAGACGACCAAAATTTCGCCTTGAAACCGATGAATTGCCCTGGTCATATGCTGATTTATAAAGATAAATTGCATTCCTACCGTGACCTCCCTATCCGTATGGCAGAATTCGGTCAGGTCCACCGTCATGAATTCAGCGGGGCGCTGAATGGAATGCTGCGGGTAAGGACATTCTGTCAGGATGACGCCCATATCTTTGTTACTCCACAGCAAATCGAAGAGGAAATCGCTTCTGCTTTAAAGCTGATAGACTATGTATACAATACATTCGGTTTCGAATACAGCATCGAGCTTTCCACTCGGCCGGAGGATTACATGGGAGAAGAAGTTCTTTGGGATAAAGCGGAAGCTTCGCTAAAAAATGTTTTGAACAACCTTGGATACAACTTTTCAATCAATGAAGGTGACGGCGCTTTCTACGGACCGAAAATCGACATCCATATTAAAGATGCCCTGAAAAGAAGCCATCAATGTGCTACTGTCCAATTGGATTTCCAGATGCCGGAGAAATTTGATTTAAACTATATCGATGAACATAATGAAAAAGTAAGACCAGTCGTCATCCATCGGGCGGTCTTCGGATCCATTGACCGCTTCCTCGGCATCCTAATTGAACATTTCGCAGGAGCGTTTCCTGTCTGGATGGCACCAGTACAAGTCAAGCTAATCCCGGTGTCTAACATACATCAACAAGATTATGCAGAAAAGGTATATAGAAGATTAAAACAAGAAGGGATCCGAGTGGAATTGGACTCCCGGGAAGAAAAAATGGGTTATAAAATGAGGGAGGCCCAAATGAAAAAAATCCCTTGTATTCTCGTCATCGGCGATTCTGAAGCTCAAAAGGAATCTGTGAATGTCCGCAGATATAATAGTAATGAAACAAACGAAGTCTCACTGGATGAATTTCTATACTCCATCCAACAAGAAATTCTCGATAAAAGTCTATGAACAGCAAACCGCCTTTCTTTATGATTGGCGGTTTTCCATTATAAAAGAATACAATTCCATAAAGAAAAAGGAAATGCTCTTACTTATGGAGAATTTACATACGGGAGGGATTCTTATGGAATTAACAGAAAGATGGCATGCAGTCGATGAGTATTTCAGCGAGAAGCTGCAAAGTAAAGATACCTTGATGGATTTAATTTTGCAAAAAAATCGTGATGCTGGATTACCTTCGATAGATGTTTCACCCAATCAAGGAAAATTTCTGCATTTACTTGTAAAACTAAAAGGCGCCAAAAAGATCTTGGAGATCGGGACTTTAGGAGGCTACAGCACTGTTTGGATGGCGAAGGCGCTGCCGGAAGATGGGGAACTGCTTTCCTTGGAGTTCAGCGAAAAGCATGCGGCTGTCGCCAACGAAAATATCCGCTCTGCGGGTCTGGAAAACAAAGTGAACATATTGACCGGACCAGCAATGGATACACTGCCGACACTGAAGGACAAGGGGTATGATCATTTCGATTTCATCTTCATTGATGCCGATAAATCCAATAATCCTTACTACTTTCAATGGGCGATGAAGCTTTCCAGACCAGGGACAGTGATCATTGTAGACAATGTTGTCCGAAAAGGAAACATTGTTGAGAAGGACAGTGAAGACCCTAACATTACCGGCACCCGAGAGATGTTCGATCTTTTATCAGGAGATTCCCGAATAGACAGTACAGGTATCCAAACGGTCGGCAGTAAGGGATATGATGGTCTATTATTCGGAATTGTGAAATAGACAGCTGGAGGAATACAATGATCAGACTATTACCTATGACCTCCGAGGAATTCGAACCATTCCTGGAGAGATCTGTAAAAAACTATGCACAACAAAAAGCAGAGGCGGGCAATTGGACGAAGGAAGAAGCACTGGAAAACTCAAAAAGGGATTTTCAGCGGCTACTCCCTGAGAGAGAGAATTCAATCGATAACCGTCTTTTTACCATCTGGAGTGATGAGATACCTGTAGGTTCGATCTGGATAGCAAAAATTGCAGAGGATACAGGTTATATCTATGATATCTATATTGAACCGGAACAACAGGGAAAAGGTTTTGGAAAGCAAGCGATGCTGGAAATCGAAACTGTCGCAAGAGATCTAGGCTTCAGTAAAATAGACCTTCATGTGTTCGGCCACAATCAAAAAGCGAGAAATCTTTATGAGACGTTAGAATACGAGGTCACCAACGTCATCATGTCAAAAAAATTATAGCAGCGAAAAAACCGTCAGTTCAAGGCTGGCGGTTTTATTTATTTGGGATTTGTATTGACATGTTTGAATATAAGGGATTGGTTGACACCTTTGAAATAGTGCTTATTAACTGGCAGGAATAATAAATATCGGACGAAAAGCCAATACTAGCGACAAACACAGCAAGGGAGTGTTTAATATAACTCTCACCCTATATATCATTCTCACTTGGTTCCTGGCTTTAACACTTTACTTCCTGCCAAAAAAGATTCTGTTTATTGAAGCCGCCTTTGTGTTCATGATTCTTTCTTTTATAGTGGACAATATATACACCATTTTAGGTCTTAATCTAAGATATATTCTATTAGCTAAGGAAGAAGATCTTTTTGTCGCGCTCATCCTTTACAGAAGTATCATAATGCCCATTCTAGCACTACTGCTATTGAATTTATCCTTACTCTTTAAGAAAACGTGGTTTAAAGCTCTTATACATTTAGCTATACTGGGCTTTCTCATAGTCCTTGAACTGGTGACCGTGGAGTTCGGCTTAATTCAATATGAACGTTGGAACCTTCTTCTGCAAACAGGGACCTTTATGTTTTTATTTCTATCTGCCTATGTCAGCTTTTATCTAATGAGATTTCTCCTAAAAAGGGTGATGAGATGACAACTGTTTACGATACAGAAATCAATCAGAATGAGTGGTTCATTATCATAATGCTGGTGATGAGCCTTATTGCACTATTCTTCATGAAGCCGAAAATGGATTTGCCGATTATGATTATAATCTATACATTCGGGGTGACGTGCGGGATGTTTTTCGACCATACAATAAGCATTGAGCCTTTTAACTTCTACGATGTGAATGATTCTTCCAAGTACCAGTTGATTGATTTCATTTCTTATATCATGTATGGCCCATTTGCATGCTTCTTTATCTTTTTTTATAAAAAATACAATATCTCTGGCATGAAAAACGTGTGGTATATCATAGTGTGGACGATCATAGCAGTGACAACGGAATGGGTTGCTCAAAAAAACGGAGTATTTCATTACAGAAGAGGATATAATCTATTTTTCTCTGCTCCTATTTACTTATTCAACCAGACAGCCCTGATTATTTTTTATCATCTTATCCAAACTGAATATAAAAACAAAGGAAAATTAAAGAGGTTTGTCTATCCTGAAAATAATTTTATTTTACACTTGACGTTTCAGCCAGTGACCTTGTATAGTCTATATATACTTTATCACATAAAAGCGTAGAAGCATAAAAGCGTTAAAGCGAAGAAGCATTTATTTTACAATTATATAATTGACAGTGCGCGGAAACAGTAGCAGGTAAGCGGGCAGCATCAGAGACTGGATGGTTGGTGGAAGTTCAGGCAGCTTACAGGTGAATTACATCGCGCAGGAAAGCTGTCACACAATGAAGTGGATGCTGAATGATTTAGAGATCGTAAGCATCAACAAGGGTGGTAACGCGGAGTTCCTTCGTCCCTTATGGATGAAGGGCTTTTTTGTATTCTTTTTTATGAGGGGGCTGTAGAAATGACAGCATCAAAAGAAAAAATCACATTAGATTACCAAAGAATGAGTGAATCAGCACAGCATGAGAGGTTGGATCACTTCTTAAGCCGGCTGAACATTAGAAGAGAAGTAAAATCATTTTCAAAACAGAATATTCCTATTGAGACGATTAAAAATGCTATAAAGGCAGCAGGTACTTCTCCATCAGGTGCCAATCAGCAGCCCTGGTCGTTCGTATTGGTTTCCGATCCAAAAGTAAAAACACAGATAATAAACGAAGTCAGAAGTAAATCGACCACCTTGGAAGAAGCACCCTATATGGTTGTCTTATTGAAACAGAAGTATGGAAGGAAGATTACTGAATCGGGAGAGTGCCATAAAGTTAAGCACTATTACCCGAATGAATCCGTGGGAATTTGCGGAGGGTTTTTTATAACAGCTTTAAACCAAGCGGGACTTCATTATAACCTGCACCAACCAGTCAAATCTTTATCTGAAATTCTCGATCGTCCTGAAAATGAAGAACCTTATATGCTGTTTTCCATCGGGATTGCAGATGAATGGGAAGATAAAAAGCATAATATACAGCAGGATTTAATACATTTTGATTTTGTTGAAGAGCATGTGGAATATAAATCATTTGACAAATATTCGCAAGTATCAAGTCCGCCTCTTTCAGCAGAAGATTACTATTACAGTATTAAAAAACGTCGGAATGTAAGGGACTTTTCACAAGAAGAGATTCCAGCTTCTCTTCTCGCAAAAGCTTTTCAGGCACTATATTCCAGTCCTTTTCCAGACTCCTATCGGTTTGAGATTGTCTCCGATGAGAAAATAAAAGCTTTGATCCGGGAAAAGGCGGAAGAGGAAGAAAAGAAATTTTACCAAGAGAAGATAACAAATGAGTGGAGAGATGTTTTGAAGCCGCTCGGCACAAATTGGGAAAAATCCCATCTTACAGATGCACCCTATCTTATTATCGGGTTTAAAGTAATGAACGACATGGTTCAAGATCCATTATATCCCGGCAAAAACAGGCCGATTGTTTCCTCAGCTGTCAATACAGGTATCCTGATGAGTGCGATTCATCATGCCAACCTTTGTATGCTGACCCATACACCGAGCCCTATGGTTTTCCTAAGGGACCTTCTCAATAGGCCTAAGAACGAAGTGCCCATCGTAGTTATCCCGGCAGGATACCCCGCTGACAACTGTCAGGTACCAGATATCAGCAAGAAACCGTTGGAAGACATTATTACAACTCTTACAGAAAGTGAAGGTGAAGCATCATGAAAAACGGATTAAAACGAGAATTAGGAAAATGGCATGGATACGCTCTTATGATCGGAGGCATGGTAGGATCGGGGATCTTTGTTGTAACAGGCGAAGCTGGGGCGCAGGCTGGTCCTTCGGTACCCTTCGGCTATGTTGTATTATTACCGGTACTATTGTGTTCAGCACTTGCGTATTTGATTTTTATGAGTACTCCGCTCGGAAACAGTCCCGGCGGTGCTTACGTTCATATCAGCCGCACCTTCAATAACTACTTTGCAGGATTCCTGTTCATGTGGTTCCAGTACATCGCTTTGCTTGGCGTAATGGCAATAATGGCGATTTCATTCGGCGAATACCTTTCAAGTGTAATAGGAGCAGGAAACACTGCGGTTCTGGCAACCATCCTGCTGCTTGTGTTTTACTTGCTGAATATCATAGGGGTTAAATGGTTCGGTGTGGTGCAGCTTGTCATGTCAGCCGTACTTTTCATCGCCATCCTTGTCCTGGTTGTACCTGGAGTATTCTTTATTGAAACGGAAAACTTTTCACCTATGCTTCCTAATGGAGTGAGTGGATTTATAGCCATCCTCCCATCTTTGTTCTTTGCTTATTTTGGCTTCGAACAGCTTGCGCAGGCGGGCGGGGAGATGAAGGATCCTCAGAAAGCCATGCCAAGAACCATGCTGATAGGATCATTTGCAACAGTAATCATTTATTTCTTGATTTCCATTGTCGCATTTGGTGTTATTCCATATGACCAGCTCGCTCAATCACAAAGCGCAATGTTTGATGTCGCTTCAGTATACCTGCCAGCAGGCGGAAAATGGATTGTCATGGTCGGTATCATCATGGCTTTTGCGACAACGCTGAATTCCTTGGTGATGGTCGTATCAAGAATCTTGTTCGCCTTCGCAGAAGACCGGGTGATCCCCGTAGGCATTGCAAAAGTCAATAAACGCTTCAATACACCGCACATAGCTATTACAATCAACACAATCATTGTTCTGGCCCTGATTTGGACAAGAACACTGGATTACCTGTTAAACGTGTCTTTGCAGGGGATGTTCCTGATGTACATCGGTCATGCCATAGCGATGATCGCACTGCCGTTCATCCGTCCGGCACTGTTTCAAAGTGCATTAATCAAACCGAAGATTCCTTTGATTATAGGATGTGGAGTATTCTCATTAAGTGTCTTATTGTTCTTCAGTTACACTCTGATTCTATCAGTCCTTAACCTTTTGCTGATCTGGTCCGCAGTTGGAGTGATTATCTTCCTGCTAGGGAGAGTGCAGGGAAAGAACAAACAGTTTGATTACAAGGTTCAAATAGAGAGAGCATGGAAAGATGATACCTCGACAACTTAAAGAATGAAAAGAACCGGTTCTCCAAATCAATGGGGACCGGTTCTTTTTTCAGCAAGAAAATAAAGTTTTAAATTTCATATAACCATGCATGATCCTTGCATGACGACCTTCTGGAGTTCTAGCCTGCATTCTGGACTGCAGCCGCTTCATGAACATCCTGTCACATCGGCAGGAAGGACCAAACCTCTCATAGCACTCATCATGCGCTTTACATGCTGCATCAACCGCGTTTATCGGAGCTCCAGGACCGCTGCAGCCGGGACCGCAATAACGGTAACCTGGAAAAACGCAAAACCCCCGGGAGTTCCTTTGGATTCTTTCAGGCGGATACATCGGATTTCCTCCTTGTTTCTTTCATATAGGCTTCTTTTCGTAAACTTTGTTGCTATTTAATATGAATTTCGTAAAACATCACCAGAAATCACCATTATATCCTGGTAAGCAAGAAAGAACAGAGCCACTCGACCCGTTAAGAGAGAAAAACATTCGTATTCAGGGGAAAAATCCGTCTCTTGGGATTTTTCCGAAAGCAACAATCTATACGAAAACAGCCTTCATATAACAGTTTATGCAGAAGATTTCCAATGGCTTGTTTAACAGCCTAATATAACATCAAATTCCCCGCAACCGGGACGTCCGTTGATACAAGTCGCTTTCCTCATACATAAGATGCATGGAGTAACTCTTTGAGAGGAGGTCCAATATGTTCGGAAACTTTGAAAAAAAGACAGGTGTCAAAATGGACGACATCATGAAGCTTGCCCAGTCTTTCCAAAACACGAACTTCAAAGATGAGAACCAAGTCAGAACCATGATCAAGAAAGTTGCATCCCTCGCCGGCAAACCGGTTTCAAGAGAAAAAGAAGAGATGCTTGTCAAAGCGATCACAAGCGGGAAAGTACCTAAGGATATGAATGAAATACAGAAGATGATGAATAAGAAGAAGTAATTGAGAGACGGCAGCCTGAAGAGGGCTGCTGTTTTTTATCCAAAATTAATCAAATCAATACAAGGAAAAATTTATGTTGCTGAAAATTCTGAATTATTTTATAATTATCTTGTATTATTAATACTGTTGTAATTTGAAAAAGTAACCTTAGTGGGAGTGATACACAAATTCATTAATATTTTGGCATCGAATTTCAAACATATCTAAAATATTGCTTCTTTGCATACACTCTAATGATATTCCTCAAGAATCCTTCTCCTTAATTATGTTTTACCGCTCTTTGTCTACAATGGTCCGGACGTCATAACGTATTAAAGTTAAAGGAGGAATGGCCATTTGATTGATTCTGATAATCCAATACCTTATCATCTTCAGATTAAAGAAATAATAGCGAAGGAAATAGTAACAGGAACATATAAGGATCGAATTCCCAGTGAACGGGACTTAATGGAGCGATTCTCGGTCAGCCGCACGACTATCCGTGAAGCTATTACACACTTAGTTAATGATGGGATGCTGAAAAAAGTACATGGCAAGGGCACTTTTATCTCTCAAAAAACACCTGTTCATGAATGGCTTAATTCATTAAACAGTCTTACAGAGACAATTATCAAGATGGGAATGAAGCCTGGTTCTAAGCTGCTTCATATGGGGGTGATGAATAAAAATGATGTAATTTCAGATATGTTGAATGTTGACCTTGTGTTCCATATTCAACGTCTAAGAACCGCCGACTCTGTACCAATTGCCATTGAAGATCATTTCTATCCTATGAATATCGGCGTGGAATTAACAAAATACGATTTAGAAACAACACCTATATACGATTTACTCGAAAATGAATTAGAAATAGAAATGGAAGAAGCGGAACAGTTTATATCCAGTAAAACAGCACATAAAGAAGAGGCATTAAACTTAGATGTCCCGGATGGTTCCAATGTGCTTTGTGTTGAAAGGCTAATAACCAATTCTGCTGGAGCAGCAATCGAATACTATTCAAGCATATTCAGGCCCGATATGTATGTTTTCCGGGTGAAAACAAAACGAAAGAGAGCTAATACTACTTATTTTTTATAGGGACTAACTGATAGGAGGCAGCAAATGACGAAAGAGCTCCATATGCCAAGGTCTATAAAAGCTGGCGTCAATTCTATACAGGATATTGGCAAAGCTGCTAAAGAACTTTACGCTACTCACGTATTTATCGTAACAGGTTCTTTAGCAGCAAGAGAGCCGTATAAGTCTGAAATCATTCATAGCTTCGCAACTTATGGAGTAAAGGCTTCCTTCTTTTCACAGTTAAATGGAGAGCCTACACTGGAAGATGTAAGAAAATCATTAAAGGAATTAAAAAATTGTAAAGCAGACTGCGTGGTGGCAATCGGAGGGGGAAGTGTCATTGATTTAGCTAAAGCTATCTCTTTTCTCTGTATCAATGAAAATTCCAGCCTGAATTCTATTCCAGACATGAAGAGACTGGAAAGGCTGCCTTTGATTGCAGTACCCACAACAGCTGGAACTGGATCTGAAGCTACAAAAGTAACGGTCATATCGGATAAAAAAATGAACATTAAGTTGAACCCTGGACATTATAAACTCATTCCGGACGTTGCCATTCTGGATCCAGCATTAACGGTAAGTATGCCGGATTCAATCACGGCTTATACAGGAATGGATGCTTTGGCTCATGCAATGGAAGCCTATGTTTCTACCAAGGCAACCCCAATGAGCAATCATTTTGCCTTAGAAGCTATAAGGATCATAGGTAAATGGCTGCCTGAGGCATACAGGAACGGAGACAGCCTGGAGGCTAGAGAAAATATGCTTATTGCAAGTTTATATGCAGGCATAGCTTTCTCGAATTCTTCAACCAATCTGGTCCACGCGGCTGCGAGGCCACTTGGCACAAGGTTTGGAATCCCACACGGTTTAAGCGTATCTTTATTATTACCCTTTGTGATGGAATACGGACTTAAGACATCAATTGGCCTTTATGCAGATATAGGAAAGGCCCTTGGCTGCCCAGAAGGACTTTCTCAAAAAAAGACGGCTGAATTTGCGTTAGAACAGGTTCTTCTGTTCAATCTACAGTTTCAGATATGGGATGATGGGGCGAAATACCTTCATGACCGACTACAATTTCCGAATGCCGTTCCTTCTCTAGTGAGTGATGCACTTTCTGGGAATGGCATAAAAACAAATCAGAAAATACCAACTGGTAGGGATATTGAAAAGATATACCAAAACCTATGGAAAAAAGTTGAAAATCATCAGGAAAGTAATTAAATAACATAAAAACTTACGATAAAAATGTATACACCTACGGAAAAGGCGACTAATAAAAAATAATTTTTAAATATCAGGAGGAAAAGCATGGGAGAGATGACAGGCGGAGAAGTTCTTGCAAATATGTTGAACGCTGAGAATGTAGAGAAGGTTTTTGGCATCATAGATGGTACCTATTTTGGTTTTTACTCAAGCCTTAAAAGCCAGGGAATAGAGTTAATTACTCCCAGGCATGAAACCAGTGCTGCCCATATGGCAGGTGCCTATGCAAGAATAAGCGGAAAATTAGGGGTATGTATGGCCAGCAATGGACCAGGAGTGGCGAACATATTGCCAGGATTGGTAGTTGAAGAAGGAGAAGGCAATCGTGTCCTGGTTATAACTAGCGCAAGGCGTACAGGAATCATGTATCCAGATCGGGGAGGGACTTACCAATGTTTCGATCAAACGGGAGTGATTTCAAAAATAGCCAAATGGAGCCAGGCAGTACCTTCCTTTGACAGAATACCGGAAATGATGAGGACGGCACTAAGGAAATGTTTTGAAGGCCGGCCGGGAGTAGTACATATTGATATTCCAGAAAACATCATTAACTCAAAGCAAAAATGTGATATTTCCTTTTGGAAGCCTTCTCAATATAGAGTTACAGAGATGCCAGGTGCGTCAGATCGACAGCTTTCACAAGCGGCGGATCTACTGATAAATGCAGAGTACCCTATTATCCATGCCGGAAGCGGGGTTATCCATGCTAAAGCATACGAGGAAGTAGAAACGGCAGCAGCTCTACTGCAATCGATGGTCACGACCAGCTGGGCAGCAAGGGGAGCTATTCCTGAAACAAATCCGCTTATGCTTCCGATGATCCACATTGCTACTAATAATAAACTAAGAAATGAAGCAGATGTAGTGCTCGTTCTTGGATCAAGGCTGGGGGAAACAGATTGGTGGGGAAAAGCTCCTTACTGGAATTCAAGCCAGAAAGTCATTCAAGTAGATTTGGATCCTGGAATATTAGGGGCAAACAAGCCAGTTGAATTAGCGATCCAAGCTGATGTAAAAACTTTTCTATCTCAGTTGAATGAACATCTCTACAATCGCAAAGAAGAAATCCAAATCGATCAGCGGAAAGTTAAAAATGAGAAGATTATCGCGGAGAGAGATAAAAACCGGAAGAAGCTGGATCAGCACTTGGAGGATATGTCTGTGCCTATGAATCCTGCGCAGGTACCTTCCATTTGCCAAAATGTATTTCCAAAGGATACAACGTTTGTTCTTGATGGTGGAAATACCGTTATTTGGTCAAACTTTTTCTATCAAGTCAATAAGCCGGGATCGGTAATTTCCACTTACAAATTTGGCATGTTGGGAGCTGGGCCAGGGCAGGCCTTAGGAGCCGCTGCAGCTAATCGGGAACAACCGGTCTGCTGCATAATAGGCGATGGAGCGATGGGCTTTCATCCTCAAGAAGTTGAAACAGCCGTTAGAAACGGTTTGCAAGTCATATTTATTGTCATGTGTGACAAACAGTGGGGAATGGTGAAAATGAATCAGCAATTTGCACTGAAACCGGTTAAAACACTTATAAAAAAATCGTTAAGTCCTGAAGAAACGATCAATGCGGATTTAGGGGTAATCCAATTTGACCGGCTAGCCCAGAGTATGGGGGCCCATGGAGAACACGTCAATGACCCGAAAGACTTAAAGACGGCCATTGAAAGGTCTTTAGAAACGGGCAGATGTTCAGTCATCCATGTGGATGTGGATCCAGTTAAACATATGTGGGCACCGGGACTAAAATATTTTAAAGATATGCATCAAGAGCCTAAAGGCAAATAATGAATATCGATCAGATACAACTCAATTTCAGTCCTGCCAGCCTTAACATCCTAAATATCGTCATTGGGTTTATTATGTTCGGGGTAGCCTTGGACTTAAAGCTATCTGATTTCAAAAGAAGTTTTTCTACCCCTAAACCAATATTGATAGGACTAACAGGACAATTTCTTTTACTGCCTGCATTTACATTCTTGCTGGTTTCCTTGGTTAACCCGCTACCAAGTATCGCTTTGGGGTTATTTATGGTGGCCGCCTGCCCGGGTGGCAATCTTTCAAACTTCATCACCTATCTGGCTAAAGGCAACACACCGCTATCTATTTCAATGTCAGCAGTATCAACTGTTATCGCTATTTTTATGACGCCAGTCAATGTCATGTTCTGGGGTTCGCTTTACCCCGGGACAGAATCTTTGATCCGCTCTTTTACAATTAGTCCTGCTGATATGCTTTTTACAATCTTTTTGATGCTTGGGCTTCCGCTTGCCGCAGGAATGCTCATTCGATATAAGTATCCTGTCTTTGCTGTAAAGGTGAATAAAGTAATGAAATATTTCTCCATCGCATTCTTTATCCTGTTTCTGCTGGCAGCCTTGGTTTCCAATTTCACCTACTTTGTTGAGTTTGTTGGAATGGTTGTATTGGTGGTCTTCTTGCAGAATTTAATTGCTATTCTTTCAGGATACTTTACAGCCCGTTTGTTCAAACTCCCGGAAGGCGATAGAAGGGCCATTGCCATTGAGGTAGGAATTCAGAATTCTGGTTTGGGACTTGTCTTGATCTTCAACTTCTTCGATGGTCTGGGCGGCATGGCGATAGTAGCTGCCTGGTGGGGAGTATGGCATTTGGTTTCAGGGCTTTCCATTGCAGCCTTTTGGTCGAGAAGAGATCCGAAACCTTCTCAGCCGGTTAGTGGAGGGATCCAGATATGAATATTTTAATAACCGGAGCTGCGGGATACCTTGGAAGTAATCTTCTTAAACGGTTAATCGAAAATGCAAAAGGAACGTGGAATATAATTGCTGCCGATATACAAGAATCTTCTGTAAAACATCCAGCAGTCCAATTTATCAAGATGGATATCCGTTCCCAGGAAGTGAGTCAATTAATAAAGGAATACAACATACAAACTGTTGTCCACCTGGCTTCAATCGTAACACCAGGCAAGAAAAGCAACCGGGAATTCGAATATTCAGTTGACGTACTCGGCACTGAAAACCTCTTAAAGGCCTGCACAGCCAATAATGTTAAACGGATCATCACTACGTCGAGCGGTGCAGCTTATGGCTATCATGCGGATAACCCCTCTTTGCTAACAGAGGAACATCCCATCCGAGGCAATGAAGAATTTGCTTATTCCTATCATAAACGTCTTGTAGAAGAGCTCATGTGCAAATATAGGAAGGAAAATCCGCAGCTGCAGCAAGTAATATTTCGGATCGGTACGATATTAGGTGAAAACACCAATAACCAGATTACGAATCTATTTGAGAAGAAAAGTCTCCTCGGCATCTATGGATCAGATAGTCCATTTGTATTCATCTGGGACCAGGATGTTATTGAATGCTTAATGAAAGCAATAACCGGGAATGAAGTTGGAATCTTCAATGTGGCGGGAGATGGCTCGCTTTCCATTGATGAAATCGCTGCAATATTGAATAAAAAGGTTATCCGCATTCCGGCTTGGCTGCTGACATCAGGATTGTTCATTTTAAAAAGGCTGTCACTAACCCAGTATGGGGAGGAACAAGTCAATTTTTTACGCTACCGCCCTGTTCTGGATAACAAAAATTAAAAACAGAATTCGGTTATACCCCTAAGTATTCATCTAAGGAAGTATTTCAGTTTTTCTTGGAGAAAAAACCGGTTAACTAATAATCGATATTGGAAGTACAGAAATATAAGGCCGGCTTCAGCGGGCCTCTTAATGAAAGTGGTGAATCCTATGAGAAGCCAACATCAATTCAAACATAAAAACATTTTAATTACTGGTGCAGCAGGTGGTTTAGGCAGGGAACTATGCATAACAATGGGGAACAGAGGAGCAACCATCCTCGCAATCGACATAAACCGGGGACACTTGGATTCGCTAAAAACGCTTTTGAACGAACAAAATATTACCTGCCATATTTTCATATGTGATATAACCGATAAAAATCAATGTCAAAGGACTATTGGTGAAATTTCAAAATCTGGATTAGGAATCGACATGGTCATTCATAATGCGGGGATTTCTCATCGAAGTCCTTTTATAGAGACAAAGCTGGATGTCCTTGAAAATGTAATTAAAGTAAATGTGAATGGAACGATTAACCTTACTCATTACACACTGAAGCAAATCATACAGCGGCAAGGAACCTACGTAGTCGTATCAAGCGTCGCCGGTTTTGCCCCTGTATTTGGTCGAACAGGCTACGCAGCCAGTAAGCATGCTCTTCATGGATTTTTTGAGACCCTGCGAGCAGAAGTGGAGGAAGAAGGAGTAAATGTGTTAATGGTCTGTCCCTCTTTTATGAAAACGGCTATGGAACACACAGCTATGGGAGGGGACGGCAAACATGTTTCTAATAAAAAGCAAACAGTAGGAAATGTTTTAACACCTGAAATAGTAGCAGAACAAATAGTAAAAGGAATCAGTGCAAATAAGAAAAGGATATACATTAGTCCAATCGCCAAACTCTCAATGGTAGTAAGCCGCTTTACTCCTTTATTATATGGAAGGATTATGAGGAAAAAAATGAGCCAGGAATTTCGAGGAAACTCTAAATAACAGTTGCAGTGAACTGACCGCTATTTCATGCGGTCTTTTGTTATTTATAAATAAAATCGTTTGTTTTCATAGTCTACTTACCTGTAAACTGATTAGTGCCACATAACAAGAAAGGTTGTTACATAATGAAAAAACTTTTATTGGTCGGAGGAGGCCATTCTCATATACAGGTTTTAAAGAGATTAAAAGAAGAGTCTTTAAAGGAAGTTGACATAACATTAATATCGCCATCAAAATATCAGTACTTCCCTGAACTGTTTCCGGGTTATTCTGAAGGCACATATAAAGAGGAGGATATCAGAGTTGATCTGGAGGAGCTTGCAAGGGTCGCGGGAGTCAATTGGAAAGAAGGAGCTATACTGTCTATAGATCCCGTACAGAAACAGGCATTGACTGCAGAAGGAGACATCCTGGATTTTAATATTATCTCATTAAATATAGGTTCAATGACCAGCAGGACGAATAATATATCTCTATCTAAAAATATTTTTACGATCAAGCCAAACTATCAATTCACAAATGCTGTTAATGCTGTCCGACGAGCTGACAATCCTGTCATCATCGGAGAAAATGCTGCCGCAGTGGAAATAGCATCGTCACTGCAAGCCTGGCGAACCAAACAAAAAAACAGTCCCATCACGCTCATTGCCCAAAACAGGCTTCTTCCTGAAATGGATGAGAAAATATCCAAAACGATAGCAAAACGGCTTAGGGAAGACGGGATTATTCTTTATGAAGGCGATACTATTAAGAAAATTGAAGAAGATATAATAAACATAAATTCGAGTATAATCCCTTTCGGTAAATTGCTTTTATTACTAAACTCAAAAGCCCCCGATTTACTTAAACTTTCTAAGCTTCCTGTCAATGAAGAGGGTTATTTAACTATAGAGAAAACTCTGCAGGTAAAGAAGTATCCATTTATCTTCGGTGCCGGTGAATGTGCTGTAATAGAAGGATATCGATCTTCTTCTCATTCGCTGTACACTTCCAGAAGACAAGGAGATGTTTTATACGCAAATTTAAAAGGATTTATTGATACAGGTGAAGGTGAGTTTTATGAGGATACAAGGAAAACACCATTCTTATTAGAATTAGGAAATAAACAGGGATTTGCTGTATTTAAAAACAGATCATCTCTCGGAAAGATACCTTGGGTTTTGAGACGAATTCAAAATAAAAAGTTGTTGTAAAACCAAAAGGGAAGCTTCATCCCACATTTTTCTGAATACCCTTTATAATAAGGAGGGTGCAGAGATGAAACTGCCTGCTATCGATCTTGGCCTGATGGCTGAACACCTGGCTGCCATGAAGGAGTTATATCCAAGCTGGGAATTTATCATCAAAATGTCAGAAATCACGCTCTTAAAAAAATACTGCAAAGCCACATAGACACTTTACAAAACCATGTCGCTGTCATGATTTTACTTAATGATCCTAATCGAAACCATGAAGTTCAGTTTCAATGGGAACTATCAACTTCAATTCCGCTGGCTTCACCGGAAATGCAATGGATGATGGTGCAAAAGTATAAGCATATGTTAAAAAATATCTCTTAAGCTGCTTTAAGCAGCTTATTTTTCCTGCTTTATACAAACCAAATTCATCCTCGATCGTCCATATAAGTGCCATTTTTCGCAACACAGAACGTTTATTCGTGAACGATTCTTTGTTTATTAAAACGGAGCTCCAATCACCATGGGTATTATATGCAGAATAAACACGATTCGGAAATGGATTCATGAGGTTTAGTTTTAAAAAGAAATATTCTAAGATAAAAAATTTAAAAGCTAACGGGATGCCAAATCATATGTAAGGCATCTAGGAAGCAAACCTCCAGGAATGAGAAGAAGAACTGGAGTTAAAGTTATTGGGAACATGGGGAAACGCTTATGGTCTCTTTGAATTTGCTTCAAGTTTACATAACATATATTATAGGAAGTCACTCTGGATTTGCCGAAAATGTCTCAAAACCCTAGTATTCTCAGTATATTGAGACGAAATAAAAATTTTGGGGTGCCTTTATTCTATAATCTTAATTTCTTTAGCTTCACCAAAGGCGGGTAAAGAAGTATCGAGTGAGTTATACGAAACTCTTACTATCACACCTACATCCAACCCCTCTGGAGTATCTGTCCCTAAACTGAACCATACACCGTCATCGTATTTATTGATAATTTCTTTTGGTGTTAGGTTATTTATATCTTCTATTGTTGCACCTTCTACAATAAGGATTTTGTTCTCTTCTAAAGCAACAACAGTTCCGTTTTGTGCCAAGTAACCTTTTTCGCCTTCAATTTGATTACTGTTTGAATAACAACCAGAAGTTAAAACAGCAAATAAAAAAATACAAAGCATAAAATTGATATTGGTATTTTCAACAACTAGCCCCCATAAATTTTCTCGAAGTAATATTAACTGCTTTGTTCAACTAAACTCCCATTACTTGAAGAGAGGGTGGTTGCTTGCTCAGCAAACGCCACCGTTAAAAAATCACTTTTTGTTTTCTTTTTGAAATTCTCGCCACTCTTCAGAGTAATCGGGATTAGTTATTTCTATTTCTTCAGAAACAATCTCCATATTATTTAAATTATATTTAACTAGATAATTTCCCAAAGGAGATTTGTTTTTTGCCAATCCTCTATCATATTCGACTATACCTTCCGAACTAATTTTAGATGCAATTGTAGTGTTGTAATCGTTATCAACAAAAGCATCAAGAACAGGATTAAAATGGCTTAAATTATTAGACAATTTATCCAGTACCTCTTGTCTTTTAGCTTCTAAAGTCCTTGATTGTTCCATTTTTTCAGTTTGATAGAACATCAGTAATACTCCTAATAAAACAACCAAAACAATAATAAGAGTCGGAAGCTTTCTCTTCAAGTTAACTCCCCCTTCAAAAATATACATATTAAGAAAGAAAGCCCTTCTTCATGACAGATAGGTAAGGGTTTGAAGTTATCGCTCCCTTTTCCCCCTGCTAGCACCGTACGTGCGGCTTTCACCGCATACGGCGCCCCAACTAATCCAATTCATTCATTTCTATGTAATTAATAGAAGCACTTTGATTCCAATTTATGATTGAGTCGTTTCCGCAATGTTTTCGGAGTTCATTTACCTTTTGGATTTGTTTTTATTTAACTCTAGAGTTTTCATTAAATCTTTCATCTTTTCAATATCCTTTAAATGAACCAGGCGGTGGACGATTTCATGCAGCACAATCAAATTTGAGTACGTGTCATCTCTGGAGAGATGATACGGGACTTTATGATGACAGTGCCAATCATGTTTGCCTAGTTCACTACCTGTAACGGCACATTTTCCATATTGGGCAATGAACTTACTTATGCGGTTATCGTTGTACTCAATTGTACGATTAGGAATGAAGTTTTT
>NZ_NIJF01000026.1 GCF_003316765.1 Bacillus sp. P14.5 | reverse complement strand
GCTTCCTCGAGGGACACCTGGACGACTTTTCCCCTCTTAGTGGCACTCACGATTCCCACGAAGGACACCTGGAGGTCTTTTTCCCCTTTTAATGGCTCTCACGGCTTCCCCGAGGGACACTATAAGGAATTTTTCTCTTTTTAGTGGCTCTCACGGCTTCCCCGAGGGACACTATAAGGACTTTTTCTCTTTTTAGTGGCTCTCACGGCTTTCCTGAGGGACACTAAAAGGACTTCTTCCCTTTTTAGTGGCTCTCACGGCTTCCTCGAGGGGTACTAAAAGGACTTTTTCCCTTTTTAGTGCCTCTCATGGCTTCCACGAAGGACACCAGTTGATTAAAAGTAATTGATTTCCGCTCCAGGCGCCTACTCCGCTGGGCGGGCGGTTAATTATAAAACGAAGGCGGCGGTTCAGCGACGTAGAATTTAAGGCTCTCGCTTGAGATAAATAAATCACGAAGAGCGAATAGCCAACCAGCATCCGGCAACTGACCATACCATTATGGAATGTAGTCAGCGGTCCCCATATAAAAGCAAAAGCGGCGAAAGAAACATCACATTCCGCCGCCCAAACATTCTTCTAAAAAGGGGACGCCGCTGAACCCCTCAACTCATTAATGTTTAAAGTGTCGAACCCCAGTCATGACCATCGTGATTCCATATTCATCCGCTTTCTTGATTGAATCTTCATCGCGGATTGATCCACCCGGCTGGATGATGGCTGTAATTCCGGCTTTTGCTGCGGCTTCAACTGTGTCATCCATCGGGAAGAACGCATCAGATGCCATTGCTGCACCTTGTGATTTCGCTCCTGCCTGTTCAAGGGCAATTTTTGCGGCTCCGACACGATTCATTTGGCCGGCTCCGATTCCGATCGTCATATCTTTATCAGTAACAACGATCGCATTGGATTTCACGTGCTTGACGACCTTCCAGCCAAGTTTCAGAGCGTCCCATTCTGCTTCCGTCGGTTCGCGTTTGGTCGCGACTCTTACATCGGCATCTTCCAGTGTAAAGGTGTCGTCCTCCTGGACAAGAAGCCCGCCTTCAATGGACACGAATTTGTCTTCCACTTTCCTGGCAGTATCGAATGGAACCGTCAGCAGGCGGATATTTTTTTGCTTGTCAGGATCTCCATTGCTCTGTCTGTGAAGGCAGGCGCGATGATGATCTCAAGGAAAATTTCATGCAGGCGCGCCGCTGTTTCTTCATCTACTGCTCGGTTCAGGGCAATGATTCCCCCGAAAATGGACGTTGAATCCGCTTCATAGGCTTTTGAAAAAGCGGCTTCGATCGTTTCACCTGTGCCGACTCCGCACGGATTCATATGCTTCACTGCGACTGCGGCAGGTTGATCAAACTCTTTGACGATCTGAAGCGCTGCATTCGCATCGTTGATATTGTTATAGGATAATTCTTTTCCGTGAAGCTGCCTTGCCATGGCAACAGAGTATTCCGAACCAAGGGGCTGCTTATAAAAAGCGGCTTTCTGATGAGGGTTCTCGCCGTATCTTAATGTCTGCTTCAATTCATATGTCACTGTCATTGCCTCTGGACTTTCTTCTCCGGCAAGATCAGTCATGAATTGGGAGATATACGCATCATAGGCTGCTGTATGGCGGAACACTTTTGCCGCAAGCTTTTTCCGGAACAGCTCCGGGGCTTCTCCGTTTGCCTTGATTTCATTGACGACCTGATCATAGTCCTGGGAATCGACCACAACCGTTACATATTTATGGTTTTTGGCAGCTGCGCGAAGCATGGTCGGGCCGCCGATATCAATATTTTCAATAGCCTCTTCTTCAGAGACATTCGGTTTAGCGATTGTTTGCTGAAATGGGTAGAGGTTTACACAAACGAGGTCAATCGGAAAGATATCCTGTTCTTCCATCTGCTTGCGGTGTCCTTCGACATCTCTCTTGGCAAGCAGTCCTCCATGGATTTTCGGATGAAGGGTCTTCACTCTGCCTTCCATGATTTCCGGAAAGCCTGTCACTTCTTCAACGCCTTTGACTGAAATATCGTTTTCAAGCAGGATCGTTTTCGTTCCTCCAGTCGAGATGAGTTCATATCCAAGGTCTTGAAGATTCCTGGCGAATTCGACAATGCCGCTTTTATCTGACACGCTGATCAGTGCTCTTTTCTTCATAAAGCTATTCCTCCTTGTAGTGCAGTAACATGCTTATACTTTGTGAATCGATGTCATGAATAAATGAGTCAATGTTTCCGGATACAGCTGGTGCTCGACATCCTGGATCTTCTCCTGAAGCGTATGCCTGTTATCAAAAGGAGATATCCTGACAACTTCCTGGGCGATGATAGGGCCGGTGTCCATCCCTTCATCTACAAAATGGACGGTTACCCCCGTTACCTTTACGCCAGCATCGATCGCCTGTCCAACAGCATCCTTCCCTGGAAAAGAAGGCAGCAGCGATGGATGGATATTAACGATTCTCGCAGGAAAATTTTCAAGGAGAACATTTCCGATCAGCCTCATGTAGCCTGCCAGGACAAGGAAATCCACTCCCCTGTTTAACAGTTCCGCAGCAATTTCCCTTTCGAAGTCCGGTTTCGACTTATATTCTTTTGGATTAAAAGCAAAGATCGCGACCCCTGCTGCTTTTGCCCTTTCAATGACAAAGGCATCAGGACGGTCACACACCAGGATTTCCACCCTCGCCTGAAGTTTTCCGCTATGTACCGAGTCGACAATCGATTGAAAGTTCGTTCCGCTTCCAGAAGCAAATACTGCAATTTTCTTCATCATAGGTCCCCATTTCTGCCGAAGCAAATTTAAAAGGCGAAAGCCAAAATGGGAACTTGCACATACCACCCAGTTGGATAGAGTACCTTTGCACCCATTTTATCCTTCTTGCCTTTCTCCTTCAATGATCCGGACTCCCTCGCCGGAAGTTACTTTTCCTATGAGGTAAGCCTCTTCCCCGATTTCTTTGAAAAATTCCACTGCAGCTTCTGCTTCGGAAGCATCGACAGCAATGACAAATCCGATTCCCATATTAAAGATGTTGTACATTTCCTCACGAGGAATGCTTCCCAACTCCGACATCAAATTGAACAGCGCAGGAACCTCCCAGCGAGAAGCATCGATTTCCGTCCCCAGACCTTCAGGCAGCATCCTTGGAATGTTCTCAATGAATCCGCCGCCCGTTATATGGGACATTCCCTTGATCGAAAACTTCTTCATGGCCGCTAAAACCGGTTGGACGTAAATCCTGGTTGGAGTGAGCAAAGCTTCGCCAAGCGTCGATTCTAACTGAGGCAAATACGCATCCATTTCATACGAATGATCATTGAAAAAGATCTTTCTCACTAAAGAGTATCCATTACTGTGTATACCACTCGAAGCAAGGCCGACTAACATATTTCCTTCAGAAATTTCTTCGCCTGTGATTATCTTACTTTTTTCACAAGCTCCCACGGCAAAACCGGCAATGTCATACTCGTCTATTTCATATAAACCGGGCATTTCCGCCGTTTCGCCGCCTATGAGTCCGGCTCCTGCCATTTCACAGCCATCGGCAATCCCTTTTACGATGCTTTCGATTTTTTCAGGTACCGCTTTTCCGCAGGCGATATAGTCTAGAAAATAGAGGGGCTCGGCGCCCTGTACGATAATATCATTCACACACATCGCCACGCAGTCGATGCCGATCGTGTCGTGGCGGTCTGCCATGAAAGCAAGCTTCAGCTTCGTCCCTACACCGTCTGTGCCGGAAACCAAAACAGGCTCTTTCAATCCGAGTTCGGACAGGTCGAACATTCCGCCAAAGCCTCCAAGTGAGCCAAGCATGCCCTTTCGCTTCGTCCGTTCCACGTGCTTCTTGATCCGGTTTACCGATTCATAGCCGGCATCGATGTCGACACCCGCATTCTTGTAAGCATTAGCCATTATTCTTTCCTCCTAGCGTACGAGCTCTTTTTCATAAGGATGAAGGGTATCCGGATAAATTTCAGTCGGATATTTTCCGGTGAAGCAGGCAAGACAGTGGCCCCGGTTTTCAGAAGAATCCTTTCTGCCGACCGCTTCCACCATTCCTTCCGCACTTAAGAAGGTCAGCGAATCTGCTCCAATGATCTCCCTGATCTCTTCCACTGAACGGGTGCTGGCGATCAATTCTTCATGAGTGCTGGTATCAATTCCGTAGTAGCAAGGATTCTTGATCGGAGGCGAGCTGATGACCACATGGACCTCCGTTGCTCCCGCTTCCTTCAGCATCGTGACGATTCTCCGGCTTGTTGTCCCGCGGACAATCGAGTCATCAACCATCACAACACGTTTACCTTCCACAACACCCCTGACTGGAGAAAGCTTCATCTTCACACCCTGCTCCCTCAGCGACTGGGAAGGCTGGATGAACGTCCTGCCGACATACCGGTTCTTGATCAATCCCATCTCATAGGGAATTCCTGAAGCCTCCGCATAACCGATGGCACTGGAAATACTGGAGTCCGGCACACCTGTGACCACATCTGCCTCAATCGGGGCTTCTTTCGCTAGCTGAATGCCCATCCGCTTCCGCGCACTGTGAACATTGATGCCATGGATATTGCTGTCAGGTCTTGAAAAATAAACATACTCCATTGTACAAACGGACGTGTTGCATGAAATCGTGAACTTTTCTGACGTGATTCCTTCATCATTGATGATCAATAGTTCACCGGGCTCGACGTCACGAACGAATTCAGCACCCGTAATGTCAAAGGCACAAGTTTCCGATGCGACACAGTAAGAGTCTCCGATCCTGCCGAGTGACAGCGGCCTTAACCCGTTGGGATCCAGCGCAACCATCATTTCCGTTTCCGTCATGATGACAAAAGCGTAAGCTCCCTTAAGCATGGTCAAAGCATTTTTTACCCTGTCCTTTAAAGTCGGAAATCCGCTCCTCTTGATTAAATGGGCAAGAACCTCTGTATCAGAGCTTGTCTGAAAGATACTTCCCTGGCTTTCCAACTGATGCTTCAATGCATTGGCATTCACCAGATTGCCGTTATGAGCGAGAGCAAGACTTCCGTTTCCGGAATGAAAAAGCAGAGGCTGGACATTTTCATATCCTCCGCCTCCCGCCGTTGCATACCGCACGTGGCCGATGGCTGCTTTGCCATGCAAGTTGTCGATTGCTCCCTGCTGGAATACCTCTGTCACGAGTCCTTCACCTTTCAAGCCTGTAAGCTTTTCTCCATCCGACACGACTATTCCGGCACCTTCCTGACCGCGATGCTGGAGACTGTGCAGTCCGTAGTAGGCAATTTGGGAAGCATTGCTGTTCCCCCAGATGCCAAATACACCGCACTCTTCATTTAAGCCTTTGATTTCAGCAAGCATGGGATAGCTCCTTTCCAAGCTGATTCCAATTCTTCCACGGGTGATAACAGAACGACTTTGCCTTCTCCACCGACAATTTTCAGATAAGCTGAATCATTTACTTCTCCGACCATTTTCGCGTCAGGCACTTCTGCTTCAAACGCTTCTTTATGTTCCTTCTTCACTGAGACGATGAAGCGGGATTGAGTCTCGCTGAATAATTCTGATGTCAAATCCGCTCCGACGCGGATTGTCGCGCCGAGTCCATCAGTACCGAATGTAGCCTCCGCCATTGCGACAACGAGTCCGCCTTCAGCGATATCATGAGCCGATGCGGCATATCCTTTGCGGATGGCATTTAATAAGGACTCCTGTCTTCTCTTTTCAACATCCAAGTCAAGGGCCGGCGACTTGCCAAAGATTTTGCCGTACATCATCTTTTGAAGCTCGCTTCCGCCAAACTCGTTTGCTGCTTCGCCGATAACATAAATTAAATCTCCTACAGCCTTGAACTCCTGAGTCGTGATATGGGAAAGGTCTTCTACAAGCCCGACCATACCGACAACCGGCGTTGGATAGACGGCTTTGCCTTTTGACTCATTGTATAAAGAAACGTTTCCTCCGATGACAGGTGTGGAAAGCATGTTACAAGCCTCGCTCATACCGTCCACTGCTTTCTCTATCTGCCAGAAAATTTCCGGCTTCTCAGGGTTCCCGAAATTCAGGCAGTCTGTAATCGCGAGCGGAACGCCTCCTGAGCAGACGATATTGCGGGCTGCTTCTGCCACCGCGATCTTCCCTCCTGTTTCCGGATCAAGGTAGAGATAACGGGAGTTGCAATCCGTGGTCATCGCCAATGCCTTTTTTGTGCCTCTTATCCTGATGACCGCTGCATCCGATCCCGGGCTTACAACTGTGTTCGTGCGCACCTGATGATCGTATTGGTCATAGACCCACTCTTTGCTTGCAATCGTCGGCTGTGAAAGCAGCTTGATCAATGTGTCTTGGTGGTCGATCACAGCCGGCGTTTCCGCCTTCATTTCCTGGAACTCTCTAAAATACGCGGGTTCCTGAGATGGCTTATTGTATACAGGAGCGTCTTCAGCAAGTGCATCAACAGGCACGTCCGCAACGATTTCGCCTTTGTGAAGAAGTCTCAGCGTACGGTCCTCTGTTACACGGCCGATGGCCACTGCATCCAGGTCATACTTGGAAACGATCTTCTCGATTTCCGCTTCACGCCCTTTTTCCACGACAATCAGCATTCTTTCCTGTGATTCAGAGAGCATCATTTCATATGGAGTCATGTCTCTTTCACGCTGCGGCACAAGGTCGAGGTTCATCTCGATACCGGAACCGGCTTTACTCGCCATTTCGGCAGATGAACTGGTCAGTCCCGCTGCGCCCATATCCTGGATTCCGATAAGTGCATCCGACTTGATCAGTTCAAGACAGGCTTCCAATAGAAGTTTTTCCATGAACGGATCGCCGACCTGGACTGCCGGGCGCTTCTCTTCGGATTTTTCGCCAAGCTCTTCTGATGCAAATGTCGCTCCATGGATGCCGTCGCGCCCTGTTTTCGCGCCTATATACATCACAGTGTTGCCGGTTCCCTTGGCAATCCCTTTTTGGATGTCCTCATGGTTGATCAACCCGACACACATCGCATTTACAAGAGGGTTTCCTTCATAGGCAGCATCGAACTGGACTTCTCCGCCGACTGTCGGGATGCCGATGCAGTTTCCGTAGCCTGCAATGCCTGCGACTACTTCTTCAAAAAGGTACTTAACACGAGGAGAATCCAATTCTCCAAAGCGTAAAGAGTTGAGTAATGCGACAGGCCGCGCACCCATTGAAAATACATCTCGGATAATTCCGCCAACACCTGTTGCCGCGCCTTGATAAGGTTCGATCGCTGATGGATGATTATGGCTTTCAATCTTGAAAACAACTGCTTGCTGGTCTCCGATGTCGACAATTCCTGCTCCTTCCCCAGGCCCTTGAAGAACCCTCTCACCTGTCACAGGGAATTTCTTCAGGACCGGTTTTGAGTTTTTGTAGCTGCAATGCTCTGACCACATAACAGAGAAGAGTCCCGTTTCTGTATAGTTAGGCGTTCTTCCGAGGATGTTTTCCACCATTGTGAACTCTTCATCCGTCAGTCCCATCTCACGGTAAATTTTCTCGGTCTTGATTCTGGTTTCATTCGGTTCAAGCATTAACGGCATGTTGTTCCCTCCAGTGCTTTACAATTGATTGAAATAATTTAAGGCCATCCGCGCTTCCCAGCAGATCATCCATTGCTCGTTCAGGATGCGGCATCATTCCAAGGACATTTCCTGCAGCGTTCGTGATTCCTGCAATTGCAGCTGTACTTCCATTTGGATTGCTGCCTTCATATGAAAATACGATTCTGTTATTCTCTTTTAATTCTTTCAGAGTCTCTTCATCGCAGTAATAGTTGCCTTCCCCGTGGGCGACAGGCACTTGCAGGATTGCACCTTTTTCATAACTTCCGGTAAACAACGTTTCATTATTCTCAACCTTCAACGGCACCGTGCGGCAGATGAACTTCAAGCCATCATTGCGAAGAAGCGCCCCCGGAAGCAGTCCAGCTTCCAGTAAAATTTGAAACCCATTGCAGACACCAAGAACCGGTTTTCCCGCTTGAGCTGCTTTGACCACTTCACTCATGACATTGGAAAAACGGGCTATCGATCCGCAGCGCAGGTAATCTCCATAAGAGAATCCGCCCGGCAGAAGAATAGCATCATAGTCTTCCAGATTGTCAGCGTCATGCCAGACATATTCAACCTCTTCCCCGATTTCATCCTTGATGGCATGGTACATATCGATATCACAGTTCGAGCCCGGAAATACGATTACAGCAAACTTCATTGAACCGTCAACTCCTCAATTTCGTAGCGGTAATCCTCGATGACCGGATTGGCCAGCAGCTTGCTGCACATTTCATCAACGGTTTCTTCCACACTCTTATCAGAAGGAGAGATGGTCAGTTCCATATATTTACCGATGCGCACATCTTCCACACCGCTGTAATTCATGCTGTGAAGTGAGTTCTGGACAGCTTTCCCCTGTGGATCCAATACGCTTTCTCTTAACGTGATAAATACTTTTACTTTGTACATGCTTCTTTTCCTCCCAATCGTTCCAGAATAATAGAATAAACCTCTGTCAAACTGCCCAATCCCCTGCGGAATACATCTTTATCAAGCTTCTGGTCTGTTTCCATGTCCCAGAGCCTGCAGGTATCAGGCGAAATTTCGTCAGCGAGCACAATCTGGCCTTCACTGTCTTTTCCGAACTCCAGTTTGAAATCGATCAATTTGATGTCTATTTCCTCAAAAATTCCCGTTAACACTCCATCCACTTTCAACGCTTGAATCTTCAGGAACTCAACCTCTTCACGGCTTGCCAGCTCCAGTAGCTCGATATGGGCATCCGTCAGCAGCGGATCACCGAGCTCGTCGTCTTTATAGTAAAATTCCACGATACTGTGCCTTAAAGGTGTTCCTTCTTCCAATCCAAGTCGTTTCGCTAAACTTCCGGCCGCAACATTTCTGACCACAACCTCCAGAGGAATGATATCCACCCGTTTCACCAGCTGCTCATTCTCTGAAATCCTTTTGATAAAATGACTCTCAATCCCCTTGTTCTTCAGCTTTGAAAACAGCAGACTGCTAATCTCGTTATTCAAAACCCCTTTGCCGCCGATCTCCGCCTTCTTCTCCCCATTAAAGGCAGTCGCCGAATCCTTATATTCCACCCATACCTCTTCGTTGTTCTCCGTACTGTAGATCCTCTTTGCTTTCCCCTCGTATAAAAGACCCTGCTTCTGCATCCCCTGCACCCCTTTTCAATACTTTACCGCTTCACCGCACTAAGAGGAACAGTCACTCTTAGCGATTTAAAGCGTTAAATTATCATTGAATATTAGCAATCTTCAGTCTATGTTTCATAAAAAAGGAAGAGACCCCTCTCTTCCTTATATAGAATTACTTCAATCCGCAGCGCTCGAAGATCGTGTCGACATGCTTCAGGTGGTGACGGTAATCAAAGCAGTCGTCAATCTCAGCAGGTGAAAGCCTGGATGTGATTTTCTCTTCGCCCTCTATAAGAGTACGGAATGGCACTTGCTGCTCCCATGCTTCCATTGCTTTCGGCTGAACCGTATCATACGCTTCCTCACGAGCCATCCCTTTGTCGATAAGAGCAAGCAGGACACGCTGAGAATAAATCAGTCCGAGCGAAGCATTCATATTTCGCTGCATATTCTCAGGATAAACGGTCAGATTCTTAACGATATTGCTGAAACGGTTCAGCATATAGTTCAGCGCGATGGTCGCATCCGGCAGGATCACCCGTTCCGCGGAAGAGTGAGAGATATCACGCTCATGCCAAAGCGGAACATTCTCATAAGCAGTCATCATATATCCTCTGATGACACGGGCCATTCCTGTCATATTCTCCGACCCAATCGGATTGCGTTTATGCGGCATTGCGGAAGATCCTTTTTGGCCTTTCGCAAAAAATTCTTCCACTTCGCGCGTTTCACTTTTTTGAAGACCACGGATCTCCACGGCAAACTTCTCGATGGAAGTCGCAATCAGGGCGATCGTGCTCATGTAATGGGCGTGACGGTCGCGCTGCAGCGTCTGCGTTGAGACAGGCGCTGCGGTCAATCCGAGCTTTTCGCACACATAAGATTCGATGAAGGGATCGATATTCGCATAAGTCCCGACTGCACCGGAGATTTTACCGAACTCTACTCCTTCAGCCGCTTCTCTAAAACGCTTCAAGTTTCTCTTCATTTCTTCATACCAAAGGGCAAGCTTCAATCCGAACGTTGTCGGCTCCGCGTGTACACCATGCGTTCTCCCCATCATTACGGTATCCTTATGTTCAATCGCCTTATTCTTAAGGATCTCGATGAAGTTCTCCAGGTCCTTACTGATGATTTCGTTTGCCTGGCGAAGCACATAAGAAAGGGCGGTATCAACAACATCCGTTGAAGTCAGGCCGTAGTGAACCCATTTGCGCTCCTCGCCAAGCGTCTCGGAAACCGCTCTTGTAAAAGCCACCACATCATGCCGTGTTTCTTCTTCAATTTCTTTGATCCGCTCTACATCAAAGCCGGCATTCTCCCTGATCTTCGCAACATCCTCCTTAGGGATGTCGCCGATTTCAGCCCATGCCTCACAGGCCAATATCTCTACTTCAAGCCATGCCTGAAAGCGGTTCTCCTCTGTCCATATCGCTCCCATTTCCGGGCGGGTATAACGTTCAATCATGATAGTTTTCCTCCGATCGTCTCTTTACTGTCCCATATGCCTGTTTCATTTACTTTTTGTAACGTTGTCTCAATATCACTCGCCAGAATGGTCACATGCCCCATTTTGCGCTTCGCTTTTGGTTCATCTTTTCCATAGAGATGGAGGCTCCAGTCGGGCTGATTCGGGATGCTTTCCACCACTGCACCAAGATGTTCTCCCAATACATTGACCATAACTGCAGGTTTGATGATGTCCGTGCCTTTCAACGGCCAGTTGCAGATTGCCCTGATATGCTGCGCAAATTGCGACGTCTCACAGGCCTCGATGGAAAAGTGACCGGAATTATGCGGGCGCGGCGCCAGCTCATTAACATAAATCTCACCAGAAGCTGTTAAGAACATTTCAACAGCCAGTGTACCGACCATATCCAGAGTTTCAGCCACTTTTTTTGCTATACTTACAGCCTTCTCATTGTCTGTATGGCTTATTCTGGCAGGAGCAATAGTCTGATGAAGGATATTGTCGCGGTGGATATTCTCGACAGCCGGAAAAATACTGAGATTCCCCGAAGGTGTCCTTGTCACAATGACGGATACTTCTTTCTCAAAGAGCATCCATTTTTCAAGAACACAAGGTCCGTTAGCAAGCAGGACTGCGGCTTTTTCTATATCTCCCTCTTCATAGAGAACGACCTGCCCCTTGCCGTCATACCCGCCTCTTGCTGTCTTCAGGACAACCGGGTAGCCAAGCTTATCCGCCTTTCCGCCGATTTCCTGTTGGCTGTTGATGACTTCATAAGGAGCAACTTCCACCCCTCCGTATACTAGGGCTTCTTTTTCCGCAATCCTGTTCTGGGTAATCCGGATTAATTCCGCTCCCTGAGGAACATACGCTTTTTCCGTAAGGTCCTTCAGTGCTTCATAATCTATATTTTCAAATTCATATGTTATCACATCGCTGATTGCCGCCAGTTTTTCCAACGCATCACGATCTTCATAATCCGCTACGATCACCTCATCTGCAATCTGTGCGCATGGAGAGTTGCTGCCCGGGTCTAGAACAGCGATCTTGAAACCCGCTTCCTTCGCTGCCAGCGCCATCATTCTGCCAAGCTGGCCGCCGCCGATAATCCCGATTGTCTGTCCTGGGTAGATCACCTTGTTATTCAAGCTCATCACTGCTCTCCAACACTTTTTGTTTTAAAGCTTCTCTATTCTGATCCAGACGGCGGGCAATCTCCTCGTCCTGCGTTGAAAGAATCTGTGCCGCCAGCAGCCCCGCATTCTTCGCTCCCGCTTCACCGATCGCCACGGTCGCAACCGGAACACCGCCAGGCATCTGCACGATGGATAAAAGCGAATCCAGACCATTAAGGGCTTTGGACTGGACAGGCACACCGATGACAGGAAGAGTAGTTTTCGCTGCCAGCATTCCCGGAAGATGCGCGGCACCGCCAGCACCGGCAATGATCACTTTCAACCCTCTTTCACGGGCACTCTCTGCATAATCGAACATGAGGTCAGGCGTCCTGTGAGCAGAGACAACTTTTTTCTCGTAAATGATGCCATACTCGTCTAGAATATCACAAGCTTGCTTCATTGTTTTCCAATCAGAAGTACTTCCCATGACAACTCCTACTTTTGGCTGCATTTTGTTACCTCCTGGAATTTATATTTTGGTTCTATTTAATGGGTTCGTTGGATTTTTCTTTGGCGCGTGCTTCTGGCTGGTGCCAGCTTTAAAGCTCTAAAAACAACATCAACGGGCAGCTCTTATAAAGAGATAAAAACACAAAAGCCCGGATTAACGCTTCTCATGAGAGAAAGCAGTTAAACCGGGCTCCAACAACCTGGGCACCGGTCCCCCAAAAAAAGGATAGACCTGTGGCCGGGTTGTTTACCAGACAGCTACTTTCCCTCATAGTCCAGTCATTTACGGTAACCGGGTAGATACTTATGGGCCATATTCCCAAGATTATATGAGGGTGTTTTCTTGTTGTTTTCATCATAACAACAGCACAACGCAACTGTCAACGAGAAATCGAACGATAATAATATTCAGAAAATTAATGTTCGTATTTTAATCGTTTTTTCTTCCTTCAAATACAATTTTTTGTTTAGCAGGAACATATTCCACCTTGCCATTCTTCTTCTCTTCGTTAAAAACAGGCTTTTCCATCCTTCTCACAGGTGAATAGCCCTCCCGTTTCATTCTGTCGAGACACTGGGCAATACTTTCATTATCTTCCACTTCAAACATTTTTTTATTTTTGTTCATTGGCAGGCAAATTTTCCTTTCTGATTTTTCTAACTGTCTTCACCCAGAAGCCTCCGTGGATCGTCTTTGGCTCATAAGCGATAATGAAGGCTTTCGGATCCAGCTCCTTGATGGTCTGATAAAGCTTCATTTCATACTTTCTCGGGGTCAGGATCTGCATGGCCATCCTGTCTCCTTCCAGGCCATGGGCAGCCCAGTTGGTCACCCCATACCCTCTGGAACGTAATCTGTCTGGAAGGTCTTTATCATAATCTGCCGTAATCACATTGACGGTGATGTATCCCAGAGCGAGCTTCTCCTCAATTTTCATCCCGACAATGACTCCAAGTCCGTACCCAATAGCATAGGCCGCCAGATTCTGAATCTCGTTCAGATTATCCAATACCAGGCCGAGTCCCACAACATAAATGACAACTTCAAACATACTCACAAAAGCCGCAACATACCGGTAACCCTTCAAGGTAAGAATCATTCGCATCGTGAAAAATGAAACGTACACTATATTAATGATCAGAATGATGGCGACCATGACATAACTATTCTCAAGCAAGCCGTCTCTCCTCCTCTGATAATCCGAACAGCGGAAGGATTGAAATTGTCCCGCCATCCCCGGATTTCTACCTACTCTACTAGAATTTTCCCTTTTTGTGAACAGTTAATCCGCAAATTACGATAAAGGGCGAAAAGGAGTGACTGCACTGGGGTACATGAAGTGGGCAAACCGATAAGAAGATGTCCCCAAGTAGCTAGCTCGGGTACATGAAGTGGGTAAACCAAAGAGAAGATGTCCCCAAGTAGCTAGCTCGGGTACATGAAGTGGAGTGGACCGAAAAGAAGATGCCCCCAAGTAGCTAGCTCGGGTACATGAAGCGGGTAAACCAAAGAGAAGATGTTCCCAAGTAGCTAGCTCGGGTACATGAAGTGGGCAAACCGAAAAGAAGATGTCCCCAAGTAGCTAGCTCGGGTACATGAAGTGAGCAAACCAAAGAGAAGATGTCCCCAAGTAGCTAGCTCGGGTACATGAAGTGGGTAAACCAAAGAGAAGATGTCCCCAAGTAGCTTTTTTCCCTTTTCATCGGCAGAAACCACCATTTTATCGTCAATACTTCTACTCGCCCTCCATGAAAAGAAAAAAGAGAGTGGATACCCCACCCTCTTTTCACTATCTTCTTTCTGCCAGAGGAAGACTTACTTCTACTATCGTCCCTCTTCCCTGCACACTTTTAATGACCAGCGTCCCTTTATGCTCATGGGCAATCTTCTTGCAAAGGAGAAGGCCAAGTCCCGTTCCCTTTTCTTTGATAGAATAAAAGGGTTCACCCAGGCGCTTTAAACGCTCGGGGGCAATTCCCACACCTTCGTCCTTGATCCGGACCACTATGTTCTTGTGTTCTCGGATTGCCGATATATCTATTGTCCCACCACGCGGCATAGCTTCCAGGCTGTTCCTGAAGATATTCATAAACAGCTGCCGGATCTTTTCCTTTACTCCCCGAAGTTCCTGGCGGGAAGGAGTCATATGGAATTCGATACCTGCACCTCTCTCTATAAGCTGGCGCCTAAAGGAAGAAACCAAAGGAATGAGGATATCCTCGAACAGCAGGATATCTTCCTCCATTGCCGCTTCTGGTTCGGCCAAAGCAAGGAACTCGCTTGTAACTAAATTGATGCTTTCCAGCTCATTCAACACGATATCCAGATAGTCATGGTTAATCAACTCTTCATCACGCATCAACTTTAAAAATCCAAGGCTGCTTGTCAGGGGATTTTTGATCTCATGTGCCACACCTGCAGCAAGCTGTCCCGCGAGTGCAAGTTTTTCTTTCTCTTTGATAATCTTATCCATTTCAACCTTGCCCGTAATATCATGGAAAGTAGCAATGACTTTTTCTACTGTATCTTCATCATCTCTAAGGACATTCCTTGTATTGACAAGAACCCACTTCAGGGTGTTATGCGTTGGATGGTGGAAACCCAATATAAAATTCCTGATTTCCTTTTGCGTACGTACCGCTCTTCTCCACGGATGCTCTTTGAGGTCAAGTTCTGCACCATTCTCATCCAAAATCAGCCACTTGTGATTTTCCAAGCTTAGCTTCTTGATTTTCTCCTTGGAATACCCGATAATCTCCTCAGCATTCTGGTTGGCAAAAATAATCCTTCCGCTGCTATCCTGGACCGTTATGCCGCAAGCAATCGCATCATAATATTTCTCCCGCTGCTGTTCAAGTAATTTCCTGTCAGTGATATCATACATCGTGACTAAAGCTCCTTCATCCAAGCCAAGAGAAAGAACCTTCACTTCAAAATATTTCCGCTGCCCATTTTGAAATATATAGATTTCTTGCGGTTCATTTTCGTTCATCAAATCGAGAAGAAGGATCGGCTTCTGGCTCCCTCCTAATCCGGACAATCTATCAAATAAAGCTTGTCCCTCTATACCCGAGAAATCACTTTCTTCCCCGCCAAGCAATTTGACCAGGGAATGATTCACAAAGGTTACCCGACGATCTTGGCAAAGGCCGATGAGGATTTCATCTGTCGAACTCAGGATATTTTCCATCCTCCCGTTCATCTTCCTTAAATCAGATTCCGCCCTCTTTTGCATACTGACGTCTCTAATCACCAGGTGAATGAACGTCTCGTCCTGGACCTTCTTCGTAATCCCCTTCACTTCCACGGTCACTCTGCTGGAATCCGGCCTGATGACCTCGATATCAATAATATTATGGGATAAATTTTCCTTGTTCAGCATGCTGCTGAAATAGGCTGCAGCTTTATCCCTGTCAAAAGGATGCACTCTGGAGAACAATGAATCTCTTCTGGCCACTTCAGAAAGATAGCCTAAAATTTTCTGGGCCTCTTTGTTCAAATAAATCATATTTTCCTCTGAAAAAACTACAATGCCATCCGGGTTATCTTCAATAAGGCTGCGGTACTTTAAGGTACTCTCCAAAAGAGTTTCTTCATATTGCTTCCTTTGGGAAATATCAATACCCGACCCGATGATATATCCTTGTCCGGTTTCGTCCTCGTTCAAGAAGGATACCGACCATTGGATAAAAAGCTTCTCTCCCTCTTTTGATATCCAGCAGCCTTCATAATTTTCAACAGGATTAAAGCCTCTTTGACAGGCGCGTTTAAAGGATTTCCGCTGCTTTTCATTCACAAGGAAGTCCCAAATCACCCTGCCTTTCACCTCGTCTGTGGAGTAACCCGTCTTCAACTCACTGAACCTATTCATGCCAATGATTTGTCCGCACCGGTCCATGACAATGATATAAGCCTGCACACCATCAAGAAGCTCCATCGTTCTGTTCTTTTCAGCCAGCCACTTATCCTGGACAGCTTTTTTTGTCTCAATGTTCCTGATTATATGAAGAACAAATTGCTTACTGTTTACCTCAACCAATGATGACTTCATCTCAACAACAACAGATTCTCGGTCTTTTATGTGAAGCTCAAATTCAAGCATGGCCAGCTTTGTCTCTATAAGACGTTTTTTTATTAATTCCAACAGCATGCTGCTAATATTGGAAAACAGGGTTTGATCAGGATTCATTTTCAGCAAATCCTCCTTTTCATACCCAAGCAAATCACAAGCAGCAGGGTTCGCCCCTATAAAGAAGCAATCCCAGGAACCATCAGCGGCAAACTGCGTAATCAATACAGCATCATCAGTATTCTCGTAAAAGGCGGCAAGAAGGGCATGGATTTCCTTACTTACAGCGGTCGGGGCACTCATCCCTTCCCCCCTTTCCATATTAAAAATTTAAGAGATTTATAGAAAAAAATTGCGGTACACCAAAGCCAAAGTCTAATGATTGAAGTTTAAAAAGAGGAACAACTGCCCAGAAGATAAATGAGGAGTGTATATTACAACATTACTATTTCGAACTCTGAATTATAATTTAAAGGTATTCTAAAATGACAGAAAAGTCAATCACATATTAGATGAAATCGCAAACTTTAATGTGCGAAAATAGGCAGGATAGCTTCCACTATAAGGAGAAACAGTTACATATACCCCCTCAATTAGAGTTCCTTTGTCATAAAAACACTATTGGCATCTTCTTTATAATCTCCAAAGGGTTCACAGTAACTAAAACCAAAACGCTCATACAGCTTCCTGGCAGGTTCAAAAGCAATCATTGAACCCGTCTCCAAGCTCAGCCTTTTATAGCCCCGCTTCTCTGCCTCATTAATAATAAATTGAAGAATCTGTTTTGACACTCCCTTCCTCAAATGCAGAGGAGAAGTTTTCATCGACTTAATCTCCCCATGGCTGGAGTCCAGCTCTTTAAGGGCTCCGCAGCCAACCAGCTCTTCTTCCTCCCACGCACTCCAAAAAGTGATCCCTGGTTTCCTCAAACCGTCCAGATTCAATGCATGCCTGCTTTCTTCTGGTGAATGCAGCGCCATGTTCTGGAGGTGATCCATGATCAACGCCTTAACATCCTCACCCGTTAAATCATCCACCTTAATCTCCATAGTAATCACCCCTTATAATAGGCAGATACTAATCTAATCTTATGATTCTTCATCCTTCCGGAAAACCCTTTTTATTTTCTTTACTCAAACAAAACTGTTCTTCTTCCCTTCAGTTTCAGCCGATACCTAAAATTTTATTGCATTATAAAGTAATTTTAATTACTCTATAATAAAAGGAGTGATAATATGAGTAAAACATTCTTAGAATTTTTAAACCTGCAAAAATCTGCTATCAACTTAATCAAAGAGGAACAGTTTAAAGAGGCAATTTCAAATTTAGAAACTGCAAAAACCATTTTTCCTAATAAAATTGATAGAATCGGACATTGGCTATCAGGTATTTATTGTATACAGAATAATAAAGAGAAAGCTCTTTCAGAACTAAAAGAAGTCTTAAATAAAGGTTCATACTGGAATCCCGCCATACTAAAAAATGATACCGACTTGTCCATAATACAAGACTCAGAGGAATTTGCAGAAATCATCCATAAAAGCGGAAAATTATATAATTTTCATAAAAGGAACTCAAGTTCAGTACTTCATACGGTAGGAAATGATGAATCTGAAACCACTATTACCGCATTACATTGGAAAAATTCAAATGCCTTAGACTTTTCAGAGCAAATAGTGACAGACAATCTTAAAGAAAGATATTTATTTTCCTTTGTCCAATCCTCTCAATTGTTCAGTAATGGCTGCTATCATTGGGATGATTATGATGTGGCTAAGACAGATATTGAACGTCCACACTCTAAATCTAATAAAAGTAATATTATATTCGGTGCATCCCAAGGAGCAGATACAGCAATTAAAATGTATTTTGAACTCAATAGTAATTACGATACAGTTATTGCCCTAGTGCCTACTCTGTCTAACCTGGATACTATAGAAGAAACCTTAAAAAAACACCAAAAAACAAAGGTGAAATTGGTTATTATCACTGGGGACAAAGATTATTTCTATCATAACGTCATGGAGGCACTACCTACTTTTGAAAAATACAAGATTCCTTGTAAATTGATCGTTATAGAAGGAATGGGGCACACCATCCCTGATAACTTTGAAGAGTTGTTGGAGGAAAACATCAAATAGAAGCCGATTCCCCAATGAAATCGGCTGTTCCACTATCGATTTAACACTGAATTTAATATCTTTATTTTGTTCTTAAACAGCCTATCGGCACTGAAGACGAGGACGGCGATGAGCCGCGAATCTCTTCGTTCGCAAATATCAATCTTGATTACACGCTGAGGTTGTATTGGGAGGGCAGTTATCTCTAAGCAGCTGGCTTGGGTACATGAAGTGGAGCCAATAGGAAAGATCATGTCTCCAAGTAGCGAAGTTGGGAACATGATAAAGAGCCAATAGGAGAGATGATGTATCCAAGGAGCAAACTTGGGTACATGATGTGGAGCCAGCAAGAAAGATGATGTACCCAAGAAGCCAACTTGGGTACATGATATAGAGCTAACAGAAGAGATGATGTCTCCAAGCAGCGAACTTGGGTACATGATGTAGAGCCAATAGAAAAGATGATGTCTTCAAGCAGCGACCTTGGGTGCATGATGTGGAGCCAATAGAAAAGATGTTGTCTCCAAGCAGCGGCCTTGGGTACATGATGTAGAGCCAGCAAGAAAGATGATGTACCCAAGAAGCCAATTTGGGTACATGATAAAGAGCCAATAGGAAAGATCATATCTCCAAACAGCCAACTCGGGTACATGATGTGAATTCAGCGGGAAAGATCTCACCTTCAAGTATATGACCTTTTTGCTCTTCTTTCTGCTCCCCATCCTCGCTCCTGCTTTTTATTGAAGGGCGGAAGGGGATCTCCCCCTTTTCTTTTGGAATACAAAAAAAGAGCACCCCTTCGGGTACTCTTTTGATTGCCTGGCGACGTCCTACTCTCACAGGGGGAGTCCCCAACTACCATCGGCGCTGAAGGCGAGGACGGTGATGAGCGGCGAATCTCTTCGTCCGCTTCGCTCGTTCGCATCCTCATGGGCAGAGCCCACTCCGGTGCTCTCTCCCTCGTGTCCTCGACCTTCTTGCTTTTCTCCATCCTCGCTCCTGCGTTGAAAGAGAATCTACTTTGGGGATCTCCCCTTTTTTATACACAAAAAGAGACACCACTTCGGGTACTCTCTGATTGCCTGGCGACGTCCTACTCTCACAAGGGGAGTCCCCAACTACCATCGGCGCTGAAGGCTCGGACGGCGATGAGCGGCGAATCTCTTCGTCCGCTTCGCTCGTTCACATCCTCATGGGCAGAGCCCACTCCGGTGTTCTCTCCCTCTCGTCCTCGACCTTCTTGCTCCTCCCCATCCTCGCTCCTGCGTCTTATTAATTTGCGAAAGGGAAGAGCAGTCTCTCCTTTTCTTTTGTAACACAAAAGAGCACTCCTCGGGTACTCTCTGATTGCCTGGCGACGTCCTACTCTCACAGGGGGAGACCCAACTACCATCGGCGCTGAAGGCGAGGACGAGCGATGAGCGGCGAATCTCTTCGTCCGCTTCGCTCGTTCGCATCCTCAKTGGGCAGACGCCCA
>NZ_NIJF01000090.1 GCF_003316765.1 Bacillus sp. P14.5 | reverse complement strand
AGAAAGGGGAGATCCCCTGCCGCCCATCAATAAACGCAGGAGCGAGGATGGGGAGGAGCAAGAAGGTCAAGGACGAGAGGGAGAGAACACCGGAATAGGCTCTGCCCATGAGGATGTGAACGAGCGAAGCGGACGAAGAGATTCGCCGCTCATCGCCGTCCTCGCCTTCAGTGCCGATGGTAGTTGGGGACTCCCCCTGTGAGAGTAGGACGTCGCCAGGCATGCAAAAGAGTACCCGAAGAGGTGCTCTTTTTTTGTATTCCAAAGAAAAGGGGGAGATCCCCTTCCGCCAATCAATAAAACGCAGGAGCGAGGATGGGGAGGAGCAAGAAGGTCGAGGACGAGAGGGAGAGAACACCGGAGTGGGCTCTGCCCATGAGGATGTGAACGAGCGAAGCGGACGAAGAGATTCGCCGCTCATCGCCGTCCTCGCCTTCAGCGCCGATGGTAGTTGGGGACTCCCCCTGTGAGAGTAGGACGTCGCCAGGCAATTTAAAAAGTACCCGAGGGGTGCTCTTTTTTTGTGTTGAAAAGTTCGCTGCTTGGAGACATCATCTCTTCTGTTAGCTCTATATCATGTACCCAAGTTGGCTGCTCGGAGACATTATCTCTCCTGGTGACTTCACATCATGCACCCAAGGTCGCTGCTTGAAGACATCATCTTTTCTATTGGCTCTACATCATGTACCCAAGTTTGCCGTTTGGAGACATCATCTCTTCTGTTAGCTCTATATCATGTACCAAAGTTGGCTGCTCGGAGACATCATCTCTCCTGGTGACTTCACATCATGTACCCAAGTTGGCTGCTTGGAGACATGATCTCTCCTGGTGACTTCACATCATGTACCCAAGTTGGCTGCTTGGAGACATCATCTTTCCTGCTGACTCCAGATGATGTACCCAAGGTCCGCTGCTTGGAGACATCATCTCTTCTGTTAGCTCTATATCATGTACCCAAGTTCACTGCTCGGAGACATCATCTTTCCTGCTGACTCCAGATGATGTACCCAAGGCCGCTGCTTGGAGACAACATCTTTTCTATTGGCTCCACATCATGCACCCAAGGTAGCTGCTTGAAGACATCATCTTTTCTATTGGCTCTACATCAAGTACCCAAGTTCGCTGCTTGGAGACATCATCTCTCCTGGTGACTTCACATCATGTACCCAAGTTGGCTGCTTGGAGACATCATCTCTTCTGTTAGCTCTATATCAAATACCCAAGTTCACTGCTCGGAGACATTATCTTTCTTACTGGCTCTATAAAATGTACCCAGGTTTGCTGCTTACAGACAACTATCCTCCCATTTCAAACTCAACATGTAATCTTGGGTGATGTTTGCGGACGAAGAGATTCGCGCTCATCGCCGTCCGAGCCATTGACAGCATTCAAATTTGCTTCCGCATGTCCTATCCCTTAGTCTTAAGTTATATAGAGTAAAGGAGAGATAGAGATGACCTCAATTTATGATTTCAATGCAGTAAAGCCGAATGGCGAGGAAGTACCATTGAGTGAGTTTAGGGGTGAGGCAATGGTAATTGTGAATACCGCAAGCAAGTGTGGATTTACTCCTCAGTTTGAAGAACTGCAGTCTCTTTATGAAGAATTTAAGGATAAGGGTTTCACCGTTCTGGGGTTTCCTTCTGACCAATTTATGAATCAGGAATTCGATAATAATGATGATATCATGGAATTTTGTAAAGTGAACTATGGTGTGAGCTTTCCGATGTTTTCTAAAGTGGATGTAAAAGGGAAGGGTGCGCATCCTTTATTTAAGTATCTCACTAAGGAGAAAAAAGGGCTGATGACATCCGAGGTGAAGTGGAATTTCACAAAGTTCCTCATTGACCGTGAAGGCAATGTCGTGAAGAGATACGCGCCTCAAACCTCTCCAAAAAAAATCAAAGAGGATTTGGATGAGCTCTTATAAAATTTTTACGTGAATTCATTTAGATGAATTCACGTTTTTATTTATTATTGTTCCCCATGGTCGCTTTTCATCTGGTCTGTTTTATATGCTTCTCACCAAAAGATCGGGTAAATTACAATTTGGACAGAAGGTATTTCTTTATTAAAACTGGCGGTTTTTCAAGAGAAAGACAGAGAAAGTTTTTAATGATTGGATAATCGTTTGATGAATTCGTTTTTAAGAGTTCGCTCCACCATTCTGTCTCATATCGGGCAATCATGCTCAAGTTATACAGGAGCAGGTAGTGGATGATTGGTTCAGGCAGTGTGTATGCTCCTGTGCGGTCACAGGACAGGGAATACTGGCTTGTCTTGATATTAAGGCGGATAGGTGGTATCTCTTCATATAATGAGTCCTGGAGAGATAGGTGCCCATTGTGGACATTCACTTTGTTCTCTGTTTTCTCTTTCAAAAATTGGTGAAGGCGTTCTTCAGACATATGGTAATGATTAAGGATTTCATTAGAGAAGAAAAGGGTTTGTCCATTGAGGGACAAGGGAAATTGAGTTTGCTTATTCAAAACTATTTTGAAAGTATCGTTCATTTCCGGAATTTGTGAAAGCAGATCCCCCATTTGAAATTTTTCAGCTTCTAAATGTTTCACGTGAAACATTTCTTGGGCGAAGTGGGAAAGAAGCCCATTTTTTTGGATTTTAATTTCATCTTTAAGAAAGCTGTACTGCTGTTTTTTCTTTTTCTGCTTGTTACCCCGTGAGCCAGGACCGACGTATTTTGAGGGTAAAAAGGATCGATGGTTAGAATACAGGCCTTAATAAGGTGTATGTATCCATAGAACAACAGAATGGGCTGGATGGACAGTGGGGTGGCCAATGCTTGTTTGAAGTATAGCTCGCCTTGTTCCAGGTAATATATAAACGGATAGCAGTTATTATAGCTTTGCACCTCTGCTTCGTTTAGAGAGATTTTTTGGTAGCATTTTTTTAAATACTTTTGAGACATTTCCGCTGAATGAAAACAGCTTAGTGATTCCCAAACTGATAAAGGGGATATCATATTCAAACCTCCAAGTTATCCGAATAATCTAACTAATAAATATCATCTTGACAGTATTTTAACCAATTGATAACCTACTAATAATATTTTGAGAAAAGGGGGACGAGAAAAATGTGGGAAACGAAATTTGCTAAAGAGGGTTTAACGTTCGATGATGTTCTGCTGCTTCCTGCAAAATCAGAGGTTTTGCCTAAGGATGTCAGTATAAAGGTAAGTTTAACTAGTACGTTGAATTTGAATGTTCCAGTGATCAGTGCAGGTATGGATACGGTCACCGAAGCCGAGATGGCGATTGCTATGGCAAGGCAGGGCGGTTTAGGGATCGATTCATAAAAATATGAGTATTGAGCAGCAGGCTGAGCAAGTGGATAAAGTAAAGCGTTCAGAAAGCGGAGTCATTTCCGATCCATTTTTCTTATCTCCAGAGCATCAGGTTTTTGATGCTGAACATCTGATGGGCAAGTACCGTATTTCAGGTGTTCCAATCGTGAATAATATCGAAGAACAAAAACTAGTCGGAATATTGACGAACAGGGATTTGCGTTTCGTTCAGGACTATTCCATCCTGATATCCGATGTGATGACAAAAGAGAACCTGGTTACTGCTCCAGTCGGAACAACTTTGCAGGAAGCAGAGAAAATCCTTCAGCAGTATAAAATCGAGAAACTGCCATTGATTGACGAAGATGGAGTATTGAAAGGCCTCATTACTATAAAAGACATCGAGAAAGTTATTGAATTCCCGAATTCTGCGAAAGACAAGCATGGCCGTTTGCTTGCAGGAGCTGCGGTAGGTGTTTCCGGTGATACTATGAAAAGGGTGGAGCATCTTGTCAAATCTCAGGTAGACGTGATTGTTATTGATACTGCTCACGGACATTCTGCGGGAGTTCTCCAGGTAGTGAAGGATATCCGAGGTCTTTATCCAGATTTGAACATTGTTGCCGGAAATGTGGCGACAGCAGAGGCTACCCGTGCTCTATTCGAAGCAGGCGCGGATGTGGTCAAGGTTGGAATCGGACCTGGTTCAATTTGTACCACTCGTGTAGTAGCGGGTGTAGGAGTGCCGCAAATCACAGCTATTTATGATTGTGCTACTGAAGCCAGGAAGCATGGAAAAGCGATTATTGCGGACGGAGGCATTAAATACTCCGGTGATATCGCGAAAGCACTGGCATCTGGTGGACATGCTGTCATGCTTGGAAGCCTTCTTGCCGGAACAACAGAAAGCCCCGGGGAAACGGAAATCTTCCAGGGAAGACGCTTCAAGGTTTACCGCGGCATGGGCTCGGTCAGTTCAATGGAGAAGGGATCAAAAGACCGTTACTTCCAGGAGGAAAACAAGAAGTTCGTTCCAGAGGGAATCGAAGGCAGACTTCCTTATAAGGGACCTCTTGCAGATACGCTTTATCAGTTGATCGGCGGTCTTCGTTCAGGAATGGGATACTGTGGTGCAAAGGACCTTCAAGCTTTAAGGGAAGAAGCACAATTTATAAAAATGACTGGTGCCGGACTTCGTGAGAGCCATCCGCATGATGTGCAGATTACGAAAGAAGCACCGAACTACTCACTATAATAGATAAATCAAAAGAAAAGACCTGTCTTTTAGGTCTTTTTCTTTTGATTTAAGGTATTTTTGATTAGAACATATTCGTGGGTGCGGGGCTGGTACAGTCCGTACGCCGCTGAGCGGGGCCTTTCCGCTTTTTATCAATCCAGCTCCAGCGGCCAGCGCCTAGCAGATTTTGGTCTCTCTCCTTGCGATAAGTCAACATCGACTCACTATGTTCGTCGTGTTTCCTTTATCTCATGCGAGATCCCATAAATCTGTACGGCGCTGAACGGCCGCTTCCGCTTTTTAGTCAGTCCAGCTGCAAGGCCCCAGCGGCTAGCGTACTGCCCATCCCCTCCTTTGCGATAAGTCATCATCGAATCACTTCGTTCTTCGTGATTCCTTTATCTCAATGCGGGGCTGGTACAGTCCGTACGCCGCTGAGCGGGGCCTTTCCGCTTTTTAGTCAGGACTTTCTTCCCGGGGGTCCTGATTTTTATTTCCTAAACTAGGAAAATACTCTATCTATTATAAATAGTGCTAATATGTTAAAATAACAAAAGTGTTTACATAAATTGATGGAGGGCTACAAAGTGAAAAAATGGTTTCAAAAATCTGTCGTCTCTTTTTTGGTCATAGTATTAGCAGCAGGAGTTTTCCAACCGGCGATTTCTGCGGATGCTGAAGATGCACTGAACGTTAATGCGGAAGCAGCAATCATAGTTGAAGCTGAAACAGGCAAAATCATCTATGAAAAGAATTCGGAAACAGCCATGGGAATCGCAAGTATGACAAAAATGATGACAGAGTACTTGCTGCTTGAAGCAGTTAACGAAGGAAAAGTTGATTGGGAGCAGCAGTATACGATTCCTGTTCCACTTTCAGATTTATCACATAGAACGGATTTAAGTAATGTTCCATTGGAAGCTGAAGCACAGTATACGGTGAAAGAATTATATGAAGCAATGGCGATTTATTCTGCGAATGCCGCTACGATGGCGATCACAAACATCATTGCGGGTTCTGAGACGAATTTTATTAAAATGATGAACGACAAGGCTGAAGAGCTTGGCCTTCAATCTTATAAATTTGTTAACTCATCTGGCTTGAACAACGCTGATCTTGGAGAAATGAGGCCTGAAGGTACGGGAGCTGACGAAGAAAATGTTATGTCAGCAAATGATACTGCCAAGCTTGCCTTCCATTTACTGAATGATTACCCGGAAGTATTGGAAACTGCACAGGTTCCAAAGAAAAACTTCGGAAGTGTCGAAATGCAGAACTGGAACTGGATGCTTGAAGGTCTTGTTTATGAGTATGAGGGCATGGACGGATTAAAAACGGGTACAACCGATTTTGCCGGGTACTCTTTTACAGGAACAGCTGAAAGAGAAGGTACAAGATATATAACTGTCGTGATGGACGCCCATCCCAACGAAGGTGAAAACGAATATCATGCACGTTTCGCCCAGACTGCGAACATGATGAATTATGCATTCAACAACTTCACGAAAGAGGAAATTTTCCCTGCTAATTACGAGGTGAAAGGCCAGAAATCTCTTCCGGTTGTGAAAGGAAAAGAAAAAGAAATTGCGATTCATACAAACGAGCCATTAATGATGGTCGTTAAAAATGGTGAGAAGGAATTCGAGCCAAAATTAGTGTTGAATGAGGAAAAATTGAACGAAGATAAACAGCTTACAGCTCCAATCAAAGATGAAGAGCAGGTCGGCTACCTTACAGTCGAGGGCGGGGATGACCTTGGCTTCATTACAAACAATGCAGCTGAAGGCGGACAAGCCGCAGTCGTAACAGCAAATGCTGTGGAAAAAGCGAACTGGTTCACGTTGTCCATGAGAGCAGTCGGCGGATTCTTTTCTGATATCTGGGGAAGCATCACGTCAACTGTGAAAGGCTGGTTCTGATCCACAAAGAAATAAGATAGTTTATACTCAAAAACCACCACTTGTCTTGACATGAGGTGGTTTTTGTTGTTTATTTAGCATGGGGGAAAAATATATTCCTGAGAGAGTTAGTTAATTTTTTCCTTACAATAATACTGTTTTTTGGTTGAAAATATATATAGGAAATCTGAAGGGGGACATATAGAAATGAAAACGGGTACAGACGTAGTAAAACGTGGAATGGCTGAAATGCAAAAAGGCGGCGTAATCATGGACGTAGTAAACGCCGAGCAAGCGAAAATCGCGGAAGCATCAGGTGCTGTGGCAGTAATGGCATTGGAACGTGTTCCAGCTGACATCCGTGCAGCGGGCGGGGTAGCGAGAATGGCAGATCCTCGTATCGTGGAAGAGGTAATGGGAGCTGTTTCAGTCCCTGTTATGGCGAAGGCTCGTATCGGTCATATCGTTGAAGCGCGTATACTTGAATCAATGGGCGTGGACTATATCGATGAGAGTGAAGTATTGACTCCGGCTGATGAAGAGTACCACTTGAATAAAAGGGATTATACTGTACCGTTTGTATGCGGCTGCCGTGATTTAGGGGAAGCAGCACGCCGTATCGGTGAAGGAGCTTCAATGCTTCGCACAAAAGGTGAGCCTGGTACAGGAAACATCGTTGAAGCTGTTCGTCATATGAGAAAAGTGAACGCACAGGTACGCAAACTTGTGACTATGAGCACGGATGAAATCATGACAGAAGCGAAATTGCTTGGTGCTCCTTACGAGCTGCTTTTGGAAATCAAAGAACACGGCAGACTGCCTGTTGTTAACTTTGCTGCCGGCGGAATAGCGACACCTGCTGATGCTGCTCTTATGATGCAGCTTGGAGCAGACGGAGTATTCGTTGGTTCCGGTATCTTTAAATCTGACAACCCTGAACGTTTCGCTAAAGCTATTGTTGAAGCTACTACACACTTCGAAGACTACGAGCTGATTGCAAAACTTTCTAAAAATCTAGGCATTGCGATGAAAGGAATTGAGATTTCCTCTCTAACTCCAGAAACACGCATGCAAGAACGCGGCTGGTAAGAATGGTTAAGATCGGAGTATTAGGGCTCCAGGGGGCAGTTAGAGAGCATGTTCGTGCCATACAGGAAAATGGCGCCGAAGCTGTCGTGGTCAAGAAGGCCACCCAGCTGGAGGGTATTGACGGTCTGATTTTCCCTGGCGGTGAAAGCACAACCATGCGCCGTTTGATCGATCTTTATGATTTCATGGACCCGATGAAGAAATTCATTGGGGATGGAAAGCCAGTTTTCGGTACTTGTGCCGGACTGATTCTTTTGGCTAAGAATATCGTTGGGTATGCGGAGCCGCATCTTGGTGTTATGGATGTAACCGTCGAGCGGAACTCATTCGGACGCCAGCGTGAGAGCTTTGAAGTGGACCTTGATATTGCGCATGTGGGTGAAGGCTATAATGCGGTATTCATCCGTGCCCCTCACATTGTGGAGGCAGGAGAGAATGTCGAAGTGCTGGCGAAGCATGAGGGAAGGATCGTACTGGCTCGTGAAGGCCAGTTCCTTGGATGCTCCTTCCATCCCGAGTTAACATCGGATAACCGCCTGACTGGTTATTTCATCAAGATGGTCGAAGAAACAAAAGAAAAACAAATGGCATAATCCTATTGCATTGAGGCAATAATTGTAGTAACTTATTATACAAACTTAATCGCTCGAAAACGTTGAGAGGAAATAGTAATGCGGACTGCTTTCTTCAGAGAGTCGGTGGCTGGTGAAAACCGATGTAAGCACCCCATGAATCCATCCTTGAGTAAAGGACTGAACGCAACCCGATTGTCAGTAGGCCCTTTCGGTGAGAACCGTTATATTACTTAAGAGGAAAGTAGTTTCTTACTATTTTCAATCAGGGTGGCAACGCGGAACCTCCGTCCCTTTTATGGGATGGGGGTTTTTTGTGTTACTGAAAATCTTTCAACCTTCCGGGCAGATTACAAGGAGGAAACAAAAATGCTGGATATCAGATATTTACGAGCAAACTTTGAGGATGTGAAGAACCGCCTTCAAGACCGCGGTGAAGATTTAAGTGATTTTGAAAAGTTTGAAGAACTCGATGTAAGAAGAAGAGAGTTGCTTGTAGAAACAGAAAACTTAAAGAGCAAGCGTAACGAAGTGTCTCAACGGATCGCAGAAATGAAAAAAGAAAAGCAAAACGCGGATGATCTTATTCTTGAAATGCGTGAAGTCGGCAGCGAGATTAAAAAGCTTGATGAGGAATTGAAAGAAGTGGAAGGAAAACTCGACCGCTTAATGCTTTCTATCCCAAATATTCCTCATGAGAGTGTACCTGTTGGATCTACGGAAGATGATAACGTAGAGGCTCGAAAATGGGGAGCGGTTCCAACTTTTGACTTTGAACCTAAACCTCACTGGGACCTTGCAACAGATTCTGGCATTCTTGATTTTGAAAGAGCAAGCAAAGTAACAGGAAGCCGCTTTGTCTTTTATAAAGGCCTGGGTGCCAGATTGGAACGTGCTCTTATCAACTTTATGATGGACCTTCATATGGATGAGCATGGATATGAAGAAATGCTTCCTCCATACATTGTCAACCGCGAGAGCATGACAGGTACCGGGCAGCTTCCTAAATTCGAAGAAGATGCATTCCTGATTGAAAGCGAAGATTACTACCTTGTACCAACAGCAGAAGTGCCTGTCACCAATTATCACCGTGATGAGATCCTGACAAATGACCAGCTTCCAATTGCCTATACAGCATTCAGCGCCTGCTTCCGTTCTGAAGCGGGATCTGCCGGCAGGGATACAAGGGGACTGATCCGTCAGCATCAATTCAATAAAGTGGAACTTGTCCGCTTTGTCCGCCCTGAAGATTCTTATACTGAGCTGGAAAAATTGACGGGACACGCAGAGAAGGTACTTCAATTACTGAACCTCCCATACCGGGTAATGTCTATGTGTACCGCTGATCTTGGATTTACAGCTGCAAAAAAATATGATATCGAAGTTTGGATTCCAAGCTATCGGACGTATCGTGAAATTTCTTCTTGCAGTAACTTTGAAGCATTCCAGGCACGCCGTGCAAACATCCGCTTCCGCCGCGAGCCAGGCGCGAAACCGGAACATGTCCATACGTTGAATGGATCTGGACTAGCACTCGGCCGTACAGTAGCCGCGATATTGGAGAACTACCAGCAAGAAGATGGAAGTATCATCATTCCTGAGGTGCTGAGACCATATATGCGCGGAGCAGAAGTTATCAAGCCTAAATAAGTGGAATGGATATTGAGCGGGAAACGACTTTTCCGCTCAATATTATTTCAGGATAAAAGTTTTTAAAAAATATCGGAAAATGGTTGACTCAATATTTTTCCTGTGATATTATTATTCTTGTCGATACGGAGGAATACCCAAGTCTGGCTGAAGGGATCGGTCTTGAAAACCGACAGGGGTGTAACAGCCCGCGGGGGTTCGAATCCCTCTTCCTCCTCCATTGTTTTTAAATTAACCATAGCGCATAAATATTGGAGATATGAAAACCGCTGCCTCGTGCAGCGGTTTTTTAATTGGCTGAAACTCTTAGAGTGAAGTCGGTTCAATTATATGAAATACGATAGAATGCTCCTGTGATTTTTTAACAACTTTGATGTCCCCAGCAGGATAAGCGGGGTACATGAAGGAGCCACTGAGAGCTGCTATTTAATAAAATATCACTTTGGTCTATAAAGAAAATGCGGATGCTATAAGGAAATAGTGTCCGTTTTTTTCTTCACCATACCATACTTACCCTTTAGCTTTCTGAAAATAAAGGATTCGTTTTTTCAGATAGTATATTCTCCTGAGGAATTATGATGTGTAAAATGATGTAGTAACATTGGAGCCTTCCCTTATATTGACGGTCCTATAAAAGAGAGTAAAGCTTATTCACGATTAATGTTCTTTTTAATAACGTTGATTGGAGTCGTGCACCTGAAAAGGAAATCAACTCTTTGAAGTTTGGATAGTAATAATTTGATTTCCTATAGTGAGTACTCTGCAAATAAAACAAAAAAGGATGGATTGAGCTGCTGCTCGTCCATCCTTTTTTGTTTATGATTTCAGTAATCGTGTCTGTTCAATGAAATATCCAATTCTTTCAATGATCGGCTCAATAGAATTTTCATTATTGATCAGATCATAATCGTTGATATTCAATCGAAGCACAGGACATGCGTTGAAGGAATCGATCCAATTTTCATAACGGACATGCATTTCCTGCCAGTAATCAACAGGTGTCTGCTGTTCCATTGGACGTCCTCTTTCACGAATGCGGTCTACCACATCATCGATAGATCCTTCCAAATAGATGAGAAGGTCTGGATGAGGGAAATAAGGTGTCATCACCATGGCGTCAAAAAGACTTGTATAGGTATCGTAATCGATAGCGGACATATTTCCTTTTTCATAATGCATTTTCGCAAAGATGCCTGTGTCCTCGTAGATGGAACGGTCTTGGATGAAGCCGCCGCCGTATTCAAAAATTTTCTTTTGCTCTTTGAAGCGTTCAGCGAGGAAATAGACTTGAAGATGGAAGCTCCAGCTCTTGAAATCCTCATAAAATTTGTCCAGGTACGGATTGGTATCGACTTTTTCAAAGGAAGTACGGAAGCCAAGTGCCTTCGCAAGTCCGTTGGTCATCGTCGATTTGCCGACACCGACAGTTCCGGCAATCGTGATGACGGAATTGCTCGGGATCCCGTATTTATTTCGAAGGTTCATGATAAAGTGGCTCCTTTTTTCAATGTTTGATCTAAAGAATCTATAATAAGTGCTAAATCATCTTTGTTCTTTACAAAGTCCATCTGGTCCCCGTTAAAGCGAAGCACAGGAATGTCCGGATACTTGCTTTCGAACTGCGCAATATGGCGTTCATAGTCCAAGGAAAGCTGCTCCAGGTATAAGGGGCTTATCTTCCTTTCGAACTCTCTGCCTCTTAAGGCAATCCGGTGCAGAAGGGTATCAAGGCTGGCGTTTAAGTAGACCACGACATTTGGTACCGGCATGTCCTCTGTTAGTATTTGATAAATGTTCATGTATTTATCAAATTGCTTGTTCTTTAACGTTCTCTCAGCAAAGATGAGATTTTTTAAAATATGATAATCGGCGACGACTGGTTTACTCTGTGAAATAAAGTGTGATTCTATATCTTCCAGCTGCTTGTAGCGGTTGCATAAGAAAAACATTTCAGTTTGAAAGCTCCATTCATCGATGTTGTCATAAAATTTATCAAGAAATGGATTTTCATCTACGATTTCTTTTAAAAGATGATAATTGAAATGTGTTGAAATCGCTTTGGCCAAAGAAGTTTTCCCTACCCCAATCGGTCCTTCGACCGTAATGAATGGAATGCTTCCCATACAATGTCCTCCTTTACCGACATTATGGTTTAATAATCGACATGTACTCGTCAAATGACGACAAGTGTTATTTTAACACAATATATAGCCGCAAGGGTGACTTTTTAAAAGTAAGTTCTGCTAAACAAGGCTGTTTATTTCCGCTCTTGTATCATGTTACGGGAAGGGATGGTCAGCCCTGAAAACATAAAAAACCGCCATCGCTTTGTAAAGGATGGCGGTTCTATCAATATTATCTTTTTACCACATCAAAGTTGTCTGTGATCAACAGCCAGTTCTGAGGAAAGGGAAGACCGAGTTTCCAATAACTCATTCCCCTTAGTTTTAATTCCTTTATTAAATCGAATTTTGCCTGGATTGAACGCGCGTCTTCAAACCATACCTCATGCTGATTTCCTTCCGGGTCCTGGTAAGTGAAAAATGGTGCCTGTGCTTCGGTGTCATATTGAATTGGAACATTATTTTGTGCTGCAATTTCAATTGCTCTTTGCGGGCTGACCGCCTTGGCGACATCTCCTTCCTTAAAAGGAAGTGTCCAGTCATATCCATAAAGGTTCTGCCCCATCATGATTTTTGAGGCAGGCATTTCGCTTAGAGCATATTCCAGCACTTCCCGGACAGGCCCTATAGGCGAAACAGCCATAGCCGGCCCTCCGCTGTAGCCCCATTCATAAGTCATAATGACAACAAAGTCGACAATCTCTCCATGTGCTTTATAATCGTGTGCTTCATACCACTTTCCTTTTTGTCCGGCACTCGTCTTTGGTGCAAGAGCAGTGGACAGGAGCCAGCCTTCCTGATTGAAGCGGGCCTTGGCTTTGCGCAAAAATTGATTGTATGCCTCACGATCCTGGGGACGGAGATATTCAAAATCAAAGTGGATATCCCGGAAGCCATACTTCTTGGCTGTGGCCACCACATTATCAAGGAACTTGTTCTGGATATTTTGATCATTTAAAAGAATCCTGCCGACTTCATCGCTGAATTGGCCTTCCTCCTGGTTGGTAATGGCCATCATAAGGACGTTTCCGTTCGCCCTCCCAATCTCCAGCAGATTCCCGAGGGGAGGCTCTTTCAATGTACCGTCCCTTTTTGCTTCAAAATCAAAAGGAGCAAGGTAGGTAAGATATGGAGCTGCTTCTCTTGCGCTTTCTTCCAAATTCGGCTGAACGGTTGTGCCATAAGGCTCTACATAGGCATTGAACTCAGCGTCTGTTTTAGGGCGCTCAGGGATATACAAGCGGAAGCCCACCTGCAGCGGCTGGTTGACGGAAATCCCATTGATCTGAGCAAGCTCTTGATAAGAGATGCCGAACCTCCTGCTGATGGACCACAAGCTGTCTCCCGGCTGCACAAAATAAAATAAACCTACTATAGGAATGACCAGGGTCTGGCCGACGACAAGATTGTCGGGATTAGGAAGATCATTCGCTTCAATGATATCTTCAACGCTTGAATTATATGTTTGAGCAATTCCAAACAACGACTGATTAGGCTGGACTACATGGATTTGCATAACTTGCCCCCCTTTAACATTTTCACTGTAAGAAATGTATGTGGAAAAAGAGGGAAGTATGATGATTGAGGAGAATTTTAACAGGTTTTTTAAAAAAGGTTTTTCGCAACGCTTGTGGTTGTTATATAAGTTATGGATTTCCGCTCCAGACGGACGACTCCGCGGAGCGGGCATTAATCACGAGGGGCTTGGCGGTGTAATTAGACTTCCCGCTAGTACCGCAGAAGGTCACCTTTAGTTCAAAAAGGGGTGAAGGTAATTATCTTTGAAAGGAGCTCTCTTTTAAAACTTTTAGATGGCCCTGCCGGTGTGAACATGCCGATTCCCGAATGTGGAATAGTGAGGGTTACTTTAATTGATTAGGGGATCAGGATAGGGACTTTAACCGTGGAAATAGAGGGAAATTTTCCTCTTAATTAATTAAATGGGGACCGAAAAACACCTAAATAGAGGGAAAAATTCCCCTTATTTGACTAAAAAGGCTCGTAAAAGGGTATCTCATGCTTTAATAAGGGGAAAAACTTCCCTTATTCATCAACAAAATGAGCAGAAACCTGTAATTAACGGTAAAATCTCCCCTTATTTTTTACCGTTAGTTACACATAGGGACATGACTTTTATTTCTCTTTTTATCTGGCTCTTCTCGTAAACTTTGTTGCTATTTAATACTAATTCCGAAAAAGTACCCATATTAAGAGGGATAAAAACTGGTAACACCGAAAAGAAAAGAGCTACTCTCCCTCGATAAGAGATAAAACTCTTAATATCCGGGGGAAAATCCGGCTATTGGGATTTTCCGAAGCAACAATATATGCGAAAACAGCCTCTTTTCTAGAGGGTAATTCGTAACTCTATTGATCGAGTTTAAAATCTACTGGTAAGCTGGAAAAGTAAAGCTTCTTATACCTTACAGAGAGAAGACACAAAGGATACAGGTAGAACAGCCCAAAGGATTTTTCCGGTACCAAGCAATTCGCCCTTTGGTAAAGAGTGCGTCAATAGTAACCCTGCAAGATACTTCCTGAAGCAACGATATCCGCCTTCAACACATTCTTCATCATTTCCAAGGCATACCGGTTATCGTCTTCACTCACAGAAGCAATGCAGTCTTCCGGGATGATCAGGTTGAATTCCCTCATATAAGCATCATTGGCCGTGAACAACACACAGATATTTCCGGCAATGCCTGTAAGGATGAGTGTATCGACCTTCAAGGAATGAAGAAGTGTATTTAAAGCTGTTCCATAGAAAGCGGAGTGTTTCGGTTTGATCAAGAAGTAGTCATCTTTGCCAGGCTTTAATGTTTCGATAATAGGGCGGCTGATATCATTCAGGCATTTATCATAGATTTTTTTCAAATCGGCCTGCCAGAGGGTATAATGGTCATTAATATAGATGACAGGCATATTGTTTTGACGGCAGGCTCCTCGCAGAGAATCAAGAGGCTTTAGCATTTTTGTGGTGTGATCAGCGAGTGTCTTGCCGTGTTCGAAATCAAATGGATTCAGTATATCTATTATTAATAGTGCGGTATGGTCATTCATCATTATCCTCCTTTTGCAATAGTGTGGGGTGGGGAGAATGATTTTATCCATAGGTAAGGAGTTATACAAGTGGATACGAAACAGGAATACTTTATGAAACTCGCCATAGATGAGGCCAAGAAAGCCGAGGGAAAAGAAGAAGTCCCGATCGGAGCAGTGGTCGTGCTGGATGGAGAAGTGATTGGAGCCGCCCATAATCTCAGGGAAACGACACAAAATGCGGTGACTCATGCCGAACTGCTGGCGATTGAGCAAGCCTGCGAAAAGATGGGTACTTGGAGGCTGGAAGGTGCGGTACTTTTTGTCACATTGGAACCCTGTCCGATGTGTTCCGGTGCGATCCTTCTATCAAGAATCAAGACAGTGGTATATGGCGCACCTGATCCAAAAGCGGGGTGCGCGGGAACCCTGATGAACCTTCTGGAGGATGAGCGCTTTAACCATCAATGTGTGGTTGTGCCAGGTGTGCTGCAGGAGGAATGCGGACAGCTTCTGACAAGCTTTTTCCGCAGGCTCCGGGCTAAGAAGAAAGAGGAAAAGCAGAGAAGGAAAGCAGAGATGGAACAGGATACAGGAATTGACAATCTCTAAGCCATTGCTTTTTTCCGTAAGAGCTAGTATACTAATATTTGCGTCGGACATGGCGCAACTAAATATGGTATCAATTTTGCCGTGCTAGGCGGGGAGGTAGCGGTGCCCTGTACTCGCAATCCGCTCCAGCGAGGCTGAATCCCTTCCTGAGGCTTGCACTCTGTAAGGCCTGCCTCAAGTAAGTGGTGTTGACGCCCGGGTCCTGCGCAATGGGAACCCATGAACCATGTCAGGTCCGGAAGGAAGCAGCATTAAGTGGACTATCTCATGTGCCGCGGGGTTGCCTGGGCCGAGCTAACTGCTTGAGTAACGCTTATGGATGCATGTCGACGGAAGGTGCACGGCAGTTTAATACTTATAATGAAACTCATCCTTTCGGGGATGGGTTTTTTGCATAGGGAAGAACTTCAATAAAAATCTGATAATAGTTAATCAGTCTTTGTAAAACTAAATTTATTTAAGTTATAATAGATAGATGAGAATATATTTTACACACATGCCCGTCAAAGCTTTGTGGCAAACGGCCATTTTTAAAATAATACATATAAAAGGAGGAGAACGTTTTGAGTTATCAAGCTTTATATAGAGTCTGGCGTCCGCAGCAGTTCCTCGATGTAGTCGGCCAGCAGCATGTAACGAAAACATTGCAAAATGCTCTCCTCCAGCAGAAAATTTCACATGCCTATCTTTTTTCAGGGCCAAGGGGAACCGGGAAAACGAGTGCTGCCAAGATCCTGGCCAAGGCAGTCAACTGTGAAAGAGCGCCAATCGCAGAGCCTTGCAATGAGTGTGACTCCTGTATCGGCATTACAGACGGCTCCATACCAGATGTCATCGAGATCGATGCAGCGTCCAATAATGGGGTCGAAGAAATCCGCGACATCCGGGACAAGGTCAAATATGCACCTAATGTGGTCTCCTATAAGGTCTATATAATAGATGAGGTCCATATGCTCTCTATCGGAGCTTTCAACGCCCTGCTGAAAACATTGGAAGAGCCTCCGAAGCACGTGATCTTTATCCTGGCAACAACCGAGCCGCATAAGATTCCGCTTACCATCATTTCGAGGTGCCAGCGATTCGACTTCAAAAGAATCACAGCAAGGGATATTGTTGGCAGAATGACTCATATTGCCGATGAATCGGGTGTACAATATGAAGAAAAAGCGCTGCATGTGGTCGCAAGGGCGGCAGAAGGCGGAATGCGTGATGCCCTCAGCCTGCTGGACCAGGCTATATCCTTCAGTCAGGACAGAGTGACGGTCGATGATGCCCTGACGGTAACGGGTGCGGTATCACAAGTCTATCTGAACAGGCTGGCCAAGGCGATTTTTGATAATGAAGTAGCCGATGCCCTCCAAGCTTTGGAAGAACTGCTTTTCCAAGGGAAAGACCCGGCAAGGCTTACAGAAGACCTTGTCCTGTACTTCAGGGACATGCTGCTTCACCAGACAGCGCCGAACCTTGAGGAATCACTTGAAAGGGTCATGCTGGACGAAGATTTCAAGGCATTGGCCGAAAGAGTCTCACCTCAGCATATTTACAGATTTATTGATATACTTAATGATGCACAGCAAGAGATGAAATTCACTAATCATGCCAGGATCTATATAGAAGTTTCCATTGTGAAACTCTGTCAGATTGAAGTGGAGAACAAGGTGGCTTCACCGGAAATTGGGCAGCTGATTCAAAAGGTCCAGAGCTTGGAAAATGAATTGAATCAGCTTAAGGCGAAGGGCGTCCCCGCACAGCAGGAATCAGTCCCTGCCCCTAAGAAGCGGGCGCCTTCTTCCCGAAAAGGTTTCAAGGTTGCAACGGGAATGGTGCAAGAAGTGCTGAAGACAGCGACGAAGGAAGATTTGAATCTTATCAAGAGCCGCTGGGGTGAAATGCTCGAAATCCTGAATCAGCGGCAGATGCGCTCACAAGCAGCACTGCTCAATGATGCGGAACCTGTTGCCGCTTCCACTCATTCTTTTATCCTGAAGTTCAAGTATGACATCCACTGCCAGATGGCAATGGAGAATGCTGGCTTTACGGAGGCGCTGGGCTCCATCCTGGGACAATTAGCCGGCACGGAATACCAGCCGATCGGTATCCCGGAAGACCAATGGCAGAGTGTGAGAGAGGATTTCATCAAGCACCAGAGAACCGATGATCCGGATTCTGCTGTGAATGAAGAGGCAGAAGATCCGCTGATTGCTGAGGCAAGAAAGCTTGTAGGAGAAGATTTAATAGAAATAAGAGAATAAAAATAATGGAGGTTTTTTACTATGCGTGGAATGGGAAATATGCAAGGTATGATGAAACAAATGCAAAAGATGCAAAAACAAATGGCTCAAGCTCAAGAGGAACTGGGTGATAAGCGTTTAGAAGGAACTGCAGGCGGCGGAATGGTGACAGTAATCGTATCCGGCCATAAAGAAGTATTAGAAGTGAACATCAAGGAAGAAGTAGTAGATCCAGAAGATATCGAAATGCTGCAGGACCTTGTTCTTGCTGCAACAAATGATGCTTTGAAACAAGCAGACGAACTGACGAACTCAACTATGGGACAATTCACCAAAGGAATGAACTTACCGGGAATGTTCTAGGAGGTTTACTATGCATTATCCTGAACCGATATCGAAGCTTATCGACAGCTTTATGAAACTGCCGGGAATAGGGCCGAAAACCGCGGCCCGACTGGCGTTTTTTGTTTTAGGCATGAAAGAGGATACCGTCCTTGAATTTGCCAAGGCTCTAGTGAACGCCAAAAGAAAGCTGACCTATTGTTCGGTCTGCGGCCATATAACCGATCAGGACCCTTGTTACATCTGTGAGGATGCAAGAAGGGACCGGAGTATTGTCTGTGTCGTCCAAGATCCCAAAGATGTCATTGCCATGGAAAAAATGAAGGAATATAACGGACTTTACCATGTCCTTCACGGGGCAATTTCTCCAATGGATGGAATCGGGCCTGAAGACATCAATGTTCCCGACCTTTTAAAAAGACTTCAAGATGAACAAGTGGAAGAAGTCATCCTGGCAACCAACCCGAACATTGAAGGCGAAGCGACGGCTATGTATATCTCAAGACTTCTGAAACCCTCCGGCATACGCGTTACAAGGATCGCCCATGGGCTCCCGGTAGGCGGAGACCTGGAATATGCGGATGAAGTCACTCTCTCTAAAGCATTAGAAGGAAGAAGAGATGTGTAGAACAGGAGTGGAATGTGACAATGTTCTTTCGAAAAAAAGGTAAATTACGAAAAGAGTATGAAAATAAACTGCTCCATTCACTTGAAGATACAAAAAAGAGTGGATTTCCCAGCGTGCTTTAGAAGATCTAAGCATTGAGAACTCATACGAAATCAATTACCAATCCAAGATTGCCGAGGCCAAATACTTTTTCTTCTTCAGGGAAGCGAAAAATAGAAAAGTCGTCATAAAAAGGTAGACAACCCTCATATCCTCTCTATAAGGTATCGATTTATCCTTTAAGGGAGGGAAATAATATGAGTCCGGTCGTAGTTATCGCAGTCATCAGCAGCATGATCGTATTTCTGCTTGCAGCAGGGACTCCGTTCAAACCTGCAAAATTTGTTGGGCAGCTATGCATGAAAGTATTGATCGGAGCACTGTTCTTGTTCTTCTTAAATGCTTTTGGAAGCCAATTCGGCATTCATGTGCCGATTAACCTGGCGACTTCCTCGGTTTCCGGGATTCTCGGAATACCGGGAGTAGTAGGATTAACCATCATCCAAATGTATATTATCGTATAAACTCCGCTGAAATCTTAAGCGGGGTTTTTGTTTTTCTATAGTAACTTCTATTGTATGATCCGGTTTTAATAATTCACCGGAGAAAAGTGCTGAGCCCTCCGTTTAAAGAGAAATCTTTCCGCAAGCAAAACAGCCTTTGAATAAGAACCTAATAGTAAAGGTATTAGCATGGAGGGGCACACTGCGGCAGGTGGTTAAGAGTATTTTGAATAAGATTGCGGAAAAAAACTTTCTTTTTTAAAAAACTTTGTAATATGTATTGACGCTTTAAAGTTAAACGTGATATTATATTCCTTGTCGCTGAAACAACAGCGCACTGCTTTTTTAAAAAATATTGACACCACATCACGAAGTGTGTTACACTAATTTGGTGCTCAAGAGAGACACATTGAACATTGAAAACTAAACAACTCAAAACGTCAACGTTAATCTAGTAAGAACAT